>NZ_CP041185.1:3788622-5051496 GCF_006517255.1 Janthinobacterium tructae | reverse complement strand
GCAGCGCCTTGAAGCCGTAGCGGTTGAAGAAGGCCAGCAAGGCGTCCTTGTCTTCGTGTTTCGCCACCAGCGAGTCGGCGATCGTCGTCATGTGGCCGGACAGATCGCAATCGGTCTTGACGGTGATCAAGGCGCGCGCCTGCGGCAGCCAAGGCAGGGCCGTGCGCAGGTGTTCACCCACGGCGCCGCCCACCTTGGCCGCGTTTTCCATCACGCCTTCCAGACTGTCGTACAGGGTCAGCCATTTGACGGCCGTTTTCGGGCCGCATTTCGATACGCCCGGCACGTTGTCGACGGTATCGCCGATCAGCGACAGATAGTCGATGATACGGTTCGGCGGCACGCCGAACTTGGCCAGCACGGCTGCTTCGTCGAGCTTTTCATTGCTCATGGTATTGATCAGGGTCACCTGGCTGTTGACCAGCTGCGCCAGGTCCTTGTCGCCCGTGGAGACCACCACGTTCATGCCGGCGGCGGCCGCCTGCACGGCCAAAGTCCCAATCACGTCATCGGCTTCCACGCCGTCGACCATCAAGATGGGCCAGCCCATGGCGCGCACGGCTTCGTGGATCGGTTCGATCTGCAGGCGCAGGTCGTCCGGCATCGAGGCGCGCGTGGCCTTGTACTCGGGATACATATCGTCACGGAACGTCTTGCCCTTGGCATCGAACACGCAGGCGATGTAGGCGGCCGGGTAATCGGCGCGCAGGCGGCGCAGCATGTTGACCATGCCGTGCATGGCGCCCGTGGGATAACCGTCCGGGCTGCGCAGGTCGGGCAGCGCATGGAAGGCGCGATAAAGGTAACTGGAACCGTCGACTAACAGCAGGGTGTTTTGCATAATGCCAATAAAATAAGGTGAGCCGCGCCAGCCGGAAAGAAACAGCGGCGGCGGGTGGAATATCGCCCAATTATCGCAGAGTTTAGGGCCGCGCCACCGGGGACAGGGCCCGCGTTTTTTGCGCAATTTGCCATGACTGAACCCTCGCCTGGCCGCCCGGCGGATGAACAGGGCCTATTTCCGCGCATTTAATCAGCCGTATTAAGCAGCATTGCCTACCAGTTTGTTACAATGCCTTATAGATAAATTGACGGCAATACAGCACTGCACGCACTGCAGTCCCACACATGGAAGCGAACCCATCATGATGCGTACATCGACACTCTGGACATTCCTCGCCCTGCCCCTGCTGGCATGTTCGGCCATCGCCAGCGCCCAGACGCCGGCCAAACCGAGCGAAGCGCCGCCACAGCTCGAACGTATCGAGGAAATGGGCGAAGCGCCCATCACCGTGGCGCCGGCCGCCGCCAAGCAGCAGATTAGCGAAAAACGCGAAGCGGGTGTCACCAGCGAAGTGAAAGTCACCAGCGGCGGCAGCACCTATTACATGAAGCCGGCCGCCGGCGCCGACCAGGCCAATGGCAATGCCCTGCGCGGCCCGCAATGGAAAGTGCTGGAATTTGACCTGGGCAAGAAGAAACAGAAACAACGCGACGAAGAGGCCGCAGACGCGCCAGCACCACCCGCAGCAGCGAAGTAAGCAGCCACTCTCTTCTGCCCTGCCCCGGCCACCTGCGGGGCAGCCGGCTTTTTTTGACCTTTTAGACCATACCCCTCTTTCCCATGGCAGTTTTTACCGCGCTATACCTGGACGATATCGGCCAGTGGCTCACGCAGTTTCCACTCGGCAAACCTCTGGCGCTCAAGGGCATCGCGTCCGGCATCGAAAACAGCAATTTCTTCCTGAGCACGGAGCGCGGCGAGTATGTGCTGACGATCTTTGAAAACCTCAGCTTCGAGCAATTGCCGTTTTATCTGCAACTGATGCGTCATTTGGCGGACCGGGGCGTGCTGGTGCCCGCGCCGATCGCCAATGCCGATGGCGAACTGGTGACGGCCTTGCAAGGCAAGCCGGCGGCCATCGTCAGCAAACTCGACGGCAGCTCGCAGATGGCACCGCAAGCCGTGCATTGCGCGGCTGTCGGCGCCATGCTGGCGAAGATGCACCTGGCGGCGCAGGACTTCCCACTGCAGCAGCCGAATTTGCGGGGGCTGCAGTGGTGGAACGCCACCACACCGCTGGTCTTGCACCACCTCGACGATGCCAAGGCGCATTTGCTGCGTGCGGAAATCCATTTCCAGGACGCCTTTGCAGCTTGCGATACCTATAAAGCCATCCCGCGCGGCCCCGTGCATGCCGACTTGTTCCGCAACAACGTCATGTTTGACGGCGAGCAACTGACGGGCTTTTTCGACTTTTATTTTGCCGGCTGCGACACCTGGCTGTTCGACGTGGCAGTCACCGTCAACGACTGGTGCGTGGACCTGGCAACGGGCGTGCTCGACAAGGTGCGCGTGCGCGCCCTGCTGGACGCCTACCAGGCCGTGCGCCCGTTCACGCATGAAGAACAGACGGCATGGCAAGCAATGCTGCGCGCTGCCGCGCTGCGCTTCTGGCTGTCGCGCCTGTACGATTATTACCAGCCGCGCGAAGCGGAAATGCTGACCCCGCACGATCCCACGCATTTCGAACGCATTCTGCGCGAACGTATCGCCACACCTGCCCCGGAACTGTTTTAAACATGGAAAAATTACCTGCAAGTACAGGTTGGCAATGGGTGAAACAGGGATTCTCCCTGTTTCGCCAGCAACCTGGCGGCATGTCGATGCTGTTTCTCGGCTATATGTTCTGCATGCTGGCCGTCAGCATCGTGCCCCTGCTCGGCCAAATGCTGCCCGTCATCCTGGTCCCCGTGTTTTCCATCGCCTTCGTGCAAGGCTGCCTGAATATCGACCAGGGCAAGCGCGTCTTGCCCAGCCTGTTGATCTCGGGCTTCCGCAAGCCCGCGTTTCCTTCCCTGCTGGGCCTGGGCGTGCTGTACATCCTGATGGCCATCGTTGCCATCGGCGCCTCGACCCTGGTGGACGACGGCTTGCTGTGGCAACTGGTCACGGGGCAATTGACGGAAGAAGCGGCGCGCGCCGCCATCCCCGAATCGCGCATGGGCCTGGGCATCCTGCTGGCCATCGTGCTGTACGTGCCCGCCGCCATGGCCTTCTGCTTTGCCGCACCGCTGATTTACTGGAAACAAACCAGCCTGGGCAAGTCGCTGTTCTTCAGCTTTTTCGCCGTCTGGCGCTCGCTGTCGGCCTTCATCGTCTTCGCTTCCACCTGGTTCGCCATCAGCGTTGTCACCAGCCAGTTGCTGGCCGTCATCTTTGGCCGCACGCCGCTGATGATGCAGCTGATGATGCCCCTGTCGATGATATTGACCATCATCATGCATTGCTCGTTCTACGCCGCCTACCGCCAGATCTTCGGCGTGCCCGTCGATGAGAGCAAGACGGTGTCGCTGGACAAGGCCGGCGAGTGATCGTCGGCCAGATGTAAAAAGGGGCAGCCTACGCAGGCTGCCCCTTTTTTATTTTCCGAATACCTTGCAATGCCACACGTAGGTCGGATTAGCCGAAGGCGTAATCCGACACCATTGTTGGCCTCGCAGCGTCGGATTACGCAGCGTTCCGCCGCTAATCCGACCTACACGACCGGCAATGTTTCTTCCAGTAGGTCGGATTAGCGGGGCCGAAGGCCACGCGTAATCCGACAACATTGTTAGCGCCCGCGTTGGTGTCGGATTACCTTCACAGCCGTTCCAGCTTCGCAATCCCCAGGTCCAGCACCTTCATGCCATGCTGTCCGAAGTTGATTTGCGCGCGTGCATTGCCGCCGCCGCCTTCGATATTGACGATCACGCCTTCGCCGAACTTGGCGTGTGCCACCGATTCGCCGATGCGCCAGCCGCCCCCCGTGGCTTTTTGCGCGATCTTTTGCGCAATCGCATTGTCCGACCCCAGGCTGGCCACCTTGGGCGCTTCGTCCCAGGCCGACTTGCGGTTGCCGAACCAGTTCGCCTGCACCTTCGGCGACAGCCATTTCAGCGCTTCTTCCGGCAACTCGTCAAAGAAGCGCGACTTCATGTTGTAGCGCGTCTGGCCGTGCAGCATGCGCGTCTGCGCAAAGCTCATATATAAGCGTTTGCGCGCGCGCGTGATGGCCACGTACATCAGCCGGCGTTCCTCTTCCACTCCATTGTCTTCCTTCGAGCTGCTTTCGTGCGGAAACAGGCCCTCTTCCAGGCCGGTAATGAACACGTTGTCGAATTCCAGGCCCTTGGCAGAGTGCACCGTCATCATCTGCAGCGCATCCTGGCCCGCCTGCGCCTGGTTATCCCCGGCTTCCAGCGATGCATGCGACAGGAAGGCGGAGAGGGGCGACATGACGGCCGGCAACGGCGCGTCCGCGTCGAGTATCTCGATGCCATCCTGGTTGACGACGGGTGCGCCCGACTGCGCCTGGGCGGCTGGCCCCAGATGGGCCGGTGCCGCCTGGCCGAAACCTTCCTCGGAAACGAACTGGCTGGCCGCGCTGACCATCTGCTCCAAGTTTTCGATGCGGTCGGCGCCTTCTTTTTCATTCTGATAATGCTGCAGCAAGGTACTCGCTTCCAGCACCACTCTGACCATTTCCGGCAGCGACAGTTGCTGCGTTTCGAAACGCACGCCTTCGATCAGCTTGACGAAACCGGCCAGCACGCTGCCCGCCTTGCCCGCCACGTAAGGCACGGAGGCGTACAGCGAAATGCCGTATTGCTCGGACGCTGCCTGCAATTGCTCGATCGAGCGCATGCCGATACCGCGCGTGGGGAAATTGACCACGCGCAAGAAAGCGGAGTCATTGTGCGGATTGTCCATCAATTGCAAATAGGCAATCGCGTGCTTGACCTCGGCGCGCTGGAAGTAGCGCTGGCCGCCGTACACGTGGTAGGGAATGCTGGCTGAAAACAGCGCATGTTCGATCACGCGCGACTGCGCATTCGAGCGGTACAAGATGGCGATTTCGCTGCGCGAGGCGCCATCGGCGATCAGGCTTTTCGCCTCTTCGATGATCCACTGCGCTTCCTGCAAGTCGGAACTGGCCTCATACACGCGCACCTGCTCGCCATGGCCCGCGTCCGTGCGCAGATTCTTGCCCAGGCGCTTGCTATTGTTCGCGATCAACACGTTGGCGCTGTCGAGGATGTGGCCATGCGAGCGGTAGTTCTGCTCCAGCTTGATCAAGTTCTTCACCTGAAACTCGTGCTCGAAGGCGCTCATGTTGCCGACATTCGCGCCGCGAAACGCGTAGATGCTCTGGTCATCGTCGCCGACGGCAAACAGGGCGCCACCATCGCGGCTGCCGTGGCCAGCCAGCAATTTCAACCAGTTGTATTGCAGATTATTCGTATCCTGGAACTCGTCCACCAGGATGTGGCGGAAACGCGCCTGGTAATGTTCACGCAGGGGCTGGTTGCGGCTCAGCAATTCGTACGTGCGCAGCAGCAGTTCCGCAAAATCGACGACGCCTTCGCGCTGGCACTGGTCGTCATACAACTGGTACAGCTCGACCATCTTGCGCTCGTGCGCGTCGTACGCTTCCACGTCCGTGGCGCGCAAGCCCTGGTCCTTGGCATTGTTGATGAAATACATCACCGTCTTCGGCGGGAATTTTTCATCATCGATATTGTTTGCCTTCAACAAGCGCTTGATCACCGACAACTGATCCTGCGAGTCGAGGATCTGGAACGTCTGCGGCAAGGCGGCATCGCGGTAATGCGTGCGCAGCAAGCGGTTGCACAGGCCGTGGAAGGTGCCGATCCACATGCCGCGCGTGTTGATCGGCAACATGGCCGACAGGCGCGTGAGCATTTCCTTGGCGGCTTTATTCGTAAACGTCACGGCCAGGATGCCGGGCGGCGATACCTGCTGGGTCTGGATCAGCCACGCGATGCGGGTGGTCAGCACGCGGGTCTTGCCCGAACCGGCGCCAGCCAGGATCAGCGCATGCTGGGCCGGCAAGGTGACGGCAGCCAATTGTTCGGGATTGAGGTTGTGAAGAAGATTTTGCATGCCGTGATTATACCGGCATGGTTAAAAATACTGTGCATTTGTCCAGGGGTCGCGCCAGTTTTCCATGTGCGCGCTACAATCGGCGTCCCGACACAGCGGCCTGCATCCCATGACACCACCCACTCACCTCGACGGCGCCCGCGTACTGGCCTGGGCCTGGTCGGACTTGCCGTTCGGCCATATCACCGATGAGCATGGCGCCGCCCCCGTCGCCATCCACGGCCTGGCCGTGTGCCGCTACGCAGACGAGGCGCGTGTTTATCGCTTCAGCTGCGATGCGCACTGGAAAACGCTGCAGGATGCCGTGTAAGCCAGCATGGACGAGGCCAGGGAGCAGTTGCCGGCGCAATACCGCACCGTGGCCGCCGCCTGGCATCGATCCTAGCGCACCAGTTTTGCCTTGCCTTCGCTGAGCGCCTGGGCGATCACCTGGCGCGTGGTCTTGTCGGCCGCTTTCGATGCCTTTTCCTGCTGGCGGCCCAGCGCTTCCATTTGCTTGCCCAGGGTTTCCATCGGCTTGCCACGCTGATCCATCTGGCGCGACAGCGCGTCTGCCTTGGCCGCTTCGACCTCTTGCTTGGTGGCAATGCGGTCGTTGACCTCTTCCATGGCATCCTGCGCATCTTCCATCTGCTGCTGCAAACGCTCCACCTCGCGCCCTGCCGCACGGCGCGCTGTCTCCGTGGTCGCCTGCGCCTGGCGGCGCGCCGCCTCGCCCATCTTGCGGCCCAGTTCCTGCTGCTGGCGGCCCAGCGTTTGCAACTGTTCCGCATCGCGCGTGCCGCCGTTCGCCTGCGCTGCGCCATGGGCGCCCATCTTGCGGCCCATTTCGCCCATGACCTTGCCATGTTCGCTCATCTGCTTGCCCAGGCCGCTCATCTGAAAACCCAGATCTTGCGACGGCTTCCAGGCGTCGCGCACGCGGGCCAGCAGCGCGGCATCCTGCGTCACATAGCCCTTGCCCTGGTCACGGAACCACAGGAAATGCCCCTTGAGCGAACGCTGCAGCTGCTTGATCTGCTGGCCATCGACATCGGTGCCTGCCATCGTGACGCTATCCTCGCTGCTGTCGACGAGCGCATAGCCATCGCCGCTGCCCATGGAAATATTGATCTGCTTGCTCGGTGCGGCCGGTGCGACCGGCGGCGCGGGCGGTTCGGGCGGCTGCACGGCCAGCGCGCTGCCGCCAAGCAGGATACCGGCCAGGCTGAGGATCAAACGGTGGGAAGTGGACATGGCTGCCTCGTCGCTAAAGTTGTGGAGCGTTGACTGTAGCGGCAAGCGAACCTGGCCTCCAGCGCGCTGCGACAGGCGGCACAAAGGCTGGCCTGGACGGCAGGCTTGCGCGATGAATGGCAAATCACGAACGAAAAAAAACGGAGGCCGCAGCCTCCGCAAAAACGCCGTGGTACGGCGTATTTCAATTAATACAGCACGACGGAGCGGATCGATTCGCCGCTCTTCATCAAGTCGAAACCCTGGTTGATATCGTCCAGTTTCAAACGGTGCGTGATCAAATCATCGATATTGAGCTTGCCTTCCATATACCAATCGACGATCTTCGGCACGTCCGTGCGGCCGCGCGCGCCGCCGAAGGCGGAACCCTTCCATACGCGCCCCGTCACCAACTGGAATGGACGGGTGGAAATTTCCTGGCCGGCCGCCGCCACGCCGATGATGATGGACTGGCCCCAGCCCTTGTGGCAGCACTCGAGCGACTGGCGCATGGTGGTGGTGTTGCCGATGCATTCAAACGAATAGTCGGCGCCGCCGTCCGTCAGTTGCACGATGGTATCGACCACGTTGTCCACTTCGTTGGCGTTGACAAAATGCGTCATGCCGAACTTGCGCGCGATGGCCTGGCGCGCCGGGTTGATGTCGACGCCAATAATCTTGTCCGCGCCGACCATTTTCGCTGCCTGGATCACGTTCAGGCCGATGCCGCCCAGGCCGAACACGACCACATTCGCGCCCGCCTCGACCTTCGCCGTGAACAATACGGCGCCCACGCCCGTCGTCACACCGCAGCCGATGTAGCAAACCTTGTCGAATGGCGCGTCTTCGCGGATCTTGGCCAGGGCGATTTCCGGCACGACGATATAGTTCGAGAAGGTGGACGTGCCCATGTAGTGGAAGATGGGTTGACCGTCGATGGAAAAGCGCGAGGTCGCGTCCGGCATCAGGCCGCGGCCCTGCGTCGAGCGGATCGACTGGCACAGATTGGTTTTTTGCGACAGGCAGAATTTGCACTGGCGGCATTCCGGCGTGTACAGGGGAATGACGTGGTCATCCTTTTTCAGGCTTTTCACGCCAGGGCCCACATCGACGACGATGCCGGCGCCTTCATGGCCGAGGATGGACGGGAAGATGCCTTCCGGGTCGGCGCCCGAAAGGGTGTAGTAATCGGTGTGGCAAATGCCCGTGGCCTTGATTTCGACCAATACCTCGCCCTCGCGCGGGCCGGCCAGATCGACTTCCTCGATGGTCAAAGGCGCGCCCGCCTTCCATGCAATCGCTGCTTTGGTTTTCATGTGTGTCCTGTGGTGTGTGCTGTGTATGGTTGAACCGGGCGCGCCAGCGCGCCGTAGCGTCACATCATAACAAGGCAGGCGCCGACGTGCCACGCCGGCGCCGGTGCAACACCTACTTGCTTTTCGCGCGGTTCAAAAAGGCGCCGTGCAAGCCGTTCAGCGTTTCCTCGGCCAGCAGCAGCTGGCTGGCGATTTCATTGATCTTGCGGCGGCTGGAGCGGGCGTGGTCGCGCAGCACTTCGAAGGCCGTGTTGCGATCCGTCTGGAACTTGCCCATCAGCAAACCGACAGCCAGGCTGGTTTCACGCCCGGCGGCCAGCGCCGCATTCAGGTTCAGTTCGGTGCGCCGCAGCTGGCGGATTTCATCGGCACGCGCCAGGCCCGCTTCGAAGGCGGGCATCAAACGGCCTTCATCGACGGGTTTCACCACGTAGCCGACAGCGCCGTAGGCGGCCGCCTGCTTGCCCGATTCGCTGTCGCCGCTGCCGGACAGGAACATGAACGGCACGCCCGTTTCGCCATGCAAGCGCTTGGCCAGTTCCAGGCCGGACATGCCCGGCATGTGGATGTCGAGCAAGGCCAAGTCCGGCTCGCGCTGGGCGACCATTTGCAGCGCCACTTCGGCCGAATGGGCCAGGGCCGTCTCGTAGCCGGCATGGCGCAAGATTTCGCCGAGGAATTCCAACAGGAGCTGGTCATCGTCAACGATCAGGATAAGGCGTTTCGCGGCGGCTGGCTGACTCATGGGTGGGGGACCTCGGTAATGAATGATGTTCTTATTATATGCCGATTATTCGCCCAAATCAGCCTTCCATTCCCGTGCGCATGCCGCAAACAATTGATCGAATTGCTGCACCGCAATATCTATATCGTCCGCCTGATAGACGCTAGTGATGGCCGCCACCATGTCGGCGCCGCGCGCCACCAGCGGTGCCGCGTTGTCCGGCGTCATGCCGCCGATCACCACGCACGGCAAGGCGATCTCGCGTTTCGCTTGCAGCACGATATCGAGGGGCGTGCTCACCGGGTACTTTTTCACCAGCGACGGATAAAAGCCGCCGAAGGCCACGTAGCTGGCGCCGCCGGCCTCGGCCGTGCGTGCCAGGGCCATGTCGCCATAGCACGAGGCGCCGACGATCTTCTCCTTGCCCAGGCGCGCGCGCACCTGCGCCACGGACGCATCCGTGCCACCAACGTGCACGCCGTCCGCGTCGAGTTCTTCGCACAGTTCGATAAAGTCATTGATGATGAAAGGCACGCCATACTTGCGGGCCAGCGCCAGCAAGGCACCGGCCTGTTCGCGCCGTTGCTCCGCCTCGGCGCTCTTGTGGCGATATTGCAGCAGCGCCACGCCTTCCTGCAGGGCTTGCTCGCTGACGTCGAGCAGGCGGTCGGTGTCATCCCAGTTCGGGGTGACCAGATACAGTCCACGCATGATGTTTTCCTTATGTAAAGAATCGTTGCGGCATGAGTTGACCTGGCGCAATCGCATACGCGCCGGCCAGGGCCGCATGGCTATAGCTTTGCGCCTGATCCAGCGCTTCGGGCAGTGCCTGGCCCAATGCCAGGCGCGCCGCGATGGCCGAGGCCAGAGTGCAGCCGCTGCCGTGGAATTCGCCCGGCAAACGGGGCCAGCGCCACTCGCGCTCGCCGCCCTCGGCATCAAACCAACGGTTGAGCACTGCCTCACCGTCGCCATGCCCGCCCGTCACCAGCACGTGCTGGCAGCCTTGCGCGCGCAGGTTTTCTACGCCACCGAGGGCCAGCGCTTCCGGCCCGTTCGGGACGATCACGGTCGTCAGCGGCAGCAAGGGCGCCAGCGCCAGCACGGCGTCGTCCCGGCTGAGCACGTCGCCATGGCCGCTGGCCAGTACGGGGTCGAGCACCACGGGCAAATCGGGCCGCGCCTGCCGCAGTTGCGCGATCAGTTGCGCAATGACGGCCGCATTCGCGGCGCTGCCCGGGATGCCGATTTTCACGGCATGAATCGCCATCTTGTCGATCAGGGCCAGCGCCTGCCGGCGCAGCAGTTCCGGCGCCACCGCTTCCACGCCAAAGACCCTGTCGTTGTCCTGCACCGTCAGCGCCGTGATGACGGGCAAGGCATGCGCACCCTGCGCCGCAATGGCCAGAATATCGGCGGCCAGGCCGGCACCGCCCGAAGGGTCGAGGCCGGAAAACACCAGCACAACCGGACGACACGGCAGACGCATCGGCACCATCACGCCAGGCGGCCCGCCATCGGCGACGACGGCGAGGCGGCGAATTTGCGTGGCATGCGCCCCGCCAGAAACGCTTCGCGTCCGGCCCGCACGGCCAGCTTCATCGCACGCGCCATGCGCACGGGGTCGCGCGCGCCGGCAATCGCCGTATTCATCAGCACGCCATCGCAACCGAGTTCCATGGCAATGGCCGCATCCGACGCCGTTCCAACGCCAGCATCGACGAGCACCGGCACTTTCGCCTGGGCTATGATCAGCGACAAGTTCCACGGATTCAAGATGCCCATGCCCGAGCCGATCAGGGAGGCCAGCGGCATGACGGCCACGCAGCCGATGTCTTCCAGAATTTTTGCCTGGATGGGGTCATCGCTGCAGTAGACCATCACGTCAAAGCCATCCTTGACCAGCGCTTCGGCCGCAATCAACGTTTCCGGCATGTGCGGAAACAGGGTCTTCTCGTCGCCCAATACTTCGAGCTTGACCAGATTGCGTCCGCCCAAGAGTTCGCGCGCCAGTTGCAGCGTGTAGACGGCATCTTTCGCGTTGTAGCAGCCGGCCGTGTTCGGCAAGATCGTGTACTGATCCGGCGGCACGAAGTCGAGCAGGCTGGGCGCATTCGGGTCTTGCCCAATGTTGACCCTGCGGATCGCCACCGTAATGATTTGCGCCTCGGCCGCGTCCGTCGCTTCGCGCGTCTGCGGCAAGTCCTTGTACTTGCCGCTGCCCACCAGCAAGCGCGATTGATATTGCTTGCCTGCGATCGTCAGCAGGTCGTCATTGTTATTACTTGTCATTGCTTTTCCTTAGTCTAGCCGCCGCCGATGGCGCGCACGATTTCCACTTGGTCTTGCACCTGCAAGACCTGGCCCGGCCACGCCTTGCGCGGCACGACGTTGCGGTTGACGGCCAGCGCCAGCGCCTGGTTTTCCAGCGACAGCGCGGCGATCAATTGATCGAGGGTTTGCCCCGGCGGCACCTGGTGCGGTGCGCCGTTGAGCGTGATGGATATCAATGCAGGCATCACGCTCTCCCTCAGACCTTGCGGTACAGCTCGGCGCCGTTCTTGACGAATTCGATGGCTTTCACCTCCATCCCCTGCTTGAGTGCCTGGTCTTCCGCGATGCCCATGCCGGCCGCGTATTCGCGCACTTCCTGCGTGATCTTCATCGAGCAGAAATGCGGGCCGCACATGGAGCAGAAATGCGCCACCTTGGCCGAATCCTTGGGCAAGGTTTCATCGTGGAATTCGCGCGCCTTGTCCGGATCCAGGCCGATGTTGAACTGGTCGTCCCAGCGGAATTCAAAGCGGGCTTTCGACAGGGCGTTGTCGCGGATTTGCGCGCCCGGATGGCCTTTCGCCAGGTCGGCCGCATGCGCCGCAATCTTGTAGGTGATGATGCCGTCCTTGACGTCCGCCTTGTTGGGCAGGCCCAGGTGTTCCTTCGGCGTCACGTAGCACAACATGGCCGTGCCATACCAGCCGATCATGGCCGCGCCGATGCCGGACGTGATGTGGTCGTAGCCGGGCGCGATATCGGTGGTCAACGGCCCCAGCGTGTAGAACGGCGCTTCGCCGCACTGTTCCAGCTGCAAGTCCATGTTTTCCTTGATCAGTTGCATGGGCACGTGGCCGGGGCCTTCGATCATCACTTGCACGTCGTGCTTCCATGCCACTTGCGTCAGCTCGCCCAGGGTTTTCAGTTCGCCCAGCTGCGCTTCGTCGTTGGCATCGTAGATGGAGCCGGGACGCAAGCCGTCGCCCAGCGAAAACGAGACGTCATACGCCTTCATGATTTCGCAGATGTCTTCGAAATGCGTGTACAGGAACGATTCCTGGTGATGCGCCAAACACCACTTCGCCATGATGGACCCGCCGCGCGAGACGATGCCCGTCAGGCGCTTGGCCGTCATCGGCACATAGCGCAGCAGCACACCGGCGTGGATGGTGAAGTAATCGACGCCCTGCTCGGCCTGTTCAATGAGGGTGTCGCGGAAGATTTCCCACGTCAGATCTTCGGCCTTGCCATTGACCTTTTCCAGCGCCTGGTAGATGGGCACGGTGCCGATGGGCACGGGGCTGTTGCGCACGATCCATTCGCGCGTTTCGTGGATATGCTTGCCGGTGGACAAGTCCATCACGTTATCGCCGCCCCAGCGGATGGCCCAGGTCATCTTTTCCACTTCCTCGCCGATGGACGAGGTGACGGCGGAATTGCCGATGTTCGCGTTGATTTTCACCAGGAAATTGCGGCCGATAATCATCGGTTCCACTTCCGGGTGGTTGATGTTGGCGGGAATGATGGCGCGGCCGCGGGCGATTTCCTCGCGCACGAATTCGGGCGTGATTTCGGCCGGGATGCTGGCGCCGAACGACTGGCCCGGATGCTGGCGGCCCATCAGGTCGGCCAGGCGTTCGCCCATGGGACCGGAGGCTTGCAATTCGCGCAAATACTCCTGGCGGCGCATGTTTTCGCGGATGGCCACGAATTCCATTTCCGGCGTGATGATGCCGCGCTTCGCGTAATGCATTTGCGTGACGTTCTTGCCGGCAATGGCGCGACGCGGCTTGCGGTGCAAGTTAAAACGCAGCTCGGCCAGTTTCGGGTCCGCCAGGCGGGCGATGCCGTAGTCGGAGGTGGGGCCGGGCAATTCTTCCGTGTCGGCCCGCTCCATGATCCACGGCAGGCGCGGCGTATCGAGGCCCGAGCGGATGTCGATCTGCACGTCCGGGTCCGTGTAGGGGCCGGAGGTGTCGTACACATAGATCGGTGGATTCTTTTCGCCGCCGAAGGACGCTTCCGTGTCGGACTGGCTGATTCTGCGCATGGGCACGCGGATGTCGGGGCGGCTGCCTTCGACATAGATCTTGCGCGAATTGGGCAGCGGCGCGATGGCGGCTTCGTCGACCGTGGCGGTGGCGGAGAGGAATTTCGGGTTGGCGTTCATTTTGGCTCCTTGGCTAGACTATTTTTAAGCCTGGAGCCAGCTAAGGAGGTTCGGAATTGCGCACGCGGAAAGGCGGGGTGCGTTCATCCTAAAGCTTCCCTTCGCTGGCATTATCCAGATCAGGTTCGGAGGGTATTTCTCACCCGCGCTTGCACTGTGTTTCCACAGCGAAAGGCAGGACCCCTAGCGTTTGCCGCCTTGCGGCAGCGAGCCAATTATACGCGGTTCGCGCCGCGTGGCCAGATGATTTCTTGCTTTGTCGTCTTTGTGCTTCGGCGTTACTTCTTCTTGCCCCAGCGCCAGGCAGTCGGTTCGCCCTTCAGCTGGCAAATGAAAATGAGCGCGGCAACGATGGCCACTTCATACACGATGTAGCCGACGAGCATGGTTTGCGGCGGGAACAGGAAGGCGCCGCAGGCGAACAGCGCCAGTGCGGCCAGAAACACCAGCCAGCCTTGCCAGGTGATGGGCAAGCCCCAGCCCCAGCCATAGGTCTTGGCGGGAAACCAGTAGGAGGGAGATTTGTCAGCCATGATGCTTTCCTTGTCGATGTGGATGGCAACAAGTATAAATCAACGGTCGGCAATCAAACAGCGCGATGGCGCTCCGTGACATCGAGGCCGATGCCGCGGTAGCCGATGAAGCGGCTGCCATTGTCGAACATCGGTTCGCCGCTGACCTGCAAATACTGCGTGCTGCCGTCGAGGTTGGCGCGGCTGTAGATGAAGTCGAGGAACGGTTCGCGCGCGGCAATTTTAGCGTCGAGCAAGGCGCGTTCGGCCGCGTTCCAGCGCTGCGGCTCTTCCTCGCTGCCGATGCCCAGCATTTCAGCCACGGGACCGGAAAAGCGCGTCAGGTTGCCCTGCGCATCCTGCTCCCAGTACCAGTCGGACGACAGTTCCGTGAAGCGCTGGAAGCGCGCTTCGCTTTCGCGCAGCTCCGCCGTGCGTTCTTCCACCATCTGCTCCAGCGACTTGTTGTATTCGGCCAGTTTCTGGTACAGCAATCGCACTTCCAGCATGTTGTGGATGCGTGTTTTGACTTCCACCAGGTCGAAGGGCTTGCTGACGAAGTCCTTGGCGCCAGCTTGCAGCGCGCGCAGCTTGTGGCCGGGCTGGGCCGTGATCACCAGCACGGGCAGATAGCTGCCCGCCTCGATGTCGCGCAAGCCTTCCATGACTTCGAAGCCATCCATTTCCGGCATCTGCAAGTCGAGCAGGATCAGATCGTAGCGGTGCTGCTGGTGCAGCGCGTGCACGGCTTGCGGGTCCATGGTGGAGGTGATGCGCGTGTAGCCGGCGTTGCGCAGCACCTGTTCGAGCAGCATGACGTTGGCCTCCTGGTCATCGACGATGAGGATGCTGGCGTTCAGGATCTCGGTGGCTTGAAGCATGGCGGTATTCCTAAAATTAAATGCTGAATTAGCGTACTGTGTGAGTGTCGTCGGCCAGGCCGTGCGCGGCTGCATGGTGCAGGGCCACGTCGAGCGCATCCATGAATTCGACGACCTTGATGGGCTTGGTCAGATAGCGGAAGAAGCCCGCTTCCAGGCCCTTCTCGATGTCGCGCGGCACGGCGTTGGCGGACAGGGCCATGACGGGAATGTGGCTGGTGAGGGGATCATCATGCAGGATATTCAGGGCACCATAGCCGCTGATGCCTGGCAGGTTGATATCCATCAAGATCACGTCCGGCTGATAGGTGCGCGCCAGGTCAATGCCCAGGTGCGCATCGATGGCCGTCAGCAGTTTCAAATCGCTGCGACGGGCGATCAATTGCTCCACCAGCGCCAGGTTGGCGGGATTGTCTTCCACGTACAGCAAGGTGCGCTGGCTTTCCTGGTCTTCCTGCACCACGGGCAGCACTTCCCCCTCTTCCAGGTGCAGTTCGGGCGCGCGCGAAGCCTTGAATTCCACCCAGAAGGTGGTGCCCACGCCCACCGTGCTGTCGACGCCGATGGTGCCACCCATCAGTTCGACCAGCTGCTTGGTGACGACCAGGCCGATGCCCGTGCCCTCTTCCGTGCTGCTTTCCTGGCCCAGGCGGTTGAAGGGCTGGAACAACTGACTCATCTGTTCGGCATTCAGACCGGCGCCGCTGTCGGTGACGCTGGCGCGCACGCGGTCGGCATGGCGCGTACATTCGACCTTCACGCTGCCGCCGCTCTGGTTGTATTTGATGGCGTTCGACAGCAGGTTGATCATTACCTGTTTCACGCGCGTGCGGTCGGCATGCACATAGAAAGCCTTGCCGCAGCGGGGGAAATGCATGCTGATGCCGCGTTTTTCCGCCTGCGGCGCGATCATCGCCTGGCAATCCTGCAACACGTCGAGCAAGGACATCGCCTCTTCCGACATGGTGACCTTGCCCGATTCGATCATGGCCAGGTCGAGGATTTCATTGATCAAACGCAAGAGATACCAGCCGCCCTTGAGGATCTGGTCAATCGAGCGCTGCTGCGGCAAGCTCGGTGCCGGCGTCTCGGACGCCATCAGCTGGGCAAAGCCCAGCACGGCATTCAAGGGCGTGCGCAACTCATGGCTCATGCTCGACAGAAACTCGGACTTGGCCAGATTCGCTTTTTCCGCCGCCTGGCGGGCCTTTTCCATTTCGATATTCGTGTCTTGCAGCGCTTGCTCGAACTGCTTGCGTTCCGTCACGTCGCGGGCGGCGGCAAACACGCCCTGCAGCTTGCGGTCGCGGTCATGGAAGGTCGAGGCGTTGTACGACACCACCGTCTGCTTGCCGTCGCGCGCCAGGGCCGTCAGCTCGTAGTTGGTCAACTTGCCTTCACGCAACACGCGTGCGATGGCTTCCTCGGCCCGTTCCGGTTCCGTAAAGTAATTCTTGCACGGTGCGCCGATCAATTCGTCGCGCGTGCAGCCCGTCAGCGCTTCCATCTGCTGGTTGACGTCGCTGATGATGCCGCGCGGATCCGTCGTCATCAGCGCGTCGATATTCGATTCGATCAGCGAGCGCGTGTAGAACTGCTGCTCGCGCAAGCGCTGGTCCAGCAGCGCCTGTTCCGCCTCGACCTGCTTGCGCGCCGTGTTGTCGGTGCCGATCAGCAAGTAACCGATGACCTTGCTCTGCGCGTCGCGCAAGGCCGTCACGGAGACCATGGCGGGGAAGCGGCTGCCATCCTTGCGGATATACGTCAATTCGTAGATGTCTTCGATGCCGCGCGTGGCCTTGAACACCAGCGCTTCCACGCCGGGCGTGATGACCGTGTCGAGTTCGGCACTGAGGGCGGCGGCGCGCGCGATGATTTCTTGTGCGTCGGAAATACCGGCCGGGGTCAGCTTGTCGACCACGTCGCTCGCTTCATAGCCAAGCATGCGTTCGGCGCCCACGTTGAAAATCTGGATCACGCCCTGCGCATCGGTGGCGATGCACGAGAAATTGGCGCTGTTGAAAATGGCATCCTGCAAGGCGCCCGCCTTGAGCAGCTGGCGCGGCAGGCTGGCCGACAGCGTGCGCCGGTACAGCGCCACGAGCAGCATCAGCAGCAGGAAGACCAGCGCATCGATGACGCAGGCCGTCTCGAACGGCGCGCGCCAGGCCAGCACGCCGATGGCCAGCAGCACGATGGCGCTGAACGAAAACGCCAGCGCCATGGGCCAGCGCGACGGTGCGCGTGGAGGAATGTTTTCAACAGATTGCATGAGGTAGCCTGGGCTGTGACAACGATAAGAGGGAAATGCTGTGATCAGGAACCTTGGCGCTGGCGCACGTCCGACAGCAGGCGCGTGAATTCTTTTTTGACCACGCCATAGCATTCGCACACATGGCCTTCGAGGCCGGCGCGGTCCAGCACGGAAATATGGCCGCGCCGGTAACTGATGAAGCCGCGCTGCTGCAAGCGCCCGGCCGCTTCCGTCACGCCTTCGCGGCGCACGCCCAGCATGTTGGCAATCAACTCCTGCGTCATGGTCAGCTCGCGGTTCGGCAGGCGGTCCATGGTCAGCAGCAGCCAGCGGCACAGCTGCTGCTCCACCGTATGGTGGCGGTTGCACACGGCCGTCTGCGACATTTGCGTGATCAGCGCTTGCGTATAGCGCAGCAGCAAGCGCATGACGGGGCCGGCGCGGTCGAATTCTTCCATCAGCAAATGCGCCTTCAGCCGATAGCCGACGCCGCCCGTCTGCACCACGGCGCGGCTGGGGGTCGAGTTGCCGCCCATGAACAGCGACACGCCCACGATGCCTTCATTGCCAACGCCGGCGATCTCGGACGAGCCGCCGTTTTCCAGCAGGTAGTGGATGGAAACGATGGCCGTGGTGGGGAAGTACACATGCTGCAGCTTGTCGCCCGAATCGTAGATCACGTCACCGAGCAACATGGACACTTGCTCCAGGTGGGGGGCCAGGCGCGCGAAATCGGCGTCGAGCATGGCGGCGAGCAAATGGTTTTGATTCGGGTTGTGCAGCTGGGCATGCGGACTCGACATGGGCAGTTTTCCTGGTTTCCAGTCGTCAGCTAGGGGATAGATAAAAAACGTCCGAACGAGGGGCGCCATATGCCGGAGCGTAACACAGCACCTGCACAGTGCCACCACTATATTTCTTGCTGGCATGGCGGTCTGTTCGGCAGCGAACGGACCGCCACCTGCCCCGCGCCCTACAGTCAGTCACTGCCAGGGCTGCCGGATCACGGATCGGCGCCGGCGCTGCTTACCGGACGCCATCATGCAATCATTCTTCAAACGTATCTCCATTTCCGTTTCCACCTCGGCCCTGATCACACTGGCGGTCGGCCTGAGCCTGACGGCCCTGTGCTACGCCTCGGCGCGCCAGATCGAGTCGGAAAGCACCCGGCTGCTGCTGCAGTACCACGCCAGCGGTCACACCTTGCGCGCCGCCATGCTGCCTGCCAACGGCATGAGCCTGGATGCGAACCATCGCGGCTCGCTGTATGTGCTGCTGGGCGGATTATTGTCGAGCCTGCTGGCAACGGCGTATGTCTTTCAGCTAGTCACGCGCAACTCCGTGATTGCGCGCATCACGGGCGAACGCACGGCGGCGCTGCAGTTTGCCAATTTGCGCCTGTCCGAAGACATCGCTGCGCGCATGCACAATGAACAGTCGCTGCGCTTGCGCGAACGCATCATCGAAGTGTCGGCCAATGCCATCATCCTGTGCAGCGCCGACGCGCCGGGCTACCTGATCGAATACGTCAATCCCGCTTTCGAGCACATCACCGGCTATGCGGCTGGCGAAGTCATCGGCCAACGCCTGGAAGACTTGCAGGGTCCCGAACAGGGGCGGCAAGACATGCATGAGATTACAGCGGCCCTGCGCGAACAGCGCGAAGGCAAGGCCATCGTGCGCAATTTCCGCAAGGATGGCAGCTGCTACTGGAGCGAGCTGTTCGTCGCACCCGTGCGCGACGATGGCGATGGCCCCGTCAGCCACTTTGTGGTGGCGCAATACGACATCAGCACCGTCATGCGCTTCGAACAGGAACTGGAATTTCAGGCCAGGCACGACATCCTCACGGGCCTGGCCAACCGGGCCCTGCTGCGTGAACGGCTGGAGCAGGCGATGGCCGTGACGCGGCGCAGCGGCCTGCCCTTGTGGGTGGTGTTCATCGACCTCGACCGCTTTAAATTCGTCAACGATACCCTGGGCCACGATGCGGGCGACACTGTGCTGAAAAGCGTGGCCGAGCGCCTGCGCGACGCCACGCGCGAAGTCGACACGGTGGCGCGCCTGGGCGGCGACGAATTCGTGCTGCTGCTGCCCCAGCATGGCAATGGCGAACCGGGCGCGGCCATCCTGCAGCGCATCCAGGATGCCGTGGCGCAGCCGCTGCAACTGGGCGAATATGAATTTTTTCTCAGCTGCTGCATGGGCGTGGCCGTGTATCCCGACGATGGCCAGGACGCCGACACCCTGATCAAGCACGCCGATATCGCCATGTACCGCGCCAAGGAACAGGGACGGGGCCACTGGCAATTCTATGCCTCAAGCATGAATGCGGGCACCCTGGAGCGGCTGGGACTGGAGAGCGAGTTGCGCCATGCCCTGGAACGGGGGCAGTTCCACCTCGAATACCAGCCCCAGCTGGACTTGGCCAGCGGCAAGGTGGTGGGCATGGAAGCGCTGCTGCGCTGGCAACATCCGCAACTGGGGCGCATCGCGCCGGCCAGTTTTATTGGCCTGGCCGAGGAAATGGGCTTGATCATCCCCATCGGCGACTGGGTGCTGCGCACCGCATGCGCCCAGGTGCGCGCCTGGCAGCTGGCCGGCCATGGCCCGCTGCGCCTGGCCGTCAACCTGTCGGCGCGGCAATTCAAGCAAAGGAATCTGCTGCATGCGGTGGCGCAGGCGCTGGCTGAAACGGGGCTGGCCGCCGCCCATCTGGAATTGGAATTGACCGAAAGCATGGTCATGCATGACGTGGAACAAGCCACGGTCATCATGGCCAACCTGAAGGCGCTGGGCGTGCAACTGTCCATCGACGACTTCGGCACCGGCTATTCCAGCCTGGCCTACCTGCGCCACTTCCCCATCGACGTACTGAAAATCGACAAGACCTTCGTCAGCGACATCACGCACGACGACGACGCAGCCATCGTGTGCGCCATCATTTGGCTGGCGCACAGCCTGCGTCTGAAAGTCATCGCCGAAGGCGTGGAAACGCCGCAGCAACTGGCCTTCCTGCGCCAGCACGGCTGCGACCAGATGCAGGGCTATCTGTTCAGCCGCCCGCTGAGCGTGCCCGCCTTTGAAGCGCTGCTGCACGAAGGCAGCATGCTGGCCGCTGCTTAAAACGCGTGGCGCAGGCCGACGTTGAAGGCGCGGTTGCCCGTGCCCACTTCCGTCGCATTACCCACCATGTAGGCGGCGTCGTTGCGGTTGCGGATGTGCGCATAGGCCACATAGACCTTGCTGCGCTTGGACAAGGCATACGTGGCGCCGATGGCCAGCTGCTGCGCATCGCGGTTGGCCGCATTGCGGTCATCCTTGTGCACATATGAGGCCAGCACGGTGGTCGCACCGAGCGGCACGGACACGCCGACGATGGCATCGCGGCTGTCCGTCGACTGGGCCGGCGCCTGCGCCGCGCCATACGGGTTTTCCGCAAAGAACATGGTGCTGCCATCGCCCGTGTTGCGGCCATAGCCGGCAAACGCCGTGGCCACGCCGAAGTTGTAGTTGCCGGCCAGAATAGTGTTATTGGCGGCAGCCTTGCCCGGCTCGCCGGCACGGCTCTGGCGCGCCAGGCGCAGGGTCAATGGGCCGTTGACATAGCCCAGGGCCAGGCCCAGCGAGCGCTGATCGGCCACCACACCCGTATGTTCGCCAAAGCCATACATCACGGTGGCGGTGACGCCGCGCAGCTCGGGCGAGGTATAGCGCACGGTATTGTCGATGCGCGTGGCCGAATAGCCGGCCAGGTTGGTCGCCGCGCCGGCCAGGCCGCCCTCGAAGGGATCGGCCACGTCGGTCAGTGCCTGGCTTTGCAGATTGTACTGGCGGCCCATGGTCAGCATGCCCAGCGGGCTGTTGAGCCCGACAAAAGCCTGGCGGCCGAACAATTGGCCCGCCTGGTCGGAGCGGCCCGTGTCGCTCAGGACACCGGCTTCCAGGGTGAACACGGCTTGCCAGCCATTGCCCAGTGCTTCCGTGCCGCGCAAGCCCAGGCGCGAACCGGCCGACACGCCACTGGTGAGCTTGCTGATGCCGCCTTCCTGCACCAGGCCCGCATCCATCAAGCCATACAGGTCGACGGACGACTGGGCGTGTGCGGCAGGCAAGACGCCCAGGGTGGTGGCAAGGCCGGCAAAGATGGCGATTTTTTTCATGATGATTTCCTTGTAAAAGCGAAACCAGGAAAGCGGCGGCCACGGCAAGGCCACAAGCGGCAAGGCGCCATGCGGGGGATGCCGTATCAGAAGACGACGCGCCGGACAAAAGATCCTGGCTAAGCTGTGGCGGCAGCGGCGTGCAATGGACGCGCCGCTTTGATTCCGCCGTGAATGGTGCACCGCTGGCGGTGCGCGTGGCTCAGGCGCCCGGCCCGAAGGGGACGCTCTGAAGGTGGCTGGCATCGCAGATGCGCTGGCCGTGTGACGCGGACGCGAGTTCGATAAAACTGCATCTGCTGGCGCCGTCCGCAAAGATAGGGCGGTGGCGCCGAGGCCGGCATTATAACATCGGCAGCCCTTCCATCCCCGTTCTGTTGCTGGGAAACGGCCCGCAAAGCCGCCAAAACACTGAAAAAGTCAGGTTGCCACGCTGCAGGCGATGCCGCGTCATCTATAATGATTCCTTTTGCCAATCACACGCCAAATCATGGAATTAGCCAAGTCTTTCGAGCCCGCCGACATTGAACAATTCTGGCGCACCGAGTGGGAACAGCGCGGTTACTTTACCGCCACCCTCGATGCCGGAAAACCTTCCTTCAGCATCCAGTTGCCGCCGCCGAACGTCACCGGCACCCTGCACATGGGCCATGCGTTCAACCAGACCATCATGGATGGCCTGACCCGCTACCACCGCATGCTGGGCCACAACACGGCCTGGATTCCCGGCACCGACCACGCGGGCATCGCCACGCAAATCGTCGTGCAGCGCCAGCTGGACGCGCAAAAGATTTCGCGGCATGACCTGGGCCGCGAGAAATTCGTGGAAAAAGTGTGGGAATGGAAAGAAAAATCCGGTTCCATCATCACCGGGCAAATGCGCCGCCTGGGCGCCTCGGCCGACTGGCAGCGCGAATACTTCACGATGGACGAGCCACGCTCGAAAGTCGTCACCGATGTCTTCGTGCGCCTGTTCGAGCAAGGCCTGATCTACCGCGGCAAGCGCCTCGTCAACTGGGACCCCGTGCTGGGCACGGCTGTGTCCGACCTGGAAGTAGTGTCCGAGGAAGAAGACGGCTCCATGTGGTACATCAAGTACCCGCTGGCCGACGGCAGCGGTTTCCTGACGGTGGCGACGACCCGTCCTGAAACCATGCTGGGCGACGTGGCCGTGGCCGTCGATCCGACGGACGAGCGCTACGCAGCGCTGGTGGGCAAGATGCTCAAACTCCCGCTGACCGACCGCGAAATCCCCATCATCGCCGACGAATACGTCGACAAGGAATTCGGCACCGGTTGCGTGAAGATTACCCCAGCGCATGACATGAACGATTACGCCGTGGGCCAACGCCACAAACTGGCGCAGATCGTCATCCTGACCCTGGACGCGAAGATCACCGACGACGCGCCGGCGGCTTATCGCGGCATGGACCGCTTCGCCGCGCGCAAGCAGATCGTCGCCGACCTCGACGCGCAAGGCTTGCTGGAACAGGTCAAACCGCACAAGCTGATGGTGCCGCGCGGCGACCGCACGGGCGTCGTCATCGAGCCGATGCTGACGGACCAGTGGTTCGTCGCCATGAGCAAGCCGGCCCCGGAAGGCACTTTCTTCCCAGGCAAGTCGATCGCGGAAACGGCGCTGGACAAGGTCGCCAATGGCGAAATCAAGTTCGTGCCGGAAAACTGGAGCACCACCTACAACCAGTGGCTCAACAACATCCAGGACTGGTGCATCTCGCGCCAGCTGTGGTGGGGCCATCAGATCCCCGCGTGGTACGACGACGCGGGCAATATTTTCGTTGCCAAGACGCAAGCCGAAGCGGAAGCGAAAGCCCTGGCCGCCGGCAGCACGGGCCCCTTGAAGCGCGACGACGACGTGCTCGACACGTGGTTCTCGTCGGCCCTGGTGCCATTCTCGACCATGGGTTGGCCGGAAGAAACACCGGACATGAAGGCTTTCCTGCCGTCGTCCGTGCTGGTCACCGGTTTCGACATCATCTTCTTCTGGGTCGCGCGCATGGTCATGATGACGGCGCATTTCACGGGCAAGGTGCCGTTTGAAACCGTCTACGTGCACGGCCTGGTGCGCGATTCGACGGGGCAAAAAATGTCCAAGTCGAAGGGCAATACGCTCGACCCGATCGACCTGATCGACGGCATCGACCTGGAAGGCTTGATCGTCAAGCGCACCACCGGCCTGATGAACCCGCGCGACGCGGAAAAGATCACCAAGGCAACGCGCAAGGAATTCCCGGACGGCATTTCGGCCTACGGCACGGACGCCGTGCGCTTCACCATGGCCAGCTATGCCTCGCTGGGTCGCAACATCAATTTCGACCTGGGCCGCTGCGAAGGCTACCGCAACTTCTGCAACAAGATGTGGAACGCCACGCGTTTCGTCATGATGAATACGGAAGGCAAGGACTGCACGCCGAACGAAGCCGACCTGTCGCAAGCGGACAAGTGGATCATCTCCTTGCTGCAACGCGCTGAACTGGACGTGGCCAAGGGCTTTGAAGACTTCCGTTTCGACAATATCGCCGCCACCATCTACAAATTCGTCTGGGACGAGTATTGCGACTGGTATCTGGAAGTGGCCAAGGTGCAAGTGCAGCAGGGCACGGAAGGCCAGCAGCGCGCCACCCGCCACACCTTGCTGCGCGTGCTGGAAGTGGTGCTGCGCCTGGCCCATCCGATCATCCCGTTCGTCACGGAAGCGCTGTGGCAGACGGTGGCGCCATTGGCCGGCAAGACCCTGAAAGCTGACGGTGATTCGATCATGATGCAGCCGTATCCGATCGCCAACACCGACAAGATCGACGAGTCGGCCGAAGCGTGGATGCAGCAGCTGAAAGCGTTGACGGACGCGACGCGCAACCTGCGCGGCGAAATGCAGATCTCGCCTTCCGTGCGCGTGCCGCTGATCGTCGAAGCGGGCAATGCGACGGAAAAGGCCGCGCTGGCCTCGTACGCACCGTACATCCAGTCGCTGGGCAAGCTGGCCGAGGTGCAGATCGTCGATGCGCTGCCGGACTCGCCAGCGGCCGTCGCCATCGTCGGTACCACCAAGCTGATGCTGAAAGTGGAAATCGACGTGGCTGCCGAACGCGAACGCCTGGGCAAGGAAATCGCCCGTATCGAAGCGGAAATTGCCAAAGTAAATAGTAAATTAGGCAATGAAAGCTTCGTCGCGCGCGCCCCGGCCGCCATCGTTGCGCAAGAAAACGAGCGCTTGCTCAGTTTTTCGGCCACAATTGAAAAATTGCGCGAACAGTTTGCTAAACTAGCCAGCGCATAAGGCAAGTTTGGAAGGATTGCGCGGCTGTCCCAGTGACGCCGCGCAGCACTCCTGGTCTTGCCTTGGTATATAACTGTTCGTGCCCCGATCAAAAAAAACCATTGGAGACTGGCAATGCATACAATATTCAAAGCAAGCATCACAGCAAGCATCATGGTGGCCGCCCTGGCCATCGCCGGCAGCGCCACCGCGCGCGACGGCAACTACACCCCCGTCGGTACGTGGAAAACCATCGACGACGCCAGCGGCAAGCCGAAATCGCTCATCGTCATCACGGAAAACAACGGCGTCTTGCAAGGCAAGATCGACAAGCTGTTCCGCGGCCCTGACGAAGACCAGAATCCCAAGTGCGACAAGTGCACGGGCGCCAACAAGGACCAGCCCATCGTCGGCATGGTGATCCTGTCCGGCCTGAAATATGATGGCAAGGAATGGACGGGCGGCGAAATCACGGACCCGGCCAATGGCAAGACCTACAAGAGCAAGGCCGAACTGACGGAAGGCGGCACCAAGCTGCAAGTGCGCGGCTATATCGGCGTGCCGATGTTTGGCCGCTCGCAGACGTGGGTGCGCGCAGAGTAAGCAACGCACGCCCTGCCCTGATGAAGCCGACCCTTGCGTCGGCTTTTTTACGTCTTCTGCCCGCATACGCCGTTGTTTTTCAGGCCGAATCGTTTCTTTTTGAACAGTTTTCCAATTGCCGACAAGCTAAGCGCGCCAGCGCACATACCTTCAGTTTCCTAAATGAAATAGTGCATGCCTGTGACGCCATCGCCCTGTAGCGACGGGCGGCATGGCTCTGCCGGATGACCTCATCCGCGGATGCCCGGCAGTGACTGCCATGCACAAAGGAAACACATGAACCTCTTCAAACGATATCTGAACCCGCTGCTCGTCTCGGCAGGGCTGCTGGCCATGGCCACCCTGGCCGGTTGCGGCGGCGGCGACCAGGGACGCGATCCCATTCTCGGCTTGCCGGCTGCCACCTTGTCCAGCCTGGCTGTCACGCCAGCCACGGCGACGGTCGCCATCGGTGCCGGCCAGCAATTCACGGCCATCGCCACGTATAGCGATGGCTCCGCGCAAGACGTCAGCGCCAAGGCGGCCTGGACGTCGGCCACGCCGGCCAGCGCGACCGTCAATGCGGCCACTGGCTTGAGCACCGGCATCGCTGCCGGCAACAGCAACATCAGCGCTGCGTTCGGCGGCAAGAGCGCGGCGGCCCAGCTGACCGTCTCGCCCGCCACGCTCACGGCAATTGCCATCACGCCGCTCACGCCAGCCATCGCCATCGGCGCAACGCAACAATTCACGGTAAGCGGCAGCTTCAGCGACGGCGCCACGCGCGACGTCACAGCCATGTCGGCCTTTGCCTCCGCCACCCCCGCCACGGCCAGCATCAACGCCAGCGGCCTGGCACTGGGCAAGGTTGCCGGCACGACGCAGATCACCGCCACCACGGGCACGCTCACGGCCAGCACGGTCTTGACCGTCAACCCGGCCACCTTGCTGTCGATCGCCGTCACGCCGCAAAGCCCCATGGTGCCAGTGGCCGCGACGCGCCAGCTGGCCGTCATTGCCACCTACTCGGACAACAGCACGGCTGACGTCACGGCCGGCAGCAGCTTCGTGTCAGTCACGCCAGCGGCGGCCACGGTCGCCAGCAGCGGCCGCGTCACCGGCGTCGCCTTTGGTAGCAGCGTCATGAACGCCAGCTTCAACGGCAAGGCTGCCAGCACCACCGTGACCGTACCCGCCCTCACCCTGGTCAGCATCGCCGTCACGCCCGCCACCGCCAGCATCGCCGTCGGTACCCAGCAGCAATTCGTTGCCACGGCAACGTATTCGGACAGCTCGAACGCCATCATCACCAACAGCGCCGCCTGGACCTCGGGCACCGTCGCCAATGCCACGGTATTGAACACGGGCCTCGCCACCGGCATCGCCGTCGGCACCAGCAACATCACGGCCACAGCCGGCGGCCAGTCGGGCAGCGCGCTGCTGACCGTCACCGCCGTCGCCATCCCGCCCGTATTCAATCCGCTCATCCTGGGCCGCGCGGCGCCATTCGGCGTACTGGCAGGCACCTCGATCACCAACAATTCGGGCGGCACCACGCTGATTCGGGGCGATGTTGGTGCGCCTTCGCAAACGGTAGACCCGACCCAGGCGGCCGGCTTTACCAACTACAAGTCGGGCGCCATCCTGGCCGGCGCCATGACGGATTTGCAAGCGGCGATCACGGACGGTAATAGCCGTAGCTGCGACGTCAGCTTTGCCGGTGGCATCGACCTCGGTGGCCAGACCTTCGGCCCCGGCGTGTACTGCTATGCGGGCGCCATCAGTATCACGGGCACCCTGACCTTGAACGGCCCCGGCGTGTACATCTTCCGCACGGCATTGACCCTCGATTCGACCGTCAACTCCATCGTTGCCCTGAACAATGGCGCCACCGCCGACAACGTCAGTTGGCTGCCCGTCGGCCCCACCACCCTGGCCGCGAACAGCGTCTTCAAGGGCAATATCCTGGGCCAGTCGGCCGCCATCACGGTGGGCGACAACACGACCCTGCTCAATGGCCGCGTGCTGACGGCTGCCGCCGTTACCCTGCGCAACAACCAGATCACCAAATAATCGGGACATGACGATGACTATCGCACACACACTGGGCGCCCTGAGCGTGATGGCCGGCGCCTTGCTGGCAAGCCAATCGGCGCAGGCGCAAGACAACACTTTCATCAACCCGGACTGGGCCAACAGCGCCTGGTACATCGGCGCGGGCGTGGGCCAGTCGCGCGCCACCATCGACGAGCCGCGTCTGCGTGCCAGCCTGGCCGCCAACGGCGAGACTGTCACCGGCTTTAGCAAGGACCAGCGCGACACCGGCTATAAATTGTTTGTCGGCCGGCAACTGAACCAGTATTTCGCCGTGGAAGCCGGTTACTTTGACCTGGGCAAGTTCGACTTCAAGTCGAGCACCAGTGGCAACGGCGTGCTCAACGGCGAAGCGGGTTTTCGCGGCGTGAACCTGGACTTGCTGGGTCAGCTGCCGCTGTCGCAGCGCCTGTCCTTGCTGGGCCGGGTCGGCATGCATTACACCAAGACCAACACGGAATTCAGCGGCAACCGCCTGCTGGGCTCGACCAATACCCATGCCAGCGAACGCAAGCTCAACGCCAAGCTGGGCCTGGGCCTGGAATACAAGTTCAGCGAAGCGCTGGCCCTGCGCGGCGAAGTCGAGCGTTATCGCCTGAACGACGCCGTCGGCAACCGTGGCGATGCGGACCTGTATTCCGTCAGCCTCGTGTATAAACTGGGCCGCCCGGCCAGCGCCACGCCCGCCTACCAACCGGCGCCCGAAGTCGCCCCTGTCGTCGCCATGCCGGCGCCCGTCGTCGTGGCCGCACCGGCACCGGCCCCCGTGGCGGAAAAAGTGTCGTTTGCCTCGGAAGCGCTGTTTGATTTCGATCAGTCGACACTCAAGCCGCAAGGCAAGGCGGCGCTGGACCAGTTGCTGGGCCAGTTGACGGGCATGGACCTGGAAGTCATCGTCACGGTAGGCCATACGGATGCCGTCGGTTCCGACGCCTACAACCAGAAGCTCTCGCAGCGCCGCGCCGAAGCCGTCAAGGCCTATCTGGTGGCGCAGGGCGTGGAAACGAATCGCGTCTACACGGAAGGCAAGGGAGAAACGCAGCCCGTGGCCGACAATACCACTGCCGCCGGGCGCGCCAAGAACCGCCGCGTGACGGTGGAAGTGGTGGGCACGAGAAAAGTCGCGCGTTAAGTTGCATGCGCACGTAAAAAACCGGCTTGCGCCGGTTTTTTTACGTCTGCGGCACTGCCGGCTTGCGGTGATGCTTGCTCAGATGCCGGTCCAGGCTGTTGGCGAACTGCTGCCGGTCGGACTGGCTGAAGGCGGCCGGGCCGCCCGTGTCCACACCGCCGCTGCGCAACTCTTCCATGAAGGCGCGCATCGTCAGTTGCTGGGCGATATTGTCCTTCGTGTAAAACTCGCCACGCGGATTGAGCGCAAAACCGCCCTTGCTCAGCACGTCAGCGGCCAGCGGAATGTCACCCGTGATGACGAGGTCGCCGGGATTCAACAGCCGCACGATTTCCTGGTCGGCCACGTCCGCGCCGGACGGCACTTGCACGGTACGGATGAAGCGCGAAGGCGGCACGCGCAAGCCCTGGTTGGCCACCAGGGTGAGCGGCAACTCCAGGCGGTCGGCCACGCGGTACAGGATTTCCTTGATGACCACGGGACAGGCATCGGCGTCGATCCAGATTTGCATACCCGGCATGCCCGGCCTTCCCTCGTCCGCCATCACAATTCCCACGCTTCGCCGCCGGGGCCGATGCGCGGCGCGCTGACGCCGAAGTGCAGATAGGCTGCCGGCGTGGCGACCCTGCCACGCGGCGTGCGCTGCAAGAAACCTTGCTGTATCAGGTAAGGTTCCAGCACGTCTTCGATGGTATCGGCCGCCTCGCCGATGGCCGCCGCCAAATTGCCTATGCCGACGGGGCCGCCGCCGAACTTGAACAGCACGGCTTCGAGCAGCTTGCGGTCCATCACGTCGAAGCCGGCGGAATCGACGTCGAGCATGGCCAGTGCGCGGTCGGCCACCACCTTGGTGATCTCGCCATTGCTTTTGACTTCCGCGAAATCGCGCACGCGGCGCAGCAGGCGGTTGGCGATGCGCGGCGTGCCGCGCGCACGCTGGGCGATCTCATGCGCGCCTTCCGGGTCGATCGGCGCTTTCAGCAAGGCGGCGCTGCGCGTGACGATCTTCGTCAATTCGCTCGTGTTATAAAACTCCAGCCGCGCGACGATGCCGAAACGGTCGCGCAGCGGGTTGGTCAGCATGCCGGCGCGCGTGGTGGCGCCGACCAATGTAAACGGTTGCAGATCGAGTTTCACGGAACGGGCGGCAGGACCTTCGCCGATCATGATATCGATTTGATAATCCTCAAGCGCCGGATACAGAATTTCTTCCACGACAGGCGACAGCCGGTGGATTTCATCGATGAACAGGACGTCATTCGCTTCCAGGTTCGTCAGGATCGCCGCCAGGTCGCCCGGGCGCTCGAGCACGGGGCCCGAGGTCTGGCGCAAATTGACGCCCATTTCGCGCGCGATGATGTGCGCCAGCGTCGTCTTGCCCAGGCCCGGCGGGCCGAACAGCAAGGTATGGTCGAGCGCTTCCTTGCGCTGGCGCGCCGCCGTGATGAAAATCTCCAGCTGGTCGCGGATCTTTTCCTGTCCCACGTACTCGTCGAGCTGCTTCGGGCGCAAGGCCCGTTCGATCGCCTCTTCGTTGTGCGAGATGGGCGCCGCGTCGATGATGCGCTGCTCCGTGAAGATATCGGTCTGGATGCTCATGCTTTATCAGCCTTTCGACAGCGCTTTCAGCGCCAGTTTGATGCCGTCCGACACGCCACTGCTGGCCGGCACGTTTTTCACGGCCGCCATTGCTTCCTTGTCCGAGTAGCCCAGCGCCAGCAGGGCATTGAGGATATCGGACTGCGCATCGGGCGCCGCATGCGCGCCCAGCGGCCCAAGATCGGCACCGATCTTGCCCTTCAGTTCCAGCAGCAGGCGTTCGGCCGTCTTCTTGCCGATGCCGGGCACTCTGACCAGGCGGCCCGAATCCTGCAGGGTAATCGCTTGCGCCAGGTCGGCAATCGTCATGCCGGACAGGATCGACAGCGCCATGCGCGCGCCCACGCCCGTGATCTTGATCAACTGGCGGAACACGGCGCGCTCGGCCGCATTGCCGAAGCCAAACAGCAGATGCGCATCTTCGCGGATGGCCTGGTGCGTGAACAGCACGACTTTTTCGCCCACATGGGGCAGGTTGTAAAAGGTGCTCATCGGCACGTCGACTTCATAGCCGACGCCCTGGCAATCGACCAGCAATTGTGGCGGATTCTTTTCAAGCAAAATACCGGAGAGACGGCCTATCATCGCGTGTTCCTAATGTTAAATTTGAGAGTGATTATCCAACTAAACGGCCGCGCTTCATGCGCAGCCCCTGCAGCTGCGGTGCCAGCGCGCCGAGCATGGCCAGCGCATCGATGCTGTTGGCGTGGCAAATGGCCACGCCCAGCGCATCGGCGGCATCCGTGCCGGGCAAGCCGGGCAGTGACAGCAGCCGCGACACCATGTCTTGCACCTGCTCCTTGGCCGCCTTGCCGTGGCCCGTGACGGCCTGTTTCACTTGCAGGGCCGTGTATTCGGCCACCGACAGGTCGGCGTGGACCAGCGCGCAAATGGCCGCGCCGCGCGCCTGGCCCAGCAGCAAGGTCGATTGGGGGTTGACGTTGACAAACACTTTTTCGATGGCCGCGCAGTCGGGCTGGTAGGTGCCGACGATTTCGCTCACGCCTTGCAGGATGATCTTCAGGCGCGGCGGCAACTCCCCTTCGGAACCCGTCTTGACGGTCCCCGATGCGATATAGCGCAGCTTGTTGCCGTGTTTTTCAATGACCCCAAAGCCGGTCGTGCGCAGGCCAGGATCGATGCCAAGAATAATCATCGCCAGATTCTATAATGAATACGGCAGGCACCGGTGAATAACCGGTGCCTGCCGCTGAGTACTTTTCAGAGAAGCCGTAGGTCGGATTAGCGGTGCGCGTAATCCGACATGCGTCGCCAACTGCGCTTGTCGGATTACGCGCGGCCTGCGGCCCCGCTAATCCGACCTACTCTCTTCACTATCAATGACGGAAGTGACGCGTTCCCGTGTAAAGCATGACCACGCCGCGCTCGTCCGCCGCATCGATCACTTCCTGGTCGCGCATGGAGCCGCCCGGGTGGATCACGCAGGTCGCGCCCGCATCGACGACGACGTCGAGGCCGTCGCGGAACGGGAAGAAGGCGTCCGACGCCACCACGGAACCGGCCAGCGACAAGCCCGCGTTTTGCGCCTTGATGGAAGCGATGCGGGCCGAGTCGATACGGCTCATCTGGCCAGCGCCCACGCCCAGGGTCATGTTATTGCCGCAGAAGACGATGGCGTTCGACTTGACGAATTTCGCCACTTTCCAGGCGAACATCAGGTCGGACAATTGCTGCGGCGTAGGCTGCAGCTTGCTAACCACGCGCAAGTCGCCGATGCCGACGTTTTTCGCGTCCGGCGATTGCACCAGCAAGCCGCCGCCGACGCGTTTGAAGTCCATGGCGTTGACGCCGCTGCCCAGCGGGATTTCCAGCATGCGCACGTTTTGCTTGCTCGACAGAATCTGTTTCGCTTCAGCAGAGAACGATGGGGCGATCAGCACTTCCACGAACAGCTTGGCGATTTCGCCGGCGGTAGCGCCGTCCAGTTCGGTATTAAACGCGATGATGCCGCCAAACGCGGAGGTCGGGTCCGTCTGCAGGGCGCGCGCGTACGCTTCGGCCGCATTCTTGCCCAGGGCGACGCCGCATGGGTTCGCATGCTTGACGATGACGCAGGCGGCGCTTTGCTCGAAACCGCCCAGGCTCTTCACGCATTCCCAGGCCGCATCAGCATCGGCGATGTTGTTGTACGACAATTCCTTGCCTTGCAGCTGGCGGTAGTTGGCCAGCGCGCCATCGATGGTGACCAGGTCACGGTAAAAGGCGGCGCTCTGGTGTGGATTCTCACCGTAGCGCATGTCTTGCACTTTCTCAAATGCAACATTCAACACTTGCGGATAAGCGCCGCGCTCGGCGTGCACTTTCGTCGGGCCCAGGCTGGTCAGGTAGTTGGTGATGGCGCCATCGTATTGCGCCGTGTGCGCAAAGACTTTTTTCGCCAGCATGAATTTGGTGTCGTAGCTGACCGTGCCGGCCGTGCCGTCGGCCGAGCGCAGCTCCGCCAGCACGGCGTCGTAGTCGGTCGGATCGCAGATGACAACCACATCTTTGTGATTCTTGGCCGCCGAACGCAGCATGGTCGGGCCACCGATATCGATGTTTTCGATCGCGTCTTCCAGCGTGCAATCGGCCTTGGCGACCGTGCCCTGGAACGGGTACAGGTTGACCACCACCATGTCGATGGTCGGCATGTCGTGCTCGACCAGTTTCGACATGTGCTCAGGGAAATCGCGGCGCGCCAGGATACCGCCGTGCACTTTCGGGTGCAGGGTCTTCACACGGCCATCGAGCATCTCCGGGAAACCGGTGTAATCGGCAACTTCCGTGACGGGAACACCGTTGTCGGCCAGCAATTTGGCGGTGCCGCCGGTGGACAGGAGGTTGACGCCGAGGGCGGACAGGGCACGGGCGAATTCGAGAACGCCGGTCTTGTCGGAAACGGAGAGGAGAGCTTGTTTGATCATGGCTGTGGCTAGGTGGTTAAGTGTTCTTGGCGAATGGCGCCGCTCAGTCGTCTGGCTGAGGCGGCGGCGGATTCAAATCTTGGCGTCACTTGCATGCCGGCATTACAGCAAACCGTGCTCCTGCAATTTCTTGCGCAGGGTATTGCGGTTGATGCCCAGCATCTGCGCGGCGTGCGACTGGTTGCCATCGGCGCGTGTCATCACGACTTCCAGGATGGGCTTTTCCACGGTCAGCACGACCATGTCATAGATATTCGATGCTTGCTGTTCGCCCAGGTCATTGAAGTAATCTTCTAGACTTTTCTGTACGACTTCCTGAATGCTTTCTTTGCTCATTTTTATGCTTCAACCGGCTGAACACCAGGCCATCGGGCGCCGCGCCGCTCATGCGGTCCGCGTGCTGCCCTCTTGCCTCGGTGTTGTAATTAATATTGCATGACGCTCTGTATATAGGCGCTCGCCCTTGTACTGCTGGTAACTGACTACCCTGCTTGTTGCTATCTGCTCATGCTGCCGTGGCCGTAGGTTTGATCACATCGATCAGGCCACTTTCACTGGATTCGGAGAGGCGGTATTGTAACCGTTCGCCAAATTTCCATTGCGACTCAAAAAATTGATCCACGGCCAGCAATTGCGCGTCCGTCGACTCCAGCAAGTTCATTTGCTGTCGGAACGCCTCGCCGCCTTCCAGATCCTTGACGTACCAGCCGATATGCTTGCGCGCCGTGCGCACGCCGAGAAATTCACCGTAAAACGCGTAATGGGCGCGCAAATGCTCATCCATCAGGGTGCGCACTTCATCCACATAGGGCGCCGGCAATAAGGTGCCGGTGCGCAGAAAATGGTCGATCTCGCGGCAAATCCACGGCCGGCCCTGCGCCGCACGCCCGATCATGACGGCATCGGCGCCCGTTTGATCGAGCACAAAGCGGGCCTTTTCCGGACTCGTAATGTCGCCGTTGGCCACCACGGGGATGCCCACCGAAGCTTTCACGGCAGCAATGGTTTCATATTCGGCATCGCCCTTGTAGCCATCGGCGCGCGTGCGGCCGTGCAAGGTCAGCATCTGGATGCCGGCCTGCTCGGCGATGCGGGCGATGGTCAGGGCATTCTTGTTTTCGCGGTTCCAGCCCGTGCGAAATTTCAGGGTGACGGGCACGTCGACGGCATTGACGACGGCGTGCAAGATCTTTTCGACCAGGCTTACGTTTTGCAGCAAGGCCGAACCGCACCAGCTGTTGCACACCTTCTTCACGGGGCAACCCATGTTGATGTCGATGATCTGCGCGCCCCGGTCCACGTTGAACTTGGCGCAATCGGCCAGGTCTTGCGGATCGGCACCGGCGATTTGCACGGCTTTCGGCTCCATTTCGCCTTCGTGGTCCGTGCGGCGCGTGCTTTTTTCCGTCGCCCACAGGCGCGGATTCGACGCCGCCATCTCCGACACGGCATAGCCGGCACCCAGCTGCTTGCACAACTGGCGGAAAGGCCGATCCGTCACGCCCGCCATGGGAGCGACGAAAACGTTGTTGCGCAGAATGTGAGGGCCGATTTGCACTGAAGAACCTGGAATGGACGGAGGAACCTGCTATTTTAACCGATTCCCTGCCTAATTAATAAGCACTATTTTTTTCGATCAGTGCGTCAGAGTGACGATGGGGCCGCTTAGAGCGCTCTTAGCCCAGCTCGTCCATCGCGGGCGCGCTCAGATGTTCGATATTTCCCCAGTGCACTAAATGCAGCTTGCCATCCGCATACGAAAACCGGTTGACGCTGGCATTTTTCACCTGGAAGTCGCGTGGACTGTCGAGCGTCATGCCGACCGCCTCGCGGAAGGCGCATTCGAGCACGCCGCCATGCGCGACGATGGCGATCGTCTGGCCGTCATACTGTTCGGCCCAGCGGGAGATGGCGCCGTTCGCGCGTGCATAAAACTGGCGGAAGCTCTCGGCATCGCGCTCGCCGGACGGCATCACGGCATCGATCTGGCGCGATTGCCATTGCGCATACTCGTGCGGATAGCGTGCGGCAATATCGGCATACAGCAAGCCTTCGAAAGCGCCATAGCAGCGCTCGCGCAGCAAGGGGTCCGTCTGCACGGGCAAGTCTTTCACATCGGCCACGGCTTGCGCCGTTTGCTGCGCGCGTTGCAGATCGCTGGCGAGGATGGCGGCCAGCGGCTCATCGGCCAGCGCCTGCCCCAGCGCGCAAGCTTGCGCCAGGCCCGCCTCGTTCAGGGCGATGTCGATATGGCCCTGCAGGCGGCGGCCCGCATTCCAGGCCGTTTCGCCATGGCGTATCAGTAAGATCGTGGTGCTCATGCTTTATTTCTTCAGGGTAAGTGCCAGCTCGGGGTTGAGCGAGTAGGCAACGACGAGCTGGGCTTCGTCGAGGATGTGGCCGTAGAGTGCGGCATGGGCTTGCTGCCCAGTAAAACGCTCGGGCAAGGCCAGGCGCGGCACGTCGAGCGCATACAGGCGGAAAATATAATGGTGGATGCGCTCGTCATTCCACGGCGGGCACGGACCATCATAACCGTAATAGTCGCCGGCCATGTCAGGATCGCCGGCAAACCAGCCCGTGTAGTCGTTGATGCCCTCGCGCAACACAGTGCCGGCCGCCTTGCCGCGCGGCGTGATGCCGCTGGAAAACTCCCCGGCGGCAACAACCCGCATGGCGGGCGGCAAGTCGAGCAAGCTCCAGTGATAAAAATCGCCGCGCGGCGCCGTCAGCGGCAGGGCTTGGTCGTCGCGGTTGGCCAGGCTGGCGTCTTGCGGCGCATCGGAGTCGATGCAGAACAGGGCCAGCGACTCGGTGCCGTTCGGCACCTCGTCCCAGGCCAGATGGGGATTGCGGTTGCCGGCGAGGCGCACGCGGCTGGCCGGATCGATCTCGGCAAAGGCATTGTCGGCCGGCATCAGGCCGCCATCACGAAACGTCTCGCTCCACAATTTCATCGCTTGCTCCTTTTTATCGTTATTGTTTTGCGTTCACTTGTAGCCAGAACGTGACGGGCCCGTCATTCGTCAGCGACACCTGCATGTCGGCGCCGAACTGCCCCGTTTGCACGCTCGCATGGCGGTGGCGCGCCTGCTCCACGAAATGCGTGAACAGGCGCAAGCCGTCCTGCGGCGCGGCCGCCGGCGTGAACGACGGGCGCGTGCCGGACTTGGTATCGGCCGCCAGCGTGAACTGCGGCACCAGCAGCAAGCCGCCAGCCACGTCCGTCACGCTGCGGTTCATCTTGCCCGCCTCGTCGGCAAACACGCGGTAGCCGAGCAGCTTGGTCAGCAAGGCGTCCGCTTCCTTTTCCGTATCGCCACGCTCGGCGCACACCAGCACCATGAGGCCGGCGTCGATGGCGCCGATAGTGGCGCCGGCAACGTCGACTTTCGCCTGGGTAACGCGCTGCAGCAGCGCGATCATGCCGTCAGGGTGACGCGCGCGAAACTGCGCTTGCCAACTTGCAACACGAATTCGCCTGCCGCCACTTGCAAGCCCTTGTCGCTGATGACGGTGCCGTCGATGCGCACGCCGCCCTGGTCGATCTTGCGCATGGCTTCCGACGTCGATGGGCACAGACCCGCTTGTTTCAGCAATTGCGGGATGCCCAGCGGCGCGCCAGCCAGGGTCACTGCCGGGATATCGTCGGGAATGCCACCCTTCGAGCGGTTGACGAAGTCGGCCAGCGCATCTTCGGCCGCCTGCTGCGAGTGGAAACGGGCGACGATCTCTTGCGCCAATGCAACCTTGGCATCGCGCGGATTGCGGCCTTCCTCGACTTCGCGCTTCAGCTGGGCCAGTTCAGCGATCGAGCGCCACGACAGCAGCTCGTAGTAGCGCCACATCATGACGTCGGAAATGCTCATCAGCTTGGCGAACATAGTGTTGCCCGGTTCCGTGATGCCGATGTAGTTATTCTTCGACTTGGACATTTTTTCCACGCCGTCCAAACCTTCCAGCAGCGGCATGGTCAAAATACACTGCTGCTCCTGTCCGTACTGCTTTTGCAGTTCGCGGCCCACCAGCAGGTTGAATTTCTGGTCCGTGCCGCCCAGTTCCAGGTCCGATTTCAGGGCCACCGAGTCGTAGCCTTGCATCAGCGGGTACAGGAATTCATGCACGGAAATAGGAATGCCGCCCTGGAAGCGCTTGGTGAAGTCGTCGCGCTCGATCATGCGCGCCACCGTGTAGTGGGAAGCGAGCTGGATGATGCCGCGCGCACCCAGCGGATCGCACCACTCGGAGTTATAGCGGATTTCCGTCTTGCTGGCATCCAGCACTAAAGATGCTTGCGCGAAATACGTCATCGCGTTAATCTCGATCTGTTCCTTGGTCAAAGGCGGACGCGTGACGTTGCGGCCCGAAGGGTCGCCGATCATGGAAGTGAAGTCGCCGATGAGGAAAATGACTTGATGGCCGAGGTTTTGCAGCTGGCGCATCTTGTTCAGTACGACAGTGTGGCCCAGATGCAAGTCGGGTGCAGTCGGGTCCAGGCCCAGTTTGATGCGCAGTGGAACACCGGTTTTTTCGGAGCGCGCTAATTTTTGCGCAAATTCGCTTTCGATCAAGAGTTCGTCGACGCCACGCTTGGTAATCGCGAGGGCTTCTTGTACTCTGTCCGACAGTGGAAGTGCGGTCTGAGCGGCGTTAGCCTTGGCAGGCGATGCGGTGGTGTTGATTTCCATAAAATTTGACTATAAATCTCAAAATGGTAGTAGGTTTGCGGAGTTTGTTATAATGCTCGATCCCATCAATCTTGCCGTATGAAAACGAACCAAAATAACAATAACAAAGAGCATTAGTTCAGGTCACGTTCAAGGGCAAATTTTAACTGATTGCATGAACCCTATACATAAAATCACAAGCTCACGCTTGTACACACAGCTGACGACGACACGCAAGGCACGCATTATCGGCGCGTCGGCAGTGCTGCTCGCCGTGGCCGCCTTCGGCGCAGTCGCTGTGTCGCCCATGGCGCCCGACGCATCGGACTTGCCGGTCACGTCCATCGCCCAGAACCTGGAAATGCCTGATCTCGCTTCGCAAATTTCCGCGATGGAACAGGTAGACCAGAATTTCACCCACGAAGAAAAAGTCCGCGCCGGCGATACCCTCGCCACCCTGCTGACCCGTCTCGGCGTGGATGATCCGGCGGCCGCCAATTTCATCAAAACCGACAAGATCGCGCGCGGCGTGATGTTGCTGAAATCGGGCAAGCGCGTGCAAGCGCAAACGACCGAAAACGGCGACCTCAACTGGATGCGCGCCACCCTCGTCGATGGCACGGACAAATCGGTCAAGAACATCCTGATCACCCGCAAGGGCGACAAGTTCGTGGCCACGGAAGTGGCAGCCCAGCTGGAACGCCGCGTTGAAATGCACGCGCGCAAGATTACTTCCACCCTGTTCGCCGCCACCGACTCCAGCCTGGACGGCACCCGCCTGCCAGACTCGATTTCCGCGCAAATCGTGGAAATGTTCTCCACCAATATCGACTTCCGCTCCGACCTGAAACGCGGCGACTCTTTCAATGTCGTCTACGAAACGTTCTGGCAAGATGGCGAATTTGTCCGAGCGGGCCGCATCCTGGCCGGTGAATTCACCAACCGCGGCACGACTTACCAGTCCGTTTGGTTCGAAGACCCAGCCAGCAAGCAAGGCGGCGGTTACTACAGTTTCGACGGCAAGTCGCTCAAAAAAGCCTTCCTGAAATCCCCCCTCGAATTCTCCCGCATCTCGTCCGGCTTCTCCATGCGCGTGCACCCGATTTCCGGCAACTGGAAAGCGCACAAGGGCATCGATTTCGCCGCAGCAACAGGCACGCCTATCCGCGCCTCGGGCGACGGCGTGGTCGATTCCGTCGGCAGCCAAAACGGCTACGGCAATGTTGTTGTCCTGAAACACTGGGCCAACTACACCACCGCCTACGCCCACATGAGCCGCTTCGCTTCGGGCCTGAAAAAAGGTCAAAAAGTCAGCCAGGGCGATGTGATCGGCTACGTCGGCACCACCGGCTGGTCCACGGGCGCCCATTTGCACTATGAATTCCGCGTCGGCGGCGTGGCACAAGACCCAAGCAAGCTGAACGTACAAGCCCAGGCGCCGCTGACGGCCGCCGAGCTGAGCCGCTTCCGCATGGTCTCGGCCGACATGATGCACCGCTTCACCCTGCTGCGTCCAAACGACACGGCACTGGCGTCGCGCTAAGCAACACTGCCTTCGGGCAATAGTCAAAGGCACCGCCCATGCAGATGGCCGGTGCCTTTATTTTATGTACGCCAGAAAATGCGGCACAATGTACCCATCACTGACGCCTTCAAGGAAACACCCATGCTGTATATCGGTTTGATGTCGGGCACCAGCCTGGACGGCGTTGACGGCGCCCTGGTCGATTTTTCCGACGATGGCAGCGTGCGCAGCCTGGGCGACGCGTATATTGCCTTTCCCGCCAGCCTGCGCGCCGACCTGATGGCCTTGCAAAGTGCCGGCCAGAATGAAATCGAACGCGAAGCGCTGGCGGCGAATCAACTGGTGGGCCATTACGCCGACTGCGTCGCCATGCTATTGAGCAACGCGGGTATCGGCCCGGACGCCGTCGCCGCCATCGGCGCGCATGGCCAGACCATCCGCCACCGCCCCGAACTGGGCTTTACGCGCCAGTTGAACAACCCGGCCCTGCTGGCCGAACTGACGGGCATCGATGTCATCGCCGACTTGCGCAGCCGCGACGTGGCGGCCGGCGGCCAGGGCGCGCCGCTGGTGCCCGCTTTTCACCAGGCCATCTTCAATTTGCCCGGCCACACGCGCGTGCTGGCCAATATCGGCGGCATCAGCAATATCAGCGTGCTGCACGCGGACGGCACGGTGACGGGCTACGACACGGGCCCCGGCAATGCGCTGATGGATGGCTGGGCCATGCGGCACCTGGGCCAGCCGTACGACGCCAACGGCGCCTGGGCCGCCACGGGCAAAGTCTTGCCTGCCATGCTGGCGGAATTGCTCAATGACCCGTATTTTGACTTGCCGGCACCGAAAAGCACGGGCCGCGACCTGTTCCATGCCGACTGGTTACAGGACAAGCTGAGCAACTATCCGCAGGCCACACCTGCCGACGTGCAGGCCACGCTGACGCAACTGACGGCCGCCAGCCTGGCGCATGCCATCGCGCGCGACGGAGCGCAGGCAGAAAACGTGTATGTATGTGGCGGCGGCGCGCAGAACGCCAGCCTGATGGCGGCGCTGGCCCGGCAATTGCCGGGCATGACGGTGGCATCGACGCAAACGCTGGGCGTGGCGCCCAGCCAGGTCGAGGCGCTGGCGTTTGCCTGGCTGGCCTGGCGTTTTACACAGCGCAAACCAGGCAACTTGCCAGCGGTGACGGGCGCGGCGGGCTTACGCGTGCTCGGTGCGCTGTATCCGCGTTGAGCAGATGTAGAAACACAAATAGCGGATCATCGATCCGCTATTTTCTTGCTTGCCCCGTTTAATACTTAAACGGAGAACGACGAACCGCAACCACAGGTAGACGTGGCTGTCGGATTCTTGATCACGAACTGCGCGCCTTCCAGGTCATCCTTGTAGTCGATTTCCGCGCCGACCAGGTACTGGTAGCTCATGGAATCGATCAACAGCTGGACGCCGTTCTTGACCATGGTGGTGTCATCTTCATTGACGATTTCGTCGAAGGTGAAACCGTACTGGAAGCCGGAACAGCCGCCACCCTGCACGAAGACGCGCAATTTCAGGTCGGGATTACCTTCTTCTTCGATCAGCTGCGCGACTTTTTCAGCAGCGCTATCGGTAAAGATAATGGGTGAAGGGATTACATCTTGCATTTCAGCGACGGCATTCATATCGGACACTCCTACTAGAAAACATTAACTCATTATAGACTGTTGCCGCAACTCGCGCTGCGGCCGCCACTGACGCGGCTGGACGGTGTTGTTCCTGCTCACATTTCCGACACGGCCAGGTGCAGCACGGGGTCGGCGCTGTCGTGGCGGCTGAGCTTGCCCTGCACCTGGGCGCCGCTGTGCATTTCCAGCACCTTGTAATAGACCTCTCCTACAATGCGGGCTTTTGGCTGGATTTCAAGCATTTCGGACACATACACGGGGCCATTGATCTCGCCGCTGACGACCAGGCTGGAGCAGCGCACTTCGCCATCGATGCGGCCCGCCTCGCCCAGCACCACATGCGTGGGCTCGCCTGGCTCGCCGATGACGTTGCCGCGCACATGGCCATCGATGCGCAAGCCGCCGCAAAACAGCACGTCGCCCTCGATCCGCGTGGAGGCGCCGATCAGAGTATCGATGGGGGTTTTCGCGTTGCGCTCGAACATGAACGTCATCCTGTCGGGGGTAGGCGGCAATCCAATTTATCACAGGTCCGGCAAAAAGGCGCCGTACCTGCGCAAGCACGCCTGCCTATTTTTACGGCAGCAGGGCGATGTGTTGCAAACCGGCTGTTTCTTTCAGGCCAAACATCAAGTTCATGCACTGCACGGCCTGGCCCGATGCGCCCTTGACCAGGTTGTCTTGCACCACCAGCACGATGACGGTATTGCCGCCTTCGGGACGGTGCAAGGCCAGGCGCAGCATGTTCGAGCCGCGCGTGGAGCGGGTTTCCGGGTGCGAGCCGAATGGCATCACGTCAACGAATGGCTCATCCTTGTATTGCTCTTCGAACAAGGATTGCAATTCTTCATTGCTGACATCCTTGTTCAGCTGCGCGTACAGGGTCGAATGCATGCCGCGGATCATCGGCACCAGGTGCGGCGTGAAGGTCAGCGCCACTTTGTCGTCCGTGAAACGCTGCAATTGCGCCGTCGTTTCCGGCAGGTGGCGGTGACCGGCGACGCCGTAGGCTTTGAAGCTGTCGCTGCTTTCCGAGAACAGGATGCCGATTTCCGCCTTGCGGCCGGCACCGGACACGCCCGACTTGCAGTCGGCGATCAAGCCGCCCGCATTGACGAGGCCCGCCTTGAGCAGCGGGTAAAAGCCCAGCTGCATGGTGGTCGGGTAGCAACCGGGGTTGGCGATCAGGCTGGCTTTTTTAATGTCTTCACGGTTCAGTTCCGGCAAGCCATACACGGCCTGCTCGATCAGCTCGGGTGCCGTGTGGGGAATCTTGTACCACTGCTCGAACTTGGCCTGGTCTTTCAGGCGGAAGTCGGCGGCCAGGTCGATGACTTTCACGCCGGCGGCCAGCAGGGCTGGCGCTTGCGCCATGGCAACACCATGCGGGGTGGCAAAGAAGACCACGTCGCACTGTTCCAGATTCGCCTTGTCCGGCGAAGTAAACGCCAGTTTGACGTGGCCACGCAGGGAAGGATACATGTCAGCAACGGGCAAGCCATCTTCCTTGCGCGAGGTAATCGCCGTCAACTCGACATCTGGATGGGTAGCGAGCAAGCGCAGCAATTCCACGCCCGTGTATCCAGTGCCGCCGACGATGCCAACTTTGATCATGTTCTTTCCTTGTGTATAGAGTGCATAAAGATGAAGGGAAACGCTCCCCCTGCGGGTTTTCCGCGTATTTTACAGCGCAACGGCGCATCCCGCTGAAATGCAAAAAAGCCGCGGGACCGAAGTCCAGCGGCTTTTCGACCAGCACCCCGGAAGGTGCTGTAGCGTAGAAATTAACGCTTCGAGAATTGCTTTGCGCGACGTGCTTTGCGCAGACCAACTTTTTTACGCTCGACTTCACGTGCATCGCGTGTTACGAAGCCGGCTTTAGCCAGTTCCGGTTTCAACGCTGCATCGTAGTCGATCAGAGCGCGGGTGATGCCGTGACGAACTGCACCAGCCTGGCCCGACTCACCGCCGCCATGGACGTTGACTTTGATGTCGAAACGCTCGACATTGCCGGTCAGTTCCAGAGGTTGACGGATGACCATCAGACCCGTTTCGCGCGAAAAGTATTCGTTTGCTGGTTTGCCGTTAACAACGATCAAGCCTGTGCCAACTTTGATAAAAACCCGAGCCACTGCACTTTTGCGACGGCCGGTTCCATAATTGTAATTACCGATCATGTCAGTTCCTTAGAGAACAAGTGCTTTAGGTTGCTGAGCAGCGTGCGGATGGGAACCTTCCGCGTACACTTTCAGCTTCTTGATCATTGCGTAGCCGAGTGGGCCTTTAGGCAGCATGCCCTTGACCGCTTTCTCAAGCGCGCGACCTGGAAAACGCTGTTGCATTTTCTGGAAGTTGGTTTCGTAGATGCCGCCTGGATAGCCAGAGTGACGGTAGTAAATTTTCTCAGTAGCTTTGGTACCGGTCACACGCAGTTTGCCTGCGTTGATGACGACGATAAAGTCGCCGGTATCGACGTGAGGAGTAAATTCTGGTTTGTGTTTGCCGCGCAGTCGGAGTGCCACTTCGCTGGCAACACGTCCGAGGACTTTGTCCGTCGCGTCAACCACGAACCAATCGCGCTGGACTTCATGTCCTTTAGCGGAAAATGTTTTCATGTTGACTTCCTAATAGATTACACGCTCAAATGGTGGTTCCGCCGATGCTGCTATGCGGACTCTGCCTTATTTACTTTTCCTGAGCGAACGGAAAGCCGACAAGTATAAGCGGCTTTGCCTTGCCGCGTCAAGCCACGATGCAGACCGGCTGCGGGCTGGCAGGCGGCACATGGACAGGCATTCCTCTATTACAATACAAAACGCTTACAATTTTCGGAGAGTACGATGGAATGCAAAGTCAGCTGGAATGGCCCGTCGGGCATGAGTTTTCGGGCAGAAACCGGCTCCGGCCACCTGGTGACCATGGATGGCGCGCCCGATGGCGGCGGCCACAACCTGGCACCACGCCCCATGGAAATGGTCTTGCTGGGCACGGGCGGCTGCACCGCCTATGACGTGGTGCTGATCCTGAAACGCGGGCGCGAAGCCGTCAGTGGCTGCGAAGTGACCCTGAAGGCCGAACGCGCCGAGACCGACCCGAAAGTGTTTACCAAGATCCACTTCCATTTCACCGTGCGGGGCAAGGCCCTGAAACCGACGGCCGTGGAACGGGCCGTGACTTTGTCGCACGACAAATATTGCTCGGCGTCGATCATGCTGGCGAAAACTGCCGAGATCACGCACTCGTTCGAGATCATCGAGGAATGAGGTAGGTCGGATTAGCGGGGCCGCCGAGGTGCGCCAGCGCGTAATCCGACAATACCAGTAACGCCAACAATGTGTCGGATTACGCGCGGCATTGCCGCGCTAATCCGACCTACAGGTAATACGCCGTTTTTGTCATCACTTTGCCCATGAGGCCCATCAGCGCCTTCACCGGCGCCGGGGTGTCGATGGCGCCCAATCGCTGCGCGGCGGCGCCGTGTTCCACTTCATCGATGGCCATCTGCTTGACGATGGCGCGCGACTTGGCGTCCTGCGGCGGCAATTCCTGCAAGTGGCTGGCCAGGTGCGCTTCCACCTGGCGCTCCGTTTCCACCACGAAACCCAGGCTGCGGCCGTCGCCCATGCGCGCGGCGATGGTGCCCAGCGCAAAGGAACCCGCATACCACAAAGGGTTGAGCAGGCTCAGACGCGAGCCCAGCTCCGTCAGGCGCTGCGCCGTCCATGCCAGATGGTCTTCCTCTTCGCGTCCCGCCTCGTCGAACTGGGCACGGATGGCCGGGCTGTGCGCATAGCGCGCCTGCGAGTTGTACAGGGCTTGTGCGCACACTTCGCCCACGTGGTTGACGCGCATCAAGCCGGCGCTGTGGCGCTGCTCGGCCGGACTCAGCTCCGCATCGGGCGCGTGCGCGGCCGGAGTGGGGCGCGAGGCAGAAGCCACGCCCGCGATGACGCGCAAGGCCTTGTCGGCACCAACAATCAAACGATCCAGGGGGTCAAAATGGCGGTTCGCGGTCATCGTGGGCTATTCATGTAAGGGAAAACATGAATTATAGGATGAGAGCGGCCAGCCGTACCCACGCCGCGCGCAGGGTGAACGGGGCTTTATTGACTTGTGCGCGCTTTTTCCTGCTCGATCCAATCGACCACGGGGCCGACGGCGTCGAGGCCGGACAGGCTTTTCGCCACGCCCAGGTTCAGTGAAATCAGGAAGGAAATGCTGTCGACGGGGATGTCCGGGCAGTATTCGGTAAACGCGGCGCGAAAACGCTCCGATTGCAGCACGCGCAAGACTTTCTCGCCACTCATGAATTGCAGCACGCTAGCAATGCTGTGCCCGCCACCTAGCGAGTGGTAGATAAAGCGGTTGTACTTCGCGTCGATCTGCTTGAAATCGAGCGCTTCTTCCGTCATCAGGCCGGCCAGGTAGTACAAGCCCAGGCTGACACGGAAGAAACCGATGGCTTCGGCACTGGTCATGCCGGCGCGCGCCACGGCCAGTACCTTGTCCTGCATCGCCTGATCGATCGTTCGCATTGCACTCTCCCGCGCCGTCCGCCGGCGCCTACCGGGCCAGCTTGCATGAAGATGCTGTTTTTTTCAATAGACCAAACGATATTTCCACCTTGCAAGTTACATTTTTTGCATGCTACTCTCGTTCTTCACCGTCAAATGGATGAAGCACATGATTGAAGTCAAGCACCTGGCAAAACGTTTCCGCATGCCGCCCCACAAGGGCAAGGGCGTGCACGTCAGCGATCCGCGCGAACATGATGGCTGGTTTCACGCCGTGCGCGACGTCAGTTTCAGCTGCTCCCCGGGCGAGGTGCTGGGCCTGCTGGGCCCGAATGGCGCCGGCAAGACCACCACCCTGCGCCTGCTGTCGACGGCCCTGCAAGCGGACGCGGGCAGCGCCCTCGTCAACGGCGTCGATGTGCTGCGGCAACCGCTGGTGGCGCGCCAGAGCATCGGTTTCCTGTCCGGCTCGACGGGCTTGTATGGGCGCCTGACGGCGCGCGAGAACGTGGAATACTTCGGCCGCCTGCACGGCATGCCAGCCGACAAGCTGAAACGCCGTTGCGACGAACTGTTTGCCCTGCTGCAGATGGAGGAATACGGCGGCAAGCGGGCCGATCAGTTGTCGACCGGCATGAAACAGAAGTGCGCGATCGCCCGCACCGTGGTGCACGAGCCGCAGGTGGTGATCCTCGACGAGCCGACCACGGGCCTCGATGTGATGTCGGCCAAGATCCTGCTCGACTTCATCGCCAGCTACAAGGCGCTGCGAGTGCCGCTGATCTTTTCCACGCACCATCTGCACGAGGTGGAAAAGCTGTGCGACCGCGTCTGCATCATCAACCGCGGCACCACCGCCTTCAACGGCACGGTCAGCGAACTGCGCCACCTGGGCGGCAGTGCCGATCTGTACGACGCCTTTGTCAGCGTCATCAACCAGGGAACCTGAGCCATGTGGACCATTTATCTGAAAGAGTTGCTGGAGCTCACGCGCGACCGCAAGACGCTGATTTTCACCATCCTCATCCCCATCTTTGCCATGCCGCTGATCTTTGGCGGCTTCGCTTACGTTTCAAGCAATATGTTCAAGAACGCCAAGACGGCGGAAATGCGCTACGCGCTGTTCGGCAAGGATCATTCGCCGGGCTTGAGCGCGCGTTTTGCGCAGCAGCACAATCTGCGCGAAGTGCCGCTGGCCAGCGAAGGCGACATCCGCCGCGCCATCGGCGACGACAGCATCAAGTTCGCCGTCGTCATTCCGCCCCGGTTTGAAGAAGCGCTGCAGCAACACCAGCAAGCCAAGGTCACTCTGCATTACAACAGCGCCAGCACGGTCGACGTGACCCAGCAGCGGGTGCGCGAGATCGTCGAGGCCTACAACGCCAGCCTGCGTGAAAGCGCGCTGTCGGCCCTGAACCTGAGTCCGGCCCAACTGGCCTTCGCCCTGCACCCCATCGTGCTCGACAAGCAGTCGACGGCCAACGAGCGCGAGCAGATGGGTGCCATCGTCGGCGGCATGCTGCCCTATCTGCTGCTGATGGTGTGCCTGACGGCAGCCATGTACCCGGCCATCGACCTGGGCGCCGGCGAAAAGGAGCGGGGTACCCTGGAAACCCTGCTGCTGGCACCGGTGCCGCGCAGCGCCATCGTGCTGGCCAAGTTCCTCGTGCTGTTTACGGTGGGCATGACGTCGGCCGTGCTGATGGTGGGCAGCATGGGCGCCCTGCTGGCCATCTTCGGCAGTTCCCTGGAAGGCAACATGGCCGTCATGGTGCGCAGCATCGGCTTGCCCGACCTGGCCATGGTGACCCTGATGCTGGTGCCGACAGCCGCCATCTTTGCCTCGCTGCTGCTGTCGATCTCGATCTACGCAAAAAGCTACAAGGAAGCGGCCGGCATGATCACGCCTTTGATGATGTTCGTCATCCTGCCCACCGTGGCGGCCATGCTGCCCGGCGTCGAGCTGAACTGGATATGGGCCATGGTGCCGCTGACGAATGTGTCGCTGGCCATGAAGGAGCTGGTCAAGGGCACCATGGATTACCGCATGTTCGGCGTGATCCTGGCCTCGACCACGGTGATCGCGGGCGCGCTGCTGATGCTGTGCCGCTGGTGGTTCAACCGGGAGTCGGTTTTGTTCCGTAACTGATACTCTCATGGCGGGCCGAAAGAGCCGCAAGCGGCCCGCCGTCCACCCCCGCCAACTGCACTCTGGGTACGCGAAAATGCCGTGTATCGCATGCAACTGCCCAGTACGTCTTAAATTCAATACAATGCCAGCATAGAGTAGCCCTGTAGCATCGGGCAGCAACGCATGAGTCAGGAGTTGTATGGAATTGCAGATTCGCAAATTGTCGAAGACCTACGCGAATGGCGTGGTGGCGCTGGATAACGTGTCGCTGACGATACCGCCCGGGATGTTTGGCTTGCTGGGCCCGAATGGCGCCGGCAAGTCGACCCTGATGCGCACCCTGGCCACCCTGCAGGAGTGCGATTCCGGCTCCATCTTCTTCGGCGACTACGACGTGCTCGACGACAAGGACGAGATCCGCCGCATGCTGGGCTACCTGCCGCAAGACTTCGGCCTGTATCCGAAGGTGACGGCGTATGAACTGCTCGACCACTTCGCCATGTTAAAAGGACTGTCGCAGCGGGCGCGCCGGCGCGAAGTCGTCGATGGCCTGTTGCAGCAAACCAATTTGTTCGACGTGCGCCACCAGCGCCTGGGCAGCTTTTCCGGCGGCATGCGCCAGCGCTTCGGCATCGCGCAAGCCCTGCTGGGCGACCCGAAACTGATCATCGTCGACGAGCCGACGGCCGGCCTCGACCCGCAGGAGCGCGTGCGCTTCCATAATCTGCTGTCCGATATCGGCGAAGACAAGACGGTGATCCTGTCGACCCACATCGTCTCCGACGTGGCCGACCTGTGCGCCAACATGGCCATCATCAACAAGGGCCATTTGCTGCTGTGCGGCAAGACCCAGGAACTGATCGACGAAGTCAGCTGCAAGATCTGGGCGCGTTTTGTCGACAAGAAAGAGCTGGCCAGCTTCCAGCAGCGCCACGCCGTCATTTCCACGCGCTTGCTGTCGGGCCGCACCCTGATCCACGTCTACAGCGACGACGACCCGGGCGACGGCTTCGAGGAAGCCATCGGCGACCTGGAAGATCTGTATTTCGCCACCATTGCCGGGCGCCACCGCGTTGCCCCGCAGTGCGACTGAGGGGGCGGCCATGTTTGCCATCGCCCGCTTTGAAGCGCGACAGCGGCTCAAGCTGCTGTCCACCTGGGTGTATTTCGCCATGTTCCTGGCCCTGGCCATGCTGTGGATGGCTGCCGCCGGCGGCGTCTTCAAGGAAGCGAGCATCAGTTTCGGCGGCAAGTTCCTGATCAACGCACCGCGCTCGCTGGCGTTCACGTGCAGCCTGCTGGGCTGCTTCGGCGCCGTGGTGGTGGCCGCCATGATGGGCCGCTCGGTGCAGCAGGATTTCGAGTACGGCATGCAGCATTTCTTCTTCAGTGCGCCGATCAAAAAGTACCAGTATGTCTTTGGCCGCTTCCTCGGCGCCTATCTGGTGCTGGCGGTGGTGTTTTCCAGCATCGTCATCGGCGCCTGGCTGGGCGCCTGGCTGCCCGGCATCGATCCCGAACGGCTGGGGCCGCAGCGCGCGCTGGCCTATCTGATGCCGTATGTGTTTACCCTGCTGCCGAACCTGTTCATCTTCGGCGCCATCTTCTTCGTCATCGCGGCCCTGACGCGGCGCATGCTGCCCGTGTACATCAGCTCGGTGGTCATGCTGATCGGCTACCTGGTGGCGCCCTCGCTGGCGCGCGACCTCGACTACAAGACCCTGGCCGCCCTGATCGATCCCTTCGGCACCACGGCGCTGATACGCCTGACGGAATACTGGCCGAATGCGGAGCGCAACACGCGCCTGGTGACATTAGAGGGCGTGTACTTGCTGAACCGCGCCATCTGGTCCGGCTTCGCCCTGGTGGCCTTGCTGCTCGGCTACTGGCGCTTCCAGTTCCACGCCACGACGGACGCGGGCGCCAGCAAGCGCCGCAGCGACGGCGATGTGCCGCTGCGCCTGTCGAGCGCTTCGCTGTCCACGCAGGAAGCGCCTGATTTTGCGCAGCGCAACCTGGCCGCCCTGCTCGTCAAGATGAGCTGGCTGAACCTGCGCGAAACCATCAAGAACATCTATTTTGTCGTCATCGTGCTCGCTGGCGTGCTGACCATGTATGCGGGCGCGCTCGACATGGGTGCCATATACGGCACAAATACCTATCCGGTGACGGAAAAAGTGCTGGACATGATCAGCGCCTCGTTCGCCCTGTTCATGCTGATCATTACCACCTTCTATGCGGGCGAACTGGTGTGGCGCGAACGCGAGACCAGCATCCACCTGATGCTCGACGCCCTGCCCGTGCCGAACTGGCTGCCGCTGCTGTCAAAGCTGTTCGCCCTGATCGGCCTGCAGGCATTGCTGAGCCTGGTCATCATGCTGTGCGGCATGTCGATCCAGGTCTTCAAGGGCTATTACCGCCTTGACCCCGGCTTGTACCTGGAATCGCTGTTCCTGTCGCACCTGCCCTACTACGCACTGATCGCCGTGCTGGCCATCTTTTTGCAGGTAGTGATCAATCACAAGTACCTGGCGTATTTCGCCATGATTCTGTACCACATCGCCAGCATCAGCTTTGCCTCGCTGGGCCTGGGCGACCCGCTGCTGCTGTACGCCAGCACGCCGGATTTCATCTATTCGGCCATGAACGGCGCCGGCCACTATGTGTTGCGCGAGCGCTGGTACTTGCTGTACTGGAGCGGCGTGGCCATCATGCTGACGGTGCTGTCGCTGCTGCTCTGGCCCCGCGGCGCGCACGATAGCTGGCGCATCCGATTGCGCCTGGCGCGCCACGGCCTGACGCAAGGCGTGCTGGCCAGCTTTGCCATCGGCCTGTTGATTTTCGTGGGCGCCGGCGGCGTGCTGTTCTACGTCTTTCACGTGGCCAACGATTACAAGTCCGAATTCGCCCGCGATGCGGATCGCGCCAGCGTCGAGCGCCAGTACCGCAAGTTTGCCGCCACGCCGCAGCCGAAAATCACCGACGTGAAACTCGACGTGGCCATCTACCCGGCGCAGCGCACCCTCATCGTCACGGGCCGCTATGTGCTGCAAAACAAGACCAGCCTGCCGATCAGCCACATTTTTGTGCAGCAAGACCCCAGCGCCACCATGCGTCTGCGCTTTGACACGCGCGTGCACCCCGGCCTCGATGACGGCAAGCTGGGCTTTTACAGCTACCGCCTGGCCGCGCCGCTGGCGCCGGGCGCCAGCCTGGGCCTCGATTTCGACGTCCGCTACGCGCCGCGCGGCATCTTCGGCCTGGGCCAGGACACGCCCGTCGTGGCCAACGGCACCTTCTTCACGAATGCCGTGCTGCCGCACATCGGCTACCAGCCGCAGCTGGAATTGACGGACCCGCGCGACCGCAAGAAACACGGCTTGCCGGCGCGCGAACGGGCCTTGCCGCGCGACGATGTACGGGGACTGGCCGACAATTACGTCAGCATGGACGCCGACCGCATCAACTTTGACGCTACCGTCAGCACCGTCGACGGCCAGACGGCCATCGCGCCGGGCATGCTGGACAACGACTGGATCGCCCAGGGCCGCCATTACTTCCATTACACGATGGACCAGCCTATCCTGAATTTCTACGCGTTCCAGTCGGCCCGCTACGCCGTCAGGCACGAGCGCTGGCAGGATGTGGCCATCGACGTGTATTACCATCCTGGCCATGAATACAACCTCGATCGTTTCGTGCGTGGCAGCAAGGAAGCGCTCGAGTACTACACGAAAAACTTCGGCCCCTACCAGCACAAGGTCTTGCGCATCGTGGAATTCCCCCGCTATGCCACGTTTGCGCAGTCGTTCCCGAACACGATTCCGTATTCGGAAGGCCTGGGATTCATCGCCAAGGTGGACGACAAGAACCCGAAGGACCTCGACTATCCGTTCTACGTCACGGCGCATGAAGTGGCGCACCAGTGGTGGGCGCATCAATTGGTGGGCGGCAACACGCGCGGCGCCACCGTGCTCAGCGAAACCCTGGCCGAGTATTCGGCCCTGATGGTGATGAAAAAAACCACGGGGCCGGCCAAGATGCGCCGCTTCCTGCGCTATGACCTGAATCAATACCTGATGGGGCGCAGCGAAGAGCGCAAGAAGGAGCTGCCGCTGGCCGAGAATGAAAACCAGGCCTACATCCATTACCACAAGGGCAGCCTGGCCATGTATTTGCTGCAGGATATGATCGGCGAAGACAAGGTCAACGGCGTGCTGCGCGAGCTGCTGAAGACGTATGGCCAGAAGGGGCCGCCGTATGCGAGCGTGACGGCGCTGGTGCAGGGCTTGCGCCAGGTCACGCCGCCCGAGCAGGCTTACCTGATCGATGACCTGTTCGAGAAAATCGTGCTGTTCGACAACCGTGCGCTGTCGGCCACGGCCACCAAACGCAGCGATGGCAAGTACGCCGTCACCCTCAAGGTGCAGGCGGGTAAATTGACGGCCGGCGAACAGGGAGAGGAACACGATGCGCCCCTGCATGACTGGATCGAGATCGGTGTCGACGACGCGAATGGCCATCCGCTGCTGCGCGAACGCCTGCGCATGACGGCGCGAGAAGCGAGCTACACCGTCATTGTCGGCAGCCGGCCCGGCAAGGCGGGCATTGATCCCGACAACAAGTTGATCGACCGCAAGCCGGATGACAATATGGTGACCGTCGAGCTCGACGAACCATGACGAAAAATGGCCTCCCTGAACAGGTGGCCATTTTTTTAAGTGTCACACGGGAATCAAGCCTCGGCGCAGCGCGTCACCAGGCTCAGGCTGATGCCCATCTCCGTCAGGTGCTGCATGTCGGCCAGGGTCAGGTCCAGCGGTGCATCGAGCGTGTCGTCGCCGTTCAACTCCAGTTGCAGCTCGGCCACGATGCGCGGCATGCTGAACGTGACACCGCGCGAGCGGCATTCGGTCAGGTAGCTGCGTATGCGCGAGGGCAACACTTGCGCTTTGGACGCCTGCGCGATGACGACTTCGAAGCCGGAATCGAGATGCACGCGCCCCGCCGCGCCCTTCGCCTCGCCCTTGCGCCATTGCCGTTCCGGATCCGTGGGCAAGACTTCGAGAATGGATTTGAGCGTGGGATCGTCCCCATGCACCGATAGCTTCACCATATTCATATTGCAAGACTTTCTAGTCAGGATGCCGCCAGGAAGACGGCACCATCATCAGACCGACAAGTCTACGCATGGAAGACAATTATGTCCATACGGCAATATTTAATATCTGCCAGCAATTTGGGCTATATCAACAACAGGCGGAACAGGATAGCTCCGCCTGTGATCGCCAATTACTGCGCCGCGCCGCGCGCCTGCAAGGCGGCCCGCACACCGGCGCCATAGGCCGGATCGGCCTGGTCGAAGTGGGCCAGTTGACGCTGCAAGGTTTCCGGCCGCACCAGACTCAAGGGACCGGCCAGGTTGTCGAACAGGTTCTGCTGCGCCTGGACGGACATCAGACGGAACAGATTGCCGGCCTGCGTGTAATCGTCTTCCACGCCGCGCCCATCATAGCGGGCCGCGCCGCCGTCGAGCGCCAGCGCCGGTTCACCATGGCCCAGCCCTTGCGGCTGCGTGCCTGCCGCCGCCACGTTCGCGTAATTCTGCGCCGCACCGCCATTGTGGATCGCCATGCCGCCGTCGCGCTGCTGGTTGTGGAAGGGGCAGCGGGCCGCATTCACGGGCAGATGCTGGTGGTTCGTGCCGACCCGGTACAGCTGGGCGTCGTGGTAGGCGAACAGCCGGCCTTGCAGCATCTTGTCCGGCGAGTAGCCCATGCCCGGCACGGCATTGGCCGGCGAAAAGGCCGCCTGCTCGACTTCCGCGTGGTAATTGTCCGGGTTGCGGTTCAGCTCGAAAATACCCACCGGCAGCAGCGGGAAGTCGGCGTGCGGCCACACTTTCGTCAGGTCGAACGGGTTCCAGCCCGTGCGCTGCTCCCATGCATCGAGTTGCTCCTGCGTCGCCACTTGCAGCTTGACTTCCCACTGCGGGAAATCACCGCGTTCAATGGCGCCGAACAGGTCGCGCTGGGCGTAGTCGGGGTCGGCACCGGCCAGGCGGCCCGCTTCCGCCGCAGGCAGGTTCTTGATGCCCTGGCGCGTCTTGAAATGCCATTTCACGTACACGCGCTGGCCCTCGGCATTGATCAGGCTATACGTGTGGCTGCCGAAGCCATCCATGTGACGATAGCCGTCCGGCGTGCCGCGGTCCGAAAACAGCATGGTGACCTGGTGCAGGCTTTCCGGCGCATGGCTCCAGAAGTCGAACATCATCTCGGCCGATTTCAAGTTGCTGTGCGGATCGCGCTTTTGCGTGTGGACAAAGTCGGGGAACTTGATCGGGTCCTTGATGAAGAACATGGGCGTATTGTTGCCAACGAGATCCCAGTTGCCCTCTTCCGTATAAAAACGCACGGCGAAGCCGCGCGGGTCGCGTTCCGTATCGGCACTGCCGCGTTCGCCACCGACGGTGGAAAAACGCGCGAAGGTGGCCGTCTGCTTGCCCACTTCGGCAAACAATTTGGCCTTGGTGTAACGCGAGATGTCGTGCGTGACGGTAAAGGTGCCGTAGGCGCCCGAGCCTTTTGCATGTACCACGCGTTCGGGAATGCGCTCGCGGTTGAAATGCTGGAGTTTTTCGATCAGGTGGAAGTCTTGCAGCAGCAGCGGGCCGCGGGGGCCGGCGCTGATGGAATTCTGGTTGTCGGCGACGGGGATGCCCGAGGCGGTACTGAATGGCGGCTGTTGGCGCATGGCTGCTTTTCCTTCGTTGTTGACTAATAGAATCAGTGTAACGAGGTCAACAACAAAGGAAAAGATAATTGATTTTATCGAATCAATAGATATTTACAATGAACAACCGTGGGCATCGCATACGTCGCCCAATTGCGCCTGTAGCTTCGCCGGCTGGCCCAAAACCCCCCCGATATCGATCACGGACAACTTGCCGCTGCCATCGTCGAGCACGAACGTGGGAAAGCCCTGCCCGCCCACCTGTGCCAGCAAGGCGCGGCTGGCAGCGATGTGCTGCTGCGTGGCGGCGCCCGCCTGCCGCGCATACTGGGCCTGGAAGGCGGCGCCATCCAGGCCCAGTTCTTGCGCCAGCGCCAGCAGCACGGGCAGGTCGGCGATGCGCAAGCCGTCCACGTAATGGGCGCGCTGCACGCGCTGCAGCATGTCCAGGCCCTTGCCGGCCAGGACTTCCGCCGCCAGGATGGCCGTGATCGGCGGTGCGGAATCCATCATGGCCGTGGTGTCGTTCAGCAAGCCGTTGACATAGGCGTCGCCGAAGGGCTGACCCGACAGTTGCTCGATGCGCCGGTCATGCGGCAACACATAGCCGCGCCATTCGGGCGTGATCTGGCGGCGATTGCTGCCCGTCATCATGCCGCCGCCGTGGAAGGCCACCGTCAGGCCGGGCACGGCGCGCGCCGCCTCGACCAGCGGCGCGGCGCCGTAGCACCAGCCGCACAGGGGATCGAAAATGTAGTGCAGTGTGGGCATGGCGACCTCCTTGTTGCCGCTTACCATTTCATTTCGCCTTTTGCCACTTTCGCGCTGGTTTCCAAAGCGCCATCGAGGCCCAGCTTCGGATAGCGCATTTTCATCGCCTCGATCAGCGCGGCCGAATTGGCGGCCTTGGCCGTTTCCGCTTCAAACGTCACCAGGTAGTCGCGCGTAAAACCGATGCTGTCGGGCGTCAGGGGCGAACCCACCTTGAAGTGGCCGGGTACGACGGTGACAGGTTTCAGCGCGGCAATGCCGTCCAGGGTCTTGAGCCAGTCCTGGCGCGATTGCAGGCTTTGCGTATCGGCCGTCCAGACGTGCAGGTTGCCAAACAGCACCACACCGCCGACGACGGCCTTGATCGAGGGAATCCACACATAGGTGCGCGCTGGCGTCGGGCCGGCGATATCGAGCGACTGGCCTTCCAGGCTGATGCGCTGGCCTTTCAATGCTTCGGGAATGACGATGCTGTGCGGCGCGTTGTCTTTCAGGATCGGGCCCCAGTAGGCGACCTTGGCGTCAGCCTTGCGGCGGATCTCGGCCACGGTGTCCGGCGTGGCGACGATTTTTGCCTGTGGGAAAGCTGCCTTGATCACGTCGAGGCCAAAGTAAAAATCGGGATCGCTGTGGCTGATGTACACGGTCGTCAGTTTCTTGCCGCTGGCGCGGATCTTTTCCACCAGTTTTTGCGCTTCGGCACGCGAGAATTGCGCATCGATCAGCACGGCGTCATGCTTGCCCGCGACCAATACGGAAGCGACGGGGAAGATGGCCGCTTCGCCCGGATTGAAGACTTCCAGGGTCAGGGGGGCGCTGGCGGCGGCCGAAGCGGCGCCGGCGGCAAACAGGGTGGAAACAAGAACGCTGCTGATAGATTTGGAGAACATGATGTGCCTTCACAAGATGATGGGGATGCATGCATCTTACGTTGCTTTATTCGGTAGAAAAACCCAATAAAACGCAATAGTTTGTTGCATATTTCGATTCAATCTAGCGATGGCTGGCACGCTACGGTGTATTTTCCCAGCGAGGACGCGCGCAAAAGCCACGCCACTTGCATCTGCGCAGCAGTGTCGCAAAACGTGTCACGGCGTCATGAGGATGTCACATTGAATTGTTATCTTGCTAGCTCTTTCAAACCTAGCCGGATGAACCACATGACACGCAGAAAAATTTCCGTCGCTGGCTGCAGCGTCGCCATCACCCTGATGCTGGCCGCCTGCGGCAGCGATGCCAAAAAAGAAGAGGTAGTGGCCGAAGCACCGCCGAAAAACGTCATCTTCTTCCTCGGCGATGGCATGGGCCTGACCACCATGACGGCCGCGCGCATCTACTCGGTAGGCGAAGAAGGCGCACTGACCATGGACACCTTGCCGGAAACGGCCTTCGTCAAGACCTTCTCGAACGACGCGCAAGTCACTGACAGCGCACCATCGATGGCTGCCTACATGACCGGCGTCAAGATGAACAATGAAGTCATTTCCATGTCGGCCAACACGCTCGCCATCGATCCGGGCAAGGATGCCAACGGCAACAAGCTGGTCAACAAATGCGGCACCGGCAACGGCACACCCGCCACCACCTTGCTGGAACTGGCCAAGGCCAAGGGCTACGCGGCCGGCGTCGTCAGCACGGCGCGCGTGACGCACGCCACCCCGGCGGCGACTTACTCGCACATCTGCCACCGCGACCTGGAAAACGATATCGCCGCAGCGCTCGTACCAGGCGGCACGGGCTACAACAGCGCCCTGGGCACCACGGGCCTGGAAGTGGTGCTCGGCGGCGGCGCGCAATTCTTTACGCCATTCAAGAACGGCGGCAAGCGTTCCGACGACCGCGACCTGGTGGCCGAGCTGAAGGCGAAGAGCTACACCATCGCCAACAACGCCACCGACTTCAAGGCTGTCGATGCGGCCAAGACGGAGCGCCTGTTCGGCGTGTTTACCTCCAGCCACATGAGCTACGACCTGGACCGCGATGCGGCCAAGGAACCTAGCCTGGCGGAAATGACCACCAAGGCCATGGACGTCCTGGCCAAGAACAAGAAGGGTTATTTCCTGATGGTCGAAGGCGGCCGCATCGACCATGCGCTGCACGAAACGACGGCCAAGAAGGCCCTGCAAGACACGGTTGCTTTTGACAACGCCATCAAGGCCGCCATCGAAAAAGCCAAGCTGACCGATCCGACCCTGGCCAATACCCTGATCGTCGTCACGGCCGACCATGACCACACCCTGGTGCTGAACGGCTACGCCAAGCGCACGGGCAAGACGGCTGCCGGCAACCCTGGCGTGCTGGGCGTGGTGAAGAACTACGTTACCGGCGCGGTCGAGAAAGACCTGGACGGCGCACCGTATTCGATCATCGGCTTCGGCAATGGCGAAAACCGCACGCAATCGAGCCGCGCCGCCATGGCCAGCCTCGATGAAACCGTCACCAGCGCCAATACTTACCACCAGGAAGCGGTGATCCGCACGGCGGCAGGCAACGAAACCCATGGCGGCACCGACGTCTTCCTGGGCGCCATCGGCAAAGGTTCGGAAACCTTCCTGGGCACCATCGACAACACCACAGTATTCGGCCTGGTCAAGACCGCCGGCGGTCTGTAATCCCCAAGAGACAAGAATTGGACAAGCACATGAAACTTGCATCGACACCCGCCGCACTGAAATCGGCCCTGAAACTCTCCTTGCTGACCACGCTCGTGGCCGCCAGCGTCGCCAGCGCCTACGCCGCCGACGCCAAGAACGTCATCTTCTTCCTCGGCGACGGCATGGGTCCTTCCGTCGTGACGGCAGCGCGCATCTTCAAGTACAAGGAAGAGGGCAGCCTGAACATGGACAAGCTGGAACGCACGGCGCGCATCAAGACGTTCTCGAACGATGCGCAAACGACGGACAGCGCCCCCTCGATGGCCGCCTACATGACCGGCGTCAAGATGAACAATGAAGTCATCTCGATGGCGCAGGACACCATCGCCAAGGAACCGGGCCGCGACGCCAACGGCAACCTGGGCGTGAACAACTGCCCGGCCGGCGGCAAGAGCGTGCCGACCATCCTGGAACTGGCGAAAGCCAAGGGCAAGGCCGTGGGTGCCATCACCACCACGGAATTGACGCACGCCACGCCGGCAACGACCTTCTCGCACATCTGCAACCGCAATGCGCAATACGCGATCGCCGCGCAAACGGCGCCAGGCGGCGCCGGCTACAACACGGCCCTGGGCGACGGCGTGGACGTGCTGATGGGTGGCGGACGCAACCACTTCACGCCATGGTCGGCCAGCAACAAGGCCGGCCGCGCCGACGGCCGCGACCTGCTGGCCGAATTCGCGGCCAAGGGCTACACCGTGGCCGCCAACAAGACGGAAATGGCAGCCGCGCCGAGCAACAAGAAGTTCATCGGCCTGTACAGCGCAAAGAGCCACCTCGACTATGAACTGGACCGCACCTCGTCCAAGCCATCGGCCGACGGCGCCAACCAGCCTAGCCTGTCGGAAATGACGCTGAAAGCCATCGACCTGCTGTCGAAAAACAGCGCTGGCTACTTCCTGATGGTCGAAGGCGGCCGCATCGACCACGCCTTGCACGGCATCAATGCCAAGCGCGCGCTGGTCGATACCATCGCCTTCGACGACGCCATCAAGGCGGCCATCGACAAGGTCAGGGAAACCGATCCGAAGCTGGAAAATACCCTGATCGTCGTCACGGCCGATCACGACCACACCCTGGCGTTCAACGGCTACGGCAAGCGCGGCAACCCTATCCTCGACATCAACCGCGGCTACAAGGATAACCAGCCAAGCAAGGATGAAGACGGCAATACCTACACCACCCTGGTGTTCGGCAACGGCCCGAACCGCCCTGACCTGCGCACCAACGTCGACAGCGCCACGGCCCTGTCCGACAACTACCTGCAAGAAACAGGCGTGCGCCTGGCCAGCGAAACCCACGGCGGCGGCGACGTCAAGCTGCTGGCCACGGGCGCCGGCGCCAAGGCCTTCAAGGGCACGCTGGACAACACCAAGGTGTTTGACTTGCTGAAGGCGGCTTTCGGCTTCTGATCTGCATCAACACGGTAACCCCACCGGGGCGGATGGCAGCATTGCCCTCCGCCCCCTTTGCACGATAAAGGCAACACCATGAAATCGACCCTGATCGCCGTCCTCCTGGCCGCCGGCTTTGCCGCCAGCGCGCAAGCTGCTCCTGCAACCCCTTCCGCTCCCGCCGACCTGGACCTGGGCATCACCTATTACAGCCGCGTGCTGACGCCGGAAGGCGTGACGCGCGAAAGCCGCTACGAAGAAAAAATGCTGCGCCGCCCCGGCCACGTGTGGGTCGAGCGCGTGCTGGCGCCAGCGACCGACGCGCATGCCGGCCACAAGCATGGCGACAACACCAAAGTTGCGCTGAAGGCCACGCAGCATGAACACAAGCACTTCAATCCTGTGCTGATCCCGCGCCACGTGATGCTGGAAAAGAACACCGTGCGCGTGGAATACATCGATGCACACGACAAGATCGTCGTCTCCATCCCCAAGGCCGAATACGAAAACGTCAATTTCGACGGTTCCTGGGAAAACAGTTTTTATCTGCTGGACCCGAAACTGGTCACCGCCATGCCACTGTCGAAACAGGCATCGAACGTGACGGGCGCGCGCTGGCGCGAAGTGGAAAAGAATGGCGTGTTCCAGCGCATCCTGTGGGATGAGCAAAAACAGATTCCGCTGGTCATCGAAAGCGGCGACCGCGCGAACACCTTCTATCGCCGGGTCGACGTCAAGCTGCAGCCCACCGTCAGCAGGGCGCAGCCGTGGGCGAATCTGCAGAACTACGCGCAGCGCGAATACTCGGACTACCTGGACTAAGCTAGCCTCGGGACGTAAAAAAAGCCAGGGAGCGATCCCTGGCTTTTGTCTGGCTGTCTGGCTGTCTGGCTGGCGTCAGATTACTCCGCCGCTGCCGCTTTCTTTGCCGGCGCCTTTTTGGCGGCCGGCTTTTTCACGGCCGTGGCTTTCTTCGCTGGCGCCTTTTTGACGGCTGCCGCTTTCTTGACGGCCGTTTTCTTCGCTGGCGCCGCGCCTTCTTCGCCTTCCACCTCGGTCGCTGCAGCCTTCGCCTTGGCGCCCGGCTTGGCCTTGCGCTCTTCAAACTCGAAGCTCACCTTGCCATCCTTGCCGCGCACGAGGAAAGCCTTGAACGGGCGACGGGTACGCTGTGATACAAAGCCCGGCAGCAAGTCCGTCTTGCCATCGTTGAGCAGTTTTGCCATTTGTTCCGGCAAGATTTCCTGCTGCAAGATGATGCGGCCGCTGCGGAAATCGCACGTCTTCGGCTTGGCCATGCTGTGTTCGCACACATAGGCCAGACCCATTTCGTACACGCCGGCGTTGCACTTGGGGCAAGGTCCCACGGGGGTCTGGCCCGTGAAATCGACGCCTTCGCCATCTTCGCTTTCGTCGTTCTGGCCGAAATCAAATTCCAGCTTGAAATTCTTGATCTCTTCATCGCGCACGATGCGCAGGATGGCGGCGAACGGACGGCCCATCTTCGAGCGGAAACCTTGCAGCGGGCCGATGGTGCGGTCCTTCAGCAATTGTTCCACTTCAGCGATTTCGAACTGGCGCGAACCCGGCGTCTTGCTCATCGAGAATTCGCACTTGGTGCAGGCGAAACGACGGTAGTTTTCCTTCACAACGCCGCTGCAATTCGGGCACGGCGTTTCCAGGGTGGCGTAATCGCCGGGAATCGTGTCGTTGTCGTATTCCTTGGCGCGCTTGACGATGATTTGCGTCATCTGCGCGATTTCACGCATGAATTCTTCACGCGAAATCTTGCCTTTTTCCATCTGCGACAGCTTGTATTCCCACTCGCCCGTCAGCTCCGGCGCCGTCAATTCATTAACGCCCAGGCCTTTGAGCAAGGTCATCAGCTGCGAGGCCTTGGCGGTCGGGATCAGTTCGCGGCCTTCGCGAATCAGATAACGTTCCGTCAGCAAGCCCTCGATGGTGGCGGCGCGCGTGGCAGGTGTTCCAAGACCCTTGCCAGCCATCGCATCGCGCAGCTCGTCGTCGTCGATCAGCTTGCCGGCGCCTTCCATGGCCGACAGCAACGTCGCCTCGGTATAGCGCGCTGGCGGCTTGGTCACCAGGCCGTTGGCGCTGACGCTTTCCGTCTGCACTTTCTCGCCCTTGGCGACCGGCACCAGGTTGCCGTTGCCATTGCTTTCCTTGTCCGCGTCCGTCGACGCTTCCTTGCCGTAGATGGCCAGCCAGCCGGGATTGGTCATGACCTTGCCTTCAGTCTTGAACTGATGGCCCGACACTTCCGTGTAGCGCGTGGTGACCTGGAATTCCGCAGGCGGGAAGAACACGGCCATGAAGCGGCGCGTGACCAGGTCATACAATTTTTGTTCCGGCTCGGACAAATTCTTTGGCGCGATCGTCGTCGGGATGATCGCGAAGTGATCCGAGATCTTGGTATTGTCGAAGATGCGCTTGTTCGGCTTGACCCAGCCCTTGTCGATGATCTGCTTGGCGAACTGGTGGTAGTTGCTGTTGTCCTTGACCGTTTCCAGCGCCTGCAGCACGGTCGGCATGTAGTCTTCCGGCAGGTGGCGCGAATCGGTACGCGGATACGTCAGCACCTTGTGCTTTTCATACAGCGCCTGGGCCAGGCCCAGGGTGTTCTTGGCCGAGAAACCGAAACGCGAGTTGGCTTCACGCTGCAAGCTGGTCAGGTCGAACAGGCCAGGCGCCATCGAGGTGGTCGGTTTCGATTCTTCCGTGACGATGCCCTGGCGGCCGCGGCAAGCGGTGGCGATCGAGTCGGCAGCCGTCTTGCTCCACAGGCGCTCGGCGCGCTTCTCGGGGTCGTTCTCATCTTTCTTGAACTTCGTGTCGAGCCAGCGGCCTTCATAGATACCGGCCGCGCAGACGAATTCGGCGCGCACTTCCCAGAAGTCGCGCGGCACGAATTTTTTGATCTTGTCTTCGCGTTCAACGACGATGGAAAGCGTTGGCGTCTGCACGCGGCCCACGGTGGTCAGATAGAAGCCGCCCTCTTTCGAATTGAACGCCGTCATGGCACGCGTGCCATTGATGCCGATCAACCAATCGGCTTCCGAACGGCAGCGGGCCGCGTCCGCCAGCGGCAGCATTTCTTCATCGCTGCGCAGGTGCGAGAAACCGTCGCGGATGGCGCCCGGCGTCATCGACTGGAGCCACAGGCGCTTGACCGGTTGCTTGGCCTTGGCGTTTTGCGCGATCAGGCGGAAAATCAGCTCGCCTTCGCGCCCCGCATCGCATGCGTTGATGAGGGTGGTAACGTCTTTACGTTTGATCAGCTTGTTTAATACTTTGAGGCGCGCTTCCGTCTTGGCGATCGGGTTCAGCGCGAAATACGGTGGAATCATCGGCAAGTGCGCGAAACTCCATTTGCCGCGCTTCACGTCGAATTCTTCCGGTACGGCGATCTCCAGCAAGTGGCCGACCGCCGACGACAGGACGTATTCATCCGATTCAAAGTACTCATCGTGCTTGGTAAAGCCGCCAAGCGTCTTCGCGATATCGTTCGCGACAGAAGGCTTCTCGGCGATGATGAGGGTTTTTGTCATATTTTGTGGTCTCGAAAAATGCTCTAGGATAGTTTCAGCATGCGCATCATACAGTGCATTGCCAGGCACCGACGCTTTTGTCTGCGCAATGCCTTGTGACTTGTGGTCTTGTCAAGCGGCCAATGATAAGCGCCTATTGAAGAATTCGGCAAGTTATCTGCAAGCAAGAATGCGCCAGCGCAAACACAATGGGCTGGCGTGCGCGCGGGTGCAGGGCATCTTAGAGGCGATGGCGCGGCAGCGGCGCCAGGATCGGGCCCAACGGCTGCAGTGGCAGCCGCAAGACAGCATAAAAATGTTCAGGGCAAGGCGCAGCGTCGCAGACAGTACGCCAGTACGGCAAGACGCTGTAACGCCGCCATGGACATTTTTATTAGTGCAATAGGCGGGGAGGCAGGTCTTCGTCGTCAACGAACAAGTCGTCGAACATCAGCGCATCCGGTTCCTTGCCCTGGCTCCACAGCAGCATCAGCACGATGACTTTCAGCTTGCCCAGCGAAACGGGCGCCTCGTCGAGCGCCAGCGCCCGTTCGATGACGATTTCGCGCTGCAGCGGCGAGAGCACCCTGGCACTTTCCAGGAACTGGATGAAACCGATGGCGGCCGTGCCCAGCACGTCGCTTTCCTGCTGCACATAGAAGCGCGTGCCCGTGGAACTGGCCGTCAGGGTTTGCTCGACGCCGGCCATGGCGTTCAAGTCTGTCAGCCAGACGAGCGCTTCGGAAATCTCCACGTCGTCGAAACCGACGGCTGACAGTTTGCGCGCCAGGACGGCCGGCTCGGGGCAGGCGTCGGGGCGATAGTAAGTCTCGTAGAGGTACACCAGGATATCGAACATGGCTCTACTCTATCAGCTAAGTTCGCTGCGACACAAGGGTGCGCACCGACAAAGCGCGCCCGTGCGGCAAGGCCGCCACACAAGTGACAAGCTGTCATTTGCAGCGTTGAAACAGTCCTCCCGGCAAGCGTTCAAGCAGGCCCGCCAGCTCCAGCGCCAGCAACTCGCCCATCAGCACGCCCATGGCCAGGCCGCTGCGCGCGGCCAGGGTATCGGCATCGAGGGGATCGTGGCCCAGTGCGGCCAGCAGCGGCGTCTCGTCTGCCACCACTGCCGGCACGAGGGGAACGCCGCCCAGCCACTGCAACTCTTGCAGCACGTCATCGGCCGACTCGACCAGCTTGGCGCCCTGCTTGATGAGCGCATGGCAACCCTTGGCCAGGGTGGCATGGATGGAGCCGGGCAAGGCATACACATCGCGTCCCTGCTCGCCGGCCAGGCGCGCCGTGATCAGGGAGCCCGATTGCGCGGCCGCCTCGATCACCAGCACGCCGCGCGCCAGGCCGCTGATCAGGCGATTGCGACGCGGAAAGTTAGCTGGCATGGCCGGCAAGCCCAGCGCGTACTCGCTGACGATGCAGCCTTGTTCGGCAATTCTTTTCGCCAGATCAAGGTTGCGTCGCGGATACACCAAATCGGCGCCCGTGCCGATCACGGCCACGGTGGCGCCGGCGCCGCGCAAGCCGCCCTCGTGCGCGTGCGTGTCGATGCCCAGCGCCAGCCCGGAAATGATGGTCAGGCCCGCCGCGCTGAGGGCGTGCGCAAAGGCGGCCGCATTCTGCATGCCTTGCGCGCTGGCATTGCGGCTGCCGATGATGGCTACGCCGGGACGCGACAGCAGTTCCGCCCGCCCCCGTACATATAACAATAGCGGCGGATCGGCGATTTCCAGCAACAGCGGTGGATACGCGGCATCGGCCAGGGTCAGCACGGCATTGCCGGGCCGCTGCAGCCACTGCAGGGTGAGCGCCAGCTGACTGTTGGCCACCGGTTTGGGCGGCTGCACGATGGCACGCGCCACGCTGGCCGGCACCACCTCGCGCAAGGCCTCGAACGGCGCGGCAAAGATTTTCGGCGGCAAGCCGAAGCGGGTCAGCAAGGCGCGCGCCGCCACCGGCCCCACGCCGTGCAGATGCTGCAGGCGCAGCCAGCCCGCCAGTTCCGTGGCCGTGTCTGCCGTTGTGGCAATTGCATGCATGACAACCTCACTGTGTACTGTGCCCTCCCATGCTAGCGCCCTGGCAGACACGCGATACCGATGCGCGCAAGGATGCGTGCAATGGCGCTGCAAAACGGCCCCGCATCCACAGCGCCATGGGCGTCTGTGATAAAATTTCCCTTTGCAGCAAACGAATAGCACACTGGCAAACGCATCTGCCGCGCCGTTGCGCCATACGCGCCCCACCGTAGCGTATTCAAATAAGATAGCCCTGCCATCGTCCGCATGGCCCAGGCATGAATAATCAGGCGCACCGCGCCCACCTTAACCAGTCGAATCCGTATGTCCATATTAAATATCCTGCGTTACCCCGATCCTCGCCTGCACACGATCGCCAAGCCCGTCACCGAATTTGACGCGCGCCTGCAAACCCTGATCGACGACATGGCCGAAACCATGTACGACGCCCCTGGCGTCGGCCTGGCCGCGTCGCAAGTGGACGCGCATATCCAGATGATGGTGATCGACATCACCGAAGAGAAAAACCAGCTGCAAGTGTTCATCAACCCGGAAATCACCTGGGCCAGCGAAGAAAAGCAGGTCTACGACGAAGGCTGCCTGTCCGTGCCTGGCGTGTACGATGGCGTCGAGCGTCCGGCCCGCATCAAGGTGCGCGCCCTGGACCGTCACGGCAAGCAGTTCGAGCTGGAAGCCGATGGCTTGCTGGCCGTCTGCATCCAGCATGAGATGGATCATTTGCTGGGCAAGGTATTCGTCGAATACCTGTCGCCACTCAAGCGCAACCGCATCAAGGCCAAGATGATCAAGGAAGTCCGTGGTCTCGAGCGCGAAGCCAATCTGCGCGCACAGAACCGCCGTTTCTAAGTCACTGCTGATAGACTAAGCAGCAACAGTCGTCGTTACACCATGCCAGCCTGGCGCCTCCGGCGCGGGCCTGCGCACCTCACGTCAAGGAACCATATGAAAGTGATCTTCGCAGGCACGCCTGAATTCGCCGCCACGGCCCTGAAAGACTTGCACGAAGCGGGCTTCGACATTCCGCTGGTGCTGACCCAGCCCGACCGCCCGGCCGGACGCGGCATGCAGATGCACGCCTCGGCCGTCAAGCAATATGCACAGCAGCATGGCATCGAGGTGCTGCAGCCCTTGTCCCTGCGCATGGACAGCAAGGACCCGCAGCGCGCCGCCGAGGCAAAAGCGGCCCACGAGCGCCTGCTGGCCACTGACTACGACGTGATGGTGGTGGCGGCCTACGGCTTGATCTTGCCGCGCAGCACCCTCGACCTCAAACCCTGCATCAATATCCACGGTTCATTGCTGCCGCGCTGGCGCGGTGCCGCACCGATTCACCGCGCCATCGAGGCCGGCGACGATGAAACGGGCGTGACCATCATGCAGATGGAAGAAGGCCTCGATACGGGCCCCATGCTGGCCATCGAGCGCACGCCCATCGAAGCGGGCGATTCCACCGCCAGCCTGCACGACAAACTGGCCACCCTGGGCGGCAAGATGATCGTCGAGACCCTGCGCAAGATGCAGCAGCAGCCGCTCGAAGCCGTGCCGCAGCCGGAAGCGGGCGTCACTTACGCGGCAAAAATCGCCAAGGACGAGGCGGCGCTCGATTTCAGCCAGCCTGCGCTGGAACTGGGCCTGAAAATCCGCGCCTTCAATCCGTTTCCCGGCGCCTGCGGCCAGGTCGATGGCGTCACCATCAAGATCTGGGCCGCCGAGGTACTCGAAGCGGACAGCAAGGAAGCGCCGGGCCAGGTGCTGGCGGCCGACGCCCAGCACGGCATCGTCGTGGCCTGCGGCAATGGCTCCCTGCGCCTGACGGAACTGCAAAAACCGGGCGGCAAGCGCCTGCCCGCGGCCGAATTCATCAAGGGTTTCCCGCTGGAAGGCAAACGCTTTACTTGATGACACGGCATCGTCTGTCGACGAGCATTAAAGAAGGGCTTGCCGCGGCAAGCCCTTCTTGCATCCAGCACCCTTGCCTAGCGGCGCTGCACCTTCATCAAACGTCCGCCCACGGACGACGACAGGCTGACCTCGAAACGTCCGCCGGTCGGCAAGGCGCTCACGTCAACGCTAGCGTTGCCACCGGTCAAGCCGCTGGCGACCAGCGTCTTGCGGCCATCGGCTGCCACGTGCAGCACGGCCGCATACGGCTCCGCCTGGGCATCCCAGACCAGCGCCAGCTTGCCAGCGCTTTGCGCTACCTCAAAGCGGCCATCGTTGGCGGCCTTGCTGCGGCGCGCCGAACGCTCCAACCGGGTCAATGGCTTACCATTTGACAATACTTCCACGTCGCTGATATCGCCCGGGTTGGCGAAACTGACGCGGAAGTGGCGCATGGCGCTGCCGCCGTGGTCGGCCACGGTGACCGCATCGAAGGGCAAGTCGATAGTCGTTCCCGATGCCGTCAGAACCCGCAGGGTGTACGCCTGGCCGCTGCCGCTGGCCGCTGCGCCCACACGCGTGGACGAGGCAACGGCTGGACGCAAGCTTACACCGGCCGGCGTGATGCTGCCGGAAATGGTCAGGTAGCCATTTTCGGCCACGGACATGCTGGCGGCCAGCACATTGCTGCCCGTCATTTGCGTGCTGCGTTTTTCCAGGAATTGCTGCACCCGCGCATAGCTGTAGTCGGAGAACCAGGCGCCGCGGCAATAGCTCATCACGTCCTTCATCGGCGTGCCGCCATACACTGCCTTGCTCAGCTGGCCGATGCTGCCCGCATAGTTGCTGTTGTATAGCTGTTGCGGGCCCAGTTCGCCATTCGCATACGGGTAGTCGGCGACCGCGCCGGCCGCGCCGCCGCAGGCAACGTGCTGCAGCGAGTGATTGTGGCCCAGCTCATGCACGAGCGTCGTCAGCCATTCAGGCCAGGCATTGCCGAAGGGATCGGACGCCGCGCTGGTGCCGAAGCTGGCGTCCAGACCGATCGCCGAGGTGCTGTCGCTGCCGCTGCTGCGGTTGTTGATGTAGGCCAGGCCGGCGGCGCGGGTGACAGACATTTTCGGTACGAAACCATAATAATAGGCGCCGCTGTCTTCCTGCACCCGCCGGTCGTCCAGCGCCCCCAGGGCGTTGCTCCACCAGCTGTCGGCCGTGCTGCTGCCAGATATGCTCAGCGCAGCGCGCGTGGTGATGCTGATGTTTTCCGTCGCATATGGATATACGCGCAGCAGCGCGGCGCGGATATCCTGGGCGTCAGGCAGTTGTGCCACGCCATCATCGGTGCTCAAGGGCACAAGTACCAGGCGAATCCTGGCCAGGCTGGCCACCGCCGGCGCCGCTTCCTGGCTCACTTGCACACCGTCATTACCCACGGCCGTTACGCGCACGCGCACGCCGGGCAAGATCCAGCCTGCCGGCAGGACGGCACTGAAATTGCCATTGAAACTGTCATCGCTTTTCGCCGTCGGCAAGACCGAGGGACCGCTCATGCTGATGCTGCCCAGGTTGCTGCCATTGGCGGCGGTCGCAACCAAGGTCACGGCGGGGCTGGCCTGGCCCGCTTGCAAGGCCAGCACGGACACGCGCACGGCGGCCTGCTTGCCGCGCGTCAGGCGCAAGGCTGTATTGCTGGCGTTCAGGTTCAGTACCTGCGCGAAATCAATGCTGCCCAGGGTAAAGGCCGACACCGTACCCGCATTGACGGCGATGCGCTCAGCGGCTGACAGCATCACATCGCCCGTTGCCGAGCCTGGTGCAGACAACAGCAGCTGGCTGGCACTGGCGCTGACGATAAGGGCTGGCGTATTGCCCACCGACGCCGAGCTGACCTGGTCGAGATTGCTGCCCTGCAGCGTCACCGACAAGGTCCCGTTGTTGACAACCGACGTGATCGACGTCACGGCCACGCTCGCCAAGACCTTGTATGTATCGCTGCTGATGGCATCGTTGTAAGGACCGCGCACCGTCAGCGCGCCCGTTGCCGCGCCCAGGGGCACCACCACGGTCACGCTGCCGGCCGTCTGGCTTTGCGGCGTCGCCGCCGCACCATTGCCAAACTGCACCGCCGTCACGGCGCCCATGCCACCGCCCGCGATCGTCACGCTGGAACCGACACCGCCCGTCGCTGGTGCGATGCTGCCCACGCTCAATGGCAGGTACACATTGACGTTATAGCTGGTGGCCGCCGTGCCGCTGGCGCTGACCAGGCTCAAGGCGCCCGCTACGGGCACGCCCGGCATGGACAGGGTCACGCTGGTGTCGCTGGCGGCGCTGGTAGCAAGCGGCACGCCGCCCACCTGGAAGGCCGTCACGCGGCTCAGATTCGTGCCCGTGACTATCAGGCTGCCACCCACGGCGACGTTCGCCGCCGAGATGGCCGTCACGGCAGGAATCACGACGGGATTCCCCGAGGTGGTCGTCACCACCGTGTCGCCACCACCGCCACCGCCGCCGCAAGCGGACAGGCCCAGCATGACAAACAATGCAACAAGCAAATGGTTTTTCACGGCTGGCATCCATGCTGATGCAGTGCGAGGCAGGGAAGGAGACGAGAGAAATGTGACATATGGGTGACTTTTGGTGGGAATTTACTTTCGAGGAACCAATATTATCGGTTAATTCGATTCCTAAGGACAACTATTGCTGCTGTTGATTCCATTAGTTTTGATCATGATTGAAATATCTGCTTGGCAAACTTTATGTAGAACCCCATTCCTCTCGCTCTGCATTGGCTGAAAAATTGACATTTTGAGCAAAATTTTCAGGGATGTCTTTTTCAGAAACAGGCCAGGCGCAAGGCGATGTGTTGCAAGAAAGCTTGCCGTGGGGCGAACGGCCGCTTTTGCTTAAAACCAAAGCAGCCTGATGCCGTATAATTTTAGACCCGGTGAAATCAGGCGATTGCCACCTTCTGCCTGCCCTACCCGGCCGGCACTCTCCGTCAGCGGATCCTGCTGGCCCGCAACCGCCCCGTACCTGTCCTGTCGCCGCGCCGCCGCCCGTTTGCCTATTGAAAGCATGAAATGAACGATACCGTGATCCCCGCCATGTCCCCGACCGAAGCCACCTTGCGCGCCATTCTGGCGCAGCGGATCATGATCCTCGACGGCGCCATGGGCACGATCATCCAGCAATACAAGCTCGACGAAGTAGCGTACCGTGGCGGCCCCGCCGGCCGCTTCATCGATTTTGCCGCGCCGGCCGACAGTGGCGCGCGCGAACTGTTCGTTAAAGGCAACAATGAGCTGCTGACTCTAACGCAGCCGCACATCATCCAGGAAATCCATGAGCGCTACCTGGCGGCCGGCGCCGACCTGATCGAAACGAATACCTTCGGCGCCACGACGATTGCACAGGACGATTACCACATGGCCCACCTGGCCTATGAAATGAACGTCCAGGCAGCCAAGCTGGCACGCGCCGCCTGCGACAAGTATTCCACCCCGGACAAGCCGCGCTTCGTCGCCGGCGCCCTGGGCCCCACGCCGAAGACGGCATCGATCTCGCCCGACGTGAACGACCCGGCCGCGCGCAACGTCAGTTTCGACCAGCTGGTGGCCGCCTACCTGCAGCAGACGCAGGGCCTGGTGGAAGGCGGCGCCGACGTGCTGCTGGTGGAAACCATTTTCGATACCTTGAACTGCAAGGCGGCCCTGTTCGCCATCGACCTGTTCTACGAGCAAAATCCGAGCGTCGTGCGCCTGCCCTTGATGATTTCCGGCACCGTCACGGACGCCTCGGGACGCATTTTGTCGGGCCAGACCGTACCCGCCTTCTGGAATTCCGTGCGCCACGCGAAACCGCTGACCATCGGCCTGAACTGCGCACTGGGCGCCGCCCTGATGCGCCCGTACGCGGAAGAGCTGGCCAAGATCGCCGACACCTTCGTGTGCATTTACCCGAACGCGGGCTTGCCCAACCCCATGAGCGACACGGGCTTTGACGAGTTGCCAGCCGACACGTCCGCCCTGCTGCGCGAATTCGCCGACGCAGGCTTTTTGAACATGGCGGGCGGCTGCTGCGGCACCACGCCCGAGCACATCGCCGCCATCGGCGCGTTGCTGTCGAAGAACACGCCGCGCACCGTGCCGGCCCCATCGCACGACTTGCGCCTGGCGGGCCTGGAGCCGTTCGTCGTCAATGACGAATCGCTGTTCGTCAACGTGGGCGAGCGCACCAACGTCACGGGCTCGAAAGCGTTCGCGCGCATGATTCTCAATGAGCAATACGACGAGGCGCTCTCCGTGGCGCGCCAGCAAGTGGAAAACGGCGCGCAAGTGATCGACATCAACATGGATGAAGCGATGCTCGACTCGCTGGCGGCCATGACGCGCTTCTTGAACCTGATCGCCTCGGAACCCGATATTTCGCGCGTGCCCATCATGGTCGACTCGTCGAAATGGTCGGTCATCGAAGCGGGCTTGAAATGCGTGCAGGGCAAGGCCATCGTCAACTCGATTTCGATGAAGGAAGGCGAGGCAGAATTCCTGCGCCAGGCCAAGCTGTGCCGCCGCTACGGCGCCGCCGTGATCGTCATGGCTTTCGATGAGAAAGGGCAAGCCGACACCTTCGAGCGCAAGATCGAGATTTGCGCGCGCGCGTATCATTTATTGATCGATGCGCTGGACTTCCCGCCGGAAGACATCATTTTCGACCCGAACATCTTTGCCGTCGCCACCGGCATCGAAGAGCACAACAACTACGCCGTCGACTTCATCAACGCCACGCGCTGGATCAAGGAAAACCTGCCGTACGCGAAGATTTCGGGCGGCGTGTCGAACGTGTCGTTCAGTTTCCGCGGCAACGATCCGGCCCGCGAAGCCATCCATACCGTCTTCCTGTACCACGCCATCAAGGCCGGCATGACCATGGGCATCGTCAACGCCGGCATGGTGGGCGTGTACGACAACCTCGACCCGGAATTGCGCGAGCGCGTGGAAGACGTGGTGCTGAACCGCCGCGAAGACTCGACCGAGCGCATGATCGAATTTGCCGGCACCCTGAAGGCGGGCGGCAAGGCCGAAGCGCAAACCCTGGCCTGGCGCGAAGGCACGGTGCAGGCGCGCCTGTCGCACGCGCTGGTGCACGGCATCACGCAATTCATCGTCGAAGACACGGAAGAAGCGCGCCAGGAACTGCTGCACAATGGCGGGCGCCCCATCCACGTGATTGAGGGCCCGCTGATGGCCGGCATGGACGTGGTCGGCGACCTGTTTGGCCAAGGTAAAATGTTCCTGCCGCAAGTGGTGAAATCGGCGCGCGTGATGAAGCAGGCCGTGGCCCACTTGATTCCGTTTATCGAGGAAGAAAAGCTGCTGGAAGAAAAGCGCACGGGCATCGTCGCCAAGCCAAAGGGCAAGATCATCATGGCGACCGTGAAAGGCGACGTGCATGACATCGGCAAGAACATCGTCACCGTCGTCCTGCAGTGCAATAACTTCGAAGTGGTCAACATGGGCGTCATGGTGCCGTGCTCGGAAATCCTGGCCCGCGCCAAGGTGGAAAATGCGGACATCATCGGCCTGTCCGGCCTGATCACGCCGTCGCTGGAAGAAATGGCGTATGTCGCCAAGGAAATGCAGCGCGACGAACACTTCCGCATGCTGAAGATTCCCCTGCTGATCGGCGGCGCCACCACCAGCCGCGCCCACACGGCAGTGAAAATCGCGCACAACTACGAAGGCCCCGTGATCTATGTGCCGGACGCCTCGCGTTCCGTGTCCGTGGCGCAATCGTTGCTGACACCGGAACAGCGCGACAAATATGTGCAAGACATCGAACTCGACTACGCGCGCATCCGCGAGCAGCACGCCAACAAGAAGGCGCTGCCCATCCTGCCGCTGGCGCAGGCGCGTGCCAACAAGATGGTCGTGCCCTTCGACGGCGCCTGCACGCCCGTGAAACCGAAGTTCATCGGCCGCCGCGTGTTTAAAAATGTCGACCTGGCCGCCCTGGCCAACTATATCGACTGGGGCCCGTTCTTCCAGACCTGGGACCTGGCCGGCCCTTTCCCCGCCATTTTGACGGATGAAGTGGTGGGCGACGCGGCCACCAAGGTGTACGCGGAAGGCCAGGCCTTGCTGAAAAAGCTCATCGACGGGCGCTGGCTGACGGCCAATGGCGTCGTGTCCTTGCTGCCGGCCAACAGCGTCAATGACGACGATATCGAGGTGTACACCGACGATACGCGCAGTAGCGTGGCGTTTACGTATTACGGCATGCGCCAGCAGGGCGTCAAACCCGTGGTCGACGGCGTGCAACGGCCGAACCAGTGCCTGGCCGATTTCATTGCACCAAAGGCATCGGGCGTGAAGGATTACATCGGCATGTTTGCCGTCACGTCCGGCCTGGGCATCGAGAAATACGAAAAGCGCTTCGAGGATGCGCACGACGATTACTCGTCCATCATGTTGAAGTCCCTGGCCGATCGCCTGGCCGAGGCGTTTGCCGAATACCTGCATGAGCGCGTGCGCAAGGATTTGTGGGGCTATGTGCCGGACGAGCACTTGAGCAACGACGACATGATCGGCGAAAAATACGTGGGCATCCGCCCCGCGCCCGGCTACCCCGCCTGCCCCGAGCACACGGTCAAGAAACAGATGTTCGAGGTCATGCAGGCCGAGGAAATCGGCATGCAGCTGACGGAATCGTATGCCATGTTCCCCGGCGCGGCCGTCTCCGGCTTCTATTTTGCCCACCCGGAGTCGAAATACTTCGTCGTCGGCAAGATCGGCATGGACCAGGTGGAAGACATGGCCAAGCGCCGTGGCGCCAGCATCGAGGACGTGGAACGCTGGCTGGCACCCAATCTGTCATGATAAGCACAAGGCGCGCGGAACTTATCGCGCGCCGCAGCGCACTAACGCAGTATGCCGGTCGGCATGCTGCATGCCCGCTCCGGCCCGTACCCTGACTGGCTAAGGAGGATATATGGCAAGCAATTTCAAACTGAAACGCTGGCAAGATCAATTGATCCTGTTGCTGGGCCTGTGGCTGCTCGTCTCGCCTTGGGCCTTTTCCTATCCCGAAGGCTCGCCGCAGATGCTCAATGCCTTTGTCTCGGGCCTGGTGATCGCCGTGCTGGCCGCCTTCGACTTGTACAAGACGTATTTCTGGGCCGTCGTCGTCAACCTGCTGGTGGGCGTCTGGGTCGCCGCCTCGCCGTGGATCTTGCGGCTGGCCGAACAGCGCGTCGTCCTGTGGAACGAGTTGCTCGTCGGCATCGCCGTCGTCGTGCTGGCCCTGTGGGAATTGCGCACCGACCCCGAGCTGCACAAGCACTGGCCCGGTGCGGCAGCGTAGCGGCGCAAAAAAGCCCTGTCACGGTATCGCCGTGCAGGGCTTTTGAAGAACGCGCCAACAATGTTGTCGGATTACGCGTGGCCTGACGGCCGCGCTAATCCGACCTACAGCGCATACCTGACAACGTTATCGCTCCACTCATACGCGGCCATTTCCAGTTCCACCAGGTCGTCCGGCGACATGGCCAGGTCGCGCAAGGTCGGCACGATCTCGCCTTCCATGTCTTCGATGCGCTCGATGCATTCGGCCAGGCGCAGCAGGTCGCCGTAGAAGCCTTCGCGCGACAGCAGCGCTTCGGCCACTTCGTCGATCACTTCGATCTGGCTGAGGATTTCCGACATCGGCACGCCGAACAGGGTATCCATCAGGGACATGATGCCGACCGTAAAGGCGATATCGGCCGAATGGGACTGGTTCGGGCGCAGTTTATGCGCGAGCAATTCGAGCAAACGGCCGCGCGTGGTGGCCAGCATCAGCAGCGGCGTCATGCTATGGCCGCGCTTGCTTGGCTCCGCGTACAGCATGATTTGCAGCCAGCGCTGCAGCTGACGACGGCCCAGCACGGTAACGGCCTGGCTCAGCGAATCGATGCGCTGGCGTGCGCCCACGGCCGGTGTATTCACCAAACGCAACAGGTTCAAAGCCAGCGACACATCGCGCTTGATGGCGCGCTCGATATCCATGTTGTCGGCGTCGGAGGTGACCAGGGTCATCAGTTCCATCACGGCCAGTTGCGACGGCGACAGCTTCTTGCCCGTCATAATGGCGGGCTTGGCGAAATAATAACCCTGGAAATAATCGAAGCCCAGGTCCAGGCCTGACTTGAATTCTTCACGCGTCTCGACTTTTTCCGCCACCAGTTTCTTGTGTTCCCGCTTGAAACGGGGCGCCAGCGCTGCCAGCACTTTCGGGTCGACCGTGCTCATGTCCATCTTGACGTACTGCACCAGCGGCAACAATTCCTGCACTTGCGACGTGTCGGCTACCACGTTTTCCAGCGCGAAGGTGAAGCCATGGCCCACCAGTTCGCTGATGCGCGCGCGCACTTCCGGCGTGACGGGCATCGATTCGACGATTTCCAGCACGACTTTTTCACGCGGCAGGAAAACGAAGATGTCGCTCATGATCACGTCGGCATCGACGTTGACGAAACCGAGCGCGTCGCCGATGACCTTTTCCATCCCCAGCTGGGAAGCATGGGCGATCACGGACGCCGTGGCGGACAGGTCGCTGGTAATGTTGGCGGGGCCGACCGGAGCGTTGCGGAATAGCAACTCATAGCCGAACAGGGCCTGGTTGCGGTCGAGGATAGGTTGTCGCCCCAGATAGAACTCGCGCACGCGCAAGGGTTTCGGGGTGATGTCGTTGCTGGAAATATCGATCATTAAGTCTTCATCAATCAGGTCGAGTGACACCGGCCGCGCCGTGCCCGCATCAAGGTTCACTATTGACAATACTTTAGCTGAATTTCGCCCGCGCTGTGGGTATTTTGGCAGCAATCAAGCGTATTGTCGTCAACAAATTAGGCCACTGGCGTGTCTTGCACCATCCCGTCGACAAATAATTTCAATTCACCGGGCGCAAACGCCGTCCACTGCTCATTCGTCGTCAGCGGCTGGGTAACGATCACGGCCACGCGGTCCTGGGGCGTCGTTACCTGGGAAAAGTCCACGCTCAGGTCTTCATCGGAGAGTTTAGCAGTTGGAAACGGATGTTGTCGCACCAAATAGTGCAAGCTGGTCGAGCAATGGGCAAACAGCGCCTCGCCGCTCGACAGCATCATGTTGAACGTGCCGTGGGCCGCGATGCTGGGCAACAATTCCGCCAGCGCGGCATGCAATTGCGGCAAGGCCGGCGGAGCATCGCCAAAGCGCGCATGCAATTGCTGCAGCAGATAGCAGAAAGCCAGTTCGCTGTCCGTGCAGCCGACGGGGCGGTAACTGCCCGTCAGCACGGGATGAAATTGCTTCAAATCGCCATTGTGGGCGAACACCCAGTAGCGGCCCCACAGTTCACGCACGAACGGGTGGCAATTTTCCAGCGCCACCTGGCCTTGCGTGGCCTTGCGGATATGCGCGATGACATTGCGCGACTTGATGGGATAGCGTTTGATCAGTTCGGCCACGGGCGAGGCGATGGCCGCCTGGTGGTCGACGAAATGGCGCACGCCGGCACCCTCGAAAAAGGCGATGCCCCAGCCGTCATGGTGGGTATCGGTATGGCCGCCGCGCATGGCGAAGCCGGTAAAGCTAAAGACAATGTCCGTGGGGACATTGCAATTCATTCCGAGAAGTTGGCACATGGTCTGTTTGCAGCTGGATAACATGCCCACCATACCATGCCGCCCCGCAGATTGGTATGGTGGCGATCACCATCAGACAGCCACTATCAGTGCAACAGCACTGGCTGGCTCATGAGGGAATCGTAGCTGCCCAAAAATTCATCGATCTCTTCCATGCTGGGTTCGCTGGCGATCAATTCCGTGACGTCGCGACGGAAGTTTTGCGCAAGGATGCCGGCGATAAACGTCTCGCGTTTGCCGCCTTTGTCGACGATTTCATAGCCGCCAAAGCGCAGGGCTTCCAGGTCGACGTCGGCGCCGAATTCCACGACGCTGTATTGTTCGCTGTTATAGATCAAGTTCATTTTGCATCCTTCGCTCAAGCAGGAGAGCCTCCTGCGGTTTCAGAACAGAGGTGGGGCTGATACGGCGCCATTTCAAGCGCCATGCCACCAGGCGGGCTACAGAGTTGTAACGAGATGCAAACTGCGACTGCGGTAAGTCGATCGAGAAATCGTCAGGAAAGCACGATGTCGGCTTGTAGCGCCAGCAGGACGTCGTAGGGACTCGCAGTGAGCCAGGCGCGCAATTGTTCGATGTGCGTGGCGTCGGCCAGGCTGATGAACAAGCGCGCGGGAGGATGGCGCAGCAGACGATTCAATGTTACACGCAATACGAGATTGCCGCTGCAGCACAGGCAACCGGGCGCGATGCGCAACAGTTGCAATGGAAACGATGAAGAAGGGGAAGCTTGCCCGGCCAGGCCGGCCAGGATGGCGTTGCCGTCAGCGAGCCCCTCAAGGATCACGGCGGCCGGCTCGCCAGGCGCCAAGGCTTGCGCGATGGCGGCCTCGCGCCCGGCGGCGCGTCCACCGCTGACCAGGGTCAGCGGTGTCGGACGCCGCACGGCTGCCGTCACAGGTTTTTCTTGGCCAGCTTGCCCGGTTCGACGCCCAGCTGTTTCAGCTTGCGGTACAAATGGGTACGTTCCAGGCCTGTTTTTTCCGCCACGCGGGTCATGCTGCCGCCTTCGCGGCCCAGGTGGTGTTCGAAATACATGCGCTCGAACGCGTCGCGCGCCTCGCGCAGCGGCAAGTCGAACGACAGGTTGTAGCCATGGCCTTCGGCCACTGCCGGTACGGCAATGCCCGGGCGTACCATCAGCTGTTGCGGTGCGCTGCCGCCAAAGCTGGGCACGGGATGGCTGCTTTCCTCGGCCACCACGGGTGCCACGGGACGCGGCGCCACGCTCGGTGCGCGCACGGTTTCCTGTGCCCGCGTCAAGCCTTGCTGGACTGCTTTCAGCAGTTTTTGCAGGGCAATCGGTTTCTCCAGGAAGTTCATGGCACCGATACGCGTCGCCTCGACCGCCGTATCGATGGTGGCGTGGCCCGACATCATGATCACCGGCATGGTCAGCAAGCCGTCGCGCTGCCATTCCTTGAGCAAGGTCACGCCGTCCGTGTCGGGCATCCAGATATCGAGCAATACCAGATCCGGCGCGCCGGCGGCACGCGCTTCACGCGCCTGCTGCGCATTTTCGGCCAGCTGGATAGCATGTCCTTCGTCGCCCAGAATTTCCGAGAGCAACTCACGGATACCCATTTCATCATCCACTACGAGTATGTTTGCCATTCGTGTCTTGCCTTCCTCATTTCGCCGGCCGTCGCACACAAGATGTACACGACGGACAGCTATGATTTTATTAGTGTTTTAAATACTAAACCAGACCCTCACGCCAGGAAATCCTGGGCAGGAGTGTCGGGAGCTAACTTTAACAGCAAAATGACCACCGAAGCGCCATTGCCGTCGACCCGGTTCTCGATATCGATGCGTCCGCCATGTTCATCGATAATTTTCTTTACCATCGCCAGGCCCAATCCCGTGCCGCGCGCCTTCGATGTCACATAGGGTTCGAAGGCGCGCGCCAGGATTTTTGGCGCGAAACCAGGGCCATTGTCGGTGATGGCCAGCCGCACGGCGATATTCACGCCGCCGTCCGCACTGCGATAATGAATTGCTTCCGTCCTTACGTCAATCCGCGGATGCGGCGAGTCCGGCGGCAGGTCGGCCATGGCGTCCTGCGCGTTCTGCAGCAAGTTATGGATCACCTGGCGCAACTGGGTCGGATCGCCCATCACCATCGGCAGATTCGGCGCCAGTTGCGGGTGGATGATGTCGCCATCATCGCCGCGCAGGTACAGGTTCAGGATCTCTTCGATCAGTTCGTTCAGGCGCAACGGCGTGAGCACGGCCGGCGGCGTGCGCGCATAGTCGCGGAAGTCATCGACCATGCGCTTCATCGCATCGACCTGCTTGACGATGGTGGTGGTGGCGCGGTTGAGCAAGTCCGCATCGGGCTGCTCCAGCTTGCCTTCGAGCTTCATCTGCAGGCGCTCGGCCGACAGCTGGATGGGCGTGAGCGGGTTCTTGATTTCATGCGCCAGGCGGCGCGCCACCTCGCCCCAGGCGATCGAGCGCTGCGCGGAAATCACGTCGGAAATATCATCGAAGACGACGATGTAGCCGCTGCCGGACTCCAGCGGCAAGCGCGAACCGCGCGCCAGCAAGGTGATGTCATGCTCGTCGGCACTGCTGCCCAGGCGGCGCGGAATCTCGATCTGGCGCTGCCAGTGCAGGCGCTGCTGGTTGCGGCCCGACGCCGATTGCGCGCTTTGCGCCGTGAAGGCGCTGATGATGGCGCCGCCAAACTCTTCCATTCCAGCAATATGCGCCAGCGGCTGCCCCACGATGCTCATGCCCGAATGCTGCAAGATGCGCTCGACCGATTCATTGCACGTCACCAGCTTGAAATCGCCGTCGAGCACCATCACGCCGGCCGACATGTTCGCCAGCACCGATTCCAGGTGGGCCTTGGCGTTTTGCAGCGCGGCGCGGTTGCTTTCCACGGCCGTGCGCGCATCGAGCAACTGGCGCGTCATGATGTTGAACGACTGCGTCAGCGTGCCCAGTTCATCCTTGGTCGCGACAATGGGGCGCGGCGACAGGTCGCCCTCGGCCACGGCGCGCGTGCCTTCGGCCAGCAGCAGCAGGGGCTGGGCCAAATTGCCCGCGATCAGGAAAGCACTGCCGATGGCGCCAAAGATGGCCAGCAGCAAGGTCAAGGTGAGGATTTCCATGTACATCTTGCGCAATCCCACGCGCGCGACGAAACGTTCCTTGTATTCGCTATACGCGGCGCGCAGCACCTCGCCATTCGCCGCCAGCTTGGGCGGCGCCGATTGCAGCAATTGCAGGTAGCGGGGCGAAACGGAGGGACCGGGTACCGGCACCAGCACCCGCAGACGCAGGCTGGTCGCCGTTTCCAGCGACGCCGGCGTACCCGCGCGCAGGCCGCCACCGCCCGACTCCGCGCCATCATCGTGCAACTCCTTGCCCCCTTCGGCGGAGGCATAGCCATCCGGCGAGGCGGCCTTCACCAGCATGGCCGGCGTCGGCAAGTCAGCCGCGCTGTGCGGCCCGGCGCTGGCCAGCAGCATGCCATCGCCGCTGACGAGCATGACATTTTGCATGCCCTCCTCGCGCAGCAGGCTCGTCAGCACGGCCGGACCCGCCGCCGGCTCGGCGCCCAGCTCCGCGACCGCCTTGTGCCCCCGGCGTTTCAGCTCGACCTGGGCCGCATCGAGGCCGGCGCGACCCAGTTCAATCCCCGATTCCAGCGCCGCTTCGATCTTGACGTTGAACCAGGACTCGATGGAGTGGGATACGAATTGTACGGAGACCAGGAAAATCACCAGGCCCGGCAGGATGCCGACGGCGGCGAACAGCATCACCAAACGTGTCATCAGCTTGGAGCCGAACTTGCCGCTCTTGTAGCGCACGTACAGACGGCCCAGGGAAATCCCCACCAGCGCCAGCAGGGCCACAGCCACGGCGGCGTTCAGGCCCAGCAGCCAGGTGTAATAACGGTCGAAAAATCCGGAATTGTCGGAAGCCGACGCCAGCAGGAACAGCAAGATACTGACAATGCCGCCGCCCACCACCAGCAGATAGCGCAATGCTTGACTCACTACTCCGCCGTATACAAGAAGGTTTTTTTATTCGAAGCCAGGCGCCAGTCGCTGTTATTGAAGGCATTGACCTGTATCGGCTTGGGCAGGTAGTCGCGGTCCATGCCCATGCGCAAGGTGACGTTATACGTCTGCCCCACTTTCAGCGCGCCGCGCGGCGCCACCAGCCAGCGGCTGGGGCGGCGGATCAGGAACAGCGCGTCGTCGAGCGTGGGGAAGCTTTGCTGCAAGCCGCCGCCCGACACATGATACTGGCGCGTGAGCACGTTGTACGACAGCCGGCTGGTCTGGCGCGCCACGATGGCCTTTTCATCAAACCAGTACCAGCGGGGCCGGGTCAGTTCGATTTCTGTCGTGAAAAACAGCGGCACGCCATGCTGCACAGCATCATCGAGGTCGTGATTGAGATCGAAGGAGTAGGTGGCGGCCAGCTTGTAGCCCTCTTCGCTCGACTCGATATAGGCACGGGTGATCTCGACCATGTCGGCGGCTTGCGCACGCGGCATGGTACATGCCAGCATCAGCAGCAAGGCCAGGAGTCGGAAGAGTCGTGTTGTCACAAGTGTGCCGGTGGTGTCCGTAGGAAAAGGTTCGACGAATCGCTCAAGCCGCATTTTTTTGGAATAGCGCATAGAACAAACCGTCATGGTCCTGCTCCGCGCTGCCAGTCGGCAACAGCTGGCCAGGTGCTGTCAATCGGGTCGCATTATTGCGCACCGCAAATGCCGCCGCCTGTGCCTCGGACTCTTGCGGCCACAATGAACATGTCACGAATAGCAATTTACCATCGGGGCGCAGCATCTGCCACAGGTTGTCCAGAATTTTGGAGGAAAGTGTTGCAAGTTGGAACGCGTCGCCCTTGCGGCGCAACCAGCGAATGTCCGGATGGCGGCGTACGATGCCCGAGGCCGTGCACGGCACGTCGGCCAGGATACGGTCGTACTGCTGGCCGTCCCACCACGCGCTCGATTGCGCATCCTGCGCCTTCAAGGTAGCGTCCAGGCCCAGGCGCTCGAGGTTTTCCGCGATGCGCGGCAAGCGCTTGGCGTCCGCATCGATGGCCGTCACGTGCACATCGGCCAGTTCCAGGATGTGGCAGGTCTTGCCGCCGGGCGCCGCGCAGGCGTCCAGTACGCGCATGCCGTCTTGCAAGTCCAGCAGCGGTGCGGCCAGTTGCGCGCCGGCATCCTGCACGGAGACGACTCCCTGCTCGAAGCCGGGAATAAGCGCCACGCCGATGGGCTTGTCCAGGCGCACGGCAAACGGTCCCACCTGGCGCGCGGCGATACCCGCATCAAACAGCACGGCGAGGTACGCTACAACCGTGCTCTTGCGGCGATTCACGCGCAGGGTCAATGGTGGCACGGCATTGCCGGCCGTCAGAATGGCTTGCCAGTCGCGCGGGTAAGCCAGGCGCAGCGAATCGATCCACCATTGCGGATAATTCCATTGCGCCAAAGGTTGCTGCAGGGCCGCTTCCAGCAAGGACTTGCGCTCGCGCAAGAAACGCCGCAACACGGCATTCACCATGCCCTTGGCATGCGCCAGGTCAGGGTGCGAGGTGGCCACCGTGACAGCCTGGTCGACAACGGTAAATTCTTCGTACGGCTGCTCGTCCGGCTCGTCGGACATCAGCGACAGCGCACAGCACAGCAGCGCGGCCAGCATCGGCGGCTCCGGCGCCTTCGACGTCATCAGGCCGACCAGGGTTTCGCTGCGGCCCAGCTGGCGCATGGTACGGTAGGAAATATCCTGGATGGCGCCGCGCGCCTGCGGGCTGGCGTTCGATTGCGCAAACACCTTGGCCAGCGCCTGCGGCAAAGCCGTGCCCGTGCGCACTTGCGCCACGGCATTGGCGGCGCCCAGCAGGCAAAACGCCAGCGAGTCGGCGCGCAAATCGGGTTGGAAGCCTGGCTGCAAGACCGGCTTCAGGTCGGGATGGTAGCTGGGACGCAATTTCGGTGCGGCAGGCGCCTGGCCTGGCGCCGGCTTGGTTTTCAATTTCAGCGTGGGGCGCTTGTTCATAGTTATCCGGTGTGGCTGCGCGCGGCGGGCTGCATGGTGGCAAAGTCGCGGCCGCGCGTTATCAATAAAGGGTCGATTGTAGCGTTTGTGGCGCCCTCTGGCCCAAGCGATTGCAGCGATAGCTGTAAATTGCGGCAAAAAACTGCATATATACAAGCAGAATGCGCCATGCTGATGTTTTCATGCACCAACATAGGCATGTTGTCCTGATAATATCGTGAAATGCGCCGGCACGGGGACCTTGCCGGCAAGCGTATTGTTCCCGCCGGCAAACCAGTATAATTGACGCAGTCTGGGCGGCTTGGGTACTTGCCGTCCGTTTTGCTTTTTGATTCATTCTATTCATTCTTAACGCGGTTCCACCGCCATCCTGCTCATGCTCGCCCAACAGAAACAAGAAATCATCGCCCTGTTCCAGGCCGCCCTCGCTCCCGTCCTGGCCGGCACTACGCTTGAGCCATCCGTGGTGCTCGAGCGACCACGCGACGCATCGCATGGCGACGTCGCCTGCAACATCGCCATGCAACTGGCCAAGCAGCTGAAACAGAATCCCCGCGAACTGGCGCAAACCATCGTCACGGCCGTGCTGGCCAACCCGGCTGGCAAGGGCCTGATCGAGGCAGTGGAAATCGCCGGTCCCGGCTTCATCAACGTGCGCGTGTCAAACGCCGCCAAGCAAGCCGTGGTGAAAACCATCTTGAGCGAAGCCGACAGCTATGGCCGCAGCGCGGCAGGCGCCGGCAAGCAGGTCATCCTGGAATTCGTTTCGGCCAACCCGACCGGCCCGCTGCACGTGGGCCACGGCCGCCAGGCAGCGCTGGGCGACGCCCTGTCGTCGCTGTTCGACGCGCAAGGCTACCAGGTGACGCGCGAGTTCTACTATAACGACGCGGGCGTGCAAATCCAGACCCTCGCCAATTCCGTGCAGGCGCGCGCGCGCGGCTTCAAGCCGGGCGACGCCGAATGGCCCGAACCGGCCTACAACGGCGACTACATCGCCGATATCGCCAACGACTTCAAGGCCGGCAAGACGGTGTCGGCCAGCGATGGCTTGCCCGCCACGGCCAATGGCAACATCGACGACATCGATTCGATCCGCCCCTTCGCCGTCACCTACCTGCGCAACGAGCAGGACATCGACTTGCAAGCGTTCGGCGTGAAGTTCGACAATTACTATCTGGAATCGTCGCTATATGCGGACGGCAAGGTCAACAGCGCGGTCGAAACACTGATCAAGGCGGGCCACACCTACGAACAGGATGGCGCGCTGTGGCTGCGCACCACCGACTTCGGCGATGACAAGGACCGCGTCATGCGCAAGACGGACGGCACCTACACGTATTTCGTGCCGGACGTCGCGTATCACCTGGTGAAATGGCAGCGCGGCTTCGTGCAGGCCATCAATATCCAGGGCAGCGACCACCACGGCACCATCGCGCGCGTGCGCGCCGGCCTGCAAGCGGTCGACATGGGCATCCCGCAAGGCTACCCCGACTACGTGCTGCACAAGATGGTCACCGTCATGAAGGACGGCGAAGAAGTCAAGATTTCGAAGCGCGCCGGCTCCTACGTGACCGTGCGCGACCTGATCGAATGGTCGGGCGGCGGCGACATCGCCAAGGGCCGCGACGCCGTGCGCTTCTTCCTGATCTCGCGCAAGGCCGATACGGAATTCGTCTTCGACGTCGACGTGGCGCTGAAAACCACCGATGAAAACCCGGTGTATTACGTGCAGTACGCGCATGCACGCATCTGCCGCATCCTGGAAAACTGGGGCGGCGATGAGAACACGGTCACAGGCGTCGATTTGTCTCCTTTGACGGCGCCGACCGAAGCGACCCTGCTGGCGACCCTGGCCGCCTACCCGGAAACGTTGGCGCGCGCGCAAGCCGAACTGGGACCGCACCAAGTCGCCTTCTACCTGCGCGACCTGGCCGCCAACCTGCACAGCTTCTACTTCGCCGAAAAAGTGCTGGTCGAGGACGACGCCGTCAAGATGGCCCGCCTGGCCCTCGTCATCGCCGCGCGCCAGGTATTGCGCAACGGCCTGGCACTGATCGGCGTATCCGCGCCAAACAAAATGTAATCGCGAAGGTCTAACCGTCAATGAATCATGCTTCCCGCTTCTCTTCGACCCGGCGCCAGCAGGGCAACACGCTGGTCGGCATCATCATCGGCCTGGTCATCGGCCTGGGTATCGCCGTGGTGGTCGCCCTGGTGATCACCAAGGGCGCCTCGCCCTTCACCGACAAGTCGGGCAAGGCCGGCAAGTCTGCCGAACCGACCGCCGGCCAGATCGCCGACCCGAACAAGCCGATGTACGGCAACAAGGAAGCGGCCAAGGAAGCGGCGCGCGACTTCTCCAAGGAGCCGCGCGAGATCGTCGCGCCGACGCAGCCAGTCGCACCGGCACCCGCCCCCGCGCAGCAGCCGAAGGCACCGCCGCCGGACGCGCTGCAGGAACTCATCGGTACATTGAAGGACAAGCCGGCGCCGAAAACGCCGGCGGCAGCAGCGCCAGCGCCGCAAGCCAAAGCCGACGTGAAAGCCGAAGCCAAGGCCGATGCCGCCAGCGACAAATGGATTTATTATCTGCAGGCCGGCGCCTTCCACGACATGTCGGACGCCGAGAGCACGCGCGGCAAACTGGCGCTGCTGGGCTTCGAAGCGGCCATCAGCGACCGCAGCACCGATGCCGGCGTGCTGCACCGCGTGCGCATCGGGCCGTTCAACCAGCTCGAAGCGATGAACCGCGCGCGCACCAAACTGTCTGAGAACGGCATCGATGTCGCCGTCGTCCGCAACCAAAAATAAGGAACCAGCATGCGTTTTCTGAAGAAAATCCTGTTCGCCGCCGCCCTGTGCACCGTTGCCCTGGGCGCATCGGCCTCACCGGCCGAGCCAAAGAACGGCGTCGAATACGAAACCCTGGCCACGCCGCAGGCGACGGAAGCGGGCAAGAAAATCGAAGTGACAGAATTTTTTGCGTATTACTGCCCGCATTGCAACGTGCTCGAACCGCAACTGGCGGCCTGGGTCAAGAAACAGGGCGACAACATCGTCTTCAAGCGCGTGCACGTATCGCGCGATGACAGCGTGACGCCGCAACAGCGTTTGTTCTTCACCCTGCAAGCCATGGGCCTGCTCGACAAGCTGCACACCGGCGTCTTCCACGCCATGCACGTGGAGCGCAACCGCCTGGCTACCGACGACGCCGTATTCGACTTCGTCGCCAAGCAGGGCGTGGACCGCCAGAAGTTCATCGACACCTACCGTTCGATGGGTGTCTCGGCCCGCGTGCGCCGTGCGGATGCCATGATGCAGGGCTATAACGTGACGTTCTGGCCCATGATCGCCATCGACGGCCGCTACATCACCTCGCCTTCGCAAGCCGATCAAGGCAGCAAGTCGGCCAAGAACGAAGAGCAGCTGAACGCCCAGGCACTGACCGTGATGGACGTGCTGCTTGCGAAAGCCAAAGCGGAAAAGAAATAAGCATGGCCACTTCCCTGGCGCGCCCGGGCATCGCCTGATGCACAGCGTTTTCATCACGGGCGCGTCGAGCGGATTGGGCGCCGCCCTGGCGCTGCAGTACGCGCGCCAGGGCGCCCATTTGGGCTTGCTGGCGCGCCGCGGCGACACCCTGCAGCAACTGATCGCTTCCCTGCCCCACCCTGAACGCCACCGCGCCTACGCCGTCGATGTGTGCGACCACGCCGCCCTGAAAAGCGCGGCGCAGGACTTCATCGGCCATGCCGGGCATATCGACGTCGTCATCGCCAGCGCCGGCGTATCATACGGTACCTTGAGCGAACACGCGGAAGACCTCGACGCCTTCGCGCGCCTCATCGCCATCAACGTCACGGCCACCGTCGCCACCTTCGCGCCCTTCATCGCCGCCATGAAAAGCCAGGGCAGCGGACGCCTGGTGGGCATCGGCAGCGTGGCCGGCATCCGCGGCCTGCCCGGCGCCGAAGCCTACAGCGCCTCGAAGGCGGCCGTCATCAGCTACTGCGAATCGCTGCGCCTGGAACTCAAGCCGGCCGGCATCAGGGTCGTCACCATCACGCCCGGCTACATCGACACGCCGATGACGCGCCACAACGCCTATCGCATGCCCTTCCTGATGCCGGCCGATAAATTCGCCGTGCGCGCCGCGCGCGCCATCGCCGACGGCGACAGCTACCGCGTGATCCCGTGGCAGATGGGCGTCGTCGCCAAGCTGCTGCGCGCGCTGCCGAATGCCATCTATGACCGGGTCTTCGCGAATGCGCCGCACAAGGCGCGCAACTGAACTGATCACCATGACGAAGCACTCAGACTTGAACAGCGCGGCCATCGCCGCCCATTGCGCCACGGGCGCCTCCCATGTGGCCATCGAAGTGGTCGACGAAACGGGTTCGACCAACGCCGACCTGCTGGCGCGCTGCGCCACGCTGGCCGGCCCCACCCTGCGCATCGCCGGCCAACAGACGGCCGGCCGCGGGCGTGCCGGACGGCCGTGGGTGTCGCAGGCGGACGCCAGCCTGATGTTCTCGCTGGCCTGGCGCTTCAAGGGGCCGCTGCATCAGCTGGTCGGCCTGCCGCTGGCCGTCGGCGTGGCGCTGGCCGAAAGCATGACGGCGCTGGGCGTGCCGGTGCAACTGAAATGGCCGAATGACCTGCTCAAGGATGGCCACAAACTGGCGGGCATTCTCGTCGAGACGCAGCAGGCGCAGGGCAACGATAGTGGCGGCGTGTGGGCCGTGATCGGCTGCGGCATCAATTTGCTGATGCCCGATGCGCTGGAACGGCAGATCGGCCGCAGCGTCTCGGCCGTGCCGTGGCTGGCGCAGATGGAGCGCAATACCCTGGTGGCGGCGCTCCTGAGCCGCCTGGCCGGCGTGCTGGCCGAATTCGACGACACGGGTTTTGCGCCGTTTGCCGAACGCTGGAACCTGTTGCACGCCTGGCAGGGCCAGCACGTGAAAATCCTCGACAACGGCCAGTTGCTGCAGCAAGGCGTGGCGGCCGGCGTGGACCACCTGGGCCGCCTGCTGCTGCGCACCGATGGCGGCCTGCAGGAGATCATGTCGGGCGACGTGTCCTTGCGCCTGAGCGGGGAGTAAGCGCATGCTGCTGCTGATCGACGCCGGCAATACGCGTATCAAATGGGCACTCGTGGCCGCCGATGGTGCCGCCGGCGGCTGGCTGGCCAGCGGCGCCGTCACGCATGCGCAGCTCGACACCCTGGCGGCGCAATGGGCGAAACTCGCCATCAGCGAAGCACTGCTGTCGAACGTGGCGGGCAGCGTCATCGGCATGCGCCTGCGCGCCATGCTGCCGGTAGCACCCTGTGACTTTGTCTCGCTGCCGCAGTTGGCCGGACTGACGAACGGCTACCGCACGCCGTCGCAACTGGGCTGCGACCGTTTTGCCGCCGCCATCGGCGCGCACGCACTGGCGCCTGGCCAGGCGCTCATCGTCGCCAATTGCGGCACCGCCACCACCATCGACGCCATCACGGCCGATGGCGTTTTCCTCGGCGGGATGATCTTGCCGGGGCTGGGACTGATGGCCAGCTCGCTGGCGCGCAACACGGCGCAGCTGCCGCAAATCGCCGGCGACGCCATGCTGCCGGCCGGTTTTGCCGACAACACGGACGACGCGATTTTGAGTGGCTGCCTGGCGGCGCAAGCGGGCGCCATCGAACGGGCCGTGCGCATGCACGGCGCCAGTGCCTGTTTATTGTCAGGCGGCGCCGCGCCGCGTATCGCACCGGCCCTGGCACTGCCGGTACCGCTGCATCTGGTGGACAATATCGTCATGCTCGGCCTGCAGGCATCCGCACGCGCCGGCACGGCGGGAACACAAGGAAACCACGTATGCTGAAATTCGTCTTCTGGCTGCTGGCCGGGGTCAACCTGCTGGTCCTGGCCATCGGCCAGGGTTATCTGGGCAGTTTTCGCACGGAGACGCGCGAACCGGCACGTCTGAAAAACCAGCTGCAGGCGGGCAAACTCACCTTGCTGACGCAGGAGCAGGCCACGGCGCCCGCCGCGCCACCCGCTGCCGAAGAGAGGGCGACGCCGGCGGCGGCCGTACCTGCGCCACCGCCATCGTATGCCTGCACGGAAGTGGGCAATTTCCTGCTCGCTGACGGGCGCCGCTTCGAAGCACAAGTGGCGGCGCTGGAGCTGGGCGACCGCCAGTCGCGCCGCAACGTGGCCGGCCAGGACATTTCCAGCTACATGGTGTACATCCCGCCGCAGGGCAGCAAGGAAGGCGCCGAGCGCAAGGCCGGCGAATTGAAGCAACTGGGCGTGAAGAATTATTTCATCATCAACGAAGGCAGCGCGCAGCGCTGGGGCATTTCACTGGGCGTGTTCAAGTCGGAAACCAGCGCGCAAAGCCAGCTGGCATCGCTCAACAAGCAGGGCGTGCACAGCGCCCGCGTCGCGCCGCGCTATAGCGCCAGCAAGCAGTTCGCTTACCAGTTCCGCGACCTCGACGCCGCCACGCGCGCGCGGCTGGCCGAGATCACGAAGCAGTTCGAAGAGCAGGAACTGCGCTCCTGTAAATGACACCTGACAATCGCGTCGGATTACGCGCTTGCGCGCTAATCCGACCTACGCTTATCGTTCGATGACGATGGGCTTGATACCCGTCGATTCCGGCAAATTCGCCGCCGCCCGTGCCGCCTCGGCACGGCTGGAGAACGGTCCGCCGTACAGGCGGAACAGCTTACCGGCCTGCACCACCCCAAGCGTACCCAGGGCCGCCGCGTATGGCGCCAGGCGCGACCGCCCCGTTTCCGCATTGTCGGCGCGCGAGTAGGCGCCCAGCTGCAGATAAAAGCCGCTGGCCAGCACCGTCGGGGCAGGCATGGCGACCGTCGCATCGACGGGCAGCATTTGCGTCGACACTTCCGGCTGCACCACGGCGCCCGTCTCCACCGGCGTATCGATGGAAATGGCTACCACGGAAGGCGTCAACGGTGCCGGTTTGGGTGCCGCGCGGGCAGCCAGGATGGCATCGATATCGGCCGGCAGCAGCCGTTCCACGACCACCTGGTGGCTGCCCTTGCCCAGGAAGCCCAGTTTCAGCGCCGCCGTGTAGGACACGTCGATCACGCGCGTGGCGTGGAAGGGACCACGATCATTGATGCGCACGATCACCTGTTCGCCGCTGTCGATGCTCGTCACACGCGCATACGACGGAATCGGCAAGGTGGGATGGGCCGCCGTCATCTTGTACATGTCGTAGATTTCACCCGACGAAGTGCGCTGGCCATGGAATTTCTTGCCATACCAGGTGCCCGTGCCCTTCTGCGTAAATGGTTCGTTGTCGGTGATCGGCGTGTACGTCTTGCCGAACACAACGTAAGGACGATTCGAGCGCGTCGAATACGGCTCGTTGCGCACTTCCGCATCGGGCACGTCGCGCAGGTTGGCCGGCGGATTCTCGCCCGGGCCGTCATCCTTGTAGTATCCGCCGCGCCCGGAGCCGGCCGCCGGCAGCGCCGGCAGGGTGGGGTCCTGGCGCACGGGGGACTTGACCTTGCCGCCTGACGGCAGCGGCACGTTGTTCGATGCGGGTTTGTGCGGCGTGGTGCCGCAGGCGGCCAGGGTCAGCAAGACCGCCAGGCTCAACCCGCGCATGGCGACGGTATCGACAGGCGCGCGCATCAGGTCTGCACCAGCTTGCGATGGCGCTGGATGCTCATCAGGATACCGGTAGCCACGCCCAGGGTCAGCAGCGCGGTGCCGCCATAGCTGAGGAAAGGCAGGGGAACGCCGACCACCGGCACGATGCCGCTGACCATGCCCATGTTGACAAACGCATACGTAAAGAAAATCATTGTTATCGCTCCTGCCAGCAGGCGAGTGAAAAAACTGGGGGCGTTGGCGGCGATCATCATCCCCCGTCCCACCAGCAGCAAATACATCAGCATCAGGATCAAGTTACCGACCAGTCCGAATTCCTCGGAATATACAGCGAAGATGAAGTCGGTGGTGCGCTCCGGAACGAATTCCAGGTGGGCCTGGGTGCCGTGCGTCCAGCCCTTGCCCGTCATGCCGCCGGAACCGATGGCGATGATGGACTGGATGATATGGAAGCCCTTGCCCAGCGGGTCCTTGGTCGGGTCGATCAGCATCATCACGCGGTCGCGCTGGTAATCATGCAGGTGCGACCAGGCGATCGGCAGGCAGGACACAAAGGTGATCAGCAGGCCGGCCAGCACTTTCCACGACAGGCCGGCCAGGAAGATGACGGTAAAGCCGGCCGCCACCACCAGCAGCGCCGTGCCCAAATCGGGCTGGCGCGCGATCAGGTAGACGGGCACCAGCAGCAGCACGGCCGCCATCAGGAACGATTTCCAGCGCAGGGCGCCCGCATTGTGCTGGAAGAACCAGGCCAGCATCAGCGGCGTGGCGATCTTCAGGAATTCGGACGGCTGGATATCGATCACGCCGATATGCAGCCAGCGCCGCGCACCGAGCTTGATGGTGCCGAACAGCGCCACGGCCACCAGCAAGATCACCGATACCGTGTACGCGGGCACGGCGATGCGCATCATCATCTGCGGCGTGATGTTGGCCGCCACCCACATGACGAAAAAGCACAGCAGGATGTTGCGCAGGTGGTCCTCGATCTTGCCGGGGATGCCGATGCTGGCCGAATACAGGGTCAGCAGACTGGTGCTGAGCAGCATCAGGATGATGATCATCAGCGGCGGATCGAATACCGCCAGATAGGGTTTGGCGCGCCGCCACAGCGAGCGCCTTTCGTTAATGGGCATGTGCTTCCTTATTGCCTGGCAGGGGCCGCCGGGGCGGCCTGCTCGTCAGTGATTTCTTCCAGGGTGCGCACTTCATCGACATCTTCCTTGGGCACCTTGGTGGTGTCCTTTTCCTTGTCGCTAGGGCGCTTGCCCAGCAGGTAGTAGTCGAGCGCCTTGCGCGCGATCGGCGCAGCCACGCCGGCACCGAAGCCCGCGTTTTCCACCACGATGGCGATGGCGATGCGCGGCTTGTCGGCCGGCGCGAAGGCCGTAAACAAGGCATTGTCGCGCAAGCGTTCGGCCAGCAGCTTGGCATTGTACTTCTCGTTTTTCTTGATGCCCACCACCTGCGCCGTCCCCGTCTTGCCGCCCACCGTGTACTGCACGCCGGTGAAGATGCGCGCGGCCGTGCCGCCCTGCTCGCTGGTCACGCCCACCATGGCGCGCTTGATGACGTCGATGTTTTCCTGCTTGAGCGCAATGCGGTAGCTTTCCTTCGGTACCGTCAGGGTGCGCGCACGCGTGGCCGCATCTTCGATGATCTTCACCAGATGCGGCTTCATCACCACGCCGTTATTGGCCAGGTTGGCCGTCGCGTGGGCGATCTGCAGCGGCGTATACGAGTTGTAGCCGGAGCCGTTACTCACCGAAATCGTGTCGCCACCCACCCATTTTTTCTGCTGTGGCGTCTTGAAGCGGTTGCGCTTCCATTCCGTCGACGGCAGCACACCCGTCTTTTCATTATTCAGGTCGATGCCCGTCAGCTGGCCGAACCCGAACGGCTTCATGAAGTCGTGGATGGCATCGATGCCCATGTCGCGGCCCAGCTGATAGTAATAGGTGTTGCAGGACACGACGATGGACTTGTGCATGTCCACTGTGCCATGGCCGCCCACCTTGTCGTCGCGGAAGGTGTGACCGCCGAGGATGAAGAAACCGGGATCGGAAATCGACTGGCTCGGCGTGCGCTTGCCCAGTTCGAGTGCGGCCAGCGCCATGAAGGGCTTGAAGGTCGAGCCAGGCGCATAGGTGCCGGACAGGGGGCGGTTGACCATCGGCCGGTCCAGCGAGGTATTGAGTTCATTCCAGCTTTGCTGGTCGATGCCGTCGACGAACAGGTTCGGGTCGTAGCCGGGCTTGGAGACGTAGGCCAGGATGTCGCCCGTGGCCGGGTCGATCGCCACGGCCGCGCCACGCCATTCGCCGAACGCTTCCTCGACCACTTTTTGCAGTTCGATGTCGATCGACAGGATCAGGTTGTTGCCAGGGATGGCCGCCGTGCGCGACAGGGTGCGCATGGCGCGCCCGCCGGCAGACACTTCCACTTCTTCGTAGCCGGTGGTGCCATGCAGCTGCTTCTCGTAGCTTTTTTCCAGGCCTTCCTTGCCGATATGGTCGGTGCCGTTGTAGTTGGCCGCATCGTCGCCCTCTTCCAGCGCCTTGGCTTCATTGCGGTTGATGCGGCCGATGAAGCCCACCACATGCGAGGCGATTTCACCCATCGGATACTGGCGGAACAAGCGCGCCTGCACCTCCACGCCGGGGAAGCGGAAGCGTTGCGCCGTGAAACGCGCCACTTCTTCGTCCGTCAGGCGCGTGCGCAGCGGCACGCTGACGAAGTTCTTCGATTCTTCCAGCAGCTTCTTGAAGCGGCGGCGGTCCTTGATGTCGATCTGCACCAGGGTCGACAGCTCGTCGATCACCGAATCGAGGCTGGCGCTCAATTTCGATGGCGTGATTTCCAGCGTATAGGCCGAGTAATTGCGCGCCAAAACCACGCCGTTACGGTCGAGGATCAGGCCGCGCGTGGGCACGATGGGCACCACGGCGATGCGGTTGTCTTCGGCCTTGGTCGCGTAGTCCTCGTGCTTGATCACCTGCAGCCAGATGAAGCGCGCCAGCAGCAGCGAAAAGCAGACGAAGACGAGCGCGCCCAGGATGGTCAGGCGCATGCGGAAAAAATGCAGCTCGCGCTCGGTATTTTTCAGTTCAGTCATGGCGGGCGCCCGTCAAATCGGCCGGTTATGGTCGCGGTCCACGGCGCGGCGCTGCGGCGCCAGCAAGATCCACGTGACGAAGGGCCACAGGGCCACGGCGACGAAGCTCTCGATGAAATTGAGCCAGCCGGGGAAACGGCCCGAGACGATCAGGCGCGTCAGCAATTGCAGCGCCTGCGTCAGCAGCAGCAGCGGCAGCACATGCAGCGCCTGCGTCAGGATGGGAAACCACAGCACGCGGCGGTGCATCATGATGGCGAAGTAGGACAGCAAGGTGTAGGCCAGCGCATTCTCGCCCAGCAGGGTCGAGTCGTGCACGTCCATCATCAAACCCATGAAGAACGCCACGCCGATGCCGACCTTGCGCGGCTGGTGTATGCCCCAGAAGACCAGCACCAGGGCGACGAAATCGGGCACGCCGACGAACTGCCCCCATGGCAGCAGGTTCAGCAGAAAAGCGCACAGCAGGGAAAAGCCGATGAACAGGGGGCTGACCGGCAGCAGGATGTAATGCGGGCGGTTCATCGTGTCGCTTCCTTCGGTGGCACGGCAGCAGGTATTGCGGCAGCGGCCGGCGTCGCCGGTTTCGGAACCGGGCTTGCGGGCGGCTTCGCGGCCGGTGTGGCCGGCGCGGTGGCCGGCGCTGTCGCTGCCCCGGCGGCGGCCGGCTCCTTGGCCGGGTCCTTGATGGGCGCCATCTTGCCGGCGATCTTGCGGCCCGTCTTGACGTCTTCGACTGGCGGACGCGCGGGGATCTCCGGCGACGTCATCAAGATGAGCAATTGGGTGTTGCGTTCGATGCCGGCCAGCGGCTGGCACACGACGCGGCCGAACGGGCCATGCGCATTGCGCTCGACCAGGGTCACGCGCGCCACGGCCAGGCCGGCCGGATACAGGCCGTCGAGGCCCGAGGTAATGACGATGTCGCCGATCTGGATGTCGGCGGTGGGGGCCGTAAAGCGCAGCTCCATGGTGCCGGACTTGCCGCGGCCGATGGCCACGCTGCGCACGCCATTGCGCAGCAGCTGCACGGGAATGGCCTGTTCTTCATCGGTCAGCAAGGTCACTTCCGAGGTGAACGGGAACACGCGCGTGACTTGCCCCACCACGCCCAGGTTATCGATCACGGGACGGCCCAGTTCGACGCCATTCTGGATGCCCCGGTCCAGCACGATCTTGCGCGTGGCCGAATCGCGCGTGTCATACAGGACTTCAGCCATCATGGTCTTTACGGGGACGCGCTCGCGCGCTTCCATCAGCTTGCGCAAATGGTTGTTCTCAACGATATTGAGCTGCGCCTGCTGCATGATCTGCGCCGAGGCGATTTGTTCGTGCTTCAGGTCGCGCACCTGTTTTTCCAGGGCGGACAGCGAAGAAAAGTAGTTGCCGACGCCAAGCGCCACATCGCGCGGCACCAGGGCCGCCATCTGCACCGGATACAGCACGGTACCGACTGCCTGGCGCACGGCCGTCAAGGCGTGCATGCGCGAATCGACCAGCAACAGGGCGATAGAAATGCCGGCGAACACCATCATCTTGACGCGGGCGGAAGCGCCTTGTTTGAAAAGTGGCGGAGGACTGTATTCCATGACTTCCAATAATCAGGCCAGGCGCAGTGCGCCAACGTGCAGGCCCCGGTCGAATGCCGGCGCCAAAACCAAAAAAAGGCCGGAGTGGTTTCCGGCCCTTCTGTCAGATTATTCGTAGGAGAAGATCGAGCCGAGCTTGTCCATACGTTCCAGTGCCATCCCGGAACCGCGCACCACGCAGGTGAGCGGGTCCTCGGCCACCAGCACCGGCAGGCCGGTTTCCTCCATCAGCAGGCGGTCCAGGTCGCGCAGCAGTGCGCCGCCGCCCGTCAGCATCATGCCTTTTTCGGCGATGTCGGCGCCCAGTTCCGGCGGCGTCTGTTCCAGCGCGTTCTTCACGGCCGAGACGATGTTGTTCAGCGGATCGGTCAGCGCTTCGAGAATCTCGTTGCTGGAGATGGTGAACGAGCGCGGGATGCCTTCGGACAGGTTGCGGCCCTTGACTTCCATTTCCTTCACTTCCGAACCGGGGAAAGCCGAACCGATGGCCTTCTTGATGGCTTCGGCCGTTTGTTCGCCGATCAGCATGCCGTAGTTGCGGCGGATGTAGTTGACGATGGCTTCATCGAACTTGTCGCCACCCACGCGCACGGAACCCTTGTAGACCATGCCGCCGAGCGAGATGATGCCAACTTCCGTGGTGCCGCCGCCGATGTCGACCACCATCGAGCCGGTCGCTTCCGATACCGGCAAGCCGGCGCCAATGGCCGCTGCCATCGGTTCTTCGATCAGGTACACCTGCGAAGCGCCGGCGCCCAGCGCCGATTCGCGGATCGCGCGGCGCTCGACCTGGGTCGAACCGCACGGTACGCAAATGATGATGCGTGGCGATGGACGGAAGAATTTCGAGTCATGCACCATGCGGATGAATTGCTTGAGCATCTGCTCGGTCACGGTGAAGTCGGCGATCACGCCATCTTTCATCGGACGGATCGCTTCGATATTGCCCGGCACCTTGCCCAGCATCTGCTTGGCTTCCTTGCCGACTGCCTGAATGGTCTTCTTGCCATTCGGACCGCCTTCCTGGCGGATGGCGACGACGGACGGTTCGTCCAGGACGATACCGAGGCCGCGCACATAAATAAGGGTGTTGGCCGTGCCCAAGTCAATGGCCAGATCGGTGGAGATATACCTGCGTAAAAAACCAAACATGAGTGTCCTGTAGCGCATCGAGCTGCGCAAAAGCTGTTTATGGGGAGTTTCAAAGCGGGCGCTTTCAGGCACCCTGAAAATCCATGAAGACGATTTTTCCGGGTTTCGCTTGGCGCTTGCGCAATCTTTTCTATGCTGCGGCAGCGGTCCATCAGCGCCGGCAACGCATTAACCCGCCATTCTACCTTATAATTTGAATGCGATTTGCTCAAAAACCATGGAAAAGTGCGACTCTTGCAGCCGCGAGTTACGCGGCATTCCCCGGCTTTTGTGAGCAAAAAAGCAGTAAATATTCGCGTTTTATCGAAACGCCAACTTAATACTAATGCGCGGCACTCCGCGCCATTCGCCATGTCCCTGACACTCTCCGACGTAAAACGCATCGCCCACCTGGCACAACTCGAAATGGCCGACGATCAGGCCGTCACGTCCTTGGCCCAATTGAACAAGATTTTTGCCTTGGCGGAACAAATGCAAGCCGTCAATACCGATGGCGTGGCCCCCCTGAGCCACCCGCTGGCTGCCCACATGGACAATATCGCCTTGCGCCTGCGCGAAGACATCGCTACCGAAGCAAATCACCGCGATGCCTATCAGGCCGTGGCACCGAAAGTCCAGGATGGCCTGTATCTCGTGCCCAAGGTTATCGAATAAACACGCCATTGCGCCGCTCCCGCCTTCTTGCCGAATATCAAAATAGAAACGCCATGCATACAAAATCCATCAAACAGCTGTCCACGCTCTTGCAGAACAAGGAAATTTCCGCCGTTGCGCTGGCGACGCATTTCCTCGACCGCATCGCAGCGGACACTTCGAATGCCTTCCTGCACGTCGACCGTGCCCTGACCCTGGCGCAAGCTGCCGAGGCCGACGCGCGCATCGCCGCTGGCACGGCCACGCCGTTGACGGGCGTGCCGATCGCGCACAAGGACCTGTTCGTGACAAAAGGCTGGCGCACCACGGCCGGCTCGAAAATGCTGGCCAACTACGCCAGCCCGTTTGACGCCACCGTGGTGGAAAAATTCCAGGCGGCCGGCATGGTCACCCTGGGCAAGGTCAATTGCGATGAATTCGCCATGGGTTCCGGCAACGAGAACTCGGCCTTCGGCGCCGTGCGCAATCCGTGGGACAAGACGGCCGTGCCAGGCGGCTCGTCCGGCGGCTCGGCTGCCGCCGTGGCCGCCGGCCTGACGCCAGCGGCCACGGGCACCGATACGGGCGGCTCGATCCGCCAGCCGGCTGCTTTTTGTGGCATCACCGGCATCAAGCCGACGTATGGCCGCGTGTCGCGCTTCGGCATGATCGCCTTTGCCTCGTCGCTGGACCAGGGTGGCCCGATGGCCCGCTCGGCCGAAGACTGCGCCCTGCTCTTGAGCGCCATGGCCGGCTTCGACGAGCGCGACTCGACCAGCCTGTCGCCGGAACAGGGCGGTGTGACGGAAGATTTTTCACGTGAACTGGGCCAGCCGTTGACGGGCTTGCGCATCGGCGTGCCGCGCGAGTACTTCGGCGAGGGCCTGGCCAAGGACGTGGAAGCGGCCGTGCGCGGCGCGCTGGCGCAGTATGAAAAACTGGGCGCCACCCTGGTCGACATCTCGCTGCCGAACACGGCCCTGTCGATTCCCGCCTACTACATGATCGCCCCGGCCGAAGCGTCGTCGAACCTGTCGCGCTACGACGGCGTGCGCTATGGCCACCGCGCCGCCGAGTACAAGGACTTGCAGGACATGTACAAAAAGTCGCGCGCCCAGGGCTTCGGCCCGGAAGTGCAGCGCCGCATCATGGTCGGCACCTATGTGCTGTGCCACGGCTACTACGACGCCTACTACCTGAAGGCGCAAAAGATCCGCCGCCTGATCGCACAGGATTTCGATGCCGTATTAAATGGACCGAACGCCGTCTGCGACGTCATCATGGGACCGGTCGCGCCGACCGTTGCCTGGGACCTGGGCGACAAGACGGACGACCCGGTGGCAAACTACCTGGCCGACATCTACACCCTGTCGACCAGCCTGGCTGGCTTGCCCGGCATGTCGATTCCATGCGGCTTTGGCACTGGCGAGAAAAACAGCAAGCGCCCTGTCGGCCTGCAAATCATCGGCAACTATTTTGGCGAAGCCAAGCTGCTGAACGTGGCCCACCAGTTCCAGCAAGTGACGGACTGGCATACGCGCGCTCCTGCCGGCATCTAACTATATATTTGCGCCGCTTTGCCGGCGCCACCAGAAAAAAGCGAGAACACTATGCAATGGGAAGTCGTCATCGGTCTTGAGAACCACGTGCAGCTCACGACCGAATCCAAAATTTTCAGCGGTTCGCCGATCAAGTACGGCGCCGACGCCAACACGCAGGCGAGCCCCGTCGACCTGGCGCTGCCAGGCGTGCTGCCGGTGATGAACAAGCAAGCCGTCGACCGCGCGATCCGCTTCGGCCTGGCCGTGGGCGCCACCGTGGCGCCGCACTCGGTCTTCGCGCGCAAGAACTATTTTTATCCGGACTCGCCCAAGGGCTACCAGATCAGCCAGTTCGAAGACCCCGTCGTCATCGGTGGCGCCCTGACCTTCGGCTACGAGAAGGATGGCGAATTCGTCACCAAGACGGTCAACCTGACGCGCGCCCACCTGGAAGAAGACGCCGGTAAATCGCTGCATGAAGACTATGCGGGCATGAGCGGCATCGACTTGAACCGCGCCGGCACGCCGCTGCTGGAAATCGTCTCGGAACCGGAAATCCGCAGCGCCGCCGAAGCCGTGGCCTACGCCAAGGCGCTGCACTCGCTGGTCATGTGGCTGGGCGTTTGCGACGGCAACATGCAGGAAGGCTCGTTCCGCTGCGACGTCAACGTCTCCGTGCGCCCCGTCGGCCAGAAGGAATTCGGCACCCGCTGCGAAATCAAGAACTTGAACTCCTTCCGCTTCATAGAGGAAGCCGTGCACGTCGAAGTGCGCCGCCAGATCGAACTGATCGAAGACGGCGGCAAGGTCGTGCAAGCGACGCGTTTGTACGATCCGGACCGCAAGGAAACGCGCGAAATGCGCAGCAAGGAAGACGCCCAGGATTACCGCTACTTCCCGGACCCTGACCTGCCGCCGCTGGTCATCTCGCCAGAGTGGATCGCCACGGTCAAAGCCTCGATGCCGGAACTGCCGGCCGCCATGCGCGCGCGCTTCATCAGCGAATACGCGCTGCCGGAATACGATGCACTGGTGCTGACGCAATCGAAAGCCATGGCCACCTATTTCGTCGCCGTGGTCGACAAGGCCGGCAAGGAAAACGCCAAGGCCGCCGCCAACTGGCTGATGGGCGACGTAGCGTCGACCCTGAACCGCGAAGGCGTGGACCTGGATGAGGCGCCCGTCTCCGCCGCACAACTGGCCGCCATGCTCAAGCGCATCGCCGACGGCACGATCTCGAACAAGGCGGCCAAGGAAGTCTTCGCCGGCATGTGGGAAGCGAAATCGAACGACGAGCACCTGGTCGACACCATCATCGATGCCAAGGGTCTGAAGCAGATCTCGGACTCGGGCGCACTGGAAGCAATCGTCGACGAAGTGCTGGCGGCGAATGCGAAGTCGGTGGAGCAGTACCGTGCCGGCAAGGAAGCGGCCATCAACGCGCTGATCGGCCAGGCCATGAAAGCCTCCAAGGGCAAGGCCAACCCGGCCCAGCTGACGGAATTGCTGAAGGCCAAGCTGGCGGGGTAATCTTCGCGAGATGCATGCAAAAGGACGCTGCGGCGTCCTTTTTTTATGCGTCGCCCGCTTGCAGGTATGATCATGGATTCTTCCACGCACCTGTGAACCCGCCATGAACAAGATCAAGACCGGCCTGGTCGGCTACGGCTTTGCCGGCTCCACCTTCCACGCTCCCGTGCTGTCCACCATCGATGCCCTGGAGCTGACTGCCGTCGCCTCCAGCAAGCCGGAGCTTGTGCACAAAGACTGGCCGCACGCCACCGTGTATGCGGATGCGGCGCAGCTGTTTGCCGACCCGTCCATCGAGCTGGTCGTCATCGCCGCGCCAAACGAGGCGCATTTCAGCCTGGCGCAAGCGGCCCTGCAGGCGGGCAAGCACGTGGTGGTCGACAAGCCATTCACCATTTCCAGCGTTGAAGCGCGGAGCCTGATCGCGCTGGCGCAAGAACGCAAGCTGGTGCTCAGCGTGTATCACAACCGGCGCTGGGATGGTGACTTCCTGACGCTGAAAGCGCTGCTGGCACAGGGTACGCTGGGGCGCATCGCCAGCGTCGAATCGCATTTTGACCGTTTCCGCCCGGAGATCCGCCAGCGCTGGCGCGAGTCCGGCGCACCCGGTGGCGGCCTGCTGTACGACCTGGGTCCGCACATGCTGGACCAGGCCATGCAGCTGTTCGGCCAGCCGGAAAAGCTGTATGCCGATATCGTCCTGCAGCGCGATGGTGCGCAGGCTGTAGATTATTTCCACCTTGTTCTGTACTACGACCGGCTGCGCGTGGTGCTGCAGGCCGGCTGCCTGGTAAAAGCGCCAACGGCGCGCTTCGCCGTGCATGGCGACAAGGGGAGTTTCGTGAAGTTTGGCCTCGATCCGCAAGAAGACGCCCTGAGGGCGGGCGGCAGGCCGGGCCAGCCCGGCTGGGGCGTGGACCCTGTGCGCGGCGCGCTGCACCTGGGCACGCAGCCGGACGGCCATTGTGAACACCTCGACATGCAGGCCGGCCGCTACCAGGACTTTTACCAGGGCATGGCCGACGCCATCAGCCACGGCGCACCAGCGCCCGTGGCGGCCGAAGATGCGGCGGCAACGATACGCCTGATCGAACTGGCGCTGCAAAGCGCCGCCGAAGGGCGCGTACTCGCAGTCAGCTGATTCGATGTCAACTGACCGAGGTCAGTTGATGACGAAGGCCAGCACCACGGCGCCCAGCGCCAGCAGGGCCAGGCCGCAAATGAACAGCAGCTCGCCCCACCATTCGTAGCGCAAGCGCGACTGGCCGGGGCGCAGCGACATGAAAGAGAGCACGGCGCTGATGAGAAAAACGATGGCATCGACAGCGAGCAGCTTGTCGATGGCCACGCGCACCTCGCCGCGCGGCGCCAGGTGCCCGATCGACAGCACCGTCATGCATACGCCGACCATCGTCGCCGACGTGGGCAGGATATGCGTCGACAAGCCCCGCGCCGACAAGCCCCGCTCGGGTGCCTTGCCGTCGCCGGGCATCAAGGCCGGCCCTGGTTCGTTCCCGCCGGCCAGACCAGCTCCACGCGCGCGGAACTACCCGCCTTGACCTGCACCTTGCGTTCCAGCAACTTGCCGGCCAAGGTGGCGTGCAGGCTGTAGCTGCCCGGTGGCAATTTCGCCAGCAGGAACGGCCCGCTGGCCGTCGTTTCCAGCACCGGCGCGCCCTTGGCATCGCGTATCTCGAGCTTCACGTCGGAGGCAAATTCCGCCTTGCCCGCCGCCTGCACGGAAAACACCAGGCTCAAAGGCCAATGCCGGCTGGCGCTCTTGATGGCAGTCGACTCATCGAGGCCGATGCCGCCGCTCAAGTACTCCACCGCCCCGCTCTTTTGCACGGGCGGCAAAGCGCTATCGCCCTGCGCCTGCGCCGCACTTCCCAGCAATAACCCGGCGGCGAGCATCGCCGCCGCCAGGTTCAAGGTACCGCGTCTGTCTGGTGCCATCTCACTCTCCTCATGTCGGTTGACTCAAGATAGGAAACGCAGCTTAGGCCAGTCTTAGCTTAGAGCCTATCTCAGTAGATGAATACATCCCCTGCTGGCGCCCCTCAGAAGCGGGGACTGCGTTGCTCGTCGTTGCGTGGCTCGCCACGCGTCCTCCTCACGCCTTGTCCGCGCTCCTGATGAACTGCCAGCAGAAGACGCTCCCTACTGGGATAGGCTCTTAGCGCCGGCGCATGGCCTCGGCGATCTTCTGGTCCGTCTTGTACTGGCTCAGCGCATATACGGCCCAGATCGTCGCTGGCAGCCAGCCGATCAAGGTAATTTGCAGGATCAGGCAAATGATGCCGGCAATAGGGCGGCCGATCGTGAAAAAGGTCAGCCATGGGAGTAACAGGGCAATCAGCAAGCGCATCGTTCGTTCCTTGAGTATTCCCCTGTGCCGCGGGGACCGGGCCGGCATGCACCGGCGGTCAATTCATTGAGCCGATTATAACGATACTGGCGCCTCACGCCGGCACGGGTGCGAGCAGTTTCTCCATCCAGGCCAGGATCGCGGCGAAGATCACGTCGCGGTTCACCTCATTGAAGTTCTCGTGATAATTGGCCGGATAGTAGTGATAGTCGAGCAGGCCATCGGGCACGCTGCGCAGCATGCTCTCCGTGGCGCGGCTGTCGGCCAGCTTGTCGTCGCCTGCCACCACGGCGAACAGGGGGAAGCGCCAGTCCGACAAGCCGCCCGCCAGTTCCTTTTGCGCCGACGTCAAGGCATGGGCGAAGCGCACCGACGCTGCACTGGCGCGTATGCCATCGCGCTCATCCTGGAAATGGCGCGCGGTGATGGTTTGATCGTGCGTCAGCAGCATGGTCAGATTCCCCAGCGGTACCTTCATCGTCGGGAAGCGCTGCGCCAGCCAGCCGGACAACATCTGCAGCACCTTCGGCACGGGAATCGCATTCACGTAATACGGCGATGAAATAACAAAGCCCTTGATCGCCGGGTCGCCCGCAAAACGCCGCAGCCCCAAATGCGTGGCGATCAGACCGCCCATGGAATGACCCATGACAAAAATCGGCACGCCGGGATACGCCTGCTTGACCCAGGCGAGGAACAATTCCTCGTCGTCGAGGAAGGCCTCGAACGAGGGAATATCCACCTTGCGCTTGCCATCGTGGCCCACCATGTCGAAGCTGACGGTGGCGAAGCCGTGCTGGCGGAAATACAGCGCTGGCGTGACGTAATCGCCCGCATGCGCCATGCCGCCGTGGATCGCCAGGATCACGGCACGGGGATGCTCCGGCTGCCAGATGTGGATGGGACGTTCGACCTGGTCGCTGCACGGCAGGCTGGCCATCTTGTCTTCTGAAAAACGCATTGCTGCTCCTGTCATGCCCTGTCACGCTTTCAGATGATCGATCAACTGGCGCGCATACAGGGGTAATTCACTGAACTGGCGCACGCAAATCGTCAGATTGCGTACCGACCAGGGATCGGATAACTCCAGGCAGCGCAGCGCCATCGTCTGCTGGCAGCGGCTGGCCGCCGCCAGCGGCACCACGCTGATGCCCACGCCGCTGGCCACCATACGGCACACGGCATCGAAGCTGCGCAGGCGCACGCGCACCTTCAACGGACGGCCCAGGCGCGCCGCATGCATGCCCAGGTACTGCTGCATCGCGCTGTCGTCGGCCAGGCCGATGAAATCGTGATCCAGCAGCGTGGAGAACGCGACGACACCATCCTGGCCGAGCGCACGGTGATGCACGCCATCGGCCGCCGCGATGACCACCAGCCGGTCGGGGCGGAACAGAAACGTCTGCAAGCCGCGCATGTCGACCGAGTCGGAAACGATGCCCATGTCGGCCAGCCCTTCCGAGACGGCCTTGACGATATCGTAACTGAGGCGCTCTTCCAGGTCGATGGTCAGGTTCGGATGGCGGTCGAGAAAAGCGCCGAGCGCCTCGGGCAAAAATTCGCTGAGCGCGGCGGTATTGCACAGCAGGCGTAACTGCCCTTTCAAACCGCGCGCAAATTCGCCGAGCTCACCGCGCATTTTCTCCATTTGCAGCAACACGAGGCGCGCGTGATGCAGCAGCGTCTGCCCTACCGGTGTCGGCTCCACGCCGCGCCGCCCGCGCAGCAGCAGGGGCATGCCCAGCGCCTCTTCCATGCCGCGCACGCGCGCACTGCTGGAGGCCAATGCGAGATGGCTGCGCGCGGCGCCCGCCGTCAGGCTGCCCGCCTCCACCACGTTGACAAACAGCTGCAAATCGACCAGATCAAAGCGCATGACAGCTCTCCTTTTCGCCATCTTATCAGCCTTCGGCTATCCCTTAGGCTGGCTCAAAATAATCCACCTTGGCGAAACCGCCCAGCGCGCGCAAAATCCACGCAAAATTACTGTGGATAAAAAAGATGGAGACGTCATTCCTGCTGGCCGTCGGCGCCAGCTTCCTCGTCGCTGGCTTCGTCAAGGGCGTAGTCGGACTGGGCTTGCCGACCGTGGCCATGGGCACGCTCAGCCTCGTCATGCCGCCCGTGCAGGCGGCCGCCCTGCTGATCGTGCCGTCGATGGTGACGAATGTCTGGCAGTTGGCGGCCGGCTCCGGCCTGCGCGCGCTGCTGCACCGTTTGTGGCCCATGCTGGCCGCCGTCATGGCCGGTACCCTGGCGGGCGGCGCCCTGCTGCCGCAGGACAGCGGCACCTGGGCCGTCGTCGCGCTGGGCGTGGCGCTGATGCTGTATGCGCTGGCGGGATTGTTCTCGCTGCAGTTGCGCGTGCCGGCGCGGCACGAAGCCTGGCTGGGCCCCATGGCGGGCGCGGCGACGGGGCTGGTGACGGCCGCCACGGGTGTGTTCGTGATCCCCGCCGTGCCGTATCTGCAGGCACTGGGACTGGCACGCGATGCGCTGGTGCAGGCACTGGGCCTGGCGTTTACGGCATCGACCGTGGCGCTGGCGGCCAGCCTGGCCCTGCACGGCGACTTCAACCTCAGTGCGGCCGGCGCTTCCGCGTATGCGCTGCTGCCGACGCTGGCCGGCATGCTGGCCGGTCAATGGCTGCGCGGGCGCATCGCGCCACAGGTATTCAAACGGTGCTTTTTTGCCGGCCTGTTCGCCCTGGGCTTGCATGCGGCGCTCAAGCCATGGCTGGCATGATGCAGATCGACTGGCAGGGGGACAGCGCGCTGTGCGCGTGGATCGACGGCCAGCAGGTGGCCATGCTCGACATCAGCAAGTGCGCGAACGGGGTAACGGTGAACATGCTGTTCGTGAAACCGCCGTTCCGCCGGCGCGGCATCGGCGGCGCGCTGTTGCGGCGGCTGTTGCAATGCCACCCGCAAGCTGCCACCGCCTGCAGCGACCCGCGGTTGCGGGCGCTGCTGGAGAGGACTACTTAAATGCCATACTTGGTGCGGTATGCGGAAACAGCCTCTTTATGTTTCAGCAGTTCCGGATCGGCGCCCGCGCCGTTCAGGTAGCCGAACAAGTCGTCCAGGTTGCCGATCGAGATGACGGGAATGCCGTACTGTTTCGATACTTCCTGCACCGCCGAACTTGGCGACAGCTGGCCATCCGGACCCGAACGCTCCATGCGGTCCAGGGCGATCAGCACGGCGCAAGGCTCGGCGCCGGCGGCGCGGATCATGTCCACCGATTCGCGCACCGAGGTGCCGGCCGAGATCACATCGTCAATGATGACGACTTTGCCATGCAGCTTGGCGCCGACGATGGTGCCGCCTTCGCCGTGATCCTTGGCTTCCTTGCGGTTGAAGGCGAACGAGGTGTTGCGGCCCTTGCCGGCCAATGCCACGGCGGTGGCCGACGCCAGGGTGATGCCCTTGTAGGCGGGACCGAACAGCATGTCGAATTGAACGCCCGAATCGAGCAGGGTCTGCGCGTAGAACTGCGCCAGCTCGGCCAGGGTGGCGCCGTCATGGAACAGGCCCGCATTGAAGAAGTACGGCGACTGGCGCCCGGCCTTGGTGGTGAACTCGCCGAACCGCAAGACTCCCTTGGATACTGAAAACGCGATAAACTGCTGGCGTAAATTATTCACATTAGCCTCATTTTTTAAAAGTGCCTGTATTTTAATCCGCGCGCAGCGGCGAGACAATCGCCGTGCCGCGCCCGCCGGCCCCGTCCAGCGCCCTTTTCACTCTCAATCTATGCCAAAAATTATTTCCGCCAATCTGAACGGCATCCGTTCCGCCGCCAAAAAAGGCTTTTTCAACTGGATGGGCACGCAAACGGCCGATTTCATCTGCGTGCAGGAATTGAAGGCGCAACTGCCCGACATGACGCCGGAATTCCTCAACCCGCACGGCTACCATGGCCATTTCCACTATGCCGAGAAAAAGGGCTATTCCGGCACGGGCGTGTACAGCAAGGTGGAACCGGATGCCGTGCATATCGGCTTCGGCAGCCCTGAATTCGATGCCGAAGGGCGCTACGTGCGCTGTGATTTTGGCAACCTGTCCGTCATCTCCGTGTACTGCCCGTCCGGCTCGTCCGGCCCGGAGCGCCAGGAAGCCAAGTTCCGTTTCATGGAACTGTTCCTGCCGCACCTGCTGGCATTGAAGGCACTGGGCCGCGAAGTGGTCATCTGCGGCGACTGGAATATCGCCCACCACGAAATCGACCTGAAAAACTGGAAGGGCAACAAGAAGAATTCCGGATTCCTGCCGGAGGAGCGCGCGTGGCTGACGCGCGTCTTCGACGAAGTGGGCTTTGTCGACGTGCACCGCGGCCTGGACAAGCGCGAAGACCAGTACACGTGGTGGAGCAACCGCGGACAAGCCTACGCGAAGAACGTCGGCTGGCGCATCGACTACCACGTCGCCACCCCCGGCATCGCAGCGCAGGCGCATACGGTCAGCGTCTACAAGGACGAGCGGTTTTCCGACCATGCGCCGTTGATCATCGATTACACGGTCAAGGGCTGATCTGATACGTCCGTGGTGGTGTCGGCTTACGCGCTGCGCGCTAAGCCGACCTACGCCTGATCTATCGTAGGTCGGATTAGGACCGCAGGGCCGTAATCCGACAACAAGGTTGACACGCCAATGGGGGTGTCGGATTACCCGAGCATGCGCCGGCTCTCAAAATGGCGCGGCTCGCCGCTCAAAGGATCCGTGAAATCGATGGCGCGCGCCAGCAGCTGCAGCGGGTGCGACATGTCGTCTTCCTTGCACGGCTGGGCCAGCGGGTAAAACGCGTCGTTGACGATGGGGATGCCGAGTGCAGCCAGGTGCACGCGCAGCTGGTGCTTGCGCCCTGTGTGCGGGTACAAGCGGTACAGGTTCACCTCGCCGCGCCGCTCGATTACGTCGATGACGGTTTCCGAGTTCGGCTCGCCCGCCTCCTCGCGCATGAGGAAGAACTGCGTGCCCTCGACCATGCGGCTGCGATACGTGAACGGAAAATCGCGGCCTGCCAGGACGGGCGCCAGCGCCTCATACATCTTGCGCACTTCGCGGCGCTGGAACAGCGTCTGGTAGGCGCCACGGCTGGCTACCTGGCGCGAAAAAATCACCACGCCAGCCGTCTCGCGGTCGAGGCGGTGGATCGGCGTCAGCTCGGCGCAGTCCAGGCTTTTCTTCAGGCGCGTCAGCAGGGTCTCCTGCACGAAGCGCCCGGCCGGCGTCATGGGCAAGAAGTGAGGCTTGTCGACCACCACCAGGTGTTCGTCCTGGAACAGGATCTCTTCCTGGAAGGGGATCGGCGTTTCGCGTTCCAGCTCGCGGTAGTAAAAAATGCGCATGCCGCGCCGGTATGCGCTGTCGGGGCCGAGCACTGCGCCATCGCCATTGAGCACTTCGCCGCGCGCCATGCGGTCCAGCCATTGCGCGGCGCTGATCTGCGGATAGCGCTCGAGCAGAAACGACAGCATGTCCGGCCACTGCCCTTCCGGCAACCACAGATAACTGGGCGCCACACCATCGCGCATGGGCAAGGGTGCGGCGGCGTGACGCTTCAACATCCTAGCGCTGCGCGATGGCGGTGCTGCGGTACGGCGGCAAGGCATCCACGCTGACGCCCTTGCTGCGCGCGTACAAGGGCAGCACTTGCGCCATGTGGCTGTTCATCTGCGAGATGCGGTCCTTGCCCGACGGGTGGGTCGAGAGGAATTCCGGTGGCGCGCCCTTGCTCACGGCGGCCATTTTCTGCCACAGAATCACGCCGGCACGCGGATCGAAGCCGGCGCGTGCGGCCAGGTCCATGCCGATCAAATCTGCCTCGCGTTCATCGTCGCGCGAGAACTTCAGCATCACGCCCTGCGCCGCCATATTCGTGGCGGTACTGGTGATGGTCGGATCGACGCCGAGCCAGGCTGACAGCCCGGCGCCGGCCAGCTTGGCGCCGACGGCCGCAAGGTTGCCCTTGCCGGCCTGCGCCTGCGAGTGTTCGCGCAGCGCGTGCGAAATTTCATGCCCCATGACGATGGCCACTTCATCGTCGGTCAAATTGAGCTTGGTGATGATGCCGCTGTAAAAAGCGATCTGCCCGCCCGGCATGCAAAAGGCATTGACCTCGTCCGAGTTGAGCAGATTGACCTGCCAGTTCCAGTTCGCCGCCGCCTCGTTCCAGCGCGTGGCAAACGGGATAATGCGCTGGGCGATGGCGCGCAGACGCCTGACCTGCGGGTCACTGTCGGGCACCAGCGCGTTTTTTTCCTTCGCTTCGTTGACCAGCTGCGTATATTGCTGCTTCGATTCTGCATTGAAATCGGCGCCGCCGGCAAAGATGCGCGAGGTCGACAAGGGCCGCACCTTGATGCCATCCTGCATCGTCGCCTGCTGGGCGTGGGTGGACAGGGGGGCCAGGGCGGTGGCCGCGCACAGGCTGGCCAGGATGGCGTAACGTTTAAGGGATATTGGTGCCATTGGCAGACCTCCATGGAGCGATTTTAGGCAGCATCATCATGGCCGGGAAGGCCAGGAAGAAGCACACGATGAAAAACGAAAACCAGCCCAGTTCCGCGACCAGAAAGCCCACCGAGGCATTGATCAGGGTGCGCGGCACGGCGCTCAGGCTGGAAAACAAGGCATATTGCGTGGCTGTGTAGCGCGGGTCCGTGGTGCGCGACAGGAACGCGACAAAGGCGGCCGCACCCAGGCCCAGGCTGGCAAAGGCTTCAAAACCGATCACGGCGCTGAGCAGCATGGTGTTCGGCCCCACCTGTGCCAGCCAGGCGAATCCCAGAATCGCGATCGCCTGCAGCGCGCCAAACACCCACAGGCCCCGGTTGATGCCCAGCTTGAGCATCCACACGCCGCCCACCACGCCGCCGGCCAGGCTGGCCCAGAAACCCGTGGTGTTGGCGGCCAGGCCGATCTGCGTCATGGAAAACCCCAGGTCCAGATAAAACTTCGTCGCCAGCGCCGTGGCCATGCTGTCGCCGATTTTGTAGAGTAATACGAAAGCGAGGATCCACATTGCGTTACGCCAACCATCGCGCGCGATGAATTCCTGGAACGGCAGGATGATCGCTTCGCGCATGGTCTTCGGCGGCGAGCCGTAGACGGCAGGCTCCTTGATCAGCAAGGTGCACACGAGGCCCGGCAGCATGAAGGCGGCCGTGATCCAGAAGACGGGCTGCCACGGCATGCGGTCGGCCAGGATCAGCGACAGCGCGCCCGGCACCATGCCCGCCACCTTGTACGCGTTGACGATGACGGCGGCGCCCAGGCCCTGCTCGTTGTCGCTAAGGATTTCGCGCCGGTAGGCGTCGATGACGATGTCCTGGCTGGCAGACAGAAAAGCGACGCCACCGGCAGCCGCCGCGATCAGGCCGATCTGCGTGAGCGGATCGAGCATGCCCATGGCGCCGATGGAGAAGAACAGCGCCACTTGCGTGGCCGCCATCCAGCCGCGCCGGCGCCCCAGGCCCAGGATGCGGTAGCGGTCCATCAGCGGCGCCCACAGGAATTTCCAGATGTACGGGAACTGCACCAGGGCGAACAGCCCCAGCGCCTTGACGTTCAAGCCCGACTTGGCCAGCCATGCCTGCAGCAGGTACAGCAGGATGAACAGGGGCAGGCCGGAACTGAAGCCCAGCACCAGCACGGCCAGCATGCGGCCATTGGCATAGGAGCGCCAGCCAGGCACCGGGCTTGTGGTCATCAATGCACCGCTTTTTTACGCAGGCGGAAGACGGCCAGGTCGCCGCGCAGGTTCGGCAGCACGGAGACCATCTTGCCTTCGGCCAGGGCCACGCATTCGATCACTTCCAGGCCGCATTCCTCGGCCAGCTCGCGGAAGTCGTTGATGGTGGCGCAGCGCACGTTGGGCGTGTCGTACCACTGGTAGGGCAGCGATTTCGACACGGGCATGCGGCCTTTGAGCAGCGCCACGCGGTGCGGCCAGTAGGCGAAGTTGGGGAACGAGACGATGGCCTCGGCACCCACGCGCACGATGTCGCGCAGCAGCGGCTCGACCTGCTTCATCATCTGCAGGGACGACAGGCACAGCACCGTATCGAAGCTGTTGTCGCCAAAGATGGCCAGGCCCTTTTCCATGTCTTGCTGGATCACGTTCACGCCGCGCAGGGTGCTGGCCAGCACCTTGTCGTCGGCGATCTCGATGCCATAGCCGCTGCAGTCCTTGTCGCTTTGCAGATACTGCAGCATCACGCCTTCGCCGCAGCCCACGTCCAGCACGTGCGCGTTGTTCGGCACCCAGTGGGCGATGAAGGCCAGGTCGGGGCGCAGTGCGCTCAATTCGTCAAAAGTCATGCGATCTCCTTGGCGCCCTGGCGGACGGCGGTGTGCTGTGCAGGAGCGGGCAAGCCCGCCCCGATGTCGTTCCATACCTGGCCATAATAGGCGCGCACCATGTTCATGTAGCGCGCATCTTCCAGCAAAAAGGCGTCGTGGCCGTGCGGCGCGTCGATTTCCGCATAGGTCACCTGGCGGCGGTTGCACACCAGCGCCTCGACGATTTCGCGGCTGCGCTCGGGCGAGAAGCGCCAGTCGGTGGAAAACGAGGCGAGGAAGAACTTGGCCTTGGTACCCGACAGGGCCTTGGCCAGGTCGCCGCCATGCGCGCGCGCCGGGTCGAAATAATCGAGCGCCTTGGTAATGAGCAGGTAGGTGTTCGCGTCGAAGTACTCGGAGAACTTGTCGCCCTGGTAGCGCAGATACGATTCGATCTCGAAATCGATGCCGAAGCCGAATTTGTAGTCGCCCGTCTGCGCCGCGTCGCGCAGCTTGCGGCCGAATTTCTCGGCCATGTCGTCATTCGACAGATACGTGATGTGGCCCACCATGCGCGCCACGCGCAAGCCGTTCTTCGGCACCACGCCATGCGCATAAAAGTCGCCGCCATGGTAATCGGGGTCGGACAGGATGGCCTGGCGCGCCACGTCGTTGAAGGCGATGTTTTGCGCCGACAGTTTGGCCGTCGAGGCGATCACCACGCAGTGGCGCAGCCGCTCGGGGAACATGATGCTCCACGCCAGCGCCTGCATGCCGCCCAGCGAGCCGCCCATCACGGCGGCGAACTGAGTGATGCCCAGTTCATCGGCCAGGCGCGCCTGCGCGCTGACCCAGTCTTCCACCGTGACGACGGGGAAGGAAGCGCCATACGGCTTACCGGTGGCGGGATTGGTGTGCATGGGGCCAGTCGAGCCGAAGCAGGAGCCCAGGTTGTTGACGCCGATGACGAAGAATTTATTGGTGTCGAGCGGCTTGCCCGGTCCCACCATATTGTCCCACCAGCCCGTGCTTTTCGGTTCATCCGCGTAGACGCCGGCCACGTGATGCGAGGCGTTCAGGGCGTGGCAGACCAGCACCGCGTTCGATTTGTCGGCGTTCAGGGTGCCGTAGGTTTCATACATCAACATATAGTCCCGCAGCGATGCGCCGCTTTGCAGCTGCAGGGGTTGCGCAAAATACATGGTTTGCGGCGAAACGATTCCAATGGATGACATGTGTGTCGGTTTATAAAAGGGGGTGGCCCCACGGGCCATGGTCGATGCAGCACCGCGATGATAGGTGCTGCAACTTTAGCATCAGGACACCTCTTGCCGCGCGCGATGTGTCCTGATGCTGATAGGGTGACAGTTTACATGAGCTGCAACTGATGTACGGCTTCCGCGATCACATTTGGTTCCATGGAACGCATAATTTTGCGCATTTGTGGTGCGATCAGGCCCAGGTCGCTGTTGAGGATCTCTTGCTTGACCGCCAACAGCTGGGCCGGATGCATGGAAAACTCGCGCAGTCCCATGCCCAGCAGCAAGCGCGTGAGCTTCACGTCGCCCGCCATTTCGCCGCACACGGCCACGTCGATGCCCGCCTTGTGGCCGGCGGCGATCGTCATCGAGATCAGTTGCAGCACGGCCGGGTGCAGCGGATTGTACAAATGCGCCACTTCGTAATCGACGCGGTCGATGGCCAGCGTGTACTGGATCAGGTCATTCGTGCCGATCGACAGGAAATCCATGCGCTTGACGAACATGGGCAGGGCCAGCGCGGCGGCGGGAATTTCAATCATGGCGCCCACTTCGACGGCATCGTCGAACTTGACGCCCTCCTCGCGCAGGCTGGCCTTCGCTTGCGCGATCATGGCCAGCGACTGGTCGATCTCGAACGCATGCGCGAGCATGGGGATCAGGATGCGCACCTTGCCAAAAGCCGAGGCGCGCAGGATCGCGCGCAGCTGCGTCAGGAACAGTTGCGGCTCGGCCAGGCAGTAACGGATGGCACGCAGGCCCAGGGCGGGATTCAAGGCCGTATGGTCGGACTGGTCGAGCGGCTTGTCGGCGCCGATGTCGAGCGTGCGGATGGTCACCACGCGCCCTTTCATCGACTGCACCGTGTTGCGGTAAGCCTCGAACTGCTCATCCTCGGTGGGAATCTTGTGGGCGCGGCCCATGAACAGGAATTCGGAGCGGAACAGGCCCACGCCGCTGGCGCCGGACTCCAGCGCAAACGCGCAATCATCGGGCAGTTCGATATTCGCCAGCAGGGTGATGGGGGTACCGCATTTGGTGACGGCCGGCGTCTTTTTCAGCTTGCCCAGCTTCTTGCGCGCGCGCTGCATGGCCACCTGGCGCTCGCGGTACTGCTCCAGCACCAGCGCGCTGGGGTTGGCGATGACCACGCCGGCGTCGCCGTCGATGATCAGCCAGTCGTCCTGCTCGATCAGCATCGACGCCTGCGACATGCCGACGGCGGCCGGGATATCCAGGCTGCGCGCGACGATGGCCGTGTGCGAGTTCTGTCCGCCCACGTCGGTGATGAAGCCGATGAAGGAGCGGTCGCGAAATTGCAGCATGTCGGCCGGAGAAATGTCGTGGGCGACCACGATCATCTGCGCCATCAATTCGTCTTCGGCGGCGGCCTTGGGCAGCAGCTGCTCCGTGCCCAGCAAGACTTTCAATACGCGCTCGGCCACCTGCTGGATGTCGGCCTTGCGTTCGCGCAGGTATGGGTCTTCGATTTCATCGAACTGCGCCGATAATTCATCGATTTGCGTCAGCAATGCCCATTCGGCGTTGTAATGGCGCGAACGGATGATGTCGAGCGGCGCTTCGGCGATCAACGGATCCGACAGGATCAGCGCATGCACGTCGATGAACGCGCCCAGTTCGGTAGGCGCGTCTTTCGGCAGCTCGTTCCACAGGGTTTGCAGTTCCTTGTGGACGGCGGCGATGGCGTTTTGCAGACGCTGGACTTCGGCTTCGATCTGTTCCTGGGCGACCAGGTAGTGTTTGACGTCAAGGGCGGCCGGCGCCAGCAGATGCGCGCGGCCAATGGCGATGCCGCGGGAGACCGGGATGCCGTGGAGCGTGAAAGATGCCATGGGGTGACCTGTCGGAATGCGGCTGCGGCTACGTTCGGCAGGCATTACTCGCCTTCGCCAAACCTGTCATTAATCAGGGCGGTGAGCGCATCGACACATGCCTGCTCATCATCGCCCTCGGCTTCCAGGGTCACTTTCGCTCCCTTGCCGGCGGCCAGCATCATCACGCCCATGATGGATTTGGCGTTGATGCGGCGCGCGTTGCGGGTCAGCCAGACGTCGCTCTTGAACTTGGCGGCGAGCTGGGTAAATTTGGCGGAGGCGCGTGCGTGCAGTCCCAGCTTGTTGATGATTTCGAGTTCTTTTTGAATCATTTTTGTATGGTCTCTATCCCTGAATGCGCTACGCTGATGACAATCTTGGCCTATAAAACCCGCCGCCTTCAGGGCGGCGGCCTTGTACTTCCCTATTCGCCCACGCGGATACGGTTATCGACGCGCACGGCGCCGCTTTGCGCACCGGCCAGCGCCATCTCCACCACCACGTCGAGCGTGTCGCGGCGATACGTGATGGCGCGCAGCAGCATCGGCAGGCTGATGCCGGCGATAACTTCGACCCTGCCCGCATCGGCCAGCTTGTTGCAGCAGTTCGACGGCGTGCCGCCCTTCACGTCGGTAATCACCAGCACACCGGAGCCGTCGTCGAGGCGGCAGATGGCTTCCGATGCCAGCTTCTGCACCTCCGCCAGGTCCTGGTCGGCGACGACGTCGATGGCTTCAAACCGTTCCGTTGGCCCGCGAAACACATGCGCGCAGGCGGCGATGAAGGCCTGTCCCAGCGGTGCATGTGTCATGAGCAAAATCCCTACCATAGTCATTTCACCTTCTGACGCTGCTGCGCTTGCACAACGCCATGCTCGACGGCGTCGACAAACATGGCAGCCACATCAAAACCCGTCTGCTGCATGATTTCCTGGAAGCAGGTCGGGCTGGTGACATTGACTTCCGTCAGATAGTCGCCGATCACATCCAATCCTACCAGCATCAGGCCGCGCGCGGCCAGGATCGGGCCCAGTTTTTCAGCGATTTCCAGGTCGCGCGCCGTCAATGGCTGCGCCACGCCCGTGCCGCCGGCGGCCAGGTTGCCGCGCACTTCGCCCGCTTGCGGAATGCGCGCCAGCGAAAACGGCACCGGCTTGCCGCCGATGACGAGGATGCGCTTGTCGCCCTTGACGATGTCGGCAATAAAACGCTGCGCCATGATGGTCTGCGCGCCGTTCTCGCTCAAGGTCTCGATGATGGCGCCCAGGTTCAGGCCATCGGCCTTGACGCGGAAGATGCCCGTGCCGCCCATGCCGTCGAGCGGCTTGAAGATGACGTCCTGGTGCTTGGCGTGGAAGGCGCGCAGGCGCGCTTCATCCGACGTTACCAGGGTCGGCGAGGTGAATTCGGGAAACTGGGCAATGGCCAGCTTTTCATTGTTGTCGCGGATGGCGGACGGCTTGTTGAAGACGCAGGCGCCCTGCTTTTCCGCCAGTTCCAGCAGATACGTGCCATACACGTATTCCATGTCGAACGGCGGATCCTTGCGCTCGATGATGGCGTCCAGGGCCGACAGGCGCACTTCCTCGGTGGAGACCACCTTGTACCAGTCGTGTTCGTCGCCCGTCAGTTCGATATGTTTGACCAATGCCGTGACGATGCCCTCTTCCAGCGCCATGTCCTTCTGTTCGAAGGCGTACACGGCGTGGCCGCGCTTGGCCGCCTCGCGCATCATGGCGAAGGTGGAATCTTTGTAAGTCTTGAAGCCTGCCAGCGGGTCGGCAAGGAATGCAATTTTCATGGTGCGTCCAATCGGGGAGCCTGGATAAGGAATGCTTGATTCTAGCCGAGATCGCCAGGCGCGGTAGTCACCGCGCCTGGCAAGCGGCAGGGGTAGATCAATACACCTCGGGATTCGGGTCCGTGCGCTCCATTTCCAGCGACGCGGCCAGCAAGGCCAGACGCGCCACCACGCCGTACACATAGAAGCGGTTCGGCGCGGCCGTGCCCGGCTTGGCCTTCAAGTCCGGCACCGCATGCTGCTGGGCAAACGCCAGCGGCACGTACTGCGAACCGGGCGCGTTCAGGTTCTGGTCCACGCCCCGCTCAGCATGCACGCGGTAAAAACCGCCTACCACATAGCGGTCGATCATGTAGACGACGGGCTCGGCCACCGCATCCTTGATGCTTTCGAAGGTCGGCACGCCTTCCTGGATGATCACGTCGGTTACCAGCTGGCCATCCTTGACGATCGACATTTTTTCGCGCTGCTTGCGCGACAAGTCGCGCACTTCGCTGGCATCGCGCACCGTCATGATGCCCGTGCCATACGTGCCCGCATCGGGCTTGACGATGACAAACGGCTTTTCCTTGATGCCGTATTCCTTGTATTTCTTGCGGATCTTGGCCAGCAGCACGTCGACGCTGGCGGCCAGCGCATCTTCGCCCTCGCCTTCCTGGAAATTGACGTCGCTGCACTTGGCGTGGAAGGGATTGAGCATCCACGGATCGACATCGATCATCTTGCCGAATTTTTTCACCACTTCATCGTAGGCCGTGTAGTGGTTGCTCTTGCGGCGCAAGGCCCAACCCGCGTGCAGCGGCGGCAGCAGGCTTTGCTCATGAATATTTTGCAAGATATCGGGTATGCCGTCCGACAAGTCGTTATTCAGCAAGATCGTGCACGGGTCGAAATCCTTCAAGCCCAGGCGGCGGCCGTTGTTCAGGCGCACGAGCGGCTCGATGACGAGCATGTTGCCATCTGGCAACGCCAATGGCGTCGGCTGAGTGATCTCGGGCGACCACGAGCCCAGGCGTACGTGCAGCCCCGTCTGGCGGAAGATCTGCATCAAGCGCGCCACGTTTTGCAGGTATTGCGGCGTGGTGTTGTGCAATTCCGGCACCATCAGCAGATTGCGGGCGTCCGGACAATACTTGTCGATGGCAGCCATGGCCGCCTGCACGGACAGGGGCAGCATTTCCGTGGCCAGGTTATGAAAACCGCCAGGGAACAGATTGGTATCGACGGGCGCCAGCTTGTAGCCCGCGTTACGCAAGTCTACCGAGCAATAGAAGGGCGGCGTGTGCTCTTGCCACTCCATGCGAAACCAGCGCTCAATGGCCGGCGTCGCGGCCAGAATCTTTTTTTCGAGGTCGAGCAGCGGTCCGGTCAGGGCCGTGACGAGATGGGGAACCATAGTTACATCCTTAAATTATGTGCAGTATTCAAAAAAGCACACAGAACTGCCGACTATATTACCGTGTAAGTATCCCAAATCGGGGCAAAAGCCTTGTTTTAAAGACCTTTTCCATTCCCACAACGAAAAAAAGGCACCTCAACGAGGCGCCTTTTCCAGCCTGACATGCCGCGCCGGGGCGCTGGCATGCCATATTGCCATCATTTAACCATGATATGCCTGCTCGCCATGGCTGGTGATATCGAGGCCTTCGCGCTCTTCTTCTTCCGGTACGCGCAGGCCGATGACGATGTCGACCAGTTTATAGGCGATGACGGAGACCACGGCCGACCAGATGATGGTGGTGCCGACCGCTTGCGCCTGCACCCACACCTGATGGCCGATCGAGTACGGATCCGCCGACATCTTGTTGGTGACATAGTCGAAGATGCCTTGACCGCCCAGTTGTGGTGCAGCAAACACACCCGTCAGCAAGGCACCCAGGATGCCGCCCACGCCATGCACGCCGAACACGTCGAGCGAATCATCGGCGCCGATCAGGCGTTTCAGGCCATTCACACCCCACAGGCAGATGACACCGGCCAGCAAGCCGATGACCAGGCCGCCCATCGGGCCGACAAAGCCGGCTGCCGGGGTGATCGCCACCAGGCCGGCCACGGCGCCGGACGCGCCACCGAGCATGGATGGCTTGCCTTTGCTGATCCACTCGCCAAATACCCACGACAGGGTGGCGGCGGCAGTGGCCAGCAAGGTGTTGACGAAAGCCAATGCCGCCACATCGCCCGCTTCCAGCGAGGAACCGGCATTGAAACCGAACCAGCCCACCCACAGCAGCGAGGCACCGATCATGGTCATCGTCAGCGAGTGCGGCGCCATCGATTCGCGGCCGTAGCCGACGCGCTTGCCGATCATGACGGCGCCTACCAGGCCGGCAACGGCGGCGTTGATGTGCACCACGGTGCCGCCGGCGAAGTCCAGCGCGCCTTTTTGCCAGATCCAGCCAGCCTTCAGGGCTTCGCTGGCCGAGGTGGCGGCGTTGGTGATCAGGTCAGGACCGGTCCAGAACCACACCATGTGGGCCGCTGGCAGGTAGGCGAACGTGAACCACAGCACGACGAAGGCCAGCACGGCGGCAAACTTGGCGCGCTCGGCAAAGGCGCCGACGATCAGCGCGCAGGTGATGGCGGCAAACGTGCCCTGGAATGCCACGAAGACGAACTCGGGAATGACGACACCCTTGCTGAAGGTGGCGGCGGCGGCAAACGTGCCCTTGGCCGGATCCCAGATACCGTTCAGGAACAGGCGGTCGAAGCCACCGAAGAAGGCGGTTTTTTCCGTGAAGGCGATCGAGTAGCCGTAGATGCACCACAGCACGATGACCAGCGCGAACACCATGAACACCTGCATCAGCACCGACAGCATGTTCTTCGAACGCACCAGGCCGCCGTAGAACAGGGCCAGGCCGGGGATGGTCATCAAGATCACCAGCAAGGTGCTGATCATCATGAAGCTGGTATCGCCCTTGTTGGCGACGGGCGCGGCGACTGGCGCAGCAGCGGCCGGGGCCGGAGCGGCGGCAGCGGGCGCGGCGTCAGGCACCGGCGTCACGGCGGGGGCGGCGACGGCCGTGGTCGTGGCCGCCTCCGTCTTGGCGGGCGCATCGGCAAAGCTTGGCGTGGCGATGCCAAACGCACACAGGCAGGCTATCCCGGCGAGCAATTTTGTTATATTTTTATGCATCAATATTCCCCTTAGAGCGCTTCGTTGCCGGTTTCACCGGTACGGATACGGATGACCTGTTCCAGGTTGTAGACGAAAATCTTGCCATCACCAATTTTACCGGTACGCGCGGCACCTTCGATCGCTTCGATGGCCTGGTCGACAATGGCGTCATCGACGGCCGCTTCAATCTTGGTCTTCGGCAAGAAATCGACGACATACTCAGCCCCACGGTAGAGTTCCGTGTGACCTTTCTGGCGGCCGAACCCTTTCACTTCGGTGACGGTAATGCCTTGCACATTGATAGCCGACAAGGCTTCACGCACTTCGTCCAGTTTGAATGGTTTAATGATTGCGGTAATCATTTTCATGGCAGTCTCGCTTAAAAGGTTTTGGACACGGTCAGCACGAGACCGGATTTCGCCAGGTTCTTGCCATTCGGTGCCAGCGACGTGATATTGGCTTTGACGTAGGCCAGGGCAACGGTTGCCATGCCGAAATCCTTGGTGACACCGAGCTTGTAATCGGTGTAGCTGAGGGAATCGTTGTGCGCGACCTTCTGGCGGCCCACATGCAGGTTCAGCAGATAACCTTCGTACATATCGATATTCGCACCCACATCGAGGTAGCCGCTGTTCTTGCTGTCGGCGACACCAAACAGATTGGTCGTCGAGTGCGAGTACTTGATATAGGCAGGGCCGTAGCCAAGCTGGCCGTACAACTCGAAAGTGTTGGCATTGGTGCTCAGCCCATTCGAGGGATAGAAATAGTACAGGCCGCCCACATCATAGGTAAAATCCTTGCTGATCTCGCCCCGCTTGCCGCCGTAGATATCCCATTCCAGATTGGTATCGCCGCCGCCATCCTTGATCCATTTGATGCTCGACAACCAGGTGCCCACATACAGGCCCGTCGGATTGTGGGTATAGTCGGCACCACCGCTGATGGCTGGGTCAAGACGGCTTTGCGACACGCCACGGTAGCGGTAGTCGGTGGTCAATGCCACGTTGTAGCTCACCACGTTATCAGGTACGGCTTCGGCCGCGGCAGGCGCTGCCACTGCATCCTGGGCCATGGCGCTACCGCACACGGCGGTCATGGCCAGCGTCAACGCTGCTACTAAAGTCATGTTCTTGGAGAGATTCTTCATGGCGATTTCCTTTTATTGAACTTTTAAAGCGGTTGAGGTTTAAAATCTTGGCTGGAGATCACAAAGCGTTCATACCTTCTTTAGCAGAATACGTGCCAGCTCTCTTGCCACCTTGACAGGTGCATTTCCGTCCATACATACCCTGCAAGCCATTGGGCATGCGGAAATGGGCTGCTGAAGCGTTGTGGATTTACCCATTTCCGCACCAGATTAACACCGCTGTGCACCGCAATGGTGCGATGCACATGCCGCACCATAAAAGGACTGACCATGGACATGAATACCTTCTTTAACGACTTGCAAGGCAAGATTCACCAGGCCATCGAGAACTCGCCGGCCAAGGATATCGAGAAAAACGTGAAATCGATGATGACCCAGGGCTTCGCCCGTCTCGATCTCGTCACGCGCGAGGAATTCGATATCCAGGCGCAAGTGCTGGCCAAGACCCGCGCCAAGCTCGATGCACTGGAATTGCGCCTGATCGAACTGGAAACGCGCCTGAACGACCCAAAGGCATAACGTACCGCCAGCAAGGTCGCGTTATACGCCGCCTTGCTGGCATATCTCAAGCCTGACAGCGCTTCAAGCGCTAGACTGATCCTGACCGCGCTCGCGCCACAGGGGAGTCTGATGAGTCTGGCCGTCCTGAAAAGCCGCGCCCTGGCCGGCATGGAGGCACCCGAGGTAAGTGTCGAAGTCCACCTTGCCAATGGCTTGCCCTCGTTTACGATAGTCGGCCTGCCGGATACGGAAGTGAAGGAATCGCGCGACCGCGTCCGCGCTGCGCTGCAAAACTGCGGCTTTGAAATGCCGGCGCGGCGCATCACAGCCAATCTGGCGCCTGCGGACCTGCCCAAGGAATCGGGCCGCTTCGACTTGCCCATTGCGCTGGGCATCCTGGCCGCCTCCGGCCAATTGCCGGGCAACCAACTACACCACTACGAATTCGCGGGCGAACTGTCACTGTCGGGCCAGCTACGCCCCATCCGCGGTGCGCTGGCCATGACTTTTGCCATGCAGCGCAGCCAATCGGGCACACCACGCGCCTTCATCCTGCCGCAAGCGAACGCGGACGAGGCGGCGCTGGTCAGCGATGCCTGCATCTATCCCGCCCACAGCCTGCTCGAGGTCTGCGCGCATTTTGCCGCGCCCGCCAGCCAGATGGCCCTGCAACGCCATCAACCCGTGCTGGCAGCGCAGGTTTTTGCGTATCCCGACTTTGCCGATGTACAGGGCCAGCAGCAGGCGCGACGCGCACTGGAAGTGGCGGCCGCGGGCGGCCACAACGTGCTGATGGTGGGACCGCCGGGTGCGGGCAAGACCATGCTGGCCAGCCGGTTTCCCGGCGTGCTGCCGCCCATGAGCGATGCAGAGGCACTGGAATCGGCCGCCGTACATTCGCTGGGCGGCCACTTCAAGGTGGAACACTGGAAACGCCGTCCCTATCGTGCCCCGCACCAGACGGCGTCCGGCGTGGCCCCGGTGGGCGGCGGCAACCTGCCGCGCCCGGGAGAAATCTCGCTGGCACACTGCGGTGTGTTGTTTCTCGATGAAATCGCCGAATTCCAGCGCCGGGTCCTCGATGTCTTGCGCCAACCCATGGAATCGGGCGTCATCAGCATTTCGCGTGCGGCCCGCCAGGCCGAGTTTCCTGCCCGCTTTCAGTTGATCGCCGCCATGAATCCCTGCCCGTGCGGCTACCTGGGGCATGCTTCCGGCCGTTGCCGCTGCACGCCGGACGCCGTGCTGCGCTATCGCAGTCGCCTGTCCGGCCCGCTGCTCGACCGTATCGACCTGCAAATCGAAGTTGCCGCCATGCCAGCGGCGGCGCTGGGGCGGCACGCAGGCGCCGGCGAAAGCACGCAATCCATCGCCACGCGGGTAGCGGCAGCCTTCGCCCTGCAGCTGGCACGCCAGGGGAAAGCGAACCAGCGCCTGAGCAGCACGGAAATCGAACAGCATTGTCGCCTGGAGCCACATGGCGAACAGTTGTTGCATGGCGCCATGGCGCGCCTGCACTGGTCGGCACGCACCTACCACCGGGTACTGCGCGTGGCGCGCAGCATCGCCGACCTGGCAAGCAGCCCCACGATCACGCAGCCGCATGTCGCCGAAGCGATCCAGTACCGGCGCGTACTGCGTGAAATGTAAGGAGAGCAATGAACGCCACACATACGCGATTGCGCGTGACTGGCGGCACTGCTACCATCTGCTGATGAAAAAACCATCACTTGCTCTCTTGCTGGCTACGCTCGCGGCCGCCAGCGTCCTGTCCGCCTGCAGTCCGAAATTCGACTGGCGCGACTATCGCAGCCCCGACGCTCAGTTCACGGCCCTGTTTCCAGGCAAGCCGGCCGTGCTGACGCGCGAGATCGATCTCGATGGCAAGAAAGTCAGCCTGACCATGACGGCGAGCGAGGTTGATGGCAATACCTTCGCCATCGGCAGTGCCGTGCTCGACAACGCAGAACAGGCGCAAGCGGCCCTGCCCGCCATGCAGACCGCCCTGTTGAAAAATATCAACGGCACTGTACGCAGCGAAAAGTCCGCATCGGCAGCCAGCAGCACTGCTGCCGGAATACATCAGCGCAGTTCGCTCAGCATCGAGGCCAGCGGCACGCAGCAAGGCAAGCCTGTCCTGCTGGTCGGCCGTTTTGTGGCACAGGACAAGCACATCTTCCAGATCATCATTCTCGGTGAAGAGCGCAAGCTGTCGCGTGACACCATCGACACCTTCATGGACTCAGTGAAACTGGATTGAGACTTAGTGATCGCTTAAACGGATGTTTTCACGGTCAGCAAGCTCTTGTAAATACGTGCGCTGTCCAACAGATGGCGATATCCGGCTTGCAAATGTGCAATCCGGGCAATCGGACGGCCTGTGCGATGTTTCAAGTCGTGATATTGTTTCGACACTAACAACAAGTTTCAGAAAGCGCTTATGTTGATCTCATTCAAATCCAAATCCTCCCCTGAAGTACTGATGTACCAGGAGCATGCCCAGCGTATCCTCGACATCCTGCACAAGAATCCCACGCGCGGCGTCATTACGCCAACGGAAGCAGGAGATGCCCTGGCCTTGCTGGAAAAAGAAGTCGCGGAAAGCAAATTGCATCCGGAAAATGACATCGAGCACGATACCCATACGCCGGAAACGCTGGAAGATGGCGAATCGGGCGCCCATGCGCGCGCGCAAAAAGTGCATTTTTCGCAGCGCGCCTATCCCTTGATGGAGATGCTGCGCTCGGCCAAGGCAGAAGGTGAAAGCATTACCTGGGGCATCTGATCCCATGAACGCTGCAGACGAAAAAAAACCCCGCACCTAGCGGGGTTTTTTTATATAACAAGCCTGACGATAACCTACTTTCACACTGGTTGCAGCACTATCATCGGCGCAAAGTTGTTTCACGGTCCTGTTCGGGATGGGAAGGGGTGGGACCAACTTGCTATGGTCATCAGGCATAACTTTTTCAACAGCCTGCTCCCAACGGGGCAGCAAACCATCTGATCTGAGGAGGCGAATTATATACGAATTTATCTGGGAATGGGGCCAAAAGTGGCTTTTTATAGCGAAAAAGCACCAGACGAAAAAAAACCCGGCCATTGCTGGTCGGGTTTTTCTCTACTGCGAATAACAAGCCTGACGATAACCTACTTTCACACTGGTTGCAGCACTATCATCGGCGCAAAGTTGTTTCACGGTCCTGTTCGGGATGGGAAGGGGTGGGACCAACTTGCTATGGTCATCAGGCATAACTTGTACTGGCATTTGTCCTCAGTTGAGCGACAAAGCCTGAATCTGGAAGAAGCAAAGATTGGGTAATGAATAGTAGTATCAACAAACACGCAACGTTGTACCGTCTTATCCTCTGTACCTGCTAAGGTTATAGGGACAAGCCGTACGGGCAATTAGTACTGGTTAGCTTAATGCATTACTGCACTTCCACACCCAGCCTATCAACGTCCTGGTCTCGAACGACCCTTTAAAGAGCTCAAGGCTCTGGGAAATCTCATCTCAAGGCAAGTTTCCCGCTTAGATGCTTTCAGCGGTTATCTCTTCCGTATTTAGCTACCCGGCAATGCCACTGGCGTGACAACCGGTACACCAGAGATACGTCCACTCCGGTCCTCTCGTACTAGGAGCAGCCCCCTTCAAATTTCCAACGCCCACGGCAGATAGGGACCAAACTGTCTCACGACGTTTTAAACCCAGCTCACGTACCACTTTAAATGGCGAACAGCCATACCCTTGGGACCGGCTACAGCCCCAGGATGTGATGAGCCGACATCGAGGTGCCAAACTCCCCCGTCGATATGAACTCTTGGGAGGAATCAGCCTGTTATCCCCAGAGTACCTTTTATCCGTTGAGCGATGGCCCTTCCATACAGAACCACCGGATCACTATGTCCTACTTTCGTACCTGCTCGACTTGTCAGTCTCGCAGTTAAGCACGCTTATGCCATTGCACTATCAACACGATGTCCGACCGTATCTAGCGTACCTTCGAACTCCTCCGTTACACTTTAGGAGGAGACCGCCCCAGTCAAACTGCCTACCATGCACTGTCCCCGATCCGGATAACGGACCAAGGTTAGAACCTCAAACAAACCAGGGTGGTATTTCAAGGTTGGCTCCACGAGAACTAGCGTCCCCGCTTCAAAGCCTCCCACCTATCCTACACAGATTGGTTCAAAGTCCAATGCAAAGCTACAGTAAAGGTTCATGGGGTCTTTCCGTCTAGCCGCGGGTAGATTGCATCATCACAAACATTTCAACTTCGCTGAGTCTCGGGAGGAGACAGTGTGGCCATCGTTACGCCATTCGTGCAGGTCGGAACTTACCCGACAAGGAATTTCGCTACCTTAGGACCGTTATAGTTACGGCCGCCGTTTACTGGGACTTCAATCAAGAGCTTGCACCCCATCATTTAATCTTCCAGCACCGGGCAGGCGTCACACCCTATACGTCCACTTTCGTGTTTGCAGAGTGCTGTGTTTTTATTAAACAGTCGCAGCCACCAGTTTATTGCAACCCTTTCACCCTCATGGAGTAAACCAATCAAGCTACCGGGGCGTACCTTTTCCCGAAGTTACGGTACCAATTTGCCGAGTTCCTTCTCCCGAGTTCTCTCAAGCGCCTTAGAATACTCATCTCGCCCACCTGTGTCGGTTTGCGGTACGGTCTCGTATGACTGAAGCTTAGAGGCTTTTCTTGGAACCACTTCCGATTGCTTCGTGAACAAGTTCACTCGTCTCAACCCCTTGAATTACGCGCCCGGATTTGCCTAAGCGCCTTCTATGAGCCAAAAACCAACTATTCCAACAGTTGGACAACCTTCCGCGATCCGTCCCCCCATCGCATCATACGACGGTGCAGGAATATTAACCTGCTTCCCATCAGCTACGCATCTCTGCCTCGCCTTAGGGCCGACTCACCCTGCTCCGATGAACGTTGAACAGGAAACCTTGGGCTTACGGCGTGGAGGCTTTTCACCCCCATTATCGCTACTCATGTCAGCATTCGCACTTCTGATACCTCCAGCATCCTTTACAAGACACCTTCGCAGGCTTACAGAACGCTCTCCTACCATATCCAATAAAGGATATCCGCAGCTTCGGTGACTGGCTTAGCCCCGTTACATCTTCCGCGCAGGACGACTCGATCAGTGAGCTATTACGCTTTCTTTAAATGATGGCTGCTTCTAAGCCAACATCCTGACTGTTTTAGCCTTCCCACTTCGTTTTCCACTTAGCCAATCTTTGGGACCTTAGCTGGCGGTCTGGGTTGTTTCCCTCTTGACGCCGGACGTTAGCACCCGACGTCTGTCTCCCAAGCTCGCACTCATCGGTATTCGGAGTTTGCAATGGTTTGGTAAGTCGCAATGACCCCTAGCCATAACAGTGCTCTACCCCGATGGTGATACTTGAGGCACTACCTAAATAGTTTTCGGAGAGAACCAGCTATTTCCAAGTTTGTTTAGCCTTTCACCCCTACCCACAGCTCATCCCCTAATTTTTCAACATTAGTGGGTTCGGACCTCCAGGGCGTGTTACCGCACCTTCATCCTGGCCATGAGTAGATCACTTGGTTTCGGGTCTACACCCAGCGACTGATCGCCCTATTCGGACTCGATTTCTCTACGGCTTCCCTATATGGTTAACCTTGCCACTGAATGTAAGTCGCTGACCCATTATACAAAAGGTACGCAGTCACGGAACAAGTCCGCTCCTACTGTTTGTATGCACACGGTTTCAGGATCTATTTCACTCCCCTTCCGGGGTTCTTTTCGCCTTTCCCTCACGGTACTGGTTCACTATCGGTCGATTACGAGTATTTAGCCTTGGAGGATGGTCCCCCCATATTCAGACAGGATGTCACGTGTCCCGCCCTACTTGTCGTACGCTTAGTATCACCGGTCTGATTTCGAATACGGGACTATCACCCGCTACGGTTCCTATTTCCAGAGGATTCTTCTATCAGTCCGACTATCACGTACAGGCTCTTCCCATTTCGCTCGCCGCTACTTTGGGAATCTCGGTTGATTTCTTTTCCTGCAGCTACTTAGATGTTTCAGTTCGCCGCGTTCGCCTTGCATACCTATGTATTCAGTATGCAATACCCTAAAAGGGTGGGTTGCCCCATTCGGAAATCTGCGGATCAAAGTGTGTTTGCTCACTCCCCGCAGCTTATCGCAAGCTACTACGTCCTTCATCGCCTGTAATCGCCAAGGCATCCACCATGTGCACTTATTCGCTTGTCCCTATAACGTTAGCCTCTCATCATTTGCATGATGAAAGAGCGCTACAGGGATAAGAAAGTACAACGTTGTTGCTTGTTTGTTGATACATACAATCATTACCCATCGATTCGCTTTTTACGGCAAACCGATCAATAAATAATCTTTACTTCTTCCAGATTGTTAAAGAACGAAACAGCTTTGATCGCTAAAAGATCAAACCTAAACCTCACGGCTTACGTTTGCACTTTCGAGTAAAACGTGGTGGAGGATGACGGGATCGAACCGACGACCCCCTGCTTGCAAAGCAGGTGCTCTCCCAGCTGAGCTAATCCCCCTGGGTAATGACTGGTAGGGCTGGTTGGACTCGAACCAACGACCCCCGCGTTATCAACACGGTGCTCTAACCAGCTGAGCTACAGCCCCAACGCGGTGCTACTACTACTACTGTTTCTTCTTAATTAAACAGCCGATAAGTGTGAACATTTGATGCGTGAATCAGTTACCTGATTCGTGCAAACTCTAGAAAGGAGGTGATCCAGCCGCACCTTCCGATACGGCTACCTTGTTACGACTTCACCCCAGTCACGAATCCTACCGTGGTAAGCGCCCTCCTTGCGGTTAAGCTACCTACTTCTGGTAAAACCCGCTCCCATGGTGTGACGGGCGGTGTGTACAAGACCCGGGAACGTATTCACCGCGACATGCTGATCCGCGATTACTAGCGATTCCAACTTCATGCAGTCGAGTTGCAGACTACAATCCGGACTACGATACACTTTCTGCGATTAGCTCCCCCTCGCGGGTTGGCGGCGCTCTGTATGTACCATTGTATGACGTGTGAAGCCCTACCCATAAGGGCCATGAGGACTTGACGTCATCCCCACCTTCCTCCGGTTTGTCACCGGCAGTCTCATTAGAGTGCCCTTTCGTAGCAACTAATGACAAGGGTTGCGCTCGTTGCGGGACTTAACCCAACATCTCACGACACGAGCTGACGACAGCCATGCAGCACCTGTGTACTGGTTCTCTTTCGAGCACTCCCTGATCTCTCAAGGATTCCAGCCATGTCAAGGGTAGGTAAGGTTTTTCGCGTTGCATCGAATTAATCCACATCATCCACCGCTTGTGCGGGTCCCCGTCAATTCCTTTGAGTTTTAATCTTGCGACCGTACTCCCCAGGCGGTCTACTTCACGCGTTAGCTGCGTTACCAAGTCAATTAAGACCCGACAACTAGTAGACATCGTTTAGGGCGTGGACTACCAGGGTATCTAATCCTGTTTGCTCCCCACGCTTTCGTGCATGAGCGTCAATCTTGACCCAGGGGGCTGCCTTCGCCATCGGTGTTCCTCCACATATCTACGCATTTCACTGCTACACGTGGAATTCTACCCCCCTCTGCCAGATTCTAGCCTTGCAGTCTCCAATGCAATTCCCAGGTTGAGCCCGGGGATTTCACATCAGACTTACAAAACCGCCTGCGCACGCTTTACGCCCAGTAATTCCGATTAACGCTTGCACCCTACGTATTACCGCGGCTGCTGGCACGTAGTTAGCCGGTGCTTATTCTTCAGGTACCGTCATTAGCAAGAGATATTAGCTCTCACCGTTTCTTCCCTGACAAAAGAGCTTTACAACCCGAAGGCCTTCTTCACTCACGCGGCATTGCTGGATCAGGCTTTCGCCCATTGTCCAAAATTCCCCACTGCTGCCTCCCGTAGGAGTCTGGACCGTGTCTCAGTTCCAGTGTGGCTGGTCGTCCTCTCAGACCAGCTACTGATCGATGCCTTGGTAGGCTTTTACCCTACCAACTAGCTAATCAGATATCGGCCGCTCCACGAGCATGAGGTCTTGCGATCCCCCACTTTCATCCTTAGATCGTATGCGGTATTAGCGTAACTTTCGCTACGTTATCCCCCACTCTAGGGTACGTTCCGATATATTACTCACCCGTTCGCCACTCGCCACCAGAGCAAGCTCCGTGCTGCCGTTCGACTTGCATGTGTAAGGCATGCCGCCAGCGTTCAATCTGAGCCAGGATCAAACTCTTCAGTTTAATCTCTGTTACTTTGCCATTTTATTGGCACCGTCTTGCGACGGGTCGCTCACTCAAAAAACTGACAGGCCACTACTTGCGTAGCGCCTATTTCATTATTTCTTGTGAACATTTGATATTTTAAGTTAGACGCCAATCCGAAGATTGACGCTGCACTTACATCAAATGCCCACACTTATCGACTGTTAATTGTTAAAGAACTGTATTCGGTACTGCTTTCGCGCTCTTGACAAAGCGTTGTGTTTGTCAGCTGCGAAGAAGGAAGAGTATGAAGCTTTTTCAGCATTTCGTCAACCTTCTTTTTTACCCGCTTCACTCAGCATTTGCATGCATCGTTCAGCGAGGGGGCGAATTATAGCCCTGCCCCGTGCACCCTGCAAGGGCTATTTTTCAGCTCCGAGAAACAGCCCTGGCACCGCACTTGCTTATACAGACATATGCACTGCACACTGATGGCAGCAACTCTGGGCCTGGCAGCAACACTGGGGACAGCCCGGTTCGCTTTGCTTTGCTCCCATCTGTGACAGGTGCTACATTATGGAACACTCTCGATATTCAAAAGAGCGCCGCAGTACAGGGCCCAACGGAGGCAACGAGATCATGTATCAACCGTCAGCTACTTACCGTAGCGCACCGTTTTCGTCCATCGCGGACGCGAACATTTTGCCGGCAGGACAGGACAACGTCCCCGTCATCATCGAAACGTCCCATCAGCGCTCAGTCGCCTTTGGGCTGTCGCCCACGGCCACGCCCGACTTTACGCCGGCCGGCAAATCCGACCTGTCACTGCTGATCGAGCAAAACCGCATGCTGCACACGCACGCACTGCCCGCCATGGAAACCCTGTACCAGCAAATCGTCAACACGCACAATATGGTGATCTTGACGGATGCCAACGGCGTGATCGTGCATTCGCTGGGTGACGATGATTTCCTGGAGAAAGCCAACCGCGTGGCGCTGCAGCCGGGCGTGGCATGGTCGGAACAAAGCCGCGGCACGAATGCCATCGGCACGGCCATCACGGAGAAAGTACCGACGTTGGTCCATGCGGACCAGCATTACCTGGCCGCCAATCATTTCCTGACGTGCTCCGCGGCACCGATCACCGATCACCGGGGCAATGTCATCGGCGTGCTGGACGTGTCCAGCGATCAGCGCAGCTTTCACAAGCATACGATGGCTTTGGTGCGCATGTCGGCGCTGATGATTGAGAATCAGCTGTTTTCCGCCACCTTTGAAGACGCCATCACCGTGCACTTCCACGCGCGTCCCGAATTCATCGGCACCTTAATGGAAGGCATCGCCTCATTCACGCCGGGCGGGCGGTTTTTATCCGCCAATAAAAACGGTTTGTTCCAGCTGGGCCTGTCATTCGCCGCGCTGCAATCCCATACCTTCAGCTCCCTGTTCGGCTTGCCCGTGTCTGCCCTGTACGAACATTACCGGACGGCCTCACCCGGTTTGCTGAACCTGTGCATGCACAGCGGCGTGCGCGTGTATGGGCGCGCGCAGTTGCGCTTGTCCAATAGCGTTTTCCAGCACGGTTTCACTGCCAGCACCGACCATAGCGATATCAACGCCGTGCCGGCCCAGGTTCCCGCACCAGCCAGCCATGCGGCCAACGCGGCGCGCCGCCTGTCCGGCCTGCGCTACTTGCGCACGGGCGATCCGCAACTGGAACTGGTGATCGAAAAAGTCAACAAGGTGCTGGGGCGCGATATTCCCATCCTCGTCATGGGTGAAACGGGCACAGGCAAGGAATTGCTGGCGCAAGCCATCCATAACGACTCGCCGCGGGCCATGGGACCGTTTATCGCCGTCAATTGCGCGTCGATCCCGGAAACCCTGATCGAGTCTGAACTGTTCGGCTATGAAGACGGGGCATTTACGGGCGCGCGCAAGAAAGGGGCCATCGGCAAGATCCTGCAAGCCAATGGTGGCACCCTGTTCCTCGATGAAATCGGCGACATGCCCTTCGGCTTGCAGGCGCGGCTGTTGCGCGTGCTGCAGGAACGCATGGTCACCCCGCTGGGCAGCAGCAAATCGATCACCGTCAATGTGGAACTCATTTGCGCCACGAATCACAACTTGCGCGAACGCATGGCCAAGGGACTGTTCCGCGAAGACTTGTATTATCGCCTGAATGGCCTGGTGGTCAAACTGCCGCCGCTGCGTGAACGCACCGACCTGGACACAGTCGTCAAGAAAATCCTCGCGACGGAAGCGCCCGATACGCGCTACACGGTGGCGCCGGACATCCTGCGCATGTTCCACCAGCATAAATGGCCAGGCAATTTCCGCCAGTTGACCAATCTGTTGCGCACGGCCATCGTCATGGCAGGCGACGAGCATGAAATCTGTCTACGCCACATGCCTGATGATTTCCTCGACGATATTGAGATGACGCAGGCCCATGCCGCCAGCGCCAGCACGGACCGCATGATTGCCGCCGGCGCGAACCTGGAAGAAATGGAACAAAGCGCGATTCTCAAGTCGCTCGATGCCCACGGCGGCAACGTCTCGGCCACGGCGCGGGCCCTGGGCGTGTCGCGCAACACGATCTATCGCAAGGTACCGCATCTGAAATAGCTTAGATTAGACGGGCAAAGCCGGGAGACATCTTGCGCTGGCCCGACTTGTCGATGGTCATCAGGTCGACGCCCTGCATGTGTGCGGCCATCGCATGCGCACGCGCGGCCCCCGTCACCATGAAGGTCGTCGACAAACCGTCGGCCAGCAAACCCGTGGGCGCCAGCACGGTCACGCTGGCCAGTTCGCGCGGCGAATCGCCGTTCGAAGGGTCGAAGATGTGGTGATGCGCGAAGTCGGGCGTGAACGTGCATTCGTAATCGCCTGACGTGGCCACGCTGCGCCCTTCCACTTTCAAGGTAGCCGCCAGGATTTCCCTGTCGCGCGGGTCCTGGATGCCCAAGGTCCACGGACGGCGCAGGGAGCGCTGTCCGCGCGCAATGAACTCACCCGTGTCGAGCAGCGCGTGCCGTATGCCGCGCGCCTGCACGGCCGCCAGCGCCATGTCCGCCGCGTAGCCTTGCGCCAGGCCATTCAAGGTCAGCGCCATGCCGGGCTGAAGAAAACGCACTTCGCGGCTATCCCACGCCAGTTGCCGCCAGCCAACCCGCGCCTGCGCGGCACGACGCAATGTGTCCGTCGGCAAGCGTGCCTGGTCTGCCGCCGCGCGAAATAGCTGCCACAAGGGTTGCACGGTGATATCGAACGCCCCATCGCTCGATTGCGACAAGGCTTGCGCCTGCGCCAGCACGGCCAGCAGATGCACGTCCGGCCGGGCCAGACGGCCATCACGATTCAGCTGAAAGACTTGGCTGGCCGGGCTGTAAATGCTCATCAGCCGGTCGATATTCCTGGCCGCATGCAAGGCGTCTTCAATCGCCAGTTCGGCCTGGTGCTGATCGTGGTGCAACACGGTGACGGCGATCGTCGTGCCAAACGCCAGCGCGGCGCCTTGATAAGGCCGCACGCCGGACGCCGTGGCCGTGCCGCGCGCCATGCTGCCAGGCAAGGACACGCCCGCCATGCCGGCCACGCTGCCGATCGCTGCGGAAATAAAGGTTCTACGCTGCATTGCTGCTCTCCTCCGCCGTGGCCCGGACGATGGGAATGGTACGGGCACGCTTGATTTCCAGCATCAAGGGTGCGCATTTTTCATCGCTGGCGTAAATCACCACGCAATCCATGCACTGGAAACACTCACCGTAATCGACCTTCCCGCTGGGCGCGATGGCGTGATACTCGCAACGGTGGCGACAAGTCTGGCAAGGCGTGCCGCATTCCTTGCGGCGGGGAATCCAGTTGAACAGGCGAAAGCGCCCCAGCAGCGCCAGCGCCGCGCCAAACGGACACAGGTAGCGGCAAAAGAATTTGTAGGAAACGCTGCTGAGCAGCAGCAAGCCCACGGCATAGACGACGAAGGGCCAGGCGCGCACGAAATTCAAAGTGATCGCCGTCTTGAACGGCTCCAGTTCCACCAGCTTGTCCGTGAGCTGGCTGGAAAACACGCTGCTGCCGAGAATGGCCGCCAGCAAGCCATACTTGACCCATTTCAAGCGCCCGTCCAGGCGCGGCTTGATCTTCCACTGAGGCAATCGCAACCACTGGCCCAGCTTGCCCGTGAATTCCTGCAGCGCGCCGAACGGACACAGCCAGCCGCAAAACGTGCCGCGCCCCCAGATAAACAGACTGAGCAGCACGAAAGCCCACAGGATCACCGTCATCGGATCGAACAGGAAAAAGCCCAGGCTGCGCCCCGCCAGCAGCGCCTGGAATGCGCCCGTAATATTGACGATCGATAACTGCCCCTGCGCGTAGTAACCGATGAAAGCGATGGTAAACAACAGGAACAGGCGGCGGAACCAGGTAAATTGCCGCCCCTCGCGCACCAGGCGTTTTTGCCAGGCCAAAGCGCCGGCCAGCAGCGCCAGCCCGGCCAGCAAGGTCAATAGCTCGGCCTTGCGGTTCTTCCACGTGCCGCGCCATGTGGCATCGTCGCCTTGCGGTGCGCTATAAAAATCAGCCGGCAGGCGGAAACTGAAATCCACGTTGCGGGCGATGCGTTCCGGATACACGATGCCCTTGCTGCGCGTGATGGGAAGTGTGAACGCCAGCGGGCTGGCCGCATCGAGCCCCGCCTGGCTGATGATGCGAAAGACAGCGACATTTTCCGTCGGCAACGCTGCCCCCTCCGACAAACTCAATTCCAGGTCCAGGTCGCGCATGTCGATGGGCAAGCCATCCTGCTTCAGCAACAGCCGGTCCGGCACGGTGCCGCGCACAAAATCGTCGCCCAGCACGCTGTAGCGCCCGCGCGACATGACGAGGATGGCGTGGTCGCCCTCGTCGAGCCGGTTGCGCAGTTTGCTCCAGCTGCGCTCCGTCAACAGATTGCGTCCCACCGTGGGCACGGATACATACGCCAGGTACAGGTCGATGAACACACCGTCCGGTTCGCGTGTGGCCTGCGTATCGAGTCCCGCGCCAGGACTGCCGGCAAACAGGGTTTCCACGTCCTTGTTGCTCAGGCGTACATGCTGGATCAAGCCTTGTTTGAGCATCTGCGCCGCGCTGAGTTTTTCGAACACGTCCATGCGGATGCGGGCAATCTGGTCGGGGTCGCGCCCTTGCGCAAAACCCAGTTTTTTGCGCGACACTTTCAAGGCGGAGGCCAGCACGCTCTGGTTGATGATGCGCACGGAGGCCGTGGCCTTCGACACGCCGTCGATATCGGCGTGGGTCGCATCTGGCGCGCGCTTGGTGCGCGCATCGATGGCGATATTCTGTTTCAGCGACAAACCCTGGTACTGTTTGACGAATTGAAACAGGGGCGCTTCACCTAGGCCGTCGAGAAACACCGGTTCGTGTTGCGACAGCACGGCGACGTCCAGAAAACTGCCTTTCGGATCGATGCCGATCAGCAGATTGACGGGCACGCCGGAAAAACCGGGAATCGGAGCCAGGTCCACCGATTCAAACACGTAGCCGACCAGTTCGGTGGCCGTGGCGTTTTGCCGGAACAAGGGCCAGACGGGCAAGTCGGTCTCCTTGTCGCCGACGACGATGGGAGCAGGAAAACGCCGTGCCAGCTCGGCCTTGGTGAGCACGCCTGCCCACGCCTGTCCCAAGATAAACAGGAATAGCCAGCATCCGATGAACAACCGCATTATCCGCATGCATTGCACTCCGTGCGGCGCCCTGTCGCAAGGCGCCGCATTTATTGGTTAGAAGAAAATAATGCCGCCCAGCGACACGCCATTCATCTTCGCTTCGCCGCCCGTAAAGCCTTTCGAGCGCGTCTGGCCCAGTTCGCCCACCAGGGTGATCGCGCTGTTGAGCGAGTAATACGCGCCCAGCGTCAGGTTGGCGTTCGACTTCAAGCCGCCCGTGCCGGCCGTATTGTCGTCGTTCTTGCTGATGCCGTAGGACAAGCCCAGCTTCAGCTTGTCCGTCGTTTTATACGTGCCTTGCAGCAGCCAGTTCTTCGACTTGGTATCGCCCTGATCCGCATCGGAGAGTATCCCCAATCCTTTGCCGCCCTGGAAGTTGACCAGCACGCCGGCCGGGCCCATCTGGTACGAGCCGCCCACTTCCACGCCGCGCATGGTCAGGTCATCGACACCTGGCGTTTTCGAGGTGAATTTTTGCGACTTCACGCCCAGCCAGGCTTTCAAGCCTTCCTGCGCATACGTCACTTGCGCCTGCACTTGCGGACTCGACTTCGAGGAATAGGTCGAGCCTGCCACGATGGGCGTATCGGAAACGGGGCTGACCAGCGCCACATCGACGCCAAAGCCGCCGGACTTCGGCGAGCTGTACATGATCTGGCCATAGTTGCCCAGATAGGTGTAGCCGGCGCCGATATGGCCCAGGGTCACGCGGCCCCGCTGCGTTGCCTGCACGGGTGCGCCCGAACCCAACAAGGTCATGTCGGACAGGATCGCATTCGCGCCGAAGATGCCGTAGTCGCGGCCCAGCTTGAAGGTGCCCATTTCCGCATTGCCGAACGTGAAGAAGGCCTGGCGCACATCGACCACGCTGTTCTGGCTGATGGCGCTGTCGGTGGCCGTCGAGTTGTAGATGCCGATCAAGGCTTTCACGTCGTACTCGCCCAGGCGCGAGCTTGCCGAGGTGATCAAGCCATTCGGCAGCAAGCCGTTGCCGATCGTGGTGCGGTCCTTCTCGCCACCGCAACCGAGCGCCTGGCCGCCCAGCGCCAGCCCACCCACCGCATCGCCCGAACACGACACTTGCGTGTAATAGGCGTTGACGATGCCGCCCACCGACACGGTCCAGTCGCCCGCCTTGATATCGACGGCTTGTGCCTGCCCCATCGCTGCGATTGTCATGACACCCAGGCTCCCCAGCTTGCTCAATGTGTTCATTGCGTCTCCTCTTTCTTCTCTGTTTTTAGTGTGCACACCAGTGATTGATGTACCTCAAGCTTTGGCAATAAGCGTGCCCAGCACTGCTCAGAGGGAGAAAGAGAAAAAGCGTCGTTAACGTGTGCAGCAGCGGATCAATTGCCACAGATAGTGTTCATTTTTTGACCGCAAGTATGCATAGCGGGCGTACAGGTAAACAAAAAACTGACGGCCTGGGCCGTCAGCAAAAAGAAAGCGCCCGGCGAACAGGGAGACACCCGTCCGAGTGGCCCGGGCGTTTCACCCCGTTACTTCGATGCCAGTTTGAAGACCCACACGGAGCCGCCCTGCTCCAGGAAGTTGACCTTCTTGGCCACTTCGCCACCCCACAGCGGCACCGCGCCACCCCAGCCAGATACGACGGCTACATATTGCGTATCGCCATCCTGCCAGGTGACGGGCGGCGCCACGACGCCGGAACCCGTCTGGAATTTCCACAGTTCCTTGCCCGTCTTCGCGTCGACGGCTTTCAGGAAGCCTTCCGGCGTGCCGTAGAACACCAGATTGCCGGCAGTGCTCATCACGCCGCCCCACAGCGGCGCGTTGTTCTTGATTTCCCAGACGATCTTGCCCGTCTTCGGATCGATGGCGCGCATGGCGCCGATGTAGTCGTCAAACAAGGGCTTGATGGTGAAGCCTGCACCGAGGAAGGCGCCACCCTTCTTGTAGCTGATCGGCTCGTTCCAGATATCCATGCCCCATTCGTTCGCCGGCACATAGAACAGCTTGGTTTGCGGCGAGTACGCCATCGGCATCTGGTTTTTTGCACCGAGGAAAGCAGGCGCGGCAAACACGGTCGTGCCTTTCTTGCCTTCTTCTCCCTTGGTCGGATCGCCTGGGCGGCCGGCGGCGATGTAGTTCGGCCGTCCCGTTTTCAGGTCGATGCTGCTGGCCCAGGTGATTTTCTTCACAAACGGAAAGGCGTTCTGCAGCTTGCCGTTGGTAGCATCGATGACATAGAAGAAACCGTTGCGGTCGGCCTTGCCGCCGTAGCGCTTGCCATCCATGTCGAAGGTGACGAACTCGTTGGCGCCATCGAAATCCCAGGCATCGTTGGGCGTGTTTTGATACGCCCATTTGATCTGGCCCGTCTTGACGTCCAGCGCCACGGTGGATGAGGAATACAGGTTGTCGCCGGGACGCAAATGGCTGTTCCATGGCGCCGGGTTGCCGGTGCCGAAATAGGCCAGCTTGGTTTGCGGATCGTAGGTGCCGCCCATCCAGGTGGACGCGCCGCCCGTTTTCCACAGGTCGCCCGGCCAGGTTTTGTTGACCGTGCCAGATACGCCGTTATCGCTCGCCTTGCCATCCTTGTCGTAGCGGTGGCCCATATGGCCCTCGACCGTAGGACGGCTCCACACGAGGTCACCCGTCATGGGGTTGCGCGCCTCGACCCGCCCCACGATACCGAATTCCCCGCCCGACACGCCCGTCAGCAGCAAGCCTTCGGCGATCAGCGGCGCGGCCGTCATCGAGTACCCTGCCGCATAGTCGTCGACCTTTTCCTTCCAGACGATCTTGCCCGTGTTCTGGTCCAGCGCCACCAGGTAGGCGTCGAGCGTGCCGAAAATCACCAGGTTGCCATACAGGGCGGCACCGCGGTTGACCACGTCGCAGCAGGGCATGATGCCGTCCGGCAAGCGATGCTCATATTTCCACAGCTTGGCGCCCGTTTTCAAGTCGACGGCAAAGATGCGCGAATACGATGCCGTGACGAACATCTTGCCGTTATGAATCAGCGGCTGCGATTCCTGGCCCCGCTGTTTTTCGCCGCCAAACGAGAACGACCAGGCCGGCACCAGCTTGGCCACGGTCTTGTCATTGATCTGCGTCAACGGCGAATAGCGCTGCCCCTGCGTGCCCATGCCAAACGACAGGACGCTGGCCGGATTCTTCGCCGTGTTGTCGAGCATGGCATTGGTGACATTGCCCACGTCGGCCGCCTGGACCAACGAGGCGACACTCAAACCGACGACGATCCCCATGATTTTTTTCTGCACAATCATCTCCCTCTGTTTTATTAGTATGTGTGTATCAGGTCTTGCGGTGCTCATGCGGCTGGGCATGCAATAGCGCGCACTCTTCATCGGTGAACAGGCGCGAGCGCGTCAGGAAGCGCTTGCCAGTGCCGTTGTCGAGTGAAAACATGCCGCCATTGCCATCGACCACATCGATAATCAACTGGGTATGCTCCCAGTACTCGAATTGCTCGAGTCCCATGTAAAACGGTGTGCCATTCAAGTTGCCGAGATAGATATCGGTATCGCTGACATCGAACTCGCCCAGCGCATAACACATGGGCGCACTCCCGTCGCAGCAGCCGCCCGACTGGAAAAACATCAGCGGGCCGTGACGCTGGCGTAACTTGTCCATCATTTCCAGCGCCGCATCGGTGGCGACCACCCGGGCAATTGCTGCACTCATGGCATCCCTTTCTGCGCGCCGCCCCCGGCTAAGGGCGCGGCGCCTGTTGCCGGTTTAGAAGAAGCCCAGGGCTTTCGGGCTATAGCTCACCAGCAAGTTCTTCGTTTGCTGGTAGTGGTCGAGCATCATCTTGTGGTTTTCGCGGCCGATACCCGACTGCTTGTAGCCGCCGAACGCGGCGTGGGCTGGATACAGGTGATAGCAATTGGTCCACACGCGGCCCGCCTGGATGGCGCGTCCCATGCGGAAGGCGCGCGAACCGTCACGCGTCCACAAGCCGGCACCCAGGCCGTACAAGGTATCGTTGGCAATCGCCAGCGCTTCGGCCTCATCCTTGAAGGTGGTCACGGACACGACTGGTCCAAAGATCTCTTCCTGGAAGATGCGCATCTTGTTGTTGCCCTTGAACACCGTCGGACGCACGTAGTAGCCGCCCTCCAGATCGCCTGCCTGCGTATGGCGCTCACCACCGGCCAGCACTTCGGCGCCTTCCTGGCGGCCGATGTCGAGGTAGGACAGGATTTTCTCCAGCTGCTCCTGCGACGCCTGGGCGCCGATCATGGTGGACGAGTCGAGCGGGTTGCCCTGCTTGATGGCGGCCACGCGCTTCAAGGCCCGTTCGATGAATTTCTCGTAGATCGATTCCTGGATCAGCACGCGCGATGGGCAGGTGCACACCTCGCCTTGATTCAGCGCAAACATGGTGAAGCCTTCCAGGCACTTATCGAAATAATCATCATCGGCATCCATCACATCTTCAAAGAAGATGTTCGGCGACTTGCCGCCCAGCTCCAGTGTGACGGGAATCAGGTTTTGCGCGGCATAGCCCATGATCAAGCGGCCCGTGCCCGTTTCACCCGTAAAGGCGATCTTGGCGATGCGCTTGCTCGACGCCAGCGGCTTGCCCGCTTCCAGGCCAAAACCGTTGATGATGTTCAACACGCCCGGTGGCAGCAAGTCGCCGATCAGTTCGATCAACACCATGATGGAGGCGGGGGTTTGCTCGGCCGGTTTGAGGACCACGCAATTGCCGGCGGCCAGGGCTGGCGCCAGTTTCCACACGGCCATCAGAATCGGGAAATTCCACGGGATGATCTGGCCCACGACACCCAGCGGCTCATGGTAGTGATAGGCATAGGTTTCCGCGTCGATTTGCGCGACGGAACCTTCCTGCGCGCGGATGCAGCCGGCGAAGTAACGGAAATGGTCGATGGCCAGCGGAATGTCGGCATTCATCGTTTCACGGATCGGCTTGCCGTTATCGATGGTTTCCGCCGTGGCGATCAGGCTCAGGTTTTGTTCGATGCGGTCGGCGATGCGGTTCAGGATATTGGCGCGCTCGGCGGGTGAAGTCTTGCCCCAGGCATCCTTGGCGGCATGCGCGGCGTCCAGCGCCAGCTCGACATCTTCCGCCGTGGAACGGGCGATTTCGCAAAACGGCAAGCCCGTGATGGGTGTGATGTTAGGAAAGTATTCACCTTTTACTGGTGCAACGAACTGGCCGCCAATGTAATTGTCATAACGTTGTTTGAAGGGATTGGCTACGCCCAGTTTGCTGATGTCTGCGAGATTCATGTCGTCCTCTATCGGGTTAATTAGAATGGAATTACTTAATTAAAATCAAACGTCCTGGTACAGATGGGGTGAGTACACGGAGTCTTCCGCAAATGCCGTGCCAGCTCACCATCCCACTACAAACTTAGCCGCTTTTCCCCCTGTTACAAGGGCGTGGCGTCAATACCGGCGCGCTTTTCAGCGCATGCCCCGGGCTTGAGCCGTGGGCGTGGCTGTGTTGGCGTTTTGAACAGGCGGCGCGGCCCCTGTTCCAATCCGTGCCAGCCTCGCCACCACCCCGCATCGCGCTCCCTGCGCCGCTGCACAATGGAACAGGTGTACCAGACTGGAACACCTGCGCCTGTACCACTACCGTATCACCACGCCCCATGGCAATTCGCCCACGGCAATATCGGCCACTTTGCGCGCGCTGGCAGTATCGATGACGGACACGCTGTTCGAGCGGCCATTGGCCACGTACAGCTTGCTGCCATCGGGCGTGATGGCCATATTCCACGGACGTTTGCCGACGGGAATGGTGGCCGTCACCTTGTTGCTGGCCGTATCGATCACCATCACCGTGCCGTCCGTGCCGTTCGAGACATACACCTGCTTGCCGCTGGGATGGACGGCGATGCCGTTGGCATTCTTGCCCGCTGGAATGGTGGCGACGGCCTTGCGCGCAGCCATGTCGATCACATACACGGCGTTGACCAGTTCGCACGCCACATAGGCGTGGCCCGAGTCCGGACTGAATCCAATGCCGCGCGGACGCAAGCCCACGGCGATGGACGCCACCTGGCGGCGTTGCGTCACATCAATGACATCGACTTGCTCGGCCTCTTCCGCACTGACCAGCAGCCAGCGCCCGTCCGGGCTAAACACGGCATGTTCCGGATTGCGTCCCTGCACCTTGATATCGGCGAGCAAGACGCCCGTCTGACCATCGAGCAAGCTCACGCTGTTGTTTTCCTCGACGGCCACGGCCACGTAACGACCGTCCTGCGAAGCGCTGACGCCTTCGGGCGACTTGCCCAGCGCCACCGTGCGCACGGGCGTGCCGCTCGCGTTATCGATCAGCAACAAGGCGCTGCTGGCGGCATCGGTGACAAACAATTGCCGCCCGGTCGGGTCGGCGGCGATGCCGCGCGGCCGCTTGCCTGCCGCGATCTGGTGCACCACCTGGTCGGTCGCCGTGTCGATCACGCTCAAGGTGCCCGATTTTTCATTGGGGACATAGGCAAAAGGAGCGGCCTGGAGGGCGCTGCTGGCAAGCGCAGGCAGCAGCCAGCAGACCTGTCGCAAGCGTGAGAAGAAGTTGGGCATAATCACCTTTTCAATGGAAAACACAGGAAAAGCGCGCGGCATCGGCGCCTCTGAACATTGCTGCATGCAAACGCCGTGCCACTGACGCGCGTATAATTTCAGCCCACCAATGGAGACATGGCAGGCATATTGCTTGATACAACTATGCAGACCTGCGCCGCTCACGCGCTCAAGCAGGCTTTTATTCACATTGGAGAACCCGCATGCAGCATCGTTTCCGCTTGAACACCATTGCCAGCCTGTTTGTCGCCGGCAGCGCCACCCTCGCCCCCCACGTTTTCGCCGCCGAGGCAGCTGACCTGGCCAACGGGCAACTCATGGATACGGTGGTCATCAGCGGCAGCCGCATCGCCCACCCCAGCCAGGAAGTGCCGGCCTCGCTCGACGTGGTCGACAGCGCCCGCATTCAGGATGGCCAAATCCGCGTCAATGCATCGGAAGCGCTGGCCGCAGTGCCGGGCCTGGTTGTGCAGAACCGCCAGAACTACGCGCAAGACTTGCAGATCTCGTCGCGCGGCTTTGGCGCCCGCTCGGCCTTCGGCGTGCGCGGCGTCAAACTGATCAGCGATGGCATTCCTGCCAGCATGCCCGATGGCCAGGGCCAGGCCGCTACCTTCAACCTCGATACGGCCGAGCGCATCGAAGTGCTGCGCGGACCGTTTTCTGCCATCTATGGCAACCATTCTGGCGGCGTGATCCAGCTGTTTTCCAAGGATGGGCAGAATCCCCCGTCCGTCGAACTAAATGTAACGGGCGGCAGTTTCGGCACCAGCAAGGTGGACCTGACGGCGCAAGGCCAGGCAGGCGGCATCGGCTACGTGCTCGACGGTTCGCGCTTCCGCACGGATGGCTTCCGCGACCACAGCGCCGCCACGCGCGAACAGGCGTTCGGCAAGATCACCGTCAAGCCCAATGCGGACAGCAAGCTGACCATCGTCGCCAACAGCCTGCACCAGGGCAACACGCAAGATCCGCTGGGCGCCACCTGGGCCACGTTTGCCCGCGACCCGCGCGCCGGCGAAATCGATACGACGGATACACAGAGCCCGAAACGCACCCTGGCCGAGCGCTACAACACGCGCAAGAGTATCGACCACCAGCAGATCGGCGCCACCTATGAACAAGCGTTTGGCGACGACCGCCTGCATGTGATGGTGTATGGCGGCAACCGCGATGTCATCCAGTACCAGGCTTTCACCAAAGGCTTCCAGGCACCGGCCAGCCATTCGGGCGGTGTGGTCGACTTCCAGCGCCAGTTCTATGGCATCGATACCAACTGGCTGCACGTAAATCAATTGGCTGACGGCAAGCTGAGCACCACCATCGGCATCGATTACGGCCGCTCCAGCGATGACCGCACCGGCTATGAGAATTACATTGGCAATAGCTTTGGCGTAAAAGGCAAGCTGCGCCGCGACGAGCAGGATGTCGTCTCCAGCCTCGATCCGTATCTCCAGATGGAATGGCAAAGCGGGCCATGGCTGCTCAGCGCTGGTGTGCGCTACAGCAAGATGAAAGTGGAAGTTAACGACCATTTCCTCAGCAATGGCAACGACAGCGGCAGCCTGGAATTCAGCCACACGACTCCGGTGCTGGGCCTGCTGTATAAACTGACGCCGAACGTCAACGTGTACGCCAGCGCCGCGCGCGGCTTCGAAGCACCCACCTTGAACGAACTGTTTTACTCGGGCACGGGCGGCGGCTTCAATTACCAGCTGAAACCGGCCACCAGCACCAACCTGGAGGCGGGTGTCAAGGCCAGGATCGGCAACAACACGCATGTGAACGCGGCTGTGTTCCAGATCAAGACCAACGACGAGCTGGTGGTCGACAGTTCCAGCGGAGGGCGCACCAGCTACCGCAATGCGGGCAAGACCTTGCGCCAGGGCATGGAAGTGTCCCTGGACTCCAGCCTGCCGTATGGTTTCACGACAAAAGTGGCGCTGACCAGCCTGCACGCCGTATATGACCAGGCCTTTGGCAATGTGCGCGAAGGCAGCCGCTTGCCGGGCGCGCCCAGCGCCAACCTGTTTGCGGAACTGGCCTGGAAAGACACGCTCGACCGCTTCGGCGCGGCGCTGGAAAGCGTGGCCAGCAATCAGGTGTACGCGGAAGACAGCAATATCGAAAAACCGGCGCCCGGCTACACGGTGTTCAATGCCAGGGTCAATGCCAAGCAAAACGTGGGGAATTGGCGCTTCAAGGAGTTTGCCCGCCTGAACAATCTTTTCGACAAGACCTACGTGGGCTCCGTCATCGTCGGCGACAGCAACAAGCGCTACTATGAAGCGGCGCCGGGACGCAATTGGTTGTTAGGCGCTAGCGCGCAATACTCGTTTTAAGAACACCTGAGAAAAAGTCCATGGCGGCGTTGCATTGCCCTGAACATTTTTCAGGCGTTCTCATGAAAAAGCCCGCGCCTCTTCCGAAGCGCGGGCTTTATTGTCATTCAACATGGCCTATTACGGCCGCGCTTCCTTCACCCCATATTTCTCAAAGATGGCTTTCAATTCACCGCTGGCCGCCATCTCGTTCATGGCTGCCTGCAGCAACTTGCCCACGTCGAGCTGCTGGCGGCTGACGGCCAGGCCCACGGCCCAGCCGGCACGCGGCAGGCGGGCGAACGCCACTTCGCTCAAGGGAAAAGCGGGATCGCTTTTCAGCACCGACTCGATTTCCGAACGATTCGCCAGCACGGCGTCGAGCTTGCCTGCCTGCAATTGCTGCAAGGCTTCGGCGGCCGTGTCGAAGATGCGCACGTCGTCGCGGTACTTGCCATTGTCTTCGCCCAGCATCAGCATGGCGGCGATCGATACCTTTTCCACGCCGATACGCTTGCCGGCCAGCGAAGCGACGCCATCGAATTGCGGCACGGCTTGCGCGCTGTGCGCCAGGCGCACGGTTTCCACATAATACGGCGCAAAGATTTCGACCTTATCGTTATCGGCCATCAATTTTTTATCGACCGGCACATGCAGCATCACATCGGCGGGACCATAGCCGAGGTAATGCCCCTTCCACACCATATTGCGCAAATCGTCGTTCAGGTTTTCACCGGCGGGAAAGGGCAGCAAGCTCAGTTTCAAACCCAGCTTTTTGGCCAGCGCTTCGGCAATGTCGATATCGATGCCCGTGCCCTTGTCGGAAAACGGCGCGAACTCGTTGTACACCGCCACTTTCAGGCTGCCCGACTGCTGCACTTTCTGCCAGTCGGCGCGCGCTGGCGCGGCTGCGCATAGCGCCAGGCAGGCGAGCGAGAGCATCGCGCGCGCGCCCGGGAGTTGGAATGAATGCATGGGACTCCTTGGTGGTCAATCGGCTCAGTTAGGCTCGCGGCGGGTTTCCAGATAGGTCTTGATGGCCCACATGGCTTCCTGGTTGAAGACGCCTTCGAACGGCGGCATGTACACGGCGCCATTGCGTACTTTACCGTGACGGATGCTCGCCAGGAAATAATTGTCAGTTTCCTTGTAGCAAGCCTGTTTCTTTGTCTCATTCTTGATACCGAAGCAATCGCGGTCGAGCTGGCGCAAGTCCGGTGCGATGCCGCCCGAGATAGCTTCGATACCGTGGCAACGCGCGCAATTCTGGTTGTAGGCCGACGTGCCGACCGTCAAGGCCAGCTTGTTGCCCCGATACGGGTTTTGTTCGAGCCACTTGTCGCCCACCTTGGGCAAGCCCGTGGTGTCGACGCCTTGCGGCGTGACATTGCCGTGCGCATAGGCCTGCGGCAAGGTCAGCAGGGAAGTGAGGGCGACGGCGCCGGCGGCTGCCACGCCGAGCAGGGTACGGATGGAATAGGTCATGCTGGTCTCCTTGGTTTTTTTAGTGAATATCCAAGAAGAGCAAATGCCATGCCATGCGTACATGCCCCACATCCGGTCGCCCATGTATCAATTTGGAACAGCTGCAACAGGTATCTGTGTCACCAAGAGGGTCAGGCGGCCACCGTGCAGATGCTGCCCCCCTCCCGCTGCTCGAAAGTGATACGCACGGGCAAAAATCGGGCAATTACCTCCGCATTCGTCAGCGCATGCTGCGACACCTTGCTGCAACTGAAGCTACCGCCACCGGCCAGCGCCATCGGCAGCAAGAGCTGGTCGGCCAGGTGCTCGCCGACTGCCGCGTCCGTCTTGAGATAGGCGCGCACCTCGTTCAACAGGCGCTTGGCAACCGTTTCGGCCAGCAAGGATTTTTCACCGAACGACGTAAATACTTCCGTGACGTGCTCATGTTCCAATGTCAGCAACAGGACGTTGCCCGGTCCCTGCTCCGCCGGCAAGCCGACGAGGCGCAGCTGCTTGCCGCTCCAGCCCATGCCGTCGGCGACACGCTCGAGCTCGCGCTGCGCTACGTTTACATGCACGCCCGCCACCACGCTTTCCGCATACCCGGCCTTCCGTTCGCCGCGCTGCAGCAGTGAAATGGGCCGCAAGCGCTGGCACGGTTGCACGGTGGCCAGCACCTCGCCGCCGCCTGCGGGATGAAAACCATAGCGCTGTTGCGTCATCTCTACCTCGGCGCCCATCTGCTCCAGAACACGGCCATACGCGCGCTGCAGGAAATGCACGGGCGGCGCCATGGCATTGTGCGTGCCGCCACTGATGCGCACGGTGGTCGGCCCATCCGCATGCAGCAGGGCCGGCAGCAAGGTTTGCAACACCAGGGTGCAGCTGCCGGCGCTGCCGATGGCAAAGCGGTATTCGCCGCTACGAATTGTCCCCGGCACGAATTCCAGGCTGGTTGCACGCAGCGCCACCGGCGTCGTGCGCGCCCCGCAAATGGCGGCTGCAGCCTGCACGGCCAGCAGATGCTGGCGCAGCAAGCCGGGCTTGTCCCGTCCCGCGCGGATGTTAATCAGCCGGAACGGCTGCCCCGTGATCATGGACAGGCTCAGCGCCGAACGCAAAATCTGTCCGCCGCCTTCACCTTGCGCTCCATCAATTTCTATCATCTCTGCTTTCTCTCTCTTAACCTTTGACGCACACGACCTGCTTCAGGATATGCACCACATCGACCAGCTCGCGCTGCGCCAGCATCACCGCATCGATATCCTTGTAGGCCATCGGAATTTCATCGATCACATTTTCATCCTTGCGGCATTCCACGCCCTCGGTGGCGCGGATCTGGTCGGCCAGGTTGAAGCGCCGCTTCGCTTCCGTGCGACTCATCGTGCGTCCCGCACCGTGGCTGCAGCTATGAAAACTCTCCGCATTGCCCTTGCCGCGCACGATAAAACTCTTCGCGCCCATGGATCCGGGAATGATTCCCAGCTCGCCGGCACGGGCCGACACGGCCCCCTTGCGCGTGACCAGCACGTCCTTGCCGAAGTGGTGTTCCTTCTGCACATAGTTATGGTGGCAGTTGACGGCTTCCACATGCGTCTGGAACGGTTTATGGATGACCGTGCGCACGGCCGCGATCAGGTTCTGCATCATCACTTCGCGGTTGTTGCGCGCAAAACGCTGCGCCCAGCCCACCGCTTCCACGTAATCGTCGTAATGCTGCGTACCTTCGGCCAGGTAAGCCAGGTCCTGGTCGGGCAGGTTGATGAAGTGCGTGCGCATATCCTGCTTGGCCAGTTCGATGAAATGGGTGCCGATGGCATTGCCCACGCCGCGCGAGCCGGAATGCAGCATGAACCACACAGAGCCCTGCTCGTCGAGGCACACTTCGATGAAGTGGTTACCGCTGCCCAAAGTTCCCAGGTGGCGGTAGTGATTCGTATTTTTCAGCTTCGGCGTTTTCAGGCAGATGGCATCGAATTCATCCTTCAATTGCAGCCATGCCGCATCAACTACCGATGGCGGCGTCTGCCAGGAACCTTCGTCGCGGCCACGGTGGCCGCGCGTCTTCGGCGACATCCCGTGCGGAATGGCGCGTTCGATGGCACTGCGCAGTGGTCCCAGGTTATCGGGCAAGTCGCTGGCCGTCAGCGTGGTTTTCGCCGCCATCATGCCGCAACCGATATCCACGCCCACCGCCGCCGGAATCACCGCACCCAGGGTGGGAATCACGCTGCCGATGGTCGACCCTTTACCCAGGTGGACGTCGGGCATGACGGCGATATGCTTGTAAATGAACGGCAGGGCCGCCGTGTTGCGCAATTGTTTTTTAGCCGCTTCTTCGACGGGCACGCCACGGGTCCACATTTTGATGGGACGGCTGCCTTCGGTATGCAGGACTTCGTATTCTTCGTTTTTCATCTGCTTCTTTTCTTCTATTTTATAAGGGGTGATGACAAGGCTTGGTAAAACGTCTGCCGACGTATCGGCTCTGGAGGTAGGTACTGGCCATTTTCGTTCCTCCCTGCTCTCTACTTTCATCTCGTTGCTACACTCTCTATTGCAAGCGCTGTGCCAGCTTTTAATATTTCACCCAAGATACATATAACCCATTGATTTAATTAAATAATATTTAAATGCATGTTCTGCCGAGCAAGTTCCTGCGCATTACAATCTAAACTATAATTATCTTTTTAGATAAATATTTATCCAATTTATGCAAGCAAAACGCACCGTCGTCATCGGCTTTCTCGGCACGCAGCTCGACAATGGCAGGGGAGCGGCACGCTGGGAAAAGTGGCGCCCCAGCATCGCCCTGACCCAGCATGAGGACAAGATCATCGACCGCTTCGAACTGCTGTACGCGGGCAGCCAGTTTGACAATCTGGTACGCCAGGTATCGCAGGATATCGCCAGCGTCTCGCCTGAAACCAGGCTGATCGCCCACGAACTACCCATCAGCGATGCCTGGGACTTCGAGAACGTGTACGGCGCCCTCTACGATTTTGCCAACAACTACCCGTTCGATCCGGACAAGGAAGACTATTGGATCCACATCACCACCGGCAGCCACGTGGTGCAGATCTGCATGTTCCTGATGACGGAAGCACGCTATTTTCCGGGCCGCCTCGTGCAAACGTCGCCGCCCAGGCGCCAGGCTGCCGGCAATCCCGGCAGCTACGCATTGATCGACCTCGATCTGTCGCGCTACGACCAGATCGCCCAGCGTTTTACGCGCGAACAGGCCGAAGGCGTGGCCTTCCTGAAGTCCGGCATCGCCACGCGCAATGCGAAGTTCAACGGGATGATCGAGGAAATCGAGCGAGTCGCCATCAAATCGAAAGCCCCCATGCTGCTGATGGGGCCGACCGGCGCAGGAAAATCCTTCCTCGCGCGCCGCGTGTATGAGCTGAAAAAATCACGCCACCAGATCGACGGAAAATTCATCGACCTCAATTGCGCCACCTTGCATGGCGATGGCGCCGCTTCCACTCTGTTCGGCCATATCAAGGGCGCCTTCACGGGCGCGGGAGCGGATCGGCCAGGCTTGCTGCGCAGCGCACACAAGGGATTGCTGTTTCTCGACGAAATCGGTGAGCTGGGACTCGACGAGCAGGCGATGCTGCTGAAAGCCATCGAGGAAAAGCGCTTTTTCCCCGTCGGTGCCGATACGGAAGTGCAAAGCGACTTCCAGCTGATCGCCGGCACCAACCGCGACCTGGGTAAAGAGGTGGCTGCCGGCAGCTTCCGCGAAGACCTGTACGCGCGCATCAACCTGTGGACCTACGAATTACCGGGCCTGACGCAGCGGCCGGAAGACATCGAGCCGAACCTGGAATACCTGCTGGCGCAATATGGCGCCGAAACGGGCGAAAGAGTGCGCTTCAACAAGGAGGCGCGCGAACGCTTCATGCGTTTCGCCACCTTGCCCGCCTCGGCATGGAATGGCAATTTCCGCGACCTGTCTGCCGCTGTCACGCGCCTGGCCACCCTGTCGGAGGCGGGGCGCATCACGGATAGTGTCGTCGACGAAGAGATCAAGCGCCTGCAGCGGATGTGGCGACATCATGATGGGCGCAGCGATAATGCGGAAGTGGACCTGACAGGGATCATGGGAGAGCAGGCGGCTTCGCAACTCGACCTGTTCGATGCGCTGCAGTTGCAGGCTGTGATCCAGGTGTGCCGGCAATCGAACAGCCTGTCCGATGCGGGCCGCACACTGTATGCCGTCTCGCGTGCGGCGAAAGCCAAGCCGAATGACGCCGACAGGCTGAAAAAATACCTGACGAAGTTTGGCGTGAGCTGGGAGAACGTGAGCCGATAAAACCCGACGCCTGTACAGCCGGAGTCAGTCACTTCGTGATCGGGATGTGCCCCACCGGGGCGCATCCCCCCGCCGCGCACGTTGGCGATGACTTTTGCGTTGGCGCTATGGAGGCTCCGACCGCAGGTCGGCGCAGGTCGGCGCAGGTTGGCGTAGGTCGGCGTAGGTCGGCTTAGCGCAACGCGCGTAAGCCGACAGCCACCACCAGCACCAGCAGCAAACAAAACCACCAGACGAAAAAAACCCGACCATTTCTGATCGGGTTTTTCTCTACTGCGAATAACAAGCCTGACGATAACCTACTTTCACACTGGTTGCAGCACTATCATCGGCGCAAAGTTGTTTCACGGTCCTGTTCGGGATGGGAAGGGGTGGGACCAACTTGCTATGGTCATCAGGCATAACTTGTACTGGCATTTGTCCTCAGTTGAGCGACAAAGCCTGAATCTGGAAGAAGCAAAGATTGGGGTAATGAATAGTAGTATCAACAAACGCACAACGTTGTACCGTCTTATCCTCTGTACCTGCTAAGGTTATAGGGACAAGCCGTACGGGCAATTAGTACTGGTTAGCTTAATGCATTACTGCACTTCCACACCCAGCCTATCAACGTCCTGGTCTCGAACGACCCTTCAAAGAGCTCAAGGCTCTGGGAAATCTCATCTCAAGGCAAGTTTCCCGCTTAGATGCTTTCAGCGGTTATCTCTTCCGTATTTAGCTACCCGGCAATGCCACTGGCGTGACAACCGGTACACCAGAGATACGTCCACTCCGGTCCTCTCGTACTAGGAGCAGCCCCTTCAAATTTCCAACGCCCACGGCAGATAGGGACCAAACTGTCTCACGACGTTTTAAACCCAGCTCACGTACCACTTTAAATGGCGAACAGCCATACCCTTGGGACCGGCTACAGCCCCAGGATGTGATGAGCCGACATCGAGGTGCCAAACTCCCCCGTCGATATGAACTCTTGGGAGGAATCAGCCTGTTATCCCCAGAGTACCTTTTATCCGTTGAGCGATGGCCCTTCCATACAGAACCACCGGATCACTATGTCCTACTTTCGTACCTGCTCGACTTGTCAGTCTCGCAGTTAAGCACGCTTATGCCATTGCACTATCAACACGATGTCCGACCGTATCTAGCGTACCTTCGAACTCCTCCGTTACACTTTAGGAGGAGACCGCCCCAGTCAAACTGCCTACCATGCACTGTCCCCGATCCGGATAACGGACCAAGGTTAGAACCTCAAACAAACCAGGGTGGTATTTCAAGGTTGGCTCCACGAGAACTAGCGTCCCCGCTTCAAAGCCTCCCACCTATCCTACACAGATTGGTTCAAAGTCCAATGCAAAGCTACAGTAAAGGTTCATGGGGTCTTTCCGTCTAGCCGCGGGTAGATTGCATCATCACAAACATTTCAACTTCGCTGAGTCTCGGGAGGAGACAGTGTGGCCATCGTTACGCCATTCGTGCAGGTCGGAACTTACCCGACAAGGAATTTCGCTACCTTAGGACCGTTATAGTTACGGCCGCCGTTTACTGGGACTTCAATCAAGAGCTTGCACCCCATCATTTAATCTTCCAGCACCGGGCAGGCGTCACACCCTATACGTCCACTTTCGTGTTTGCAGAGTGCTGTGTTTTTATTAAACAGTCGCAGCCACCAGTTTATTGCAACCCTTTCACCCTCATGGAGTAAACCAATCAAGCTACCGGGGCGTACCTTTTCCCGAAGTTACGGTACCAATTTGCCGAGTTCCTTCTCCCGAGTTCTCTCAAGCGCCTTAGAATACTCATCTCGCCCACCTGTGTCGGTTTGCGGTACGGTCTCGTATGACTGAAGCTTAGAGGCTTTTCTTGGAACCACTTCCGATTGCTTCGTGAACAAGTTCACTCGTCTCAACCCCTTGAATTCCGCACCCGGATTTGCCTAAGTGCCTTCTATGAGCCAAAAACCAACTATTCCAACAGTTGGACAACCTTCCGCGATCCGTCCCCCCATCGCATCATACGACGGTGCAGGAATATTAACCTGCTTCCCATCAGCTACGCATCTCTGCCTCGCCTTAGGGGCCGACTCACCCTGCTCCGATGAACGTTGAACAGGAAACCTTGGGCTTACGGCGTGGAGGCTTTTCACCCCCATTATCGCTACTCATGTCAGCATTCGCACTTCTGATACCTCCAGCATCCTTTACAAGACACCTTCGCAGGCTTACAGAACGCTCTCCTACCATATATATCTGTGATAAATCACAGAACAATATCCGCAGCTTCGGTGACTGGCTTAGCCCCGTTACATCTTCCGCGCAGGACGACTCGATCAGTGAGCTATTACGCTTTCTTTAAATGATGGCTGCTTCTAAGCCAACATCCTGACTGTTTTAGCCTTCCCACTTCGTTTTCCACTTAGCCAATCTTTGGGACCTTAGCTGGCGGTCTGGGTTGTTTCCCTCTTGACGCCGGACGTTAGCACCCGACGTCTGTCTCCCAAGCTCGCACTCATCGGTATTCGGAGTTTGCAATGGTTTGGTAAGTCGCAATGACCCCCTAGCCATAACAGTGCTCTACCCCCGATGGTGATACTTGAGGCACTACCTAAATAGTTTTCGGAGAGAACCAGCTATTTCCAAGTTTGTTTAGCCTTTCACCCCTACCCACAGCTCATCCCCTAATTTTTCAACATTAGTGGGTTCGGACCTCCAGGGCGTGTTACCGCACCTTCATCCTGGCCATGAGTAGATCACTTGGTTTCGGGTCTACACCCAGCGACTGATCGCCCTATTCGGACTCGATTTCTCTACGGCTTCCCTATGCGGTTAACCTTGCCACTGAATGTAAGTCGCTGACCCATTATACAAAAGGTACGCAGTCACGGAACAAGTCCGCTCCTACTGTTTGTATGCACACGGTTTCAGGATCTATTTCACTCCCCTTCCGGGGTTCTTTTCGCCTTTCCCTCACGGTACTGGTTCACTATCGGTCGATTACGAGTATTTAGCCTTGGAGGATGGTCCCCCCATATTCAGACAGGATGTCACGTGTCCCGCCCTACTTGTCGTACGCTTAGTATCACCGGTCTGATTTCGAATACGGGACTATCACCCGCTACGGTTCCTATTTCCAGAGGATTCTTCTATCAGTCCGACTATCACGTACAGGCTCTTCCCATTTCGCTCGCCGCTACTTTGGGAATCTCGGTTGATTTCTTTTCCTGCAGCTACTTAGATGTTTCAGTTCGCCGCGTTCGCCTTGCATACCTATGTATTCAGTATGCAATACCCTAAAAGGGTGGGTTGCCCCATTCGGAAATCTGCGGATCAAAGTGTGTTTGCTCACTCCCCGCAGCTTATCGCAAGCTACTACGTCCTTCATCGCCTGTAATCGCCAAGGCATCCACCATGTGCACTTATTCGCTTGTCCCTATAACGTTAGCCTCTGATCACTAGGTGTCCAAAGAGCGCTACAGGGATAAGAAAGTACAACGTTGTTGCTTGTTTGTTGATACATACAATCATTACCCATCAAGTCGCCTCATGCATTGCTGCACGCATAGACTTGATCAATAAATAATCTTTACTTCTTCCAGATTGTTAAAGAACGAAACAGCTTTGATCGCTAAAAGATCAAACCTAAACCTGACGGCTTACGTTTGCACTTTCAAAGTATTGGTGGAGGATGACGGGATCGAACCGACGACCCCCTGCTTGCAAAGCAGGTGCTCTCCCAGCTGAGCTAATCCCCCTGAGATTTTACTAATTAGCTGGTAGGGCTGGTTGGACTCGAACCAACGACCCCCGCGTTATCAACACGGTGCTCTAACCAGCTGAGCTACAGCCCCAACGCGGTGCTACTACTACTACTGTTTCTTCTTAATTAAACAGCCGATAAGTGTGAACATTTGATGCGTGAATCAGTTACCTGATTCGTGCAAACTCTAGAAAGGAGGTGATCCAGCCGCACCTTCCGATACGGCTACCTTGTTACGACTTCACCCCAGTCACGAATCCTACCGTGGTAAGCGCCCTCCTTGCGGTTAAGCTACCTACTTCTGGTAAAACCCGCTCCCATGGTGTGACGGGCGGTGTGTACAAGACCCGGGAACGTATTCACCGCGACATGCTGATCCGCGATTACTAGCGATTCCAACTTCATGCAGTCGAGTTGCAGACTACAATCCGGACTACGATACACTTTCTGCGATTAGCTCCCCCTCGCGGGTTGGCGGCGCTCTGTATGTACCATTGTATGACGTGTGAAGCCCTACCCATAAGGGCCATGAGGACTTGACGTCATCCCCACCTTCCTCCGGTTTGTCACCGGCAGTCTCATTAGAGTGCCCTTTCGTAGCAACTAATGACAAGGGTTGCGCTCGTTGCGGGACTTAACCCAACATCTCACGACACGAGCTGACGACAGCCATGCAGCACCTGTGTACTGGTTCTCTTTCGAGCACTCCCTGATCTCTCAAGGATTCCAGCCATGTCAAGGGTAGGTAAGGTTTTTCGCGTTGCATCGAATTAATCCACATCATCCACCGCTTGTGCGGGTCCCCGTCAATTCCTTTGAGTTTTAATCTTGCGACCGTACTCCCCAGGCGGTCTACTTCACGCGTTAGCTGCGTTACCAAGTCAATTAAGACCCGACAACTAGTAGACATCGTTTAGGGCGTGGACTACCAGGGTATCTAATCCTGTTTGCTCCCCACGCTTTCGTGCATGAGCGTCAATCTTGACCCAGGGGGCTGCCTTCGCCATCGGTGTTCCTCCACATATCTACGCATTTCACTGCTACACGTGGAATTCTACCCCCCTCTGCCAGATTCTAGCCTTGCAGTCTCCAATGCAATTCCCAGGTTGAGCCCGGGGATTTCACATCAGACTTACAAAACCGCCTGCGCACGCTTTACGCCCAGTAATTCCGATTAACGCTTGCACCCTACGTATTACCGCGGCTGCTGGCACGTAGTTAGCCGGTGCTTATTCTTCAGGTACCGTCATTAGCAAGAGATATTAGCTCTCACCGTTTCTTCCCTGACAAAAGAGCTTTACAACCCGAAGGCCTTCTTCACTCACGCGGCATTGCTGGATCAGGCTTTCGCCCATTGTCCAAAATTCCCCACTGCTGCCTCCCGTAGGAGTCTGGACCGTGTCTCAGTTCCAGTGTGGCTGGTCGTCCTCTCAGACCAGCTACTGATCGATGCCTTGGTAGGCTTTTACCCTACCAACTAGCTAATCAGATATCGGCCGCTCCACGAGCATGAGGTCTTGCGATCCCCCACTTTCATCCTTAGATCGTATGCGGTATTAGCGTAACTTTCGCTACGTTATCCCCCACTCTAGGGTACGTTCCGATATATTACTCACCCGTTCGCCACTCGCCACCAGAGCAAGCTCCGTGCTGCCGTTCGACTTGCATGTGTAAGGCATGCCGCCAGCGTTCAATCTGAGCCAGGATCAAACTCTTCAGTTTAATCTCTGTTTAATGTCATTTCTGACAGGTCGGACAGTATCACTACCATCCAAATCTTTTGCATTGCAAAAGATTTGCTCACTCAAAAAACTGACAGGCCACTACTTGCGTAGCGCCTATTTCATTATTTCTTGTGAACATTTGATATTTTAAGTTAGACGCCAATCCGAAGATTGACGCTGCACTTACATCAAATGCCCACACTTATCGACTGTTAATTGTTAAAGAACTGTATTCGGTACTGCTTTCGCGCTATCGACAAAGCGTTGTGTTTGTCAGCTGCGAAGAAGGAAGAGTATGAAGCTTTTTCAGCATTTCGTCAACCTTCTTTTTCTCCCCGTTTTACTCTGCAACACCATGTTTTGTGTGCGTCGTTTTGCGAGGAGGCGAATCATATCAAAGACTGTCGAAGTTTGGCAAGCGCTTTTCCAGGAAAGCATGCATGCCTTCTTTTTGTGCAGGCGTGCCGAAGGCGGCCTGGAACAAGCGGCGCTCGTAGGCGACACCATCGGTCAGGGTCGTTTCAAAGGCGCGGTTGACGCAATCCTTGATCATCATGGCAACCGAGGTCGGCATGGCGGCGATGGTCTTGGCGGCGGCCAGGGCTTCTTCCATTAATTTATCTGCCGGCACCACGCGCGACACCAAGCCGATGCGTTCCGCCTCGGCAGCGTCGATGGTGCGTGCCGTCAGCAGCAGATCCATGGCCTTGGCCTTGCCGATGGCGCGCGGCAAGCGCTGCGTGCCACCCGCGCCCGGCGTGACGCCAACCTTGATTTCCGGCTGGCCGAATTTGGCGCTGTCGGCGGCGATCAGGAAATCGCACATCATGGCAAGTTCACAGCCACCACCAAGTGCGTAGCCAGCTACGGCACCCACCACCGGTTTGCGCACGCGCAAGATATGCTCCCAGTTGCGGCTGATATAACCCTGGGTAAAGGTGTCCGGATACGTGTAATCGGCCATGGCGGCAATATCGGCGCCAGCCGCAAACGCTTTTTCGCTGCCCGTGAGCACGATACAGCCGATATTCTCGTCCGCGTCGAATTTCAGCAGGGCGTCGCCCAGCTCATTCATCATGTTGTCGTTCAAGGCGTTGAGCGCCTTCGGGCGGTTCAGGCGGATGACCGCCACTTTGTCCTGGATGTCGATGATCAAGTCTTCGTATTGCATAGTGTCTCCTCTGGATGAACGGTGTGACGATTGTAGCGGCTAACAGCGGCGGCGCGACAAGTGCGCTGCTATTATTGTGAACCCGATCACCTTTATCGAGCAGCGTATTTTCTCTTCCTTCTTCCAGTACTGCGCCCGCCATCTGCGCGGCGACGGCAGCGCCGCCAGCGTCAATTTTCGCCGCCTGTGGTTCAGCAACGGCCTCAATTGCTTCGGCGCCCAGATCACCTCGCTGGCCCTGCCCCTGTGCGCGGTATTGTTATTACATGCGACACCAGAACAAATGGGGGTGCTCGTCGCCCTGCAGGCGCTGCCGTTTGCCCTCTTCGGCTTGCCCGTCGGCGTGCTGCTGGACCGGCGCAGCAAGCACCCGATCATGCTATTCAGCGAAAGCATGTCGGGCCTGGCGCTGGCCAGCGTCGCCGTCGCCTACTGGTGCGGCGTGCTGTCGATGCCCTGGTTATATGTAGTGGGATTCATCATCGGCACCGGCTTCGTCGTCGGTGGCGGCGCCGAACAGGTTTTCCTGACCTTCCTGGTGGGCCGCGACGGCTTGATCGATGCGCAATCAAAATTTGCTGCCACCGAATCGGCTTCGCGCCTGATCGGCCCCGGCCTGGCCGGCGTGCTGGTGCAAGTCCTGTCGGCGCCCGTCGCCATCCTGTGCACGGCCTGCGGCTATCTGGTTTCCGTCTTCAATCTGCGCGCCATGAGCGTGCGCGACCCTCGCCCGGCGCCGTCAAGCAAGCACGCCTTGCGCGACATCGCTGACGGCTTGCTGTTTGTCTGGCGCGAACCACTGCTGCGCGCGCTGGCCTGGGGTGCCGGCATCTGGCACTTCCTGTTTTACGCCAGCATGGCCTTGACGGTGCTGTTTGCCACGCGCGACCTGGGCATGAGTCCTGGCGTGCTGGGCATGACGCAGATGCTCGGTGGCGCCGGCGTGCTGCTGAGCGCCTTCATCGTCAAGCCATTGACGCGCCGCTATGGCGCCGGCCGCACCATTCTGATCGGACTGGCGTCCACCTCCGTCTGCTTTGCCCTGACGCCCACCATCCCTGCCTTACTATTAGGCAGTGCGGCGGCCAGTGCCGTGGCGTATGCCGTGCTGATGTTCTTTTTTGATTGCGGCGTGATGCTGTTCTTTATTCCCTACCTGGGCTTGCGCCAGAAAGTCACACCCGACCCCATGCTGGGCCGCATGACCTCGACCATGCGTTTCCTGACGGTGGCGACGGCGCCGCTGGGCGCGCTGGCCGCCGGCTGGGTAGCGGAACACTTTGGCGTGCGCAATGGCCTGGCCTGCATCGCGGCAGGCAGCATCGCACTGACGATCGCCATGGTGTGGGGCACGCCGCTGCGTAGCGTGCGCACCTGAAGCGATAAACGGGCATACACTGCTAAAAGATTGCCTTGGCGACACTATTCATGCCAAAGCCTGTGAGTTTTGATTTACATCAAGGTTTTAGTTGAGGTAAATCCATAAGCTGTCTTCCATCACTCTAGGAGCAACGTCATGTTTAACACCATCTTATTTCCCACCGACGGCTCGCCGCTGTCCGACAAAGCGGCCGAGACGGCCCTCGCCTTCGCTCAATTGAACAAGGCCAAGCTGGTCGCCCTCAGCGTGGTGCAACCGTTCCCGTTCTCGCCGATGGCCGATGGCGGCATCGTGCTCGACGCCAGCCTGTATGAACAGCAGATGCAGGAAGCATCGCAACGCGCTGTCGACAAGATCGGCGAAGCGGCGCGCGCCGTCGGCGTGCCCTTCGAAGGCGTGGTCGTCGTCTCGCCCAGCCCGCACGAGGAAATCGTCAATGCGGCACAAACCCACCATTGCGACATCATCCTGATGGCCTCGCATGGCCGCAAAGGATTGAACAAGCTGTTCGTGGGCAGCGAAACGCAAAAAGTGCTGGCACATACCGAGCTGCCAGTCATGGTTCTGCGCTAAGCCACGGCTTACCCGGCGCCGCGAGAAACTCAGCGCGCCGGCGCCTGCTTCGGCAACAACACCCACACGGCGCCGCTCTGCTTCATGCGGCCCGCATTCTCCGCCGCTTCCGCACCGAAACCAAAGAAGTAATCGACCCGGATGGGCCCGCGAATGGCGCCGCCCGTATCCTGCGCCATCACCAGGCGCTGCATGGGAATCTCGCTATTGGCTTGCGTGGTGGACAGGAACACGGGCGCACCCAGCGGCAGGAAGCGCGAATCGATGGCCACCGAGCGCTGCGGCGTCAACGGCACGCCCAATGCGCCCTTCGGTCCCACTTTCGGATCAGGCAGGCGCTCTTCCTTGAAGAAGACATAGCTCGGATTGGCGTTGAATAATTCATCCTTGCGCGTGGGGTGGCCGGCGATCCACGCCTTGATGCCCTGCGCGGACGCCTGGCTCAACGTCAGCTCGCCCTTGTCGACCAGGTAGCGACCGATCGATTTGTACGGGTGACCATTCTGGTCCGCGTACGCCACGCGCACGGTTTCCTGCGTATCGGTCAGCTGCACGCGCCCGGAACCCTGCACTTGCAGGAAGAACGCTTCGACTTCGTCATCAACCCACAGCAATTCCTTGCCCGTGACGGCCGTGGCGCGCTCGATGTCGGCGCGGGTCGCGTACGGGATCACCTTCTTGCCCACCAGCTTGCCCCGCAAGCGCATGTTTTTCAATTCCGGATACACGCCGGACAAGTCGACCGAAACGAGATCGTCAGGCACCTTGTACAGCGGCGTCTGGTATGGACCGCCGCGCTTGCGCGCGCCATGCAGCAGCGGCTCGTAATAACCGGTCACCAAGCCGGTACTGGCGCCATCGGCGGTGACGACTTGATTGGGCACGAAGAAGGTTTCGAAGAACAGGCGGATGGCCTTGTCGCTATCGGCATTCACCTGGCGCGCGATGGTGCACGACTCCTTCCAGTCCGGGCGTTTCACCAGCACGCCGCATGAAGCCATGAAGGCGGGCCAGGCGGCGCGCATGTCGTCGCGGGCCCAACCTGGCAAAGCGGCAAATTTGGCGGGGACGAAGGTGGGGGCTGCCGCTGCATCCAGCGTGTCCTTGGCGTCCTTGGCATCGGCCGGCTTGGCCGGCACTGGCCTGACGACAGTCGGAGCGATCGCCGGTGCCTTGCCAGACGCAGTGACCGGCTCTGCCGGCGGCGTGGTGCAGGCGGAAAGCGCAAGCGCGACGGCGCCGACTGAAACGGGTAGACTACCGCGTGTCAACAGACGGCGGGTAAATACTAAGCTGCGGGTAAATAACATAGGAGTGCGTATGTGGATCTTGATGATAGAGGCGCTGGTGGCGTTCTTCTTGCTGGCATTTATAGTCTGGTGGACCATGTATTCGGGTAAAAAACCCGCACCGCCGGCGCGCAAGCAGCTCAGCGAAGAACAGGACGCCATCGAAAAACTGAAATAGGGGTGCAAGCCCCCGGCGTTTCCTTAATGCAGGGTACGCGGCACCGACAGCACGAACTCGGGAATCGGCGCTTCGAACTGATGGCCATCCTCGGCCACGCAGAAGTATTCGCCGTGCATCGAACCCTGCGGCGTGCCCAGCATGGTGCCGCTCGTGTATTCGAACTGCTCGCCCGGCTGCAGCAGCGGCTGGTGGCCGACGGCGCCCAGGCCGCGCACCTCTTCCACCTTGTTGTTCGCATCCGTGATGACCCAGTGGCGCGAAATCAGTTGCGCGCCGGCCGTGCCCGTGTTGACGACGCGAATCGTGTAACTGAACACGTGCCGCCCCTGGTCGGGGGCCGATTGCTCGGGCAGATATTGTGTCTTGACCGTTACCGTAAATTCATAAGTCGCCATCGTCATTCCTATTCAGACATTGTCAGTCGTATATTGTGTGTCGCGCGCGCCGCATTGGCCATCGCGCGCCGTGTATTCTGCGTTCCAGTAAGCCATGGTAACGGCGTCAAGCGTAAAATAGCGCATCTTCGCATTTTCTACTCTGAGCCTTTAGCCACCATGACAACATTCCGTATCGCTCCCAGCATCCTGTCCGCCGACTTTGCCCGCCTGGGCGAGGAAGTGCGCAACGTCGTCACCGCCGGCGCCGACATCATCCACTTCGACGTGATGGATAACCATTATGTGCCGAACCTGACCATCGGCCCGCTGGTGTGCGAAGCGATTCGCCCGCACGTGCAAGTACCCATCGATGTGCATCTGATGGTCAAGCCTGTCGATCGCATTATCCCGGATTTCGCCAAGGCTGGCGCGAACATCATCACCTTCCACCCGGAAGCGTCGGATCACCTTGACCGTTCCTTGCAGCTGATCCGCGACAATGGCTGCAAATCGGGCCTGGTGTTCAACCCGGGCACGCCGCTGCACTACCTGGAACACGTGATGGACAAGATCGACATCATCCTGATCATGTCGGTCAACCCTGGCTTCGGCGGCCAGTCCTTCATTCCGCAAGCACTGAAAAAAATCGCCGAAGCGCGCCGCATGATCGACGAATCGGGCCGTGACATCATGCTGGAAGTCGATGGCGGCATCAAGATCGACAACATCGGCGCCGCCGCTGCCGCCGGCGCCGACACCTTCGTCGCCGGCTCGGCCATCTTCGGCAAGCCGGATTACAAAGCAGTCATCGACGCCATGCGTGCCGAATTGGCAAAAGTGACGGGCGCCTGATGCAAGCGGGCACGGTGAAAGACCACGTACTGGCCGGCGTGCGCGCCGCCATCATCGACCTCGATGGCACAATGCTCGACACCGTGCCCGATTTTCAGGTCGCCATCAACGGCATGCGCGCCGAATTCGATCTGGCGCCCATCAGCGCCGACGCCATCAAGCTGATGGTGGGCAAGGGTTCGGAAAACCTGATCCGCACCGTGCTGGCCCTGGACTTTGACGCGGCCGGCGTGGAACAGCGATTTGAGCACGCCATGGACGCCTACCAGCGCCACTACCTGGCCGTCAATGGCCAGTTCAGCACCCTGTACCCGGACGTGGAAGCAGGCCTGGCGGCGATGAAGGCAGCGGGCTTGCGCCTGGCCTGCGTCACCAACAAGCCGATCGCCTTCGCCCTGCCCCTGCTGAAACAGAAAAAACTCGACGGGTATTTCGAGATCGTCTACGGCGGCGATTCGCTGCCGCAGAAAAAACCGCATCCCATGCCGCTGCTGCAAGTATGTGCGGACTTCGATCTGGCGCCCGCCAAAGTGGTGGCCATCGGCGACTCCTCGAATGACGCGCAAGCGGCACGGGCTGCGGCTTGCCCCGTCTTGACCGTACCGTATGGTTACAACCACGGACACTCTATACACGACACCGATTCCGATGGTATAGTAAATACGCTGCTCGAAGCGGCGCATTTTATTAGCATGCACAACAGACCAGCATACTGACCATACCTAACACCATATCGTGAACACGTTTCTCATCAAAAAACACAATGTCACCCAAACCGGCTCGATTGAGGCCTGGCTTTGGCGACGCTGGCAATCCTGGCAGGCCTAAGGGCCGAGCCGTGTAAGATTGCTGTCGGCGGCACGCGCGCATTTGCGTGTTGTATGCGCCGGCAGGTTTTTTGATAACCCACCGCAGGATCTGTGCTTTGTAAGCACGACGCACACGCGTACCCTGGCGGCATGGAGAGACACATGACCGAACTCGAATTCAAATCGCTGGCCCAACAAGGCTACAACCGCATCCCCCTGATCGCGGAGGCTTTTGCCGACCTCGAAACCCCGCTCACGCTGTACCTGAAACTGGCGCAAACCCAGCAAGGCGGCAAGAACACCTTCTTGCTCGAATCGGTCGTCGGCGGCGAACGCTTCGGCCGCTATTCCTTCATCGGCTTGCCCGCCACCACGGTGTTGCGCAGCCATGGCAACCGCACCGAGATCGTCAAGAACGGCGCAGTGATCGAAGAGCACGAAGGCAATCCGCTCGACTTCATCGAACAGTACCAATCGCGCTTCAAGGTGGCCCTGCGCCCCGGCATGCCGCGTTTCTGCGGCGGGCTGGCCGGCTACTTCGGCTACGACACCGTGCGCCACATCGAGAAAAAGCTGGCCGGCGGCGCGCCGAAAGACGACTTGAACTTGCCCGACATCCAGTTGATGGTGACGGAAGAACTGGCCGTCATCGACAACCTGTCCGGCAAACTCTACCTGATCGTGTATGCCGACACCACGCAACCCGAGTCGTTCTCGAAAGCGCGCCAGCGCCTCAAAGACTTGCGCATGATGCTGCGCCGCGGCGTCGATGCGCCCGTCACCAGCGCCTCCGTGCGTACGGAAACCATCCGCGACTTTTCCAAGGAAGACTACCTGAAGGCGGTCGCCAAGGCGCATGAATACGTGATGGCCGGCGACTTGATGCAGGTGCAGATCGGCCAGCGCATCCGCAAACCCTATGTCGATTCGCCGCTGACCCTGTACCGCGCCCTGCGTTCGCTCAATCCGTCGCCCTATATGTACTTCTATAATTTCGGCGACATGCAGATCATCGGCGCCTCGCCCGAGATTTTGGTGCGTAACGAGACGAGGGCGGACGGCGGCAAGAAAGTCACCTTGCGCCCCATCGCCGGCACCCGCCCACGCGGCGCCACGCCAGAGCGCGACGCCGAACTGTCGGCCGAACTGCTGGCCGATCCGAAAGAGATCGCCGAACACGTGATGTTGATCGACCTGGCGCGCAACGACATCGGCCGCATCGCCGAAACGGGCAGCGTGCAAGTCACCGACCGCATGGTCATCGAAAAATACTCCCACGTGCAGCACATTGTCTCGAACGTGGAAGGCACGCTGAAAGATGGCTTGTCGAACCTGGACGTGCTGCGCGCGACCTTCCCCGCCGGCACCCTGACGGGCGCGCCGAAAGTGCGCGCCATGGAAGTGATCGACGAACTCGAAATCACCAAGCGCGGCATCTACGGCGGCGCCTGCGGCTACCTGTCGTTTGGCGGCGAAATGGACGTGGCGATCGCGATTCGCACGGGCGTGATCAAGGATGGCATGTTGTACGTACAGGCCGCGGCCGGCATCGTGGCCGACTCGATCCCCGAAATGGAATGGCAGGAAACCGAAAACAAGGCGCGCGCCGTATTGCGCGCCGCCGAACAAGTGCAAGATGGCCTGGATGGGGAGTTTTAAGATGCTGCTAATGATCGACAACTACGACTCCTTCACCTACAACATCGTGCAGTATTTCGGCGAACTGGGTGAAGACGTGCGGGTCTACCGCAACGATGAAATCACGATCGAACAGATCGAAGCGCTGAACCCGGACCGCATCTGCATCTCGCCCGGCCCGAAAGCGCCGGCACAGGCAGGCATTTCGGTGGAAGTGCTCAAGCACTTCGCCGGCAAGAAGCCGATTCTGGGCGTCTGCCTGGGCCACCAGGCCATCGGCGAAGCGTTTGGCGGCAAGGTCATCCGCGCCAAGCAGGTCATGCATGGCAAGACTTCCCTCATCGCGCATACGGGTGTCGGCGTCTTCAAAGGCTTGCCCAGCCCCTTCACAGTGATCCGCTACCACTCTTTGGCGATCGAACGCGCCTCGCTGCCTTCCTGCCTGGAAGTGACGGCGTGGACGGACGACGGCGAAATCATGGGCGTGCGCCACCGGGAATACGATATCGAGGGCGTGCAGTTTCACCCCGAATCGATCCTCTCGGAGCACGGCCACGCCCTGCTGAAGAATTTCCTCGAGCGCTGATTCCCTGCGCACGCCCCGGCGTGCCATCAGTGTCCTCCTGCGCCATCATTGAAGAAGGAAGCATCATGCCGATCACCCCACAAGAAGCCCTGCTGCGCTGCATCGAACACCGCGAAATCTTTCACGACGAAATGCTGTACCTGTTCCGCCAGATCATGTCCGGCGAAATGTCGCCCACCATGATCGCGGCGCTGACCATGGGCCTGCGCGTGAAAAAGGAAACCATCGGCGAAATCGCCGCCGCCGCGCAAGTGATGCGCGAGTTTTCCACCAAGGTGCCCATGGCCGACACCACCAACCTGCTCGACATCGTCGGCACGGGCGGCGACGGCGCGCACACTTTTAATATCTCCACCGCCTCGATGTTCGTGGCGGCGGCAGCCGGCGCGCGCGTGGCCAAACATGGCGGACGCAGCGTCTCGTCCTCGTCCGGCAGCGCCGACGTGCTCGACTCGCTGGGTGTCAATATCAACCTGCAGCCCGAGCAGATCGCCCAGTCGATCGCGCAAACGGGCATCGGCTTCATGTATGCACCGAACCACCATGCGGCCATGAAGCATGCGGCGCCCGTGCGCCGCGAACTCGGCGTGCGCACGATCTTCAATATCCTCGGTCCGCTGACCAATCCCGCCGGCGCGCCGAACATTCTGATGGGCGTATTCCACGCCGACCTGGTCGGCATCCAGGTGCGCGTGCTGCAGCGCCTGGGCGCGCAGCATGCCATCGTCGTGTATGGCCGCGACAATATGGATGAAGTGTCGCTCGGTGCCTCTACGCTCGTGGGAGAACTGGTCAACGGCGAAATCCGCGAATATGAAATCCATCCGGAAGACTTCGGCATGTCGATGATCGCCAGCCGCAACCTGAAGGTGGCCAACTCCATCGAATCGAAGGCCAAGATGCTGGAAGCACTGCGCGGCGAGCCCGGTGCGGCGGCAGACATCGTCGCCCTGAACGCGGGCACGGCGCTGTACGCGGCCGGCGTGGCCAGCTCGATCGAAGACGGCCTGGCGCGCGCGCGCATCGCCGTCAGCTCGGGCGCCGCCCTGGCAAAACTGGAACAATTCGTGCAGGTGACGCAGCAGCTTGGCACCCCGGCGCAAGCGTAAGCTCTCCCCGCCCTCCTTGATAGAATAGCGACCATCATGTCCGACATACTCGATAAAATCCTGGCCGTGAAGGCCGACGAAGTGGCGAAGGCGAAAGCCCATCGCAGCCTGGCAAGCCTGCGCGGCGACGTGGAAAGCGACAGCGCCCTGCGCGCCGATCTGCGCGGCTTCGAGGCCAGCCTGCGCCAGCACATCGCAGCCGGCAAGCCCGGCATCATCGCCGAAGTCAAAAAGGCCTCGCCGTCGAAAGGCGTGATCCGCGCCGACTTCCGCCCGGCGGACATCGCCGCCAGCTATGCGGCGCATGGCGCGGCCTGCCTGTCCGTGCTGACGGATGAACAGTTCTTCCAGGGCTGCGTGGATTACCTGCAGCAGGCGCGCGCCGCCTGCGCCATTCCCGTGCTGCGCAAGGACTTCATGGTCGACATGTACCAGATCTATGAAGCACGCGCCATGGGCGCCGACTGCATCCTGCTGATCGTCGCCGCGCTCGACCACGGTCTGATGGCCGAAATGGAAGCGTGTGCCCACGAACTGGGCATGGGCGTGCTGATCGAGAGCCACGATGGCGAAGAACTCGACGCGGCACTCAAGCTCAAGAGCGCGCTGATCGGCATCAACAACCGCAACCTGCGCACCTTCGAGACCTCGCTCGACACGACCATCAATCTCTTGCCGCGCATCCCGCAAGACAAATTGATCATCACGGAATCGGGCATCCACAGCACAGCCGACGTGCAACGCATGCGCGATGCACACATCCACAGCTTCCTGGTGGGTGAAGCGTTCATGCGCGCACCCGACCCCGGCGTGGAACTGGAACGCCTGTTCAGTTAAACCATGGTAGGCTGGCAGGCATGAGACACGCGATGATCGTCCTTGCCGCCGCCAGCCTGCTGTCGGCTTGCCAGACTGCAGCCCCGCCAGGGGCGCGCACGCCCGCAGCTACGCCACCTCGCACGCCGGCCGCGATACAGCTTGCCGCCAGCATCGACGCCTACAAGTCGCTGGTGGCGCAGCAGATCATGGCAGCCAACGGCGCATATACGTTCAGCGGGCGCCTGCCGCCCATGTTGCCGGCCATCGTCGTGCTCGACCTGCGCGTGGGCCCCGACGGCGAGCTGAAAAGCGTGCAGGTACACCGCTCACGCGACAGCGAAGCCTCGGCTGCGGCGCTGGCCGCCGTGCGGCGCGTACAAGAACTCTTCCCGCCAGCGGCACACCTGATGCGCCGCCACGCCAAAACCTTCGATTTTTCCGAAACCTTCCTGTTCAACGAACAGTACCGATTCCAGCTGCGCACATTGTCCGGTCCGCAGTAAGCGCGGCGGCATCGAGCTCGATGCGGTCGCGTCCCCGCTTCTTGGCCAGGTACAGGGCAGCATCAGCGCGCGACAGCAATTCTTCCAGCCCCTCCACCACCGAGGCCTGGCAAGCGACGCCTATGCTGACGGTACACGAAGGCAGTCCTGCATGACTGGACTCGCGCAGCAAGGCGCGTATGCGTTCGGCCACGCCCAAGGCATTATGTACAGGCATATCCGGCATCAGCACGACGAACTCCTCGCCGCCGAAACGCGCCACGCAATCCGATTCGCGCAAGGCGCCTTTGATCACGGTGGCCACATGTGCCAGCACCTGGTCTCCCACCGCGTGACCGTAGCGGTCATTGATCGATTTGAAGTAATCGAGGTCGATGCTGAGCAGTGTCAACGGCAAACGGCGGCGGCGCAGATTACCTATCTCGCGCGCATAGGCGTCGCCAAAGCCGCGCCGGTTCAGCACCTGCGTCAGCGGATCGTGGGTCGAGCGGCGCTCCAGTATCTGCTGCAGGCGGCGCGTCGCCACCGTCATGAAGCCCACCGTCAGCAGCAGCGCCATGAAATTGGCGACCGCCAGATAGATGCCGGCCGGCGTGCCGGTCACCGCCAGGTTGACGCTGGCGCCGCCATGCAGCAATGCCGACACGCCGCGCGCCAGCACCACGACAGCTTGCAGCAGCATCAGCGCACCAAAGAAAAAACTCGAAAAATGGCGCTCGCCGTAGCACCATACCAGCTGCACCTGGCGCGCATAAAACAGGAAGACCAGCAGGGAGAAGACCGTCACGCGCGCCGAGAAGTCGGGGTGCACCAGCAGCCACCAGCTATTGCCAGCGATGGCCAGGGCAAGTATCAGCAGATAGGCGCGGCGACTCGTCGCCAGGCCAAAGAATTTCTCCGTGCCCAGCATCGACAGGCCGATGCCGGCCACCAGCGCAGCATTGGCCGAGATCATGGACAATGCCGACGGCAGCACCTCGCGGGTGCCGAACAGCAGCGATGCGCACACCAGCAACAGCAAACCGGCCGACCAATGCCCCAGGCCGTGTACCTCGCGCCGGAAACTGCGATACACCGAGAACATGACAATGCTCATCGCCCCGCACATCAGGGTCGTCATCAACATAATCGTTCGTGGATCGAGGGTTTGCACGTTGGGCACGATCTAAAAGAAAGAGTTCGGCAATTTTAGTTTACTTAAAGGAAAATTAGTTCATTTGCGGTAAATATGATGGTACAGCGCCAATATTGGTGGATTACTTGCATTTAAGAAGTGGCATCTTGAAATGAAAAACCGGCCATAACGGCCGGTTCTTTGTCTTAACGCATGACCATCAGCATCATGCCGCGCTAGGACGCTTCGGCCCCGTGGCTTTCTTTGGCGCGGGCAGCAATGCCAGGCTGACGCCAGGAACACGGTCGCCCTGCAATATGGTGGCAAACGTCATCAGCTCGTCGCGGCGGAAGGCGTGGATGGCCACCCTGGCGCCGACGGCATAACGGCCCAGCAAGGTGTCCAGGTTGGTGCCCGTCACGCGCAAGCCATCGACCGCCACCAGCACGTCGCCCGCCGACAGGCCAGCCACATGGGCGGCGCCGCCCTGGTGTACCTGCGCCAGTCTGGCGTCGTTGCCGTCGCGGCCCAGAGTGACGTCAAGGCTGGGCTTTTCCGCCCTGCGCTGGTCGCTGTATTTCACGCCGAACGGCGCCAGCAGGCGCGCCAGTGGCACGTCGTCCGTGCCGCGGATGTAGCGCTCGAAGAACGGCTTCATGCGCGTGCCGGAGACCTCATCGAACAGGGCTTCGACTTCGGCCGGCGTCACGCCGCGGCCTTTGCCTTCTCCCTTGCCCTTGTAGAAATCGCGGCCATAGCGCTGCCACAGCACCTGCATCACGTCGTCCAGCGACTTTTCGCCATGCGTCTTGCTGCGGATCGTCAGGTCGAAGGCCAGCGCGATCAGCGAACCCTTGGTGTAATAGCTGACGATGGCGTTCGGCGCGTTTTCATCCTGGCGGTAGTACTTGCCCCAGGCGTCGAAGCTGGAATCGGCCACGCTTTGCTTGCTGCGGCCACTGCCGCGCAGCACACTGTTGACGGTCTTGCCCAGCAATTTGAAATAGGCTGCCTCGTCGATCAGGCCCGCGCGCACCAGCATCAGGTCGTCGTAGTAGCTGGTGAAGCCTTCGAATAGCCACAGCAGCGGCGAATAGCTTTCCGCCTGCAGGTTGTACGGCGCAAAGGCGGCCGGCTTGATGCGCTTGACGTTCCAGGTATGGAAGTACTCGTGGCTGCACAGTCCCAGGAATTTCAGGTAGCCCTCGCCGATCTCCGTGCTGCTTGATGCCGTCGTCGGCAAGTCGGCACGGGCGCAAATCAGCGCCGTCGAGGCACGGTGTTCCAGGCCACCGTAACCATCGCCGACGGCCATGGTCATGAACACATAGCGGTCCATCGGGGCTTTTTTCGTCTTCGGCTCGAAGAAGGCGATCTGCGTTTCGCAGATGGCTTTCAGGTCGCGGCACAAACGGTCCAGGTCCAGGTTCGGCACCTTGCCCGTGACGACGATATCGTGCGGCACGCCATGCGCCTTGAAGGTGGCCAGCGCGAAGTCGCCCATTTCCACCGGGTGGTCGATCAGCTCATCGTAGTTGGCCGCCTGGTAGCTGCCGAAACCATAGCGCTTCGCCTTGAGTTCCGGCAGGGTGGTGGCGACTCGCCAGGTCTTGCAGGCCGCATCCTTCGGCTGCACGATGTGCACCTCGTGCGGCTCGGCTTCCTGGCCCAGTACGCGCAGGAACACGCTGGTGCCATTGAAGAAGCCGTGATTCTGGTCCAGGTGCGCGGCGCGCACGGACAAATCCCAGGCGTAAACGTCGTATTCGAGCGTCAAGGCGCCCTTGCACGGAGCCGCTTGCCACGAATGCTTGTCGAGCTTGGCCAGCGCCACGGCCTTGCCCTCGGACTCGGCGCGGATGCTGACGATGTTGCGCGAAAATTCGCGGATCATGTAGCTGCCCGGGATCCAGGCCGGCAAGGACAAGACCTGGCCGATGGCGGCCGGCGACTTGACCGTCAAGGTCACCTTGAACATGTGGCCAGCCAGGTCGGAGGCGGCGATGCTGTAGATGATGCCGGCGACGGGCGACTTGGCGATATTTTTTTTAATTGGAGCTTTTTTCATGTTTTTCTCGTGTCTGGCATGGATGTTCTAAAGTCGCCCGGGCGCGCCATGCACCGGCGACAAATCGTCAGGTGTATCAATATCGCGCAAGATGCCGCTGTCGTCCACTGTCACGTCGCATACGGCATGGCTGTTGACGATGCTGCGCGCGCCCTGGTCGCCATCGAGCGCCAGCAGCAGCGGCAAGTGAAAGTTACTGAACGCGACAGGATTGCCGCGCCGTCCCTGGAACACGGGCACGGCGATGTGCGCGCCATCGCCGATGGCTTGCGACAAGGCGGCGATTGTAGCCGGTTCTACACCAGGCATGTCGCCCAGGGCGATCAGCCAGCCCGGCGCGCCGCGCACGTAGTCGATGGCGCAGGTGAGCGAGGCGGCCATGCCCGTATCGGCATCATGGCAGACGCGCACCTCGCAGCCCAGCGCACCGAGCGCGCGCGCCACCTGCGTATCGTCGGCACGCACCACGGCCAGCACGCGCGGCAAGGCCGCCAGCATGTTCCTGGCCGCCGCCACCACGACCGGCAAGCCCGCATGCGGGCCGTCCGTCAACGGCTGCAATAATTTGTTCTGCACGCCGGAAGGGTCGAACCTGCGTCCCCTTCCGGCTGCCAGCAAGATGCCGACCGTACTCAAAAAACTGCTACCGTCATGCGGCCGCCAGGTCGAACGGCAGCTTGCGCAGGCGCTTGCCCGTCAGGGCAAACAGCGCATTGGCGAAGGCGGGCGCCAGCGGCGGCACGCCCGGTTCGCCCATTCCCGTCGGTGCGTCGCCCGATGGCACCAGGTGCACCTCGATCACAGGCATGTCGGGCATGCGCGGCACCGGGTAGTCGCCGAAGTTCTGCTGCTGCACCACGCCATCCTTGAGCGTGATGGCCGCGCCGGGAATGGTCATGCCCAGCGCCATCAGCGCGGCGCCCTGCACTTGTGCCTCGATCGTCAGGGGATTGACGGCCAGGTTGCAATGCACACCCGCCCATACCTGGTGCAGCCTGGGAGCGCCCTCGACCACCGACGCCGTCACCACGTAGGCGACCACGGAATTGAACGATTCATGCATGGCCACGCCCCAGGCCTGCCCTTTCGGCAGCTTCTTCCTGCCATAGCCGGACTTGGCCACGGCCAGGTCCAGCGCGGCGATGTGGCGCGTGTGCTTCGCGTCGATCAGCTGCTTGCGGTAGGCGACGGGGTCCATCTTTGCCACGTGCGCCGCTTCGTCGATCAGGGTTTCCATGACGAAGGCCGTGTGCGTCGATCCGACGGAGCGCCACCACAGCACGGGCACGTTCGCCTTGGCCGTGTGCACGGACAATTTCATCGGCAGGGTATACGGCTCGCCCATGCCTTCGACCATGGTGCCATCGACTCCATTTTTCACCATGAAGGCTTCGAACGGCGTGCCGGCCATGATGGACTGGCCCACGATGGTGTGGTCCCAGGCGAGGATCTTGCCCTTGGCGTCGAGGCCGATCTGCGCGCGGTGTACATGCGACGGCCGGTAGTAGCCGCCCTTGATGTCGTCCTCGCGGCTCCACATCAGCTTTAATGGTCCGCTCTTGCCCGCCGCCCGGTACGCCTTGGCGACATTGACGGCTTCGACCACGTAATCGGACGAGGGCACGGCGCGCCGGCCGAAGCCGCCGCCGGCCATCATCGTGTGCAGGGTCACCTGTTCGGCTTTCAGGCCGGACGTGGCGGCAATCGCCGCCTGGTCGCCGGTCTGGAATTGCGAGCCGACCCACATCGTGCATTTATCGGCCTGCAGGTCGACGACGCAATTGAGCGGCTCCATCGGCGCGTGTGCCAGATAGGGGAATTCGTAGACGGCCTCGATTTTTTTCGGCGCCTTGGATAATGCGGCGACATCGAATGCGCGCGCCACCGTACCGGGCGTCTTGGCCAGCGCCTTGAAGGCCGCCAGTTGCTGGTCGCTGCTGACCTTTTCCACGGCGCTGCTATCCCATTCGATCACCAGCGCGTCGCGTCCCTGCTTGGCCGGCCAGTAGCCGTCGGCAATCACCGCCACGCCGCTGCCGCCACGGTCGGTCTTCACTTCCAGCACCTCCAGCACGCCCTTGATGGCCTTGGCCTTGCTGGCGTCGAACTTCGCCACTTTCGCGCCAAACACGGGCGGGCGCGCCACCATGGCCACTTTCGCGCCAGGCGGCTTGAAGTCGATGCCGAACTGCTGTTTTCCCGTGGACTTGGCGGCCGCGTCGAGCCGTTTCACGGGTTTTCCGATGATGGCAAAGTCACGCGGGTCCTTCAGCTTGACGCTGGCAGGTACCGGTTGACGCATGGCCGCGTCGGCAAGTTCTCCATACGTCGCCTTTTGCCCGCCGGGGCCATACAGCACGCCTTTCGCGGCGCGCACCTGGTCGGGACTGACTTTCCATTGTGCGGCGGCGGCGCCTACCAGCATGGCGCGCGCCTTGGCGCCGATTTCCCGGTACTGTGTAAACGAATGGGCGATGCTGCCGGAGCCGCCCGTCATCTGCATGCCGTAGGCGGCATCCTTGTACTGCTCGCCGGCCGGCGCCAGCGCGCCCGTTACCGTCGACCAGTCGGCGTCGAGTTCCTCGGCGATCAGCATGGGCAAGCTCGTTTGCACACCCTGGCCGAATTCCAGCCGGTTCACCTGCACCGTCACCGTGTTATCGGGGGCGATGTGCAAAAAGGCGTTCGGCGCGTACGCGGGCTTGGCGGGGGCGGCATCGGCCGCCTGCGCCGGCTTGCCGGCGCCGGGCAGGAAAAAGCCCAGCATCAAGCCGCCGCCGGCCACCGCGCCGGCCTTCATGAAACCGCGCCGCGAGACGCCATCGGCCGCGCCAACCACAACCACCGGCGCCGCTGCCAGCGCCGCGCCCAGGGTCACGCCGCCATGCTGCAATGCTTCCTGATTCAACCATTCGATACGCATGTCGCTCTCCTCAGGCCAGGGTCTTGGCCGCGTCCTTGATGGCTGCGCGGATCCGTTGATAGGTGCCGCAGCGGCAGATATTGCCGCTCATGGCGCCGTCGATGTCGGCATCGCTGGGCGCCTTGTTGCTGCGCAGCAGCGCCGTGGCGCTCATCACCTGGCCGCTTTGACAGTAGCCGCATTGCGGCACGTCGTGGCGCACCCATGCCGCCTGCACGGCCTTGCCCACCTGGTCGTTTTCCATCGCTTCGATGGTGGTGATCTTTTGCGCGCCCACCGAGGAAATCGGCGTGATGCACGAGCGGATGGGCTGGCCGTCGAGGTGCACCGTGCAGGCGCCGCACAGGGCCGCGCCGCAACCGAATTTGGTGCCCGTCATGTTCAGGTTATCGCGCAGCGCCCACAGGATGGGCGTGGATGGATCGGCGTCGACCTGCGTGTCGCGTCCGTTGATATTCAAGGTAATCATCTGCTGCTTCCCCTTTTTTGGATTGTTATGGCGTCTACAAACAACACTTGATGATACGACAGCGGAAAAAAGTGCAAAAAAAAGCGCGCCTTGCGAGGGCGCGCCGTCCAGCCTTCCTGGCGACAGCCCGGATTACTTAATGGTCGAGAATTTCTGTTCCAGCGTTTTCGCGTCGACTGCGCCCGGAATGCGGCTGCCGTCGGCAAAGAAGATGGCCGGCGTGCCCGAGACGCGCAACTGCTGGCCCAGGGCCAGGATTTTTTCATGCGGATTGGCGCAAGTGGCGGCGACCGTGGCCGGCGCCTTGCCGTTCAACATCCAGTCATCCCAGGCCTTGTTGCGGTCTTGGGCGCACCAGACATTGCGCGACTTGACGATGGAGTCCGGCGACAAGATGTTATACATGAAGGTGTAGACGGTGACGTTGTCGATTTCCTTCAGCGCGTTCTGGCGGAAGCGCTTGCAATAGCCGCAGTTCGGATCTTCGAACACGGCGATCACGCGCTTGCCATTGCCCTTGACGGATTTCATGGCCGAGTCGAGCGGCAGGTCGGAGAACTTGATGCGGTTGACTTCGTCCAGGCGCACCTTGGTCAGGTCTTGCGAGGTCTTGGCGTCGAAGACGTGGCCGACGAACAGGTATTGCGCGGCCTTGTCCGTGTACAGGATGTCGCCGCCCGTGCGCACTTCGTACAGGCCGCCGTACGGCGTTTCCTTGACCGAGTCGACCTTGGCGCCTTCGCCCAGGCGCGGCTCGATCAGCTTTTTGATGCTCGCTTCCGTCGGCGTTTCCGCGCCGGCGCACGACATCATCAGGCCCGATGCCATCAGCAAGGCGATTTTGCTCATGCTTCTGTTCATTGTTATCACTATCACTTCTCCACTTGAAACGCCTGGCGGAACTGGCCTCTGGCCCGGCGTCGTTATCTCTTTGACAAAACGATCGCCGCAGACCAGCTGCGGCGACCTTGAATTTTCACACCTGCCATTATCCGGCGCTATCTTAAGATTTACTGATGTCCCAATGCATGCGCAATCATTTTTCGCTTCAGCGCAGGTAATTTATCGAGCAAGTTTAATCCCAAATTGCGAACCACGCGCAGCGGCTCCAGATCGGCGCCGAATAATCGCGCCAGGCCATCGGTGGCCAGCTGCATCAGCAGCACGTCTTCCTTGCGCGCGCGCGCATAGCGGGCCAGCACGCGCTCGTCGCCGATGCCGCGGTGCGCTTCGCGTTCGCTGATCGTCTTGACCAGCTGCGCCACGCCGGCAAAGCCCAGGTTCATGCCGTGGCCGGCCATCGGGTGCACCACGTGGGCGGCGTCGCCCACCAGGGCCACGCGCGGCGCCACCATGGCGTGCGGGCGCATCAGGGTCAGCGGAAACGCGCGCACCAGTTCCGGCTGCAACGGCGTGAGCTTGCCCAGCTTATCCTGGCAGTATGCAGCCAGACGCGCAGCCAGGGCGTCGGCCGATTCGCTCATCAGCGTATCGGCCAGCGCATCGGGTGCCGACCAGACCAGCGACACGCGCTCGCCCGGCAGCGGCAGCAGCGCGACGATGCCTTCGCTGCCCGTAAACCACTGGTGGGCCGCGCCATGGTGCGGCTTTTCGCAGGCGAAGTTGCTGACCACGCCGCGCTGGCCATACGAGCGGTAATCGAGACCGATGTCGCACTGGCCGCGCACCCACGATTGGGCGCCGTCCGCGCCGACCACCAGCGCGCAGGTGACGGTATCGCCGCCATCGAGGTGCACGATGGCCGAGTCGTTCGTCCATTCCAGGCGACTGGCGCGGCCCTGCAGCACATTGACGTTAGGTGCGAATTTCAGCGCAGCGTCCAGCGCCTGGCCCAGGTTACGGTCTTCGATGATCCAGGCCAGGGTATTCACATGGGCGCCGTAGGCGTCGAAACCGAGTCCGCCCGCCTGCGCGCCGTCGCCGTTGACCAGCATGGCGTCGACGGGCGCCACCCTGTCGGCCTCCAGGGCGCCCCATACCTTCAGCGACGACAGCAACTGGTGCGCCGTGTGATTGAGCGCATACACGCGCACATCCCAGCTGGCTTCGACAGGCTTGGCGGCCGACGTGGATGTAGACGCCGGCGGGCTCACCGGGGATAACAGGGTGACGCTTTGTCCTGCCTGGGCAAACGCCAGCGCCGTGGTTTTCGCGATGGCGCCATTGCCGACGATGCAAACGTCGCTGTGGCTGTGCATGAAGCGCCGCATGGTGGGGAGAGTGGGACTGTTCATGCGGTCATTATAGCGTTTGCTCCACCCTTTTCAGATAGTCCGGAAGTACAGGGCGCGTGCCCCAGATCAAGCCGCGCAATGAAACACGGGCAGCACGTATTCCGCGATCTCCTGCAAGGTCTCGGCCAGCGGGCGGCGGTTCTGCCGCAGCTGCAAGCCGATATGCCGGACGCCGGCCGCGCGCATCGCGTGCAGCTCCGCGATCAGGCCATCACGCCCCGTGCGCCCGCCGAAGCGGAAACGCTGCAGCGGCAGGTGCGGATCGTCATCCAGGTCGAGGTGGATGAAGCTGACATACGGCTTGTCGTCGCCAGCCACGGCGCGCCATTGCGCCGCACGCCGCGCATGGTCTTCCGGCGTGCCCGGATAGGCGAGCCAGCCATCCATCTGCGCGCCGATCCAGGCGGGCGACTGCTGCGCCAGGCCCGCCACCAGCAGCGGCAACGGCGCGCCCGGCTTGGGCAGCAAACGGATGCCAGGCGGCAGGCGCATTTCTCCCCAGTCGCGCAGCATGGCCACCTGCTCGCGAAAGGCGGCGCCGCGCTGGTCGAAGTCGCGGCCAAACACGGGATACTCGACGGGCCGGTCGCCGCTGGCCACGCCCAGCAGCAAACGCCCGCCGCTCAGCTGACCGGCGCTGGCCGCCGCTTTTAACGTCAGCACCGGCTCGCGCAGTGGCAGCACCACGGCGGCCGTACCCAGCAAGATGTTTTGCGTGATGCCGGCCAGGTAGCCGAGGTAAGTAAACACCTCGAAGACCTGGGCCGCGTCGCCGAACGACGGGTCGTACAAAGGCACGTCGCGCAGCCACAGTGCCCGGAAACCCAGGCGGTCGGCCAGCTTTGCCAGCACCGCGTGCTGGTGCATATCGGGTTCGCCCGGCACGCGGCCGGAGGCCGCATGCGCCTGGCGCCCCGTGGACGACCAGTCATTATCGAGCGGCAGTTCCAGGCCGATACTGAAACCGCCCTGCCCCAGCTTTTGCATCGCAGTCATGGGCTTCTCCTCAATCCCACTGCGGCGCCAGGCCATCCGGGTTGGCGAGGCGCTCGCCCCGCTCCAGCGTGGCCATCTGCGCCATCTCGTCCGGCGACAGGGTGATGCGCTGGAAATGCAGGTTCGCTTCCAGGTTGACGCGTTTGGTCGACGACGGGATCACGGCAAAGCCCTGCTGCAGCGACCAGCTCAGGGCCACTTGCGCCGGCGTCACGCCGTGTCTGGCCGCAATCGACATGATGACCGGATCGGCGACCACCTTGCCGTACGCGAGCGGCATGCAGGCCGTGATGTGGATGCCCTGGCTGCGCGCGAAGTCGATGACGGTGCGGTTCTGCAGGAAAGGATGGATTTCGACCTGCTGCGTGGCGATTTCTGCCGCACCCACCGTATCGATGGCTTGCCGCAGCTGCGCGTTGGTGAAATTCGATACGCCGATGGCCCTGGTCAGCCCCTGCGCCTTGGCCTGCGCCAGCGCCGCCATGTACTCCGCGACTGGAATCGCGTCCTGCGGCGACGGCCAGTGGATCAGCGTTAAATCCAGTTGTTCCAGCTGCAGCTTGTGCAGGCTGTCTTCTAAACTGGGAATCAGCTTGTCGCGCCGCAGATTGTCGATCCAGATCTTGGTGGTGACGAACAGCGCGTCGCGCGGGACGGCGCTGGCGGCGATCGCCTGGCCCACTTCGGCTTCATTGCCATAGATTTGCGCCGTGTCGATATGGCGGTAGCCGACATCGAGGCCCGCGGTGACGGAATCGATGACGACCTGGCCCTGCAGGCGGAAGGTGCCCAGGCCGACTTCAGGGATGGCGGTGTGTTGGGTGCTGGAGTTCATGCGGCAGTCCTCTCAAATAAATGTCGATGACCACACTATGCGCCCATCCTTTGTTGAGAAAAATTCCGTTTGTATCAAATCATATTTGACCCACAGGCAAGTAATGTGATGGCCATGCAGGAAATCGGGGAAAAGTCGCAGCCGGCTCTTGCATTCCCGTTTTGGTCTGCTATAATTCGCCACCTTGGCCTGGTAGCTCAGTCGGTAGAGCAGAGGATTGAAAATCCTTGTGTCGGTGGTTCGATTCCGCCCCGGGCCACCAAGAATTTGTTCACGCAACGCCCACTCATGTTAGTGGGCGTTGTCGTTTCCGGGGTGCGCAGTCCTTGGCGCCGGTTCGTTTCCGGCGCAAAAGCTGCACCCCGTTGACATCCATCACTTCAGCTCGACCTGCGCCGTGCCTTGCGTCGCCCAAAGGCGCCGATAGGCCCCGTCTGGATCATGGTCACGCATTTGCTTTTGCAGCTTGAACCGTCGCCCGTTGCGCGGGTCGGTCCCTCGACCGGCAATGTACAGCCAGTTACCCTGATTGCTGTAGACGTCGTAGTCGATCAGTTGTGCTTCAAACCAGGCAGCGCCGGCGCGCCAATCGCAGCCCAGATCGTGCACCAGATAACTGGCAACAATTTGACGCAGCCGGTTGGAGAGATAACCGGTGGCACTGAGCTCGGTCATGCCCGCATTGACAAGCGGTTCACTGGTGCGGGCTTGGCACCATGCTTCGAATCGATGCGCATCGTGACTGGGCTGGCCCAGGCTGCTCAAGCCTTGCGCCCGGTACAGCGCGCCCCCATGCTGCAGATGCAGAAAGCGAAAATAGTCGCGCCACATCAATTCAAACCAGATCCAGTAAGTGCTGTCGTTGGCGCCGTGTTCTGCTTCAAATTGCCTGAGCGCGGCGCACACCACGCGCGCGGATAGCGCGCCGCAGGCTAGCCATGGAGAAAATTTGGTGGAGTAGTCGACGCCGGTCAAACCATTGCGTGAGAGCTTGTAGGTGTGTGCCAGCTCACCACCGAAATACTGGCGCAGATGTTCAGCGGCGGCACTCGGGCCACCGTAAAAGGCCGGCAGCGCGTACGGGAAGGACGACCGTGCGGTGGCAAGATGCACGTCCTGGAGCACGTCCGGCACCACCGCCCAGGTTTCAGCCAGTGCTTCGAAGGCCGGCGGCAAGGGCGGAATCGTCGTCGGCCGCGCGAGCGGGGCCGACGGCGCCACCTGCTCTCGCTCTACGAGTATGCGGAAGTGGGTGAAGACCTCAGGCAAGGCAGCGCACGGAAACGGCAGCGCGGCCGGATCGAGCAAGCTCGATTGCCACAGCGCTTCTACTGTCAGGCCAGCAGCACGCAGTGCGGCAAGGTCGCCCTGTTCTTCTGGCGCGGCAATCTCCTCGCAATGGATAGTCGTCGCGCCGATGGAGTGCGCCAGTGCCAACAACACCTTGGCGGGATCGCCCTCGACCTCCAGCAACTGACTGCCGTACGACGCCAGCTGCGTCGCCAAGTCCGCCAGGCCCGACCGGAGGAAATGCTGGCGATGCGGGCTGGTGCGCGGCACATTCCAGCGCGTCGCGACCGACACGCTGCGATGGCAATACACAAACAACAGATGGCCGGCGCGTTGGCAGGCCTGGCGCAAAGCCGGATTATCCTCGAGCCGCAGATCATTGCGAAACCAGTAAATATGCGTTTGTGCGGACCTTGCGGCGGGGTCGGTAATCATCTCTGACGCTTGCTATCCTGGCGACAGCGATCTGAACAGTATTTCACCTCGTCCCAGACCTTTTCCCATTTTTTACGCCATGCAAACGACAACTGGCATTGCTGACAGCGTTTGGTCGGAAGGTCAGATTTTTTTCGCATACGCATGTTGATAACTCTGGCTAACGTAGGACGCAGGACGCAGGGTGTCACGCGAGGCAAGCGAAGCAGAAGCCGGTCGCCACTGGGCGGCCTGACGGCCAGCACGATCGAGTATGCCACATTCTGGCGGTGCCACAATCTTACGGAAAAAACGGATCTGGCGCTGCTATAAGCGCCGTCCTGAACGAGCCATTTCCGGCCCGCTCGCTACATCATCCAACGCACCTGGCGCCGGGAGATCTCCCTCTTACCACATCAAATCATCGGGAATCTGGAACGCCGCATACGGATCGTCCTCGTCCACTTCCGTGCTGGCCTGTTTCACGCGCACGACGATGGCCGGATCGCGTTCGGCGATCTTGTCGGCGATGATGCGCGGCACCAATTCCACGGCGCCGCCCAGGCAGATGATCACCAAACGGCCCGCCACCAGGTGGGCTTGCACGGCGGCCGTCACGTAGATGCGCTCGATCTTGTTATTAAAAGTGAAGTTGTACGGCAGCTCGCCGTGGTTGCCCTTGCTCTGGCGGTTTTTTTGCACCATTTGCGCGATCTGCGCCACGATGGCTTTCTGGTTGGCGGCCGCGTCGCGCTGGGCGTTCAGTTCGCGCGCGCGTTCGGCGTTCTTGCGCTGCGTCTCGAGCGCGGCCAGGCGCACCTCGTCGACGCTTTGCGTGCCGCTCTTGCGCTCGTCCTTTTTCTGCTTGCTCTTGTCCTGGTTGGCCAGCTTGACCTTCTTCTTGTCGACCAGGCCGGCCTTTAAAAACTGCTCTTGCAACGAGACCATAACTACTCCGTATTGAGGGTGCGCCGGCCAAGGCAGCGGCATCGGCCGGTGGAAAGACGCTAGCATAGCAAAAAACAGGAGCGCTGCCGCCGCAACATGACTGCCCGGGCCAGCCGGTGGACGCATGGCGCCTGACAGTAACAAAAAGACACACTCGCGCGGGAATTTTGTTGATAAATGTCATATAGTTAGTTACGTTCTGCATATCGGCAGTGAACTGCCGATTGCACGTTCCCTTCCATCGCCTGCGTCTACAAGGATTTGCCATGAAACAATTAATCGCCCTCTGCATCGCTGCCGCGTTTGCCAGCACCGCCTTTGCCGCCGCACCGGAAGCGGCCCCCGCCGCCAAGACGGCGCAGCAGTCGAAAATGACCACCTGCAATGCCGATGCCGCCGGCAAGAAGGGCGATGAGCGCAAAACCTTCATGAAGGAATGCCTGAGCGCCAAGCCGGCACCGGCCATGACGCAGCAAAACAAGATGAAAACGTGCAATGCCGATGCCAAGGACATGAAGGGCGACGCGCGCAAGGCATTCATGAAAGAATGCCTGAGCGCCCCCAAGAAATAAACGCCGGTTCGAAGCGCCAGTGTGCGCTTCACCCCATAGCGCCAGCCGAAAGGCTGGCTTTTTTTTGTTCCGAATATGGAGTTCCCTCTTGCCCTATCGCCTGTCCCCTTCCTCTGCCGGCAGCCTGCTGGCCACCGCCTGCCTCGCCATCGTCCTGGCAGGCTGTCACACGGCCACGCCGACGCCCGTCGCGGCACCTGCCGTGCGCGTGCCGGCCAGCATGCCGGCTGCTTGCACCCAGCCAGCCTGGCCCCCGGGCGAGCAACGGCGCGGCGCCCAAGGCAGAGTGACCTTGCACTTCACGGTGGAGGCGGACGGCAAGGTCAGCGCAGCGGCAGTCATCCGCTCCAGCGGCTATCCCGCCCTCGACCAGGCAGCCCGCGATGCGCTGGCCAAGTGCCTGTTCCAGCCGGAAACGCTAGATGGCAAGCCCGTCGCCAGCAAGGTGATCATGCCCTACGAATGGATCAATGCATCCGTCGACAAGGCTGAACGTTGAACGTTGAACGCCGGCAATCATGCTTAATGATCAAGATGACATGGAGAAAGATAACGCGTAGTATTTAATCAACCTACTGCTCAGTACGGCTACACGGCATTCTGGAGAAAGGACGGCAGCGTGGCGGCGTCGAACGATCTCGCGCACTGGCGCGGCCAGGTCTTTAAGCACCTGCTGCAGGTGGTGCTGCTGCTTGGCTTCGTGACGGCCATTCCCAGCGCGTTGCTGGCCGCGAGCGAAGCCATCTGGTCCATTGTCGCCCTCGACTTGCTGGCCATCGGCTGGGTCGGCGTCATCTGGCATCTGCGCGCCATGCCCTACCGCTGGCGCGTGTGGCAATTCCTCATCGTCGCCTACCTGGTGGGCGTGGGCCTGCTGCTGAAAATCGGCCCCGTCAGCCAGATCTACATGATGCTCATGCCCGTGCTGGCGGCACTGCTGCTGGGCATGCGGCCCGCCCTGTCCACCCTGGCCCTGACCTCGCTGACCATCTTTTTCCTGGGCCTGCATCCGGACGTCGCCCTGCACCTGCCGGGCACGCCCGATTCTCCCGTGCTGCGCGCGCTGATCGTGGCCCTGAACTTCCTGTTCATCGCGGCCGTGCTGACCCTCTCCTGCGCCTTCCTGCTGCGCCACCTGGAAGACAGCAGCCAGGCCCTGTCGCAACGCAACGCCGAGCTGCGCTTGACGGCCACGGCGCTGGCCCGCCTGAACGACATGGTGATGATCGCCGAAGTGGCCGAAGTGGCTGATACCCCACCCGGCCCCGGCGCGGTGCCGGCCACGCGCATCATCTTCGTCAACGATGCCTTCGAGCGCAGCAGCGGCTATGCGCGCGCCGAGGTGCTGGGCCGCAGCCTGCTGTTCCAGCAGGGCCCCGCCACCGAGGCGGGCGAACTGGCGCGCGTCGCCGCCGCCATGGCCTGCGCCCAGCCGGCCAGGGCGGAGTTGCTGAACTACAACAAGGCCGGCAAGGCGTACTGGGTCGAAGCGGAACTGGTGCCGTTTACGGATGCGGACGGCAGGCAAACGCACTGGGTGGCTGTCGAACGCGAAATCGACGAGCGCAAGCGATCGGAAGCGGACATCCACCGCCTGGCCTTCTACGACGTGCTGACGGGCTTGCCCAACCGGCGCCTGCTGATGGACCGCATCGCCCACTTGCTGGCCGCCGCGCCGCGCGACCATAAAATCAGTGCGCTGATGTTCATCGACCTCGACCACTTCAAGCACATCAACGACGCGCGCGGCCACGCCACGGGCGACGCGCTGCTGCGCCTGGCGGGCGAACGGCTGGCACAGCTGATGCGCAAGGCCGACACGGTGGCGCGCATCGGCGGCGACGAATTCGTCGTGCTGCTGGCGCACCTGGCCGATGACTTGCACGGCGCGGCCCATGCGGCGGCTCAGGTGGCCGAGAAAATCCGCACCGCCATCGCGCGCGACTTCGAGATCGGCGGGCAGTCGTATCATTGCAGTGCCAGCATCGGCGTGACCCTGCTGCCGAAAACGCAGCGGCAGGCGCACGACCTGCTGCGCGAAGCCGATATCGCCATGTACCGCGCCAAGGCGGAAGGGCGCAACGGCATCGCCTTCTTTGAAGCGGCCATGCAGGCGGACGTGGAGCGTCGCCTGACCCTGGAACGGGCGCTGGCGCGCACCCTCGATGCCAGTCAATTATGCATGCACGTGCAGCCGCAGGTCGACCGCCATGGCCGGGTCACGGGCGCCGAATTGCTGATGCGCTGGCCGCAGCCGGACGGCAGCTTTATCGCACCGGGCATCTTCATCCCCATCGCCGAAGAATCAGGGCTGATCGTCAAGCTGGGGCATTGGGCCCTGCGCGAAGCGTGCCGCGCCGCCAGCCTGCTGGCGCAGGCTGGCCGGCACGTTCCCCTGTCGGTGAACGTCAGCCCGGCCCAGTTTCGCCAGCCCGATTTCGCCTCCCGCGTCCAGGCGGCGCTGGCCGAACACGGCACGCCGGCCGGCGCCCTGATCCTGGAACTGACGGAAGGCTTGCTGATCGACCAGCGCGACGCCTCGCTGGCGCGCATGCGCGAACTGGCAGCCCTGGGCATCCGCTTTTCCATCGACGATTTCGGCACCGGCTATTCCAGCCTCGCCTACCTGACCTCGATGCCGCTGTACGAACTCAAAATCGACAAACGCTTCATCGACGACACGCCGCGCGACACGGCCATCGTGCAAGCGATATTGGCCATGGCGCGCCACCTGGGCTTGCGCGTGGTGGCCGAAGGCGTGGAAACGCAGGAGCAGGCCGACTTCCTGGTCGCCCACGATTGCGACGGCTTGCAGGGCTACCTGTATGCGCGGCCGATGCCGCTTGCCAACTTTCTCGCCTGGCTGGCCCGGCAGCAAGCTTAGCTTTCCGACATTTCCTGCACGAAACTCCTCCGCTAGAATACCGGCCTCATAGCCTGTACCTTCACCATCCCCTTTGACTAAAGTGATCCCCGATGCGTCTGGTTCTTCCCCTGCTGCCGCTCCTGCTGCCGCTGCTGCTCTCTCTGCTGCCCACCGCGCATGCGGCCCCTTCCACCACCGCAGCACCCACGCCCATCACCCTGGACCAGGCCATGGCCGATCCCGACTGGATCGGCACACCCGTCGAAGCGGCCTGGTGGGGCTGGAATGGCCAACTGTATTACAAGCAAAAGCGCCTCGGCTCGCCCTTGCGCGACACCTATCAATTGCCAGGTGCCAGCGCCAAACTGAATAGCGGCAAGAAGGTTGACGATGCGCAACTGGCGAACCTCGACGGCCAGCAGATGCTCGTCAACCGGGCCGGCACGCGCGCCATCCTGCTGCGCAACGGCGACTTGTTCGAGCGCGACCTGAAAAACGGCGCCTTGACGCAAATCACACGCGGCGTCTCGGCCATCAGCGACCCGCAATACTCCGCCGACGGCGGCGCGGTGCAATACCGCAGCGGCACCGACTGGTTCAGCTGGAGCCGCGTTGACCGCCTGAGCGCCCCCGTCGCCCTGCTGCGCGCGGCCAAGGACCCGGACGCCAAGCCGGAAGCGGACGCCCTGCGCGAACTGCAGCTGCGCCTGATCGTCAACCTGGCGCGCCAGAAGGAAGACCGCGACGCCAGCCGCGAGCGCCGCCACGAAGAGCGCCGCCTGGACGCCACGCGCGCGCCGGAACCGATCTATCTGGGCGAAAAAGTCACGATTTCCGGCAGCGCCCTGTCGCCGGATGGTCGCTGGCTGCTGTTCGTCACGCAGGACAAGGCCGCCGAGAAGGGCAAGCTGGGCAAACTGGCCCGCTACGTGACGGAAACGGGCTACCCGGAAGCGGACGACGAGCGCACGCGCGTGGGCCGCAACATGCCCATCGCGCAAAGCCTGAAACTGGCCGACCTGCGCACGGGCCAGGTGCGCGACATCGCTTTCGACAGCCTGCCCGGCATCGCGGTCGATCCGCTGGCGCTTCTGCGCGCCGAGCAAAAACTTCCGCCGTTGAAAGGCAACCGCCCCGTGCGCATCGATGCCCAGCGCGACGGCATCGCCTGGACCGATGACGGTTCCAAGGTGGCCGTGCGCGTGCGCGCCATCGACAACAAGGACGGCTGGCTTGCCACCGTCGATCTGGCCAATGGCGCCTTGCTGCCCGTGCACCGCATCAGCGACGCGGCCTGGGTCAACCGCCGCGCCGAGGAATTCGGCTGGCTGCCCGACAACGCCACCCTGTGGTATCTGTCCGAGGAAAGCGGCTACGCCCACCTGTACACGAAGACGGGCGCCGCTCCGGCACGCGCCTTGACCAGCGGCCAGTGGGAAGTGAGCGCCGTCGAATGGAGCCGCGACGGCAAGAGCGCCTATTTTATGTGCAACCGGCAGGCGCCAGGCACGTATGAAGTGTGCGCCAGTACGGCCAGCGATGGCGGAGCGCGCGAAATCACGCAGTTGAAAGGCGTGGAAAACTTCGGCCTGTCGCCCGATGGCGGCAAGCTGCTGCTGCGCTATTCGACCAGCTATATGCCGGCACAGCTGGCGACGATTTCCGTTGCAGGCGGCAAGGCGAACATCCTGACGGATACGCGCAGCGAGGCCTTCAAGGCGCGCAGCTGGGTCATGCCGCAACTGGTGCAAGTGCCGTCCACGCATGGCGCAGCCCCCATCTGGGCCAAGTTGTATCGCCCGGCGCAGCTGGAGGCGGGCAAACAGTATCCGATCGTCATGTTCGCCCACGGCGCCGGCTACCTGCAGAACGTGACCGAGCGCTACCCCGTGTATTTCCGCGAACAGATGTTCCACAACCTGCTGGTAGAACAAGGCTATATCGTGCTCGACGTCGACTATCGCGCCTCGCTCGGTTATGGCAGCGCCTGGCGCACGGCCATCTACCGCCAGATGGGCCACCCGGAACTGGACGATTTTATTGACGGCGCCAACTGGCTGGCGCAGCAGCACCAGGGCGACATCAAAAATGTGGGCATCTATGGAGGCAGCTATGGCGGCTTCATGAGCCTGATGGCCCTGATGCGCGCCCCGGAAATCTTCAAGTCCGGCGCCGCCCTGCGTCCCGTGACGGACTGGACCACATATAACCACGAGTACACGGCGAATATCCTGAACACGCCGGACATCGATCCGCAGGCGTATAAAATCTCGTCGCCCATCGAATACGCCGACAAGCTGACAGGCAACCTCCTGATCGCCCATGGCATGATCGACGACAACGTGTTTTACCAGGATTCCGTGCGCCTGTCGCAGCGTTTGATCGAGCTCAAAAAGGATAACTGGGAAATGGCCAGCTACCCGATGGAACGCCACGGCTTCGTACAGCCGGAAGCGTGGTATGACGAATACCGGCGGATTTATCAGTTGTTCCAAAGAACCTTGAAGTAATCGTCATTGCCCGGCTCGCTCGGCAAAAACTGTCGGATTACGCGAGGCGAGGCCTCGCTAATTCGACCTACTCGCTCAGGCGTAGGTCGGATTAGGGGCGCAGCCGCGTAATCCGACACCCCCACACTCCAATTACTCAGTCAAACGGCACGGGCCGCGGCGTCGTGTCCGACGATGGCGGCAGGATCGGCAGCACGAGCTGCGGCTGCTTGCCCGTCAGGGTCTTCAGGAAAGCCACCAGCTTGGCATTTTCATCGGGCGTAAACGTGCGGCCCAGTTGCAAACGGCCCATCACGTCGACGGCTTGCGTCAGGGTGGCCGCTTCGCCATCGTGGAAGTAGGGATACGTCAATTCCACGTTGCGCAGGGTCGGTACCTTGAAATTGAAACGGTCGGCATCCTTGCCCGTCACGGCCGAGCGCCCTTGCGCCGTCATCGCCGTTTTATACGGTTCCACTACGCCCATCTTCTGGAAGGTGTTGCCGCCCACGGCGGGACCGTTATGGCAGGCGATACAGCCGCTCGATTTGAACAGCTGGTAGCCGGCCAGCTCGTCTTTCGACAGTGCGCTTTTCTTGCCCATCAACCATTGGTCGAAGCGGGAACCGGGGGTCACCAGCACTTCCTCGAAGGCGGCGATGGCGCGCGTGACTTGCTCGATGGTCAATTTATCCTGGCCGAACACTTGCCGAAATTCCGAGCGGTAGGCGGGAATCGAGGCCAGCACGTCGATGGCCAGCTCGTGCGTAAAAGCCATCTCGCCCGGATTGGCGATGGGGCCGCCCGCCTGCTCCTGCAAATCCTTGGCGCGGCCATCCCAGAATTGCGCCACGTTCATGCTGGAATTGAGCACCGTGGGTGAATTGATGGGCCCGCGCTGCCAGTTGTGGCCTATCGAAGTCTTGATGTTGTCCGTGCCGCCCATGCTCAGGTTATGGCAGCTATTGCAGGAAATAAAGCCCGAGCGCGACAGGCGCGGGTCGAAAAACAGTTTCTTGCCCAATTCGACCATCGCCGGATTGGCCACCTTGGCGGCAGTGATCGGCTGGATCGGTTCCTTGTCGGCGGCGTGCAGCACACCGCCGAAGGCCAGGCTGGTGATGAAAAGGAAGGGTGAGAGGGTGCGGCGCATAGTCTAACTCCTGGAAACATTCCCGAATCGGCGGCACGCGCCGGCGCGGGAATGCAGCGCACCGGCCCGGTTGCCACCCGTACATCGCTAGTTGGATGTTGATTTATATTAACTTTGACTGCTTGGCAATGAAAATGACGGGGATCAAGGATAGTCCAGCGCGCGAATCGCGCTTGCCATTTGGGCAAGCGTGGCACATGATGAAGGCATGCAAACACCAACCTACTCCGTCCTACGCGCCGCGTGCGCCGCCATCCTGCTGCTGGTCACCAGTGCCTGCGGCAGCGCCCCCGCACAAGATGCGCCGCCCGCCCCCGGCAATGCCAGCTTGCTGGCGCAAATCCAGGCGGAGGTGGGCGCCGCCGCCTGCGATTCCACGCAGCAATGCCAGACTATCGCCATCGGCGCCAAGGCCTGCGGCGGACCCGAGCGCTACCTGGCCTGGTCCAGCAAGGACTATGACGGCAAGAAACTCAAGGCACTGACCCAAGCGCAAGCCGAGGCGAGCCGCAAGCAGCAGCAGGCGGACGGCATGATGTCGACCTGCTCCATCGTCACGGACCCGGGCGCCACCTGCGAAGCGGGACGCTGCGTGCTGCAAAAGAGCGGCCTGGGCGGCAGCTCGGCGATGTAAAAAAAGCCGCTGAATCAGCGGCCTGGGGGGTTCTGCAACAGGTCAGGACTGCAGCTGCAAGGTCTTGATAATTTTGCTTTCTACCTTCTCGCCCGCGCCCGAGGTGGCATTCTTGCTTTCCTTGCGCAGCAGCAATAAATGGTCGCCGCTGACGCCATACTGGCGCGTCTCGTCCGTCTTTTGCGTAAAGCTGATGACGACGAAAGCGCGCCCGCTCACGTCAAAGTGGAAATGGCTGGCCAGCGGCGTGCCGTCGGCGGCGATCCACACCTCGATGCCGCCTTCGAACTTCTTCACATACTTGCGGTCCTTTTCCGGCACCTTGTCGAGCGACAAGGTAAAGCTGAGCAGGCGCGCCGGCTTGCCCTTGTAGTTATCCATCTTCTCGCCGCTGAACACGGCTTCCTCGATTTCGCGCGACAGGGCGTCCGCCGCCGACACCATGGAACGCAGCTCCGTCGCCTTCATTTCTCCCAGCGCAAAGCCGATCGGCGTCTTGACCTTCGGATCTTTCACCCTGGCACGCTGCTCGGCTTCCACTTTCGCCAGCACCTCCTTACTGTAGAGCACCTGCAAGCCCGCCGGCCCGCCCTCGACAGCCACCGTGGCCTGGCCGCTATCGTCTTCCGCCGTCTTGCCCTCGCCCTCGCGGCGCCAGGTTTTCGATTCGACCTGCGCCTTGATCGGCATCTGGCCCTGCAAACGCGCCAGCGCCGCATTCAGATCAGCCAGGCCATCGGCCCGCGCCGTACCGCAAAACAAACTGAACAAGCCCACAGCCGCCAGGCCTTGCACTCCCATACATCGCTGCATCGCCACATCCCTTCAGGTCATACAAGGATGCCAAAACACCATGTTTTGGCCATCTGTTGCATTTGAACACAGCTAGCTCTGGTCAGGTGGAAAGTCTTTCTGCTATAATTCGCCGCCTTGGCCTGGTAGCTCAGTCGGTAGAGCAGAGGATTGAAAATCCTTGTGTCGGTGGTTCGATTCCGCCCCGGGCCACCAAGAATTCAGCAGTACATAGCAAAAAAGCCACCTTCGGGTGGCTTTTTTGTTTTCCTTTGCACAAAACTTCCCTCACCCCACCGCTGTGTACGCAAACGTACGGACAGCCGCCGCCCAAGAGCCCATGCTGCAGGCAGACCACACACCCTTCCCGCCGCCAGCGCCCTGCGCGACGCGGCAGACGGGTCGCCTGGTCAGCTCTCCCCGCCATACCGCCATGCGAAACTCGCGCCCGACGCCGTCGAGCCGTTCCGTACATAACGGCACACTGCCAAAGGATGCATCATGAAACCTACCCTGATATTGCTCGCGCTCGCCTCTACCCTCGCCTTGACCGCTTGCCAGCGCGAAACGCCACCCGCGCCTACCGTCGTGCAAGTCGTTCCCGGCCCTGCCGGCGCGCCTGGTCCTGCCGGCGCTACCGGTGCCAAGGGCGCTGAAGCCCCTGCCGGCGCGACGGGTGCCACCGGCGCCACGGGCCAGACCGGCGACAGCGGCATGCAAGGCAACGATGGCGCCAAGGGCGACGCTGGCACTGCTGGCGATGCAGGCGCCAAAGGCGACACGGGCGCCAAGGGCAAGACGGGCGATACGGTGATTGTCGTTCCACCACGCTAATCCGAGCGACTCCGGACACCACAACGCCAACCCCTGCGGTTGGCGTTGTGCGTATGCGCTGTACCGCACAGTAACATCGGCCGCATCAGCCTATCCTGTCCCTATTCAATGGGAGATATCGCATGCTGACGATCATACTGATGGTGGCCCTGCTGGGCCTGCTTGCACTGTTCGCGCCCGGCCCCGTGCGCCGCGCCCTGCTTGCTCCGCGCCTGCTGGCCCTGTTCAAGCGCATCCTGCCAACGATGTCCGACACGGAACGCGACGCCCTCGAGGCAGGTACCACATGGTGGGATGCCGACCTGTTTTCCGGCCGGCCCGACTGGACAAAACTGCTCGCGTATGGCCGCGCCACACTCACGGCCGAAGAGCGCCACTTTCTTGAGCATGACGTCGAGCGCCTGTGCGAATTGGTCAACGACTGGGAAACGCAGCAGCAACTCGACTTGCCACCGCAAGCCTGGGCCTACATGAAAAGCCAGGGTTTCCTCGGCATGATCATCCCGAAACAATATGGCGGCAAACAGTTCTCCGCCTACATGCATTCGCAGGTGGTGATGAAACTGTCGAGCCGCTGCTCGGCGCTGGCTGTCAGCGTGATGGTGCCCAATTCGCTGGGACCGGCCGAACTGCTGCTGCACTACGGCACCGACGCCCAGAAAGATTACTATCTGCCGCGATTGGCCGCCGGCACCGAGATTCCCTGCTTTGCCCTCACCAGTCCGTATGCGGGTTCCGACGCGGCCGCCATTCCCGACCTGGGCGTGGTGTGCATGGGCATGCATGAAGGGCGCGCCACCCTGGGTTTCCGCCTCAGCTGGAACAAGCGCTACATCACCCTGGCGCCCGTGGCGACCTTGCTGGGCCTGGCATTCCAGACCAGCGACCCCGAACATTTACTCTCCGACAACGATGCACCGGGCATCACCTGCGCCCTGATCCCCGCCAGTCACGACGGCGTGGTGATCGGCCGGCGCCATCACCCATTGAACGCCGCATTCCAGAACGGCCCCACGTCCGGCAACGATGTCTTCATCCCCATCGACTGGGTCATCGGCGGCCAGGCGCAAGTGGGTAAAGGATGGCGCATGCTGATGGAATGCCTGGCGGCGGGGCGCGCCATCTCTCTGCCCTCGTCCAGCGTGGGCATGGGCAAGATGGCCGTGCGCGGCACCGGCGCGTACGCGGCCGTGCGGCGCCAGTTCAACATGCCGATCGGCAAGTTCGAGGGGGTGCAGGAAGCGCTGGCACGCATGGGCGCCAACCTGTACCTGATGGACGCGGCCCGCACCCTGGCCGCGCACGCCGTCGACCTGGGCGAAAAGCCGGCCGTCATTTCCGCCATCGTCAAATACCACGTCACGGAACGGGGACGTGCGCTCGTCAATGACGGCATGGACATTCTCGGCGGCAAGGGGATCTGCGTGGGGCCGAACAATTTCCTCGCCAGCGCCTACCAGCAAATCCCCATCGCGATCACCGTCGAAGGCGCCAACATCCTCACGCGCAGCCTGATCATCTTCGGCCAGGGGGCCATCCGCGCGCACCCGTATGTACTCAGGGAAATGGCCGCCGTCAGCGAAAGCGACTGTCGCAAGGCCGTGCGCGATTTTGACGCTGCCTTCTTCGGCCACGTAGGCTTTGTGCTGGGCAACCTGGCCAGAGGGCTGTGGTACGGACTGGGCGGCGCGCGCCTGGCGGCCGTGCCCGACGCCGGCGCGCCCGCACTGGCCCCCTACTACCGCGCGTTGACGCGGCTGTCGACGGCGTTTGCCGTCATGACGGATATGTCGATGTTCGTGCTCGGTGGCGAACTCAAGCGCCGCGAACGGCTGTCCGCGCGCCTGGGCGACGTGCTGGCGCAGCTGTACCTGGCTTCGTCCGTGCTGAAGCGCTACGAGGACGATGGCCGTTTGGCCGCCGACCTGCCCTATGTGCACTGGTCGCTGCAAGATGCGCTGGTCAAGGCGCAGCAGGGCTTGACGGGCGTGCTCGACAATTTCCCCGCGCGCGTGCTGGCCGTGCTGCTGCGCACCTTGCTGTTCCCGTTTGGCCTGCCCCATCGTCCGCCGTCCGACGAACTGGGCAGTGAAGTGGCGCTGGCCCTGCAAACGCCGGGCGCCGACCGCGAGCGCCTGCTGGCCGACGGCCATGTGGCCAGCGACGCGGCGGATCCCGTGGCTTGCGCCGAGCGGGCACTGGCCTTGCTGCCCGACGTGCTGCACATCGAAAAGCGCCTGAAAGATACGCCCGAAGGCGCGGCCCTGCGGCACCTGCCGCAAAGCCTGTCCGCCATGCAGCAATGGCTGGCTGCAGCCAAGGCGGCAGGCACCGTCAGCGGCCAGGATCACAATACCTTGCTGGAATACGCGCGCCTGGTCGATGGCTTGATCCAGGTCGACGATTTTCCACCGGCCGCGTCGCTCGCAGGCCGCGCCTTTGCATACGGCGCCGGCGGCAACAGTCCTGCGGGCGGCAGTCTCGCGGCATAGGCAGGACGCTCCTCACAGGGCCAGGCTCTCGGACGATACCGCCCAAGACCACCAGGCAGTGCCTGACCTTCAACAGTGCCAGCCCTCCGGTTGGCACTATCATTTTGACAACATGCTTTTCCTTGCCCGCGCCTGTCTCACGCAGGCCGATGAAGCTGCGCATAAAAACAGATAGTGATAGTTGCATTTATTGTTAGCAATTTTACCAATAATAGTGTTATCTTGGTTGCAACGCCCACACGCGTTACTACGCTTTTCCACTATTCCTTGATGGAGGTTCATGATGTCTGTCACGTTCAAATCCACGTTGGTTTCCACGCTTGCCCTGACCCTGGCCTTAAGCCTTAGCAGCACTGCCTCAGCCGATGCATTGACTGAAAATTTCGATGAGGGCCTTCCCGCTGGCTGGACCGTGAACAACCTGAGTTCGCCTGCAGGTTCGACCAGCTGGTTCCAGGGCAACCCAACGGTGTTCGACGCGCATCAAGGCGCAGCCAACTCCTATCTGGCAGCCAACTTCAATAATGGCAGTAGCGTGTCCGACATCAGCACCTGGCTGATCTTGCCCACCTCGACTTACCGCAATGGCGACACGCTGTCCTTCTTTACCCGCACGGAGGATATGTCGTTCTTTCCGGATAACCTGGAAGTGCGCTTCAGCAATGTCGGCGGTACCGATGTCGGCAACAGCGCCGGCAGCGTGGGCACCTTCTCGACGCTACTGCTGAGCGTAAACCCGAGCCTGGGCCTGTTCGGCTATCCGGAAACGTGGACGCAATACAGCGTTACCTTGAGCGGCTTGTCGAACGCGACCACTGGTGCCCTGGCCTTCCGCTACCTGGTGGGCGACGGCGGTCCGAATGGCAATAACTCGAACTTCATCGGCATCGACACCGTGAACATCACCTCCGCCGTGCCGGAACCCGGCACGTACATGATGCTGGGCATGGGCCTGGGCATGCTGGGCTTCCTGCGCATGCGCAAACGCAAGCAGCAGGCCTGAGTCACCAAGCAAGGATTTGCCAGCGGCAAGTCCTTGCAAGGCCAGCCTTGGCGTCCATGCCAGCGACGGCAGGGCCGGCGCCGTGCCTTTCGCCCTGATGGCCCAAGGGCACCCCGGCTGGAAGTCGGCGGGCGCAGGATGCCAATCCCTTGACCCAAGGCAAGGCAATCTGGCGCCAGCCCGCATAGAATGGCCGGCTTTGCCCCTCGCCCATGCGCCACGCTCCCGAACTTCTCCTGCCTGCCGGCTCACTGGCCAAGATGCATGCCGCCTTCGACTATGGCGCCGACGCCGTCTACGCGGGCCAGCCGCGCTACAGTTTGCGCGTGCGCAATAACGATTTTTCAACCTTGCAAGCCTTGCAGGAGGGAATTGATGGCGCGCATGCGCGCGGCAAGCAATTCTTTGTCGCCAGCAACATCTTCGCCCACAACGCCAAGCTGAAAACGTATTTGCGCGACATGGAACCGGTGATCGCCATGCGCCCGGACGCGCTGATCATGGCCGATCCCGGCCTGATCATGATGGTGCGCGACAAGTGGCCGGAGATTCCCGTGCACTTGTCGGTGCAGGCGAATGCCGTCAACTGGGCCGACGTGAAGTTCTGGCACCGCATGGGCCTGACGCGCGTGATTCTGTCGCGCGAACTGTCGCTCGACGAAATCGAGGAAATCCGCCAGCGCTGCCCGGAAATGGAGCTCGAGGTGTTCGTCCACGGCGCCCTGTGCATCGCCTATTCGGGCCGCTGTTTGCTCTCCGGCTACTTCAATCACCGCGACCCGAACCAGGGCACCTGCACCAATTCCTGCCGCTGGGATTACAAGGTGAAAAATGCCTCGGAAGACGCCAGCGGTGACCTGGGCGGCATGCAGGTGGTGCCGCTGGAATTTCACCAGGCGCTGGCCGAGGCCGACAACAATGCGTTTTCCGCCCTGCACCAGCAGCCGCGCCACCCGCTGGCCGACCAGCCCTACTTTATCGAAGAAGCCCAGCGCCCGGGCCAGCTGATGCCTATTCTCGAAGACGAGCACGGCACTTACATCATGAATTCGAAGGACTTGCGCGCCGTCGAGCATATCGAGCGCCTGGTCAAGATCGGCGTCGATTCGCTGAAGGTCGAGGGCCGCACCAAGTCGCTGTACTACGCGGCGCGCACGGCGCAAGTCTACCGCCAGGCCATCGATGACGCCGTGGCGGGCCGTCCTTTCGATATCAGCCTGCTGGGGCAGCTGCAAGGCCTGGCCAACCGCGGCTACACGGACGGTTTTTACCAGCGCCATCACACGCAAACGCACCAGAACTACATGCGCGGCGCGTCCGAGGCGGACCGCAGCCAGTACGTGGGCGACGTGCTGGGCGTGACGGACGGCTGGGCCAGGGTGGAAGTGAAAAACCGCTTCGCCGTGGGCGACCGCATCGAGGCCCTGCATCCGGGCGGCAACCGCGATTTCACCATTGCCCGCATGCTCAGCGATGATGGCAAGGAGATCCAGGTCGCGCCCGGCAGCGGCCACTTCGTGCACATCGAACTCGACGGGGCGCTGGACAAGGCCTTGCTGGCACGCTATTTGTAACCGCCAGTCTGCTGCGCGGGGTGATGAGCCAGTATGCAAGTGTTTGATTTGACAAGTAAAAATCCGCACATCGCCGCTTAAACAATTTGTTTAAGCCTCAACATTGCTATACGATACGGCCACCCTGCGCCCGGGGCCGTTATCGGAACCCGGTGCGTCCCTGACACGTTCACCGGAATCCCCGATGCCACCTGCCACTACCGCCCTCATCACCAACGACGCCGTCGTCCTCGGCCTGCTCGCCATGACCCTGGGGGCCGTCTTCTGGACAGCCTCCCGCGCGGACGGCTTCTGGAAAAAGTTCTATACCTATATCCCGTCGCTGCTGATGTGCTACCTGATCCCGGCGCTGCTCAACACCTTCGGCATCATCGACGGCAACGCCTCCGGCCTGTACGCCGTGGCGCGCGACTATCTGCTGCCCAGCGCGCTGGTGCTGCTGTGCGTGGCCATCGATTTCGGCGGCATCATCCGCCTCGGCCCCAAGGCCATCATCATGTTTCTCACAGGAACGCTCGGCGTGATGCTGGGCGCCCTCGTCTCGTTCGAAGCCTTGCGTTTGATCCACCCGGAAACGGTGGCGGGCGACACCTGGCGCGGCATGACCACCGTCGCCGGTTCGTGGATAGGCGGCGGCGCCAACCAGGCGGCCATGAAGGAAGTGTTTGAAGTCGATGCCACGCTGTTCGGCCAGTTCGTCGCTGTCGACGTGCTGGTGGCCAACGTCTGGACGGCCGTGCTGCTGTTCCTGGCCGGCCGTGCGGGGGCCTTCGACCGCTGGACCGGCGCGGATTTATCCGCCATCAATGCGCTCAAGGACAGCATCGAAAGTTATCGGGCCCAGCACGCGCGCATCGCCACCCTGACCGACATCATGATCATCCTCGGCGTGGGCCTGGGCGTGACGGGCCTGTCGCACTTCCTGGCCGGCCCCATCATCAGCTGGATCGCCACCCTGCCGGCCGAGTGGCGCTTGCAGGATTACAGCCTGACATCGAACTTCTTCTGGATCGTCGTGCTCGCCACCACCTTCGGCCTGCTGCTGAGCTTTACCCGCGCGCGCAGCCTGGAAGGCGCGGGCGCCTCGACCATCGGCTCGGCCATGCTGTACGTGCTGGTGGCCACCATCGGCATGCACATGGACTTGAAAGCCCTGTTCGACAAGCCTTTCCTGTTCCTGCTGGGCCTGATCTGGATCGCCGTGCATGGCGGCCTGATGCTGCTCGTCGCCAAGCTGATACGCGCGCCCCTGTTCTTCATGGCCGTGGGATCGCAAGCGAACATCGGCGGCGCCGCCTCGGCCCCCGTCATCGCCAGCGCCTTCCACCCATCCCTGGCGCCGGTCGGCGTGCTGCTGGCCGTGCTCGGCTACGCGCTGGGCACCTATGGCGCCTACATCACAGGATTGATCTTGCGCAGCATGGCGGGGTGACGCTCCTGGCAGCACAATGACGACAACGCCAGCCTTCGGGCTGGCGTTGTCGTTTACCGCTCGCATCGTCCGCAGCGTCCTGAAAAATCCCCAAAATGTAGCAGAAACCCCTCAAAACCAAATTTCCGCACCATTTTTGTGCGAAATCTGCGATGATAGTTGCCCAAATAACCGATTACCTCCATGGAATTCTGATGAAATACGCATCTGCTCACGAGTATGTCCAGCATGTCGCCGCACGCAATCCAGGTCAACCCGAGTTTCTGCAAGCCGTCACCGAAGTCATGGAGAGCTTGTGGCCGTTCCTGGAACAGCACCCGAAATACGCGGAACAAGGCTTGCTGGAACGCTTGATCGAGCCGGAGCGCGTGGTGATGTTCCGCGTCTCGTGGGTCGATGACCATGGGCAAGTGCAAGTCAATCGCGGCTACCGCATCCAGCACAGCATGGCCATCGGGCCGTACAAGGGCGGCATCCGCTTCCATCCTTCCGTGACCCTGTCCGTGTTGAAATTCCTCGCCTTCGAACAGACGTTCAAGAATGCGCTGACCACGTTACCGATGGGCGGCGGCAAGGGCGGCGCCGATTTCGATCCGAAGGGCAAGAGCCCCGGCGAAGTGATGCGTTTCTGCCAGGCCTTCGTTAGCGAACTGTTCCGTCACGTGGGTTCGGACACGGACGTGCCGGCCGGCGACATCGGCGTGGGCGGGCGTGAAGTGGGCTACATGGCCGGCATGATGAAAAAACTCAGCAACCGCGCCGACTGCGTGTTCACGGGCAAGGGCGCCAGCTTTGGCGGCTCGCTGATGCGGCCGGAAGCGACGGGCTACGGCACCGTGTATTTTGCAGAGGAAATGCTGAAAACGCGGGGCCGCTCGTTCGAAGGCATGCGCGTCTCCGTGTCCGGTTCGGGCAACGTGGCGCAGTACGCGGTAGAAAAAGCCATGGCCATGGGCGCGAAAGTCATCACCGTCTCCGATTCCAGCGGCACCATCATCGATGAAGACGGTTTCACGCCGGAAAAGCTGGCCATCCTGATGGAGGTCAAAAACCATCTGTACGGCCGCGTCAGCGATTACGCCGAACGCACGGGCGTGCGCTTCGAAGCGGGCGTGTCGCCATGGCATGTGCCGGTCGACATCGCCCTGCCCTGCGCCACGCAAAATGAATTGAACATCGACGATGCGCGCACCTTGATCGCCAATGGCGTGCAATGCGTGGCCGAAGGCGCCAACATGCCCACCACCATCGAGGCAGCCAAGGCCTTCGAGGCGGCTGGCGTGCTGTATGCGCCGGGCAAGGCCAGCAATGCGGGCGGCGTGGCGACTTCCGGCCTGGAAATGAGCCAGAACGCGGCCCGCATTTCCTGGCCGCGCGAAGAAGTCGATGCGCGTTTGCTGCAGATCATGCAAGGCATCCATGCCGCGTGCAGGCAATACGGCACGCGTCCTGACGGCACCGTCAGCTATGTGGATGGCGCCAATATCGCCGGTTTTGTCAAAGTGGCCGATGCCATGCTGGCGCAAGGGGTGATTTAATCATCGGCCAACGATGTTGTCGGATTACGCCGCCTTGCGCCTAATCCGACCTACGCCGACCTACAACATTTCGGGCTTCATCAGGCTCTTGCGGCTGATCGTGCGGCCCGACACCATGAACTCGCCGTTGCCCCGGTAGTGCAGGGTTTCGGGCAGCTTGGGCGAGGTGGCCACGTGGGCTTTCACGCACTCGAAGATGAAGAAGCCGCCCTTCGGATTGCCCGCCACCTGCGCCAGCTTGCATTCGAAGTTGGCGTAGCACTCGGCGATCAGCGGTGCGCCCACCAGCTCGGCCGGCTGCGGCGTCAGGCCGAAGGCGGTGAATTTGTCCGTGTCTTCGCCGCTGCAATTGCCGATGGCGACCACCTGGTCGACCATGTCGGCCGTGGGCAGGTTGATCACGCATTCCATGCTGCGCTTGATCATTTCATAGCTGTGGTTCGCATCGGAAATGAAGCAGCCCAGCAACGATGGCGTAAATTCCATCAGCATGTGCCAGGCCATGGTCATGACGTCGCTCTCGCCCTTCCACGTTGAACTGACCAGCACCACCGGCCCCGGTTCGAGGAAGCGTCGGATATCGGCGACGGGATAATCTTCTTTGTGGTAATTTTTCATCTGGTCTCCAGGACGCGGTACGCCATAGCATAGCCCAACGGCGCCGCGCCGGGCGCGCGGCTGTCATCCGCGCCGCGATTTGTGCCGTTCATCGCAAATTTCTCCCCAATGGAGATGTTGCACAATAGAATACACTGATCAACTACTCAAGGAAACCGCCATGCGCCCTCTGTTCCTGTTGTCAGTCCTGTCCCTCGCCTGCCTCTCCACCCTCGCACATGCCGACGAGCAAACCCGCACGGTAGCCGCCTTCAACGCCATCGACATCCGCGGCCCCATCAGCATCGAAGTGGAATCGGGCAAGGAGCAAAGCCTGCTGCTGCGCGGCGACCAGAAATTCCTCAGCGGCGTGATCACGGAAGTGGTCGATGGCGAGCTGAAAATTTCCATGAAGGACAAGGACATCAAGAAGACCGAGGGCGACCCGCGCATCATCATCACCATGCCCACCTTGCGCAAGCTGATCGCGGAAGGCGCGGGCGAGAAGATCCTGACCAAGCTCAATGGCCCAAGAGTCGACATCAGCTACAAGGGCGCGGGCCGCCTGGCCGCCGATGGCCAGGTCGACTGGCTGCGCCTGAAGGCACAGGGCGTGGGCGAAGTCGATACGAAAGCCTTGCTGGCGAAAAACGTCGATGTGAATTTCGAAGGCATCGGCTCCGTCAAGGTGTATTCCTCGGGCGAACTGAACGCCGTGGTGCGCGGCATGGGCGAACTGACGTATTACGGCAAGCCGAAGATCGTGCACAAGTCGATCGCCGGCATCGGCAGCGTCAACGCAGCAAAATAAGATCCCCTGAAAAAAACAAGGCCATCAGGCCACTGGAGACCGCATGACCGCAATACCCGATACCCAAGACAACGCACCGCTGGTGCTGCGCGAAGAGCACGATGGCCTGGTCACCCTGCGCCTGAACCGCCCCCTGCAATTCAATGCCCTGTCGGAAGCCATGCTGGCGGCGCTGCAAGAAGCGTTCGATACCATCGCGCAGCAGCCGCACGTGCGCTGCGTGGTGCTGGCCGCCGAAGGCAAGGCCTTTTGCGCGGGCCACGACTTGCGCCAGATGCAGGCCACGCGCCAGCTTGACTATTATCAAACCCTGTTCGCGCAATGCTCGCGCGTGATGCAAGCCATCCAGGCCTTGCCCGTGCCCGTAATTGCCCGCGTGCACGGCATCGCCACGGCAGCCGGCTGCCAGTTAGTCGCCAGCTGCGACCTGGCCGTGGCGGGCGCGTCCGCCCGTTTTGCCGTCTCCGGCATCAACGTGGGCCTGTTCTGCGCCACGCCATCGGTGGCCCTGTCGCGCAATGTGTCGCCCAAACGTGCCTTCGACATGCTGGTGACGGGCCGCTTCATCGACGCCGATACGGCCGCCGACTGGGGCCTGGTCAATGAAACGGTGGCCGACACGGCGCTCGACGAGGCCGTGGCGCGGCTGGCGCAGCAAATCATGGCAAAAAGCCCGACAGCCATCCGCTACGGCAAGGCCATGTTCTACCGGCAGCGCCAGCTGCCGCTGGACGACGCGTATGCGTATGCGGGCGACGTGATGGCACGCAACATGATGGAAGAGGATGCAAACGAAGGCGTGAGCGCCTTCCTTGAAAAACGGACGCCCAGCTGGGCGCGGCCTTGAGTACCTGACCGAACCTACTGCGCGTCGGTATAGGCAGCCTGCGATGCTCACCGTACTTTAGTACGGTTGCGCTTCTCGGCTACCTCTCCCTTCCGCTCGCTACGGTTCTGTCAGGAACTCTGGACTTCCTAGTCTTAACGATTGTCCTTCATCTGCTGCTGGACGGAAAGACTCAAGGTACCGAGGTCTTCCTTGCCCAGCAGCGGCAGTTGCGCCAGCAGCTGCATCAGGGCCGAGCTGCCCGTCACGTCCAGTTCGGACGACTGCACCAGCACCGTGCCGGCGCCCGTGAAGTCGATCTGCTTTTCCTCGCCCGACAGGGTAAAACCCGTGAGTGCGCCGGCGGCCGAGGCCCAGCCCTGCACGTGGGCGTAATCGTAGTGATACGAAGGGCTGGGGCAATCGGCCCAGCCCAGCACGGCCTGCTCGTCCACGCGGCACGGCAATTCCAGGAAATGCACGGGGCCGTTCGACGAGGCGATCACTTTACCGGTGCCTATCATCGTCAGGTAGCCGGGCAGGGTCGATTCCTGGCAAATCACATCCTTGGTAAAACCCAGCAGGTTTTTCGCGCGGATGGTCATGTTGGCGTTGTCCAGGTCGTAGCACGCCAGGTCGTTGCCGTTATCGCCCAGGATCAACTGGCCCTGGCCTTGCGCCACGACAAAGTGGTGCACATACTTGGGCGCATTGAAGGCATTGCGCACGATCAAGTCGAGCACACTGCTGCCCATGGCTTCGAAGCGCAGCTCGCCATAGAAGGCGATCATCTTGCCCTTGCGAATGAATATCTGTTCCTTGACGTCGATGACATACGAAAAACGGTTCAGGTTATCGTTCTTCGGCAAGGTATCGGGGTTGTAAATCGTCATGGCTTACCTTTCGCTCGCTTGGATGTAGACCGTGCCCTGGCCCGTGAACTTCACCTGGTAGGATTCGCCGGACGCCTGGCCGACGAAGGTTTTCCAGTTCAGGTCCGTGACGATGGTCGAGCTCAGCTGGCCCGTGTGGCCGATATATGCTTGCGGGTCGACAAACACGGGCACGTCCGACGTGACGGGCAAGCCAATGGCATTGCCGTCCGACAAAATCGCCACTTCGCCCGTGCCTTGCAAGGTGGTGGTAAACAAACCCTGGCCCGAGGCCATGCCGCGCACCACGCCCTGGACGCCGCCCTGGTTGCCGAGGAACATGGTGCCGGCCGTCAGACGCGCATCGAAGGCCAGCAGGGAGTCGCTTTCCACATAGAACGTTTCGCCGCGCACGGGCACGATGGTAACGAACAGACCGCCCTGCGCATAAAACACGCTGCCCGTGCCGCGCGCCGACATCAGGGCATAACCCTCGCTCGTGACGGCGCGCATGGCCAGGCTTTGCACGCCCTGGCCGGCCAGGAAGGAGCGGCTGAACGCCACATCGCCCTGGTAAGACACCATGGCGCCCTTGCGGGCAAACACTTCTTCATTGCCGAGTTTGACCTCAAGCATCTTTTCATTGATCTGCTGATAGACAGGCATCGCGGGTCCTCGCTGACTTAACGTTCGGCGGGCTGGATGAACACCACGCCCTGGCCGGTGAATTTATGCTGGTACGATTCGCCCGAGCTCTGGCCGATCATGGTGCGCCAGTTGACATCAAAAACGAATTCCTGGCGGATATCGCCCTTGAAGCCGACGAAGGCGTCCGGGTCCACGCGCAGCGGGTGCGCGGGCGTCACTTCCAGCATGATCAGGTTGCCGCGCGAAATGACAGCCAGGTTGCCATGGCCTTCGACGGTGGTGGAAAACAGGCCCTGGCCCGAGCTGGCGCCGCGCAGGCCCGCAAAGCTGGTGCCCGTCTTCAGACTGGTGTCGTAGGCCAGCAGGCTGCTGCTTTCGATGGTCAGCTTTTCGCCGGCCAGCGCCATGACGGTGATCTCGGCCGCATTCTGCGCGAAAAACACCGTGCCGCTGCCTGAAGCCTGCATCAGCTGCATGCCTTCGTTCGTCACCTTGCGCTTGAGCGCGCCGAAGATGCCCTCGCCGCCGAGCAAGGATTTTTCAAATTTGATGCTGCCCGTATAGGCGACCATGGCGCCGGCAATCGCCAGCACTTTTTCATCCTGCAGGCGCACTTCCAGCAGGCGGTCGGTATTGGTGCGGAAACTGGTCACGCGCGACTCCCCAAGAATGCCAGGGCACAAAGCCATGGCTATCCGACAAGATACCGATGGCTTTGCCGGCGCGCAAGCGCTATTCCTCCCGAACGGGGATGAGTGAATAAAAAAAAAGGCGTGCCCGGAGGCACGCCTTGCGTTCACGCAAAGAACGGCTTATTCAGCCAGCACCGGCCTGGCGCCGCGTGCGTTCTGGAACAGCGGCACGGGGTCATTGGTATTGACCTCGACCACCGTGACGCCCTGCACCACGCCGCCCACCTGGTAGCCGACGGCGCCCAGGTGGCGCTTGCCTTCGGCCAGGTTGGACCAGCTCAGTGAGACAGTCGCCGTGCCGCCCGTGTAGGCCGTGCCCGGCATCAGCGCCTTGAAGCCGCCATTCGACAGGCCAGGTGCCAGCACCCACGACGACAGGGTGTAGTCGGCCTGGCCGCCTTGCGGCGCGTAGCCGATCACGCACACCTTGTAGGTGCCAGCGGCGGGCAGGCGCAGTTCCACTTGCTCATTGGAACCTTCATTGCCGCTGCTGCCGACCAGCACATTGGCGGCGTTGTAGACCTCCATGTCCATGTCGGTATTTGCACCGCCCGTCGTTTCCGCGTCGTAGGTGGCAAAGCGCGCCGCCAGAGTGCTGGCCGGAATCACTACGCTGTGCACGTTCACGCCCGTGGCGCCGCCAGCCTTGCAGGCAGCCGATGCGGCAGCGCCGGTCACTGCCTGGCCGATCGTGCGCGCCTGGCGCACGGCTTCGACGAGACCCGACTTGACGCCCACCAGCGCGCCCGTGAAGCCCGTGCCCAGGGTCAGCACCTTGCTGCCTGTGGCCGCTTCGCTGCTGACCAGTGGAATGGCGGCCAGCGAGGTGCCGCGCGCCGTCAGCGGGCTACGCACCGTGTGCGTGCCATCGCTCCAGCTCAGGGCGCCGTAAGTCCAGGTATTGGCCGGCGCCGTGGTGCGCGTCAGCTTGACCTGGTACTGCGCCCTGGCGCCCGGCGCCAGGCTCAGGCTGGTTGGCGTCACCGCCACCGTATAGCCGGGCAGGCTGGCCGAGACGTTATAGACGGCGCTGCTGGTGCCCACGTTGGTCACCGTGCGCGTCAATGTTTGCGTGCCCAGTACGTTGGCCGCCGTCAGTGACGCCAGATTCAGGTTGTAGGCGGCGATGCTGCCGATGGCCTGGCAGGTGGCGGCAGTGTAGACCTTCAGGTTCAGACCGCACAGGAAGCGCGCATAGTCGATTTCCGACACGTCGTACACGAGGCCCGGATCGGCCGCGCTGTTCGGCGCGATGTGGCCGGCGCCCTGGCCCCACGGCAGCTGGCCCGAGTTCTTCGCCGTGGCATCCCACGACACGGAACCGTTCAAGCCATCCGAATACGTGCTGAACGCCGTCGTCATCAGCGCCGACTTGATGGCCGCGGGCGACCAGCTCGGATGCTGCTGCTTGAGCAGCGCCGCCACGCCGGCCACGTGCGGGCTGGCCATCGAGGTGCCGGAATAGAACTCCCACTCGGCCGACGGCGCCACGCCACCGGCCGCCACGGCATCGCGCTGCGCCAGGGTCAGGTCGGCCGTCACGCCGGCCAGCACGTTGGTGCCGGGCGCCGAGAGATCCGGCTTCAGGATGTTCGCATTGGCCACGTTCGGCCCGCGCGAGGAACGGTCGCTGACGATGGGCGCCTGCACCGTGGTGTCGGGGATGGTATGGATTTCGCCCAATGCCGCCGTGCCGTCGGGCGTCACCGCCATGAAAGCCTTCAGCGCGTCGCCTTGCACCTGCGCCAGGTGCACGGTCGACAGCACATGCGCCTGGTTGATGATGGTGTTGACGCCACCGGCCACGTTGGCGATGATCACGCCCGCCGCGCCCGCCGTTTTGGCATTCGCGCTCTTGTTGACCAGCACGTTACCGCCACGGTCGCACACGAGTATCTTGCCCGCCACTTTCGCCGGGTCCAGGTAGGCCGAGGTGGCATCGGCCACGCCGAAGCAGCGCAGCAGGTTGACATCCGTCGGCAACACGCCGGCCAGGCCCGCGTCGCGCGAGCGGATCAGCGGCAGCGCCGGCGTCTTCGCATTGCTCGATGCGCCTTCCAGCTTGCTGCCGTTGCTGAGGATGACGTTGGCCGCGTACAGGCGGTTGTGGGTGGAATTGGCCACCGTCGCCAGCCAGGGGCTGATGTGCGACACCGGCGCCGGCACGTCGGGTGCGGGCGTGGCCGGACCGGAATTGCCGCCCGACGTGGCGACGAATACGCCCGCCGCCGCCGCACCGAGGAAGGCCACTTCCGTCGGCTCGTCGAAGGCGCCGCCGCCCGCGTTCGGGCCGATGGAGAAGTTGATGACGTTGACGCCATCCTTGACCGCCTGATCGATGGCGGCCACGCTGTCGGCCGTGGCGCAGCCGTTGCGCCCCGTCGAGGCGGCCGTCCAGCACACTTTATAGGCGGCGATGCGGGCACGCGGCGCCATGCCCGACGCCTTGCCCAGCGACACGCCGTTCGAGGTGGCCAGGGCGCCATTGTTGCCGCCTGCCGTGGACGCCGTATGCGTGCCATGGCCGCCGTGCCCCGTCGGGCCGGCGACGGAATCGCGCGGCGATAAAAATTCCGTCCAGTGCAGGGCCGATGTGGCGGCGCGGTAGTAGCGCGCACCGATCAGCTTGTTGTTGCAATTCTCAGCGGAAAATCCCTCGCCTGTCTGGCACGTGCCCTGCCAGCTGGCCGGTGGCGCGCCGTACACGACGTTGTTGCCATTGTGGCTGGGCACGCCGTTCTCGTCGAGGCGGTCGGCAAAGGCCGTGTTCTCTGGCCAGATGCCGCTGTCGACGATGCCGATGATGATGTCTTCACCCGCGTGCGCCTTGCCGCCCAGCTGCTCCCAGATACCGCCCGGCTTGTCCAGGCCCAGGAAGCTGGGCGTGTAGCTGGTGTCGAGTTGCAGGATGGAGTCGGCGCTGATGCTGGCCACGCCGCTGTTTTTCTTCAGGGCCCGCACTTCATCGTCCGTCAGCAAGGCAGAAAAGCCGTTGAAGACGACGCTGTACTGGTGCGTGATTTCCGCCGCACTGACGGTACCGGCCACGGCGGCCTGTTTGGTGTCGAGGTAGCTCAGGTAGGCCTGCACATCGGCGGCGCCCACGTTGATGCGTGTCCCCGGCGCCGGCTTGGTGGCGGCCAGGCCATTGACCTGGCCCGTGTAGGTGGCGGCCGGCTTGTCGACCAGCTGCACGATGTAGGAGCGGCGTTCCTGCGCCTGCGCCGCTTGCGCCAGGCTGGCGGCCAGCAGGAGGATACCGAGCGAGACGGGACGTAGTTTCATCTCATGCTCCTTGCACGGTGGAAGCTGCGAACTTGCCCGCGCGGCGGCGCGACAGCATGCCGATGGCGCCAAGGCCGGCCAGCATCAGCATGTAGGTCGACGGTTCCGGCACGGCGCTGATATTGATATTGTCGAGCGCGAACTGGCCCTGGTTAAAGGCGGGGAAATCGAGGGAATTGCTGCACGCGCCCGTCTCGTTGAAGATGCAGGCGTTGAAGGTCAGGCCCGTGAAGGCGTAGTTGCCAAAGCCGCTGAGCAGGGAAGCGCTTTGGAAATGGTAATTGCCATCGCTGCCCTGGCCCGGAAACGCCCACGAAGTGCTGATTACCTGGCCGTTGCTGAGGGTGCCGCTCAGCTGCAGCTGGCCCCACTGCATGTCGGGCAGGCCGGACACGGGCGCGATGAAGGCATAGTCGAAACCGGCCAGGGTGAATGCCTGGTGGTCGGCACGCGAGAAGTTCACGCCGCCATCGTTGAGGATGGCCAGGTAGTTGCCGCTGGCGCCTTGCGGGCAGGCGGCGATATCGCACGACGATACCACGCTGCCATCGAGGATGGCGCCCACGCCGCTGATGCCGCCGCCGGCCGCCGTGGTCGGGTCGGCCAGGAACAGCAGATTGTAGCTCGACGTATTGAGCGTCTGGCCGCTTTCATAGATATCGGGACGCAGCGTGTCGAAGCTCAGTACGCTGGCCATGGCCGGCGCCGAAGCCAGCACGGACAAGGTGGCCAGCGCGGCAAAAACGGTGGAGCGACCGCGGGTAGCGGGCGGATTGACGCTGGCGGGCGATACCCGCGCATGTGATAAACGTTTCATTCTATTCCCTTGTATGTTGTGGATAGATAGGTCGACAGGTCTGGCGCCCGCTTTCAGCTTTTTGACAAAAGTGTCAACAAATATAGCAAATCGCATAAAACAAATATCATATTTTTAATATCATTTATTTATTTTTTATCTAAGTCCACGAAACTTTGTTTTGTTTTATCTATGAAAGATTGAGCAATCTCAACGTTACATTTGAACCACAACGCATCACGCGATTGACGTGCGCGCCAACGGGCCGGCCCGACTTCAGATAAGCTCGAAAACCGCGCTTGCCGCGTCGTCCTCTGCGTCACATCGCGGTACACCTGTTCCATCCTGGAACAGTGCCTGGTCTGCCGGCGCTCCGTCAGACGCCCCCTGCGCCCCCAGTGCCGATGGCATGAAGCTTGCACAACAAGGGAATCGACCGTGCTCAGGGAGCCGCATCATGGAACACTATCAACTGGCCGGCAGCGGCCGCTCAGGCACGCGGCCGGCCTGGCGCAGCATCGTGTGCTGCGCGCTGGCGCTGGCTTTTTTCCTGCTGGCCGCCAGGCTGGACCTGGCCGAACGGCTGACGCGCGTCCTCTGGCGCCAGGAGCACTGGCAACTCGATGAATTGGCCCTGAGCCTGCTGCTGCTGGTGCTGGCGCTGGCCGGCTTTGCCGTCTGGCGCGGACGCCAGGTGGCGCTGCTGCTGGCGCAAAACCGCGCGCTCACGCAGCGCCTGCTGCACGCGCAGGAAGAGGAACGCTGCGCGCTGGCGCGCGAGCTGCACGATGAAGTGGGTCAGGACTGCACGGCCATCCGCGCCGCCGCCAGCTACATCCTGCGCGCGCGCGATGGCGACCAGGCGAACGTGCAAGCCTGCGCCGCCAGCATCGCCCGCTCCGCGGAAGCGCTGCATGCGATGGTGCGCAGCATGCTGCACCGGCTGCGCCCGCCCGTGCTCGACAGCCTTGGCCTGGAAGCGGCCCTGCAGACGCTGTGCGACAGCTGGGCCCAGCAGCACGACATCGCCTGCCGTTTTACGCCGCACGCCATCCCCGCCGACCTCGACGACAGCATCGCCACGGCCATCTACCGCCTGGTGCAGGAAGGCTTGACGAATGTGGCGCGCCACGCGGGCGCCGACCAGGCCACCGTGGAATTGCGCGCCGATGCGCACGGCTTGCTGCACCTGGCCATCGAAGACAATGGCCGGGGCTTGTGCCAGGACAGGCAGCAGGATCCCGGCTTCGGCATGTTGGGTATGCGTGAAAGAGTCGCCGGCCTGCGCGGCCATATCCGCTGGATCAGTGCGCTGGGCAACGGCTTGCGCATCGAAGTGGCGCTGACAGCACGGTGCGCGGCATGAACGCCATACACAACGCCCTGCAGCCGATCCGCGTCATGCTGGTGGACGACCATCCGGTGGTGCGCACGGGCTACCGGCGCCTGCTGGAACAGGGCGGCGACATCGCCGTCGTGGCCGAGGCAGGCAATGGCGAAACGGCGTATGGCCTGTACCTGGAGCAGGCGCCCGACGTGTGTGTCACGGATCTGTCCATGCCCGGCATCGGCGGCCTGGAATTGCTGCGCAAGCTGCTCGCGCGCGACGCCGCTGCCCGCGTGCTGGTGTTTTCCATGCACGACACGCCGCAGCTGATCGCGCGCGCGTTTGACGGCGGCGCCTGCGGCTTCGTCAGCAAGCAGGCAGACCCGGAACACCTGGTCGCCGCCGTGCGCGCCGCCCACGCAGGCCGGCGCTACCTGGACCCGCACAGCGCGCCCGGCGTGCTGCAGGGCACGGCCAGCATGGAAGCGCAGCGCTTGAGCAGCCTGAGCCAGCGCGAATTCGAAATCTTCCGCCTGCTGGCCGAAGGCCGCAGCGCCGCCGACTGCGCCCGCCTGCTGCACGTGAGCAGCAAGACGGTGGCCAACCACCAGACGTGCATCAAGGAAAAGCTCGACGTGCCCGGCCCCGCCGCCCTCGTCCATCTTGCCCTGCGCAACGGCATCATCGAGCAGCGCCAGCTTTGACAGTTTAAAACGCGTAGCGCAAGCCCGCATTCACGCTGCGCGGCGCGCCAGCCGCATAGAAGGTCGCGTTGACCATCGGATACTCGCCGTTCACGGCGGGCAGCGGCCGGGCGGCGAAATTGCCGTTGGCGTCGAAAGCCGTGGCGCCCAGCTGGGCCGCCGTCGCATATTTCCGGTCGAACAAGTTATTCACCTGGGCAAATATGCTCAGCTGCGGCGTCAGCTGGACTTTGCCATTCAGTTCCACCACGGCATAGCCGCCGCTCTTGCCCGACCCCAGGTACGATGGCCCGCCCGCCTGGTGCGCATTGTTTTCATTGCCGCGCGCATACGCGCTCGACACGGCCGTCATGGCCAGCCCCACCGTCCAGTCGCGTCCGCCCTGGACATCCACGTGCGCCTTCACAATGTGGCTCGGCGTCAAAGGGATGCGGTTACCCGGCGTGATAACGATATTGCCTTCCAGGCCAGCTGCGTCCGCATCGCTGCTGCTGTTGGCGCTGCCGTTGACCACTTCCCGGCTTTGATACGTCGCCTGCAGCCACGTGTAGTTGACGCCGAAGTCCAGCGCGCCCGCCTTACCACCCGCCGCCAGTTCCACGCCCTGGTGGCGCGTCTTGCCGAAATTCTTGAAGTAGCCAAATCCCGCCTGGTTGTCGGCCACGAACAGGATGTCGTCGTGGTTTTCCGCGCGAAACACGCCTGCACTCCAGTGGGCCACGTCGGCGAGTTTGCCGCGCACGCCCGCTTCCCACGTCTTCGTCACCACCTGTTTTAATGGCGGGTCGCCAGCCATGGCGTTGGGCAGGCGGCATGGGTTTTCCGGGTCGGCGCAACCGAGTTCGATGGCCGTCGGCGTGCGGCTGCCTTCGTTGTAACCGAGGTAGGCGCTCACGCCCTTCGCTGGCGAATAGGCCAGGCCAATGGCGGGATTGAAGCGGCTGAAACGGTGGTCGCCATCGAGCGAACCGCTGCCGCCGCCGGGCGTGATGGCGTCGCGGTTGCGCACCGTGCTGCGGTTGTAGCGGCCGGAAACGGTCAAGGTCAACGCTTGATTCAATGCAATACTGTCGCTCGCATACACGCTCCACGTGCGCATGCGCCCGCTCAAGTCGACCCGGTTATCGACGGGCGTGCCGTCGTCATCGATTTCCGTGCCGTCGGCAAAGAAGTCGACGGGCGTGATGCTGCGGTCCGGGTTCAGGTAGCCGAACTGGCTGGTCTGGCGGAAGGTAGCGTGGCTCGTGTCGTAGGCGGCGCCGGCCGTGACGGCATGGCGCGCGCCCGCCAGATCGGCCAGCACGGTGAACTGGCCGGAGAGCCCATAGTTTTCCTGCTGCGTATGGCTGCGGTTGATCATGCCATTGCATTTTTCGGCCGGCTCATCGTTCAGCAGCACGTTGCCAATGCAGCGCCACTTCGGAAACGGCGTATTGCCTGCATTCGCCCCGCTGGCGGGAAAGCCCGTGTAGCCGGCCGCCGCCAGGGCCGCCCGCTCGGCCGCGCCGGGCTGGTAGACGGACTGGTCGAGCGACTCGTCGTTCAGGTCACCGTTAAACGTGTGCGTGTCGATCTTGCGGTAGTAGACATTGCCGGACAAGAGCAAGGCCTCGCTGGCCTGGTGCTTGCCCGTCAGGTTCAGCAGGGTCGACCTGTTCTGCGTCAAGTCCGGCTTGGTGTAGACACTGCGGTAATCGCGCGCCAGCAGGCGCTGCTCCTGCAAGCCATTGCCCGTCAGCGCATTGTCCGCGTGAGCCACGGTGGCGGCAATGTCGGTGCGCGCATCGCTCCAGCCCAGCTTGCCAAACAGCTGGCGCACGTCGGACGGCGAGTCGTCACGCCAGCCGTCTTCCTTGAAGCGGTTGCCCGTCACATACCAGTGCCAGCCCTGCGCATTGCTGCCGCCATGCTCGAATTCGACGCCGCGCCGTTGATCAGAGCCCAGGCGCGCCTCGATGGCGGTGCCGGGATTGCTGCGCCCGTCCTTGGTCTGCAGGGCCAGCGCGCCGCCCAGCGTATTCAAGCCGAACAGGGGGTTCGAGCCGGGCATCAGGGTCAGCGATTCGATCGCCATGCGCGGGATCAAGTCCCAGCTGACGACGTCGCCAAACGGCTGGTTCAGGCGCATGCCGTCGAGATACACAGAGAGTCCTTGCGGCGTGCCCAGCAGTGGCGAAGCCGTATAGCCGCGATAGCTGACGTCGGGCTGGAACGGGTTGTTCTGCACTTCGTTCACAACCACGCTGCCCAGGTTGCGGCGCAAGAAGGCGGAAATGTCGAGCGCGCCGCTGCGCGCGATCTGCTGCGCGCTGGCCGTCTGCACGGGCGCGGCCAGGGAATCGCGCGGCTGCTCCACGGTGGGCAGCGGCATGCTGCCCGTGATGATGACGGTGGGCAAGTCGTACGCAAGCTCCAGGTTGGCAGGATTGGCAAGGTCGGCGGCCTGCGCCTGGCACAGCGCCATGGCGGCGGCGGCGAATAAAGTCAGTTTCATGCGGGTCCCCAGTTTTATCATGGTTTTTATTACTGTCCAGTATCGGGCAGCGGCCACCAATGGACTAGGGAAAAACTCCCGCCGTGCAGGGACCTAACGCTGCAAAGGCAGGTAGCTCTGCTTGAGCTGGCGCAAGACAAAGCTCGATTTGCTGTGGCGGATACCGGGAATTTTGTATAAACGCTCGCGCAGCAGGCGCTCATAATCGCGCGTGTCGCTCACCGCAATGCGCAGGTAGTAATCGTAGTCGCCGGAGACGAGAAACGCTTCCAGCACTTCCGGGATCATGGCCAGCGCGTGGCCGAATTCGAACAGGGCCTGGTCGGAATGGTCGTCCAGCGTGACTTGCACGATGACGGTGTCGGCCAGCCCCACCTTGGCCGCGTTGACGTTCACCGTGTAACCCTCGATGACGCCATCGTCTTCCATGCGCTTGATGCGCGCCCAGCATGGCGACGAGGTCAGGCCCACCTTGGCGCTCAGGTCGTGCAGGCTGATGCGGGCGTCCTGCTGCAGGGCCGTCAGGATGGCGAGGTCGAATTTATCCAGCTTCATTCTGTTCTTTCACTATTTTGCAGCAAATTTTGCTTAAATTAGCATTCTATACGAGAAAACCAGCAGCCTTTTCTGCCGTATCAGGCAGAAAATAAGGCCATGAAACCCGATCCCGCTCCCCTCCTCGCTCGCGCATCCCATAACGGTGCCAGCACCCTGATCGACACCCTGCTGGCGCTCGGTGTCGACACCGTCTTCGGCTATCCGGGCGGCGCCGTGCTGCCCCTGTACGACGCCCTGCACGCCCAGCCCCGCTTGCGCCACGTGCTGGTGCGCCACGAACAGGCGGCCGTGCACGCGGCCGAAGGCTATGCGCGCAGCACGGGCCGGCCCGGCGTGGTCTTCGTTACCTCCGGCCCCGGCATGAGCAATACCACCACGGGACTGCTCGACGCCCTGTGCGATTCGATTCCCGTCATCTGCATCAGCGGCCAGGTGGCTACCACCAGCATCGGCACGAACGCCTTCCAGGAATGCGACGCGCTGGGCATTTCGCGCCCCGTCACCAAGTGGAACCGGCAAATCCGCACGGCCGACGAAACGGCGGCCGTGGTGCACGAAGCCTACGCGCAGGCCACGCAGGGCCGGCCCGGCCCCGTGCTGATCGACTTTCCCAAGGACTTGCAGCTGGCGCAGGTCATCGAAACCGCGCCGCTGCCGCCCGCCGCTACCGTCGCCGCACCCCTGCCAGACAGTACTGACCTGGAACGCGCCGCCAGCCTGATCGCCGGTGCGCGCCAGCCCGTGTTCTATGGCGGTGGAGGTCTCATCAATTCCGGCCCGGAGGCCTGCGCCGCGTTTCAACAATTGGTGAAACTGGCGGCCGCGCCCTGCACTCTGACCCTGCTGGGCCTGGGCGCCTTTCCCGCTTCGCACCCGGCTTTCCTCGGCATGCTGGGCATGCACGGCACCCTGGAAGCGAACCTGGCCATGCACCATGCGGACCTGATCGTCTGCGTCGGCGCCCGCTTCGACGACCGGGTCACGGGCCGCCTCGACGCTTTTTGTCCCGGCGCGAAAATCATCCACATCGATATCGACCCGGCTTCCATCCATAAGGTGGTGCGCGCCGACGTGCCTCTGCGCGGCGATTGCGCCCCCGTGCTCACCGCTTTGCTGGCGCAGCTGCGCGGCCGCTTGCTGGCGGACCGCCAGCCGTGGTGGCAACGCATCGATGGCTGGCGCGCGCAAGACAGCCTGGCGTTCGACGACACGCCTGACGTGATCGCGCCGCAGGCGCTGATGCGCCGGCTGCAGGCGGCCCTGAACGGCCGCGACGCCATCGTCGCCACCGACGTGGGCCAGCACCAGATGTGGGCCGCGCAGCATATGCGCTTCGAGCAGCCGCGCCGCTGGCTGACCTCGGGCGGCGCCGGCACCATGGGCTATGGCCTGCCGGCCGCCATCGGCGCGCAGGTCGCCCACCCTGAAAAATGCGTGGTGTGCGTCAGCGGCGACGCCTCGATTCTGATGAATATCCAGGAACTGGCTACCGCCGTGCAGCACCGCCTGCCCGTCAAGGTGGTGCTGTCGAACAATGGCGTCATGGGCATGGTGCGCCAGTGGCAGGAACTCCTCCATGGAGGGCGCTACAGCCACAGCTACACGGAAGCGCTGCCCGATTTCGTCGCCCTGGCGCGCGCGTTTGGCTGGCAGGCGCACACGGTAAGCCGGCGCGAGGAGCTCGACGCGGCGCTGGCCGTCTGCCTGGCCTGCGAAGGCCCGTACTTCCTCGACGTGCGCGTGCACGGCGCGGAAAACTGCTTCCCCATGCTGGCGCCCGGCGCGGGGCACCACGAGATGACGTTATCCAAGGGAAAGGTGTACAAGGAACGGTAGGTCGGATTAGCGGGGCAACGCCTCGCGTAATCCGACACCACCACCGGCCTCGCCAACGACGTTGTCGGATGACGGTCCTTCGGACCTGATCCGACCTACGCCCAAATCCGGTAGATCCAGTAACTCTCATCTTCCTTCATGGCGCGCGCCAGCTCGGTAGGGCTCAAGCCCGTGATTTCACGCGTCTCGCGGCAGAAATGCGCCTGGTCGGCGTAACCGCCGCTGGCGGCGATTTCGGACCAGGACACCTTGCCTTGCAGGATGGCGCCGCGCTCGTCGAGGAATAGCTGCTCCGCGCGGCGCATGCGGCGCAAGGTGCGCATGGGCTGGCCGGCCCAGGCCTTGATGCGGCGCTCGAAATGCCGCGCGCTGCGGGCTAGGCCCGTCGAGGCCGCCTGCACGCCCAGGCGGCGCACCCAGTCCTGCACCACGCCGGCCGACACGTCGCTGCCCTTGCGCGCCGCCTGCCAGCGCGGCGCAAGAAAAGCCTCCACCAGGCCGATGCGCGCCGCGTCGTCGGGCGCTGCCAGCACGGCGTCGGACAGGGCCAGCCAGTCGGCATCGAACAGCGCACCGAGCGGGCGAAACTGGTCCAGCAAGGCATCCATCGATATGCCCGTCAAGGCATGCAGGGCGGCCGGATACAACATCACGACAAACGAATGCACGGGGCCGGGGTTGTAGCTGACCAGCGGATACGAACGGGGGCCGCCGAACAGCGCGGGCGGCATGCGCACGTCCGGCAGCGACAGGCCAGGCGCGGCCGCTTCCACGTCGCCCGCGACGGTCCAGATGATGCTGCACATGGGCGCGGCGGGAAAGCGGTTCAGGCGCTGGGCCGGCGGCAAGGGCGCGCAGCGCGTGGTGTCGCGCACGAGGAAAGCGCGCACGCAGGAAGCGAGCGCGGTACGCGGCGCGATCAGGCGGGTCAGGGTCGTAGGGGCGGCAGGCATGGCGACGATTGTACCGGCAATTTCTGGCCGCGCACGATGTCGTATTCGTTCAATACAAACGGGCCGCAATCGCGTAGAGTATGGCCATTATTGCAAGCAATCCTCGTACTTTCACCGTATCGACAGGAGATGTCCATGCCGCCACTCGACCACGCCGCCGCACCCGACATTGCGCGGCCGCTGCGCCAGATCCGCCGCTTGCCGGGGCCCTTCGCCCTGCCCATCGTCGGCAACAGCCTGCAGATCAAGCTCACGCGCATCCACCGCGACGTGGAACAGTGGGTGCAGCGCTACGGCCCCTTCATGCGCGCCTGGTTCGGCCGCACGCTGGTGCTGGTGGTGGCCGACAGCGAGGCCGTCGGCGCCGTGCTGCGCGACCGGCCCGACGGTTTTCGCCGCCCCCTGAGCAGCTCCGTCGTCTCCGACGAAATGGGCGGCGTGCCCGGCCTGTTCCTGGCCGAGGGCACGGAGTGGCGCAACCAGCGCCGCATGGTCATGGCCGGCATGGCGCCCGGCGCCATCAAGGCCTACTTCCCGGCCCTGGTGACGGTGGCGCAGCGCCTGCAGCGGCGCTGGCATCTGGCCGCCACGCAAGGCCAGGCGATCGACCTCGATGGCGACCTGAAACGCTACACGGTCGACATCATCGCCGGCCTGGCCTTCGGCACGGAAGTCAACACGCTCGAATCGGGCGAAGACGTGATCCAGCGCCACATGGACGACATCCTGCCCGCCGTGGCGCGGCGCAGCCTGTCCATGTTCCCGTACTGGCGCTATGTCAAGCTGCCCGTCGACCGGCGGCTGGACCGCGACGTGGCGGCGCTTTCCGCCGCCGTGGCCGACCTGGTGCAGCAGGCGCGCACGCGCATGGCGCACGACCCGGCGCGCCGCGAGCGGCCGCCCAACCTGCTCGAAGCGATGATCGCCGCCGCCGACCTGGAAGGCAGCGGCGTGACCGACCGCAACGTGGCCGGCAATGTGCTGACCATGCTGCTGGCGGGCGAAGATACGACGGCCAACACGGTATCCTGGATGATCTATTTGTTGCAACGCCATCCGCACACCCTGGCCCGGGCGCGCGAGGAAGTGCGGCGCCTGGCGCCCGATGTGGCCCGCTTCACCATCGAGCAGATGGATAGCCTCGACTACCTGGGCGCCTGCGCCAGCGAAGCCATGCGCTTGAAACCCGTGGCGCCGTTCCTGCCCGTCGAGGCGCTGCGCGACACGGTCATCGCCGATATTGCCGTGCCGGCCGGCACCCTCGTGTGGTGCGTGATGCGCAACGACAGCGTAGCCGATGCGCACTTTCCCGACGCGCAAGTCTTCCAGCCTGAACGCTGGCTGGCCGAAGGCGGCGAGGCGAACAACAAGCGTGCTTCGATGCCTTTCGGCGCCGGCTTGCGCACGTGCCCGGGCCGCTATCTGGCCTTGCTGGAAATCAAGATCGCCATGGCCATGCTGCTGGGCAGCTTCGACATCGCCGGGGTCGATACGCCCGATGGCGGCGAGGCGCAGGAATTGATGGGCTTTGTGATGTCGCCCATCGGCCTGACGCTGCGCCTGGCGCGGCCGCAGTGATACCATGGGGGCAATCTCAGTCAACGTGCTTTCCCCCATGCAAATTCACCTGGAATCGCCGCAGCAAGCCGACGTGCAAACCCTGATCGCCGAGCTTGATGCCTATCAGCAGACCCTGTATCCGGCCGAATGCGTGTATTCGCTGGATCTGGCATCGTTGCCGCCTGACACCCTGCTGTTTGCCGTCGCCCGCGATGCCGCAGGCACGGCGCGCGCCTGCGGCGCCATCGTCGTCACGCCCGATTTCGGCGAGGTCAAGCGCATGTACGTGCACCCGGACAGCCGCGGCCTGGGCCTGGCCAGGCGCCTGCTTGCCTTGCTGGAAGAACAGGCGCTGGCGCGCGGCTGCCGCTTGCTGACCCTGGAAACGGGCATCCACCAGCCCGCCGCCATCGCCCTGTACGCGCGCCATGGCTACCAGCGGCGCGGTCCCTACGGCGCCTATCCCGATGATCCATTCAGTGTCTTCATGGAAAAACCGCTGCAGGTGGCGGCATGAGCGCGCCGGCCGACAGCTTGACGGACATCCGCGCGCGCCTGCGCGCCTTTGCCGCCGAGCGCGACTGGGACCAGTTTCACACGCCAAAGAACCTGGCCATGGCCCTGTCCGTGGAAGTGGCGGAACTGATGGAACACTACCAGTGGCTGCCCACCGGCGCGGACAGCGAACTGGACGATGCCAAACGCACGGGCATCCGCCACGAACTGGCCGACGTGCTGATGTACCTGGTGCGCCTGGCCGACAAGAGCGGCGTCGACCTGCATGCGGCCGTGCTGGAAAAGATGGAGCTCAACGCACAGAAATACCCGGCGCAGCAGGTGCGCGGCGACGCGCGCAAATACAGCGAGTACTGATCCCCAGCCGTGCGTGGCTGATGCGCAAAAAGGCGTAGCATCGGGCCATGCGCATCCCTCTCTCCCTGCTGCTCGTCTGCCTGATCCACGGCCATGCTGCGCTGGCGCAAACCGCGCCCGTGCCGCAAGTGAAAGTGGACGCCACGCGCGACCCCGTGGATAAATCCTACCGCAAGATGCTGCAGGGCGTGGAGCGTTTCGAGCGCGACCATGCGCTGGCGCCGCAAGCGGTGCTGCGCTTCCGTTTGCTGCCGCGCCAGCCCGGCGTGGACATGACGGGCGTGCAGCTGCGCATCGCCGGCGACAGCGTCAGCATCCCCTTGCCCTTGGCCGAGGACAACAGCTTTGCCCCCGTGCGCCACGCGCAGGCCGCGCGCGAGGATGCCGTGCTGATCGCCAACCGCAAGGCTTCCAGCATGAGCTGGCGCGCGCAGGTCATCACGCCCGGCTTGCCGCCCGGCACGCGGCGCCTGGGCGATTTGCGCCTGGAATGCCGCGCCGGCATGGATTCGGGTCTGATTTCGAACGACCCGCAAATCATCGCCTGGCTGTCCAGCATGCTCTACAGCACCGACAAGGTCTGCTCTCAGCCGGACGGCAATTATCTGTTCTTCACGGAGCGGCCCCTGTTCGGCGTGACCCTCGTGCATGGCGAGCGCAGGGTGTCGCTACCCTTCAAGATGCTGTACGCGGGCGGCGAGCAAACGCCGGCCTCGCTGCCCTATTGCGATTGCCAGGTCTTGCTTGACCGCACGTATTACGCGCCCCTGTGGGATGCGCGCTGGCCCGACGATACCCTGCTGGAATTTACTTATATGGATGAGGTGGCGCCATGAAATGGCTGGTCTTCGCCATGCTGACGCTGCTCGCCGGGTGCTCGGGCACGCGCGCCTTGCTGGCAAGTAAAACGGTGCCTTACGCTACCCTGGAACAGACGGTGCAGCCGGGCAGCAGCACGCGCGAGCAGGTGCGCGCCGCCTTGGGCGACAGCACGGCCATCCGCTTCGACAGCGGCAATGAAGTGTGGATGTACACCTACCCGACCGCCTCGGGCGCGCAGGGAGAATATGTGATTTTGTTTGGCGGGGACGGGGTGGTACGGAAGGTGCGCAGCGGGGAAGTGTACCGGGTAGCGAAGTAGCTCCCGCCAGCGTTGCGCTGGCGGGATGATGGTCTTAGCGTGCCTTCAGCAAGGCCCTTGCCGCCACGCCCGCGCCCACGCTGCGGCCTACACCGGCCACCTTGCGCTTGGGTGAGGCCTTCAGTTTGAAGATGCCGATCGACTGGGCCACGCTGTCGGTGCGCTGCGCCAGGCTGGTGGCGGCCGCGGCCGCCTGCTCCACCAGCGCCGCATTCTGCTGCGTAATGCCATCCATGTGGATGACGGCCTGGTTGACTTGCCCGATGCCCTGGTTCTGCTCGCGCGTAGTGGAGGAAATCTCGTCCATCATTTCCGTCACGCGGGCCACCGAGGCGATCACTTCCGCCATGGTGGCGCCCGCATTGCTGGTCAGCACGCTGCCCGCATTCACGGTGGCGATCGAATGGTCGATCAGGTGCTTGACTTCCTTGGCCGCCGTCGCCGAGCGCTGCGCCAGGCTGCGCACTTCGCCCGCCACAACGGCGAAGCCGCGGCCATGCTCGCCCGCGCGTGCCGCTTCCACGGCCGCGTTCAAGGCCAGGATATTCGTCTGGAAAGCGATGCCGTCGATCAGGCCGATAATGTCCAGAATCTTGCGCGACGAGGTGCTGATCTCATCCATCGTGGTGACCACTTCGCTGACGATGGTGCCGCCCTTGGCCGCGACGGTGGACGCCTGCACCGCCAGGTCGTTGGCCGTGGCCACGTGGTCGGCGCTGTTTTGCACCGTGGACGTCAGCTCTTCCATGCTCGCCGCCGTCTGCTCCAGGCTGGACGCCTGCGATTCGGTGCGGCTGGACAGGTCCATATTGCCCGTGGCGATTTCCGCCGTGGTGACGCGGATATCCTCGAAGTTGGCGCGCACGTCGCCGATGATGCTGTGCAGGTTGATATTGGTCTGGCGCAAGGCCGCCATCAATTGACCCATATCATCGTCGCGCACCTTGTCGATGACGCCCGTCAGGTCGCCACCGGCCATCTTGCGCGCCATCGTGATGGCGTCGCCCAGCGGGGTAACGAGCGAATTGTGCAGATGGGTCCAGAAATACAGCATCAGCACCACGGCCGCGGCGGCAGCACCGCTGAGCCAGCTGCGCGTGGCCGTGCTCGTGTCGCCGTCGATACTCCACACGGCGCAGCCGAGGATGGCCAGCACCACGCCAAAGACGATGCAATGGAAGGCCAGGTCTTGCGACAGGGTCAATTTGCGCCACTCGGCCAGCTTGGCGGCCCAGCCCTGGCGCACGACGCGGCCATTGCGGAATGCCAGCCTGGCGGTATTGCCATCCTTGAAACTTTTATACAGGGCCGCCGCCTCGTTGATCTGCTCGCGCGTAGGCTTGGTACGCACGGACATATAGCCGATCGGACGGCCGTTCTCGATGACGGGCGTGATATTGGCGAAGACCCAATAAAAATCGCCATTCTTGCAGCGGTTCTTGACCATGCCGGTCCATGGCATGCCCGTCTTGATGGTATCCCACAAGTCGGCAAAGGCTTCGGCCGGCATATCGGGATGACGCAGAATATTCTGTGGCGCACCCAGCAGTTCCGTTTCCAAGAAACCGCTGACCTCAATGAAATACTGATTGGCGTAATTGATGTTTCCCTGTAAATCCGTGGTGGAAACAATCGTCATGCCTTCATTTAATACGTATTCCTTTTGCGTGATAGGCATATTGACCCGCATCGTCGCTCCTCTATTTTTTTTCATCTAGCATAACAAAAACATAAAAACAATATACCACATCAAGCACCGGCGAGATATCGCCACGGCGACAGTGACGCCGGTCAAATAATGTAATAAAAGTCAATTCATTTATGCTTTAGAATTTACTTTGAATTAACTTGATTGATTTTATTGAAATGCAAAATTCAAATTGCGTGCAGATGCAATAATTAATAAAAAATTATGTATCGATGCGGCAGGCAATAAATGTGGTGTTTGCGCCGATAAAAGGACGCGGAAGCATTGCGATAGAGGCCGGCACAGGGCGACGCCTGTCCGCAAGCATGACGCAGCAATAATGAATATTTATTGAGGGAAAATAAAAACTGGCGCGAATGCGCCAGTGGGGGATGTGTCTCCAATCCGCGACACAGGCGCCGGGGAGGCGCCTGGGAAGGGAGGGCTTACTTGAACGTTTTACGCGGTGGCGACTTTGGACGCGCTGGCGCCGGTTTGCGCTCCGTCGTGCCGTCATCGAGGCTGATGCGCAGTTTCTGGCCCGACACGACGACCGATTTCAGGTGGTCGAGGATTTCCGGCGGCATGCCTTCCGGCAAGTCCAGCACGCTGTAGTTGTCAAAGATATCGATACGGCCGATATGCTTGGCTTCCAGGTTCGCTTCGTTGGCGATGGCGCCCACGATGTTGCTTGGCGTCACGGCGTGCTCACGACCCACTTCGATGCGGTAAGCCGTCACGCCCGGGCGCGGACGCTCCTTCTTCGGCGCGCGCGGCGCTGGTGCTGCCTCGCCCGCGTCCGCTGGCGCATCCTTGAACGCTGGCGCGGACTTGGCGGCGAATGGCTTGCGCGGCGCGGCTGGCGGCGCCAGGTCCGGTGCATCGCCGTCGCGGCTGATGCGCAATTGCTGACCAGCGACCCAAACGGACTTCAGCTGGTCCAGCAATTCTTTTGGCATGGTGTCTGGCAAATCCAGCACGCTGTAGTCGTCATAGATTTCGATGCGGCCGATATTTTTCGAATCGATGCCCGCTTCGTTGGCGATGGCGCCCACGATATTGCCCGGTTTCACGCCATGCTGATGACCGACTTCAATACGGAAAGTCTGCATGCCGGCGTCGGCAGGACGGGAAATGCGTTCCTTTTTCGGGAAGGCCGGACGTTCGCCACGTTCGCTGCGCTCGTTACGCTCAAAACGGTCGCCCCGTTCCGGACGGTCGTTGCGTTCGAAGCGCTCTTGGCGTACCGGACGGTCGTCTTGCCAGGTGGCTTGCTCGCGCGCCTTGTTCTTGTCCAGCAGCAGCGGCGTATTGCCACGCGCCATCTTCGCCAGGGCGGCGGCGATTTCGATGGCAGGAATATTCTGTTCGCGTTCGAAATCTTCGATCAGCGACTGGAATTGCTCCAGTTCGCCCAGGGCCAGGGTTTCGCTGATCTGTTCCTTGAACTTGGCGATACGCACATCGTTGACGGCCTGAATCGTCGGCAATTCCAGCATGCTGATCGGCTGGCGGGTCGAGCGTTCTATGGCCTTGAGCAAGTTCTTTTCACGCGGGGTGATGAACAGGATCGCTTCGCCGCTGCGGCCGGCACGGCCCGTGCGGCCGATACGGTGGGTATAGCTTTCCGGATCGTGCGGCACGTCGTAGTTGACGACGTGGCTGATGCGCTCGACGTCCAGGCCGCGGGCGGCCACGTCGGTAGCCACGAGGATGTCGATCTTGCCGTCTTTCAACTGCTGGATCGTGCGCTCGCGCTGCGCTTGCTGGATGTCGCCATTGATGGCGGCAGCCGAGAAGCCGCGTGCCTGCAGTTTGCCGGCCAGCTCTTCCGTACCCAGTTTGGTGCGGGCAAAGATGATCATGCCGTCAAACGCTTCCGCTTCCAGGATGCGGGTCAAAGCGTCGAGCTTGTGCATGCCCGACACCAGCCAGTAACGCTGGCGGATGTTGTCGGCCGTGCCCGTCTTGGCGGCGACCGTCACTTCGGCTGGATTGACCAGGTAGGTGGTGGCGATGCGCTTGATGACGGAAGGCATGGTGGCCGAGAACAGCGCCGTTTGATGGCCATCCGGCGTTTCTTTCAAGATGCGTTCGACATCGTCGATAAAGCCCATGCGCAGCATTTCATCGGCTTCGTCCAGCACCAGCGTCTTCAGCTTGGACAGGTCGAGCGAACCCTTGTCCAGGTGATCGATGACGCGGCCAGGGGTGCCGACGATGACGTGCACGCCGCGGCGCAGGGCCGACAGTTGCGGGCCATAGCTTTGACCGCCGTAGATCGGCAGCACGTGGAAGCCGGGAATGTGGGCGGCGTACACCTGGAACGCTTCGGCGACCTGGATGGCCAGTTCGCGCGTCGGTGCCAGGACCAGGGCTTGGGGTGAGCTTTGTTTCAGATCAATACGCGACAGGATAGGCAAGGCGAAGGCGGCGGTCTTACCCGTGCCTGTTTGCGCCTGGCCCAGCACGTCGCGGTTAGCGAGCAATAATGGAATCGTGGCCGCCTGGATAGGCGACGGTGTTTCGTAACCGACATCCTTGAGCGCGCGAATCAGCGGCTCGCTCAGGTTAAGGTCGGAAAATAAGGAAATTGGTGTATCAGACATGAAATCACTCACAAGTTCGCTCGAATCGCCCAATGCGAAAGAGTGTATCTGCTAGTTTACTCTTTACTGGCCCTTACCGGGTGGCTGCATGCCGCAGAACGCCGTTTTTTGCGGCATATGGACCGAAAAAAGGCAGAAAAATCGGTGATCCGCACGCAATTGGCGCGTGATTTTGCCAACATTAAATGATACACAACAATGTGCCGCCTGCGCCTGTTCTGCGCGGCAACAGCAACGGCGGGCGCCTCGCCAGCATGGCGCCCGCCCCGTTTCAGGTGCGCAAAAACTCCAGCAAGTCCTCGTTCAGGCGGTCCTTGTGCGTCGTCGCCAGGCCGTGCGGCGCGCCCGCATACACGAGCAGCTTGCTGCCGATGATGAGCTCGGCAGTGCGCCGCGCCGAGGCGGCAATCGGCACGATCTGGTCGTCGTCGCCATGGATCACCAGGGTTGGCACATCGAAGCTGGCCAGGTCGCTGGTGAAATCCGTTTCGGAAAATTGCTTGATGCATAAATAGGATGCCGGCATGCCCGCCTGCATGCCTTGTCGCCAGAAGCTGTCGCGCACGCCCTGCGACGGTGTGGCGCCGGGCCGGTTATAGCCATAGAAAGCCTCGCTCAAGTCGCGGAAGAATTGGCTGCGGTCGGCCTGCACGCCGGCGCGGATGGCGTCAAACGCGGACAGCGGCAAGCCCAGCGGATTGTCGGCCGTTTGCAGCATCAGCGGCGGCACGGCGCCCACCAGCACGGCGCCCGCCAGGCGCTCGGTGCCATGGCGGCCGATATAGCGCGCCACCTCGCCGCCGCCCGTCGAATGGCCGACCAGGGTGGCGCCCGTCAAGTCCAGCGCGGCTATCAGGGCAGCCAGGTCATCGGCATAGGTATCCATGTCGTTGCCGTCGAACGGCTGGCTGGAGCGGCCATGGCCGCGCCGGTCGTGCGCGATGACGCGGTAGCCGTGCCCAGCCAGATAAAACATCTGGTCTTCCCAGGCATCGGACGACAGCGGCCAGCCGTGACTGAAGACGACGGGCGGGCCGCTGCCCCAGTCCTTGTAATAAATCAAGGTGCCGTCGGCGGTACGCAGGGTATTGTTTGAATGCAAGTCAGTGGCAGTCATGGAACGCTCCTTGTCGGTGGACCAGCGGCCATTGTGGCCGCAATGGCGCGCGCACGCCGCGCGCTACGCCAGAGCATTGCGGTAGAGTAAGATTGTCGCTGCTTTGCTTTCCCGTATTCACTTTTGGAGTTGTCATGCGCTTTCCCTTCATCCTCGCCACCAGCCTGCTCAGCACGGCCGCCCTCGCCCAACCGCTCGTTGCCGAAGCGCCCCTGCGCGCCCATCTGTCTTTCCTGGCCGACGACTTGCTGGAAGGACGCGGCACGGGCCAGCGCGGCGGCGACCTGGCCGTGCGCTACCTGGAAACGCAGGCGGCCGTGGCCGGCCTGCAACCATTAAAAGATGGCACATATCGCCAGGCGCTGACCATCGTCGGCAGCAAGGCCTTGCCATCGAGCACAGTGACCTTCAGCGCGGGCGGCAAGACCTTGTCTCCCGCCTTCGGCAAGGACATCGTCTTTGGCGCGGCGAATGGCCAGCAGAAAGTGGCGTTCGACGCGCCCGTCGTGTTTGTCGGCTACGGCATCCGCGCCCCCGAAGAAAACTGGGACGATTTCAAGGGCGTCGATCTGAAGGGCAAGCTTGTCATCATGATGGTCAACGACCCGCAGCCGACCGTTGCCGAAGCAAACCGTTTTGCCGGCAAGTCCCTCACGTATTACGGCCGCTGGGTCTACAAGTACGAGGAAGCGCTGCGCCAGGGCGCCGCCGGGGTCTTGCTGATCCACACGACGGCGTCCGCCTCGTATCCATGGTCGGTGCCCGCCAACGGTTTCGGCCACGAGCGCTTCAACCTCGCTGGCGCGGGCAATGCGATGGAAGGCTGGCTGCAGGAAGACATGGCGCGCACCCTGTTCCAGCAAGCCGGGCAAGACCTGGACGCCTTGCGCGCGCAGGCGGAAACGCGCGCGTTTCGCCCCGTGCCCCTGAACGCGACGGTCAAGGTGGCAGTCAATAGCCAGATCCGCAGCATCGAGCAATTCAACGTGGCCGGCATCGTGCCGGGCACGGACCCGAAACTCAAGGACGAAGCCGTGATCTATTCGGCGCACTGGGACCACCTGGGCAAGGATGACGAAGGCAGCGCCCGCACAGGACAAAGCGACCATATCTACAACGGCGCCATCGACAACGCCTCGGGCGCGGCGGCCCTGCTGGCCATGGCGCAGGTGGCCGTGAAACAGCCGGCGCGCCGCACGCAGATCTTCCTGTGGCCGGCTGGCGAGGAAACGGGCATGCTTGGCAGCACGGCCTATACGCGCACGCCCCTGTGGCCGCTGGCGAAAACCGCCGCCGACCTGAACCTCGATAGCATGAACTTCGTCGGCAAGACGCACGACATCGGCGTCGCCGGCGCCGAGCGCAGCAGCCTGTACGCCAGCGCCGCCAAGGTGGCAAAACGCATGGGCCTGCGCCTGGCGCCGACCATTCCCGACCTGTCCGGCGCATTTTACCGGGCCGACCATTTTGCGTTTGCCAAGGCCGGCGTGCCCGCCTTCAACGTGGGCTCGGCAGTATTCTCCGGCGACGGCTCCTTCGACTTCGTCAAGGAACCCAAAGCCTCAGGCGAGCGCCTGGTGGCGTTTAAAAAGGATTACCACCAGGTCACCGATGAGTACCACCCGTCGTGGGATTTGTCCGGCATGCTGCAGCAGGCACAGTTCACCCTGAACCTCGGTTACGAAGTGGCGAACGACAAGAACTTGCCTACTTGGAACAAGGGCGAGGCGTTTGGAAAGGTGAAGCGGTAACGTCTAGTGGTGGTGTCGGATTACGCGGCGTAGCCGCTAATCCGACCTACACTGGTTGATTCAAATTGCCATGATGCGTTTCAGGTCGACGAACGCTGTTTCGTATAAATGCTGAAACGCGCCCACCATGACCTCTTCCACGCCTTCGGCCGCGTCGAACTCGCCCGACCATTCGGCCACGCAGGAAGCGCCGCCCGGTTCGCCCGTGACGCGCAGGGTGGAACGGTAGTTCTTGACGGGGATCGGACCGGAGACGATGGTGTAGCTGTAGCTCTTGTCCGCTTCGCTGTAGCTTTGCAGGCGTTCGGCGATGATGGCGCCGTCCGTGGTTTTCAGGCGCCGCACGCGGCCGCCGTGCTCAGGCAGGCTGGTCTTGATGGAGCTCGACCATTCGGCCAGCGACTGGAAGCCGCCAATAAAATCCCACACTCGTTCGGCGCTTGCCGCCAATGTCACAGAAACAATTACTTGGGCCATCTTTGATTCGGTTCCTCATCCAGGTTTGCCGGGCGCTGCGCCCGGCCGGCCGGAGATGCCCGGCACAGCCGCTATTTTAGCGCCCATGCGGCTTTACTGCCGAGTCGACAGCGCTGGCGGCGCTCCCGCTTACAGATTTTCCGACAGGAAAATCAAGGAATTGCCATGTGCCTGGGCGGCGGCGCGCTGCTGGTAGCTGTCGCGGTGGGTGCAATTGAAACCGTGTTCGGCGCCCGGGTAGATATGGATTTCCACGTCTTGCCGGTCCTCGAAGCGCTCGGCGATGGTTTGCACGGCTTGCGGCGAAATATGGCTATCCTCGCCGCCGAAATGCATGAGCAACGGCACCGTGATCCGGTCGGCCAGGTCCAGCTTGTTCTGGATGCCGCCGCCGTAATAGGCGATGGCGGCATCGACCAGGCCGGCTGCTGCAGTCTGGAATGACAGGCGGCCGCCGAAGCAGTAGCCGACCGAAGCCAGCTTGCCCGTCACTTCCGGGCGCGCGCGCAGGGCGGCGACGGTGGCGGCGATATCGGCGTCGGCATGCGGATTGTCGGTGGCCTGCATCAGTTCCACGGCGCGCTTCCAGCCTGCTTCGTCATAGCCCAGCTCGATGTGTGCGCCCGCGCGCCAGAACAGGTCGGGCACCAGCACCACGTAGCCATCGGCCGCGTACTGGTCGGCCACGGCGCGGATGTGCTCGTTGACGCCGAAAATTTCCTGCAACAGGATGATGGCGGGGCCTTTACCGATATGCGGCACGGCCAGGTAAGCCGGGAAGCTGCCGTCCGGGCCGGCGATATCGATCCACTGCGATGTTGTGCTCATAGAAACTCCAGTCTGAGGTTGGGGGAAATGCCACAGCCAGGCATGTTACTGGTTTTTCACGCCGCCTGCGTCCGCACCCCTTTGCCCAGGCTCAATACATCTCGCGCAGGTAAATCACGGGGCCCGATCTGAGGATGCCAAAGACAACAACGCCCACCGTGCTGCCCAGGTAGGGATGGTTGCCCACGGAAACGTCCACTCTGCCGGCCTTGCCGGCGCCGGGCGCCAGCAGGGTCAGGCGATTGGCCTGCGGCAACGCGCCTTGCACGACGGCATAGGCCAGGTCATCAGCGGCCAGCTTGCTGCAGTCCAGCGTTTTCTTGCAATTGACAAACAGTACTTGCGACTTGCTGAACGCACTGATGCTGTCGAGCAGGTTCGTGATCCATTTCGTGCCATTCCAGTACTGCACTTGCACGGCCAGTCGAACGGGCAGCAACTCGGAGCCATAGCCGTGGGCTACCTGCCATTGCCCCGACAGCACGGTCATCCGTGCCTCGTTCTGTATCAATGCCGAACTTGAGCTGACGACGGCGCCGCCGGGATACGTGCTGCTGGCGCGCAGCAGCACGTCGGTGGGCGCCACCGTCACCGGCACGCCTGCCTTACCCGGAAAACGGTAGGCGACCATGCTTCGGGCGATGCCGAGGGTGAATTTCGCGGGCGCCACGCCGGTGACGGTGGTTTGTGCCTTGCTGCCATCGGTGAGGCGGCTGCTGCCATCAGGAGTGCTCGGCGGAAAGGAAATCGTGCCCGTGGCCGCATCCAGGCCTTCGAGCAACACGGGCGCCAGGACACCCGGATTGAGCTCATCATAATTTTGGGTCGTCGCCCCCCCCAGGGCACGCGCCGTCACGCGCACGCCTATCGCCTGCCCCGAGTAGGCGTAGCGGCCTTTCTCCCCATCGTTGGCACAGGTGAGCGGCGCGGCGCACGGCGTGGCGATGCCGTTGGTCGCGGCCGGCTCGTCACCGTCGTCCTTTTTGATCAGCTCCGTGATGAAGTGATGCGGGATGAACTGCACCTGGCCACTCGTGCCGCTTGCCAGCGGTGGAACGACGCCATTGACGGCAGGCCGTTGCCATCCCAGGTAATTATTCAAGCTGGCCGTAAATTGAACAAGCCCCACTTCCTTCCAGCTCATGCCCGTGGCGATCAAGACACCCCCGCTAAAGCCCAGGCTGCCATCGGCCGACGGTTCGGCGTGGCCGGCAAACGTGGGTTCAACGACAGTACGTCCCAGCAGCACGGCTGGCGCCGCCGCTTCCCGGCCAAAGTTGGGCGTAACCGCCTTCAAGGCATTGCGTGCCGATACGCTAACCACCGTTGCCGGCGCCACGCCCGTCACGGCCAGGCCCGCACGCTGTGGCGTGGCGATCGCACTGAACACAAAATCGTAGGGAGCGACAACCACTTCACCGCTGCCCTGCATCTTCAAGCCCTTGTCGCTGCCGCTGGCCGATTCATACTTCGCGTTCAACGTCAGCTTGCCCGCGTCGGCATACAACATGGTTGCCGTGGCAACGCCAGCGTTGTCGAACGCCAGGTTGACGGACTGGCCCGTCGCACTGCACGCGCTGCTGGCGCTCGCGGCCAATGGCACGAAGGCCCCCGTCCCTTTGACCAGGACCGGCAAGGTGCCGGTGGCAGGATTGCTGTAGCCGCAACTGAGGGTCAAATCCTTGCTGGCATTCCTGAACAGGGGCACGCAGGCCTGCTCGTTCGGTTTGTCTTGCAAGGCGCTGATATTGAACGCCGTGGCCACGGCGGAATGATGATTGACGGGAGTGACCATCAAGCCTGTCGCCGCAAAGCTCATGTCGCAGCTGCTGCTGTTGTCCGACGCGCGCTTGCAGACGAGCGCACCGGTGGCGCCGGGCACGCTGGTCAGGCTCAGGGTGGCCGTGCCGACCGTGTACTGGCGCACGCTGGCCGTCGCCACGCCGCTGCTGTCGATCGGCGTCAGCGTGCCGCCGGGGCTGACGGTGACATCCGTGCCGCCCGTGTACTTGACGCTGCAGGCGGCATCCGCGCAGGCCGTGACCGTCACCGTTTGCGGCGCGCACGTCAGGGCCGTGCCTCGATGATCGATCTGGAAATGGTGGGGACCGGTGGGGGTGCCGGGGCCGCATTTCGGGCCGTTGACGCTGCCGGCAGGCCAGCCGCTGTTGTTCGTCACGCAACTGCAGGGGTTGGCTGGAGTATAGGCCTTGCAGGTGATCGTCTGATCCACGTGCGTCCACGATCCCAGCGTGATGTGGTCGACCAGAGCGTTGCCCGTGATATACCCATTCGCCGCATCCAGGGTGACATTGCCGCCCTCGACATTGCCATTGATGGCATTGCCAGAGGCGATGGTCAGCGACTTTAATGCCGTCACGTCGCCCGTGACGACCAGGCCGGACGCTTTCAGATCGATGGTCGGCGCAGCCAGGTTGCCCTTGATCTGGCTGCCGGAACCGATGGTCAGCGTAGTCTTGGCTGTGATATCGCCCTCGATCTGGCTATTCGCGGGAAGGATATTGACGATATTGCCACCAATCGCCCCCGTGATGGTCGAGCCCGATGCAATTTCCACCAGTCCCTTGGCGCTGATGCTGCCTGTCACCTTGACGGCACTCCCCCCCATTTTGATGGTCGTGGCGGCAATGTTGGCAATGATCGTCTGCGCCTGCGCTCCCATGCTGAACGTGCCGCCCTCCGCCGTCAGACTGCCACCAGTCACCTTCAGGTTGGATGGATTGATGTCCTTGATATCGAGATTGCCCGTGGCCGTCAACGCGGCGCTGCCACTCATCCTCAATCCCTGGTTATAAGTCATGGTCAGAGAACTGTTGAAGGTCACGCCATAGCCGTTGGCGATCACGATAACGTCGGTATCGGCCATGGACAGGTTGCCGCAGGTATATTGCGCGCCAGACCGGGCGCAATTGCTGACGTCAACGCCGTTGAAATTGAAGGTGGCCGCCTGGGCCATGCCGGTCGATAGATAGAAGAACAAGCCGACGAGAAAAATGTAATTGCGCAAGATATCGAAGAATCTGATGAGTGGAAAACCAGGCGGTCCGTCGCTTATTTCATGCTAATCTATGCCACCGCTGGTATTGCATTATGGCAGTATTTTCCACCCACACGTACTTCGCATGATCAAGCAAAGCCCCAAAGAATTTCCCCTGCGTACCGTCGACATCATCGTCTATCCCGGCTTCAAGGCGCTCGAAGCCATCGGTGCCATGAAAGTGTTTGATTACGCCAACACCCATTTGCGCCTGCGCAATCTGCCCGGCGGCTACGACGTGCGCATCGCCTCGACAGCCATCGGCCCAGTCGAGTCCGACACGCTGATGTCGCTGCACGCCAGCAAGGCGCTCGATGTGAACCGCCTGCCCGACCTGGCCGTCATCGTCGGCTGCCACCACGTCGAGCAAGTCTTGCAGGATATTCCCGCCCTCGCCGCCTGGGTGGCCGAGGCGGCGCCGCGCATCGACACGCTGGCGGCGCTGTGCACGGGCTGCTTCTTCCTGGCCGAGGCCGGTGTACTCGACGGCAAGAGCGCCGCCACGCACTGGAGCGCCGTGGACAGCCTGCGCCAGCGCTATCCCTTGATACAGGTCAATGCCGATGCGATTTTCGTGCGGGAAGGAAAATTCTGGACGTCGGCCGGCGTAACGGCCGGCATCGACCTGGCGCTGGCGCTGGTGGAAGACGATTTCAGCCGCGATATCGCGCTGGAAGTGGCGCGCGACCTGGTGGTGTACCTGAAGCGCCCCGGTGGCCAGTCGCAGTTTTCCGTGCACCTGTCGAGCCAGATGACCACGCATCCGACCATCCGCCAGTTGCAGGGCTGGATCATGGAACACCTGGGCGAAGAGCTCGGCATACCGCTGCTGTCGGCAAGGCTGGCCATGAGCGAGCGCAACTTTACGCGCGTGTTCCAGCGCGAAACGGGCAGCAGTCCGACGGAATTCATCGAGACGGCGCGCTTTGAAGTGGCGCGCCGCTTGCTGGAAGACAATGTGTCTTCCTTAAAACAGGTGGCCGTGCAGGCGGGCTTGCACAGCGAGGAAAGGCTGCGCCGCCTGTTTCAAAAGAAACTCGCCATCACGCCGCGCGACTACCGCGAACGCTTTTCCAGCACGGCGCGCTAGGCGCAGCGAGGGGTAGCGGGAATCAGCGCGACTTGTTGGTACGCACGTGGCGCGTGGCCAACTGCTGACGGTGCCAGGCCAGCGGCGTAAACATCAGCGCACACAGCAGATAGGTGGCCAGCAGCGCCAGCCAGATGGCGGGCGTGGCGAGGCTGGCGGCATTGCTCCACCACAAGGCCAGCAGGGAAGACAGGGTCGCACCGAGGAAGACGGGCAGCATGCGGCGCAACGTGGCGAGGTAGGCAGTGGCAAACATGAGCGGCTCCCAAAGCAAGGCGGATGTCTTCACACTAGCAGGCGCAGGCGGCGAAGTACAGCCTGCCGCCCTGCCCCGTCCGTCAAGTGTTGCGCAATGAGTACAGTCAGATAAAATTAATACAACACAACGGAACGAATCGATTCGCCGCTCTTCATCAGGTCGAAGCCTTCATTGATGCGTTCGAGCGGCAAGCGGTGCGTGATCAGGTCGTCGATGTTGAGCTTGCCTTCCATATACCAGTCGACGATCTTCGGCACGTCCGTGCGACCGCGCGCGCCGCCGAAGGCCGAACCGCGCCATTCGCGCCCCGTCACCAGCTGGAACGGGCGCGTGGCAATTTCCTGACCGGCCGCCGCCACGCCGATGATGAACGATTTGCCCCAGCCCTTGTGCGTGCACTCGAGCGCCTGGCGCATCAAGTTGGTGTTGCCCACGCATTCAAACGAATAATCGGCGCCGCCGTCCGTCAGTTGCACGATGGCATCGACAACGTTTTCCACCTCGTTCGGGTTGATAAAATGCGTCATGCCGAACTTGCGCGCGATGGCCTGGCGCGCCGGGTTGATGTCGATGCCGATGATTTTGTCGGCGCCGACCATTTTCGCCGCCTGGATCACGTTCAGGCCGATGCCGCCCAGGCCGAACACGGCCACGTTGGCGCCCGCCTCGACCTTGGCGGAGAACAAGACGGCGCCCACGCCCGTCGTCACGCCGCAACCGATGTAGCACACCTTGTCGAACGGCGCGTCTTCGCGGATCTTGGCGAGAGCGATTTCCGGCACGACGATATAGTTTGAGAAAGTGGAGGTGCCCATGTAGTGGAACAGCGGCTGGCCATTCAGCGAAAAGCGGCTGGTGGCGTCCGGCATCAGGCCGCGGCCCTGTGTGGAGCGGATGGCCTGGCACAGATTCGTCTTTTGCGACAGGCAGAATTTGCACTGGCGGCATTCCGGCGTGTACAAGGGGATGACGTGGTCATCCTTTTTCAGGGTCGTCACGCCCGGGCCCACATCGACGACGACGCCGGCGCCTTCATGACCGAGGATGGCGGGGAAGATGCCTTCCGGATCGGCGCCCGACAAGGTGTAGTAATCGGTATGGCAAATGCCCGTGGCTTTCAGCTCGACCAGCACTTCGCCGGCGCGCGGGCCGGCCAGGTCGACTTCTTCGATGGTCAACGGGGCGCCCGCCTTCCAGGCAATCGCGGCTTTGGTTTTCATGGGATGTCTTCCTGCTCGGTTTCAGATACGCCATTATCGGGCGCCGGCGGACGTGGCGGGGCAAGGGGCCCTGCGCTTGTCTGAAAACGCGGCGCATTTGTCCGCTACCGCCGCACGGTGCAGCAGCGCACGGAAGCGCGGCAGGCGCGGGGCGTATGCTGGCGTCAGTGCGATGTCCGTTTGCGCCAGCTCAATCTTCCCGGCAGACAGACGCGCATTCTTGGCACAAGCGCCATTCATCGCGTAGCCGTTGCGTCGTTCCCGCAGGAGACTGACATGCGCCATCTGCTTTCCCGCTTTTCCCGCCCCTGGCTGCCCCTGCTGCCGCCCCTGCTGCTGGCGTGCTGCCTGGCCCTGCTGACCGCCTGTGGTGGCGGCCATGACGACGACCCGCCCGGCGCCACCACGGGTGACCTGACAATCAGCATAGTTGGCTTGCCGGCCGGCGTGGCGGGCGCCGTCACGCTCAGCGGCCCCGGGTCGTACAGCAAGACGCTGACGGTCAGCACCACGCTCGCCAGCCTGGCGCCTGGCGCCTACACGCTCAGCGCCGCCAGCGTGGCGCAAGGCACGCAAACGCTGGCGCCCACGCCCGTCACGCAGCAGGTCCAAGTCACTGCGGGGGCGACGGCCAGCGCCAGTGTCAGCTATGCGGCCACGGCACCGCTGGCACTGGCCCTGCAAGAGGTGGCCAGTGGCTTGAGCGCACCCATCTTCCTCACGGCGCCGCCCGGCGACAGCCGCCTCTTCATTCTCGAACGCCCCGGCCGCATCCGCGTGCTGCAGAACGGCAACCTGCTGGCCACGCCCTTCCTCGATATCAGCCCGCTCACCACTACCAGCGGCGAGCGGGGCTTGCTGTCGCTGGCCTTCCATCCGCAGTACGCCAGCAACGGCTATTTCTTTATCTATTACACCAACCTGGCCGGCGACATCGTCATCGAGCGGCGGCAAGTGTCGGCGGGCAACGCCAACGTGGCCGATCCCCTGTCCGCCCTGACCATCCTGACGATACCCCACCCCACATTCAGCAACCACTATGGCGGCCTGCTCAGCTTTGGCCCGGACGGCTACCTGACCGCGGGCACGGGCGACGGCGGCAGCGCGGGCGACCCGCCCGGCAATGCGCAAAACACAAATGTACTGCTGGGCAAGCTGCTGCGCCTGGACGTCAACGCCAGCACGGTAGCCCAACCGTACGCCATTCCTCCTGGCAACCCCTTTGCCACGGCGGGCGGGCGCGCCGAAATCTGGGCCTACGGCTTGCGCAACCCGTGGCGCTACGCCTTCGACGTGCCGGCCCAACTGCTGTATATCGCCGACGTGGGCCAGGCCAATTGGGAAGAAGTCGACGTGCGTCCCGTGGGGCAGGCGGGCAACAACTATGGCTGGAACATCATGGAAGGATTGCATTGCTACAACAGCACCAGTTGCAACCAGGCGGGGCTGGTCCTGCCCGCCATCGAATACGGCCACGATACGGCCGGCGGCTGCTCGATCACGGGCGGCTATGTGTACCGGGGCACAGCCCTGCCGGAACTGGCGGGGCAGTACCTGTATTCGGACTACTGCAGCGGCTGGCTGAAAAGCTTCAGCTACAGCAATGGCACGCCCTCCGCCGTGACGGACTGGGGCATCACCAATGTGGGCAATATCCTGTCGTTTGGCCAGGATGCGCAAAACGAGCTGTACATGCTGAGCGGCACGGGCAAGGTGTACAAGGTTGTACGTAAATAAGAGTACATAAATAAGCGCACGCCAATAAGCGTGCGCAGGCGGACATGGCGGCGCACGCGGCAGAGGGCGTTTTTCGACGGGGCGCGGGGAAACGGCTAGAATGGGTTTTCCCGTCGCGCCCCGCGCACCAGCCCAAGAGAACACCATGGCCCGTTTGAAACTTGAATTTCCCGAAGACCAGTACTGTTATTCCTCGCAACTGACGGTACGCACCACGGACATCAATGCCGGCAACCATCTCGGCAACGACTCCATGATTTCCATGATTTCCGAGGCGCGCGCCCGCTTCCTGTTTGAATTCGGCGTGCGCGACATTGAAGCGGATGGCACCGGCATCATCGTCACCGACCTGGCCACCACCTACCGTGCCGAAGCCCATGCGCGCGACCAGCTGCTGTTCGAAGTGGGCGTCATGGATTTCAATAAATATGGCGGCGACATCACCTTCCGCATCACGCGTCCGCGCGACAACACCCTGATCGCGATGGCCAAGTCCGGCTTTGTGTTTTTCAACTACAAGCGCAGCCAGGTCGTGCCCATGCCGGAAGAGTTCGGCAGCAAGTTCCCGCAGGTGAACTGGATCGATTAACGGCAGCGCCTTGCCACCATGCTGTATGCTTGCCAGGAAGACATTGAAACTGGAGCGACATGCAAGCAGCGATAACGGCAAGACTGTGCCTGGCCCTGGCCCTGGCGTTGTCGGGCGTGTGGCAGACCGTCCTGGCCGCGCCGCAAACCGTCATCCTGTATGGCGACGACGACTATGCGCCGTACAGCTATGTGGAAAACGGCGTCTTCAAGGGCATGTACGTCGATATGCTGCGCGCAGCCGCCACAAGCATGGCGGAGTATCGGCTGGACCTGCAGCCGCGCCCCTGGAAACGGGGACTAGCCGCGCTGGAAAAAGGCCAGGTATTCGGTCTGTTCCCGCCCGGGCGCAAGACAGAGCGGCCGTACGTGCAACCGTATTCGGCCATGCTGTACCGCGAATCGGTGGTGCTGTTTTGCCATGACGCCGTCATGCGCAAGCCGCGCACGCACTTCCCGACCGACTTCGCCGGCCTGACCATCGGCGTCAACACGGGGTTTTTGCTGTCGGAAAAATTGATGGCGCCGGCCCGCCAGGGATTGCTGCATCTGGCAGCGGCCAAGGGCAACGATGCCAATCTGAAGAAACTGGCCCTGCGGCGCATCGATTGCTACGCCAGCGACCGCGGCGCGGCCCGCTACACGGCACGCCAACTGCAAGGAGAACTAAGCAGCTACGGCTTTCAATTGCACGAAGTGCTGGAACTGTCGTCCGAAGCCACATATATCGCCTACAGCGCACGCAATACGCCCGTCTACAAGGCCGATTTCATCGAGAAGATGAATGCGGCCTTGCTTGCCATGCGGCACAACGGCCAGCTGGCACGCATCGAAGAGGCTTACCTGCGCTGAATCAGCGACGCTGCACTTCGCGCGGCTGCAAGCTCATGACGGGGCTGCTGCGGCCCTGGAGCTTGACGCCGAAGGTATTTTTGAACCAGTCGTCGATCATGCGCTTTTCATAGCGCAAGGCATCGTTGCGGGAATAACGATTGATATGCTGCAAATAGGACATGTCCGACAGATAAGCGTTGCCGCTGGCAATGACTTTGCCATGCTGCTCGAGCGTGTAGCGCAAGCGCAGGCGGGGCCAGTCAGCACGGCCCGTCATCACGCGCACATCGAAGGCACCGCGCCGTGCCGGGTCTTCGCGTCCTGCCAGGTCGACATCGGTGATCTCGATCCTGAGGTCCTGGCCGGGGGGTAAGCTCTTGCCCAGCCAGGTGAAGTGATTCTCCAGGCCCGCCAGCACCTGTTCCCGGTCGCGCGAGCTGAACGGAACATCGGAATAGTCATCGGGGTTATCGAACGTCACCTGCACGCCCGCCCAGGCGCTGCTGCCGGCGGCCAGCGCCAACGCGGCCAGCCATGTTTTCGCCATCTTGGAAATACGCATGTGCATTCCTTTCAGAAAAGTCACGGGAAAGCAGCTGCCACCACGCCGCATCTGCCTGACACCGTTTGACTATAGCCCGAAGTTAAAATTTCCGTAGCGCAATACGTTTCGCGCGGCGGCACGCGCAGCGGCAAGCCGCCGACGGGCTGCGCCCCTTACTTGCGCGCCTGGCGTTTCACCTTGACGCCAAAGGTATTGGCATACCAGTCATCGATCATCAGCTTTTCATAGCGCAGCTTTTCATTGCTGAAGTAATGATTGATGCGGGTCAGGTACGACATGTCGGACAGGGCGGCATCGCCACTGCGAATGACCTTGCCATCCTGCTCCAGCACATAGTGCAGGCGCATGCGCGGCCAGTCGACCCGGCCATTCATGACGCGGATCTCCTGCCCGGCACGCAGGGACGGATTTTCACGTCCCGCCAGGTCCACATCCGTGACGTCGATTTTCAAAGTCTGCCCGGGCGGCAGCGATGCGCCCAGTTTCTCGAAATGCCGGCTCAGTTCCTTCAATACGTCATCGCGTTCCTGAGGGTTGAACGGGACATCCGTATATTGATCCGGTTTGCTGAACTGCACTTCCGTTCCTGCCCAGGCCGCGCTGCTGGCCAGCAAGGCCAGGCCGGCGACCAGGGCGCGCGTCGTTTGCTTTTGCATGATGTACCCTTTCAGGAAATGTGCGTGGCATGGTGCCACTTCTTATACCTGTTCAATATAGCGCGCTGCGGCCCATTCTGACGCGCAATTCATACCTTGTTACTTTTCTGATTTCGCGCCAGAAAGGCGAGACGCCGTTTTTTTTTGCAGATTCATTGGCAATATTAATTAAAACAAAGTATTGTCTTGAAAATATAGTTGCCTAAGCGATAAAGCATAGATAGTGCCAGCAGCCTGGATTTAAAGTGTTTTTTTGGCATGTGTGTTGCATGTTGTTAGTCAATTTTTCTTGCATATTGTTAATATTTAGCTGTCAGTCTACAATCGACAAAATGCGCCCGAAAAATGCGCAACGCCGGTAATGGCGCACAGGAATTCCTGGCGCAGGCGCCTCAACATTGCGTCAGTTATGCCTTTTAGCGGAACTCGCCCTCATGTCATTTTTGTCTTCAGCATCGCCCAAGTTACCCCCCTGGAAAGTCCTGCTCGTCGATGATGAACCCGACATCCACGACATCACCAAACTGACGCTGAGCCGTTTCCGCCTGGAAGGCCGTGCCCTGAGCTTCGTGCACGCCTACAGCGGCGCCGAAGCCAAGCAGGTGCTGGCGCGCGAAGAAGGCATCGCGCTGGTCTTCCTGGACGTGGTGATGGAACGCGAAGACAGCGGCCTGGAAGTGGCGCGCTGGATGCGCGAAGACCTGGGCAACCAGTTTACGCGCATCGTGCTGCGCACCGGGCAGCCGGGACAGGCGCCGGAAGAACGGGTGATCGTCAACTACGACATCAACGACTACAAGGAAAAGACGGAACTGGACCGCACCAAGCTGTTCACCACCACCTTTGCCGCCCTGCGCGCCTACCGCGACATCATGAAGGTGGAAGAGGCGCGCCAGGCCCAGTTGCACTACCGCGAAGGCCTGGAAAGAGTCATCGCCGCCTCGGCGCATATCTTCAAGCAGCGCAACCTGCGCGACTTCGCCAGCGGCCTGCTGCAGCAAGTCGTCGCCCTGCTGCGCCTGGAAACGAGCATGCTGCTGCGCCTGCGCGGCGCCAGCGCCATCTCGGGCGAGCAGGACTATGAAATCCTCGCGCAGATCGGCGACCATGAAGCCGATGACGGCATCCTCAGCCCTTCCCTGCTGTCACAGCTGGACGACGCCAAGAGCAATAAAATCTCGCGCCTGCACGGTGACACCTATGTCGGCTATTTTCCCAACAGCAGCGGCAAGGCGTCCTTGCTGGTCTTGAAGGGCGTGGAAGAAATTTCTGACCTCGACGCGCAATTACTGGAAGTATTCTGCTCCGGCGTGGCGATTGCCTTCGACAACATCCTGCTGACGCAGGAAATCACCGATACCCAGGCCGAACTGATCCTGCGCCTGGGCGACGTGGTCGAATCGCGCTCGCACGAAGGCGGCAACCACGTGCGCCGCATGGCCGAAGTATGCCAGCTGCTGGCGCAGGCCTCCGGCATGTCGGAAGAAGAAACCATGGTGCTGCGCCACGCGGCTCCCATGCATGACATCGGCAAGATTTCCACGCCCGACGCCGTGCTGCTGAAACCCGGCAAGCTCGACGCTGCCGAGTGGGAAATCATGAAGCAGCATCCGACGGTGGGCATGTCCATCCTCGACGGTTCGCAGCGCCCGCTGCTCAAAGCAGCCGCCGTAATCGCCCACCAGCACCATGAAAAATACGACGGCAGCGGCTACCCGCAAGGCCTGGTCGGTGAAAACATCCACAAATACGCGCGCATCGCCGCCGTCGCCGACGTCTTCGACGCCCTCATGCACAAGCGCTGCTACAAGGACGCCTGGCCGCTGGAGCGGGTAGTGAGCTACCTGCGCGAAGTAAGCGGCAGCCACCTCGATCCGCAGTATGTGGAGTTACTGATTGCGAATCTGGATGAAGCGCTTGCGTTGAATCAGCGTTTCCCTGATTAGGGGTACCCAACCAAACCTACTGCGCGTCGGTATATGCGGCCTGCGATGCTCACCGTACATAAAGTACGGTTCCGCTTCTCAGCCACATCTCCCTTCCGCTCGCTACGGTCTTGTTGGGCGCTGTTCAGCTAGCTGTTTTCAAGCGCTCTTCGGTTCCAGCGGGAAACGGATCTTGTAATGCAACCCCATGCCGGGCGCGCTGACCACCTTCACCGTGCCGCCCAGCGGCCCCGTCACCAGGTTATACAGAATATGCGCACCCAGGCCGCTGCCGCCGGAACCCCGCTTGGTCGTGAAGAAGGGATCAAACAGCTGGCCCAGGGTGGCGCTGTCCATGCCCATGCCATCGTCGCTGTAGTCGAGTTCCAGCATCTCGCCGGCCGCCCTGGCACTGATCCTGATCTTGCCCGGCTCGCCTTCGACAAAGCCATGCACCAGTGAATTGACCACCATGTTCGTGACGATCTGCGAGACGGCGCCCGGATAGCTGCGCAGCTGTACCTCGGGCGCGCAATCGATCTCCACCTTGATCGGCTTGCCCTTCAGCTTGGGTTGCAGGGACAGCAGGATTTCATCGAGGTATTTGCGCAAATTAAAACTGCGCAACTCGTCCGAAGACTGGTCCACGGCCACCTGCTTGAAGCTGCGCACCAGCGCCGCGGCGCGCTGCGTATTCGTCGTCATGATGCGCAAGGTCTGGTCGATGATGTCGAGGAATTGCCGCAAGCCGTCTTCATCGAGCTGGCCGCCGTCCAGGTCTTCGCGCGTGAGTTTCAATTCCTGCACCAGGTGGCTGGTGGCCGTCACGCAGATGCCCAGCGGCGTATTGATTTCATGCGCCACACCAGCGACCAGGCGTCCCAGCGATGCCAGTTTTTCCTGGCGCACCAGTTCCGACTGCGCTTCCTGCAAGGCGCTCAGGGCGCTGTTCAGGGCCGCGTTCTGCTCTTCCAGCGTTTCCTTGGCCTGGCGCATGGCGCTGTCGGCCTGGATGCGGGCCATCGCCACGGCCACGTGGCTGGCCATGAAGGCCAGCACGTCCAGTTCCGCCTGGCCATACACGACGGATTCGTCGTAGCTTTGCACGATGATCACGCCATATTTGCGCTGGCCCAGCAGCATGGGAGCGCCCATCCAGCTGGCGATGCCGACATTGCCCAGCGGCTCGTCCATCTCGCCGCTGGCCACCAGCGCCGCATAGCTGCTGGCATCGAGCAAACACGCTTGCCGGCGCGCCAGCACGTAGGAACTCATGCCGATACCGTAATGGAAGCGTTTCACAGGCGCCTGCGCATCCTTTTCATCGACGAAATACGGGATCGTGATGTCCTTGTTGTCGGGATGGTACAGGGCGATCAGGAAATTCTTCGCCGTCACCAGCTCGCTGATGATGGCATGCAGGCGCGCATACAGGGTCGTGGCGTCGGCTGCCTGCGCCGACAGGTTGGCGATTTCATACAGCGCATGCTGCAGGTTTTCCGCGCGGCGCCGCTCGGCCACCTCGTGCGCCAGCAGGGCCGTGCGCTCCTGCACCGCCTTTTCCAGCCGGTCCATGCTTTGCATGCCTTGCAGGGCGCTCGACACGTGCGTGGCGATCAGCGCGAACAGAGCCTGGTCTTCCAGGCTGAAGTGGTGCTGCGCATCGTAGCTCTGGATGACGATGGCGCCCAGCACCTGATGCTGCTGATCCAGCAGCGGACAGCCGATCCAGTGCTCGGCCGCCGTGCCGCCGCCCCAGGCGCCGCCACCGATGGCGCGCATGGCATCGTCGTCGGCCGTCATCACCAGCTGCTTGCGATTGACGATGACCCACGCCGTGGGCGACTGCGCGGCACTGGCCAGGCGCACGCCCTCGTCCGGATCGGGCGCGGCGTCGAATTCGTCGACAAAGTAGGGAAAGCGCACCAGGCCGTCATCGTGGTCGCTGAGGGCCACATAAAAGTTCGCCGCATACATGATGCGGCCCAGCGCCGCATGCACCGCCTGCAGGAATTCGCTGATATCGCTGCAGGTGCTCGAGCGCTGCCCGATTTCCAGCAACACGGTTTGAACGGCTTCCAGGCGGCTGAGACGGCTTTCCATGGGTAACTGTGTGCCTTGTGTAAGTATATGTTCTGAAAATCAATATTATCAGTTCAGCCCAGCCTTGGCACGGCATAAAACGCACAATCTTGCCTTGAGGCAGCGCAACACACGCCACGCCGGCATTTGCCACCTTGGCGATACAGTGGCAGACTAGGCCCCTTCCTACAGACCAGACCGTCCTCATGACCGCCACGCTACGCGCCTCGCTTCGCCCCTATACCCTCGCCGGCCTGCTGGTCTTTGCCGCGCTGGGCATGCCGCCGCTGTGCGCCGCGCCCGCCAAGGTGCCGGCGGCGGAGACGGCCGATGGCGGACGCTATTTCGGCCCCCTCGTCGCGGGCAAGATGCATGGCCAGGGCCGGCTCGAGTACGCGAGCGGCGCGTTTTATGAAGGGGGCTTCGCGCGCGGCGTGTTTTCCGGCCAGGGCACGCTGCGCCAGGCGTCCGGCGTCGAGTACACGGGCGCCTTCCGCCAGGGCGCCTTCGACGGCATCGGCCGCTACACCTCGCCCAAGGGCGAGATCTATGCGGGCAGCTTCGTCAAGGGCAGCTTCGAGGGACAAGGCCGCTTCCAGGGCGCCGACGGCGCCACCTTCGAAGGCCACTTCAAACACTGGCGCCCGCACGGCGCCGGCAAGCTGACCGACACGGACGGCACCGTCTTCGAAGGCGACTTCGTCCAGGGCCAGCTGCAGGGCAAGGCGAAAGTCAGCACCAGCGACGGCATCCACTACGAAGGCGAGCTGAAAGACTGGAAATTCGACGGCGAAGGCGTGCTGCGCACGGCCGACGGCGACGAATACCGGGGCGGCTTCAAGAATGGCCAGTTCGACGGCAAGGGCGTGCTGCGCTACGCCGTGGCGCAGGCCGACGGCCGGCGCGAAGACAGCGGCAACTGGACGGAAGGCCAGCTGGACGACCCGGCCTTGGACAAGCTCACGCGCGACAATATCGAACTGGCCCTGTATAACCAGCGCAGCCTGCTCGACGGCGCCCTGGCGCGCATCGCGCCGCGCGATGCGGCGAAAAAAATCAATCTGTACCTGCTGGGCGTGGCCGGCGATGGCGCGCAGGAAGTATTTCACCGCGAAACGGCCTTCGTGCAGCGCCAGTTCGACCGCGATTACGGCACCGTGGGGCGTTCCCTGATGCTGGTCAACAGCCGCAACACGGTGGCGCAGCAGCCGATGGCCACGCGCACCAGCATCGCCGCCAGCCTCGACGCCTTGGGCGCGAAGATGGACAAGGCCAACGACATCCTGTTCCTGTTCCTCACCAGCCACGGTTCGCCCGAGCACGCACTGGCGCTGGCGCAAAACGGCATGGATTTGCACAGCCTGCCCGCGCAAGAGCTGGCATCCATGCTCAAGCACAGCGGCATCCGCTGGAAAGTCATCGTGATCTCGGCCTGCTATGCGGGCGGCTTCATAGCACCATTAAAAGATGACAACACCCTCATCATCACGGCCGCGCGCAGCGACCGCACCTCGTTCGGCTGCGACGACCAGAACGATTTTACGTATTTCAGCGAAGCGTATTTCAAGGAAGCCTTGCCGAAAAGCGCCGGCTTTGCCGAAGCCTTTGACCAGGCCAAGGTGCTGGTGCAGGCGCGCGAGGCGGCCGACTTCCGCGAGGGCGGCATGGAAGCGGAAGAGCATTCCGAGCCACAGCTATTCCAGGGCAAGGCCATCGCCGCGCAGCTGAAGGCGTGGCGCGCCCAGCCGCACTAAGCCGGGCACGGCCGCCCGCCTTTCTGTACAATAAGCACACACATGAAAAAATTCTTCCTCATTTTGCTGCTGTTCGTGCTTCCGCTCCAGATGTCCTGGGCCGCGGCGAGCGCGTATTGCCTGCACGAGGAAGGCAAGGCGGCGCAGCACCTGGGCCACCACAGCCACCAGCACAAGGCGGATGCGGACAAGAAACCCGTGGCCGATAAAAAGGTGGCTGACAAGCAATCCAAAGGCCAGCCGCACAGCGATTGCAACGTCTGCCATGGCATCGGCCATGCGTGGCTGCCTGCCGGCTCCAGCCTGCCCATCGGCGACATGGCGTCCGTCAACGCAGACACTTCCCCCTTCTTTTACGCTTCCCATATCCCGGACGTTCCCAAGCGCCCTGACTGGTCATCGGCCACCTAGGCCGACGGGACGCTTCAATCACTTATCGCCATATGCGCGCCTGATTAAGTCAGGCGCAATAAGTCAGGCGCAAGCCTGCGCGTCCCGTCGAATTCTTTTCCATGCTTTTGGAGAATTCGATGCACCGTTCCATCTATCTGTTATGTCTCTGCTCCGGCCTGCTGGCCGGTAACTTTACCCACGCGCAATCCAGCGTGGAACCCGCCGCCCCCCTGACCCTGCCCGCCGCACTGCTGCTGGCCGAAGGCGGCAACGCCACCCTGTCGGCCGCCCGCCATGAACTGGCGGCGCAAGGGGGCGCCCTGCAACAGGCGCGCGCCCTGCCCAACCCGGAACTGCAAACGGTGCTGGAAGACACGCGGCGCGCCACGCGCAGCACCACCGTGCAGCTCAATCAGCTCATAGAGCTGGGCGGCAAGCGCGGGGCGCGCGCCGCCGTCGCCCAGCGCGGCGAAGACCTGGCGCAAGCCGGCCTTTCCCTGCAGCAAGCCGACACGCGCGCGCTAGTGACCACCGCCTTTGTCGACGTGCTGGCGGCGCAGGAAGGCTTGCGCCTGGCCGACAGCGCGCAAGCCTTGGCGGCGCGCGCCAGCGACATCACGGCGCGCCGGGTGGCAGCCGGCAAGGCTTCCCCTGTCGAGGAAACCCGCGCCCGTGTCGCCGAAGCGAGCGTGCGGCTGGAGCTGAACCTGGCCCGCAGCACCCTGGCCAGCGCGCGCAAGCGCCTGGCCGCCCTGTGGGGCAATGCCACGCCACGCTTCAGCCTGGCGGAAGGTCGCCTGGAAACCTTGCCCGAGCTGCCACCAAGCAGCGAACTGGCGGCGCGCCTGGGGCAAGCCCCGGCCGTGCGCCAGGCGCACAGCGCGCTGGCCCAGCGGCAAGCCATGCTGGACGTGGAACAGCGACGCGCCACGCCCGACATCACTGTCAGCATCGGCATGAAGCGCTCGGAAGAGCTGGGCCGCAACCAGGCCATCATCGGCCTGGCCTTGCCGCTGCCTTTGTTCGACCGCAACGCGGGCAACAAACTCGATGCCTTGCGCCGCAGCGACAAGGCCAGCGACGAGCTGGCCGCCGCCCGCATCGCCGTGCAAACGGCCGTGGCCGCCGCCACCGAACGGCTGGCCACAGCCCGGCTCGACGTGGAAAGCTTGCGCCAGGACATCTTGCCTGGCGCCCAGAGCGCCTACGATGCGGCCAGCAAGGGCTTTGAGTTCGGCAAGTTCGCCTTCCTCGACGTGCTCGATGCCCAGCGCACCTTGCTGCAAGCCAAAAACCAATACCTGCGCGCGCTGACCGAAGCGCAGCACGCCGCCGCCGAGATCGAGCGCCTGCTTGGCGCCCCCGCTCCCCTGTAAGGAAGACCCGATAATGAACATCACACTCAACAAAAAACAGGCGATCGCCATAGTCTCCATCGCGGCCGCCGGCATCGTACTGGCCATCCTCATCCTCGGCACGGGCAAGTCCAGCGCCCCGCCAGCGCCTGCCGTCCAGGCGGAAGCCCATGCTGAAAAGAAAGACGAACACGGCCACGAAGAAGTGGAAGGCCGGCTGGAACTGACGGCGGCGCAAAGCCGCGCGGCCGGCATCGTCATCGCCACGACCGCGCCCGGCCGCATCAAGACGACGGTGGCCCTGCCCGGCGAAATTCGTTTCAATGAAGACCGCACGGCCCACGTCGTGCCGCGTCTGGCCGGCGTGGTGGAAGCCGTGCAAGCGGACCTGGGCCAGCTGGTCAAAAAGGGACAAGTACTGGCCGTCATCGCCAGCACGGAGCTGTCGGAACAGCGCAGCGCACTGCTGTCGGCGCAGCGGCGTTTGTCGCTGGCCCGTTCCACATATGAGCGCGAAGAAAAACTGTGGCGCGAAAAAATTTCGGCCGAACAGGATTACCTGCAGGCGCAGCAGGCGTGGCGCGAGGCGGAAATCGCCGTGCAAAATGCGCAGCAAAAGCTCAGCGCGCTGGGCGCCAGTGGCGCTGCCAAGGGTCCGCTGAACCGCTACGAGATCCGCGCGCCGTTCGACGGCATGGTGCTGGAAAAACATATCACCCTGGGCGAAGCGGTCAAGGAAGACGCAAACATCTTCGTCATTTCCGACCTGTCGACCGTGTGGGCGGAAATCGCCGTGCCGGCGAAAGATCTGGCCACCGTGCGCATGGGAGGCAAGGCGGAAGTCAAAGCCAGCGCTTTTGACGCCAGCGCGCAAGGCACGATCACCTATGTGGGCGCGCTGCTGGGCGAGCAGACACGCACGGCGAAAGCTCGCATCAGCTTGCAGAATCCCGACATGGCGTGGCGTCCGGGCTTGTTCGTCACGGTGGAAGTGGTGTCCGGTGAAGCGGACGCGCCCGTCACCGTGCAGAGCACGGCCATCCAGACGGTGGAAGACAAGCCCGTCGTCTTCGTGCAGGTGAAAGATGGCTACCAGGCCACGCCCGTGGTGCTGGGGCGCAGCGATGGCACCTTGACGCACATCAAACAGGGACTGGCCGCCGGCACGCCGTACGCGGCGCAAGGCAGTTTTGTCCTGAAATCCGAGCTGGGCAAAGATGCCGCCGGCCACGAACATTGATCACGTCAAACGAAAGGAAACCATCATGTTTGAACGCTTGATCCGCTTCGCCATCGAGCAGCGCTGGCTGGTGATGCTGGCCGTGGCCGCCATGGCCGGCCTGGGCATCTACAACTACCAGAAGCTGCCCATCGACGCCGTGCCCGACATCACCAATGTGCAGGTGCAAATCAATACACAGTCCGCCGGCTACTCGCCGCTGGAAACCGAGCAGCGCGTCACCTTCCCCATCGAGACGGCCATGGCCGGCTTGCCCAACCTGGAGCAGACGCGCTCGCTGTCGCGCTATGGCCTGTCGCAAGTGACGGTGATCTTCAAGGATGGCACGGACATTTATTTTGCCCGCCAGATGATCAACGAACGCTTGCAGGAAGCCAAGGAAAGCTTGCCGGCCGGCATCACGCCGAAGATGGGGCCCGTCTCCACGGGCCTCGGCGAAATCTACCTGTGGACGGTGGAAACGCAGGAGGGCGCGAAGAAACCGGACGGCACGCCGTACACGCCGACTGACTTGCGCGAAATCCAGGACTGGATCATCAAGCCGCAGTTGCGCAATGTCACGGGCGTGACGGAAATCAATGCCATCGGCGGTTACGCCAAGCAATACCAGGTGGCGCCGTATCCGGAAAAACTGGCCGCCTACGGCATCAGCCTGCAAGATGTGGTGACGGCGCTCGAACGCAACAACAGCAACGTGGGCGCCGGCTATATCGAACGGCAGGGCGAGCAACTGCTGATACGCGCGCCGGGCCAGGTGGCATCGAAAGACGACCTCGCCAACATCGTCGTCGCCAATGTGCAGGGCGTGGCGATACGCATCCGCGACGTGGCCGACGTGGTGCTGGGGCGCGAGCTGCGCACGGGCGCGGCCACGGAAAACGGCCGCGAAGTGGTGCTCGGCACGGTCTTCATGCTGATCGGGCAGAACAGCCGCGCCGTGTCGCAAGCAGTCGACAAAAAGATGATCGAGATCAACCGCAGCCTGCCCAAAGGCGTGCACGCCGTCACCGTGTATGACCGCACGGTGCTGGTCGACAAGGCCATCAATACGGTGAAGAAAAACCTGCTCGAAGGCGCCGTACTGGTGATCGCCATCCTGTTCCTGTTCCTCGGCAATATCCGCGCGGCCGTCATCACGGCCATGGTGATTCCGCTGGCCATGCTGTTCACGTTTACGGGGATGGTGCAATACCATGTGAGCGCCAACCTGATGAGCCTGGGCGCGCTCGATTTCGGCATCATCATCGATGGCGCCGTGGTGATCGTGGAAAACTGCGTGCGCCGCCTGGCCCATGCGCAGCAAAAACTCGGGCGGCCCCTGACCTTGCAGGAACGTTTTCATGAAGTGTTTGCGGCATCGCAAGAAGCGCGCCGGCCGCTGCTGTACGGCCAGCTGATCATCATGGTCGTGTACCTGCCCATCTTCGCGCTGACGGGCGTCGAAGGCCGCATGTTTACACCGATGGCCCTGACGGTCGTGATCGCCTTGCTGGGCGCCATGCTGCTGTCGATTACTTTCATTCCCGCCGCCGTGGCGCTGTTTATCGGCGACAAGGTAGCGGAGAAGGAAAACGCCATCATGCGCGCCGCCAAGCGCTGGTATGCGCCGCTGCTGGGCAAGGTGATGCGCAATACCCCCGTCGTGCTGACGGGCGCGGCGGTGGCCGTCGTGCTGTCGGGCTTGCTGGCCACGCGCATGGGCAGCGAATTCGTGCCCAGCCTGAACGAGGGCGACATCGCCATCCAGGCCCTGCGCATCCCCGGTACCAGCCTCACGCAATCGCTGGCCATGCAGCAGCAACTGGAAAGCAAGCTGATGGCAAACCACAAGGAAATCGCGCGCGTCTTCGCCCGCACGGGAACGGCCGAGATCGCGTCGGACCCGATGCCGCCGAACATTTCCGACGGCTACATCATGCTCAAGCCCCGCGATCAGTGGCCGCAGCCGACAAAATCGCGCGAGCAATTGCTGGCGGAAATCGAAGCGACGGCCACCAGTTTGCCGGGCAACAACTACGAGTTTTCGCAACCGATCCAGCTGCGCTTCAATGAACTGATTTCCGGCGTGCGCAGCGATGTGGCCGTGAAACTGTTCGGCGACGACATGCTTGTCCTCGACAGCACGGCGGCGAAGATCGCGGGCGTGCTGGGCAAGATACCGGGCGCTACGGAAGTGAAAGTCGAGCAGACGACGGGGCTGCCCATGCTGACGGTGCAGATCGACCGCGAGCAGACGGCGCGCTACGGCCTCAACATTGCCGACGTGCAAGCGGCGATTGCCACGGCCATCGGCGGGCAAGAGGCGGGCACCCTGTTCCAGGGCGACCGCCGCTTCGACATCGTCGTGCGCCTGCCCGACAGCCTGCGCAGCGACCTGGAGCAGTTGAAACGCCTGCCCATCGCCCTGCCACTGGGCGCGGCGGCGGAAGGCCGCGCGCGCTTCATCCCGCTCGGTGAAGTGGCCAGCCTGCAAGTGGCGCCGGGGCCGAACCAGATCAGCCGCGAAGACGGCAAGCGCCGCATCGTCGTCAGCGCCAACGTGCGCGGGCGCGATATCGGCTCGTTTGTTGCGGAAGCCACGCAGCAGTTGCAGGCGCAGGTGGCCATTCCTGCCGGCTACTGGACCAGCTGGGGCGGCCAGTTCGAGCAATTGCAATCGGCCACGAAACGCCTGGAGCTGGTGGTGCCCGTGGCGCTGGCGCTCGTCTTCGTGCTGCTGTTCGCCATGTTCGGCAACGTGAAGGATGGCTTGCTGGTGTTCAGCGGCATCCCGTTCGCCCTGACGGGCGGCATCGTCGCCCTGTGGCTGCGCGACATTCCCATGTCGATCTCGGCCGCTGTCGGCTTCATCGCCCTGTCCGGTGTGGCCGTGCTCAATGGCCTGGTGATGATCGCCTACATCCGCCAGCTGCGCGAACAGGGCATGCCCTTGCAGGAGGCGATACGTGTAGGCGCCATCACGCGCCTGCGGCCCGTGCTGATGACAGCGCTGGTGGCCTCGCTGGGCTTCGTGCCGATGGCCATTGCCACGGGCACGGGCGCGGAGGTACAGCGTCCGCTGGCCACCGTGGTGATCGGTGGCATCCTGTCGTCGACGGCCTTGACCCTGCTGGTGCTGCCATTGCTGTACCGGCTGGCGTACCGCCGGCAAGAGGAGGAGGAAGAGAAAGAAGAGGGGGTAGGTCGGATTAGGTCCGAAGGAGCGTAATCCGATACCACCACTGGCGCCAACAATAGATCGGATTACGCGGGGCTTTGCCCCGTTAATCCGACCGACGCCTGTCATGGGCGGCGGTAGCCGCCCTCGATCCAGTTCGCCGCTGCGGTAGCATTGAACTTGAAGGCGGCCGAAGTGCGCACCTTGGCGATCTGTTCGCCGTCCGCGTCATAGGCGCTCAATTCCGCGTACGGGTGCTCTTCGTCGGGCACGATGTCGAACATCACCTTGATTTGGCCCTCGTCGGTAGCGACGAACAGGTTCTTGTGCAATTGCGCATGCAGCTGCTGCTCGTGGCGGCGCAGCACTTCCGAGGCCGTCTTGACCAGCGTATTAAACGCGTTGACGTCGAGCGGCTTCGGGTTTTTCTTGTCGCGGCCCATGGTCCACGGCCCCACCAGCGCCGGCTCCGGCTCGCCATCCTTGATCATGGCTACGGCCCAGCCTTCATCTTCCTCGTTCTTGATCACCCTCGCCGTCCAGCCATTGCCTACCCACAGGCGCGGCTCCTGGATCGGGGCGTCATTGTCCTGCTCGGCTGCTTCGTCGGAAAAGTCGGGGAAATCGGTACTCATGGCGGTGCTCGTGATGGAAGGTCGGGGCTAGCATGATAGTCGAAAACGTCCACCCGTGCCGCCTTGCCGTAAGGTAAGGCGCGGCCCGCCATAGTCGATCTCGACAATAAGACAAGCTATCAATCTAGTAGTTTTATTCTAGCGATCGGGCTTTGATATTACTCAAGTAAACCTATTATTAATTTGCAATTTGAATTGTGTTTTTTATATTTCAAATATTGCATTTAGTAATGCTTGGCCACAAGAAATTTTCATCCATGCGACGCCCCTCGCCCCCGCACGCCGCACGCATCGCCACGCCAGGTACTTCTTTCGGTCACGACCGCTGCATACACTTATATAAACATAATAGAGGGACTCAACATGAAACTCCTGACTACACTGGCCTTGGCCATGTTGACTGTCGCCGCCGGGACCGCCAGCGCCGCCCCCACCTTCACTGCCGGTGGCACGGCACTGGCAGGTGAAGGCCTGGTCACCTCGGTCGCAGGTGCCACGACGATCGACTTCAACGATGGCTTACTACCAAGCAACTACACGGGTGCCGTGTTTACCAGCAACCACCCCAGCTATGCCGCGCAACCACCGAATGATTTGACGGCCTTCTATTCCGTTGGCGTCTCGGATGGCCAGATCACGCCAGGCGTGGCCACCTTCAGTGGCGGGCTCAGCTATTTTGGTTTCTACATGGGATCGCCCGACACCTATAACAGCATCGTCTTCACCATGGGCGACAGCAGCACAGTCATGCTGACCGGTTCGCAAATGGCTGCCTTGGGTGGCGTCAGCCCCAACGGCAACCAATCCGTCGGCCTGTATATCAACGCCTGGGCTGGCGAAGGAGCGAAATTCACCTCGATCGCCTTCCAATCGCCGAACACGAACGCGTTTGAAAGCGACAACCACGCCTACATCGCGGCCGTTCCCGAACCGGAAACCTATGCGATGCTGCTGGCCGGCCTCGGCCTGTTGGGCTTCATGCTGCGCCGTAAAGCTTCATAACACGGCAATGCACAAGCCAAAGCCCGCGACGCGGGCTTTTTTTACGGCAGCCATCACATGGACCGCGACGACGCAGACATGCGCTTCAGCACATGGACATGGCAGGCCGGTTAGGCCAGGTCAGCGGCGGACCGGGCGGCACCCAGCGCGGGTCGATGGCTGGCAGTGGCGCATGGTAATTAAAGGGATTGATGATGATCGGCGGTATCGCCGATGGCGCGCCGACGGGTTCGGCGCAGGACTGCGGGGCGCTACGCTGGCGCGTGCTTCGATGGTGGGAAAGGGATAGCGATTGATCCCCGGTATCTGCAAACAAAAGCATGTTGCCCTCCTTGCGAGACTGAGGTGTTCAGTATAGGACGGCTTACGCATATTACAAGAAAAGAAATCTTGTTACAGATCAGTGTTTACTGCCCGTACAGACCTCCCATACCGTGAAAATGACGGCCTGTCGCACGCCGCTGGCGGCCAGCCCGGCGTGCCCCTACAGTGTGATCATGCAACACCCCATCCCCACACACTGAGGCTTATCATGAAAAAATTACTCACCTTCGTCCTCATCGTCATGCTGGCCTGCCTGTTCCTCGACAAGGTCGGCGGCAGCGACATGCACATGCAATTCCACGGCGACGATGTCGACGGTCCGCTGGAATGGCTGTTCGGCCTGGTGTTTGCCGGTGGCGGTTTGCTGGTCGCTGCCATTGCGCTGGTGTGCGCCGCCGTCGTCACGGGCGTGGTGCTGGCGGGAGTGGGCGTGGTGCTGATCGCCGTGCTGGCACTCTGCGTGGTACTGGTGCTGGCGCTGAGCACGCCCGTGCTGCTGCCCCTGTTGATTCCCGTCGCCATCGTCTGGCTGATCGTCAGCCGCAAGCACAAGCAGGCACAAGCGCACCAGCACAGCCTGTAATCACTGCGCCATGAACTTGCTGAGCACGCCGTCGCTGCCGCCATCATTCTGTTCAATGCGGTTGCGCCCGCCCCGCTTGGCCCGGTACAGCGCCTCGTCGGCGCGCGCCAGCACGGCGTCGCAATCGGCATCCGTGCCGGCCATGGCGGCCATGCCGATGCTCACCGTGATGGTGATCAGGATGCCGCCATCGGTGGTCAGCGAACTTTCCGCCACGCGCCGGCGCAAGCGTTCGGCAAACACGGCTGCCGCCGCCAGGTCGGTGCCCGGTAGCAAGATGGCGAATTCTTCGCCACCCACGCGGCCTGGCACGTCGACCTTGCGCAGCGCCTGGCACATCAGCGCGCCCAGGTGGCGCAGCACGGTATCACCCACGGCGTGGCCATACTCGTCGTTGACGCGCTTGAAGTGATCGATATCGAGCATCAACACGCTGGCGCAGCTGGCCAGTTCACGCTGCAGCCGTGCATGCTCGTTTTCCAGTGCCGCCATGAAGTGGCGCCGGTTCGGCAAGCCCGTCAAAAAATCGGTGGTCGCCAGTTGCAGCAATTCCGCGTTCATGCGCTTGCGCTCGGTGATATCGAGCGAGGACACCATGACGAAGTCCAGGCTGTCGGTATGGCCGGGCATCACCAGCAAGCTCAGCTCATTTTGCCGCGCCGCGCCATCGAGACGCACGAAGCTGCTCTCGCACTCGTACAGGTGGGCACCGCTGGCCAGCGCCAGCAGCGCATCGCCGAAACGGGGCAAGGCGCTGGCATCGAAATTCTGCGCCAGGCCCAGCGCGCCGCGCCGCTGGTCGCTCTCGTTGGCACGCACCTGCGCCAGCGCGGCGCCGTTCGCATCGATGATGCGCACCAGCCCCGCCAGCCGCTGCAGCGCGTCCGGATTGGCCTGGAAGTGGGCACCCAGGTCGCGCACGCCCGCTTGTTCGAGCGCATCGAGCGCGGCGCGCACGGCCGACCAGTCCTGTTCCCACAGGGCCACGGGCGCATGGTCATACAGGCTGCGAAAACGCGCTTCGCCGGCGCGCAGAGCCAGCGCCACCTGCGCCTGTTCGATGGCCATGCCGGCCAGGTGCGCCGCCTCGCTCAGCCGCGCCAGATGCGCCGCGCCCGGCAAGGTAGGCTGGCGGTGATACGCCATCAGCACACCGAGCAACTTGCCCGAGCCGCCACGCACGGGCTCGGCCCAGCACGATTGCAGCTGGGCCCGCCACGCCAGTTCCATCGTCTCTTGCACATCGGCAACGGCATGCAGGTCGCCCACGATCACGCGCTGGCCGTCGCGCAGCGCTTGCGCGGCGATGCCATGCACGCCCTGCAGGGTATCGAGGTCATGGCCATGGCTGGCCACGTTGAAAAACGCGGGCAAGCTGGGCGCCGCGCCCAGCACCAGGCGGTGGCGATTTTCATCGAGCAACAAGATGCTGCACAGCATGGCGGGATGGTCGGCTTGCACGCTCAGCACCACGCTTTCCAGCACCCGCTCCAGCGGCGCGCCCGTGGCCAGCATTTCCAGCACTTGCCGCCGCGTGTGCTCGCGCCGTTCCATCTGGCTGCGCTCGCTGATATCGCGGAAGGTCCACAAGCGTGCCTGTTCATTGCCCAGCTGCATGCTGCGCACGTATTGCTCGACCACCCGTCCATCGCGCAGGTGCAGCACGTCGCGCCGCTCGCGGTGGCCATGTGGCGCGTGGGCGCGTGCTCCCAGGAAAGGCGCCGCCTGCTCCAACTGGCTTTCCACATGGCGTACCAGTGCCGTGCCGTCCGCCTGCCAGTCGAGCGCGTCGGGCACTTGCCACAGGTCGCGGAAGCGCCGGTTCGAGGTGAAGATGCGGCCGTTGACGTTGTCGACCAAAATGCCGTCGATGGTCGAATCGAGGATGCTGCGCAGCATGGCCTGGCTGCGCTGCGCCGCCTCGGCCATCGCCAGCACACTGGCCTGGCCCTGCTCCAGCTGGTCCGTCAACTGGCTCGAACGCGCCAGCGCCGCCTGGGCGCGGGTGCGGCCCGCCGCCAGCAGCCAGGCCGCCAGCGCCAGCACGATGCTGGCCAATATACCGGTCCAGGCCACCAGGCGGGGCCGCGCCAGCAGCTCGCCATCGAAACCCGGCATGGCGCGCACGCGCAAGGTCCAGGTATGGCCGGCGATGCTGACCGCCTGCTGCGACACCAGGCTGTCCGACCCGGCCGCCGCCAGCATGTCCGGCAAGCTGTCATACATCAGGGCCGCCTCAGTCTGTTGCACCCCATCATAGATTTCCAGGTCCAGCTGGCGCGCCCCCTCGCCGCCCACGCCCGCCATCAGGTCGACCATGCGAAACGGCGCAAACACCCAGGCGCGCAAGGCGGCGCGGCGCTGCGCCACGCTGGCACGCGGCAAGCCATTGTCATACACGGGCAGCACGACCAGGAAACCATGCGCCTGGGCGCTGCCGCCATCTTGCACCAGCTGGATCTTGCCCGTCATGGCCGCTTGCCCCGTGTCGCGCGCCTGTTCGAGCGCGGCGCGGCGCACGGGTTCCGACCAGATGTCATAGCCGAACGCCAGCAAGTTGCTTTCGCTTAAAGGTTCCAGATAAGTGATGGGCGCATGCCAGGCGCGCTGGCCCGGCGGACGCACGGCATAGCCGGGATAGCCCTCCGCGCGCACGCTCGCTTCATGCCGCGCCAGCCCGGCACCGGGCAACAACGGCAGGTAGCCGATGCCGTGGATGCCGGGAAAATGCCGGTCCACCTGCTGCACCGACAGGTAGGCATGGAATTCGCTGCGCGTGACGTCTTGCGAACTGGCATACATTCCCTGCACGCCGTGCAGCACCTGGATGTAGGTCTGCATGCGCACGACAATGTTGCCCACCAGTTCGCGCACGCGGAAGGCAAAATCGGCCTGTACCTGCTGTTCGTTGGCGTCGTGGGCATTGCGCCAGGCACCATACGTCAGCCCCAGGCACAGCGCCAGCACCAGCGCAGCCAGCACGCGCGGCCCCACCCAGTGCGACACTGATCGAGCAAACCAAGACGTAGACGTGCGTGTAGGCATGACAGGCAGACAAGCAGAACGGACATCAAACCGCGACACTGCCAGCAACATGGCTGGCAGCGGGTTGCACGACGACCATCGGTAGTCGATGAGAATGATAGTACGTTACAGCGGGCGCCCTTGCAATGCTGAATATTGTATTAAAAAGACCACATATTTCGTGCATGCAATGATGTGTACTCCAGGAAAATTCGATGCCACGAAAACCATCTCCTCCCGCTGGTATGATCGCCCCGCAATCCATCACTTGGGAGCCGCGTTTGCAGCACGATAGTTGGCAGGGAACACTATGGCTGGCGTCCGACTTTGCCATCTTGCATGGCGCAGCGGGCGCCACGGACAGCCACGCCCATTATGCGCACCAGCTGATGCTGAGCACCGGGGCGCCCTTCACGGCAGAGCTCGACGGCATCGTCCACACGGCGCGACACTTGCTGATCGAAAGCCTGCGCCCGCACTCCATCGTGGCCGTGCCGGCTTTCATGCTGACAATCTATGCGGAACCGCAGCGTCTGAGCGGCGCGGCCTTGCTGGCGGCCGCCAACAGCGCAGGCGCGCCCAAGCTCGACAGCCTGGCCGCCGCGCTGCAGGCACAACCGAGGGAAATCCTGGCCGACGCGCGCGTGCAGCGCGCGCTGGACCAGGTCGATGCGCTGCTGTCGGGCAAGGTCAGCGCGGCCGCCGTGGCCGAAGCGGCGCATTTGTCGCTGAGCCAGCTGGAACGGCTGTTCAGCGCCCAGCTGGGACTGCCCGTACGGCGCCTGGTGCTGTGGCGCCGCTTGCGCCTGGCCATCCGTTTCATATTGCTCGGCGGTACATTGACGGATGCGGCCCACGGCGCCGGTTTTGCCGATGCGGCGCATTTTTCGCGCACCATGCGCAGCCTGTTCGGCGTGCGCGCCGACCGCAGCTTGCGCCAGTTGCAGGTCACGCTTCTCGACTGAGACCCTGGCGCAAACCGGCCGGCAGCGCGGGCGCGCGCACGCCCTCTTCCGCGCGGAACGGTTCCAGCAACTGCGCCCCATACGCAAGCGGGTAATCGGGCCGGCTGCCGATACCCAGGTCTTCGCCACGCATGCGGTAATCCGGCGCGTCGAAGCAGGTGCCCAGCAGGCGGTCCCAGCACGTAAAAAACAGACCGAAATTCACGTCGCCGGCCGTACCGTATTTCATGTGGTGGAAACGGTGCAGCGGCGCCCAGGCAAACACGCGGCGCAGCGGCCCCATGCGCATGTCGACATTCGCGTGTTGCAGCAACAGCTGGATCGCCACGGCAAACGCCAGCACGGCCATGAGCGGCTCCGGGATGCCCAGCAACAGCAAGGGCAGCATGCCGCCCGCCGCTTCCAGCAACAGATGCAGCGGGTGTTTCATCCAGCCATTCAAACCGTACAGGCGCTGCACGCTGTGGTGCACGGCATGCAGTTTCCACAGAAAGTAATAACGGTGGCTCAGGTAATGCACCAGGGTAATGCCGCAGTCGGCGATGAGGATGGCCAGCAGCAGTTGCAGCCAGAATGGCAGCTGGACTGGCCAGAACGGCCCCAGCGCCAGATGGCCAGCCAGCAGGGGGAAAGCAGCCAGGCCCAGCAGGTACAGCGCCTCGTTGACGAGCGCGTGCAGCACGTCGCGCCAGCCGTCGCCGTGCGCATGGTTCCACGCGCCATCGTATGGCAGATAGCGTTCAGCAAGAAAAGAGGTGAGCAGAGCCAGCAGCAGCAAGGGCGGCAATACCCAGAGGGAATGTTGGCGAACCGCAATTAACCAGGCGGCGGCGCCGATGAAGCCGGCCCAGAACACGGGGCCGTACAGCGCGGCAAAGAGGGATTTCATGGCAAGACGCTCCTGTGGCAAAAACCACAGCATGGCTTGTCCCCCCGCCGCGCCGCTTGAAGAAACGGCGCAACCTGTTTACTTTACTTCAGGGCCGGTTTCGCTGCCTTCCTCGCCGCGTACTGCTGGTAGCCATTTGCGCGCAGGGCACAGGCGGGGCAAGTGCCGCAGCCATAGCCCCAGTCGTGCAATTGCCCCCGCTCACCCAGGTAGCACGTATGCGTGCCGCTGCGGATCAGGTCGACCAGCGGCTGACCGCCCAGGTCTTGCGCCAGGTCCCAGCTTTGCGCCTTGTCCAGCCACATCAGCGGTGTTTCCAGCTTCAGGCGCGTATTCATGCCCAGGTTCAGCGCCACTTGCAGGGCCTTCATCGTGTCGTCACGGCAATCCGGGTAGCCGGAAAAATCCGTCTCGCACATGCCGCCTACCAGCACCGTCAAGCCGCGGCGATACGCCACGGTGGCGGCCACCGTCATGAACAGCAAATTGCGTCCAGGCACGAAGGTGTTCGGCAAGCCGTTTTCCTGCATGACGATCTCGACGTTCTGCGTCATGGCCGTATCGGAAATGGCGGCAATCAGGGACAGGTCGATCATGTGATCCTGGCCCAGGCGGCTGTCCCACTCGGGCGATTGCTGGCGCATCTGTTCGAGCACGCCGGGACGCACGGTCAGCTCGATCGCATGGCGCTGTCCATAGTCAAAGCCGATGGTTTCCACGCGGCTATAGTGCTTCAAGGCCCAGGCCAGGCAGGTGGTGGAATCTTGTCCACCGCTAAAGAGCACCAGTGCGGAGTCCGTTGCTAGCATAATTTCTTTCTTTTCAGTTTTACTCTGTTGCAATCGTGCGCGGGGAAACGTGATTCCCAGCGCAAAAAATACTTATTCGTCCGCCATCAGTTTACCTATTCCGGTAACATGCAGTCAGCATTTACTCATCTGGAGCACCATGTTTTCTGCACGACCCATACGGCATACGGCTGCCGGCAAGGCGATACGACCACGAATTTTGGCACAAGTAGTGACAAAAGTAATGGGGCAACTGACATTGGCGGCCGCCGGCAGTGTCATCTTGATATGCCCGATCGCCGAAGCCCGCGCGCAGGAAGGTGCGCAAGAACGCACGCAAGATGCCGTTGCGGACAGCCCCGCCACGGAAGCGGCACCGGCGCCGCTGCAGTACGAGGTCAAGGTCAACGCGCCGGGCGACCTCGATGAATTGCTGGAAAAAAACCTGGACCTGGAACGCTTCCGCGGCAACCCGCGCATGGACCGCGAACAATTGCAGCGCCTCGTGCGCGATACGCCTGAGCAAGCCAAAAACCTCATCGCCACGGCCGGCTACTACACGCCCGTCGTCACGGTGCGCATCGATACGACGGGCGCCAAACCCGTCGTCATCGTCGACGTCGACCCGGGCGAACCGGTGACCATCGACAAGGTCGAGCTGGAATTGCGCGGCTTCGACCCCACGCCGCCGCTGGCCGCGTCCGAACCCTTCGACACGGAAGCCCTGAAGCGCAGCTGGTCGCTGAAATCGGGCAGCGTGTTCCGCCAGGCCGACTGGGAATCGGCCAAGCGCGCGCTGCTGCGCGAAGTGGTGCAGACGCGCTACCCGCGCGCCCAGCTGGTCGACACGCAAGCCGTGGTCGATCCGGAAACGCACAAGGTGTCCTTGCTGGTGGTGCTCGACAGCGGCCCCGAGCTGCGCTTTGGCGAGCTGCGCATCGAAGGCCTGAAGCGCTACGATGCCAGCATCATCCGCAACCTCGACAAGATACGCCCGGGCGACTATTACAGCGAATCGGCGCTGCAATCGTTCCAGGCGCGCCTGCAGGACACGGGCTACTTCGCCAGCGTGGAAGTGAGCGCCGACATGAGCAGCATCCTGGGCGAGCAGATCGAGGCTGGCCAGGAAAGCCAGCAAGCCGAGGCCGAAGGTGCCAGCGCCGGGGCCAAGCCCGTCAACCGCGGCCCCGCGCCGCTGCTGCCGCTGGTCGTGCGCGTGACGGAGAACAAGCAGCAAAACGTCAGCGCCGGTCTCGGTTTCAGTACGAATACGGGCAATCGCGCCCAGCTCAACTATGACAACCTGAACGTGTGGGGCACGCGCTTCAAGAGCGCGATCACCATGGAAACGAAGAAACAGGCGGCGCACGCCAATTTTTACTTTCCAACGACCGAGCGCGGCTACAACGACAGCGCCGGCGCCTCGTTCGAGCGCAGCGACATTTCCAATGAAATCACGGCCGTCACCACCATCTCGGCCAAGCGCAACTGGGGCGGTACCAACCTCGAGCGCAGCCTGACGTTCGAGTTCCTCAGCGAAGACAAGACCGTCGTGGGCCTGGACCAGACGCGCAGCAAGAGCTTGCCCCTGACCTATGCCATCACCAAGCGCAGCCTCGACAGTCTGCTGTTTCCCACCAGGGGCTATGTCATCAATGCCCAGGTGGGCGGCGCCCTGCTGCCCGTGCTGACGGACGAGCGCTTCGTGCGCGTGGCCGGCAAGGCCGTGTATTACCGTCCGCTCGGTGAAAAAGGCGAGCTGATCGTGCGCGGCGAAATGGGCGCGCTCGGTTCGAAGGAAAAACGCGGCGTGCCGGCCGTCTACCTGTTCCGCGCGGGCGGCGACCAGTCGGTGCGCGGCTATGGCTACCAGGAACTGGGCGTGAAGGAAGGCGACGCCACCATCGGCGGGCGCTACATGCTCACCGGCAGCGCCGAATACCAGTACTGGTTCAAGCCGAAATGGGCGATTGCCGCCTTCTATGACGCCGGTAACGCGGCCGACACGGTCAAAGCGGCCATGACGCCGAAATCGGGCTATGGCCTGGGCGGGCGCTACAAGAGCCCCGTCGGCCCCATCAATGTCGACGTGGCGTATGGCCACGCCGTTCAAAAATACCGTTTGCACTTCTCTCTGGGATTCACTTTCTGATGTCCGATATTACTACCGAGTCCCACGACGCCGCGCCGCCACCGCCGGCAAAAAAACCGCGCCGCTGGGTGCGCTACGTACTGATCGCCGTCGCCAGCCTGGCCGTGCTGCTGGGTGGCGCCTTCTGGTTCCTGGGCCGCGAATCGACCTTGCAGATGCTGGTGCAAAAAGTGGCCAGCGCCAGCGGCGGCGACATCGCAGTGTCGGGCGTGTCCGGCTCGCTGTACAACCGCATGCACCTGGGCCACGTCAGCTACCGCAGCAAGACACAGCACATCACGGCCGACAACATCGACATCAACTGGTCGCCGTTCCAGTTCTTCTCGGAAGGTATTGCCATCAGCGAACTCCACGTGGCCAGCCTGTCCGTGGAAAGCACGGCGCCGTCCGAGGAACCATCGACGATGCCAGCCAGCCTGGCCTCGCCGTTCAAGATCGGCATCAGCGACGCGCGCCTGGACAAGGTGACCTTGGTCAGTGCGGGCGGCAACACGGTATTTGAGAAAATCCATTTCACCTTGTCGGGCGACAAGACGCAATGGCAGCTGCAAGACGCCTCGGCGTTGACGCCGTTCGGCCAGGCCACGGCCAGCGCGACGATAGACGCCACGCAGCCGTTCAAATTGTCAGGCAAGGCGGGCTTGACGCAGCTTAATGCCGCCGCCGGCGAAAAACCCGCTGCCCTGGCCCTGCAGCTGGGTGGCGACTTGAACGTGCTGAACGTGACGGCCAAGGGCAGCGCGGGCGCGGCCACGGCCGACGCCCAGCTGGCGCTGGCGCCGTTCGACCCTGTCATCATCCTGCGCTCGGCCAGCATTCGCGGGCGCAACATCAATCCGGGCAAATTCGACGCGACTTTACCGCAGGCGGACCTGAGCCTGGAACTCGATGCCGCCATCGACACCCGGCCGGCCAAGCAAACGGTGTCGGGCAAGCTGGCCATCCTCAACCACGCCACGCCCGGCCCCATCGACCAGCAAAAACTGCCGCTGCGCCAGTTCGAAGCGCGCCTGGGCGGCACCCTGACGGCCACGACGCTAGAGTCGGCCATCATCGATTTCGGCAACGCGGGCAAATTCACGGGTAGCGGCAAGCTCAACCGCGACGCCGTTGATGCGCCCATCGGCAATGCGCAGCTGACCTTGCACACCGACAAGATCGACTTGCAGCATATCTACAGCAGCATCAACAGCACCAAGATCGTCGGCGACATCGTGCTCGACAGCGACGGCAAGACGCAGACCCTGCGCGCCAAGCTCGGTGAAGCCAAGCTGCGCCTGGACGTGGAAGCCACCCTGGCCGACTCGCTGGTGCAACTACGCAAGGCGACCTTGCAAGCAGGCAAAAGCAGCGTCAACGCGACGGGCCAGATCAGCCTGAAGGACGAGCAACCATTCAAGGCCGTGGCCAACGCCAGCCGCCTCAATCCCGCCGACTTCGGCGCCTTCCCCGTGGCCGACCTGAACCTCGACGTGCGCGCCAATGGCCACGTGACCCCCAAGTGGCTGGCGAATGCGGACTTCACCGTACGCCCCAGCAAGCTGCTCGACCAGCCTTTGTCCGGCAAGGGCAAGCTGACGGCCGATGCGGCGCATTTCAGCGGCATCGACGTGCAACTGGCGCTGGGCAAGAATAATCTCACGGCCAAGGGCAACTTTGGCGGCACCGGCGAAAAACTCAACTGGAACGTCGATGCGCGGCAACTGTCCGCCCTGAAAAGCGACTTGCTGGGCGCCGTGCAAGCCAGCGGCGTGGTGCAGGGAACTTTGCAGCAGCCGCGCACGAGCTTTGTTGCCGATGCGAAGGGACTGGGCCTGACCAGCGGCAAGCGCCCTGCGCCCGACAGCGCCATCCACGCCAGCGGCGACGTGGGCTTGACGGGTCCGAAGCAGGAAGCGGAATTGAAAATGACGGGTTCCTTGCAAAAGATTAACCCGGCCGCCTTCGGTGCGACATTACCCAACGGCAACGTGAATGCGGATTTCAACGGCAGCGGCCGCCTGACCAGCGACTGGCAAGTGGCCCTGAACCTGGGTTTGCGCGAATCGACCCTGCAAAACGCGCCGCTGGCCGGTTACGCCAAGCTGTCGGCCAACGCGAAACGCATCGACAGCGTCGATGCGGAACTGCGCCTGGGGCCGAACAGCCTGCTGGCCAAGGGCGCGCTGGGCGGCGCCACCGACAAGCTCACATGGAAACTCGATGCGCCGCAATTGTCGACCCTGGGCCCGCGCTTTGCCGGCGTGCTGCAGGCGGCCGGCTCCGTCTCGGGCAAGATGGACGCGCCCGCCGCGCAACTGACGCTCGATGGCCGTGACCTGACCTTCTTTGGCGACCAGCAATTGAAATCCATCAAGGGCAGCGCCAGCGTGGGCGCCGGCCAGGGCGCGCTTGACCCCATGGTCAGCAGCCTGGAGATTACCGGCTACAGCACGCCCACCTTCAAGCTGGGCAGCGCCCGCCTGAGTACCTCCGGCACGCGCGGCAGCCATACGGTGAACCTGGCGGCGCGCAACGACGCTTTCGACGCCAGCGTGCAAATCAGGGGCAGCCAGAGCGGTGCTGGCTGGACGGGCACCATCGACAGCCTGCAAAACAAGGGCCGCTATGCGCTGGTGCTGCAAGCGCCCGTGCCGGTGAAAGTGGCCGGACCGGCCGGCAGCGGCGTGGCGGGCCTGGGCCAGCCTGAACAGATCAGCGTGGGCAACACCGTCATCAAATTGCCGGCAGGCAGCATCACCATGCAAAGCCTGGTCAAGAATGGTACACGCTGGAGCAGTTCCGGCCAGGCGGCCGGCGTGGCGCTGACCTATCTGGCGCAAGTGATTCCCTCGCTGCAAGCCAATGCGCGCAGCGACCTGACCCTGGGCGCGCAATGGTCGCTCGACATGCAAGTGCCGACGGCGCAACAGAAAGACCCGTCCTTGGCCGGCATGCTGCACATCTACCGCGAAAAAGGCGATGTGACGGTGGGCGTGGAACAGCCGCTGGCGCTGGGACTGCGCACCTTCGATGCCCGCATCGATGTGGCCAACCAGCAACTGCGCCTGGCCGTGAAACTCGATGGCGCGCGCGCGGGCCAGAGCGATATCAATGCCACCGTGCAAATGCTGAACGGGCGTATCGGCAATGACAGCGCCCTTTCGCTGACGGGCACCACCAGCATCGATACACTGGCCTGGCTGGCGCCGCTGACGGGCCAGCCGGGCCTGGAGCTGGGCGGCGCCTTGAAAGTGGCCTTGTCCGGCAGCGGCACCATCGGCGCGCCGCAATTGAATGGCGATATCAACGGCAGCAAGCTGCTGGTGAACTGGGCCGACCAGGGCTTGAAATTGCGCAATGGCGTGCTGCAAGCCAAGCTGGCCGGCGATCAATTGCAATTGCAGCGCCTGAGCTTTGACGGCGGCGATGGCAAGGTGCAGGCAGATGGCTGGGTACGCTTTGCGAATGGCGAAGCGAGCCTGGAACTGAAACTGATGGCCGACCGCCTGCAGGCGCTGTCGCGCCCCGACCGTACCTTGATCCTGTCGGGCAACAGCACCCTGCTGCGCAACGACAAGCGCTTCAGCTTCGAGGGCAAGTTCAAGGCCAACCGCGCGCTGATCGAACTGGCGCCGCAAGATACCCCGACGCAAAGCAGCGACGTGGTGGTGCTGGGCAAGGAAGTCAAGGGCGGCAAGGAAGCGCCGTCACTGCCCCTGAATATCGACCTGGAATTTGACCTGGGCAATGCCTTCCACCTGCGCGGCATGGGACTCGACGCCGACCTGGCCGGCAATGTGCGCGCCCGCGTCATCAACCGCGCCGCGCCGCGCGTGACGGGCAGCATCAAAGTCACCAACGGCCAGTACGCGGCCTACGGGCAGAAGCTGTCGATCGAACGGGGCTTGATCGCCTTCACGGGCGCCTACGACAACCCGTCGCTGAATATCCTGGCCGTGCGCAAGCGTCCCGAGGGCGAAGCCTTGTCGGAAACGAATGTGGAAGCGGGCGTGGAAGTGCGCGGCACGGCGCAGGCGCCGACGGCCAAGCTGGTCTCCACGCCGAGCGTCTCGGACAGCGACAAGCTGGCCTGGCTGATCCTCGGTCACGGCGCGGAAACGGCGGCCGGTGATGAAATGGCCTTGCTGACGACGGCCGCAGGCGCCCTCTTCGGCGGCTCCGGCGGCGGCTTGCAAGGCAAGCTGGCCAATTCGCTGGGACTCGATGAAGTGGGCCTGTCGCAGGCGCAAGGGCTGGAAAGCACCGTCGTCACGGTCGGCAAGCGCCTGTCCTCGCGCGCCTACCTGACGTTCGAGCAGGGCACCAGCACGGCGACGAGCCTGGTGAAACTGCGCTACAAATTGAATCGCCGCATCACCCTGCAATTCCAGACCGGCACGAACAATGCGCTGGACGTGTTGTACACGTGGGCATTTGATTAGAGTGGCGGCCAACAATGTTGTCGGATTAGCGGCGCAGCCGCGTAATCCGACACCACAGAAACAACAAAGGGCGCCTCGGCGCCCTTTTTCTTGATCGACCGCAAAGGCGATCTTATTCAGCCACGTCGAGCCCCCGCTCTATCATGCCTTCGACATACGCGCGCAGATATTGTTCCAGCGCGGGGCCGGACAGCACGTTGGCCGTCAGCGCGCCGTGCGGCGAGCCTTTCAGCACGCCATCGTGGTACACGCGCGCAATCCAGGCCACGTCCGCGCCCTGGGTGTAATCGAGTTCATAGTCAAACGATTCTCCGCTGACTTTGCGTGTGTAGACTTCCTTGACAATTGCCATCTGAAACAGCCTTTCTTGACGAGGTTAACTGGGATGCGGGTGTGGCACCGGATCGTCCTGCGGCACCGGGTGCACGGGCCCCGGATGGTGCCCGGGCGCTTCTTGCGGCTCCGGCGCCGGCATGGGTTCATCGACAGGCGCCGGGTCGGGCGCGCGGTGGGCGTGGATGACGGACATGGCTGGCCTCCCTGCAGACAAAAGAAGACCATACCACGAGAAATGCGCCTCCTGCCCTGCGCGCCCCTTATTTCGCTGCCGGCTTGACGTCGGCGGCCCGTGGCGCGGCGTTCTTCACATATTTTTCCAGCCAGTTGTTGCTTTCATACAGCATCTGCATGATCGATTCGCGCGCGCGGTAGCCATGGCTCTCGTTCGGCAGCATCACCAGGCGCGCCGTGCCGCCCAGTCCCTTGACGGCCTGGAACATGCGCTCGCTCTGGATGGGGAAGGTGCCCGAGTTGTTGTCCTGCTCGCCGTGGATCATCAGCAGCGCATCCTTGATCTTGTCCGCATAGTTGAACGGCGACATGGCCTGGTAGACGGCGGGCGCCTGCCAGAACGAGCGCTCTTCCGCCTGGAAGCCGAACGGCGTCAGGGTGCGGTTGTAGGCGCCGCTGCGGGCGATGCCGGCGCGGAACAGCCGCGTGTGCGCCAGCAAGTTGCCCGTCATGAAGGCGCCATACGAGTGGCCGCCGATGGCGATGCGGTTGCGGTCGGACACGCCACGGCGCACCACTTCATCGACGGCCGCCTCGGCATCGGCCACCAGCTGCGGCAGATAGGTGTCGTTCGGTTCCTGCTCGCCGTTGCCGACGATGGGGAAGGATGGGTTGTCGAGCACGGCGTAGCCCATGGACAGGAAGGCGGCCGGGCCCCAGTAGCTGACGGCATTGAATTTGTACGGCGAACCCGTGGTCTGGCTGGCGGCGCTGGCCGTCTTGAATTCCTGCGGATATGCCCACATCAGGGTCGGCAATGGGCCATCGCGCTTGACGTCGTAGTTCGGCGGCAGCATCAGGGTGGCCGTCAAGTCCACGCCATCGGCACGCTTGTAGCGGATCAGCTCTTTCTGCACGTCCTTCAATTGCGGCAGCGGATGGGGGAAGTGCGTGAGGGCCGTCAATTGTGCCGCGCCCTGCTGCTTCAGGTTGCGCACATAGTAATTCGGCTGCTCGACAGGCGACTCGCGCGTCGACAGCAAACGGCTGCCGTCCTCGTCCAGCACGGCCACCACGTTTTCATAGTACGGCGCGGCGCTCTGGAACAGGCGCTGCTTCTGTTTTGTCGCCAGGTTCAGGCGGTCGATGAAGGGACGGTCGCCATCCTTCGAGGCGCCCTGGCCATCGAGCAGGATGGAACCATCGGCGGCGATGAGCAAGCGCGGCAAGCCGGCCGCATCGGCGCGCATGACGGGCTGGCCCGGATCGTTGTAGCGGTCTTCGAACGATCCCGCATACACTAGGTCGGCTGGCGTGGAAGGTTGATCTGGCGAAATCTTCCACTGCTTGACGGCGCGCGTCTTGTACCACGCTTCGCTGAGCAGGGCCAGGTCGCCGCGCCCCCAGGCCACGCCCGCATAGCGCGAGCCCAGCCTGGCCAGCACGGCCGGCTTGTCGGTAAACGGCGCCGCCTGCGTATAGACGATGTCGCGGATCTCCGCCGTCTTGGCCGGATCGCCGCCGTCCTGCGCTTCAGCCCACACCAGAGTGGCGGGCGCATCGACGCGCCAGCTGACGGAGCGTACGCCGGCGGACACGGCGTCATTGCCTGGCGGCAGCCCTTCCTCCAGCGGCAGTGCCGCCACCGCATGCTCCACCTTGCCATTCAGGTCGCGTACGTCGATCTGGTGGGCAAAGTCATGCGCCGGCACGATGTACGAATACGGACGCACGATGCGGGTCGTCAGCAGGTGCTTGCCATCGGGCGAGGCCGACACGCGCGAGAACTGGCCCGGCTGGCCCACCAGGCGCTGCTTGCCCGCCACGTCCAGCAAGGCCAGCTGGACGGTGATGTAGTGTTCGAACAGCTGGGCATCCTGTTCGTTCTTCAACAGGTCGGGATAGGTGCGCAATTGCTTGACGCCACCGCCCGGCACGCTATCCTGGATGGACGGACCCGTCGGGATGCCGCTCGCCACGGGTGCCCCACCCAGCTTGGCCGGCTTCAGCTGCACCAGCAGGGTCTTGCTGTCCGGCATCCAGGAAAAACCACGGCCATACACGGTCGACAGGGGCGCGCTGGCCAGCTTGCGCGCCGCTTTCGTCTGCACGTCGAGCAGCCACAATTGCACGCCCGATTCCTTCACGCCCTTGGCGGGATCGGCATAGGCGACATGCGTAAACGCCAGGTAGCGCTGGTCGGGCGACCAGGCCAGGTCGGCGATGCGGGGCGAGACAGGCAAGCCGCTGACCTTGATTTCCTTCTGCGTATCGATGTCGAGCAATCCCAGTCCCGTGTGGAAGCTGAAGCGGCTGGCCGAATAGGTGCGCGGATTGATGCGCAAACCCGCCAGCTTCAGTTCCGGCTGCGCCACTTCGCTAATGCCGGGCAAGGATGGCGTGGGCAGCACGGCCGCCAGGTTGCGTTTCGGGCTCAGGCTCAGGGTCGGCGCGCGCGGCGCATCGACGATGGCTTGCAGGGGCGCTGGCGGGGCTTGATAAGCGCCATCTTGCGCCATGGCCAGGGAAGACGAGGCCAACAGGCCGACAGTGATGGGCAGCAAAGGCAAACGAGTAGACATGAAACTCCAGTGTATGAAGGTGGTGACAAGCAGCGAACGCACCGCACCGCTCATGGCGGTGCATTGTGACAAGGCATAGTGCGTTCATGCCATGTAAATGTCAACCAGCAACTTTTACCGTTTGACAAGCATCGCCGCCCGTCCCCATCTCGCTTACAATCGCTGTTTTACCCGCACCCGATTGCCTACATGGAAACCACCACCCTCGCCCTGCTGTTACTGGTCCCGCTGCTGGTCTGGCGTATTTATTCGCGCCTGAAGAAACTGGTGGCGCGCCAGAAGTCGCAGCTGTGGCGCCACTGGAGCGTGGCGATCGCGTTTCCCGCGCTGCTGCTGTTCCTGGCGACAACGACGAAATTCGACATCCTGCCCCTGTCCAGCCTGGGCGCGGCAGCGCTGGCCGGCGGCTGGCTGGGCGTGCTGGGCTTGAAGCTGACGCGCTTCGAGCAAGTCGGAAAAGATTTCTTTTTTACCCAGCACCGCTACCTGGGCCTGGCCATCACGATGCTGTTCATCGCCCGCCTGCTGTACCGCGGCATGGAAATCTACCTGAACACGCGCCTCGACGTGCCCGTGCCGCCGCCGCCATTCGGCCAAAGCCCGCTGACCATGGCCGCCTATGGCCTGGTCATCGGCTACTACGCCATGTATGCGTGGGGCCTGGTGCGCTGGCGCCAGCGCAACAAGCCCTTGCAGGCCGCCGAGTAACTTAGTAGTACTGGCACAGGCCGGTACACGTCGTCACCGCCAGTGCCTGGCGTATCGTCGCCAGCGCCGGCGCCAGGGATGGATCGAGATCCTTGTCCGCATCGGCCAGACTGGTCAGCAGGCGCTCGCGCAAGGGCGGCGCCATCAGATTGGCATTCGCCGTGGCGTGCTGCGCCGCCGTTGCCAGCATGACGTTCTTTTGCGCCACATTCCAGAACGGCACCTGCACAAACTGCACCACGTTCGCAAACATGGTGCTCGATCCCTTGCTGAAGGCGCGGGCGCGCATGCGCTCGGCACCGCTCACACCCTGCGCCGGCTGCGTACTGAACTCGGCTTCCATCAAGCCGATCAAGTGCGCATGGCAATGCACGCCGAAGGCAAACAGGGCGGCCATTTCATCGCCATAATTGGCCAGATTCTGCGTCACCTGCTCCCGGCGCGCCTGCTGCAGCTCGGCGCCGGACAGCAGCAGCGGCCGTTGCAGGCCAAACGTGTAATACGCCTTACCCAGGTTGGTCGCCCGCTCGCACACGGCCACGCTCTGGTTCATGTCTTGCAGCGCGGCCACGGGTGCCTGGAACAGGCGCGGGCCATCGGCGGCCTGGGCAAACAGTGCCGCCACGCCAGGGTCGCCCACGCGCGGCAAGCCGCTTTGCGGCGTCGCCTTGGCCACCATCGCTTCCAGGCGCGCACTGGCGTCCTGGAAATCGGTGTAGCTGTCGGCCCGGACGGCGGGCGCGGCAAGCAGCATCCCCAGGAACAGGATACGCAGAGGACGATTGAGAGTTGCAGTTGGCATGGCGATATCTTTCTATTTTTTCAGCAAATAATGGGGGCGCAGCGCAGGCGCCTCGCCCGTATTCTCGCTGCCACCCTCGACATTGCCGAAATACACGTTCAGATCCTGCTGCGGACGGAAATTGCGCAGTTTCACCTGCAAGGTAGTGGGGTTGATCTTGGTAAACGTGCCAGGGAAGCACAGGCTGATCAACTCATCCGGCTTACCCTTGACCAGGTTCAGGGTAAAGTCCTCGATGCCATTCTTCCAGGTGTTGCCAGTCTTCAGGATGTACGAGACCCACTTGGCATTGACGAAGCCGCCCTCGCCCTGTTGTGCCGCCAGGCGGTTCCACGTCTTGTAGAAAGCCTTGTCGCCGCAATATTTTTGTTCAAACTCCTTGCCTTCGCCCAGGTAGGAGGCACCGGGGCCGGCGGCCACGAAGGGGGCATATTGATGGCGCACGCGCACCGTTTTACCGGCCGGGAATTTCTGTTGCCACTGGTAGACCACTGTCACGGACCAGGCCGGCACCCATTCGTCGTCTTCGGACAGCTTGGCCAGCAAGCCTTCGGCCACCATGGCTTTTTTCTGCGCGGCGGTCACAGGCGCCACCTTTTTTTCGAACGGGCTGAATGACGGGAAATAGGCGACTTGCGCGTCCGACAGGCCCAGCTGCGCCAGGCGCGCCGTCACGTCACGGCCGTCGAGTTTGGCGAGCAGCACGGTCTGGTAATCCTTGCGCTTGCCGTCGACCTCGATCGAGAACTGCTGCGGCTGGCCATAGTACGTGGGCGACTGGTGGTAACCGGCCTGGTAGGCAGGCAGCGGGAAGATGATGGTCTCTTCCACATCGCTTGCCGATTCGTTGAGGAACTCGTACTCGACCTTGATCAAGTCCGTGCTGACCGTCAGCACCTCCTTTTTCATGGCCACGGCGTCGGTCTTGCCGACGATAATGCCGCCGGCACTGACGGAACCGATGCCGTCATTGGCCATGGCTGGCGCCGAACACGCCAGCGCCAGCGCGGCCGACAGCAGCAAACGGCGCATCACGCCACCTTGCCCGCTACGGGCTCGACCCGGCGCTGCAGCACGAAAATCGGTTGCGCCCATTGGCTATCCTTTTTCTTTTTGCTGGTGATCAAAGTCAGTTCCGATGGATCGTAGACATCCGTGTTGTGCGTCAATGGCGTCGTCATCAGGTATTGCGCTTGCGTGTTTTTCAGGAATTCGCCGACCAATTGAATGTTGCGGATATCGAGGTGGGCAAACGGTTCGTCGATGAAGACGAAGCCGCCGGAACCGTCGTCCGATTTCAGCAAGCCGATCAAGAGCACCAGCGACTTCATCACCTGCTGGCCGCCCGACGCTTCGCCATCGTTCATGCCGATCACGCCCTTGCCGTCAAATTTGAAACGCACGTGCAAGCCCGCCTGCGACAGCTGCACGTCATCGTTTTCCAGGCGCACGGGGTCGGCATGCACTTCGATGCCGGCCAGCTCGCCCAGCTCCTTGATGTTCTTGCTGTAGGTCTTGATGGTATAGCGCAAGCGTTCCATGTAGGCGCCGCGGGCATTGCCCGTCGCTTCGATGGCGCGGTTGTTCTGGTAGCGGCGCTCGTCCGTTTCCGACTGGCGGCCATGCAGCTGGTCCGACAGGCGGTGATGCTGGTCGATGACGGTGGCGTCGAGTTCCCAGTCGTCGCGCGCCAGGCTGTTTTGCAGGCTGGCCACGCGCAGATCGACCTGGTGCGCATTCTGGTGCTCGGCGACGAGCGCCGCGCGGCGCGCAGGGCGGCGCCAGCTTTTCGGCAGATGGCGCCATGCATGGCGCAAGGCCAGCAAGGCGCGCGCATGCTCGGTGCGCTGCTCGATCTGCTTCTTGTAGCCAAGGCGCGCACCCGCTTCCGCTTCGGACAACGCCAGGCGCGCGTTTTGCCACACCGTATCGGCACGCGTGCGCGCCACGGTGGCGTTCTTCGTCAGGTTTTGCAGCTCGCCGAGGCGGCCGCCCACTTCCAGGCGCTCTTCCTTGAGCGGCTTCGAGTTGCGCAGCGCTTCGGCAAATTCTTCCTGGCGCGCACTGAGTTCCTTGGCCGCGTCGACGCCGGCGATGCGCGCTTTCAGGGCGCCCACTTCGGCCGCCAGTTTCGAGATCGCCAGGGTCAGCGTATCTTCCTGTCCTTCCAGGCCCGGCAGCGAACGCAGCAGCGCTTCCAGGCGGCCACTGCGGCCGGCCTGGCCGAAGCGGTAACGCGACGCTTCCACGAACAGCGAGCGCCCGCCGCGGCGTTCGCGGTGATACGCCTCGGGCGTGATCCACTCCTCATTGTTGCCCAACTTGAAACCAGCTTCGACGGAATCGACGCGGGCGATGCGCGACAATTGCTCGATCAGCCAGCTGGGCACGGGCGCGGAAAATTTCACCACGGCCAGCAAGCTCTCGTCTTTCGCGACAGGCGCCGTGACCAGCTCGGGCACGATGAAGTGGCGATAGCGCTCCTTCTCCGCCAGACGGTAGGCGGCAGCCGCATCCTTGGCTTTATCGAGCAGGACGACCGAGGCATAGCCGCCCAGCACGCCTTCGACGGCGCCCTGCCAGCGGCTGTCCGTCACTTCGACGATGTCCGACAGCATGGCGTGGCTGATGCCCGCGTCGCGCAGCGCGCGGCGCATGCCGCGCACATTGTCCGGCTCCGGCATGGCCGTCTTGCCTTGCAGCGCGGCAATCGTCGCCTGCTCGCCCGCGATGCGCGCCGACAAGGCGTCGCGCTGCTGGCGCTGCTGCAGCAATTGCGCTTCCTTCTGTTCCAGCTGTGCCGTCACTTCGGCGATGTCGCTGCCCGAGTCGGCTGCCAGCTTGTGCAAACGGTCCTTCTGTTCCAGCAGGCTATCCAGCGGTTTCAGCTTGCTATTGATCAGGGACAAGCGGCTCTGCAAGCCAATCGATTCCTGCTCCAGCAAAGTTTCGTTCATCTGCGCGTCGGACAGGGCCTTCGCTTGCGCCGCCAGCGCATTGCGTTTATCCGTCAGCTGCTGGTCCGCCTGCGCCATCGGTTTGCGCGCATCGCGCAATTGCCGGCTGGCCTGAGCCGCCTTTTCGCGCGCCTCGTGGTATTGCAAGCTGGGCAGCACTTCTTCCAGCAGGTTGCGGCGCTCTTTATGCAGCCCTTCCCACTGGTGGTAATTGGCTACGCGCAGGCGCAAGCCTTCCAGGTTGGTCTTCGACGCTTCCAGTTCCGTCTCGAAGCGTTTCAGCTCCACTTCCGTATCGCGCTGGTGGCGCTTGGCTTCGTCGTAGGCGTCCAGCACTTCCTTGTCGCCGAACACCTGGAATACCAGGTCGAGCAACTGGCGCGGCGCGTATTCGCACAATTTGTCCGTCTCGCCCTGCTCCAGCGCCAGCACTTTCGACATGGCGGGCGACAGGCCCGCATTGGCCAGGCGCTTGCGGTAGTTCTCCACGCCCAGCCAGTCGTTGGCGTCCGTGATGTCCTCGATCTGCACATTGCCCGGACGCATCAGATACTGGCGCTTCCAGTCGCCGCCATTCTTCTGGATCTGGCAAAACAGGGTCACTTCATCGTCGCTGAAGAAGCCGGAACTGCGGAATGGGCGGTTCGACAGCTGCTTGCCCACGTTCTTGTTGTCGACCACGGCGCGCAGCCAGGCCGTCTGCTGGCCCGAGTGGCGCGCATAGTGCTTGTACGTGCGGCCCATCGAGCAATCGAGGCCGAACAGGGTGCGCAAGGCGTCGAGCAAGGTGGTCTTGCCCGAGCCGTTCTGCCCCGCGATGGTGATGATCTTCGCGTCGAGCGGAATATTCTTGATGCGCTGCCAGTAATCCCAGTGCACCAGTTCAAGTGATTTGATATGAAACATGGGCGCTTTCAGTGAGGGAGGTCGGACGAATCGGCGTCACCGGCGTCTGGCAAGTCGCCGATCTCGGCGGACAGGTCGTCAGCCAGGTCGGCGTCAGGATCGACGGCCACCAGGCGTGCCGGCGCCCGCTTGAACACGTCGGCCAGGGCGCCATTGATGATGCGCTCTTTCAAGACGTCGGTATCCATCATCAGGTCCAGCAGCGGACCTTCCAGGATGAAGTCGCCGCGACGCTCGATGAAGCCCAGCTTGGCCAGCGTGCCCAGGTTCATGTCCATGCGCGTTTTCTTGCCCAGCTTGTCGCCGAAGTCCGACAGCAGCGCCTTGTAGGAAATGCCGATCGAGGCGTCTTCCGCGCGCGGCAGCGGTTTTTCCGTGCCGAACATATCGTTCTGGTCATCGTCCGCGTGCTGGTGCGTTTCCTGGCGTTCGCGCTTGGGCAGGATGATCTGCGCCCACAGCACCACCAGCAAGGCCACGCCATCGCGCGCCAAACCGAAATTATTGTTTTGCCAGACGTCGCGCGCGCCGAAAATCTTCGGCTCGATGGTGCGCGTCAGGGCCAAAGTTACGTGGTCGGCATACACGTTGTCGAGCAGTTTCAGGCCACAGGCCAGCAGGCGCGCATCGATCTCGGCGCGGAACAGCTCGTCGGACAGCACGCGCTTGACGAGCTTGTCGTCGCGGCGCAGGGTTTGATGCGTGAGCAGGCGCGCAATCAGGATTTGGGAATCGTCATTCATCGGCAGTGCCGCTATCTAAATCAAGTGAAACATTCAGTGAAAGCGAGGCGATCGACATGGCCGCCACGTGGGGGTCGGTCAGTTGGACCATCTCGTCGGTCGGTGTAAAGGTGATCGGCAAACGGGCCAGTTCGGCCGTCGAGCCTTGCAAGCTCGCTTCGGACACATCACCGAGCAGCGGCAGCATCGAGGCGCGGTACGATGCCACGGCAAAGCTGGCCGGCAGCAGCGAATCCTGCACCGGTACGGACTTCGGCCCTTCTTCGCCTATGCTGGGGAAATTGCCCAGGCTGGCAAAGTTCGACAGGCGTTCGAGCAAGTCATCGAGTTCAAGCTGCATGGCGGGACCGTCGCTGATGGTGGTGGGCGCGTCCTCTCCGCTGGGCAGGCCCGTGTTGATGACACCTGCCGCCCGTTCGGACAGCAGTTCCGTTTCGGCCACGTCGATCATCTCGGCCGGCGTGCTGAACAGGGGCACGACAGGCTGGTCGATGGCGCCCTCGGCCAGGCTGGCCAGGTCGTCATGCAGCAAGAGCCAGCGCTTGATGTCCGTGGTCGACAGGCCCGACTGGCCCAGGTGCACGCGCTGGCGCTCGATCTGGTTCAGCGCGCGCGAAAACATGCCTTGCATGTTCAACAATTTACTTTGTGCGCGGCCGATGGCCTGCGCCGCCTTGTGCGTGGCGCTGTCCGCGTTTTCATCGGAAGTAATCGCCACGAGAATCTCGGACCCCTTCTCGACCCAGTCGCAGGCCATGTTCCACTTCGCTTGCGCCGTGCGCAGCCGGAATTCGGAACCGGAAGCAATTGCGTCGGAGAACTCTTCCGTCAAATCCACCAGGCGGCCCAGCAAATGCTGGAGTTGTTCAACGGATACGCCGCCGACGGCTTGCGCACCGGCCACCTGCGACAGCAAAAAGCCCATTTCCGCTTCGTCTTCCGTCTGGCCCAGGCCCAGCAGGCTGTCGATAGCGGACAGCACGTTGCGCGCCATGGGCGTGACGCGGTACACGCCCTGCTGCGCATCCCAGGCCAGCAACTGGTTCGAGCGCAGGCGCATCAAGACCGTTTCCAGGCTTTCCGGCAATAAATAGGCCAGCTTGGTGTTGATATCGGCGCGCGTATAGGCGGACGTGGCCGCATCGGACGCCAGCTCGCGCAACACCAGCAAACGCACCAGCACGCCATCGAAACCGCCATGAAACAGGGCTGTAAACACTTGCAGCAAAGGCTGCGCCCGCTTCAAGTGAAAAACTTGCTCAATTTCATCGGCCGAAATATTGGGCTGGAAATGCGCCTGCAAGGAATCGTGATGCTCTTGCTCTGTCTGATGTGCATCCGTAGCCACGGCTGCACTTGCCATTATATCAATCATTCTTTTCCGGATGAGTGTTCAGCGGGCGGCGCAGCGGGCTAACGCAGCGCTGCGGGGCGGGGGCGTCAGTATATCAGTTCTGACATGCAATTTAGCGCGTGGGAGGGCCGCCAGCGGGCAGTCAGTTCGCCGAGTGTTGTATTGAGGGAAACCCCAACGGCGAAGAAAGGTCGGTTCCTTCGGAATCGGATGCACCCACTGGGTGCATCCCCCTGCAGGGTCCGATCCCGGTTTCTGCATCGGGGTTATTAGCAAGCGCTTACTTCTTGACGATCTTTTGCAAGGTTTGCTCGACGTAATCGCCGTCTTCATCGGCGAACGTCACCTTCACGGGATACCATTCCAGCGACGGCGCCAGCCACAGGTCCACTTGCTGGCCCTTCTTGTCCGGCGGCGGCGCCTTGACCAGGTGGATGGCAGCCACTTCGCCCAGGCCGGTGGCGACCTTGTCATCCTTGACGACCTTGAAGGTCCACGGCTCGGCATCGTGGCGACCGGCCACGAAGAAGCTCCATTCCGAACCGGGCGTGAATTTCTCGGGCGTGGCGCGCGCCACGCCGACCAGTTGCCAGACGGTACTGTTGCGGTCCTGTTCGCCGCCTTTCAGCGGATAGCTGTCATCGCCCTCGCTGAAGACGATGCTCTTGCTGTCGCGCTTGAACGTGGTGGTGGCCGCTTCCTTGCGGAAGCGTTTTTCCACGAATTGAGAAGGCGCCAAGCCGAAATCGTCCACCGTGCCTTCGCTGCGCTGTTCCAAAATCTTGCCGAACAGGGCAGCCTTGGTTTCGGCCAGCAGCGAATACTTGCCATCGCCCACGCGCCAGTTGCTGACCGATTCGCCGGACAGTCCGATGCCGCGCTGTTTGGCCTTGATCGAATAGACGAGGTCAGCCGATGGCGCCAGCTTGTAGGGGCGCTTGATGACGGGATGCTCCACGGGCGCGTCGGCCATGGCGGGAGTCAGGGTGGCGGCCAGCAAGCTGGCCAGCACCACGCGTTTTAAAGTAGTCAAAGTCATCATTTATTTTCCTGTAGCGTCATTGACGCGAATTTGGGTCACGGTTTGCGTGGTCAGCGCCCCGCTCGCCTCGGTATTGCGTATTTGTACCGGATACCATTGCATGGACGGCGCCAGCCAGATATCGAGCTGCGACGAATAGGTGCCGGGCTTCGGTGGCCGGCGCAGATGCCAGGTCACCAGACGGCCCATTTTGGTATCGAGTTCTTCCTCGCCCACCAGCTGGAAGCGGAACACGGTCGCTTCCTTTTCCTCGCCGACGAGGATGTCGATATTGCCGGCCAGCTGGTTGACGTCGGCGCGGCCGATGGCGGCCAGCTGGAACGGCACCGTGGCCTTGTCCTGCGCCCCCTCCTGCCATAGCGCCGTGGCCGTCGTGGCCGAAAACGTGATGGCCTTGGCGTCGCGCTTGAAATGCGTGGCCGTTTGCGCGCGGCCCTTGCGTTTTTCCGTGGCCGTGACGGGCACGATGCCGCTGCCGTCGATCACGCCCTCGCTGGTCAGCACCAGCAGGTTGATGCGCGTGATCAGCATGCTCAAGCCCACTTCCAGTGTCAGCTGGTAGGTATCGCCTTTGTTGTCCCACGCCATGGCGGCCACGCCCTGCCACTTGGTGCCGTCGGCATCGCGCCGGTCCACATGCAAGTCGAACTGGGCCGAGGCAGGTACATTCGTCTTGTAGTGCCGTGCCTGCTCGACGGCCGGTGGTGGCGGCGCGGCAGCTGGCGCGGGCGCGGCCGCCACGGCAGGCGCAGGCGCCGTGATGGCCGGGGCAGCCACTGCGGCCGGCTCGGACGTGGCAGGGCCTTGCGGCACATCGCTGGCGGGCGCCGTCCACTGGGGCGTTTCGCTCGACGCCAGTTCCGTCGGCGGCGGCGGTGGCGGCGGCCTGGGCTTGGGCATGGGGAACTCGGGCGGCGGCGGTGGTGGCACCACTGGCAATGGCCTGGGCGGCTCGGCGATCAAGGCCATGCTGACCATCTGCGCACGATTCTGCCCCAGCGGCACCATGCGGGCATGCGAGGTGAGCCATTCCAACGCCACGTAATGCAGTGCGCCGATGACCGCGACAAAGATGACGGTACGGCGGCGCGGTGGCGAAAAGAAGGAGTCGGGCATCATAGGCCGTAGTGTACCGCTTCCACCCCACTTCCCGCTTCTTGCCCGCGCTCAACTCCTGATGTTTTATGTAAGAAAATGTTGGCAGCGTTGCGTCAGTTGCAAGCTGATATCTGCTACGCTAGGGGCATCCACCTACCAGGAGATTTCGCATGGCAAATCCGCAAATGCCCCAAATGCCGGGCGCAGCAGTTGTGACCGATACCCTCGACTTCGTCAAGAACCTGTGGGGCAGCATGAGCGTGCCCGGCATGGGCATGCCCGGCATCACGGCGCCCACCATGTCGGTGGAAGAGCTGGACAAGAAAATCAGCGACCTGAAAGCCGTCGAAGCATGGCTGAACCTCAATACCAGCATGCTGCGCGGCAGTATCCAGGCGCTGGAAGTACAGCGCGGCACCATCGCCACGCTGAAATCGATGGGTGCTTCACTGGCGGCGGCCATCACCCAGCCCGGCGCCAGCGAGAAAAGCGTCTTTGAATCAGTGCCCTACGCTTCCGCGTTTTTCCAGCAGGCGACACCTGCGGCACCCGCGCCTGCACCAAAACCGGCGCCCGCACCTGCGCCCGCGCCGGAACCCGCTGCGGCGGTGCCCGACGATGCCGACAACCAGGCAGCAGCCCAGTTGGCCAATCCAAGTGCTTGGTGGAATTTGTTACAAGATCAGTTCAAGCAGGCCGTGTCGACGGCAATGTCGCCCGACGCTGCCAGTGCGGCAGCGGCCAGTTTCGGCGGTGGCACCAAGGCCAAGCCAGCGGCCAGCAAGTCCGCCAAGCCGGCAGAAGCAGGCACGGCAGCCAAGGCCAAGGCCCCGCTGCGCAAGGCGCCCGCGAAACGCGCAGCGCCCAAGGCTAAAGCACCAGGCAAGGCCTGACGCGTCAAGCCAGCGATATGATCAGGCGATACGATGAATGCGGATCGCCTCGATCATGTTGTCGGCCTGGCGTTTTACGTCACCGATCGTGATCAGGCCTTCGTCGGCCAGCGCCTTGGCGTGCTCGTACGAAGACTGGAATGTTTCCAGCGTGTCTCCCTTGGCGGCGACCGGGCGTACCCAGGCAATACTGCCGACCTTCATTTTTTTGTACACTTCATTGACCACATCACGCATAGTTTCTTCCTTATTGTTGTAAAGCAACTCAAGCACGGGCGAACCCACGCTGGCCCCTAGTTTATCATCCGGCACGCTCGCGCACGGATTTTCCCCCTTTTTCCGGCGCCGGCAGCGTTTTTTCCGCCACCTCGACGGCCTGTTCCGGCCCGGGCGGCGGCGTCAGCTGCACCAGTTGCTCCATCAATTGCGCAAAGCGCTGCTGTCCCGGTGCGATTTTGTCTACATACAACAACACTTCCATGGCTTCGGCCGCCAATTCCGCCTGGTAACCGCGCTGCTCCAAAAAAGACACGATGATTTGCGCGGAATTGAACAGGATGCGCAGGTTGTTCGGCAGTTTTTCGCGTGCCGCGCGCATCCAGGCGACCGCCTCGTTGAGCTTGTCCGTCTTCCACAGCAGCACGCCCTTGTTCATCAAGTCCGACGCTTCCTTGCGCGCAGCGATGATCAGGCTGGTGCCTTCGTCGCCCATCTTCGCCTTGTCGAAGATCTTTTGCACCTCGTCCTGCACCACCTGGTTGTCGTGGTTATTCTTTACCACGTAGCACAGCAGGCCGGCCGGCGCATCCTTGACGCCGACGGCGAACAGCAGGGTCGCCAGTTCCATGCAGATGCTTTTTTCGGGCCGCGCCGGGTCTTCCAGCAGCATGGCTTCGAGCTCGTCGCCGCACTTGCGCGCGCGCCGGTAATCGCCCGTTTCGTGGTGCACCATGCCTTCCGTGATCTTCGCGCGCAAACCGATCTGCTCGGGCGGGAATTCACGCTGCGCCAGCAGCAGCCATTGCAGCGCCTCCTTGGCATCCTTTTTCAGTCCGCACACGCGCGCCAGGCCCAGGTAGGCATCCGGCGTCTTCATGACAGAAAATTCACCGATGGAAATACACTTGCGAAAAGCCTTTTCCGCCATGCTGACATTGCCGACTTTCAAGGCGGCCAGCCCCAGATTGCGCTGGCGCGGCACCGAATTGGGCGACAGGCGCGCCGCCTTTTCCAGCACGCCGCAGGCTTCCTCGTGCTGGCCCATCAGCTGGTAAGCGACGGCCATCTGATCGTAGGCATCGATGTAATACTTGTTTTCGACGATCACGCCCTGGAAGATCTGCCGCGCCGCCTCGTGCTCGCCGTTATTCATGCGGATCTTGCCCAGGCCCGCCCTGGCCCAGCTGTAATCGCGCTCGGCCAGCACTTTTTCGTACACGGCGCGGGCCTTTTCCGGCTCGCCGCTTTTCAGCAGCAACGATGCCTTCATGCGCAGCAATTCCAGCGCGTGCAGCTTGTTGAGCTCGATCTGCGCGTCGCACAATCTGGCCGCGCGCAAATAATCCTTTTCCATGCAGGCCTGGTCGATTTCGCGAAACACCTGCTTCTTGTGCCACACGCGGTTCAGCCGCGTCAGCAGCACGCCTTCCGTGATGGGTTTGATCAGGTAGGCGTCGGGCTGGTGCTCGGCCGCGCCCATCACCGATTCCACGCTTTTCTCGGCCGACACCATCAGCCACACGCTCGACGGCGCCGTCAGGTTGCGCACGCGCGTCTCTTCCAGCACCTGCTGGCCATTCTTGCCTTCACCCAGGTTGTAATCGCACAGCACCACGTCGTAGCGCGTCTTGGCCAGCAGCTTCATGGCTTCGCCGCCGCTGGCGGCCTGGTCGATATGGCGCGCGCCCAGGTTGCGCAAGGATTCGCGCAGCAGGATGCGAATGCCGATGAAGTCGTCGACCAGCAGATAATGCTTGTCGGCCCAGTCGGTGCTGCCCGCTTCGCCGGCGGTGGCGTGGCTCTCTGTCGTCATGGCATCCTCATTCAGGGCAGGCGCAGGATGAAACAGCCGCCGCCCAGCGCGCCGCCATTTTCCAGGGCGATGCTGCCGCTACGGCCCCGGTGCTTGTGCATCTTCGCCACTTCGCTGGAGAAATACAGGCCCAGTCCCGTGCTGTTGGTGGAAAAGTTCACACCGGCCGCCATGCCATCCATGGCTGCGCCGCCCGCGTCGAGCAGCGCCTGCGAGTAGCCGTCGCCATTGTCGTCCACGCGCAGCTCGAGCATATTGTCGTGCTCCTGCACCGACAGGCGGATCGTGTCCTTCGTGTAGCGGATGGCGTTGTTGATGGCATGCGCCAGCACGCCGATGACCAGGTCTTCATCGAGGGTCCAGATCAGCTCGGCCGGGCAAGCCGTCTCCAGGCGGATGCCTTTCGAGGCCAGCAGGATCTTTTCCTGGTCCACCACCTGGTCGATGACCTGGCTCACCAGTTGCGGCTGCACGTCAAACGGGTAGCCAGGCTTGCCCACTTCCTTGTACAGGGCCAGCAGCTGGATCAGGTTATCGTTGAGGCGCTTGGTCTGGTACAGCATCTGCGCCATCTGCAGGTAGGCGGGGTCGGCCTGGGGCGCGGGCTTGGCCTGCTCGGCCGCCAGCAGCGACTCCAAAGTGCCGCTGACCACGCTGATCGAATTTTTCATGTCGTGCACGGTCGACGCCAGGAACAGGAAAAGCTCGGGCGAGCTGTGTTGATTTTCCACCGGATATCTCCTTGGGGCCGCAGCTTGAATATTGCCAAGGATAAATTATACCGCCAGCCTGCGGACGCCAGCCAGCCGCGCGCAAAGTCCGTGACCTGACGCAACAATGCCGCCCCAGCTGGCGCAAGGGCGGCATTGCATTGCCAAACCGGCAAGATCAGCGGCGCGCACCCGCCAGGCGGCGCACCACCGCGATCAGCCGGTCGATTTCCTCATACGTGTTGTAGAAGGCGAACGATGGCCGCACGGTCGCTTCCACGCCGAAGCGGCGCAAAATCGGCTGGGCGCAGTGGTGGCCCGAGCGCACGGCGATGCCCTCGTCGTTCAGGGCGCGCCCCACTTCCGCAGGCTCGTAGCCGGCCAGCACGAACGAGGCCACGCTGGCCTTCTCGAATGCCGTGCCGATCAGGCGCACGCCGGGAATGGCCTGCAAATGGTGCGTGGCGTATTCCAGCAGCGCGTGCTCGTAGGCGGCGATGTTGTCCAGGCCGATGCGCTGCACGTAATCGATGGCCGCACCCAGGCCCACGGCATCGGCAATATTGCCCGTGCCCGCCTCGAAACGGTTCGGCACGCCCTGGTAGACGGTGCGCTCGAACGTCACGTCGGCGATCATGTTGCCGCCGCCCTGCCACGGCGGCAATTGCTCCAGCAAGTCCGCCTTGCCATACACGGCGCCGATGCCCGTCGGGCCGAACACTTTATGCCCCGAAAACACGTAAAAATCGGCGCCCAGCGCCTGCACGTCGACGCGCAGGTGCGACACGGCTTGCGCGCCATCGACCAGCACGCGCACGCCGGCCGCATGCGCCAGCGCGATGATCTGGGCCACGGGCGTGACCGTGCCCAGCGCATTCGACACCTGCGTCACGGACACCAGTTTGGTGCGCCCGTTGAGCAGCTTGCGGAATTCTTCGACGATGATCTGGCCGCTGTCGTCGACGGGAATCACGCGCAGTGTCGCGCCCTTTTCCGCCGCCAGCTGCTGCCACGGCACGATGTTGGCGTGGTGTTCAAGCTGCGAGACGATGATCTCGTCGCCGCTACCGATGTACTTCCGGCCGAAGGTATTGGCGACCAGGTTGATGCCTTCCGTGGCGCCCCGCACGAAGATGATTTCATTGGCCGAGGCGGCGCCAAGGAAATGGGCGACCTTGGCGCGCGCGGCCTCGTACGCATCGCTGGCGCGCGCCGCCAGTGCGTGCGCCGCCCGATGGATGTTCGAATTCTCGTGCGCATAGAAATACGACACGCGGTCGATCACCGACTGCGGCTTGTGCGTGGTGGCCGCATTATCGAACCACGCCAAAGGCTTGCCGTTGACGCGCTCAAGCAGCACGGGAAAATCGCGCCGCACGGCGTGCACGTCGAACGGCGCGGGTGCCTGGCGTTGGCCCGGCTGCGTCGCCGAGGGCAGCTCGGTCTGGAAATAGAACGCGGGCTGGCTGTTGGCCGGCGATACGGGCAGCTGACGCGCGGGCGAGCGCTGCGGCGTGGCAAACAGCCCGCTTAAATCACCGGGTGCCGCCGGCGCCTGCCCCAGTCCCTGCTGCGCCAGGCCATCGAGCTTGCCGTTCGACGCGGGATAGCCATGCGCGCCACCGACAAAATAGTAGGGCGACGGTGCACCAAGGCTGGATGCCCGTGGCGTCGGCACGGAAGCAGGCGCCGGCGCAATCGGCGACTCCAGGGGCGCCGTCACGGGCGGCACTTGCGCCGTCGCCACGCCGGGGGCGATGGCGGCGAACGAAGGTCCGGGCTGCGGCGGCGGCCGGTTGGCATAGCGGGGCACCGCATCGAGCACGCTGCCGGAACCACCGAGGCTGGGCGACTTGTCCAAGCCCGGCAAACGCGCGAAAAACTCGCCTGCCAGCCGGTTCAGGGTCGCTTCATCGGGCAAGAGGGACGACGGCGCCAGGGCCGCCGCGCCATCACTTGTAGGTATCTGGGTAGTCATGGTATTTACCGATCTCCACGTCTTCCAGTACGGCCAGTGCATCGTCGGTCAGCACGGCCAGCGAGCAATACAGCGAAATCAAATAGGACGAAATCGCGTGGCGGTTGATGCCCATGAAGCGCACGGACAGGCCCGGGCTTTGCTCGCCCGCCAGGCCAGGCTGGAACAGGCCGATCACGCCCTGGCGCTGCTCGCCCGCGCGCAGCAAAATGATTTTCGTCTTGCCGTCTTCGATCGGCAGTTTGTCGGACGGCACCAGCGGCACGCCGCGCCAGGTCAAAAACTGCGAACCGAACAGGCTGACGGTCGGTGGCGGCACACCGCGGCGCGTGCATTCGCGACCAAAAGCGGCGATCGCCAGCGGGTGCGCCAGGAAGAAGCCCGGTTCCTTCCACACTTTTGTCAGCAGTTCGTCGAGGTCGTCCGGCGTGGGCGCGCCCGTCAGCGTAAAAATGCGCTGGTCGTCATGCACGCTAGCAAGCAGGCCGTAGTCGGGATTGTTGATCAGTTCGCTTTCCTGGCGCTCCTTGATCGTCTCGATGGTCAGGCGCAATTGCTCCTTGATCTGGTCGTGCGGGCTGCTGTACAGGTCCGACACGCGCGTGTGCACATCGAGCACCGTGCTGACGGCATTGAGAAAATACTCGCGCGGCTGGTCGTCGTAGTCGACGAACGTTTGCGGCAGTTCCGACTCGTCGCGCTGCGAGCAGGCCACGCGCACATCCTTCGGATTTTTCACGCGATTGAGGCGGTAGATACCCGCTTCCACGGGCAGCCATTGCAGCAGGTGCACCAGCCAGCGCGGCGTGATCGTGGATAACTGGGGGACGCTCTTGCTTGCATTGGCCAGCTGGCGCGCGGCGTTATCGCCCAGCGCGAACTGGTTCTCTGTTGCTTCTGCCATGACTACTCCTGATGAGAAAAGTGAATATGCTTATCTGAAAAACAAATAAAGTATCAAGCGTCTCCCCTGATCTCTCAACATGCTATCGCCATCATCGTGGCGTTTTCAATGACCTAATCCACCAACTCCGGTTCGCAGCGGGCCATCAATCCCGCCAGGCCGACACCCAGCGCGACGGCCAGTTTTTCCACCGTCAGCAGCGACGGCGTAGCGGCGCCCCGTTCGATTTCGCCGATGAAGGAGCGGTTCAAGTCGGCCGCTTCGGCCAGCCGCTCCTGCGACCAGCCATGCCCTTCGCGCAACTGGCGCACGGCCAGTCCAAACTGTTTGATCAACATGCTGTCCTCATGGGTGGTGGGCAAAAGCGGGATGCGATGGCGCCGGCAAGTCCGCTGCTTCCTGCTGGTTGTGCGCTTGCGTGACATGGCTGCCGGGCGCCACGCTGCGGGTCAGCCAGACATTGCCGCCGATGACGGAACCCTGGCCGATGGTCACGCGCCCGAGTATGCTGGCGCCCGCGTAAATGACCACGTCGTCCTGCACGATCGGGTGGCGCGCCAGTCCCTTTTTCAACACGCCATCAAAGCCGGCGGGAAAGCGCTTGGCGCCCAGGGTGACGGCTTGATAAATGCGTACCCGTTCGCCGATGATGGCCGTCTCGCCGATCACCACGCCCGTGCCATGGTCGATGAAAAAGCTGCTGCCGATGTTGGCACCCGGGTGGATGTCGATGCCCGTCTGCGAATGGGCCACCTCGGCGATGATGCGCGCCACCAGCGGCGCGCCCAGTGCATACAGGGTATGCGCCAGGCGGTAATGGATGATGGCCAGGATGCCCGGATAGCACAGCAGCACTTCATCGACGCTGTGCGCGGCCGGGTCGCCATGGAAGGCGGCCGCCACGTCCGTGTCGAGCTGGGCGCGGATGCGCGGCAGCGCGCGGGCGAAGCGCTGCACGATGGCCAGCGCCTGCTGTTCGATGGAGACCGTCTGCTGCAAGCCGTGCTGGCGCGCGTGGTAACTGAGTTCGCGCCGCACCTGTTCGTGCAATCCCGTGAGGGTCGTGTCGAGCGTGTGGCCGACAAAGAAATCTTCGCTCTCCTGCTGCAGGTCGAGGGGGCCGAGGCGCATGGGAAACAGGGCCGCGCACAAGGCATCGACGATGTCGTGCAAGTGCTGGCGCGACGGGAATTCGCGCGCGCCGCACTCCTGGCTGCCGGCCAATCCTTCGCGCCACTGCGCGCGCACGGCGCGCAATTCGTCGACGATCTGGCGCAGTTCCCATTGCGGCTGCGCGGCAAGGGAGGCGGGGGGAATGGCTCGCTGGTTCATGGTGGTCCCGGAAAGAGATTTAATCTTGCAGCCAGGGCAGCGCATGCCAGCGCCAGCCGCCGCTATGGCCACGCTGCTGCTGCGCGTCGAGGTCGCCCTCGAAGCCTTGCGCGATATTGAAGACGTGCGTGAAACCGGCCTTGGCGGCCGCTTCTGCGGCCAGGGCCGAGCGCTTGCCGCTGCGGCACAGCAGCACCACGACGGCATCCTTGCCGCCCGCCTTCGCTTCCAGTTCGCGCGTAAAGCGGGGATTGCGGTTCATGGCCGTGCCGGTGGCCCACGCCACGTGCAGCGAGGCGGGCACGTAGCCGACGAAAGTGCGTTCCTCGTTGGTGCGCACATCGACCAGCACGGCTTTGCCAGCCTGCACCAGCTGCCATGCATCCTGCGCGCTGACGACGCCCGCATACGGCAAGCCCTGGGCCTGCGCCTGGGCGCGCGCGAGATGGAGTACTTCGTCAAAGGCCGCCGCGCCGTGCGCGGCGCGGGGATCGAAAATCAGTTCTGCAGCAGCCATCGTTCCACCTCTTTATTCCGTCGTCAAAAAACCAGCACGAGTCCACTGTAGCGAACTTATGTTGTTCGGAAAACAAATTAAAAAGAGTTTGGAAAGCTGAAAAACGTATATGGAGGATTTATGCAGCGCGCCGGCGTTCACGTAACAAGAAGCGGGCGGGATCAAGCGCCTCTGCCAGTTGACGCTCCAGCGGCAGCGGCTCGCCCTCCAGCTGGCACGCCAGCAGCTCGGCCGCCAGCGGCGCCCAGATCAGGCCGCGCGAAGCGTAACCGAGCAAGCCAAACAGGCCGGGCCAGCGCGGTACGTCGCGCAGGCGCTCGCAGCGGCCTGGCACGCCGGGATCGGGCAAGGCGCCCGCCAGCGGCAGGCGGTCCGGCGCCATGCAGCGAAAGCCCGTGCGCCCGGCCAGCGGCGCCTCGAACGGAGACAGATCGAGCATGTCGGCGATCTTCGCGATATTGTCGTGCTGGCTATCCATGCGCAGGCTGCTGTCTGCATCGGCAGCATAGGTCGCGCCCACACACATGACGCCCTGGTATGCCGGCGTCATGTAGGCTTCGCGGCAGACGACGAACGGCAACGACGGCAGACTGCCTTCGGCCAGGTGCGTGACCTGGCCGCGCACGGCGTCCAGCGGCAGGCCGGCCGCCTGCTCAAAATTGACTGCCCCCGTGCCCGCCGCCAGGATGACGGTGGGTGCCGCCGCGATCAGGGCGCCGTCCGCATCGCGCACCAGCCACTCCTGATCGCCACGCTCCAGCCGCAGGGCGCTGCTGGAAAAGCACCGCGTGAGCAAGGTGCCGCAGGCATCCAGCATGGCCGCGCAGACGGAAGACGGGCGTGCCCAACCGCCCTGTGCGAACCACCAGGCGCCATCGGGCGCCGGCGCACCCAGCATGGCGCTCGCCTCGGGCGCTTCCAGCCAGCGGGCGAATTCGCGCGGATACAGGCCGCTGGCGGCGATCTGCCGCTGCACCTGCGCATGCGCGCCGTCGCGCGCCAGGTGCAGCACGCCGCTTTGCGCACCCTCGATGGCGGCGCCGATGCCGCCCAGGTCTTTCCAGCGGCGCAGCGAGTACAGATAGGCGGCGCGCGTCAGGCGCGTGGGGATATTGTCATCCTTCGACAGCAACGGCATGAAGATGCCTGCCAGGTTGCCCGACGCCTCGCTGGCCGGCTGCGCGTGGCGCTCGATCAGGGTCACCTTCCAGCCGCGCGCGGCCAGCCGTTCGCAGGCGGCCGCGCCGGCCACGCCCGCGCCGATGACGATGGCGCGCCGTTCGGGCGTCACGGCAGCCACGTGTTCTGCGCGCCGCGCATAAAACACGGCGCGCAAGCGGCTTTCGTCGAAGACAAAACCATTCTGTTGCAACTGCGCGCGCTGTGCCTCGTCCAGATGCAGCGCATGCAGCTGGCCGCCATCGACCATCAGGCGCGCCAGCACCGCCATGGCGGCAGGCACCCACGCCAGCAGCACTTCATCGATGCGTGCCGACAATTGCGCCAGGCAGGCATCGGGCTCGCCGATCAGCACATCGAGCGTGACGAGGCCATCGTGCGAGACCATGCGATGCAGGCCCGGCACGCAAAGCGGCCACTGTGCGCGCCACTGCTCGGGCAAGTGGCTGGCATCGACGGGACGCGGCGCCAGCGCGATGTAATGCAGGCGCCGCCCGCCATGCGCCGCACAGGCTGCGCCAAAGCGGGCGCCGTCAAAATCGGTGTCGAGCAGGACCAGCGGGCGGCGCATCAATGCCCCGCGCGGCAAAAGCAGGTCGGCGCATGGTCGTTGACCATGCCGATACCCTGCATGTAGGCGTAGGCGATGGTCGAGCCGACGAACTTGAAACCCAGCTTGAGCAAGTCTTTCGACAACGTGTCGGACAAGGCCGTCTTGGCGGGGAATTCGCCCGGTTGCCAGCTGTTGACGATGGGCTGGCCATCGACATACGCCCACAAAAAGCTGTCCAGGGTCTGGCCTTGCGCGCGCAGGCGCAGGTAGGCCTGTGCGTTCGTGATGGCCGCCGCCACCTTCAGGCGGTTGCGCACGATGCCGGGATCCGCCAGCAGCTGCGCCACCTTCTCAGGGCCATACGCGGCGATCTTTTCCGCGTCCCAGTCATCGAAAGCGGCGCGGTAGGTGTCGCGCTTGTTCAAGATGGTTTCCCAGCTCAGGCCAGCCTGCGCGCCTTCCAGGTTCAGCATCTCGAACAGCTGGCGCTCGTCGTGGCAGGGCACGCCCCACTCCGTATCGTGGTAGTCAAGGTAGCGGGGATTGGCCGGATTGGCCCAGGCGCAGCGGGTAATAGTCATGGTCGTGTTCTTCATGTGCGGGCAAGCACCAGTATAGTTTATCGGCCGCGCAGCAGGCGCCCCAGTTCCAGCAGGCCGTGCTGCATCTCTGCCGGGGCAATGGCGGCAAAGCCCAGCAGCAGCCCGGGCGGCGTGGCGCAGGCGGCACCGGCGTCAGGGTCGGCATAGTGCCCCAGAGGGCGCAGTTCGATGCCCCGTTCCAGCCCCGCGCGCGACACCGTTTCTTCATCATGGCCAGCGCGAAAGTACGCGCACAATTCCAGGCCGCTGTCGGCCGGGCCGCATGCGAGCTGGTCGTCGAGTTCGTGCGCCAAGCCGCGCACCAGCTGGTCGCGCCGTTCGGCATTGCTGTCGCGCGTGCGGCGGATATGCCGGCCAAAGTGGCCCTCGGCGATGAAGTCCGCCAGCGCCATCTGCGGCACGATGGCCGTGTGGCGGTCCATCACGGCCTTGGCCTGCACCAGTGCCTCGGCCAGCGCGGGCGGCGCCACCATGTAACCGAGGCGCAGGCCGGGGAACATCACTTTCGACAAGGTACCCACGTACACCACGCAGCCATCGCGGTCCAGGCTTTGCAGGGAGGCCAGCGGCGCGCCCGAGTAGCGGTATTCGCTGTCGTAATCGTCCTCCACCAGCCACGCCTTGTTGTGTGCGGCCCAGGCCAGCAGGGCCAGGCGGCGCGGCAAACTCATGCTCACACCCAGCGGCATCTGGTGCGACGGCGTCACGTAGGCCAGCTTCGCCTGCGGACAGTGCGCCACGCCATACGCCACGTCCAGCCCCTGCGCATCGACGGGAACGGGAAACACGCGCGCGCCGGCCGCGCGCAACGGACCGCTGGCGCCCCGGTAGCCGGGCGACTCCATCCAGGCCGCGTCGCCCGGTGCCAGCAAAATAGTCGAGAGCATGAACAGCGCCTGCTGCGAACCGGAGGTGATGACGATCTGCTGCGGCGTGCACTGGACGCCGCGCGAGGCCTTCAGGTACACGCACAGCAGCTCGCGCAGCGGCAGGTAGCCGGCCGGGTCGCTGTAGCCGAACTGGTGGTCGGGGCGGCGCCAGCGCCGCGCTTCCAGGCGGTTCCACACGTCGAATGGAAAATGGTCGATGCGCGGCATGCCGACGCGGAAAGCGCGCAGCGGGCCCCGGTGGAACGCCACCTGGCGCATGGCCGCCACCACGCCCTGCCCGCGCGCCGACAGGGGCCGCAGCAGGCCGGGCGCATCCACCTTGCCGGCCGGCGCGGCTACAGGTACGGACAAGGGAACGTCGCGGCTGACAAAGGTGCCGCGCCCCACGGTGCCATCGAGATAGCCTTCCGCCGTCAGCAGCGCATACGCATTGAGCACCGTCTGGCGCGACACGGCCAGCAGGAGGCAAAAGTCGCGCGTGGGCGGCAGCTGCATGCCGGGACTCATGCGGCCATCGAGGATGGCGGCCTTGATGGCGGCATACAGCTGGCGGAACAGCGGTTCGGTGGCGCCGCGCTGCAGCGGCAAGGCGGCGATGATCTGGTTCAGGTGGGAAGCTGGCATGGCGGGGAAGGCTCTTGAATTGGTAGCCTCAAGATAGCACTTATTGGCTGTTTTAAATAGCCAAGACTGGCGCTAAGATGACGCATCCCCTCTTACTCCCGTGGAGCACCCATGCATCAGTTTTTCGCCACCGTGGCCTGGCAGCGCGACGGCCAGGATTTCGCCGGCCAGCGCTATAGCCGTGGCCATGCATGGCAGTTCGACGGCGGCTTGACGGTACCCGCCTCGTCGTCGCCCTTGTCCGTGCCGCTGCCCATGTCGGTGGCAGCAAATATCGACCCGGAAGAAGCGCTGGTGGCGGCCACGTCGAGCTGCCACATGCTGTTCTTCCTGTCGCTGGCAGCGCAGCGCGGCTACGTCATCGACGACTACCGCGACGACGCCGTCGGCGAGCTGGGAAAAAATGCCGCGGGCCGCCTGGCCATGACGCGCATCGTGCTGCGCCCGCGCATCGCCTTCGCGGGAACACCGCCCTCGCCCGAGGTGCTGGCCACCCTGCACCACGACGCACACGAGCGCTGCTACATCGCCAATTCGCTGACGGCCGACGTGGTCGTGGAAGGCGTCGCCTAATGTACACGCCCGCCAGCTTCCGCGAAGAACGCCTCGACGTGCTGCATGGCCTGATCGACGCGCATCCGCTGGGCGCGCTGGTGCGCCACGGCGCCGATGGCCTGTGCGCCGACCATCTGCCGTTCGAGATCGCCGCACCCACGCTTGACGCCCCATTCGGCATCCTGCGCGCCCACGTGGCACGCGCCAATCCGCTGTGGCGCGCGGCGGGCGAAGAAGATGAATGCATGGTGATCTTTCAGGGGCCGCACGCCTACATCACGCCCGCCTGGTATCTGGAAAAGCAGCGCAGCGGCAAGGAAGTCCCCACTTTCAACTATGCGGTGGTGCACGCGCACGGCCCCCTGCGCGCCATCGACGACGCGGCATGGCTGCTGGGATTGGTGGAGCGGCTGACGGCGCGCCATGAGGCAGATCAAGCTACGCCGTGGCGGGTGAGCGATGCGCCGGCCGACTATATCGACAAGCTGTTAAAAGCCATCGTCGGCATCGAAATTCCCCTCACGCGCATCACGGGAAAATGGAAGCTGGGGCAGAACCGCAGCATGCAAGACCAGGCCAGCATGGCCCACGGCCTGGCGCTGGAGCATCAAGCCGGCGCGGCGCAGGCGCTGGGTGCGCTGATCGCCGCGAACGTCAAGCCAGCCAGCTGACGGCCGCCGAAAACGTCAAAAACGACAGCGCCGTCGAGACCAGAATGATGCGGGCGATGCGCGCCGTGTTAGCCCCAAAACGCTCGGACAGCAGCGACACGTTGCTGGCGCTGGGCAGGCAAGCCACCAGCACCATGCAGGTCAGCGCGAACGGCTCGAGCGGCGCGCCCAGCGCGATGGCCGCGTGGCCGATGCCCCATACCAGCAGCGGATGCAGCAGCAGTTTTTTCAGCGCCACCGGTACATATTCCCCCAGCGGCGCCGGGTCGCTGGTGCTCATCTGCGAACGGGCCAGCACGGCGCCGATGGTAAACAGGGCGACAGGAGAGGCGGCATCGGCCAGCAGGCCCACCGTCTGCGTCAAAGGCTTGGGCAAGGCCAGTGCCTGCCACGACGTCAAGGCACCGAGCACGATCGCCCATGGCATGGGATTGCCTACCATGCCCTTCATGGCGTTGACGACGGCCGTGCGGCTGCCGTGCGCGCCGCCGCTGCCGATGCGCGACAGGGCGATGCACAGCGAGCTGGTAATGAGCAAGTCGACGACGATGGTGACGATGACGGGGCCCGAGGAACGCGGCCCGAGCAAGGTCAATAGCAGGGGCACGCCCATGAAGCCAGTGTTCGGGAAGGCCGCCACCAGCGCACCGAAGGCGGCGTTATTCCAGTCGATGCGGTGGCTGAGCGTCATGGCCGTGGTGACGCCCACCATGATCAGCGCGCATAGCAGGTAGACGCCGAACACGCTGGCGTCGAGCAGTTGGGTGATGGGCGTGGCGGCGCCGAAGCGGTACAGCATGCAGGGCAGCGCGAAGTACAGGACAAAACTGTTCAAGCCGCCGATGGCGGCCAGCGGCAGCAGCGTGCGCCGCACGGCCAGGTAGCCGCACAGCACCAGGGCGAAGAACGGAAAGGTGATGGCGAGGATGGTCAGCATGGAGCGCCATTGTAGCGTGCCTCGTGCAGCATCCCCTGGCGCAAAAAAAGGCCGCTCGCGCGGCCCAAGGAGGTTTCGGGGATAACGCCGGCAGCTAGGGCTTGAGCTGGGCGCGGATCTCGCCGGCCGGGTAGGCTGCGCTGTGCACGTTCACGTACAAGTTGCCGGCCTGGTAGCTCGCATGCTGGGACGGCGTGAGCAGGGTGCCGGCCGGTACGGCAAACATGCCATCGGCGGTTTTCACCAGCGGCACGATGACGGGGCCGTTGGCGGTTTTCACCAGCGGCACGATGACGGGGCCGTTGGCGCCCACCGGCGCTTCATGGATATGCGCGACGGTAGCCAGCATGCCCGTGTAGCGCACGCCGCCGCTGACACTGCGGTCGTGGGCGACGCGGATGCTGCTGCTGCCGCTGGCCGTGCTGGTATTGGCCGGCACTTCCTGCGCGCCAGTCAAGGTGACATCATGGCCGCCCGGATGATGCGGACCATGGGAACAGGCACCCAGCAAGGCGGCCAGCGCCAGCACGGTGGCGGCGCGGCGTACTTGTAGTTGCAATATGCTCATTGCAGATCTCCTTCAGCGGACAGCGGATCAGGGAGGGCGCCCAGTCCGCGTAAGCGGGCCTGCGCCGCACTGGTGTTGCATACTGCGACGGTAACGCCATACCGCCGTGCCCGCTTTGCTGTGCGCCAAACTTGCTGCTCGCCTGCCGTCGCGCCTCAGGCCAGATGCCCTTCCGCCACCCAGCCCCGGTTGGTTGGTGCTGGCTTCGGTTTGGGTGCGATGCCGCTGCTTTTTTCCGCATCGAGGATGATGCTGCGCATGCTGTCGCTGGCGGCCGGTCCCGGCGCGAACGCGTAGTACTCATCATTGATGGGCAAGCCCGTCATGGCATCGACCAGCACGGGATCGGCAGCCAGGCCCGTGTCACGGCTGGCGATGACGAGGCTGGCGCCTTCCGGTGCGAAATTTTCATTGCCCCAGGCGATAAAGGCCAGCAAGACGGGCTTGAAGGCGCGCCCGGACTTGCTCAGCACATAGTCGTAGCGCGGCGGCTTGGCGCAATACAAGCGGCGCGTCATCAAGCCACCCTCCACCAGGTCCGCCAGGCGGCGCGTCAGGATGGTGGGGGCGATCTTGAGGCTTTTTTCAAATTCGTCGAAGCGCGTCTTGCCATAAAACGCTTCGCGCAGGATGAGGATGCTCCACCATTCGCCCACCTTGCCCAGGCTGCGGGCAATCGGGCAAGGCAAATTATTAAAGTTGGTATGTTTCATGACCATCTCCTCACATTGATTCAACACAACAATCGAAAAAATCTCAGTTACAACACGAAAACATCAGTACGATCAAATGCAAAGTCAGCCACGCCTGCTGCTGATCCGATATTCATCATGCGCCCCGGCTCATCGTCACGGCTGACCTCATCGATGAACACGCGACAGGTGTTTTCCTGCGCGACGAGGCCCGCCTCGGCACGGACAAGGCGGAGGTTGAGCGACAGGGAAGCAGAACTGGCCTTCACGCAGCGCCTGGCTTGACAGTCAACGGTGGCCGTGATGCCCGACTTGCAGGTATCGGGCGCCGGTGCCGCTCAGGTAGCGCGTGGTGCAGGCCACGCTCACGCGCGTATTGACGTTCACGGCAGTAGCCCGGACACCCTGGCTTTGGTCAAAGGTGATACTGGCGCTGCCGTTCAGATACACGGCAGCGTCGGCGCCACGCGGCAGCAGTGCCGTGCTGGCGGCAACGATAAGGTGGGGGGAAATAACTCGCAACATGATACCTCCTGATGATCGAACATCATTAATGAGCCCGTCAATATGAAGGACGTCGAGGATAGTCACGGTATTGCCGGCGTTTTCTGGGGCACGCAAACCAGGACAACAAAATATCAGCGCCGAGAGCCAGGAACCTGAGGGCGTCGGTTTTTTGCCGCATTTACAAAACAGATTTTTTAATAATCGACATTGCTTTAAGTCAATGCATGGGTGGATTATTAGCGATCTGGGAAATCGCCGCTTCTTCTAGCGGAGAAACCTCTTTTGAAATACGAGAAAAGCAGAAAAAAAAGAAAAAGCGAGGCATAATAAGCCACACTTGCTTTTTGGTTAAGTCATCCATGCCATTGACCAGCGAAACCGTCAAAAAAAACATCTTGATCGTGGACGATTCCGCGTTCGAGCAGCGCATGCTGATGGAGCTGCTCAGCGAGCAGCCCTACCGTTTCAGCATCGCGTTCAACGGTTACCAGGGCTACCAGCTGGCATTGGCCACGCTACCCGACCTGATCCTGCTCGATGTGCGCATGCCCGAGATGGATGGCTACACGGCATGCCGATTGCTCAAGGCCAATCCCGAAACGGAACAGATACCCGTCATCTTTCTCAGCGGCGCTGATGCCGCCAAGGAACGCATCATGGGCTTGCAGGTGGGCGGTGTCGACTACATTTCGAAGCCGTTCACACCGGAAGAACTGGCCGCGCGCATTCATATCCACCTGGGATTGATGCGTAAAGGAAACGGCACCTTGCCCATCGCGGTCCCGGCCAGCGAGCGCCAGCAGCATCCCGACCTGGTGTTCGTCAATGCCGTCAAACAGCTCATTCTCGACAACCTGGGCAGCCTGCCCAACCTGTCCGAAATCGCCCGCAGCGTGGGCACCTACCGCGAAAAGCTGACCCTGATGTTCCGCGAACAAACGGGCATGACGGTGTTTGCCTTCATCCGCGAAGCGCGCATCGCCCGCGGCGTGGCATTGCTGCAGCAGACAGACATCGACGTGCAGGATGTCGCCCTGCTGATCGGCTTTCACAACGCGGGCAACTTCGCCACCGCCTTCCGCGAGCGCATGGGCATGACGCCCAGCGCCTACCGCCAGCGCCTGCAGGAGCAGACGGGCCAGCGGCAGGTGTCAAACGGGCATTAGAACTGCAGATCAGAACTTGTAGTTCAGCTTGAGCGAGGCGAAGCGTCCACGCGGGTCGGCCTGTGTATAGTCGAAGCCCGAGGCCGAGTAATCCCACGGCGCGCGTTTGTTAGCCAGGTTTTGCACGATGAAGGTGACGTTCGCCTTGGCTGTCACCTGCCAGCTGCTGCTCACGTCGAAGGTGCTGAAGGCGGCCACCGCTTCATCGAGATGCGTGTTTTGCGCATAGCTGCCCACGTAGTTCCAGGTCAGCGTGGATGACCACTTGCCCTGCTCCCAGGTGGCCGAGGTGACGCCGCGCCATTTCGGGATGGAGCCGAAATAATTGGTGCCGGCGCCGTTCGTCAGCGGTGCGCCATCGGACAGCGGCTCGGCAAAGCGCAGCACGCGGCTCAGCTGGCCGGCCAGGGTCAGCTTGCCCCATTCCTGGTCGACGAAGCGCTGGCGCAGGTCGAGGTCGATGCCAGACACTTCACGCTGTCCCTGGTTACGGTACTGGCGGTACAGGGTCGTGATGCGGCCATCGGCGTCGCGCGTGATCTTCTGCGGCGCCGACGCTTCATTGGCGAGGGTGGTGGTGGCGCTTTCCGTGCCGATCACGCCATCTTGCTTGATGCGGTAGTAATCGAGGCCGATGCTCGAGCTGCTGGTCGGCGAGACCACCACGCCCAGGTTCAGGTTATTCGACCGTTCCGGACGCAGCGCCGTATTGGCGATGGTAATGGCCGTCACGCCGCGCGTCTGCGTCGGCGTGATCGGGTCGCGCGGGTCGAGCACGCTGACATAGCTGACGGCCGTGCTCTGCGTGATTTCCGGCAGCGACGGCGCGCGGAAGCCGCGCGACACGGTGCCGCGCACCAGCAGCCACGGCGCCGCCTGGTAGCGGGCGCTGGCTTTCGGCGAAAACGCATTGCCGAAATCGCTGTAATGGTCGGCGCGGCCGGCCACGTTGACGGACAGGTCTTTGACCACGGGTACGTTGAATTCGGCAAACAGGGCCGACACGCTGCGCGAGCCGTTGATGATGTTGATCGCCGGGCGCAGCTCCGTGCCCGACAGCACGGCCGTCGAGGTTTGCGAATCCATCTTTTCGCGGCGCCACTGCGCACCGGCGGCAAAGCCCAGCGGACCGGCCGGCAACTGCCACAGGTCTTTCGCGGCCGAGAAATCGACGGTGTCGAGGGTCGACTCGGCCGGACGCAGGGTCGACAGGCGCAGGCGGTTGCGCACCGCTTCGCTGTTTTGCGACTGGTCAAAGAAGTTATAACTGCCGTCGGCCAGCACCTCCTGGAATTCATAGCGGTTGACGAAGTTTTGCACCGTTTCTTCCAGCTTGCTGCTCGAATGGCCCACGGCCGCATCCCAGTCCCAGCCTGCCAGGGTGCCCTTGGCGCCGGCCAGCGCGCGGTAGAAGGTGACCTTGTCCTGCTTCAGGCGCGGCCCCAGGTCGAACAGAGTAGCCGTGAACGGCAGCGGCGTGGTACCCGGATTGTTCGGGTGGCCGACAGGCAGCACGACAGGAATGGTGTCGAGCGCTTGCGTCGCGTTGTTCCACACGCGCGTGGCATTGTTGACGGTGAGCGGCGCGCTGAAGGTCTGGTCGGCGCGCGAATAGCTGTGCAGCAAGTCGACATACGCTTCCGTATCCGCATTCAGTTTGAAAGTGGCACGCGCGGCCGTATGCACGCGCTCGATGCCGGGAATCAGGGTTTTATACGGCGACGGGTTATACGCCAGCACTTGGCCCGTCTTGCCCGGCGTGATGTCGCCATAATTGACCAGTTGCAGTGGCCCGCGCACGCCGCCCAAGGTCCGGGTCGGGTCCGTGCCCGCGTAATTGGTGATGGCCCAGCCGAGGCTGCCCCGCTGCTGCTTGCGGAAATCCGCATCGCGCATCCACGCCACGTCGCTTTGCTGCAGCTTGTCGCGCTGCTGCGCGTCGACCGAGAAGACCAGGCTGTAGCCGTCTTCCTCGAGCTTGCCAAAGCCCGTCTGCAGCGCCGCGCTCTTTTCATGCTGGCCCGTGCCTTCGGTCGAGCCGCCCCACTGCGCCGTGATGTCCGTGCCCGTGAATTCCTTGTACAGGATGATGTTGACCACGCCAGCCACGGCGTCGGAGCCGTAGACGGACGAGGCGCCATCCTTGAGCACCTCGATGCGCTGTACGGCCGCCATCGGCAGGCTGTTCAGGTCAACAAAGGTTTCCTGCAGGTTTTGCGCCGTCGCATAGCTGGCCACGCGCTTGCCATTGACGAGGATCAGGGTATTTTTCTGGCCGATGCCGCGCAGCGACAGGCCCGAGGTGCCGGCCGAGAAACTGCCCGTATATTGTTCGTTGTAGCTGTTGCCGCTGTTGGCTGAGATGGCGCGCAGCACGTCCGAGACGCTGGTCTTGCCGCTGGCTTTCAACTCCTTGGCGGTGATGACCTGCACCGCGCTGGCGCCCTCCTTTTCGCTGACGCGGATATTCGATCCGGTGACGTTGACCCGCAGCATGTTCTCTTCGGCGTGGGCAAGGATGGGGAAAGCGGGGAAGGCGGCGGCGATGGCAAGACTGATGGCGAGTGGTTTGAACATGGTTTCCTCTTATTGGGATTGAGCCTTTTTCAGATAAAAAAGGCCGAGCAGGGGCACGCGGACCGGATGGGCCTGCGGGCAAAACGACGACGGGGGCAGGAAGGAATTACGGGATGCGTGGACGGGCACGCACCGGCATCGACTGCGCCATGCATTGCATGGTCAGCTGGTGCGGGGCGGCATAAAAACAGGCAGAAAGACTAAAGCGCAACATAAAAGACACCGGTAAGCGGGGAAAGGCCACTATATCCCGGTGTCTTTATGGCGTGAACGAATTAAAAATTGATTGTATATACGATTTGAATCTAAGGACTTGGCGTTTGGCAATATCAGGCGTCGACGACTGCCGCGGACGGCGCCGCGGGCACCTGCGCCGCGCGGCGTGCCTGCACGCCCCACCAGTACCAGGAAATCAGGGCATTGACCCAGTAAGCCGCATACAGTACGGCCGTCAGGTGCAGGCCGCGGCTGTAGTAGAGGGGCACGGCCACGGTGTTGACCAGCAGCCAGAAGGCCCAGGTTTCGATGCGCCGGCTCATCAGCAAGAATTGCGCGATGATGCTAAATACCAACACTGCCGAATCGATGAAAGGCGCGTAGGCATTCGTAAACCGGTGCAGCAGCATGCCGTAGATGACCACCGAGGCGATGCCGGCTGGCACCACCCAGGCCAGGCTGCGCCAGCCCGTGCGCGTGATCGGCAACGGTTTGCCGCCGGCGCCACGCCGCCATTGCAGCCAGCCGATGACGCAGGTGACGATGAAAAACAGCTGCAGCATCACATCGGCATACAGGTTGACCTGGAAAAACAGCACGGCAAACAGCACGCAGCCGACGATGCCGATCCACCAGGAATGAATATTATTGCGTCCAGCCAAGATGATGGAGGCAGTCATCAGCACATTGGCGGCGATCTCGAGCGAGGGAGTCAAGCGGTCTTCCTTTGAGTGGGGCACGCCGCCACTATAGCCCATTTGATATCCGCAACCAGCCATGTACTGCTTGACTTCCGTGGCCATTCTGGCAAATTGGCAAACAGTACCCCTGAACCACTGCGGAGATGTTCCATGCGCTTGCGCCACGTGCTGCTTGCGGCAATGCTGCTTGGCAGCGTTCTGCCCGCCCAGGCCTGCCGCATGACGATGGCGCTTGAGCAATGGCCGCCCTACCTGTATCGCGATGCGCAAGGCAACTATACGGGGCTGGACCTGGAGCTGCTGCGCGCCATTTTCAAGGAAGCGCGCTGCACCTTGCTGACCGCGCCGGAACTGCCCACGGCGCGGCGCCAGCTGCTGTTCCAGAAAGGGGGGCTGGACCTGATGCTGGCCGCCTCCGACACCTCGGAGCGCCATGCGTATGCGCGTTTCAGCGTGAGCTACCGCGACGAAACCGTGGGCATCTTCGGCAAGGCCGGCACGCACGCAGCGCAGCGCCATGCCAGCAGCTTCGCGCAGCTGGCGCGCGGCAAGTCGACCTTGCTGGCGCCCAAAGTGGGCTGGTATGGCGCGCAGTATGCGGCGGCCCGGCCGGCGCTGGAAAAGGCCGGTCGACTGAGTACCTTCGGCAGCTTCCAGCAGGGCATCCGCATGCTCGACGCGGACCGCGCCGACCTGTTGCTGGGCGATGTGCTGGCCGTACGCCACGAAGCGCGCCTGCAGGGCGTCGCCTTGAACACCCTGCCCTTCCTGCTCCTGCGCGCCCCCGTGCACCTGATGCTCAATGCGCGCACGACCAGCGCCGACGACCTGGCGCGCATGAACGCCGCCATCATGCACCTGGAACAGCGTGGCGTGCTGGCGGCGATACGCGCCCGCTACGACGCGCCGTAAGGTGATCAGCCCTTGCTGGCCGCTTCCAGAATTTCCAGCTTCGTCTCGCGGCCATTCTTTTGCACGCCCTGCGCCTTGTCGTAGCTTTCGATCAGCGCGCGGTACGGCGGCACGATATGGTCCGTCATGATGGCGGCGAATTCCATCGCATCGGCGCGGTTCCAGGTGCTCATCACTTCAGCCAGCACCGCATACGTATCGATCGGCACGGCGCCCGCCTGCGTCACGCGCGCCATGGTGATGTCAGTGGCCATCTTCGACCAGTTGCCCGAGGCGTCGATGATGGCAAACACCTTGTAGCCGGCCGCCAGCGCGCTAATGGTGGGAAACGCCATGCAGACGCTGGTCAGCGTGCCGGCGATCAGCAGGGTCTTGCGGCCCGTTTTTTCGATGGCTTCGACCCAGGCCGGATTGTCCCAGGCATTGATCTGGCCCGTGCGCGGGATGTAGACGGCATCCGGGTTGAAATGGTGGATTTCCGGGATCAATGGGCCGTTCGGGCCGTCGGGCACGGAAGCGGTGGTAAAAGTCGGCATGCTCGCCAGGCGCGACAGCTTGGCCAGCGCCGTGACGTGGCCGCGCAGCACGTGCTGCTCGATGTCGCGCACCAGCTGGAACAAACCGCTCTGGTGGTCGATCAGCAGCATGACGGCGTCGTCGGGATCGATCATCGGTGGCAAACCTTGGAAGTTGGCGGGGGTGCTCATGGTGGTCTCCTGAAAAACCATGCCGCGGGATGCGGCATGGGTACTGCACAAATTAACTACACAAATTACGTCGCGATGCGGGCGAAGCGGCCGCGGTTGAAATCCTCGAACGCCTGCGCGATTTCCGCTTCCGTGTTCATGACGAAGGGGCCATGGCCGACGATGGGCTCATCGATCGGCTCGCCGCTCAGCAGCAGCACCACGGCGTCGCTGTTCGCCTCGACGGTGATACTGTCGCCATCGCGTTCGAACAGCGCCATCTGCGCTTCGCGCACCACGCTCTCGCCATTCACCAGCACCGTGCCGTGCAGGACGATCAGCGCCGTACTCCAGCCGGCGTGCACCGGCAGCTGCGTCAGCTTGCCCTGCGCCAGGCGCAGGTCCCACACCTGCATCGGCGAGAACGTGCGGGCCGGCCCATGCTGGCCATCGAAATCGCCGGCGATCACGCGCAGGGAACCGGCACCATCGGGCAGCGCCACGGTGGGAATCGTGTCGCTGGCAATCGCCTGGTAACCGGGCGCCGTCATCTTGTTCTTGGCCGGCAGGTTCACCCACAGCTGCACCATTTCCAGCGTGCCGCCCGACTGCGTGAAGGCAGGCGAGTGAAACTCTTCATGCAGGATGCCGGCACCGGCCGTCATCCACTGCACGTCGCCGGGGCCGATCACGCCGCCCTGGCCCGTCGAATCGCGGTGCGCCACTTCGCCCTTGTAGACGATGGTCACCGTTTCAAAGCCGCGGTGCGGGTGCGAACCGACGCCGGGCGGACGCGTGCCGGGCGCAAATTCGGCAGGGCCTGCATAGTCGAGCAGCAAGAAGGGGCTCAGCTGCTTGCCATGGCCGTTATACGAAAACATCGAGCGCACGGGGAAACCGTCGCCGACCCAGTGCTGGCGCGGTGCGCTGTAGATACCTGTGACTGTATTCATCTCGATCTCCTGTGGGGTGTGCATGACGATGGAGACAGAATATCCTTGCAACGATGAGGGCGGTAGACTGTAAAATACGCCATCAGCGTTCCAAAAATAGAACGGTAAAGGAGTCGGCATGCAGGATTTAAATGACTTGTATTACTTTGTGCAGGTGGTCGACCATGGCGGCTTCGCGCCGGCCGGACGCGCGCTGGGCATGCCGAAATCCAAACTCAGCCGGCGCATCGCGCTGCTCGAAGAGCGGCTCGGTGTGCGCCTGCTGCAGCGCACGACGCGGCATTTTTCCGTCACCGACGTGGGCCAGACGTTTTACGAGCATTGCAAGGCCATGCTGGTGGAAGCGGAAGCGGCGCAGGAAGCGATCGAGCTGACGCGGGCCGCGCCGCGCGGCACGGTGCGCCTGTCCTGCCCCATCGCCCTGCTGCACTCCCTGGTCGCGCCCATGCTGGCCGGCTTCATGCGCGAACATCCGCAAGTGACCCTGCTGCTCGAAGCGAGCAACCGCCGCGTCGACCTGGTGGCCGAAGGCATCGACGTGGCCATCCGCGTGCGTCCGCCGCCGCTGCCCGACAGTGACCTGGTGCTGCGCGTGCTGGCCGAGCGCAGCCAGTGCATGGTGGGCAGCCCGCTGCTGTTCGGCGACGCCGCCAGGCCAACCGCGCCGGCCGACCTGGCCGACTGGCCCAGCCTGGCGCTGGGCGCGCCGCAACAGCACTACCAATGGGATTTGCACGGCCCCGATGGCGCGCGCGCCCAGCTGCGGCATACGCCGCGCTTCGTCACCGGCGACATGCTGACCCTGCGCGACGCGGCCGTGGCCGGTGTGGGCGTGGTGCAGCTGCCGACCATGATGATCGTCGAGCAGGTAGCCAACGGCAGCCTGCTGCCGCTGATGGCGCAATGGCGGCCGCAGCGCGAAATCATCCACGCCGTCTTCCCGTCGCGGCGCGGCCTGCTGCCGGCCGTGCGCGCGCTGATCGACTACCTGGCGCACAGCTTCGCCGCGCTGGAGGAAGAGTGAGGCTTTTCAGGTACGATGGCGTACTCGCCAATCGCCCGGATACCGCATGCGTTTATTGATTTTGTCGGACCTGCACCATGAGTTATGGCGCGAAGATGCGCCGCAAGGCGACCTTGCGCTCAGCCGTCCCGATGCCGTGATCCTGGCCGGCGACATCGACACGGGCACCCGCGCCGTCGCCTGGGCGGCCAGCACGTTTGCGGGCTTGCCGGTGCTGTACGTGCATGGCAACCACGAAGGCTATGGCCACCATCTAGACAAGGTGCGCCAGGAACTGCGCGCGGCCTGCGCCACCACCGACAACGTGCATTTCCTCGACGCCGACAGCCACGTCATCACCGACCAGGCCGGTAACCAGGTGCGCTTCCTGGGCGCCACCCTGTGGACGGATTTCCGCCTGCTGGGCGACGAGACGCGGCAAGCGGCCATGCGCGATGCGGAAGCCATCATGAACGACTACAAGCGCATCCGTCTGGCCAACATGGGTTATCGCAAGCTGCGTGCGGCCGACACGGCCATGTTCCACGCGCAGCAAAAAGCCTGGCTGGCGCGCGAACTGGCGCAGCCCTTCGAAGGCCGCAGCGTCGTCATCAGCCACATGGCGCCGTCGCTGCTGTCGGTCGACGATGCGTATGGCAGCGAAGGGTGTTCGCCCGCCTACGCTTCGCGCCTGGACGAGCTGGCCGCGCAGGCGGACCTGTGGGTGCATGGCCACATCCACGCTTCGCGCGACTATCGGATCGGCCCGTGCCGCGTCGTAGCCAACCCCTGCGGCTACAAGACGCGCAGCGGCACGCCGCAAAATCCCGCTTTTGATCCGAACTTCATCGTCGAGCTACCGGCCCGCTAATCGTCCGGTTTAAGCCGGCCCGCCAGCAATTGCTGCAAGCGGTGCTTGCCAGCCCGGCGCGCAGCCCGTGGCGACGCCTCCGACTGATGCGCGCCGGCGCCGCCGCGCAGCCTGGCAGCCGCCACCAGCGGGTTGCGCGGCTTGGACGGGGCTTTCACTTTGATTTTCATGGTTTCTCCTTTCAGCCCTTGATGCAGACGACCTGGCGCAAGGTATGCACCACTTCCACCAGGTCGCTCTGGTGCGCCATGACGGCGTCGATATTTTTATAGGCAGCCGGAATTTCATCGACCACGCCGCCATCCTTGCGGCACTCGATACCGGCCGTCTGCTCGGCCAGGTCGAAGCGGTTGAAGCGGCGCTTCGCCTCGCTGCGACTCATGCTGCGCCCCGCCCCATGCGAGCAGGAACAGAACGATTCCGGGTTGCCCTTGCCGCGCACGATGAAGCTGCGTGCCCCCATGCTGCCAGGGATGATGCCCAGCTCGCCCTGCCGCGCCGAAATGGCGCCCTTGCGCGTCACATACAAATCCTCATTGCCATGCGTTTCGCGCGCAATGTAGTTGTGATGGCAGTTGATCGCTTCGCCGTCGAGCCGGAACGGCGGTGCATGCTTCGCCAGCACGTCGAGCACGCGGCGCATCATTTCGCTGCGGTTGAGCAGCGCGTAATCCTGCGCCCAGTCCACCGCCTCCACGTAGTCGTCGAAGACCGTGGAACCTTCGCTGAAGTACGCCAGATCGGCGTCCGGCAGCTTCAGCTGGTGGCGCCGCATGTCCTTCTGCGCGGCGGCGATGAAATAGCGGCCGATCACGTTGCCGATGCCGCGCGAACCCGAATGCAGCATGATCCACACGCGCTGTTCCTCGTCGAGGCAGATTTCAATGAAGTGGTTGCCGCCGCCCAGGGTGCCTGCCTGGCAGATCCACGTGCGCTCGAACTGGCGCAGCATCTTGGCGATGCCGCGGTGGCGCTCGACGATGTGCGCCAGGCGGTCGCCGAGGGGCCGCACGGCGCGCGCCTGGCGCGAGCCTTGCACGCGGCTCCATTCGTGCTGCTCGAAACCGACGGGTACTTCCGCTTCGATGGCGCTGCGCAGGCGCGCCAGGTTGTCGGGCAGGTCGCTGGCCGTCAGGGTCGTGCGCACGGCGTTCATGCCGCAGCCGATGTCGACGCCAACGGCTGCGGGGATGATCGCACCACGCGTGGGAATCACGCTGCCGACGGTGGCGCCGATGCCGGCATGCACGTCAGGCATGGCCGCCACATGCGGATGGACGATGGGCAGGCTGGCAATATTGTGCAGCTGGCGCAGCGCCTGTGCATCGATATCGTCGGTAAAAATATGCACGGGCACCTGGGCGCCGCGCAGTGTCTGATGAATGGGCATAACGGTATTCCTTGGTCTTGTCGTTATGCCGGGGCTCCTATGAAACAAAAAACCCCGGCGAGTTTCCTCACCGGGGTTTTGAAGGACACCGGCTCGGGATCGGCAATGTGCCGATGGCCCCGAGCGTCATGCACGGGGCTAGTGGTCGTACTTGCTGCCAGCCTGCTCGAACATGGGTTTCCTTTCTATTTGATGGTTGATCTGCACTGCGGACGGTGATTCTGCACCTTATGCTGCAGTGCGTCAACCGCTTTTCATGGCGAAGACGCCAACGTTGTTAATTTGTCGCAGCCGCCTTTTCCTTGGCGATGCGGGCATCGAGCTTGGCTTCATTTTTGGCCGCGTAGTGGCTGCATGCCTGCGCATCGATGAAGGGGTTCGGCGTGACGCCTTCCAGCAATTGCGTCAGCTTGCGGTCGCCGCCGGAGTGGTCGGGGTGGGCCGAGATCAGGATGTCGCACGGCAGTTTGGCAAAGTCCTGCATGACGCGGCGGAAGGCCGGCGTCAGGTCCGCATGGCGTTCATCGCCCAGGTAGTGAAAATCGTCGGCCGCCACCGGCGTCAGGCTGGCGCCGAACACCACGTTCAGGCAGTCCTGACGCTGCGCATCCTCGCAAGAGACCCAGGTCCAGCTGGTGCTGCCCGGCGTATGGCCGGGCGTGTAGCGCGCCGTCACGCTCACGTCGCCCAGCTGCAGGGTTTCGCCATCGGCGATCTCGCGCACGTTTTCCACGGCCGGCATGGGATCGATTTCGCCCGCTTGCGGGTCCGCAGCGAGCACCGCTCCCGCGCGCAGCGCCTCAGCTCCCAGCGGACTGGCGACCACTTGCGCGCCGCTGTCGCGGGCCAGCGCGGCGACGCCGCCCGAATGGTCGAAATGCGCTTCCGTATTCAGGATGAATTTGATGTCTTGCAGGCGAAAGCCCAGCTCGAGGATATGTTCCTTGATGGCGGCCACCGATTGCGGCAACGCGCCATCGATCAGGATCAGGCCTGCGCGCGTGTCGATCAGCACCACGCTCAAGCCGCCCACGCCCACGTAATACGTGTCGCCGTGGATGCGCGCCGGTTGCTGCGGGCGGTTCCACTGCGCCGCGTAGGGTGAGGCAATCGGCTGCGTCAGGGGATCGATGGCGGGCGTGGCGGCATGTGCCGTCAACGGCAGCGCCATGGCGGCCAGCGCGATGCCCAGCAAGGTCTTGTGAAGGAAGAAAGGCGGCATGCGGCTCCAGGAGTGAGTGTGTGGTAATCGATGCCATAGGGTAACGTTGCCACCCTGGCGCGGTCAAGCAGACGGACGCAGCGACTTACGCTACGATAGAGGACCATCCACTGCCGCGCGCCTTGCCGCGCCCACTGCCATGCGTTTGCTGATCCTGTCCGACCTGCACCTGGAAGTCTGGGGTGAAGACACACCCGCCATCGACCTGGCCACCAGCCGCCCAGACGTGGTGATCCTGGCCGGCGACATCGCCACGGGTAACCATGCCATCGCCTGGGCCGCGCGCACCTTCGGCGCCCTGCCCGTGCTGTATGTGCATGGCAATCACGAGGGCTATGGGCACCAGCTCGAACACATGCAGGACGCCGTGCGCGATGCCTGCGCCAGCGCGAATGCGCAGGGCGCCAACATCGCCCTGCTTGACGGCGACGCCGTGGTCTTGAACGGCGTGCGCTTCCTCGGCATCACGCTGTGGACGGATTTTCTGCTGTTCGGCGCGGAACGCCAGGAAGAAGCGCTTAACGCGGCGCAAGCCTATATGCCCGACTACAAGCACATCAGCACGGGCGGCGACACGCCGCGTCTGCTGTGTGCCAGCGACACGGCGCAACTGCACGCGCGGCACAAGACCTGGCTAGCCGAGCAACTGGCGCAACCGTTCGCCGGCAAGACCGTCGTCATCACCCACATGGCGCCATCGATGCTGTCGGTGGACGAGCAATACGCAGCCAACCTGGGTTCGCCCGCGTTCGCCTCGCAGCTGGACGACCTGGTGGCGCAGGCGGACCTGTGGGTGCATGGCCACATGCATGCCTCGCTCGACTACCAGATAGGCGAGTGCCGCGTCGTGTGCAACCCCTGCGGCTACAAGCGGCCAGACGGCACGCCGGAAAACGAACGCTACGATTCCGGCTTCATCGTCGACATCGCCAGCGCGGTTGAAGGTTTCCGATAGCGCAGCTGCACCACGCCGCTCGGTAGCGGGCGCGTGTCTTCCAGGCGCCAGTCGCTGCGCGGCAAGCCGTCCTCGAACAGGCGCACGCCCTTGCCCAGCACCACGGGCAGCACGGACAAGGTCAGGCTGTCGATGACGCCTTCGCGTAAACCAGCGCGGATGACGGCGCCGCCATCGAGATACACGTGCCGGCAGCCCTCCGCTGCCAGACCTGCCAGCACTTCGCGCACGCCGCCTTCGCGGCGCTGCTCGCCATGCCGTGGCGCAAAGTCGCGGTGGCTCAATACCACCACGCGCTTGCCCGCATACGGCCAAGGATCGAACCCCAGCACGGCGTCATACGTGGTGCGCCCGATCAGCAGGGTATCGACTTGCTCCATCAAGGCCGTATAACCGGTGGCGTCGGGCGAGTCGGGCGCCAGTTCGGCCAGCCAGGACAGGTCGCCGTTTTCTCCCGCGATGCAGCCGTCGATGCTGATGCCGAGAAAAGCACTGACGAAAGGTTTTTGCATGAAGCACTCCCCAATTAATTCTACGGTGTAGAATTATGCCCATGAAACCGCCAAAAATTCAAGCTATTGAACATCCCGTGCGCCGCGCGGGCCGCCCCCGCCGCATCGCGCCCGCGCTGGACAACGCCAGCATCCTGCACGCTGCCCAGGTCCTGCTGGAAGAACAAGGCGAAGCGTTTTCCATGCGCGCGCTGGCGCACAGCCTGGGCGTCGACGCCATGGCCGTGTATCACTACTACGCGGGAAAAGAGGAATTATTGCTGGCCTTGATGGCGCAGCGTTTTGCCGCGCTCGATCCGCGCCAGCCGCCGTTTACGCGGCGCCAAACGCCCCTGCGGCGCCTGCTCGCGCTGTGCGCGCTGTACCTGGAACTGGTCAGCGCCACGCCGTATTTCGTGCGCCTGATGGCGCGCGGGCTGGTGGAACAAACCGATGTCGCCGAGCGATTCACGGCGCTGTTCGAGCTGGCCGTGGAAGGCCTTGAGCTGGACAAAAAAACCCGGCTGCGCGGGCGCGATGCGCTCGTCGATTTTTTACACGGCTATGCGCTGGCGGGCAGGCCCGCCAGCGAGACGCAATGGCACGCCTCGGTCGGCCTGATCCTGGCGGGCATGACCGCCGGTCACTAGCCTGGCATCAGGCCAGCAGCTTGAGCAGCGCCTGCGCGGCCGCTTCCGACGATGCGGGATTCTGGCCCGTGACCAGCAAGCCATCGGTGACGGCGTACGGCTGCCAGTCGCCCAGCTTCGAGTAGACGCCGCCGTTTTGCTTGAGCATGTCCTCGACCAGGAAAGGCACGATGGCGGTCAAGCCGACGGCGTCTTCCTCCGTATTCGTAAAGCCCGTCACCTGCTTGCCGCGCACCAGCGGCGTGCCATCCAGCGCCTTCACGTGGCGCAGCACGCCCGGCGCGTGGCAGACGGCGGCGACGGGTTTGCCGGCGGCGATCATCTGCTCGATCAGCGCGATCGAGTGCGGGTCTTCGGCCAGGTCCCACAGCGGACCATGGCCGCCCGGGTAAAACACGGCGTCAAAGTCGGCCACCTTCACATCGGACAGCTTGCCCGTGTTGGCCAGCACGGCTTGCGCATCGGCGTCCTGCTTGAAGCGGCGCGTGGCGTCCGTTTGCGAATCCGGTTCGTCGCTTTTCGGGTCCAGCGGCGGCTGGCCACCGTTGGGCGAGACCACCGTCAGCTTGGCGCCCGCTTCCTGCAAGGCATAGTAGGGCGCGGCGAATTCTTCCAGCCAGAAGCCGGTTTTCTTGCCGGTGTCGCCCAGTTGATCGTGCGAGGTCAGTACCATCAGGATGTTCATGTTATTTTCTTTTATGTCAGGGTTACAGTGCTGCTTCGAGGATACGGCGGCTGCGCGCGAGGTCGATATCGCGGTGTTCGCCGAGGGAGGTCATGCCGTGTGCTTCCAATTGTTTCAGTACCGCTTCCACCGCGTCCTGGCCCAGCTGGTAAGCGGACAAACGGGTCGGGATGCCCAGGCCTTCAAAGAAGGCGCGGGTGCTGGCGATGGCCATGTCGATGCGCTCGTCGTCGCTGCCCTGCGTGATGTTCCAGACACGTTCGCCAAATTGCAGCAACTTGCCGCGTTTCTGCTCGCGCTGCACGTCCAGCAGTGCCGGCAGCACCAGGGCCAGGGTGCGCGCGTGGTCGATGTCATACAGGGCCGTCAGTTCGTGGCCGATCATGTGGGTGGCCCAGTCCTGCGGCACGCCGGCGCCGATCAGGCCATTCAGGGCCAGGGTGGCCGTCCACATCAGGTTGGCGCGGGTATCGTAATCGTCGGGCGCGGCGATCGCCTGCGGGGCGATCTCGACCAGGGTCTGCAGCAAGCCTTCGGCAAAGCGGTCCTGCACCATCGCCTGCGCCGGATAGGTCAGATACTGTTCCGTCGTGTGGACAAAGGCGTCGACCAGGCCATTGGCCACCTGCGTGGCCGGCAAGGTAAACGTTTTGCTGGGGTCGAGCACGGAAAATTGCGGGTACAGCAACGGACTGCGAAAACTCAGCTTGTCATGCGTGGCTTTTTTCGTCACCACGCCCCCGTTGTTCATTTCCGACCCCGTGGCTGGCAAGGTCAGCACCGTGCCGAACGGCAGGGCTTGACGCACATTGGCGCCGCCGCGCTCGGCGATTTCCCACGGCTCGCCGTCGTACAGGGCGGCCGCGGCGACGAACTTGGTGCCATCGATAACGGAGCCGCCACCGACGGCCAGCAGGAAGTCCAGTTTCTCGCTGCGCACCTGCGCCACGGCGCGCATCAGGGTTTCATAGCTGGGATTGGGTTCGATGCCGCCAAACTCCTGCACGCTGCGCTGGCCCAGCGCAGCGCGCACTTCGGCCAGGGTGCCGGTCTTTTCCGCGCTGGCGCCGCCGTACAAGATCAGCACGCGCGCATCGTGCGGCACCAGGGTGGACAATTTGGCGACGGTATCAAGACCGAAGACGATACGGGTCGGGTTATGGAATTCAAAATTTTTCATGCTGTCGCTCCTTATTATTAGACTGGTCGTCTATGACTCACTCAAAAAAAACGCGGACGTGCTGCGTCCGCTTGCTGGCTGTCTATCGGTAGCTGTCCGCCGGCAGCTGCAGCATGGCCAGGGTCGCCCGCCAGGCCGTTTGCAAGGCGCTGGCGTCGCGCCGCAGCTTGGTCAGCATGGCCGCGCCCAGCCACAGCTGGTACAAGGTGGCGGCCATTTGCGCCGGATCGGCCACCGTTGGCAGCGAAGCGTCCACCCTGCCCCGCGCGATGGCCAGGGCCAGCCTGGCGATGATGCGGTGGGTGCCATCGAGCAGCGCCACGCGCATCGGTTCGGACATGTCCGCCACTTCGCTGCTGAGCTTGACCACCAGGCAGCGGCAATCGCAACCGCTGCCATCGAGGCTTTCGCTGGTCCAGCTGGCCCAATACGCCATCAGCGACTGCGCCGCGCTCTGGCCCGGCTGGCCCAGCACGTCTTCCATCCCGGCCAGGTAGCCGGCGACGTAATCTTCCAGCATCGCCTCGCCAAACAATTCCTTGGACTTGAAGTAATGGTAGAACGAACCCTTGGGCACGTCGGCGGCCGACAAAATCTCGTTCAACCCCACGCCGGCAAAGCCCTTGCGCGTGATGATGGCCTTGCCCTGGTCAATAATGTGCTGGCGCACGTCGGTGTATTCAGCTTTCATGCGAGGCATTGTAGCACAATTAGACCAGTCGTCTAGTGCAAGTTGAACCCAGAGAAAAATTCTGGGGTCGGACCCTCAAGGCCGCTAACGCACAGTCTTGCGCTAACGGGCGCGGGGGTCTGACCCCGGCATTCAGCTCAGGCAAATTTCTTGAAATCCGGCTTGCGCTTTTCAAAGAAGGCCGTAAACGCTTCCTTCGCTTCGGCGCCGCCCAGCATGGCGCTGAACAGTTTGTTTTCGTCGGCGATGGCGGCCTTCATCGGTTCCATGCGGCTTTGCTTCATCAGGCGCTTGGTGGCGCGGATCGAGGCCGCTGGCAGGGCCACCAGCTTGGCGGCCTGGCCTTGCGCGAACGTCATCAGGTCGTACAGGGGCACGACTTTCGACACCAGGCCCATTTCCAGCGCTTCGCTGGCGGGGAAGGACTCGCCCAGCATCAGCTTTTCCGCCGCGCGCGGGTAGCCGGCCAGTTGCGTGAGCAGCAGGCTGGAGCCGAATTCCGGGCACAGGCCCAGCTGCGTGAACGGCATCGAGAAGCTGGCGTTGTCGGCCGCATACACCAGGTCGCAGTGCATCAACAAGGTCGTGCCGATGCCGATGGCGGGGCCGGAGACTGCCGCCACCACGGGCTTGCTGCTGCCGTACAGGGCGCGCATGAACTGAAACACGGGACGGTCATGGTCGAGCGAACCATCCTTCGGGCGCGCCGTCTTCATGAAATCATCGAGATCGTTACCGGCCGTGAAAATCTCGCGCTTGCCGCAGATCAGGATGGCGCGTACCTCATCATCCGTCTCGGCCGCCACCAGCGCATCGGCCAGGGTCTGGTACATGGCGCCCGTGATCGCGTTCTTGCGTTCCAGGCGGTTGAATTCCAGGGTCAAAATGCCCTCGCTCTTGCTGCACAAAATATCCATGTCGTCTCCAAAAAGATAAAGGGCGCCGAGGTATCCTCAGCGCCCAAGTTTTGACTAATCTTATCTGACCACCTACGTCACGACGCCTGGCAGAAGCGTAGCGAGCGGCAGCGAGTTGTGGCCGAGACGCGCAGCTGTGCGAAGGCACAGTGAGCATCGTAGGCCGCGAATCGCAACGCGCAGTAGCTTATGCCAGGTGTCATCAAACGCGCTCGAAGATTCCTGCTGCGCCCATGCCGGCACCCACGCACATCGTGACCATGCCGTACTTCTGCTTGGTGCGCTGCAGTGCGTGAATCACGGTGGCCGCGCGGATGGCGCCGGTCGCGCCCAGCGGGTGGCCCAGGGCGATCGCGCCGCCCATCGGGTTGACCTTTGATGGGTCCAGGCCCAGGTCGCCGATGACGGCCAGGGCTTGCGCGGCAAACGCTTCGTTCAGCTCGATCCAGTCCAGCTGGTCTTGCGTGATGCCGGCGGCGGCGCACGCTGCGGGAATGGCGAATTTCGGGCCGATGCCCATGATTTCCGGCGGCACGCCGCGCACGGCGAACGAGGAGAATTTCGCCAGCGGGGTCAGGTTATGCTCGCGCAAAATCTTCTCGCTGACGATCAGCAGCGCGCCGGCGCCGTCGGACATCTGCGAGCTGTTGGCGGCCGTGACGGTGCCCTTGGCGGCAAACACGGGTTTGAGTTTGCCCAGCGACTCCATCGTCGAATCGGCACGCGCGCCTTCGTCGGTGTCGACGGTGCGGCGCGAGACGTCCACCTGGCCGGTGGCCAGGTTCGGCGTGCGCGTGATGATTTCGACTGGCGTCGTTTCGGCCTTGAAGAAACCGGCTTGCTGCGCGGCGATGGCGCGGCGGTGCGATTCAACGGAGAACGCGTCCTGCTGTTCGCGCGACACCTTCCATTGCTGCGCCACTTTTTCGGCCGTCAGGCCCATGCCGTAGGCCATGCCGATGTTTTCATCGCTGAACATGTCCAGGTTCATCGATGGGTGATGGCCCATCATCGGCACCATCGACATCGATTCGATGCCGCCGGCGATCATCACGTCGGCTTCGCCCACGCGGATGCGGTCGGCCGCCATGGCAATCGCCGTGATGCCCGAAGCGCAGTAACGGTTGACGGTGACGCCGCCCACGGTTTTCGGCAAGCCGGCCAGCAGCACCGAGTTACGCGCAATATTGAAGCCCTGCTCCGCTTCCGGGAACGAGCAGCCGATGATGGCATCGGTGATCAGTGCCGGGTCGAGGCCAGGCGCTTGCGCCAGGGCCGATTGCAGCACGCGCACCAGCAGGTCGTCCGGGCGGGTGTTTCTGAACATGCCGCGCGGCGCCTTGCCGATCGGGGTGCGGGTTGCAGAGACGATGTAGGCGTCTTGAAGTTGTTTGCTCATTTTATGCTTTCAAAGATGTTGAACGAGGTTCGTGTTCTGTCGAATGTCCGGGATGCTGGCCTATCGCTTCTGCGACAAATACCAGTCCACCGTCACCTGTGCCGCCAGCGTGCCTTCGGAGTCGAAGATATCGACTTCCACGGGAAACGCCACCTTGCCGTCCTGTGCCAGCTGCGCCTTCAATGCAGTCAGGTCGCCCGGTACCCGGCCTTCGGCGCGCGTCGCGCCCCGGGCCAGCTTCTGGTACTGAATGCGCGACTCCTTGGCCACCGGGCGCAAGCCCAGTATCAGCTCGGCGAAGCCGCCAGCCATGGCCGCGCCGGAAGCCGTTTCGGCCAGGGTAAACAAGGCGCCCGCATGCTGCGTGCCCAGGTGATTATGCAGTTTGGGATCTTCCGGCATCGACACCTTCGAGGTGCCGGCGCCGATGTCGTCGATGCTGATCCCCAGCAGCCGCACGAAGGGCAAGGTGTCCATCATCTGTTGTTTGATACGGTCATACACCATGCTTGGCCTCACGCGCAGCAGTACTTTAAAAACGAGTGACAGGATCGTCATCGACGTTGTGCTTAGTTGCGTACCGGCTTACCGGTCTGCATCATGCCCATGATCCGTTCCTGGGTTTTCGGATGGTTCAACAGCTCCAGGAATGCCTTGCGTTCCATATCCAGCAGCCACTGTTCGCTGACGAAACTGCCCTGGTCCACGTCGCCGCCCGATACGATCTCGGCGATCATCTCGCCCAGCTTGAAATCGTGCGCCGAAATGAAGCCGCCGTCGCGCATGTTGACCAGCTGCGCCTTGATGGTGCCCCAGCCGTAACGGCCCGTGACCTGGATCAGCGACGGCAGTTGCGGACGGAAGCCCGCGTCGAACATGGCGCGCGCTTCGACCTTGGCCACGTGCAGCAGCTCGTAGGCGTTGAACACGATCACGTCGTCTTCTTTCAGGTAGCCCATTTTTTTCGCTTCCAGCGCCGATTTCGACACATTGGCGGTGGCCGCATTGGTGAAGCCCGTTTTCAGGAATTGCAGGATATCGTTACCCTTGGCTTCCTTGTAGGCGCGCTGCGCCGCTTCCTTCAGGCCGCCGCCGGCTGGAATCAGACCCACGCCCACTTCCACCAGGCCGATGTAGGACTCGATCGAGGCCACGCGCTTCGAGGAGTGCAGCGCCAGCTCGCAACCGCCGCCCAGGGCCAGGCCAGCGACTGCGGCGATCACCGGCACGTTCGCGTATTTCAGCGACATGAAGGTGTTTTGCAGTTCGGCGATGATCGGGTCGACCGCTTTCACGCCGCCTTGCATGAACGCTGGCAGGGCCGATTGCAGGTCGGCGCCGGCCGAGAAGGCACCGCCTTCGGCTGCGTCCGCGTGCCAGATCACCAGGCCCTTGAAGTTCTTCTCGGCTTCGGCCAACGCGAGCTTGAGTCCGTTAATCACGCCTTCACCGATCACGTGCATCTTGGTCTTGAACGAGATGATCAATACATCGTCGCCCGTATGCCAGACGCGCACGGATTCGTCTTCGAAGACGGTGGTGCCGGCGGTCTTGCCGTCGATGGCGCCGCTGCCCAGCACGGGCGCGCGGAATGGCTGGCGGTCGTACACGGCCAGGCTCGAGCGGGGTACGAAGCTGTTCGACACGGCGGAATACGAACCTTCCGGCGTGTGCACGCCGCCTTTTTCAGCGACCGGGCCTTCGAATACCCATGCAGGCAGCGGTGCGTTGCACAGCGCGTGGCCGGCGTCGATGTCTTCCTTGACCCAGTTGGCCACTTGCAGCCAGTTCGATGCCTGCCACGTTTCAAACGGACCGACGTTCCAGCCGAAACCCCAGCGCATGGCGAAGTCGATGTCGCGCGCATTGTCGGCCACGGTGTCCAGATGGATGGCGATGTAGTGGAAAGCGTCGCGGAAGATCGCCCACAGGAACTGGCCTTGCGGATTCGTCGATTCGCGCAGCGCCTTCATCTTCTTGACCGGATCCTTTTCTTTCAGGATGCGGGCGATGATGTCGGCAGCCTTGGCGCCGCCAGCGACGTATTCACCGGTAGCGAAATCGAGGCGTTGAATTTCCTTGCCAACTTTCTTGTAGAAGCCCGCGCCGCTCTTCTGGCCCAGTGCGCCTTTTTCCACCAGTTGCGCCAGCACGGCCGGCGTCTTGTAGACGGCAGCGAAGGGATCGTTCGGCAGGTAGTCCTGCATGGTCTTGATCACATGGCCCATGGTGTCCAGGCCGACCACGTCCGCCGTGCGGAAGGTGCCCGACTTGGCGCGGCCCAGCTTGGAGCCCGTCAAGTCATCGACGACGTCCACGGACAGACCGAATTTCTCGGCTTCGTGCACGATGGCCAGGATGCCGAACACGCCAACGCGGTTGGCGATGAAGTTCGGCGTATCCTTGGCGCGCACGACGCCCTTGCCCAGGGTGGTGGTCAAAAAGCCTTCCAGCTGATCGGCGATTTCAGGCTTGGTGAACTCGGTCGGGATGATCTCGACCAGGTGCATATAGCGCGGCGGATTGAAGAAGTGCACGCCGCAGTAGCGCGATTTCAGGTCGGCGTCGAAGCCTTCGGCCAGCTTGGTGATCGACAGGCCCGAGGTGTTCGAGGCGAAGATCGCGTTCGGGCCGATGTGCGGTGCGACCTTTTGATACAGGTCGTGTTTCCAGTCCATGCGCTCGGCGATGGCTTCGATGATCAGGTCGCAACCGGCCAGCAGGTCCAGGTTGTCTTCGTAGTTGGCTACCTGGATCAGCGATGCATCATCCTTGTTGCCCAACGGCGCAGGCGACAGTTTTTTCAGGTTCTCGATGGCGCGCAGCACGATGCCATTCTTCGGGCCTTCCTTCGCTGGCAAGTCGAACAGCACGACCGGCACTTTCGCGTTGATGCAATGGGCGGCGATCTGCGCGCCCATCACGCCGGCGCCGAGGACGGCTACTTTTTTAACGATGAAATTGGTCATATTTTCCTCAAGTCTTAGAACAGGTCTGCGTCGAGTGCCATCAGGTTGGCCGAACCGGAACGCGCCTGACGGATCAGGGTTGCCGTTTCAGGCTGCAAGCGGGCGAAGTAGAAACGTGCGGTAGCCAGTTTGGCGGTGTAGAAGGTGTCGCCGCTGGACTCTTTTTCGAGGGCGATCTTGGCCATCTGCGCGAACAGGTAGCTGTAGATCATGTGGCCGACGACACGCAGGTATGGCACGCATGCCGCGCCCACTTCGTCAGGATTCTGGAAGGCTTTCATGCCGATTTCCATGGTCAGCTTGGTGACTTTGTCGCCCAGGTCGCCCAGTGGGGTGACGAATTCGCTCATCGCTTCATCGGTACCGTTGTCTTCGACAAACGCCTTGATCTTTTCGCCGAACTTGCGCAGCTTGGCGCCGTTGTCGCCGAGGATCTTGCGGCCCAGCAGATCCAGCGACTGGATCGTGTTCGTGCCTTCGTAGATCATGTTGATGCGCGCGTCGCGCACATACTGCTCCATGCCCCACTCCGAGATGTAGCCATGGCCGCCGAACACTTGCATCGCGTCCGAGGTGGCGATCCAGGCGTTGTCGGTAATGAAGGCCTTGATGACAGGGGTCAGCAGCGCCACTTCGTCGGCGGCTTCCTTGCGCACGTCGGCGTCCGGGTGGTGCAGTTCGCGGTCGATCTGCAGCGCCACGTACGAGGTGAAGGCGCGCGCGCCTTCGGCGTAGGCTTTGCCCGTCAACAGCATGCGGCGCACGTCAGGGTGCACGATGATGCGGTCGGCCGGCAGTTCAGGGTTCTTGATGCCGGACAGCGAACGCATTTGCGTGCGGTCCTTGGCATAGATCAGCGCGTTCTGGTAAGCGATTTCCGTCAGGCCCAGCGACTGCATGCCCACGCCCAGGCGGGCCGCGTTCATGAAGACGAACATGGCGTTAAGGCCCTTGTTCGGCTGGCCGATGATCCAGCCCTTGGCGCCGTCCAGGTTCATCTGGCAGGTCGAGTTGCCGTGAATGCCCATTTTTTCTTCGATGGCGCCGCAGGTGATCGGGTTGCGCTCACCGACCGTACCGTCTGCGTTCGGCAGGAATTTCGGTACCAGGAACAGCGAAATGCCTTTCGAGCCTTCCGGTGCGTCCGGCACGCGGGCCAGCACCAGGTGCAGGATGTTTTCCGCCATGTCGTGCTCGCCGGCCGAGATGAAAATCTTGTTGCCGGTGATGGTCCAGGAACCGTCCGCCTCAGGCAGCGCCTTCGAGCGCAGCAGGCCCAGGTCGGTGCCGCAGTGCGGTTCGGTCAGGCACATGGTGCCCGTCCATTCGCCCGAAACCAGTTTCGGCAGATACACTTCCTTCTGGTGGTCGGTGCCGTGTTCCTTCAGGCACTCGTAGGCGCCGTGCGACAGGCCAGGGTACATGGACCAGGCCTGGTTCGACGAGTTCAGCATTTCGTAGAACGAATTGTTCAGCACGACGGGCAAGCCCTGGCCGCCGTATTCCGGATCGCAAGCCAAGGCCGCCCAGCCGCCTTCGACGTACTGCTTGTAGGCTTCTTTAAAGCCTTTAGGCGTGGTCACGCTTTTCGTGACCGGATCGTGGTGGCAGCCTTCGCGGTCGCCGGAGTGATTCAGGGGGAACAACACTTCGGAAGTGAACTTGCCGCCCTCTTCCAGTACCTGGTTGATGATATCGGCGTCGACGTCGGCGTACGACGGCATTTGCTTCAGTTCTTCTTCCACTTGCAGGAACTCATGCAGAACGAATTGCATATCCCGGATTGGCGCGACGTATTGACCCATAATTTTTCTCCTGAAGGCGTTTAGCTAAAGTGTTGTACTTGTGAACTGCGTGTGCGTTGCTGCGGATACTGCCTGACGGCTTATTTGCTTGTTACTGAATTCTGGTACGACGCCAGCAAGCGGACAAATCCTGCCTGCGCCCGTTCGATGCTGCCCGGCACGCGCAGGAAGCGCGCATCGTGATGCAGGGCCAGGATCAGGCCATACATCTCGTACACCAGCTGCTGGGCGTCCGTATCCGCTTTCAGGTCGCCCGTGGCGATCGATTGCTCGACACAGCGCAGCAGCGCGCCTTGCCAGGCCCGTACCATGGCTACCAGGGAATCGCGGATGGGGCCGGGACGGTCGTCATACTCGACGGCGCCGCTGATATAGATGCAGCCGGAAGCGATCTCCACGCTGACCCGCTTGACCCAGCGCGCAAACATCGATTGCAGACGCTGGATGCCGCGTGGCTCTTTCATGCTGGGGAAAAAGACTTCTTGCTCGAAACGATAGTGGTAGAGCTTCAGCACTTCCATCTGCAAGTCTTCGCGCGAGCCAAAGTGGGCAAACACGCCCGACTTGCTCATGTTCATTTTGTCCGCAAGCAGCCCAATGGTCAGGCCTTCCAGGCCGTCGCGGCTGGACAAGTCCAGCGCCACGTCGAGGATGGCTGCACGGGTCAGTTCGCCCTTGCGCATGAATTTGACTGAAGTATTCAAGAGGTCCGTTCTAAAAGTGATGTTGCCGATCTGGCGGACTGAAGCGAGGGTAAAAAAAAGCACGCTTCGAAAAAATCCGAACGCTCGTACTATTATCCACTACCACGTAAAAGTCAAACGGGAACTTTAGAGCCGGTGTTCTATTGGTGCAGCGCAGCATTTTTTGGCCGCGTGTCTGTAGCGATTTCAGGCAGGCAAAAGCGGTGCGCGCCCTTGCCTGATAGCAACAAGCGCGCCTCAGGAAAGGTCGCCTGCCTTGCTCAATTGACGGCGGTCGCGCTTGGTCGGCCGCCCCTTGATGGTGGTGCCCGGCTCGCGGAACAGCTTGCGCTCCTCCGCCAGCTGCTCGCGACGGGCGATGCTGGCCGGTGTTTCTCCGTACAGCAAACGCGCCACGCTTGCCGCGCCGCGCTTGTCGGACAAGCCCAGCACGGCCACTTCCCACGTATCAAAGCCATTGTCGATGGCCAGCTCGTCGCCCACTCGCAGGCTGCGCGCCGGTTTCACGCGCTCGCCGCCCACTTTGACTTTACCCGTGTCGACGGCCTCACTGGCCAGCGAGCGCGTCTTGAAGAAGCGCGCCGCCCACAGCCATTTATCCAGCCTTACCGTTGTCATCTCGTTCATGCGTACTTGCCTACTGAAAAAATGCGCATCACCAGCCGGTACACGAGGAAGGCGGCTTCGTAGCCGATGCGCCGGACACGGCCGATGTGCTTGAAATCATCCTGGTGAATCACGATGCCGTCGGCTACGCCCTGCTCGATGTGCTGGCGCAGGCTTTGCGCGAACGCCACGTCCTTGATGACGATGTTCGCTTCCTGGTTGAGGAACAGGCTCAGCGCGTCAATATTGCTCGAACCCACTGTCGCCCAGTCATCGTCGACCACGGCCACCTTGGCGTGCAGCTGCGTCTTGCGGTATTCGACGATTTTCACACCGGCAGCCAGCAGTTTCGGATAAAACGAATGCGCCACGGCATCTTGCATGCGAAATTCGCCCACGCCGATCAACAGCACCACGTCGACGCCCCGCTGGGCCGCCTGGGCCAGGGCGTGGCGCAGCTTGTGCCCGGGCGCGAAATACGGGTTGGCCAGCATCACGCTCTTGCGCGCCTGCCCCAGCGCCTGCAGGTAGGCGCGCTGGATGGTGCGGCGGTTGCGCAGGTTGTCGCGCACGACAAAACCGGCCACGACGGGGTTCTTCGCCAGCTCCTTGCTGACCACGCGCATCTTGCGGTACAGCTTGATACGCCGCACCAGGTTCATCTTGCCCAAGCGCGCCCACTGCGCCTGCACTTCTTCATGGATGGCGTCGACCAGCGGGCCCTTAACCTGCACGGCGAAATCCCAGCGCGGCGCTTCCAGGCTGATGCTGTGGTCGTAGTCGCAAAACATGTCGTCGTTGATATTGATGCCGCCCACCAGGGCGATCTCGCCGTCGGCGACGCAGATCTTGCGGTGCGTGCGCGTGATGCCGCGCCGGAACCACGGGTTGAAGATACGGTGGTGCACGCCGGCCGCTTCCAGCTGCGCATGCATGGCTTTCACACGGCGATTGCCCGTGCCGAACCAGTCCGTGATCATGCACACCAGCACGCCGCGCGCGGCGGCACGCTTGAGCGCATCGAGCACCAGAGTGCCCGTCGCGTCATCGGCAAAGATATACGTTTCGAAATACACTTCCGAACGCGCGCCGTCGATGGCCTGGACCAACGCGGGAAAGTAATCGGTGCCGCAACACAGCAGCTCGATGTCGTTGTGGGCGATGAAATTGACTGTACGCATGCCGGCAGTCTACGCGAGTTTCAAAGCGGCAACGATCGGCGCGTGGTCCGACAATTTTGCCCACAGCGTGCCATGCATCACTTGCGCGCCTTCCACGTGGAAACCGCGCACATAGATGCGGTCCAGGCGGAACCACGGCAAGGCGGCGGGAAAGGTGCGCGCCGGCACGGGCACGGGCGTTTTCGTCTGGCGCCGCGCCAGGGTGCGTACCAGGTCGCCCAGGGCCGAGTTCGACGCGCGCTGGTCGAACACTTCCACCACACCGAGCGCATTGCGCAGCTTGTCGCTGAGCGTGTTGCGCCAGTCGTTGAAGTCACCCGCGATGATGACGGGCTCGCCATTCGGCGCCGATTCCAGGACGGCGTCGATCAGCGCCTGCGTCTGGCGGCCCCTTCCCGATTCGAACAGGCCCAGGTGCACGACATAACAGTGCACGTCGGCCTGCGGCGTCTTGAGCACGCAATGCAGGATGCCGCGCTGCTCGTAGGCATGGTCGGACACGTCGTGATTGGTTTGCGAGGCGATGGGAAACTTGCTCAGCAAGGCGTTGCCGTGGTGGCCATGGTCGTACACGGCATTCATGCCATACGCCGAATGGTGCTCGGCGCCGGCAAAGAATTCATGCTGCGACGCTTCCGGCCAATGCTTGTGGCCGTTGTTCTCGGCGCCATAGCGGGCCGCATTGCGGTCATGCTTGCCTTGCACTTCCTGCAAAAAGACGACATCGGCATGGAAGAGAGCGATCGCCTGCTTCAAGGCGTGCACCCTGGGCAAGCCCCGCACGGAGGAGACACCCTTGTGGATATTATAAGTTGCTACGCGGATTTTCATGCCTTGATTCTACTCCCAGACGGGCCCCGCGCGGCGCCAACATAGGTGCGCGTGCGCACCCAAGTCCCACTTTATCTGCCTGCCATCGCTCCCAGCAAACTATCGGCGGCACTGATGCTGCCTACCACGATGCCGATGACCCACAAGCCCTTCACCAGCCTGGGTGCGCTGCTCCAGCTGAAGGCACCGCGTCCACCGGCAAAGCACCGGGGGTGCAGGAGAAATCCCAGCATCAGCAAGGGCAAGCCTGCCTGTGGCAAGCGGGTATGTGGCTGATCGGGAAAACACACGGCATACAGGGCGCCAAAGATCCAGGACAGGAAGATGGCGCCCAGGAGGCGCTGTTGAAAAGAAAGTTGAGGCCAGTTCAGCATGCAAGCCTTTCGTCATCCAGTGAAATTACCATTAAGGCAATAATACCATATGACAATAGTTGCGGCGACTCAAGCCAGCATGCGTCCCACGCCCGCCGTCACGCTGACGAGCAGCGCGGTAATGCCGGCCGCCCAGACGATCTTGACCAGCAACGGTGCGCCGCGCCAGGCCACGGTACGCTTGCCCTTGGCAAAGGCGCCCGGATGCAGCAGCCAGCCAATCGCCATCAGCGGCATGCCGATCGGCGGCGTGCGGCCGGGCACGGTGGAGCTGAACAGCAGAAAAATGAAGCACAGGCAGAAAACGATGCCCAGGGTGCCCAGCAGTTTTTGCTGCGCAGTCAAATGTAACCAGTTCAACATGGAATGCTTTCTCGGGGAATCAGGTGGGACGCGCCAGGCCCGTCATGGCCGGCAATTGCAAAATCGCTTCCGCGTTGGACGACGAGAAACACCGGTCGGCCGCCGCCAGGTACGGCAGCCACGCGTACTGCAGGTGTTCGCGGGGACTCAGCGTAATCAACGTGTCGCGCGGCACTTGCACGCTGAACACGTGTTCCGTGTTGCGCGTCACGCCGGGCGCATAGCGGTGGCGCCAGATCGGATAGATCTCGTACACATTCGACAAGTTCCAGTCGCGCAGCACGATGTGCTGTCCATCGACGACGATGCCGGTCTCCTCGCACAATTCGCGCGCGGCCGTCTGCAGCAGCGGTTCGTCGACGGCGTCGACGGAACCGGTCACCGATTGCCAGAAACCGGGCTGGCCCGCGCGCTCGATCAGCAAGACGTCCAGATCAGCCGTATGAATGACGACCAGCACGGAAACGGGAATTTTATGAGTCATATCAACAATGAAAAAGGCGCCTCGTCAGCGCCTCTTTTTGCATAGCATTATCAAACAGCGGCCGCCGCAGCGGCCGCATGCCGCATTACGCTACTTTTGGCTCGGCGCCGCGCAAACGGATGTGCAGCTCACGCAATTGCTTCTCGTCCACTTCCGACGGCGCTTGTGTCAGCAGACACTGGGCGCGCTGGGTTTTCGGGAAGGCGATCACGTCGCGGATCGAATCGGAACCCGTCATCATGGTCACGATACGGTCCAGGCCGAATGCCAGGCCGCCATGCGGTGGCGCGCCGTATTGCAGGGCGTCAAGCAGGAAGCCGAACTTCAGCTGGGCTTCTTCGGCATCAATTTTCAATGCGCGGAAGACCTTGCTTTGCACTTCTTCGCGGTGGATACGAATCGAACCGCCACCCAGTTCCCAGCCGTTCAAGACCATGTCGTAGGCCTTGGCGATGCAGGCGCCCGGATTCGTTTCCAGCATGTCTTCATGGCCGTCTTTCGGCGCCGTGAATGGATGGTGGGTCGCCGTCCAGCGGTCCGCTTCTTCGTCGTGTTCGAACATCGGGAAGTCGACCACCCACAATGGCTTCCACACGTCTTCGAACAGGCCGGCTTTCTTGCCGAACTCGCTGTGACCGATTTTCACGCGCAGCGCGCCGATGGCGTCATTGACGACCTTGGCCTTGTCCGCGCCGAAGAAGATCAGGTCGCCGTCTTGCGCGCCCGTCTGCTCGAGGATCGTGGCCAGCACGTCGGCAGGCAGGAACTTGACGATCGGCGATTGCAAGCCTTCAGGGCCCTTGGCTTTCTCGTTGACCTTGATGTAAGCGAGGCCCTTGGCGCCGTAGATGGCGACAAATTGCGTATAGGCGTCGATTTCCGAACGGGGCATGCTGCCGCCTTGCGGTACGCGCAGGGCCACCACGCGGCCGCCCTTCATGTTGGCGGCGCCGTTGAAGACCTTGAATTCGACCGTTTTCATGATTTCGGTCAAGTCCGTGAAGGCCAGCTTGACGCGCATGTCCGGCTTGTCGGAACCATACAGGCCCATCGCTTCGGCGAAATCCATCACCGGGAACGGGTTCGGCAAGTCGATGTTCAGGGTGTTCTTGAAGACGACGCGGATCATGTCTTCGAACAGGTCGCGGATTTCCTGTTCCGTCAGGAACGAGGTTTCGCAGTCGATCTGCGTGAATTCAGGCTGGCGGTCAGCGCGCAAGTCTTCGTCGCGGAAGCACTTGGTGATCTGGTAGTAACGGTCAAAGTTAGCGACCATCAACAGTTGCTTGAACAACTGTGGCGATTGCGGCAAAGCGAAGAAGCTGCCCGCGTTGACGCGCGACGGCACCAGGTAGTCGCGCGCGCCTTCTGGCGTGGACTTGGTCAGCATCGGCGTTTCGATGTCGATGAAGCCCAGCGCGTCGAGGTACTTGCGCACTTCCATCGTCACCTTGTAGCGCAGGCGCAGGTTGTTCTGCATTTGCGGGCGGCGCAGGTCAAGCACGCGGTGCGTCAGACGCGTCGTTTCCGACAGGTTGTCGTCATCGAGCTGGAACGGCACGGGCACGGACGGGTTCAGCACTTCCAGCTCCGAGCAGACCACTTCGATCTTGCCCGATTTCAGGTTGTTGTTGATGGTGCCTTCGATACGGTTCGTCACGACGCCCGTCACGCGCAGGCAGAATTCATTGCGCACGGCTTCGGCGACCTTGAACATTTCCGCTTGTTCCGGGTTGCAGACGATTTGCACCAGACCTTCACGGTCGCGCAAGTCGATGAAAATCAGGCTGCCGTGGTCGCGGCGGCGATGTACCCAGCCGCACAGGCTGACGGTTTGTCCCAGCATGGCTTCGGTGACGAGGCCGCAGTATTCAGTACGCATAGACATAAAATTCTCAGTTCAGGTTAGTGAGTGTTCAATCCGGCCACGTCCCGCGTGGGACGCCTGCCTTTATTCTTTGGCTGCCGGGGCCGGTACAGCAACAACTTCCGCAGGCGCTACCACGCCCATCGAGACGATATATTTGAGCGCCGCATCGACGCTCATGTCGAGTTCGACGACATCGCTGCGTTTCATCATCAGGAAAAAGCCCGATGTCGGATTCGGCGTCGTCGGCACGTACACGCTGACATAGTCGCCTACCAGGTGATTCGCCGCATCGCCGCCCGGCACGCCCGTCAGGAAAGCGATGGTCCAGGAATTCTGGTGCGGATACGGCACCAGCACGGCCTTGCGGAAGGCATTGCCCGACGGGGAAAACAAGGTATCGGACACTTGCTTGACGCTGGAATACAGGGAATTGACGATGGGTATACGTTGCAGCAATTTTTCCCACAGCTTCACCACATAATTGCCGACCAGGTTATTCGTCAGCAAGCCCGTGAAGAACACGATCAGTACCGTCAATACCGTGCCCAGACCGGGAATGGTGCTCAGCGCGGGCACCTGGTGGCCGAACCAGACGCTGGGCTTCGTACTGCCGGGCACCAGCAGCAGTGACTGGTCCATCGTGCTGATTACCAGATTCAAGACCCAGGCCGTAATGGCCAGGGGCACTAAAATCAGTAATCCGGTAATAAAGTATTTACGCATCGGTTTCTCGGTAATGGAACGTATCGGCGCGGCGCGCTCTCAGTCCGCTTTCGGCGCAGCGGCAGCCGGGGCGGACGCAGGTGCAGCCGCAGGCGTGCTCTCGGCGGCTGGGGCGGGCTTGGCGCCATCGGCCGGGCCGGTCGGAATGGCCGTGGTGGGCGCCGTGCCGCCGCGGAAATCGGTCGCGTACCAGCCGGTGCCCTTCAATTGGAAACCGGCGGCCGTCAATTGTTTCTTGAAACTGGGCTTGCCGCACGACAGGCACACCGTCAGTACTGGATCGGAGATCTTTTGCAAGACGTCCTTGGCAAAACCACACTCGTCACAACGGTAAGCATAAATCGGCATCTCTACTCCGAGAAAATCATCAAAAACCCTGAATTATAAAGCTTTTCCGCCATTCCCAGCGGAAAATGCCCGGCCGCGACCGTTGCCGCCTCAGTCCGCCCGGCGGCGCCAGCTCATCCAGCGTTCCTTGCCGGCAAAGACGGCGATGGAATCGTCCACGGCCTCATCGGCCAGGCAGTCGAAATGCGGCGCCAGCAAGGCCTGCAATTGCTCACGCGACATGCCGAACGGCGGTCCCTTGGCATTGTCGTCAAAGAAAAAGTAGCCGGCCAACATGGCGCCCGGCGCCAGCAATTGCGCCCAGCGGTCCGCCACTTGTGGCCACATGGCGCGCGGCATGGCGCACAGAAACGCCCGTTCATAGATCAGGTCCAGCGGCGCTGCTGGCTGCCAGGCAAAGAAATCGGCTTGCACCACCTGCCCTGCCCGCGCACCGACGACGGCGCGCGCGGCGGCCACGGCGGCCGGCGAAAAATCGATGGCCGTGGCATCCCAGCCGTGATCGAGCATGAAGACCAGTTCATAGGCCGAGCCGCAGCCGGGAATCAGGCAGCGCAGCGGCGCCGGACTGCCGGCAACGAAGCGGCGCAAACGCGTGGGCACGCCGCCCTGGTCCCAGGGTGTAAATTGCTTCTCGAAACGCTCGTCCCAGAAGGCGGGCGAGAGCGGATCGCGGGTCTGAAAGTCAGCCATCACTTACGTCCTCAGCCTTTAAAACGGCAGTTGATGCCAGCGCATGAACACTTGCAAGCCCAGCGCGCCGAGCGCGAAGGCGCCCACGAAGTACACGATAAAACTCAGCAAACGGTTCGTCTGGCGTTGCTCTGCCAGCAAGGTTTTCATCAATTCCACATCGTTTTCGCGCGGTTCGCCATGCACGGTCAAGGCCTGGTGCAGCAAACGCGGCAATTGCGGGAAGATGTGCGCATAACGGGGCGCCTCGGCGCGCAGGCGTTCCATGAAGCCTTGCGGCCCCACCTGGTTGCTCATCCATTTTTCCAGGTAAGGCTTGGCCGTTTGCCACAGGTCCAGTTCCGGATCGAGCTGGCGGCCCAGGCCCTCGATATTGAGCAGGGTCTTTTGCAGCAGCACCAGTTGCGGCTGCACTTCCACATTGAAGCGGCGCGAGGTCTGGAACAGGCGCAGCAAGACTTGCCCAAAAGAAATATCTTTCAGCGGACGGTCGAAGATCGGTTCGCAGCAGGCGCGCACGGCCGCTTCCAGTTCATCGACACGCGTGTCTTTCGGCGCCCAGCCCGATTCGATGTGCGCCTCGGCCACCCGCTTGTAGTCGCGGCGGAAGAAGGCGAGGAAATTTTGCGACAAATAATCCTTGTCGTAATCGTTCAACGTACCCACGATGCCGAAGTCCAGCGCGATGTAGCGGCCGAACGATTCGGGCGCGATCGACACGAGAATATTGCCTGGATGCATATCCGCATGGAAAAAGCCGTCGCGGAACACTTGCGTGAAGAAAATCTCCACGCCATCGCTGGAGAGCTTGCGCAAATCCACGCCGGCCGCCACCAGGCGGTCGATCTGCGACACGGGAATGCCCACCATGCGTTCCATGACAATGACGCTGCTGGAGCAATAATCCCAGTGCATTTCCGGCACCAGCAACAAGTCCGAGTTGGCGAAGTTACGGCGCAACTGGCTGGCGTTGGCCGCCTCGCGCATCAGGTCCAGCTCGTCGTGCAGGTACTTGTCGAACTCGCCCACCACTTCCTTGGGTTTCAGGCGCTTGCTGTCGGCCCACAGGCGGCTGGTCCAGTCGGCCGCGATATGCATCAGGGCCACGTCTTCGTCGATCAGCTTTTTCATGCCTGGACGCAAGACCTTCACGGCCACTTCACGGCCGTCTTTCAAGGTGGCGAAGTGCACCTGGGCAATCGAGGCGGACGCTACCGGCTCGCGCTCGAAGCGGGCAAACAACTGATCCGGGTGCGCGCCCAGCGACTTGACGATCTGTGCGATGGCCAGGTCGGAATCGAACGGCGGCACCCGGTCTTGCAGGCGCGCCAGTTCTTCGGCGATGTCGGGTGGCATCAGATCGCGCCGGGTCGACAGCACTTGCCCGAATTTCACGAAAATGGGGCCCAACTCTTCCAGCGCCAGGCGCAGGCGCATGCCCCGTGGCGACGACAGGTCGCGCCAGAAAATCAGGGTGTCGATCAATTTGGCGGTGCGGGGAACTTGCAGACCAGAAATCGCTATCTCATCCAGACCGTACTTGATGGAAACACGGATGATTTTAAACAGGCGCAGGAATTTCAATATCATGTAGACAAATCCGGTGAGGAGGACTGCGGCTGGACGGCGGCGGCCGCCTTTTCCAGCCGGGCGAGGCGCTTGGCCAGGCGTTCGACATCATCGCGCACGCGCGTCACGCCAGAGGAATACTCCTGCAGGGTAGCAGGACGAATCAGCATCGGCTGTTCGTCGAGAAAATATTCGGCCACGTTTTCCGCCAGCTTTTGCTGGCCCGTACGCACAAAGGCGACGGCATCCTTCGCGCCGGAAACAAGGCGCGTAGCCAGCATGGGACCGACCAGCTTTTCCAGGTCGTGCTCGGCTTCCCAGCGTAACCCCTTGCTCAATTGCGAAATCGCATTGGCAAACTCGGCATCGCCTTCGATTTTTACATACGAAAACGCCCGCTCGCGGTTTTGCAGGATCAGCGGCACATCGGACAATTTCACGCGGATGGTGACGTTGGCCGGCATATCGGCCGGCGCCGCTTCCAGCATGCCGGCGTTATCGACACGCAGGCGCAAGGCTACGGCGCCCGTGTCGATGCAGGCCAGCTTGCCGGCGTGCACGGCCAGTTGCTGGCGCGCCCACGGCTCTTGCACCAGCAAATGGTTGATGGTCGCAATGACGGGCGTCATCAGGGAGAGATCGGAAAGTGGTGCCATCTATATACTGCGCGCCGCGCGCGCCCCTAAAAAGAAAAAACCGCCCGTAAAACAACGTGGGCGGTTTCGATCTTACCAGTTCAGCGGGAAATATCTGTCAAGCATCATGCATTGCGCATGAACTTAAGCCATTATTCAGCAAGTTTTGACAATTAATTCAATTGCTGGATGCCTGCCAAGACCCAGCCGCTGTTGCCGCTGACGGGTTTCGACATATTCCACACTTCCGCGAACGGCTCGGCTGCCGCGCCCGGCGCCGAACGGATCAGGCCCGTAAACTTCACGCTGGCCAGGTAGTCGTTGACGCTCGTCTCGATGCCCAGCAGTTCGGCATCGATGGTGACGACATCGGTAAAGTCTGGCTGCGCGCCCCGTTCCTGGATTTGCATGCGCAGTTCGCCATACACTTCCGGCGACGTGAATTCACGGATATCGTTGACGTCGGCCTTGTCCCAGGCCGCTTGCAGGCGAATGAAATTGCTTTTCGCGTGGCGCAGGAAGGCTTCCTTGTCGAAGTCGCTTGGCACGCCCCATGGCGCGGCCACCGGCGCCGGCTTGTCCAGGCCTACGCCGGACGAGACGGGCTGCAGCGGCGGCAGCGGCGGAATGCGCGAACCGATGTCGGGCACGTTGCCGGCCGGTGCCGGCTGGTTGCCGAAGCCGGCGAACGGCGCATTGCCGCTGGTGTTGCTGTCACGCTTGCCGCGCACCATGCGGTAGATGAAGTAGGCCACGCCGGCCAGCAAAGCCACCATCAGCAGGGTACTGATCATGCTGGCCAGGGCGCCGCCCAGGCCGAAATGCGACAGCAGCGCGCCCAGGCCCAGGCCCAGCAAGGCGCCGCCCAGCAAACCCTTCCAGCGGCTCGGTGCCTTGGCGGCAGGTGCCGGTGCGGGGGCGGGCGCAGGTTGCGCCTGGCGTGGCGCGGCAGCCGGTGCCGGGGTCGGCGCCGGTGCGGGCGCCTGACGGCCCACGTTTTGCGACTGGCGGCCAAACGAACGGCCACCGCCCATCGGACGGGCCAGCGCCTCACCGAGCATGGATACCGTGGTCGCGGCCAGCATCATGCCGACCATAAATTTCTTCAATTTCATTCCATCTCCTAAAATCACCAACATTGATGCATTACATCTTGATGCCGGTATGCAAAGCGGCAATGCCTGCCGTCAAATTGTAGTACTGCACGCGCTCCAGGCCCGCCGTTTCCATCATGGTCTTCAGCGTTTCCTGGTCCGGGTGCATGCGGATCGATTCGGCCAGGTAGCGATAGCTTTCCGCGTCGCCGGCGATTTTCTGTCCGAACCACGGCAAGACCGAGAACGAATACAGGTCATACGGCTTTTGCAGCGGTGCTGCCACCTTGGAAAACTCCAGCACCAGCAGCTTGCCGCCCGGCTTGAGCACGCGGCGCATTTCGGCCAGCGCCACATCCTTGTGCGTCATGTTGCGCAGGCCAAAGGCCACGCTGACACGGTCAAAATAATTATCGGGGAACGGCAGTTTTTCCGCGTCGCACAACAAGGTGGGGGTGAGCAAGCCGCGATTCAAGAGGCGGTCGCGGCCCACGCGCAACATCGATTCATTGATATCGGTCAACCAGACTTCGCCCGTGGGCCCTGCCTGCCTGGCAAACGCCTTTGACAGGTCGCCCGTGCCGCCGGCGATGTCGAGCACCTTGAAACCGGGGCGCACGCCCGCGTTGGCAATGGTGAACGTCTTCCACAGACGGTGCAGCCCGCCCGACATCAAGTCGTTCATCACGTCATATTTGGCAGCGACGGAATGGAACACCTTGGCGACTTCGCGCACTTTGTCGTCTTCTGCAACTGTTTTGTATCCGAAATGGGTCGTATTGGTCATGGTAGGCAGTCTGTTTGAACTTGCACGCATTATACAAGCGGCAGGCGCATTTCCCCCTGACGCCGGAGAAGGTATTGCCTTTCCACTGTATTTGAAGCAAGCATTGCCGCCTGCGCATACGCCGCCAGCGCGCCTGAGCGATCACCCTGGCGGCGCAGCAAGTCGGCCCGGGCCGCATGCAGATAATGCGAGTTGGCAAGGCTGGGCACGGCTTCCAGGCGCGCCAGCCATGCCAGTCCGTGTGCGGCGCCATGCGCCATGGCGCAGGCGATCACCGCATTGAGCAAGATCAAGGGTTCCGGCTTGTGCCGCAACAAGGCGCCGTACAGGACGTGGATCTGGCGCCAGTCCGTCTGGCTGGCCGTGGGAGCTTGGGCGTGCAAGGCGGCAATCGCCGCCTGCAGCTGGTACGGGCCCGGTGCGCGCGCCGGCAGCGCCAGCGCCAGCACGACCAGTCCCTCGGCAATCAGGGCACCATCCCACAGGCGCCGCTCCTGCTCTTCCAGGGTCAGCAAATGACCCTCGGGCGACAGGCGGGCCGGGCCGCGTGACGCCTGCAGCAACATCAGAGCCAGTAAACCCTGCACTTCCGGCTGGCCCGGCTGCAGGCTGTCGAGCAGCCGTCCCAGCCGCAGCGCTTCCGCGCACAGGTCGGCGCGGAGCAAAACATCGCCGCCGCTGGCGCAATAGCCTTCGCTGAACACCAGGTAAATCACGTGCAACACTTGCGCCAGCCGTGGTGGCCAGTCTTGCGCTGGCGGCAACTCGAAGGGGATGCGCGCTTCGGCGATCTTGCGTTTGGCGCGCAATAGCCGCTGCGACAGGGCCGCTTCCGCCACGCCGAAGGCGCGCGCGATCTCGGCCGTGGACAAGCCACACAGGGTGCGCAGGGCCAGCGCCACCTGCGCCTCGGGCGCCAGCGCGGGATGGCAACAAATGAACAGCAGGCGCAGCCGGTCATCCTCGATGGCGTGCGTTTCTTCCATCGCGGATGCCGGCAGGCTCGACAGCACGACCTCGGCATCGACGACGCTCTTGCCCGCGCGGCGGACCAGATCGAGGCCTGCATTGCGCGCCACGGCACTGAGCCAGGCGGCGGGATGATCGGGGATGCCTGTGCGCGGCCACAGTTCCAGTGCCTTGCGGCACGCTTCCTGCAACACATCTTCCGCCAGGCCCAGGTCGCCAAAGCGCCGCATCAGGCCGGCCAGCACCCTGCCCCGTTCCTGGCGAAAGACGTACTCGACGGCCGACAGGGCGTCGCCAGCCATGACTATGCCGTGACAGGCCGCACTTCGATGGTGCCCAGCGAGGCTGCCGGGCAACGCCCGGCCCAGGCCAGCGCCTCGTCCAGGTTGGCACAGGCTAGCAGGTAATATCCGCCCAGCTGCTCCTTGGTTTCCGCGAACGGCCCATCCGTGATGACAGGCTTGCCATTTTGTACGCGCACGCAGGTGGCGCTGCCCACGGGCGCCAGCTCGGCCCCGCCACGCAGCACGCCAGCGGCCTCCAGTGCCTGTGTATAACTGGCAAAGTCGGCCATCAGGCTGGCCATCTGCCCTTCTGCCATCGTTTCATAACGGGATTCATCGGCGTAGATCAGGATCAGGTATTCCATAGTCTCTTCTCCAAAAGAAAAATGCCCGCAAGCGCGGGCATTCGTACGACGAATGGATATGCGGCAATCCGACAAGATTACCGCATTATTTTTTCACCTTAGTGTTTGTGCCCGCAACTGGGTCCATGAACATGACCACCGGAAGATTGCTTGACCGTCATGTCGGCCTTCGCGTCGCGGCCGCTGTCACCGGGGTAGCCGGCTGCCGTCAGACGGTCCAGGTAATCCTGCCACAGGGTCGCTTGCTGCGCGCCCAGCTTGTACAGATAGGCCCAGGTGTACAGGCCGGAATTGTGGCCATCGCTGAAGGTGGGTTGCACGGCGTAGTTGCCGACCGGCTCCAGACCCGTGATGCCCACCAGGCGCTTACCCAATTGCAAGGTTTCCTGGCCCTTGCCATGACCCTGCACTTCGGCCGACGGCGAGTACACGCGCAGGTATTCGAACGGCAACGCAAATGTGCTGCCATCGTCGAAGGCCACATCGAGCACGCGCGACTGGTTGTGCACGGTCAAGCCGGTCGGTTGGGGTGTTGCTGTTTTTTCAGTCATGGCGATACTTTATGCGGATAAACGTTGAATGATGGCGGCGCGCAGTGCCGGCAGCAAGGCGCGCCGCGTGGCCAGTACTTCCGGCGCCGTCTCGCGCTGGACCACCGCCCAGCTGGGGTTCGGGAAATGCGCATCGTCGCGGTAGCGGGGAATGACGTGCCAGTGCACGTGCGGCGTCATGTTGCCGAAACTGGCCAGATTGACCTTTTCCGGCTGCATCACTTCGCGCACGGCCAGCTCGACTTGCCACACGACTTCCATGACGTAATTGCGCTCGCCCGGTGTCAAATCCGTCATTTCCTTCACGTGCTTGTTCCAGATCACGCGGCAAAAGCCGGGGTAGCCTGGATCATCGACGGCCACCACGGACAAGCGTTCGCTGCGCCACAGCAAGGTCTCCAGACCCTGCTTGTTGGCGTAGCCGTCCAGCAACTGGCACAGATCGCACCCCGTGGACATTACACCAGCACCCGTTCGATGCCGCCGTCATTGGCGCGTTTCACGTAATCCGGCATCCAGTTCTCTCCCAGCAAGTGTTTGGCGATCTCGACGACGATGTAGTCGGCCGTCGTGCCCGAATCATCATTGTAGCGCGACAAGCCTTGCAGGCACGACGGGCAGCTGGTGAGGATTTTCACGTCGCCGGTAAACCCGTCGCCGCGCAGCTTGTCGGCGCCCTTGACCATCTCCTCTTCCTTGCGGAAACGCACTTGCGTGGAAATGTCGGGGCGCGTGACGGCCAGCGAGCCCGATTCGCCGCAGCAACGGTCATTTTTCTCGATCTTCACGTTGTCTACCGTGCTGATCAGGGAATTGATGGTCTTGCCCGATTCCTGCAACTTCATCGGATTGTGGCATGGCTCGTGATACATATAGCGCGTGCCGTTGACGCCTTCCAGCTTGACGTTTTTCTCCAGCAAATACTCATGGATATCCATGATGCGGCAGCCGGGGAAAATCTTTTCAAACTGGTACGTTGCCAGCTGGTCATAGCAGGTGCCGCACGAGACGAGCACCGTCTTGATGTCCAGGTAATTGAGCGTGTTGGCCATGCGATGGAACAGCACGCGGTTATCCGTCATCATCTTCTCGGCCTTGTCGAACTCACCGGCGCCCCGTTGCGGATAACCGCAGCACAGGTAGCCAGGCGGCAAGACCGTCTGCACGCCCACTTCCCACAGCATCGCTTGCGTCGCCAGGCCCACTTGCGAGAACAACCGTTCCGAACCGCAACCGGGGAAGTAGAACACGGCTTCCGTATCGGCCGTGGTCGTCTTCGGATTGCGGATGATCGGAATGACTTTATCGTCTTCGATGTCGAGCAGCGCGCGTGCCGTTTTCTTCGGCAAGTTGCCCGGCATCTTTTTATTAATGAAATGGATCACCTGCGCCTTGACCGGTGGCTTGCCCGTCGATGGCGGCGGCGCCTTGGTCTGCTTCTTGGCAAATTTCTTCAGCAAGTCGTGGCCCAGGCGCTGCGCCTTGTAACCCCAGCCGATCATGACCTTGCGCGTGGCGTTGATGGTCACGGGATCGGTGGCGTTGAGGAACAGCATCGTTGCCTTGGTGCCTGGATTAAAACTCTTCTTGTCCATCTTGCGCAGCAAGTTGCGCATGTTCATCGACACGTCGCCGAAGTCGATGTTGACGGGACAGGGCGTGACGCATTTATGGCATACCGTGCAGTGGTCAGCCACGTCTTCGAACTCTTCCCAATGCTTGATGGAAATACCACGCCGCGTCTGCTCTTCGTACAGGAAGGCTTCGATCAGGGACGAGGTCGCCAAAATCTTGTCGCGTGGCGAGTACAGCAAGTTGGCACGCGGCACATGGGTTGCGCAGACTGGCTTGCACTTGCCGCAACGCAAGCAATCCTTGACGCTGTCGGCGATGGCGCCGATATCGCTTTGCTGCATGATCAAGGACTCATGCCCCATCAGGCCGAACGATGGCGTGTAGGCATTGCGCAAGTCGGCGCCCATACCCGGCAGGTTCAGCAATTTGCCCTTGTTGAAACGGCCTTCCGGATCGATGCGCTGCTTGTAGCTGCGGAACTCGCCGATTTCCTCTTCCGTCAAAAATTCCAGCTTGGTGATGCCAATACCGTGTTCGCCGGAAATGACGCCATTGAGCGAGCGGGCCAGGATCATGATGCGGCCCACGGCTTCATGGGCATCCTGCAGCATTTCGTAATTGTCCGAGTTGACGGGCAAGTTCGTGTGCACGTTGCCGTCCCCCGCATGCATGTGCAACGCGACGAATACGCGGCTACGCAAGATGCGCGCGTGAATCGCCGTCGCCTCGTCGAGGATCAGTTTAAAAGCGGCGCCATTGAAGATCTGGCGCAGCTGGGCGCGAATTTCCTGCTTCCAGGTAATGCGCACGGTGCGGTCCTGCACCACGTCGAACAGGGTGGCGTCCGGCTGCGTTTCCAGGCGCGCATCGAAGACGGGCAGCAAGCGCTCCATGCCCAGCTCGGCCAGTTCGCCCTTCACGTCGGCCAGCGGGCGGTCCAGCTGGGCCAGCAGATAGGTCCAGCGTGCCGTGACTTGCGCCAGCAACTGCTGCGCCTGCTCGGCGCGGTCGCCCAGCATTTCAGCGTCGTCGACGCGGTCGTCCGAGGCATCGTCGCTCTTGCCAATTGGCAAGTTTCCCTTGGCAAAGAATTCACTGAGGGCATCGGCCAGTTGCAGCTTATTCTTGATCGACAGTTCGATATTGATGCGCTCGATACCATCCGTGTATTCGCCCATGCGATTCAGGGGAATCACCACGTCTTCATTGATCTTGAACGCATTCGTGTGCTTGGCGATCGCCGCCGTGCGGGCGCGGTCGAGCCAGAATTTCTTGCGCGCTTCCGGGCTGACGGCCACAAAGCCTTCGCCCACGCGGGTGTTGGCGATGCGCACCACTTCCGACGCCGCTTGCGCGACGGCATTTTCATCGTCGCCGACGATGTCGCCAAACAGGGCCATCTTTGGCAGCACGCCCCGCTTCGACTTGGTGGCGTAGCCGACGGCGCGCAGGTAGCGCTCGTCCAGGTGCTCGAGGCCCGCCAGGCGGATGGTCGTGTATTGCTCGCCCTTGGCCGGCAAGCCATCGAGGTAATCCTTGATTTCCACGATCGACGGGATCGCATCGCGCGCCTGGCCAAAGAATTCCAGGCAGACGGTGCGGGCGAATTTCGGCATCTTGTGCAAGATCCAGCGCGCCGACGTGATCAGGCCGTCGCAGCCTTCTTTCTGGATGCCCGGCAAGCCGGCGAGGAATTTGTCCGTCACGTCCTTGCCCAGGCCCTCTTTACGGAACTTGCGGCCAGGAATTTCCAGGATTTCCGTCTTGAACGGCGCGTTCGGTTTCGTCGCGTCGCGCGTGCTCGGGTGACGCCATTCCAGCTGGAAACGTGCCAGTGCGATATCGTGGATCTTGCCCAGGTTATGGTCGAGGCGCGTGACATCGAGCCAGTCGCCGTTCGGGTCGACCATGCGCCACGAGGCCAGGTTGTCCAGCGCCGTGCCCCACAGCACGGCCTTCTTGCCGCCCGCATTCATGGCAACGTTACCGCCGATACAAGAAGCGTGCGCCGAGGTCGGGTCGACGGCAAACACGAAACCGGCTTTTTCAGCCGCTTCCGACACTTTATTCGTGATCACGCCCGCGCCCGAATTGATCGTCGCGTATTCGTGGCTCAATCCCGGCAAGACCGTCATTTCCACGGCACCCAGGGTGATGAGCTTTTCCGTGTTGATGACGGCCGACATCGGCGTCAAGGGAATCGCGCCACCCGTGTAGCCGGTGCCGCCGCCGCGCGGGATGATGGTCAGCCCCAGCTCGATACAGCCTTTCACCAGGCCGGCCATTTCCTCTTCAGTGTCGGGCGTGAGCACGACGAACGGGTATTCGACGCGCCAGTCGGTGGCGTCCGTCACGTGCGACACGCGCGTCATGCCGTCGAAGCGCACATTGTGCTTTTCCGTGTAGCGGCCCAGCACCTTGACCGTGCGCTTGCGCAAATCGTAGGTCTTGCGGAATTCGTCGCCAAAGTCGGCCACGGCCTTGCTGGCTGCCTTCAGCAACAGCTCGACATTGTTGCTGCGCGCCTTGGCCACTTCGGGCGCTTCGCCACTGGCTGCGACGTCGCCGCCGGCCGCATCGATGGACAGGCGGCGCTTGTCGACTTCGGCCAGGCGGTGATGCAAGGCGTCGATCAAGCCCTGGCGGCGCTTCGGGTTGTCCAGCAAGTCATCCTGCAGGTAGGGGTTGCGGCGCACGACCCAGATGTCGCCCAGCACCTCGTACAGCATGCGGGCCGAACGGCCCGTCTGGCGGGCGCCGCGCAGCTCGTCGAGCAGGCGCCAGGAGTCCTCCCCCAACAGGCGTATGACGATCTCGCGATCGGAAAACGACGTGTAGTTATACGGGATTTCGCGCAGGCGGCTTGCTGCGGGACCATTCGGCGTTTCTGCCAGTAAAGCTTGGATATGTGCGGGAGCGTTCATGGAATGTGGTGACGATGTGGACTGGACCCTAAAGGATCATTTTATCTTATTGCGCCGCACCATGCCGGAACAGCCTTAGGCCGCCTAAGGTTTAAGCACCCCATCCGCTGCCATAGCAAATACGGAAAAGCCTACTTTTGCATGAATAAAAAACCAGTTTCCATGATTTTTTGACGCAAAAATGCCAAGAATCGGACTCTACTACAAACTATCGAACTGCCCAAAAATAGGGCAAACAGGCGTTGCATTACGCCCGTTTGCCTGCCGTTTACGCCAGCATTTGTCCGATCCGGTGCCATACGCCATCGGGCACGTACAGCAGCAAAGCCGTCATGCTCAGGTAGCGCGCGCACTTGCCGATGGCCATGTAGGCCACGCTGGGCCAGAACGGCAGCTTGAGCCAGCCCGCCAGGGTGCACAGGGGGTCGCCCACGAGGGGCAGCCAGGCCAGCAGCATGGTCTTGGCGCCATAGCGGGCCAGCCAGCGGAACCAGCGCGTGTCGCGCTCCTTGGCGAACGCCTGCTTGGCCCGGTAGCCCATCCAGTAGTCGACCATGCCGCCCAGGGTATTGCCCAGGGTGGCGACGCCGATGGCGGCCCAGAACAGTGCGGGATTGGCCTTGATGACGGCAAACACGGCCGGCTCCGAGCCGAGCGGCAACAAGGTGGCGGAAATAAAGCTGATCAGAAAGACCGACGTCAGCCCGACTTCCGGTGCTGCGATCAGCTGCAGCAGCCAGGCGATTGCGGATTCGATCATGGAACACTTCGCGATGCAGTATGGCTCTCCATTATAATGAAGAGCAGCCTGGGCGCCGCACACATCGCGCCAGCAGGCAAAGGCATACCCGCCCGCAGTTCCACAGAGCATTATTTGTCGCCAGGCTATCCGCCGCGGCGCCGCCGCTATCGACCGACACGCTCCAGTACCTTTCTGGCCCAGAATCACTTGCTAGCAGACTATGAACATCGACTACCTCAAGAAAATCCTGACCGCCCGCGTCTATGACGTCGCCACCGAAACGCCGCTGGAACTGGCCCCTGCCCTGTCGCAGCGCCTGAACAACCAGATTTACTTCAAGCGCGAAGACATGCAAAGTGTGTTCAGCTTCAAGATTCGCGGCGCCTACAACAAGATGGCCCAGCTCAGCGATGCGGAACGCAAGCGCGGCGTCATTTGCGCTTCGGCCGGCAACCATGCCCAGGGCGTGGCCCTGTCGGCCGCGCGCATGGGCTGCCGCGCCGTCATCGTCATGCCCACCACCACGCCCCCCGTCAAGATCGACGCCGTCAAGGCGCGCGGCGGCGTGCATGTGGAAATCGTGCTGCACGGCGAGTCCTACACGGACGCCTACAACCACGCGCTGACCCTGGAAAAAGAACAGAAGCTGACCTTCGTGCACCCGTTCGACGATCCGGACGTGATCGCCGGCCAGGGCACGATCGGCATGGAAATCCTGCGCCAGCATTCCGGCCCCATCCACGCCATCTTCGTCGCCATCGGCGGCGGCGGCCTGATCGCCGGCGTGGCTGCCTATGTGAAACAGATTCGCCCCGACATCAAGATCATCGGCGTGCAAACAGTCGATTCGGACGCCATGGCGCGCTCGCTGAAAGCGGGCGAACGGGTGACCCTGCCCGACGTGGGCCTGTTTTCGGACGGCACGGCCGTGCGTCTGGTGGGCGAGGAAACCTTCCGCCTGGCGCAGCAATATGTCGATGACATCATCATCGTCGACACGGACGCCATCTGCGCCGCCATCAAGGATGTGTTTACGGATACGCGCTCCATCCTGGAACCGGCCGGCGCACTGGCCATCGCGGGCGCCAAGGCCTACGTGGAGCGGGCCAGCCTGAGCAAGCACCCCATCGTCAACCAGACGCTGATCACCATCGCCTGCGGCGCCAACATGAATTTCGACCGCCTGCGCTTCGTTGCCGAGCGTGCCGAGCTGGGCGAGTTCCGCGAAGCCGTGTTTGCCGTCACCATGCGCGAACAGCGGGGCAGCTTCAAGCGCTTCTGCTCGCTCATCGGCGCGCGCAACGTGACGGAATTTAACTACCGTATCAGCGATGAAAAAGCCGCGCACGTGTTCGTCGGCATCCAGATTGCCGACCGGCATGAATCCGGGGCGATGGCGAAGAAATTCGAAGAGCATGAATTCAAGACGCTGGACCTGACCCACGACGAGCTGGCCAAGTCGCACATCCGCCACCTGGTGGGCGGCAAGAGCCGCCTGGCACAGGACGAGCTGCTGTACCGCTTTGAATTCCCCGAGCGCCCCGGTGCGCTGATGCGCTTCCTCGACAGCATGGCGCCGAACTGGAATATTTCCCTGTGTCATTACCGCAGCCAGGGCGGCGACGTGGGCCGCATCCTGGTGGGCCTGCAAGTGCCGCCCGATGAAATGGGAGAATTCGCCCGCTTCCTCGATACCCTCGGCTATCGTTATTGGGATGAAAGCAGCAATCCTGTGTATAAACTGTTCCTGGGGTAATAAGCCCAACTGCAAATACTGGGGTCGTACCCTGCAGGGTACGACCCCAGCCGTCGCCGTTGGGTTGAAATAGGCTACCATGCGTGCTTGACTGAATTCACGCCACACGACCATGACCACCACCAACGACCTCGCCGAACAATCTCCCCTCGGCAAAAGCTCCGCCTACCGCAGCGATTACGCGCCGGAACTGCTGTTTCCGATTCCCCGCCAAGGCAAGCGCGACGAGCTGGAATTGCACGGCACCTTGCCGTTCTTCGGCCTCGATATCTGGAATGCGTATGAACTGTCGTGGCTGAACCAGCGCGGCAAGCCGCAGGTGGCCATTGCCAAGGTCAGCGCGCCGGCCGATTCGCCGAACATCATCGAGTCGAAATCGTTCAAGCTGTACCTGAACTCGTTCAACCAGACCAAGCTGGACAGCCCTGAAGCGTTGCTGACCTTGCTCAAGCAGGATTTGTCGAACGGCTTTGGCGCGCCCGTGCAAGTGGAACTGACCTTGCAGGAAGATTTCGGCAAGCTCAAAATGGGCGAGTTCGACGGCGTGCTGCTCGACCGCCTGGACCTGGAAATCACGCAATACACGCCCTCGCCGCTGCTGCTGAAGGCGGCGTTCGATGATGCGCCCGTGGAAGAAAAACTCGTCTCGCACTTGCTCAAATCGAATTGCCTGGTGACGGGTCAGCCGGACTGGGGCAGCGTGCAGATCGCGTATGCAGGACCACAGATCGACCAGGAAAGCCTGCTGCGCTACCTGATCGGTTTTCGCGAACACAATGAATTCCATGAGCAATGCGTGGAGCGCATTTTTGTCGATATCTTGCGCCAGTGCAAGCCGCAAAAACTGTCCGTGTATGCGCGTTATACGCGCCGCGGCGGGCTCGATATCAATCCGTGGCGCAGCAACTTCAGCACGGGCACGATGCCGGGCAATCTGCGCAATGCGCGCCAGTAATACCAGGCAACACCACAAAACCATGCCAACAGGAATGTTGGCTGTGTTTTAAAACAACGTTACCGTAGTGCCGCAGAGCATGTCAAAGACGCTGAAAAATCGGAAAATCGCCATTCGGCGGCGGAAAAATCTGTTCGCCGTGTGTTTTTAATCAAGAAATAGCCGATACACCCCGATGTTATTTTTTTGCTAAAATGATGGCGACATGGGCTGTAGCGCGCACTGTGCCCGCAGCGGGCGTATACTGTTGAGAATTGGCGTTACAGGCCGCAGAAACAGGCCTATAATTCGGCTCGCAAGCCCTCTGCGCATTGCACCATTTCATTGAGTGTCATGACTAATCTTAGCAAAATACTATCCCTCGAAAACGTCCTGCTGGACCTGGAAGTGTCCAGTAAAAAGCGCGCCTTCGAGCAAGCCGGCCTGATCTTCGAAAACAATTACGGCATCGCCCGCTCTACCGTTTCGGACAATCTGTTTGCCCGCGAACGCCTGGGCTCGACAGGCCTGGGCCATGGCGTGGCCGTACCGCATGGCAGGGTCAAGGGCAGCAAGACCCTGAAAGCCCCGCTGGGCGCCTTCGTGCGTCTGGCCGAGCCGATTCCGTTCGAGTCGCCCGATGGCAAGCCCGTCAATCTGCTGTTTTTCCTGCTGATTCCCGATCATGTCACCCAGCAACATCTGGAAATTTTGTCGGAAATCGCCGAAATGTTTTCCGACGATGCCTTCCGCACGGCGCTGGCCACGGATCCGGAACCGAAATCCGTGCATTCGCGCATCGTCAATTGGCAACCCAGTCTGCAAGCGACGGGTTAAACTTCAGGTATTCCTCCACTCCTGAAGAAGACTGCCATGTTGCAAACGCCGCTGACGATACAACGCCTGTACGACGATAATCGTGAAAGTCTGCAACTGGGCTGGTTCGCCGGCTTTCCCGGCGGCGAGCGCCTGATCTCGGGCGACGTCTCGTCGGCCGCCGACCAGGTGGGCCACTTGAACCTGATCCATCCGGGCCGCATCCAGGTCTTCGGTCACCAGGAAATCAATTATTATCAGCGCCTGAAGGTCAACACGCGCACGCATGTGATCGGTGAACTGATCGCCGGCGGCCCACCCGCGCTGATCATCGCGCAAGGGCTGGAAACGCCGCCCGACATCCTCGCCATCTGCGACGAGCAAAACATTCCCCTGTTCTCGACCCCGCTGCCGGCCGCGCAAGTGATCGACTTCCTGCGCGTCTACCTGTCCAAAAAGCTGGCGCAGCGCATCATCATGCATGGCGTGTTCATGGACGTGCTGGGCGTGGGCGTGCTGATCACGGGCGATTCGGGTCTGGGCAAGAGCGAGCTGGGCCTGGAACTGATTTCGCGCAGCCACGGCCTGGTGGCCGATGACGCCGTGGAATTCTCGCGCATCGCGCCCAACATGATCGAAGGCCGCTGCCCGCCCCTGCTGCAAAACCTGCTGGAAGTGCGGGGCCTGGGCTTGCTCGATATCAAGGCCATCTTTGGCGAAACGGCCGTGCGCCGCAAGATGCGTTTGAAACTGATCGTGCACCTGGTGCGCCGCAACGCGCTGGAAGAGGAAGTCGAACGCCTGCCCTTCCTGTTCCCCACGGAAGACGTGCTCGGCTTGCCCGTGCGCAAGGTCGTCATCCCCGTCGCCGCCGGCCGCAACATCGCCGTGCTGCTGGAAGCGGCCGTGCGCAATACGATTCTGCAGCTGCGCGGCATCGATACCTTGCAGGAGTTCATGGAGCGGCAGAGGTTGGCAATGAGTGGTGACTAATTACCGGGGTCCGACCCGACGGGTCTGACCCCACATTGACGCCAATGGCAACAATTAAATACAAGCAATGCTCGAACAATAATTGCAATAATTTGTAAAGATCATTGCCTCGGGAGCGCAGTGCCAATCTTTATTGTATGATCGGCGTATGCATATCGTCCTTATCACCGGAATATCCGGCTCCGGTAAATCCGTCGCGCTCAATGTGCTGGAAGATACCGGCTACTATTGTGTCGACAACCTGCCACCGGCCTTGCTGCCCAGCCTGGTGCAAACCTTGCTCGACGAAGGCACACCGCAACTGGCCGTCGCCGTCGATGCGCGCAGCGCCGAGTCGCTGGCCAGCCTGCCGCACAATGTGGCCCTGCTGCGCGACCAGGGGCATGACGTCAAGGTGATGTTCCTCACGGCCACCACGCATTCGCTGGTGGCGCGCTTCTCGGAAACGCGGCGCAGCCATCCGCTGTCGCACGAATTGCGTCCGAACCAGAACCCCGCCAGCCGCCGCACCCTGATCGAATGCATCTCGGAAGAACGCGAGCGCCTGTCGACCATCGAACAGCTGGGCCATGTGATCGATACCTCGGAACTGAGCGCCAATAAATTGCGCGCCTGGATCAAGGATATCGTCGCCTCCGAACGCGCGCCGCTGACCCTGTTCTTCGAATCGTTCGCCTTCAAACTGGGCGTGCCGCTGGACGCCGATTTCGTCTTCGATGTGCGGGCCTTGCCGAATCCCTATTACGACCTGGCGCTGCGTCCGCTCGACGGACGCGATGCGCCCGTGATCGCCTTCCTCGACGCGCAACCGAGCGCGCTGGAGCTGCTGGCCGACATCCGCGCCTTCATCGAGAAGTGGTTGCCGTCATTCAAATCCGACAACCGCAGCTACCTGACGGTGGCGCTCGGTTGCACGGGCGGCCAGCACCGCTCCGTGTACATGGCGGAACGGCTGGCGCAATACTTCGGCCCCAACGAGCGCGTGGTCTTGCGCCACCGCGAGCGCAGCTAATTAATCGAGGTGGCGCAGCGGATGCGCTGACGCCGGCCAGACGGGCGCAAAGAAACGCGCCACCATGGCTGCATCGACCTCGTCCAGGCTGGCAGGGTTCCAGCGTGGCGCATTGTCCTTGTCGATCACCAGCGCGCGCACGCCTTCGAGCACTTCGCCATGCGCGAAATTGTGGCGCACCACGCTGCGCTCCAGGCGCAGGCAATCGGCCACGCCCAGATGGGCACCGCGTTGCAGTAATTCCAGGGTCACCGACATCATCAAGGGAGAACGCAGGCGCATGGCCGCCAGGGCCTTGCCCGCGAACGCGCTGTCGTCCTGCGCCAGCGAGGCCATGATGGCAGCCACGGAAGGGGCGCCGAAGTGGCGGTCCAGCGCCGTGCGCGCGGTGGCCAAAGGAGAAGCCCCCGCCTCGGCCTGAAACGGCGCGGCCAGCGCCTTGATGGCCACCGGCAAGGCCTCGCCCGGCGTCGAGTCGAACAGGGCCAGCAGCGCCCCCATCTGCGCCTCGGGCAGGTAGACATCGGCCAGGCCCGTGTACAGGGCATCGGCCGCGTTGATCGTCAAGCCCGTCAAGCCCAGGTACAGGCCCAGCCGGCCGGCCAGGCGGGACAGGAAATAACTGCCGCCCACGTCCGGGAACAAGCCGATATTGACTTCCGGCATGGCCATGCGCGTGCGGCCCGTGACGATGCGCAGGCGGTTGCCGGGCCCGGCTTGCGCCACGCCCATGCCGCCGCCCATGACCACGCCATCCATCACGGCGATATACGGTTTCGGGTAGAAATGAATCACATGATTTAAGGCGTATTCTTCCGTAAAGAAATCTTCCAGCAACGCACTGCCGCCTTGCGGCGTAGCCAGGCCCGCATCGTAAAAGAAACGGATGTCGCCACCGGCGCACAGGGCTTTTTCGCTGCTGGAACGGATCACGACGGCGTCCACCTGCGGATCGTCGCGCCAGGCCAGCAAGACGGCACTCAGGGCGCGCACCATCTCCAGCGACAGGGAATTGAAGGCTTTCGGACGGTCGAGCACGATGTGCCCGGTACGGTTGCGGATGGAGGTCTGGACGAAGTCGCTCATGGCAGGCAGAAAGAAGTGAAAGTGCAAACATTCTAGCGCCTGCATGGGGAACATTGCGTTCGACAGGTACGGGCGCAAAAAAGGGCGCAAGATGTGCGCCCTTAGTTGATCACAACTGCTGGAAGCGGGTGGCCTTAAACGGCGACGACGGCGTCTTCCTCGGAGTTGTCTGGCAGATGCTTGATCGCCTCTTTACCGTGCCCTTGCACTTTGGTTTTGTATTTCATCACTTGCCTGTCCAGCTTGTCGATCAGGATATCGATTGCGGCATACAGGTCATGCGCCAGGCTTTCCACATAGACAGTTTTGCCACTCAGACGCAGGTTGACTTCGGCCTTTTGACGTTTTTCTTTCTCTTTGAGGTTATCCACGGTCAGAATCACGGCGATATCGATAACTTGATCGAAATGACGTTTCACGCGCTCCAGCTTCGTTTGTACGTATTCACGGATGGCTGGTGTCACTTCGAGATGATGTCCGCTGATGGTGAGATTCATACACACTCCTAAAGATGATCGGGTTCGTGCGGTCCATCCTATCCGGCCCGCAGAGGAACCGAAAAAAACTTACAAACACTTACGCAGGCTCACTGGCGGAATTTTCAACGCTTCCCGGTATTTGGCAACAGTACGTCGCGCAATCACCATGCCTTGTTCCCCCAGCATGTCCGCAATCTTACTGTCGGATAAAGGATTTTTAGGGTCTTCTGCTCCTGTCAGTTGCACGATCAATGCCCGTATCGCCGTCGATGATGCTTCGCCCCCCGCTTCGGTGGCGACGTGGCTACCAAAGAAATATTTCAACTCGAACATGCCGTGCGGGGTCAGCATGTACTTTTGAGTTGTTACCCGCGAGATAGTACTCTCGTGTAAACCCAGTGTATCAGCTATTTCACGGAGCACAAGGGGGCGCATGGCAACGGCCCCATGCGAGAAAAAGTTCTTTTGTCTTTCTACTATCGCTTGCGCCACGCGCAGGATCGTGTCAAAGCGCTGGCGCATATTCTTGATCAGCCACTTGGCTTCCTGCAACTGTGCGCCCATGGCGCCCTCGCCCTTGCCCTGCTTGAGCAAGTTGGCGTACATGGCGTTGACGCGCAGGCGCGGCATGACGTCGTTGTTCAGGGTGACTTGCCAGCCATTGCGCGCGCGCTTGACGACGACGTCGGGCACCACGTAATCGGACACGTCCGAGGCGAACACGGCGCCCGGATGCGGATTGCACTGGCGAATCACCGTCTGCGCTTCGCGCAAGTCTTCCTCGTCGCAATCGAGGGCTTTTTTCAGCTTGTTGAAATCGCGCTGGGCAAACCAGGCCAGGTGCTTTTCCACGATGACGAGGGCCATGCGCCGCGTCACCATGGCGACGTGCGGCAAACGCTTGATTTGCAGCGCCAGGCATTCGGATGCATTGCGCGCACCCACGCCGGGCGGATCGAAACTTTGCAACAGGGACAAGGCCGTGCGCATCTCGTCGGCGTCGATTTCCAGCTCTTCCGGCAGGCGCGCCAGGATGTCGTCGAGTGACTCTTCCAGGTAGCCATTGTCGTCGAGCGCGTCGATGATCAGCTCGACCAGCGCGCGGTCGCGCAACTCGAGCACCGTCACGCGCATCTGCTCCATCAGGTGCTCGCGCAGGGTGCAGTGATGGGCTTCCAATTGCGGACGGGAATCTTCGTCGTCGGGCGCCTTGCCCCGGCTCGCCTCGCTCCAGTCGCTGTCGCCGCCGTCCGCGGCGGCCGGGCCGTCGCCCGCCTCGCCATCAAAGGCTTCTGCTTCGGCCGGCGCCGCAGGCGCATCCTGGCCTGGCGGCTGGGGCGGCGCTTCGGCCGGCGCGGCCGTGGAACTCAGGGCCCCGTCGGACAGCAGGCGCAGCGAATGATCGAGCGGATCGTCGAGGCGCTCGAGCAAGGGATTGTCCGTCAGCAGTTGCTCTAGTTCCTGGTGCAATTCCAGGGTAGACAATTGCAACAGGCGTATCGATTGCTGCAACTGCGGCGTCAGTGCCAGGTGCTGCGAAGTGCGCAGCTGCAATGATTGTTTCATTGGCTCACATGCGGAAGTGTTCGCCCAGGTAGACCCGGCGTACCGACTCGTTCGCGATGATGTCGTCGGGGCGTCCCGACGCCAGCACCGAGCCCTGGTTGATGATGTAGGCACGGTCGCAGATACCCAGCGTCTCGCGCACATTATGGTCGGTGATCAGCACGCCGATATTGCGCTCCTTCAAGAAGCGCACGATGCGCTGGATCTCGATCACGGCGATCGGGTCGACACCGGCGAACGGTTCGTCGAGCAGCACGAAACGCGGGTCGGTCGCCAGCGCGCGGGCGATTTCCACACGGCGGCGCTCGCCGCCCGACAGCGACAGCGCCTGGTTCTCGCGCAACTTTTCAATTTGCAAGTCGGCCAGCAATTTATCCAGGCGCTCCTCGATCTCGGCCTTCTTCAGGGGACGGCCTTCGACGGTCTGGATTTCCAGCACGGCGCGGATATTGTCTTCCACCGTCAGCTTGCGGAAGACGGACGCTTCCTGCGGCAGATACGACAGGCCCATCTGCGCGCGGCGGTGGATCGGCAGGCGGGAAATGTCCACGCCGCTGATATCGATGGTGCCGCCGTCCGACGGCACCAGGCCGACGATCATGTAGAACGAGGTGGTCTTGCCGGCGCCGTTCGGGCCCAGCAATCCCACCACTTCGCCGCATTCGACTTGCAGCGAGACATCATGCACGACTTGCCGCTTGCCATAGGTTTTTTGCAGCCCGCGAACGATCAGGGTGCTGCCGCAACGTGTATTGTCCATTAGTTCTTTCCTGGTGCGGGCGTGGCCGGCGCCTTGGGCTTCGGCTGGATCACCATGCGCACGCTGCCGCCATCGGGCGTGCTGGTGCCGCTGTCGGAATTTTCCATTTTGAATACTTCCTTGCGGCTGTCATACGAGATGAAGGCACCGTTGGCCACGTCGGTCACTTTCGTGCCTTCCAGGCGCGTCAGCTTGGCCTTGGAAAACAGTTTCACCACTTCCGTCTTGTTATCGTATTCCACGCGCTCCGCCTCGCCTTCCACCCACAGGTCGCCCGCGCCATCGCGCTTCTGGCGGAAGGTGGCCAGCTTGCCGGGATCGGCCCAGAAGGTGATGAACTGGTAGCCTTGCGGGTCTTCCGTGATCAGGGCCCGGCCCGCCTTCATGGTCAGAGTCCCTTTCACCAGCACGACGTCGCCCGTCAGCGTGCGTACCTGCTTGACGTCATCGACGTGGCCGCTACGTGCCGTGATGACGGCTTCCTTCTCGGAATCGGCCTTCTCGGCATGCGCCACGCCCATCATGGCCAGAGAAAATACGGTCAACAGCAAGATATTCTTCATAGTATGGTTTCCTTGTTTCATTCTGTCATTTTGCCGCCGCAGCCGGGCGCGGTTTCGGCGGGAGGACCATGCGCAGCGCATTCTGCACTTCCACCACGCCAGTGGCGTTATTGGCCTTCATGCCGATGCCATTGATGCGCGAGGCGCCCGTCAGGATATCGACAGGCACGTCCGTTTCCATTCTTTCTTCATCCGGGAATACCGTCAGCGCTTCCGTCTTGACTGTCAGGTTCTGCGCCTTCGGACTGGCCACGCGGTCGATCACGACCTTGCGGTGCAGTTGCAACCGGGTATTGTCCTGGTCGATATGCGCCAGTTCCGCATTCATGTTCATCGGCGGCATGCCAGGCGTAAGCTTGCGCACGAAAGGCTGGTCGATATCGGATGAATCGTCGAGCGGATAATGCGTGAGCTTGGTGCCCGATACGATATAGCTGGGTTTACCCGTCAAGTCCATGCGCACCAGGCTGAAATTGGTGATGAAATAGTCTGGCTCATCCAGATGCTTGCTGGCCGTGATGTCCTGGGCATTCTTGTTCATCACTTCCAGCAGCCAAAAGCTGCCCAGCGCAAAGACGACGGCCCCCAGCACGGTAAAAATCATGCGCCAGCGATGGGCGCCTCCTGGCTTACGCATAGGATTTCACTCTTTCAAATCTGACTGGCGGCAAGGCGATGCGCCTCACTCCAGGAATGGCGCCATGACGCGCGCATAGTTATCCTGAGCGCGCAGCAGGAATTCGCAGATCTCGCGCACCGCGCCACGGCCGCCGCCGGCCTGCGTCACATGGTGCGCCAGGTCCAGCGCTTCCGGACGCCCGCCCGGCACGCTGACGGCAAAGCCCACGCGGCGCAGGATGGGCGCATCGATGACATCGTCGCCGATATAGCCGCATTGCTCTTCCGTCAAGCCCGTCAGCGCCAGCAGTTCGCGAAACGGCGTCAGCTTGTCGTGACCGCCCTGGTGCACATGGGTAATGCCCAGGTCTTGCGCGCGGCGCGCCGTGATGGCCGAGCGGCGCGCGCTGATGATGGCCGTCTGCACGCCCGATTCCTGCAGCAGCTTGATGCCCAGGCCATCATACACATTAAACGTTTTCATCATCTCGCCATCGGGGCCGAAATGCAGGCTGCCGTCGGTGAGCACGCCGTCGACGTCAAAGATCATCAGTTTGACCTTGGCCGCGCGCGCCAGGTTGTCCGCTACGCTATCCATCAGATCACCTTCGCTTGCGTCAGATCATGGATATGCAGCGCGCCCACCAGCTTGCCGTCGGCATCGACGACCAGCATCTGGTTGATGCGGAACTGCTCCATCACGGCCACGGCATCGACGGCCAGGCGTTCGGGCGCGATGCTGCGCGGCTGCGCATGCATGACGTCGCGGATCGCCACTTGCGTGAAATCCTGCACGCGCTCGAACATGCGGCGCAAGTCGCCATCGGTAAACACGCCCACGGGGCGCTCATCCGCATCGACGACGGCCGTCATGCCCATGCCCTTCTTCGTCATTTCTTCCAGCGCCTGCAGCAAGGAAGCGTCCACGGGCACCTTCGGTACACGTTCGCCGCTGCGCATGACGTCATGCACATGCGTGAGCAGGCGGCGGCCCAGGGCGCCACCCGGGTGCGAGCGGGCGAAATCTTCTTCCTTGAAGCCGCGCAAGTCGAGCAAGGCCACGGCGATCGCGTCGCCCAGAGCCAGGGTGACGGTGGTGCTGGCCGTCGGCGCCAGGTTCAGCGGACAGGCTTCTTTCTCAACGGAAATATCCAGGTGCACGTCGGCCAATTGCGCCAGGCTGGAGTTCGGTTTGCCCGTCATGGAAATGAGCACGCCGCCCATGCGCTTGACGACGGGCATGATGGCCATCAGTTCCGACGATTCGCCGGAGTACGATATGGCAATAAAAGCATCGTCCGAGGTGACCATGCCCAGGTCGCCATGGGCCGCTTCGGCCGGATGCACGAACAGGGCCGGCGTGCCGGTGGAAGCGAGGGTGGCGGCAATCTTGCGCGCGATATGGCCGGACTTGCCGATGCCGGAGACGACGACACGCCCCTTGCATTGCAGCAACATCGCCACGGCGCGGCCTACGCTGTCGTCCGTGGCCAGGCGCGCGTGCAGCGCAACGATGGCGTCGGACTCGATCTGCAAGGTGGTGCGGGCCAGCGCGACGGCGCGCTCGGTCGTCGCTTGCATGTCAATTCGATCAAAAGCTTTCAGCATTGTTTTTTCATGGGTTACACTCATGCCCAAAGTATAAACGAATTAGGAAAGCAAAAAACTTGCCAGTCACAACAAACAACGATTTCCATTGACCGCACCGGGCAACCCATGTTTTCCTCGCTTGAACTGACCCTGATGTTACTCGGCAGCGCCGTGCTGGGCGTGGTCGCTTTCAGAATGTTGCATCTGCCGCCCATGCTGGGCTACCTGGCCGTCGGCATCGTCATCGGCCCCCACGCGCTGGGCCTGGCAGCCGAGAACGAAGCCAGCCACACCCTGGCCGAATTCGGCGTCGTCTTCCTGATGTTTTCCATCGGGTTGGAATTTTCTCTGCCCAAGTTCCTCGCCATGCGGCGCATCGTCTTCGGACTGGGCATGGCGCAGGTGGTCACCACCATCATCGCCACAGTCGTCTTCGGCTGGTTCGTCGGACGCTACCTGTCCGCCTACATCCACCTGAGCTGGCAAGCCGCCTTCGCCCTGGGTGGTGCGCTGGCCATGTCGTCGACGGCCATCGTCTCGAAAATGCTCACGGAACGGCTGGAACTGGAAAGCGAACACGGCCGCAAGATCATCGGCATTTTGCTGTTCCAGGACCTGGCCGTGGTGCCCCTGCTGATCCTGATTCCCGCCCTCACGCGCGATTCGGACAACCTGGCCGAAACCCTGGCCTGGGCCGGTGGCAAGGCCCTGGTTGTCCTGATTCTGCTCTTGTTCATCGGCCAGAAGCTGGTGCGTGGCTGGCTGACCATCGTCGCCAAGCGCCGCTCGCAGGAATTGTTCATGCTCAACCTGCTGCTGATCACCTTGGGCGCGGCCTGGATCACGGAACGGGCGGGGCTGTCGCTGGCCCTGGGCGCGTTTGTTGCCGGCATGCTCATTTCCGAGACGGAATTCAAGCACCAGGTGGAAGAGGATATCAAGCCCTTCCGCGACGTGCTGCTCGGCCTGTTCTTCATCACCGTCGGCATGCTGCTCAATATCCGTGTGGTGCTCGACAACTGGTGGCTGGTCTTGCTGCTGCTGTGCGGCCCCGTGCTGCTGAAATTTGCCCTGATCGCGGGCCTGGCCCGGCTGTTCGGGTCAAGCAACGGCGTGGCCTTGCGCACGGGACTGGGACTGGCGCAGGCGGGCGAATTCGGCTTCGTGCTGCTGAACCTGGCGGGCGGCATCAAGCTGATGGATCCGTTCGTCGTGCAGGTGGTACTGGCCTCGATGGTGCTGTCGATGCTGGTGGCGCCCTTCCTCATCGCCAAGTCCGATGCCATCGTCATGAAGCTGGCGGCCAACGACTGGATGATGCAATCGCTGGCGCTCACCAAGATCGCCACGCGCACCATGGCGTCGCAGAAACACGTGCTGATCGCCGGCTTCGGGCGCAGCGGGCAAAGCCTGGCCACCCTGCTGGCGGAAGAAAAGATCGAGTACCACGCGCTGGACCTGGACCCGGAACGGGTGCAGGAGGCGCAGCTGGCTGGCGCCCACGTCTCGTATGGCGACGCGGGCCGGCGCGAAAGCCTGGTGGCGGCCGGTATCTACCGGGCCAGCGCCGTGGTGATCACCTATGCGAATACCCCCTCGGCACTGAAGTTATTGCATTTACTCAACGACATGGCGCCCACCTTGCCCGTCATCGTGCGCAGCCACGACGACAGCGACCTCGACCAGTTGAAGAAAGCGGGCGCGGCCGAAGTGGTGCCGGAATTGATGGAAGGCAGTCTGATGCTCGCCTCGCACGCGCTGATCATGATGGGCGTGCCCCTGCGCCGCGTGGTGCACCGGGTGCAGGCGGCACGCGAGGAACGCTATGCCTCGCTGCGCGGCTATTTCCATGGCTCCAGCGACGCGGGCGACGATGCCGAGCTGGAACGCCTGCATACAGTCACCGTCAGCGAGGGCGCGCAGTGTGTGGGCTTGCCCTTGAGCATGCTCGACGTCGCTGGCTGCGGCGCGACCGTGACGGCCATCCGCCGCGGCCGTGGCCGCCTCGATGTCACCCCCGAGACGCAGCTGGCCAGCGGCGATGTGGTGGTGCTGCGCGGCAGCGCGGATGCCGTGGCCAAAGCCGAAACACTATTATTGAAATAGTCAGCCGATCTTGGTCAGCCGATCTGCGCCTGCCAGCTGATGACCTTGTTGCGTCCGCCCGCCTTGGCCTGGTACAGGGCCTGGTCGGCGTGCGCCACCAGCTGCTGCGCCACCGTTTCAATGGGTAGCAGCGCCGCGTCCGCTTCCAGGCTGGCCACGCCGATCGACACGCTGACCCACGCTTGCGCGCTGCCCGGCAAGTCAAACATGGTGCCGGCGATGCTGGCGCGGATGCGTTCGGCAACGAAGGTCGCGCTGTCGAGGTCGGCATCGATCAGCAGGACGACGAATTCCTCGCCGCCGAAGCGGCCCAGCGCATCGGAGCGGCGCAATTCCGTGCGGATGCGCGTGGCCACTTCGCGCAGCACTTCATCGCCGCCCTGGTGGCCATAGGTGTCATTGACCAGCTTGAAATGGTCGATATCGATATACATACACGAAATGCAATAATTCTGGCGCCGCGCGCGACCGATTTCTTCCAGCAGCCGACGGTCGATATAGCGGCGGTTATAGACGCCCGTCAAGGAATCGGTCAAGCCGATGTACTTCAGCATTTCATTGCTGATCACGTTTTCCAGGCAAATGGCGATGATGGAGGCCATGTGCTTGATGAAATCCGTGCCCAGCGAAGGCGTGAAGCGCGTCATGTCGCCGCTGGCCAGGTTCAGGCTGCCAATCAGGCGCTTGTTGCGCAGCAAGGGCACCAGCGCCACGCTGCGCAGGGGAGCGTCGATGCCCGGAAAGCGGGGGCCATGCACCGCGGCGTCGAACTGTCCCAGCAGGGGCGACGGCGGCAAGGCCGCTTCCCCTTCGGCTGCGGGCGCTGGCGAAGCAAAACCCAGCTCCGCCACGGCATGCACGAACAGCAACTGCGGAAAGGCGCTGAAATCGACGCCCAGCTTTTCCATCACCAGCACGATATCGTCATCCTCGTCGAGCAGGCTCAAGGTGACGCCGTCGAGGTCGGAGATCACGGGCAAGGTGCGAAAAATGGTGCCGATCAGTTCGGGAAAGGTGGACGCGCTGACGATTTCCAGGTCGAACGCCTGGTGGCGGCACATGATGTCGTGGTTGCGTTCAACCTGTTCCAGCAGGAAAGCCATGCGCGCGCGCAAGGCCTGGTTTTCGGCTTCGAGGCTGGCAATGCGCGGGTCCGGCGGTATTGCTTGATTCATAAAAACCTTAAACCCTTGTGTGCGGGCGCCATGCTTAAAATGCCAGTTCGAAACCGATGTCCTGCCCCACCACGATGCGCTCGTCGCCGCCGTCGGTGACGATGGCGTTCATGCCGAAGCAGATGGCGCCATCGAGTTCGGGCTTGGCACGATAGCCATGCATGACGTCGAGCGGGTCCGGTCCCGGCACGCCCGTGGCCTGGTCCACCGACGGGATCGGGCAGCGCGAGCACGGCTTGACGGGTGTTAACACGGTGGCGCCAAATTGCAGGAACGCGGCGTAGTCTTCCTCGAAGGCACCGATATCGCCGATCACCAGATTGGGACGGAAACGGTTCATCGGCAGCGCCTCGCGGCCGGCGGCGCGCAGCTTGTCATTGACATCGTCCAGCGAGGCACTGCCGGCGATCAGCACCGGGTAACCGTCGGCAAACATGGTCGAAGCGGCCACGCCGCCCGTCCAGGTGGTGCTGGTGGCGCGCACCACGTCCGGGTGAAAGCGCACCAGGCGGCACGGCACGCCGATGGCGTTGGAAAACCAGGTGGCCGTGACGTCGTCGCAATCGTAGGCGCGCACGCTATCGTCCCACACCTGCACTTCCAGCATGGGCGCCAGTTGCGGATGTGGCAAGCCCAGTTCGATTTCCAGGCGCAGCATGCCCGGTGCGCGCAATTCCAGCGTGGTGGCCTTGATGGAAGGCACGATCAGCGCCATGCGCGGATGTTCGCGCTGGGTCAGGAAACGGCCCTGCGCATCGACCACCATCCATTCGCGGTCGAACACGTGTTCGCTCATCAGCCCTGAGCGCGTCAAGACCGCCTCGCGCAAATGGATGCCGGCGCACGATTTGATCGGATACAGGATGATGTCGGACAGGATAGCCATGAACAGGGGACAAGGAACAGTATTGCTGCTTCTGCCAGGAAATTATTCAGATGCGAAGTATGGCAGCAAAGCGGGCTAGCGTAAATCAGCCAAGCCCAGCCGCAGTGGCTGGGCCGGCGTGACGGCGATCAATAGGTATAGAAAATACGCTGGATTTCTTGCGTACTGTTGGTCTTGGTCAAGGCCAGCATCAGCAGGATGCGGGCTTTTTGCGGGTTCAGGGTGTCGGACACGACACTGTCGAGTTCATCGTCGTTGGCTTCGCCATTGCGCGCCACGATGCCCTGGCCGACGCGGCTAGCACGCACGATCAGCACGCCCTTCTGGCGCGCTTCCACCAGGGCCGGCTTCATTTGCGCGGCCACGCTGCCATCGCCCACGCCCGCGTGGATGATGCCCTTGGCGCCGGCGGCGATGAAGGCATCCATGCCGACACGGTTCATGTTGGCGTAGCCATACACGATGTCCACTTGCGGCAGGGCATCGAGCTTGCTGATGTCAAATTCCGATTCCAGCGTGTGCTTGCGCGTCGACTGGCGGTAGAAAAAGGCCTTGCTGCCCTGGATGTAGCCGAGCATGCCCAGTTCCGGCGATTTGAAGGTATCGGTGGTCGAGGTGTTCGTCTTGGTCACTTCGCGCGCCGCGTTGATCTGGTCGTTCAAGGCCACCAGCACGCCCTTGCCCACGGCTTCCTTGCTGCCAGCGAGCATCACGGCGTTGTACAGGTTGATGGGGCCGTCGGCCGAAATGGCGGTCGACGGACGCATGGCGCCCACCACGACCACGGGTTTGTGGCTCTTCACGGTGAGGTTCAGGAAATACGCCGTCTCTTCGATGGTATCGGTGCCGTGCGTGACGACCACGCCATCGACATCGTTCGAGGCCAGCAGCACGTTGATGCGTTTGGCCAGGGCCAGCCAGTGGCTATTGCCCATGCTTTCGCTGGCGATCTGGAACACTTGCTCGCCTTTCACATTCGCCACTTTCTTCAGTTCCGGCACGGCCGCGATCAGGCGCTCGACGCCCACGGTGGCCGAGGTGTAGCCGACGGTGGTGGTACTGTCGGCGCCGCTGCCGGCGATGGTGCCGCCCGTGGCCAGGATCACCACATTCGGCAATTTGACGGCCGCTTGCTGCGCGCGCGCAGGGGACGCGGCGACAAAGCCCATCAGCAAGGTGGCCAGCATCAGCTGTGCACAAGAATGGAATTTACGTGAAAACATGGTGCTCCTGTTCGGTGATATGTCAAAAATAACAAAGTCGTGTGCAAATTATATGTCATCGGTGCCGCACGAATCCCCCAATTCATGCGTCCCGCGCAAACGTGCGCGCCCGCGCATGCGCTACAGTGGCGCCATGTCCACACTACTCCCCTTCCGCTCTTGCCTCGTCCTGCCGCTGATCCTGATCGCGCTGGGCGCCTGCTCCACGCAAACCGAACTGCGCATGGCCGCGCAGCAGGAGCAGTTCGCACGCGAGGCGGCCAGCCAGGGCGACTGGGCGCAGGCCATGCGCAGCTATGAGGCGGCTGTCGACAATGCCGAACTGGGCCGGGGCGACTTCGCTTGGCAGGCGCGGCTGCATCACCAGGCGGGACGCGCCGCCAGCGGGGCCTGCCGCTACGATGCGGCCGAGTTTCATTTCCGCCAGGCCATCGCGCTGGCAAAGAAGAGCGAACGGTCGAGCGCGCTCAGCTACAAGGCGCTGATCGACCAATATGACCGCCAGGGCAAGTCGACGGAAGCCTTGGCAGTGCGTAACGAACTGGGCTTTCATCAATCGTCGGCCCTGGGCGCCTTTGCCGACCGGGAATCGCTGCCGGTGGGCAAGTCTTGCGGCACACCTCCCTAGCACAGGAAAGTCCACCGATGAGAGTGACACGCACGCTGCTGGCCACATCCGCCCTCTTCGCTGCCATGGCGCCCGCGTGCGCCGCCGAGCCAGCGTTACCCTTATGGGAAGCGGGCATCTTCGGCGGCACGGCCGTCACGCCCGCCTATCCCGGCGCCAGCGAGCGCTCGACGCGCAGCCTGGCCCTGCCCTATTTGATTTATCGCGGGAAAGTGCTGCGTGCCGACCGCTCCGGCGTGGGCGCGCGCCTGCTCAATACGGACCGAGTGGAATTCGACGTGGGTTTCGCCCTGTCCTTGCCGGCCAGGTCCAGCGACGTGCCGGCCCGGCACGGCATGCCGGACCTGGGCACCCTGGTGGAATTTGGCCCGCGCCTGAAAATCAAGCTGGCCGAGCCGACGCAACACAGCCGCCTGGGCCTGGAACTGCCCTTGCGCGCCGTCATCGAAGCGCGCGGCGGCCTGCGCCGCCAGGGCGCCACGTTCGAACCGCGCCTCGTGTATGCACTGCAAGGCGATCAGCAGGCATGGCACGTCTATGCCAGCGTCGGCGCCGTACTGGGCAATGCCGCCATCAACGATTACTTTTATGGCGTCAGCCCGGCGTTTGCCACCGGCCAGCGTCCGGCGTATGCGGCAAAAAGCGGGCTGATGCTCACGCGCCTGGGCCTGGGCGGTTCCTACCGGCTGCACCAGGACTGGCGCGCCTTTGCCTTTGTACGCTATGACAACTACGCAAGCGCCGCCAACCGTGCCAGCCCCCTGCTGCGCCAGAACAGCGGCACCTCGGCCGGTATCGGCTTGCTGTGGACGTGGCAACGTTCAAGCAGCCAGGCGCGCGGCCCGGACGACTAGCCGGCTTAAAAGTCCGTCGTGGCCGACAGCATGAAGGTGCGCGGCGCGCCCAGCCCCAGGCTGGTCCATTGCGGCAACGCCCAATACGCCTTGTTGCCCACATTGTTCACGCTGGCGCGCACGGTCAACGGCCGGCCGGCGGCACGGGTGGCATAGCGCGCGCCCAGGTCAAATACGCTGCGGCCCGGTACCGACAATGAATTGTCTTCATTGATGTATTGCTTCGATGCCGCCGTCACGTTCGCCGTCAGGGTCAGCCCCGGCACTGGCGGCGCATCCCACTCCACGCCCAGCTTGGCCTGCAGCTTGGGCACGCCCGCCGCCTGCTTGCCCTGGTTGACGCCGTCATCCGTCCTGGCCAGGGTCGGGTCCACATAGGCGATACCGCCCATCAGGCGCATGTCGCGCACGGGCGCGCCGAAAAAGCCCCAGTCGACGCCGCGGTTGCGCTGCTCGCCGCCAAAGGAAAAGACATTGCTGACCGGATCGACATAGCTGCTGGGGCGTCTGATTTCATACACGCTGAGCGTATGGGCGAATTCGCCCAGGTCGACCTTGACGCCGGCCTCCATCTGCTTCGATTTATACGGGGCAAACACTTCCCCCGCGTTGGCCGCCGTCATGGGGGCCGTCGCACCCTGACTCAAGCCTTCGATGTAGTTGGCGTACAGCGAAACGTTCCTGGCGGCTTTGACCAGCAGGGCGACGGCCGGCGTCGTGGCGGCGGCGTCATAGCGGGAGGTTCGCGCCCCCGTCTTCACGTTGAAGCTGTCGCTGAGCACTTCCTGGCGCCGCAAGCCCACCGTCAGTTGCACTTGATCCTGCACAAACGACAGGGTATCGACCAGACCATAGCTGGCCAGGCGCAATTCCGTCTTCGAAATTTGCGGCGCCTCGAAGCGGGTCGCTGGACCCCAGACGGGATGGTAGATATTCGTGATCCAATCTTGCGCCAAGGTATTCCTGCGGCCGAACTGCTGGTCCGTGTGGTGGTAATACGTGGCGTTGGCCGCCCATTGATGGCTGATGCCGGCTGTGCGGAACTTGCCCTTCACGCCCGCTTCCGCCGATTGTTTTTCCAGTTTAAAACCCAGGTCGGCCAGATTGGTGCGGTAGTCGCCGGCCGTATTGAACACCTGGATCAGGTAGGCGCCCGTCGACTGGTAATCGGCCTTGCCGGCGCCGATGGCGGCATACGCCATCAGTTGTTCGCTCACGTCATATTCGCCGCGCAGCATGGCGCCCTTGTCCTTCGTGTCATAGAAGGCCCAGCTGGGATTGAGCAAGGTCTCCGCTTTCGGCGGACGCGGCACAGGCAAGCCGGCTGCCAGGTTGACGCCACGGTTCAAGCCCCGCGCGCGGTCTTCGCTGCTGTACAGGTCGGCGGACAGGCGCGCGCCAACGCCGCGCCAGTCGAGTCCCACGGACGCAAGTTGGGTCTTCTTTTTCTGATGCTCGATGGCGCCATCGCCGTCGCGGTAGACGCCGTTGATGCGGATGCCGAATTGCTTGTTTTCACCAAAGCGCTGACCCAGATCAACATGCCCACCGAACTGGGAATCCGACATATACGACGCCGTCACGCGCGCCAGCGGTGCCTCGCCCGCGCGCTTGGGCACCAGATTGATGCTGCCGCCCACCGAACCGCCCGGCGGCATGCCGTTGAGCAAGGCCGACGGGCCTTTCAGCACTTCGATGCGTTCGAACATCTCGGGCGAGGTACGGTACACGGGCGAGACGCCGAACAGCCCGCCGAACGCGACGTCGCTGGTGCCGGAACTGAACCCGCGTATCGAATAATTCTCGCCGATGATGCCCGTCATGCCACTGCTGAAGACGGTGGGATCGGTGGCCGAGATCACATCGGTGATGTCGCGCGCTTGCCGGTCTTCGATGAATTTATCCGTATAGCTGATGGTGTTGAACGGGGTTTCCATGAAATCCTTGTCGCCCAGAAAGCCCACGCGCCCGCCGGACGCCACTTGCCCGCCTGCGTAGGCATCGGTGACAGTATTGCCTGTGCCCCACACCGTCACGGCCGGCATGATTGCGGCGGCCTCTGCACTGGCGCTGTGCGCCGGCTCGCGGCGCAGCGTGTAGCTGCCATTGCCCTCGCGCACGGCCTGCAAGCCGTGTCCGCGCAGCAATTCGTAAAATCCTTCGGGCACGCTGTAGCTGCCGGACAGGCCGGCGCTGTGCTTGCCCTGCAGCAAACCTGCATCAACCGTCAGTTCGACGCCTGCCTCGGCAGCAAAGGTGTTGAGCGCCAGGCCCAGTGCACCGGCCGGCACGCTGAACGCTTGCCGGACTTGCGCCGCTTGCGCAAAGGCTGGCGGGCTAGCCGCGCTCAGCGCCCCCACGGTCAGGCCCGTGACGAGCACCAGTTGCACGGCAGTGGCGATACGGCTCAGGTTCAAGGCGGGAAGGTGGCGTGTCGCCATGCGTGTTGTCATAAGTTAAGTCCTTTTCAGATGGGATGATTGCTTGTTCTCACCCTATCTCCCGAACGAAAAGGCAAAACCCTCAATGCAAATACGAATCATTACAAAAATAACTTCTATTATTCATACCCCCTGAGCACGTCGTCGATCACCCGTTTCAGCGACGTCACGCTGGCTGCCGTGATGTACCAGGCATCGGCATCGACAAAGATGACACGACCGTTCTTCCAGGCATTGGTCTGGCGCAAGAGCGGATTGGCCATCTGTTCGGCCGTCATGACGGGACGGTGTTCCATCACGGCCGTACGGTCGACAACATAAATGATGTCGGGATTGGCTTGCTGGATGAACTCGCTGGAAATGGGCTGCCCATGCAAGCCCGCTTCGATGGCCGTGCTGGCCGGTTTGACGCCCAGCGCATCGAAGACGAAGCCGTAGCGCGACTGCACGCCGAATGCACTGAAGGCGCCGTTGTTGTGCAGCACGATCAGCGCCTTCTCGGGACGCTCCTGCGTCACCTTGCGCGCGTCCGCCACCTTCGCATCGAGCTCGGCGGCCTTCTGGCGAGCAAGGTCTTCCTTGCCGAAGATACGTCCCAGTGTCAGCAAGTGTTGCTTGACCACCTCGATGTGCTTGCTCTCGCTGTTCTGGTAATCCACGTCGAAGTGCAAGGTGGGCGCGATCTGGCTCAGCTCCTGATAGTGGTTTGCCTGGATCGACGTCATCAGCACCAGGTCGGGCTGGAGCGCGTGGATATGTTCGAGATTCGGCTGCACGATGGCGCCCAGGTCGCGGATGCCCTGGTCCTCCTTGTAGCGGATGAGAAAGTGCGGCACGTAATCCTTCACCATGCCGGCGACCGGCACGCCCAGCTGATCGAGGAAATCGACTTCGTTCATGTCGAGCACGGCCACGCGCCGGGGACGCTGTTCGATCACCGTCGTGCCCAGCTTGTGCACGATGGTGATGGGAGCAAACGCCGGCTGTGTGGCCGAGGCGGCAGGCGCCGGCGGTACGCTCGCCGTCTTGTCGGTACAGCCTTGCAAGACCGCCATGGCGGCGAGCAGCACGGCGATTGCCAGACGGGGTTGGTTGCAGATCATCTCAAGCTCCTGTGGGGGTAAAGTAATTGCACACGCAGCCGCGTTCGTTGCGCACGATGTGGAAATCGATGTCGTACAGGGCGCGCAAGCGTTCCTCGGTGACGACCTCGTGCGCGGGGCCAGCATAGCGCACGGTGCCGCCCTGCATGGCGACGATGTGGTCCGAGTAATTGGCGGCGAAGTTGATGTCGTGGATCACCAGAATCACGGTGCGGCCCTGCTCGTCGCACAGGCGGCGCAGGGCGCGCATGATCTGCACGGCGTGTTTCATGTCGAGGTTGTTGAGCGGCTCGTCGAGCAGCAAAATGTCCGTCTGCTGGGCAATCGTCATGGCCAGGAAGGCCATCTGGCGCTGGCCGCCGCTCAGTTCATCGACATACGCGGCACGCAGCGCTTCGAGCGACAAAAAGGCGATCGCCTCGTCGATGGCCAGCCGGTCCTGCGGCGTCAGCGTGCCACGGCTGTAGGGGAAGCGGCCGAATGCGACCAGTTCTTCCACCGTCAGGCGCAGGTTGAAATCAGGCGACTGGCGCAGGGTGGCCACTTGCCGTGCATAGTCAGCAATGCGAATGTCCGCGATGCTGCGCCCGCCAAGCAGAATTTCCCCCTGCTCCGCTTCCAGCAGACGCGCGATGAGCATCAGCAAGGTCGTCTTGCCGGCGCCGTTGGGGCCGATCAAAGATGTCACTTTCCCCCTGGGAAACTGCGCGCTGGCGTTGGCCAGCACGCGCCTGGCGCCGTAGCTTTTTTCAATCTGTTTGACATGGATCATGCGGTGCCTCGGGTGCGGACCATGAGCGCGAGGAAATACGCGCCACACACCAGGTTGACGAGGATGCCGACCGTGGTCCGGTAATTGAAAACGTGCTCGACCAGCAACTGGGCGGCCAGGAAGATGGCGATGGCGATGGCGCAGCCCAATGGCAAGATGACGCGATGGCGCGCCGTGCGGGCCAGGGCATAGCTTGTGTTCGCCACAAAGATGCCCATGAAGGCCGTCGGACCCAGCAGACTCGTCGACACCGCCACCAGCACGGCGATCAGCGCCAGCTGCAGCTGCACCATGCGCCGGTAATCGATACCGAGCGAGATGGCTTGCTCGCGGCCCAGCGCCAGCACGTCGAGCGCCGGCAAGGCTTTCAGCACGGCCACGCAGGCGGCGCCCACCAGCAGGGCCGAGGTCAGCAATTGTGCGGGCTGCGCCTTGTTGAACGATGCCTGGCTGAATCCTTGCAAGATGGCAAATTCGCCGGGACTGATGCGCAGCTGGATGAACTGGGTGAACGTGCCGATCACCATCGTCAGCACGAATCCCAGCAGCAAGAGGAAATACACGTTGTTCTTGCCATCACGAAACAGCCAATAGTGGATGGCCCAGGAATACGCCAGCATCAGCGCGATCGATACGACAAAATTGCCGCTCGGCCCCAGCAGCAGCACGCTGTGCATGCCCATCGCCAGGATCAGCAGCGACTGCAGCAGCAGATACACGGCTTCGTAACCCATGACGGCCGGCGTCAGTATCCGGTTGCTGGCGATGGTCTGGAACACGATGGACGAGACGGCCACGCAGACGCCGCCGATGACGATGGCGGCCAGGCGCGCCAGGCGCTTGGGGATGACGTAATCAAAGTCAAAATTCGCGCAGAGGAAGAGAAAGGTCAGCGCCAGGGCAAACACGAGCAGCGACAGCGTCCGCGGCTTCAGTACGCGCCTCATCGCCGTCCCCGGATGATCAATATGAGGAACAGCACGCCGCCCACGCCGCCCGCCGTCAGGCCGATCGGTACCTCGAATGGATAGATCAGCAAGCGCCCGGCGATGTCGCAGGCCAGCAGCAGCGAGGCGCCGCACAGGGCCACGATGGGCAGGGTGCGGCCCAGGTTGTCGCCATGGCGCAAAGCCACCAGGTTCGGAATGGCCAGCCCGACAAACGGAATCGCCCCTACCGTGATCACCGTGGCCGCCACCGTGACGGCCACCAGCATCAGGCCCAGCGCCACCGTGCCCGCATAGTTCAGGCCGAGGCTGGTGGCCATCCCTTCTCCCATGCCCAGCACGGTAAAACGCTGCGCGTACAAATACGTGAGGGCAACGATGGGCAGGATCAGATAAATGATTTCATAGTTGCCCTGCACGATGCGCGAAAAATCGCCGAGCAGCCAGCCCTGCATGCTTTGCAGGATATTGTTGCGGTAGGCATAAAACTCGGCCACGGCACTGAGTACGCCGCCATACACGAGGCCGATGACGGGCACCAGAATCGTGTTCCTGAAGCGGATACGGCGGATCAGCGCCACATACAGCAAGCTGGCGGCAAAGCAAAAGGCCAGCGCGAACGCCATCTTGCCCGCCGTGCCCGCTGCGGGCGCCACGGTCAGCGACACGAGGATGCCCAGCTTGGCCGCGTCGAGGCCGCCCGAGGTGGCCGGTTCGACGAATTTATTGCGCACGATATGCTGCAGGATGACACCGCAGACGGACAGGCCCACGCCCGTCAGCACCAGCGCCGCCAGGCGCGGCAGGCGGCTGGCCGTGAGCGTCAGCCATGCATCAGCGGACAGCGCGCCGGACAGCGCAAACAGCTGCGTCCAGGCAATGTGCCTGGCGCCGACCAACAGCGAGGCGCAACACAGGATCAAGAACAGGAACAGCAGACGCGCTTGTGTCAAATCGTCATCCCGTTCATTGCTGCGGCGCAGCGCAGGCGATGCGCCAGCCCTTGGCCGCCTGGCGCTGGGCCAGGAAGTGCGCATACAGGCCATCGTGCGCGCGCAAGGTGGCTGGCGCGCCCTGCTCGCGGATCGTGCCGCCATCGAGCACGACGATCTGGTCGGCCATGGCCACCGTCGACAGCTGGTGGGCGATGACGATCACCGTGCGCTTGCCGCGCAGCCGCGCCAGCGCCTCGGCGATGGCGGCCTGGTTTTCCGCATCGAGCGCGGCTGTCGCTTCGTCGACCAGCAAAATCGGCGCATCCTTGATCAGCGCGCGGGCAATCGCAATGCGTTGGCGCTCGCCACCGGACAGGCGCGCGCCGCCCTCGCCCACGGGCGTAGCGAGTCCCTGCGGCAGGCGGGCGATGATCTCGGCCACGCCGGCCTGACGCGCCGCGTCCAGCACTTCGGCATCGGTCGCGTCCGGCTTGCCCAGGCGGATGTTGTCGCCGATGCTGCCGTGGAACAGATAACTGTCCTGGAAGATCTGGCTGATCTGCCCGGCCAATTGCTCGCTGGACACGTCGCGCACATCGACACCGCCCACCAGCACGCTACCTTCGCTGGCATCGAAGAAGCGCGCGATCAAACGTACTAACGTCGTCTTGCCGGAGCCGGAAGCGCCGATCAGCGCCGTCATGCTGCCCGGTGCAATCTGCAGATTGATGTCCGTCAATACGTCAGGCTGGTCCTGTGCATAGCGAAAAGCCACGCCGCGCAGCTCGACGCCACCATCGCGCGGCGCTTGCGGCGCTGGAGCTTCCGGCAAGGGTTGCACGGCGAAAATGTCGCGCGCAGCGTCGAGCGGTCCCCGCGCGCCGCGCAGCACCTCGCCATAGCTGGCCACTTCCTGCAGCGGGTCGACAAAACGCACCACCAGCAGCAGTGCCACGATGACAGAAATAGCGTCACCCGCAGCGGATGCCGCACCCAGAAGGCCCTGCAGCCACAGCGCGGCGGCGGCCAGCAAGGCGGCGAAGATGGCTTGCACTGCCCAGGCGTTGAGCACCGACGACAAGGCCGACAGATAAATCAGCCGCGTGCCCGCATGGCGTTGCTCGTCGATGGCTTGCCGCAAAAAACGCGTGCCGTCGCCATCGCCGTTACCATTGAAAGCGCGCAAGACGGATTGCGCTTGCGCAAACTCCACCAGGCGCTGGCTGGTCTGGGCAAAATGCCGGTGATAGGCGTCGTCGGCGCGCTGGCCAAGGTGCGCCGTGAGCCGCAAGGCGCCCGCCAGCAGGGGCAGCGCCAGCAGGGCAATGAGGCCCAGCTGCCAGTGCAGCGCGAACAGCGCGGCCACCAGCACCAGGGGCGTGACGGCGCCGCAAATGACGGGAGTCAATACGTGGGCCGGCAGTTGCGCCACGTTCATCATGCCCTGCGTGATGACGTGGCCCAGTTTCGCCGTGTTTTCCGGCGTGAACCAGCCGACAGGCAGGCGCGCCACGTGGTCGCCCAGGCGCTGGCGCGCCCCTTGCAGCACCGTCACGCCCACGCGCACGCCCGCCTTTTCCACCTGGCGCCGCCAGCCCCAGCAAGCGACCAGCCCGGCCAGCAGCACCAGCAGCCACAAGGCCGCGCCGCCCGTGTCTCCAGCCAGCAGCCGGCCCAGCGCCAGCACCAGCGCGGTGATCGTCAGCCCGCTGAGCACGCCATACGCGACGGCCATGGCACAGTAGCGGCGGAAGACAGGCGCATCATCGCCCAGCAATTGTATGAAAGTCTTCAGCATGACGGGGTCGCCTCTTTCTCGGTATCCTGGTAACCGCCCAGCGCCCACAGTTGCGCGTAGCGGCCCTTGTCTGCGAGCAATCCGGCATGGCTGCCCTGCTCGACGATGGCGCCGTTCTCGACGACGATGATGTGGTCGGCGTGCATGATGCTATCGAGCCGGTGCGCAATCACCAGCAGGGTGCGCCCCCGGGCAAAGCGCGACAGCGCGTCCTGGATCGCCACCTCGTTTTCCGCATCGGCCGCCGCCGTGGCTTCATCGAGCACCAGCACGTTTGGATCGAGCAGCACGGCGCGGGCGATGCTCACGCGCTGCAGCTCGCCGCCGGACAGTTGCGCATCCTCGCCGATCACGGAATCGTAGCCGCGCGGCAAGGCCAGGATGCGTTCGTGGATGTTCGCCAGGCGCGCCGCTTCCTCGACCTCGTCGCTGCTGGCCGATGGCCGCCCCAGCGCAATGTTCTCGCGCACGCTGGCGTGGATCAATCGCACTTCCTGCAGCACGAAACCGACGCGCCGGTACAGCTCGGGCGTGGCGATGTGGCGCAGGTCGACGCCACCGAGGGTGATGCGCCCTTCGCTCGGGTCGAAAAAGCGCAGCAGCAGGCGCGCCAGGGTCGACTTGCCGGAACCGGAGGCGCCGACGATAGCCGTCACCGTGCCAGCTTGCAAAGTGAAACTGACGTCCGACAGCACCTTGTTGTGGCCATCGTAGGCATAGCCCACACCTTCCAGGCGGATCTCGGTGCCATCTGGCAACTGCTGCTGGTCGGGCGCCGGCTGCGCCAGCACGGGCGTATCGAGCAAGGCTTGCACGCGCTGGGCGGCGCCGGTGGCATTATTGAGGTCGTGCGTCAGGTAATGCAGCAGCAGCATCGGTGCGGAAATGCCGGGCGCCACCAGGGCGAACGGCAGGATGTCCACGGGCGCCATCGCCCCAAGGGCCACGCACACGGTGCCGGCAAGCACCACCACGCCCAGCACGGCCACGGGTGCGATCAGCGCATTGGCGTTGGCCATGGAACCGACCAGCGGACGAGTGAAGGCAGAAAACGCGACGGCAAAAGCGTCGACGGCCGCGCGGTAGCTGCCGTGCGCGCGGCCCGTGGCGCCGAAGGCCTTGACCACGGGAATGCCATTGACGAACTCCACCACCGCATTGTTGATGCGCCCCATGCCGGCGACGAATTGCTCCATGTTACTCCCACTGGCCTTCATGGCCCGGCCAAAGAACAGGAAAAAACCGGGGAATGGCAATAGCGAGACGATGGCCAGGCGCCAGTCCATGGCGAACAGGTACACCACCGAGATAGCGATGGCGCCGACGGCGCGTCCCGTCGTCGTATAAAAATGGGCAGTGAGGCTGTGCAGGGTGTTGATGTCATCCTGCATCGCCTGCTTGACCTCGCCCGAGGCCCGGCTGGTGAACCAGCCCAGCGGCACTTGCCCCAGGCGCTGCATGGCTTGCAGGCGCAACTGGTGGGTGAGGCGGTTGTCGGCCAGATGGGCAGCCAGCTCGCCCAGCGACATCAGCGCCATGCCGAGGAACAGGCAAGCGACGCTGGCGATGATGGCGGGCCAGACATCGCCGTGCGCCAGCGCCGGGTTCAGGGCGATGTGCGCGATGTGCGCGATGCCCGCCAGCGGCACCAGGGTGAGCATGGAACCCGTGCCGGCGAGCACGGCAGCGGCGATCAGCCGTCCTCGGATAGGGTGCAAGATCCGGCTGATGGGGCCGGCTTGGCGGCTTGGGCTACTCATGGGAAAAACGGAAAAAAACGTGCATAAGGTCAATGGATAAGGGTGGCTCTTACCTATATCCCGAACGAGATGGCAAAACCCTCAATCGGGCCCGTGAAATTGTCAGGCAGCTGCCTGGGGGATGGCTTGAACCGTCACCCAGTAGCGCGTACGCGCAAGGATTCGCACCGGCAAGGCCAGCGCCAGGTTGTGCAGCGCGCGGTCCGTATCGCGCAAGGGAAACACGCCGTTGACGCTCAGGCTGGCCACGGCCGGATCGCAGCGCAGCAGGCCAGGACGGTAGCGGGACAGTTCGGCAAGCAGGTCATCGAGGCGCATGTTGTCGGCCACCAGCACACCCTTGATCCAGGCCGCGGCGCTGGCGGAGGCAGGCGCGCCAGACTGCACGATGTCGGCCGAATAGACGGCGCCCTGGCCCGTGGCGATGCGCACGGGCCGCTCCGGCGCATGCGCGAGGCGCACCTCGACGGCGCCCTCGAAGACGGCCACGCGCGACGTGTGTTCGTCTTGCCGCAAAGTAAAACGCGTACCCAGGGCCCGCACCGTGCCGTGGCGGCCCTGCACGCGGAAAGGCCGCTGTGACGGGTCGTGGGCCGTGGTGACGAGGATTTCCCCTGCCCGCAGGATCAGCAGGCGCTCGCTGGCGTCGAAGCGCACGTCGATGGCGGAAGCGGAAGCGAGCATCACGCGCGTGCCGTCAGGCAATATGAACTCGCGAATTTCCCCTTTCTCCGTACCGTGGCCGGCCATGGCCACTTGCCAGGCATCCGTGCCGCGCGCCGCGTACAGCATGCCGCCCACGGGAAACAGCAAGGCAAGCACCTTCAGGGCACGGCGGCGGTTCAGGTAGGCGGCGGCCGGTTCGCGCAGCGCATGGCGGGCCACCTCGCGCGGCACGCTGTGCAGCTTGCCTTCGAACGCTTGCAGGCGCTGCCAGGCGAGGTCGTGGTGCGGATGGGCAGCGCGCCAGCGGGCGCACTCGGCCTGATCCTCGTCGCTGGCGTCATCGGACCACAGGCGCGCCATCCACCGGGCAGCCTGCTGGACGATGGCGGGCGCAATCAGCACTTCCATGGCTCAGGCATCCTGCCCATGCAAGGCCTGGTAGCAGGCCAGCAAGCCGGCGGCGATGTATTTTTCAACGGACGAAACAGAGACTTGCAGTTCAGCGGCGATGTCGCGGTAACTCATACCGTCGAGTTTGCACAGCAGCAAGGCCTGGCGCGCCTTGGACGGCAGCCGATGCAGCACGGCGTCGATTTCCGCCAGCGCTTCCAGTACCAGGGCGCGCTCTTCCTCGGACGGCGCCAGCGCTTCGGGCACCTGGGCCAGCACTTCCAGGTAAGCCGCTTCGATCTGGCGGCGGCGGTACAGGTCGATGACCATGCCATTGGCGATCCGCGTCAGGTGACGGCGCGACTCCCCGGCTGGCGGTACGCGGCCCGTCTTCATCAGGTGCAGGTACACGTCGTGCGCCAGGTCGGCCGCATCGAAGGCATTGCCCAGCTTTCGGCGCAACAAGCCCCGCAGCCAGCCATGGTGGTCGGTGTACAGACTGCTGACTTGCTGCTGAAGCGCTAACTCGGCGGTGGTCACGTTACCCTTCCTGTCGCCAACGGCCAGCAAGAACAGGCGCATCGGATTATAAATGAGAATTATTCTCATTGTACGCGGAATGACGAGGAAAGCGCAATACGGCTGCGGGCAGCAAACGCTGTCAGAGTGCTGTTGTTTGACCGGCCTGAGCAGCCTGAAGGCGGCCCACAGCGAAGGCCGGCAGACATACAGTACGGCCGCCAGCAGCACGCACCATGCCAGCGGGGCAAGCGGCCCCAGACGCTGCGCAAAAAACGCATGGCCCGCCGCGAAGGCGAGAATGACCAAGGCGGGCCGGCGGGCCAGACTGATGCCGACACCGGTCTGATGTGGACGTGGCAACGCTCGGGCCGCATGGCCGTCGAATGATGATTGTGCCGGATAGTGCGGGAACACGGAACTGGCCGGTCGGGTTTCTGGAGGGATATACACGATGCCGTCGGATTGCCTGAAGGCGTGCTGGAGGTGATCGTCGCATTGACCAGCACGTCAAGACCGGCGTTCCATTCCAGCGTTTGCGGCGTGGTCGACGTCAGCCAGCTACCCGGCTGGAAGGCCGTCTGGGCCAGCCGCGCCGCTTCCGGATAGACCCGGGCGCGCATCACGCGCAAGCGCCTGACCTCGATATGGACGGCCGACGACGGCATGTTGGCGGCCACCGGCGCGGCGGCACTTGCCGCGGTGCCGGTGCGGGCGAAATCTGGTACAACTGGCTGCCCACGCCAGACCGTCCGTCTTGTCCGCGTGATGCACGCGGCGATGGGAAGGAAATTTGCTAAAATATCCTTTGTCATGTGGTTTAGCAACACAGACAGCAGCGTCTTTCACAAAGCCACAGCGCCTGTCGCTCAACAATATGCAGCCAGCCCTATCCGACCGGAAGCGGGCGTTGCGAACCAAGGGCAGTAAGCATGAACGACATTCACCGTGCCGGCACCGCCGCGCGCGCAGCCCAGCCTGCGCTCCTGAAAGCGGGCGTACTACAGGAAGCCATCTTCAACAGCCCCTATTTTTCCTGCATCGCCACCGATGCACAGGGTGTGATCCAATTATTCAATGTCGGCGCCGAGCGCATGCTGGGCTATCAGGCAGACGAGGTGATCAACCAGATCACGCCGGCCGGCATATCCGATCCGGCCGAGGTCATCAGCCGCGCCACCGCCCTCTCCGAGGAAATCGGTACGCTGATCGCGCCCGGTTTTGAGGCGCTGGTCTACAAGGCGTCGCGCGGCATCGAAGACAGTTATGAGCTGACATATGTGCGCAAGGATGGCAGCCGCTTCCCCGCGATTGTCTCGGTGACGGCGCTGCGCGATGCGGACGACGCCATCATCGGCTATCTGCTGATCGGCACCGACAATACCGTGCGCAAGCATGCGGAACAGGAGCGCGAGCTGCTCAATCGTGTGCTGAGCGACAATAGCGTGGAACTGGAAAATGCGCGTGCGCAAGCGGACAAGGCCAACCGCGCCAAGTCGGAATTTCTGTCGAGCATGAGCCATGAGTTGCGCACGCCGCTCAACGCGGTACTGGGCTTTGCCCAGCTGATGGCATCGGACACGCCGCCGCCCAGCCCATCGCAGCAACGCTCGCTGGACCAGATCCTCAACGGCGGCTGGTATCTGCTACGCCTGATCAATGAAATTCTCGACCTGTCGATGATCGAATCGGGGCGGGTCGCCATGTCGCGCGAGGCGATGGCGCTTACCGAAGTCTTGCGCGATTGCCGCGCCATGATCATGCCGCAAGCGCAAAAACGCCATATCACGCTGTCCTTCCCTACACTCGACCAGCCGTTCTACGTACATGCCGACCTGACGCGCGTCAAACAGGTGGTCATCAACCTGCTGTCGAATGCGATCAAATACAACCGCACGGGCGGCAGCGTGCAGGTGGAATGCAAACGGCATGGCGACAAAGTGCGCCTGAGCGTGCGCGACACCGGCAACGGCCTGAGCGCCGAGCAATTGCAACAATTATTCCAGCCGTTTAACCGGCTGGGACAGGAAGCCGGCAGCGAGGAAGGCACCGGCATCGGCCTTGTGGTCACCAAGCAGCTGGTCGAGCTGATGGGTGGCACGCTGGGGGTGGAGAGCGAGGTCGGGGTCGGCACGCTGTTCTGGATCGAATTGGCAGCCTCATCTGCTCCTGAACTGCAACTCGGCGAGCATGCCGGGAATATGGGCCGGGAGCCATCGGCTGATGCGCCGCTCGATGCGCCGCGCCGCAAGGTGCTGTACGTGGAGGACAATCCGGCCAACCTGATCCTGGTCGAGCAATTGATCGCCCGCCGCAGCGACCTGGGCATGCTCAGCGCCGTCGATGGCCACCTCGGCATCGCGCTGGCGCGCCAGCACCAGCCCGACCTGATCCTGATGGACATCAACCTGCCCGGCATCAGCGGCACCGAGGTGCTCGGCTTGCTGCGCGTCGATCCGCTGACGGCGCACATCCCCGTCATCGCCTTGTCGGCCAACGCCCTGCCGCGTGACGTGCGCAAAGGCCTCGACGCCGGCTTCCTGCGCTATCTGACCAAGCCCATCAACGTACCCGAGTTCATGGAGGCGCTCGACACGGCGCTCAGCTTGACGGCAGCGCCGGCAAAGGGCGCCACAACGCCATAGCGTGCTGTACGCGCGTCAGAAACAAAAAAACCTCGCAAGCCGCGAGGTTTTTTTTATCTGCCAGACGTCCAAGTAACCCCCAATAAATTATTGTGATTTCTGACTTCCATAACCGGCGCTCTGCAAGGTGGCCGACGAGGCTTGCCCGCTGCTAGCAGCGGGCGCCTTGCATAGCATCCGGTTCTGTTCGTCATAATTTCACAATAATTTCCTGAGCATTACTTAGACGTTGAACAGGAAGTTCAGCACGTCGCCATCCTTGACCACGTATTCCTTGCCTTCGGCGCGCATCTTGCCCGCTTCCTTGGCGCCGGCTTCACCCTTGTAGGTGATGAAATCGTCATAGGCGATGGTTTGCGCGCGGATGAAGCCGCGTTCGAAGTCGGTGTGGATCACGCCGGCCGCTTGCGGTGCCGTGTCGCCCACGTGGATGGTCCAGGCGCGCACTTCCTTCACGCCCGCCGTGAAGTAGGTTTGCAGGCCCAGCAGCTTGTAGGCGCTGCGGATCAGGCGGTCCAGGCCGGGCTCTTCCAGCCCCATGTCGGCCAGGAAAGCGCCCTTGTCGGCCGCATCCAGATCGGCGATTTCCGCTTCCATCGATGCGCAGATGGCGACGATGGGCGCGTTTTGCGATTGTGCGTAGGTGGTCAGCTGGTCCAGCAGCGGGTTGTTGGTAAAGCCCGTGTCGGAGACGTTGGCCACGAACATGGCTGGCTTGGCCGTGATCAGGCACAAGGGCTTGATCAGTTCCATTTCGTCGGCGTCCAGGCCCATCGCGCGCACCGGTTTGGCGTCGTTCAGGTACGGCATCATGCGTTCCATGATGGCCAGCAGCTTGGCCGCGTCCTTGTCGCCCGAGCGGGCTTTCTTGTTTTCGCGATGAATCGCTTTTTCCACGGTGCCCATGTCGGCCAGCGCCAGTTCGGTCTGGATGACTTCGATATCGTCGAGCGGGCTGATCTTGCCGGCCACGTGGATGACGTTGTCATCTTCAAAACAGCGCACGACGTTGACGATGGCGTCCGTTTCGCGGATGTGCGACAGGAACTGGTTGCCCAGGCCCTCGCCCTTCGATGCGCCAGCCACCAGGCCGGCGATGTCGACGAATTCCACGATGGCGTTGACCGTGCGTTCCGGCTTGACGATGGCGGCCAGCGCATCCATGCGTGGATCCGGCACTTCGACGACGCCGACGTTCGGCTCGATGGTGCAGAACGGATAGTTTTCAGCCGGAATGCCGGCTTTCGTCAGTGCATTGAACAGGGTGGACTTGCCGACGTTCGGCAAGCCGACGATACCGCATTGGAGACTCATGGAAAACCTTTAAATAATCAATATTGCCGGCAAGCGGCTGGTGCAAAACGGCCGTTGCGGGCGTTTTCTGGATAATCTTGCTGTATTGGTGCTCTAGGGGTCAATTGTACCTCTATGCACCCTACTCTTCAAAAAAACCGCCCCGGTGACGCTAACTGTCGCCATCCCCGTCGTCCGGCTGCGACGCATCGAATTCCAGGATGTCGCCGGGTTGGCATTCGAGCATCTCGCAGATTTTCGACAGGGTATCGAAACGCACGCCGCGCACCTTGCCCGATTTTAAGAGGGACAGGTTCTGCTCTGTGATGCCGATAAAGGCGGCCAGTTCCTTCGATTTCACTTTTTTCCTGGCCAGTACCAGGTCGAGGCGCACGATGATACCCATCAGATGAAACCACTGTTTTCATCGGCCAGGCGCTGGCCTTCATGGAGGATTTGTGCCAGTGCAAAGAAAACTGAACACAGCAGCAAGGTCCACAGGTCGCCGCCCGTGATGTCGATGACCAGGCGCAACTGGCTCGCCCCGTCTTCCAGCAAGCCAAACAGCATGCCGCGCACGGTCGGCTCCAGCAAGGTCAACACCGTTCCCAGCAGCAAGCCGCCGGCGAAGCGGCGAAAGTGGCGCGCCACCTGCGGCGTAAAAAACACGCCCTGCTCGAACTGGCGCAAGACCAGAGCCAGCTGGCGCACGGCATCGCCCAGCACCAGCAAGGCCGGCAAGGCCAGCGCCAGGCCCAGTCCACGCTGCCACAGGGGCATGGCGGCCAGGCGTTCGAATGGCTGGCTCTGCAATTGCAGCAACAGTTCATACATGCCAGCGCCACCGACCGCTCCCTGCACGGCAGGCGCGGGCGCCAGCCAGCCCAGCACCGTCAGCAGCAGGTACAGCACAAAGAAACCCGAAACGCCGTAGCGCACGCGCCGGCTCAGCGCTGCCGGCCCCGTTGGATTTTTTTTCATATTTAAAAGTATACGAGAACGTCAAGTATGGTTAGAATAAATTATCGTAAAACAATAACTAAATCATGTTTTGCGACTATTTTAACATGTTAGCCCACCCCCATCGACTGGAGACACCATGAAAACCCTGCTTGCCTCACTCGTTTGCAGCACCGCCTTTTTGCTCAGCGGCACCGTCCGCGCGCATGACTTGAACGCCACGCTGCAGCAGGCGCTGGCCGACAAGAGCGTGCCGGCCATGGCCATACTCGTGATCCGCGACGGCAAGATCGATGCGCAGGCGCAGGCGGGCGTGCGCGCCAATGACGGGCATGACGCCGTGCGCGCCGACGATGTGTGGAATATCGGCTCCGACGGCAAGGCCATGACGGTGACCCTGATCGCGCGGCTGGTGGAACGGGGCGTGCTGTCGTGGGATGCGCCGCTGTCGAACATGCTGCCCGCGCTGGCCGGCGGCATGCGCGCCGCGTACCGTGACGTCAACCTGATGGATCTGCTGTCGCACCGCGCCGGCCTGCCGCCCAATCCCGATGAGGCGTGGATCAATTCCACCTACACAGACCCGCGTCCATTGCCGCTGCTGCGCCTGGAATACGCGCAACGCGCGCTGGCCGACGCGCCGGTGGCCACGCCGCGCGGCGAATCGCACTACTCGAACAGCGGCGCCATGATCGCCGCCGCCATTGCCGAGCGCGTCACAGGCAAGACGTATGAGGAATTAATGCAGGCTGAAGTGTTCGGCCCGCTGGGCATGCAGGCCGCGTTCGGTCCCACCGTGCGCGGGCAGAACCTGGGGCACAAGGAAGGCAAGCCGATTGCCGGCTTGATGGCCAGCAATCCGTTGATGATGGCGCCCGATGGGGAAATTCACCTGAGCATGCAAGACTGGGCCAAGTTTGCGCTCGATCAACTGCATGGCGAGCAGGGCAAGGGGAAATTGCTGAAACGGGAAACGTATGTCTTGCTGCACACGGCGCAAGGCGACACGAATGCGGCATTGGGCTGGGGCGTGATGCACTTTCCACCGCAGGCGCCGCAGCGCGTACTCACGCACCTGGGCTCGAACGGCTACTGGCACGCGCTGATCGCGCTGGCGCCCGGCAGCGGCGACGGCTTGCTGATCGCCGCTAACGCAGGCGAAGGCAGCAGTGCCCAGGCCAGCCAGCAACAGATGGCGAAAACCATCATGGCCGGCTTCGGCAAGGCAGGCAACTAGGCTTAAGCCGTATGCAGCTTCATGGTCGCCGCCTCGAACTTGCCTTCGATGATCTGCGGCATGACCTGCAAGGATTTCTCGATGGCTTGCTCGATCAATTCCTGGTCTTCGCGGCGCGGCCGGTGCAGCACGAAGTCGGCCACCTGCTGCTGCAGGCTCAGGGTGCGTGGGTGACCGATGCCCAGGCGCAAGCGCCAGTAATCCTGGGTGCCCAGCGCGGCCGTGATGTCTTTCAAGCCATTGTGGCCGCCGGCCGAGCCACCTTTCTTCAGGCGCGCAATGCCGGGCATCAGATCGAGCTCGTCGTGCACCACCAGCACTTCATCGGCGGCGATCTTGAAAAAGCGCGCCAGCGCGCCCACGGACTGGCCCGAGCGGTTCATGAAGGTCAGCGGTTCGAGCAGCCAGACTTCCTTGCCGGCGATCGATGTTTTTGCCAGCATGGCGTTATAGCGCGAATCGCGCTGCAAGCGCGTGCCGGGCAAGCTGTTGGCAAGATTGTCCACCAGCCAGAAACCGGCATTGTGGCGGGTTTGTTCGTATTCGGGTCCCGGGTTGCCGAGGCCGACGATCAGGCGTATGGGCATGGCTGTGTCTGCAATGAAAAAGAAAACATTATCGGTGAAAACAGGCAGAAAAAAACCCGCGCGGCGAACCTGGCGGGTTTTTCCTTGCGACTACCGCATTGCTGCGGCGGCAAAATTACTTCTTGTCGGCTTCGACAGCAGCAGCTGCTTCAGCTTCAGCAGCAACGTGGCCAGCCGGTACCGAAGCGGTAGCGATGGTCAGGTTGTCGCCATGGGCCACAACGGTCACGCCAGCTGGCAGGACCAGGTCGCCGACGTGCAGCGAGTGACCGACGTCGATGTTCGACAGGTCAACGTTGATGAATTCTGGCAGTTGGCCTGGCAGGCACGAAACTTCGATTTCGTTGGCTACGTGGCTGATGGTCGCGCCGTGCAGTTTGACTGCTGGGGAAACGTCAGCGTTGATGAAGTGCAGCGCCACTTTTACGTGGATAGCTTGCTTCGAGTCAACGCGCTGGAAGTCAGCGTGCAGAACCAGTTGTTTGTATGCGTGGACTTGGAAGTCGCGCAACAGAACTTGCTGGGAAACGCCGTCGATTTCCAGATCCAGGATCGACGAGTGGAACACTTCTTTTTTCAACGCGTGGTACAGGGCGTTGTGATCGAGCGAGATCAGCACCGGGGCTTCAGCGCCACCGTAGACGATACCAGGGGTTTGGCCGGAAATGCGCAGGCGGCGGCTCGCTCCGGAACCTTGCAATTCGCGTTTAAATGCGATAACTTTCATGTGAAACTCCAAGAAGAACAAGGCTTGCGCCTTGTGTTATGAAGATTCCCGCGACCAGGAATCTTCGGAAATGGGCGCAGACGCGCCCCGAAAACTAAAACACTGCGGCGCAACAGGCAAAAAGCCGGTCGCGCCGCAGGCATTACGTCTGTTTCTATTTATCGAATTAGTCGATAAAGAGGGAAATAACCGAATCACCCTTGATGATGCGCTTGAACGTCTCGGCCAGCAGCGGCGCGCACGTCAATTGACGAATCTTGCCGCAGGCCAGGGCCGCTTCGGACAGGGGGATCGTGTCGGTCACGACCAGCTCATCGAGTGGCGAAGCCGAAATACGGTCGATCGCCGGGCCAGACAGCACCGCGTGCGTGCAATACGCCACGACTTTTTTCGCGCCGCGCTCTTTGAGCACTTCGGCAGCCTTGGTCAGGGTGCCTGCCGTGTCGACCATGTCATCCATGATCACGCAGTTGCGGCCTTCGACTTCACCGATGATGTTCATCACTTCGGACACGTTCGCTTTTGGACGACGCTTGTCGATGATGGCCAGGTCGCAGCCCAGGCGTTTTGCCAGGGCGCGCGCACGTACCACACCGCCGACGTCCGGCGACACTACCAGCAAATCCTGGTAGTTTTTCTTTTGCAGGTCGCCCAGCAAAATTGGCGAAGCGTAGATATTGTCGACTGGGATATCGAAGAAACCTTGAATCTGGTCAGCGTGCAAGTCCATGATCAGGACGCGCTCGACACCGGCTTCTTCCAGCATGTTCGCCACCACCTTGGCCGAAATCGCCACACGCGCGGAGCGCGGACGACGGTCTTGGCGGGCGTAGCCGAAGTAAGGAATTGCGGCGGTGATGCGGCCAGCGGAAGCACGTTTCAAGGCATCAACCATCAGCATGATTTCCATCAGGCTGTCGTTGGTTGGAGCACAGGTGGATTGCAAAACAAAAACATCCTTGCCGCGCACGTTTTCGTTAATCTCGACCATTACTTCGCCGTCGGAGAATTTCGAAACGTTTGCTTTACCGAGAGGGATGCCGAGGTTTTTTGCGACCCCCTCTGCCAACGCTGGATTCGCGTTGCCGGTAAAAACCATCAGGTTTTCGTAAGCCATGGGAGTCCCAAGAGGTGATATAGAAGTCTTGAAAAGCACTAACCGGGCATAGGCCCGGTCAGTCATTGTTTAGAATATGCCGCGTGGCGACATATCTGCTTTTTCCCGCACTGGACGCTAACTTCGCATCGACAGACTACGGTGAAATGGTGGCAGGGGAAGAAGGATTCGAACCTTCGCATGCTGGAATCAAAATCCAGTGCCTTAACCAGCTTGGCGATTCCCCTACGTTACTGACTGCTTGCCGTCATGTTGGCCAGTATTATACCGACTATTTGACGCTAAGCAAAATCTTTTTTTGCTCTCTACAACATGGTGAGCATCGGGTGGCGACTCAGCGCTTTTGCCTTCCAGGCGATCCAGACTGGTGGCACATTGCTGAGCACCGCATCCGCTTCTTCCTGACTGCCAAACGCACTAAACACACAAGCACCGGAACCAGTCATCCTGGCCTCACCGTAAGCACCCAGCCATTTTACCGCATCTGCTACCGGCTTGAAAAGACTGCATGCTACTTGCTGTAAATCATTTTTACCAAACCCGCCCGCATCGTTTCCTTCTGCGAGGTACCTGGAAAAGTCCGCTATTGTGACGGGTTCGGTATTTCTCGTCAAGCCTTCCGCGCAAAAAATTGCAGCGGTGGGTACTTGCACGCCCGGCTCGATCACCACATACCAGCATTCTGGCGTGGCGACAGGCTGCAAGGCCTCGCCCACGCCTTCGGCAAAGGCATTCTCGCCAAAGATGAAAAACGGGATATCGGCGCCCAGCGGCAAGCCCAGCGCCATCAATTCCTCGCGCGTCAATCCCGCTTGCCACAGGCGGTTCAAGGCCATCAGTGCCGTGGCCGCATCGGACGAGCCGCCCCCCAGGCCGCCACCCATGGGCAGCACTTTATCGATGGCGATATCGACGCCGCGCGGCAAGGCGCCCTTGCGGCGCAGCACTTCGGCCTGCAGCAATGTCGCGGCGCGGATGATCAGGTCCTGCTCCTCCGGTACGCCGGCAAGCGCCGTCACGCGGACAATCGCCGTGTCGTCGCGCAGCGCAAAATGCAAGGTGTCGCCATGGTCGAGCAATTGGAACACCGTCTGCAGCAGATGGTAGCCATCGGCGCGGCGGCCGTTAACGTGTAGAAATAGGTTCAGCTTGGCCGGGGCCGGGCAATTGTTCAGGGTCGTCAGTGTCATGGTGCAGGTGCGGAAGTGGCGGGATCGAGCACGATGCGCAGCGAGACGGCATCGGCCTGCGCGCTGGCATTGCGTTCGGCATCGATACGCCGCGGTTGCGGCAAGGCGCCCGGTGTATTGTCAGCCACATTTTGCCCTACTTCTTGCCACGACACATAGCGCAAGCGCCAGCCGTCTTTGGTCGTCACGCTGTCGTTCGCGGGCGAAGCGATAAAGCGCTTGCCATCGGCGCCCATGGCATAGCCCTGCAGCCAGTCGCGCAAGCCCGACACGGGCAAGGACCAGCCCAGCATCTGCGCGCTCAGGGTATCGACATCGGGCGCGCTGCGCGGCGCCTTGCCGCTTTGCGTCAACACGGCCTCGCGCGGCGTGACGGCGATGGTGGCCAAGGTGCTGCCGACGGGCGAATACAGCGTCACATCCGTGCGCTGCGCCGTCTGCTGCCAGTTGAAATTGACGGTCGCCGATTCGGGCTTGTCGTCTTTCTGGTACACCACGTTCAAGCGGCCCGTCAGCTCCACCTGTTCGCGGTACGGAGCCACAGCAGCGCCCGATGGCGCGGCGCCGGACGAGAATGGCGAAGTCAGGGTCGAGCAGGCCGAGAGGGACAGGCAGACGAGAGCCAGGGGGAGGAGTTTTTTTAACATGGGCACAAGGAAAAACCAGCGCCATGGCGCTGGTTTTTTATAGTTGAGTTAATCGGTTCAATCACAAACTGACATTCAAGCGCGCCAGGGTACTTTTCAGCGCATCGTTTTTCGGGTCCTTGCTGCGCGCTTCGCGCCACAGTTTTTGCGCTTCATCCTTGTCGCCCTTCTGCCACAGCACTTCGCCCAGGTGGACGGCGATTTCCGGATCGCTGCGCACGGCATAGGCGCGGCGCAGCGCGTTTTCCGCCGCGGCCAGGTTGCCCATGCGGAACTGCACCCAGCCCATGCTGTCCATGATGAACGGGTCGCCCGGCGCCATCTGCAAGGCTTTTTCGATCAGCGCATGGGCTTCCGGCAGGCGGATACCCCGCTCGGCCAGCGAGTAGCCCAGGGCGTTATATGCATGCTGATTGTCGGGCGCCAGCGCCATCACGCGGCGCAGGCTCGCTTCCATCAGCTCGAGTTTATCCAGGCGCTCGGCCAGCAAGGCGTAGTCATACAGCAGTTCCGGATTGTCGGGGAAGCGCAGCAAGGCGTTTTCCAGCACCGTGTAGGCGCTTTGCACATAGCCGGCGTCGCGCAGGAATTGCGCATCGACCAGCAGCACCTGCGCCTGGCTTGCCGGATCGTCCGTTTCGATTTCCGTCAGCGCCTTGCGCGCCGCATCGAGATTGCCGCCACGGGCGATCAGCTGGGCGCGGCGCAAGCGCGCCTCGACATAACCGCTTGATGCGCTGTTGTCGACCTTGTCCAGCCAGGCGATGGCGCCGGCCGTGTCGCCGCGCGTCTCGGCGATCTGCGACAAAATCATCAGGGCCTTGAACGGATCGCGCGTGTCGCCAGGGGATTTTTCAAGCACGGCCAGGAAGCGCTTGAAATACTGCTCCGCGCCCTTGGTGTCTTCCAGCTGCAGCGCCACGATACCCAGCGCATACAGGGCGCCCACGTTATCGGGCGCGCTTTTCAGGAGCAGCAGGAACTGGTCGCGCGCCGGTTCCAGCTGTTTTTGTTCGACCAGCAGGCGCGCATACGCGCCGCGCACTTCGACGGCGTCCGGATTCTTTTGCAGGAAAGTGGCCAGCACCTTGCCCGCCGCCTCGGCCTCGCCCGTCACCTGCGCCAGGGTCAGCACGGCCAGCTCGGAGTTCGGCTTGATGGCCAGCGCCTTGTTCGCTTCGCCGATGGCGCGCTCACGCTCGCCGATCGACAGGGCACCCTGCGCCAGCACCAGGTGCGCTTCGAACATATCCAGGTAAGGCTGCGCCAGGCGCGTCACCATCGAATAGGCATACAGCTTGTCATTCGAGCGCGACAAAATCTGCTGCATCTGGAACAGCGCCACGCCGCGCGCGCCCGCCGGCGCATTGGCCAGGCGCTCGGCGAAAATCGGTTCCGCTTCTTCGATTTTGTCCGTCAACACGACAAAGCCGAGGAAGAACTGCGTCGCCTCGTCAGAATCAGGCGCCAGCTCGCGCCACAGGCGGATGGCCGCCAGCGCTTCGCCACCCTGCTTGGCGGCCAGCGCCATTTCCGAAGCGCGGCGCGCCAGGCGCGGGTCGCGCGTCTGCTGCGCCGCCACCATCATCGTCACGTACGGACCTTGCCACTGGCCGCTCTTGAATTCCATCTCGGCCTTGGTCAGCTTGTACAGCAAGTCGCTGCTCAGTTCGACCTTCGGCAGCTCGTCGCCGCCGGCCCCCTCCTTGGAGGTGGCGTCCGGCTCCTGCGGCGCGGCGGGCGCGGGCGCAGTGGGGCTGGCCGCGGCATCGGCGGGGGCGACAGGCGTCTGTGCCATGGCATGCGTGGCCATCAGGGCGGACAAGGTTACAATGGCGAAAGCGTTTTTCAAAGGCTGATCCTGGCTAAACGGCAAAGTTTGATTCTACGCCCAACACGGCTATCGCGTACTTCACGTATGTAACGAAATATATACGTCGTGGCGGCGTAGCTGGCCCGAACCAGCCCTGCGCCGGCAACCCGCCTGTTTTTACCCGGTTTTCAACCATTCGAGCCCTATGCCAGAATTGCCAGAAGTCGAAGTCACACGGCGCGGTGTCGCGCCCCATATCGAGGGCCGCGCCGTGCGCGCCGTCGTGCTGCGCCGCGACGGCCTGCGCTGGCCCTTCCCTCCGGCCCTGGGCGAACAATTGTCGGGGCAAACCATCGGCCTGACGGGGCGGCGCGGCAAATACCTGCTGATCCACTTCCGCCACGGCACCTTGATCATCCACCTGGGCATGTCGGGCCATTTGCGCGTGCTGCCGACGGGCACGGAGGCGCAAAAGCACGACCATTTCGACCTCGTCGTGGAAGACGCGGACGGCGGCAGCCAGGTGCTGCGCATGACGGACCCGCGCCGCTTCGGCGCCGTGCTGTGGCACGACGAGGCCGACGGCCCGCTCGATGGCCACGCGCTGCTGCGCGGCCTGGGCACGGAACCGCTGGAAGGCGGCTTCACGGGCCGGCTGCTGTTCGAAAAAACGCGCAACAAGGGCACCAATATCAAGCAGGTACTGATGGCGGGCGATATCGTCGTCGGCGTGGGCAATATCTATTGTTCCGAAAGCCTGTTTCGCGCGGGGATCAACCCGAAGACGCCGGCCCGGCGCATCGGCCTGGCGCGCTATGAGAAACTGGCGCAATCGATCCGCGACGTGCTGGCCGAAGCCATCGTGCAAGGCGGCAGCACCCTGCGCGACTTCATCGGCGTGAACGGCCAGTCCGGCTATTTCCAGCAGACGTATTTCACGTACAACCGCGCGGGCAAGCCATGCCGCGTATGCGGCGCGCCTATCCGCCAGATCGTGCAGGGGCAGCGTTCCACGTTCTACTGCGTGAACTGTCAAAAGTAAAGGGGGCCTGATGGTCAGAGATTTGGAACAATACAGCGCATGGCGGCAGGACGTGCAGGCCGCCTTGCAGGCATACCGGCAAGCCGCCAGCGCGGTGGGCCTGGTCGACGGCGCTTCCGCGCTGCGCCTGGCGCGCTGTGGTTCCCGCCTGCTCGACGACCGTCTATCTGTCGCCTTCGTGGCGGAATTTTCGCGCGGCAAATCCGAGCTGATCAACGCCATCTTCTTTGCCGGCTATGGCCAGCGCATCCTGCCCTCGGGCGCGGGCCGCACCACCATGTGCCCCACCGAGCTGCTGTACGACGCCGCCTGGCCGCCATCGATCCGGCTGCTGCCCATCGAGACGCGCGCGCAAAACCTGTCGACCAGCGACTACCGCGACCTGCCCGCCGCCTGGACCGTCCTGCCCCTGAACATCGATGCGGGCGGCGACATGCAGGAAGCCATCCGCCAGGTCAGCCTGACGAAAACAGTCAGCGTGGAAGAAGCGGCGCGTTACGGTCTGTACGACGCCGACGACGCGGATGCTCCCGCCATGCTGGACGACAACGGCCAGGTGGAAATTTCCATGTGGCGCCACGCCATCATCAACTTCCCCCATCCGCTGCTGAAACAGGGCCTGGTGATTCTCGATACGCCCGGCCTGAACGCCATCGGCACGGAACCGGAACTGACCCTGAACCTGATCCCGAATGCGCACGCGGTGCTGTTTATTCTGGCGGCCGACACGGGCGTCACCCGCAGCGACATCGAGGTATGGCGCAACCATATCGGCGCCGGTGCGGGGCGCCTGGTGGTGCTCAACAAGATCGACAGCATGTGGGATGAATTGCGCGGCGACGCCGAGGTGGCGCAAGCCATCGAGCGCCAGCAGGCCAGCGTGGCGCATCTGCTGACGCTCGACGCTGGGCAGGTGTTTCCCGTGTCGGCGCAAAAGGCCCTGGTGGGCAAGATCAACCACGATGCGGCGCTGCTGAAAAAGAGCCGCCTGCAGGCGCTCGAGACGGCCTTGTTCGATGAGCTGATCCCCGCGCGCAAGGACATCATCCGGCGCCAGCTGGCGTTCGACCTGGACGCCATCGAAGCGGCGCAGCAGGTGCAGGCGGCGGCGCGCGCGCGCGGCATCGCCGAGCAGCTGCACGAGCTGCACAGCCTGCGCGGCAAGAACCAGAGCGTGATCGCCCACATGATGCGGCGCATCGATATCGAGAAGAAGGAATTCGACAGCAGCCTGTTCAAGCTGCAAGCGACGCGCGCCGTCTTTACCCGCCTGTCGACGGAGCTGTATACGAGCCTGGGCATGGACATCGTGCGCGACGATATCGATGGCGTGCGCGCGGCCATGCAGCGCAGCCGCTTTTTCACGGGCCTGCGCGAAGCCGTGCGCCAGTACTTCGAGCGCATCGCCAGTAACCTGGACCGCTCGGAAGGCAAGACGGCCGAGATCACGGAAATGATGAACGTGATGTACCGAAAATTCGCCTCCGAACACGGCCTGGCACTGGCCTTGCCGATGCCGTTTTCGCTGGCCCGCTACCGCCAGGAGATCGCCGACATCGAAGCCGTGTATCACAAGCAGTTCGGCACGGCGACCCTGCTGACCACCAGCCGGGTCGTGCTGATGGAAAAATTCTTCGACACCATCGCCTCGCGCGTGCGCCGCAGTTTCACCAACGCCAACGACGACGCGAGCGCCTGGCTGAAAGTCATCATGGCACCCCTCGAAGCGCAGATCGTCGAGTACAAGGAGCAGCTGAAACTGCGCTTTGCCTCGATCCAGCGCATCCACGACGCCACGGGCAGCCTGGAACAGAAAATCGCCGGTTTCGAGGCCAGCCTGGCGGCGCTCGAACGCGACAAGGCGCAGCTGGCGCAATTGCTGGCCGCCTTGCGCGCGGCCAGCGCAAGCTGAACGCAACATCAGCACCATCAAACAACAGAACACTGGAATCCTGCATGAAACGTCTGCTGCATCCGCTCTCGCCCGCCACGGGCACGACTCAATTTGAAAACGCGCCTGAAAATTATATCGACCCGACTTTTTCCGCCACCGTCATCGCCTGGCAAAAGCAGCATGGCCGCCATGCACTGCCATGGCAAAACACGCGCGATGCCTACCTGATCTGGCTGTCCGAAATCATGCTGCAGCAAACGCAGGTCACCGCAGTACTCGGCTACTACGCGCGCTTCCTCGAACGCTTCCCCACCCTGCGCGATTTGGCCGCAGCACCGGTGGAAGACGTGATGGCGCAATGGAGCGGCCTCGGCTACTACACGCGGGCGCGCAACCTGCACAAGTGCGCGCAGCGCGTGGTGGCCGAATACGATGGCGTCTTTCCCAGCGACCCGGCCCTGCTGGCCGACCTGCCCGGCATCGGCCGCTCGACGGCGGCCGCCATTTCCGCGTTTTCCAGCGGCACGCGCGCGGCCATCATGGACGGCAACGTCAAGCGCGTGTTTGCGCGCACCTTCGGCATCGATGCCTATCCCGGCGAGAAACGGGTCGAGGAAGCAATGTGGCGCCGCGCCGAAGCGCTGCTGCCTGAATCGGGTATCGAAGCCTACACGCAGGGCCTGATGGACTTTGGCGCCACCCTGTGCACGCGCAGCAGCCCCGATTGCGGCCGCTGCCCCTTGCAGCCGCGCTGCGTGGCCTACGCCACTGGCCGCACCAAAGATCTGCCGGTACGCAAGCCGAAGAAAACCAGCCCGGAAAAACATGCCGTCATGCTGGTCATCGTCGACGATGGCCAGGTGCTGCTGGAGCAGCGCCCCGGCTCGGGCATCTGGGGCGGCTTGCTGTCGCTGCCCGAACTCGATGGCCACATGCTGGCCGATGCAGACTCGCCGCGAGAGATAGACCCGCAGGTACTGGCACGCGCCGTGGCGCCGTTCGGCGCAATCGAGACGCAGGAACGGCTGCTGCCCATCGTGCACGTCTTCACCCACTACAAGCTGCACATCGTGCCCTGCCGCATCACCCTGGCGCGGCGCCTGGCGCTGGCCGGGGAAGCGACGCACGTCTGGTATGACGGCGCGAAAATTGCCGACGCGCCGCTGCCCGCACCGATCAAGAAACTGCTGCTGGAGCTGTTCGGCGATGCGCATGCGGCGCAGCGCAGCATGTTCTAGTGCGCCGGCTTGCTACCCTGGTGCTTGCGGCGCTGTGCCTGCACGGCGCGCAAGCGGCTGACGCGCTGCCGGAGGTACGCATCGGTGTACTCGCCTACAAGGGCGCCGACGCCGTGCAGCAGGACTGGTCTTACGTGACGCGCCACCTGCAAGCGAGCATCCCCGGCATCCGTTTTACACTGGCCGACTACGACCAGGCGGGCTTGACGCGTGCCGTGCAGTCGCAAGCGATCGCCTTCGCCATCACCAGCAGCGGCCACTACGTGGCGCTGGAACACAGCGATGGCGCCAGCCGCATCGCCACGCTCGAATCGCCATGGACGGACTCGCCGCGCCAGGCCATCGGCTCGGCCATCGTCGTGCGCAGCACGTCGCCGCTGCATGACCTGGCCGACCTGGCGGGCAAGAACGTGATGGCGGTGGCGCCCGATGCGTTTGGCGGCTACCAGATCGCCGCACGCGAACTGCGCGAAGCGGGCATCGATCCCACGCATGATTTTGCCAGCCTGCGCTACAGCGGTTTCCCCTCGCAGCAAATCGTCGAAGCCGTGCGGGCGGGACGCATGGATGCCGGCATCGTGCGCACCTGTCTGCTGGAGCAGATGGTGGCGCGCGGCGAAGTGCGCGCCGATGAACTGCGCGTGATCACCACGCGCCCGATTCCCGGTTTTCGCTGCGCCAGCTCGTCGCGGCTGTATCCGGACTGGCCCTTCGTGGCCCTGCGCCAGACGCCGCCGGCGCTGGCGAAAAAAGTGGCGCAGGCCCTGCTGGCCATGCCGCGTACCGATGAAGGTTACAGCTGGACGGTGCCCAGCGATTACCAGATCGTCGATGAACTGTTCCGCGAGCTGCGCATCGGCCCCTACGCCTACCTGGACAAGCTGACGTTCGAGACGGCCCTGCGCCGCTACTGGGGCTGGATGCTGCTGGTGCTGGCCTTGCTGGTGGCCTGGGCCGTGCATACGGTGCGCGTGGAATACCTGGTCAGCCGGCGCACGGAGCAATTGCGTGCCGCCCAGCACCAGCAGCGCGCGCTGGAAGAACAGGCGCGCCAGCGCCAGGCCACGCTCGACCACACGGCGCGCCTGGCCATCCTGGGCGAAATGGCCAGCGCCATTGCGCACGAATTGAACCAGCCGCTGGCGGCCATCGGCAATTTCGCGCGCGGCATGGCGCGCCGCATCGCGGCGGGCCGGCTCGACGCGGCGCCACTGCTCGACGGCGCGCAGGAAATCGCCACGCAAAGCGAACGCGCGGGCGCCATCATCCGGCACATCCGCGCGATGGCGCAAAAGCGTCCCGCGCACAGCACGCCCTTCGCCCTGGCCGACGCCGTGGAGCAGGCGGTATCGCTGTTCCGCGCGGCCCATCCGCAAGCCAATATCAGCGGGCGTCACGAGGAGGTCAGCGCTGCACCGCGCGTGCTGGCCGATCCGCAGCAAGTGCAGCAGGTGCTGCTCAACTTACTGAAAAATGCGCTCGATGCGCAGGTGGAAAACGACAATCCGGGGCACCCCATCGGCGTACTGCTGCACCGCGAAAACGGCGCCTGCACGGTGGCCGTGCGCGACGCCGGTTGCGGCCTGCAGGCCGCGCAGATGGCGCGCCTGTTCGAACCCTTTTTTACCACCAAGGCCGAAGGCCTGGGCCTGGGCATGTCGCTCAGCAAAAGCATCATCGAATCGTTCGGCGGCAGCCTGTCGGCGCACGCCAACGCCGATGCGCCAGGCTTGACGGTCTGGTTCCGACTGCCCGAAGATACCGGTATGGAAGCGCACAAGGAAAACCAAGAGGAAACACCATGAATGAAAGCGATGCGATCATCTTTGTCGTCGACGACGACGCCGCCATGCGCCGCTCGCTGGCCTATCTGTTCGATTCGGCCGGCTGGCAAGTGGCGACGTTTGAATCGGCGCGCGACTTCCTTCAACGCTATGATGGCCATGCGCCCGGTTGCTTGCTGCTCGACGTGCGCATGCCTTTGATGAGCGGACTGGAATTGCAACAGGAACTGGTGCGCCACGCCATTTCGCTGCCCGTGATTTTCTTGAGCGGCCATGGCGACCTGGCCATGGCCGTGCAGACGATGAAGGCCGGCGCCTGTGATTTTCTGGAAAAGCCGTGCAAGGACCAGGTGCTGCTGGACGCCGTCTCGCGCGCCGTGGCCCGCAGCGTGGATGAGAGCCGCAACGCCGCCAGCGCGAATACGGCGCAATCGGCGCTGGCCAGGCTCACCGCGCGCGAGCGCGAAGTGGCGCTGCTGATGGCCGAAGGCAAAGCCTCGAAAGTCATCGCCCGCGAGCTGGGCATCAGCGACAAGACGGTGCAGGTACACCGCCATAACACGATGGAAAAACTGGGCCTGCACTCAGCAGCCGAGGTAGCCCGGCTGCTGATGGCCGGTGGACAGATTTAAGCCCGCACGATGCGCGCCGGCAGTCCTTGCCGCACCGACGTGCCCGACACGGGATCGACAAACACGTTCTTGTCGCTGCGGCTCGGGTCCGTCAATCCCAGATCGTTCAGATTGATGCCCGCGCCGATGGCCGGCTCGTCGGGCTGACGCGACTTGCCGATGCGGTGGGCCCGCGCGCCATGCTCCTTGTGGCCAAAGCCATGTTCAATGGCAATCACGCCCCGCTGCACGCCATGGCGCAGCATCACCGTGGCCCTGGCCCTGCCGCCCGGCGTTTCCAGAACAATTTCATCGCCATTTTGCAGTTTCAGACGCGCCGCATCGTCGGGATGCACGGCAACCGGGTTGTCGGGATGGATGCCGCGCAAGCGCCGCGCGCCGATGCTGTAGGAGTTCTGCAGCGCCGATTTAAAACTGATCAACTCGAATGGCCACTCGCTGGCCGGGTAGGTTTTGCGCACGGGCGTGCCGTCGGCAAACGCCGCCACTCTCCAGGCGGGCGTACCGGGGAAGCGTTTGCCGCTCAAGCTGTTCTTGCTCACGCCCAGGCCCTCGTTGTACAGCATCATCGGTTTCAGATAGCGGTGCGTGGACCAGTCCTGCGGATATGGCGTTTCATCAAGCACCGGCACGGGCGCCGCCGGCGCCTTGGGGTTCACGGGCGGCGGCAGGCGCAGGCCGAACATCTCGCCATAGCTCTGGTAGCGTCCCCCGCGCGCCAGCATGAAAGCCACCTTGCGCCACTCTTCCGGCTTCAAGGTCTGCTCCAGTTCGGGGCGGATGCGCGCCACACCAGAGAGCGCAATGTCGTCGTCGCTGGCCTCAGGCACGGCCGTCTTGCCCTGCCAGGCGATGTTGGCACCGCCGCGCAGATACCAGTCTTCCGCGCGCAGCAAGGGGAAGCGCTGGCCATCCATGTCCTGCAAGGCCTCCGGGCCGAAGCCCGGCAAGGCCATCGTTTTGGCCAGCGCGATGAAGAACGATTCCATGCAGATGGTCTGACCATCCGGCGTTTTCTGCACGCGCGGTTCGACCACGGGCCAGCGCGCCGTGCTCATTTTGACTGGCATGCCGCCCCAGGCGCCGGCCCAGCCCCAGCTTTCATACAGCAAGGTATCGGGCAACAGGTAGTCGGCAAACGCCGAGCTTTCGTTGATGAAAGGGTCGATGGCGACGATCAGGGGAATTTTCTTCGGATCGGCCAGCTCCTTGCCGATCTGGGCGCGCAAGCCCGTGATGCCGTAGACGGGATTGCAGCTCCACAGGATCAGCGCCTTCAAGGTGTACGGATAGCCGTTCATGGCGCTGGTGAGCCACTCGGTCGCCAGCGCAGGTGCGTTCGGATACCACGGCGCCCTGGCCGGATACGCCTTTCCCGCCTCTTTCTTCAGCTTGAATTCCGAGGTTTTTTCATAGGGCACATTGCGCCCGATCGGCATGCCCGCCGCCTTGATCTCGCCGTCGAAACTCTCGAGGTTATAGCGCGGCCCAGGCCCCGCATCCTTGAAGCTGCCGCCATTGACCAGCGTGCCGCCCTTGCGGTTCAAGTTGCCGATCAGGGTATTGAGCATGACCAGCGCATACGCGTTATAAAAACCGGCGCCCGACATCATGCCGCCGTGCGCATTGACGGCGGCGCGCTTGCCGTGGCTGGTGAGTTCCTGCGCCAGGCCTTCGATGATGTCGCGCCCGATGCCGCAGGCAGCTGCGTATTCATCCATGCTGTGGCGCTGTGCTTCTTCGTTCAACATCGTCATGGCCGTCTTCAGGTGCAGCTGCGCGCCCGCCACCTCCAGCGGACCGTCGAAGAACAAGCGACCCTCGCCCTTGGCCGCGTTGTGCGGCACGATGGCTTGCGTGGCGGCGTCGATCACGCAAAAGGCATCGCCATCCTTGTAGCGCTCTTCTTCCGCCAGCTCCACCGCGCCGATGTCCGACGCGCGCAGGTAGCGGCCATCGCGCGGATGGCCCTTTTCGTTGATGATCAAATGCGTGGCGTTGCACCAGGCGGCCTCGCCCGCCGATTCCGCCACCTTCAGGTTCGGCTGCACGAGGAAGTTGCGGTCATAGCGTTCGTGTTCGATGATCCAGCGTATCATCGCCATGGCCAGCGCGCCATCCGTGCCCGGCTTGATCGGTACCCAGCGGCTACGGTCGCCCGCCGCCAGGCTGTCGGCATTCGTCAGCACGGGGTCGACGACGACATAGCTGAAATCGCGCTTGCCCGAGCGGGCTTTTGCGATCAGGGTGCCCTGGCGCTTGAACGGATTGCCCGCATTGCCCGGCGCAGTGCCCACAAAAATGCAAAATTCCGTATTTTCCAGGTCCACTTTCGCATGCGGCATTTTCTTCATGTCGCCGAACATGGCGCCCGAGCCGCTGCGATACGCGCCGCCGCAATACGAACCGTGGTTGACCAGGTTCAAACTGCCGTACGACTGCTTGAAAAAGCGCGTGCCGAACGCCAGGCGGCCGTCGTCCGTGCTGCACATCAGGCCCACCTGGTTGACTTGCGGCCCCAGTTCCGGCTGCGCCGGATCGATCGGTTTTTCCAGCTCGCGCAAGGCGCGCAAGCCCTGCACGTGGCCTTCGCCAAACAGGTCGCCGCCTTCCGTCACTTCCTTCACCAGCTGATCGAAGGCGATCGGCTCCCACTGGCCGCCGCCGCGCGGTCCCACGCGCTTCATGGGCGCCAGCACGCGGAACGGCGACTCCATCTGTTCCAGCACGCCATTGCCACGGCCGCAAGCGGTCGAGCGGCCTTTCAGCCCCTTTTCCTGGAAGCGCGAGAGCGACACAAAACTGTCGCGTATCGAGGTCTGGTAAGGCAGCGCCGGGTCGGCCGACATGGGGCTGTAGGGATTGCCCGCCACGCGCAGCACCTTGCCGCTTTTTTTATCCAGGCGCACGCGCACGCCGCAAAACGTGGTGCAGCCCATGCACATGGTGTAGCTGACCTGCTGGTCCGGGTTGACGGTCAGTTTCCCCGTGGCCGTGTCGACGGAAAACTCGGGCGGCAGGGAATTGCCGTGCAAGCGCTGTACGGGTTTATCCTTGCCCAGCGCGTGGTCGACCATGCGGCCGGCCGTGGTGGAAAAGCTGGCGGCAAAGGCGGCCAGGCCACCGCCGATGGCGCCGTAGCGCAGCAGCTTGCGGCGCTTTTCGTTTTCATCTTCAGGGACGTCGTTGCGGTCGTCGTTATTTGTGTGTTCGTTCATTTTTGACTCCTCAGTGCGTGGCCATGGCAGGGCGGCTGCGTGTTGCAATCGCGCGTCCCGCCCATGGCAAAAATTCCAGCATCAGCAACAGCAGCGCGATCCACAGGCCGGCCGTGCCGATGATCCCCAGCAAGCCGTCGTTCCCCATCGGCAGGTGGTAGTCGTACAGGCCCGCGCCCGTTTTCGGGATGTTCTGGCCGCCGATGAAAATCGTCCAGCGCATCATCCAGGCGCTATGCAGCGCGATCAGGCCATTCACCAGGCCACTCGTGGCCGGGCGCCAGATGGCCAGCGCCATCGGCACGATGGACGACAGCACGGCCCAGACAGCCGTGAACTGCCATTGCGGCATGCCCGCCACCTGGGTAAACGCCATGCTGTGGCTGGCGCTCACGCCGGAGAGACTGACGAACAGCCAGCCGCCGCCCAGCGCCAGCACCAGCGCCAGCGACAGGGCCAGCGCGCGGTTCAGCGATACTTCCAGCGCCTGCTCGCGGCCCGGCAGGAAACGGTTGAACAGCAACGCCAGGCCCACGGCCCCGACAAAGGCCGTGGCGGCAAATTGCGCCGGCAGGAAAGGCGTGAACCACAGGGGACGGGCGCGCACCACCATCACTTCCATGCCCGTGTACAGGCCCACCACGAAGGCGGCGAGCAAGGTGAAGGCGGCGGCGGTGACGATGGCCTTGCGCGATGCGGCGCCACCGCGCCCGGCCAGGCTGTACAGGAAAGCCAGACGGTCCTGGCCCTGCCCCCGCGTGGCGAAGTCCACGCGCAGCGCCAGCCATGCGTACAGCATCAGGCAGCCCAGATACAGAGGAATGAAGAACGAGCCCCACGACATCCACGACTGCGGCTGGAAGTAAATATAGAAGTGATAGAAGCGGCCCGGCCCGTGCAGGTCGGCCAGCAGCGCCACAGGCGCCGTCATGCCGCACACGAGGGACGCCAGCAGCGCGATGCGCCCCAGGCGTTCATACGCCTTGCGGCCAAAGACGAAGTACGGCAAGGTCAGCATGAAACTGCCGTAACTGAGGCCGATGAGGAAAAAATACTGCACCGCCCACGGCAGCCATGCCGCTTCGCGCGTGACGTTGACAATTTCGGTGATGTGGCTGTCCATGGTTTATTTCCCGTGTTTGCTCGGTTGCCAAAGTGTCGCTTCGCCCTCGACGTGGCCGGCGAAGCGCGTGTCCAATCCCAGGTAGAACACGTGGGGCTGGGTACCCTGTTCGGGTTTCAGCACTTTCACCTTGTTCTCGGTGAGCAGCTGGTGCACCATGCTTTCAGGGTCATTCAGGTCGCCGAAGATGCGCGCGCCGCCGACGCAGGTTTCCACGCAGGCCGGCAGCAAGCCTTCGTCGACGCGGTGCGCGCAGAATGTGCATTTGTCGGCCTTGCCCGTCTCGTGGTTGATGAAGCGCGCGTCGTACGGACAGGCTTGCACGCAGTAGGCGCAGCCCACGCAGCGGTCGCCATCGACAACGACAACGCCATCCTTGCGCTGGAAGGTGGCGCCCACGGGACAGACGGGAATGCAGGGAGGATTGGCGCAGTGGTTGCACAGGCGCGGCAGCATGTAGGTGCCGCAGCGGTTCTCTTCCTTGACTTCATAGGTCGAGACGACGGTGCGGAAGCTGTTTTCCGGTACGGCGTTTTCCATGATGCAGGAGACCGTGCACGCCTGGCAGCCGATGCACTTCTGTACATCGACCACCATCGCCCAGCGCTGCCCGCCCTCGCCCTTCGTTGCAGCCTTGCCGGGCAGCGGCGCGATGGCCGCCCCGATGGTAACGGCTGGCAAGGCGCGCAAAAAACTGCGGCGCGATTCAATCATGACACTCTCCTTGACTATGGGCGGCAAGCCCTTGTTGACTTGCTGCCATGATAGAAAAGAAGTTGCCGTACGGATATTGGGGTGATAGTGCGGGGACCTAGATGATCATGCCAATTGACAGGATCGACAATGCGGAGTAGGTCGGATTCCCCATGACCGCTTGCATTGGTAGGTCGGGTTAGCCGGCACGGCGTAACCCGACATGAAGCGTCGCGCGGACATGTCAGTCCACGCAGTGACCGTTACAGCTCGTCGAGCGAATACAGCCGGCGGTGCTCGCGGATCGCGTAGCGGTCCGTCATGCCGGCGATGTAGTCGGCGATCTTGCGCGCCTGCTTGCTCACATCATCGCCATTGACCTGATAGTCGGGCGGCAGCAGGGCCGGTTCGGCCATGAAGCTGTCGTACAGTTCGCGCACGATGCGGCTCGCCTTGACCCGCATGCGGTTGACCTGGTAGTGGCGGTACAGGTTTGCTCTTAAAAAGCGTTTCAGGTCCGTCGCGTCACGCCGCATGGCGTCCGAAAAACGGATCAGCGGGGCACTGGCACGCACTTCGTTCACATCGCGCGGCGCCGCGTCGAGGATCAGGGCATTCGACGTGACGATCAGATCGTCGGCCAGGGCCGTGATCAGGCGGCGCAGGGTCTCGTAGATGGCGCGCCGGCCCGACAGGCCTGGAAATGCCTGCTGCACGTCGCGCCACAGGCGGCCAAAGAATTCCACCTCTTCCAGCTGGGCGATGGTGATCAGGCCGGAACGCAGGCCGTCGTCGATATCGTGGCTGTTGTAGGCGATTTCATCAGCCAGATTGGTCAGCTGCGCTTCCAGGGTCGGTTGCGTGCGGTCGATGAAGCGCTGGGCCACGGGCCCCAGTTCGCGCGCATGCGCCAGCGAGCAGTGTTTCAATATGCCTTCGCGCGTCTCGAACATCAGGTTCAAGCCGTCAAAGGCGCCGTAGTGCTCTTCCAGCGTGTCGACCACGCGCAGGCTTTGCAGGTTGTGCTCGAAGCCGCCGTGCGCCTGCATGCACTCATTGAGCACGTCCTGGCCCACGTGGCCGAATGGCGTATGGCCCAGGTCATGCGCCAGGGCGATGGCTTCCACCAGATCTTCATTCAGGCGCAGGTTGCGTGCGATGGAGCGGCCCACTTGCGCCACTTCCAGGCTGTGCGTCAGGCGCGTGCGGAACAGGTCTCCCTCGTGATTGAGGAACACCTGCGTCTTGTATTCGAGGCGGCGGAAGGCCGAGGAATGGATGATGCGGTCGCGGTCGCGCTGGAACTGGCTGCGCGAGGCGTGCGGCGCCTCGGCAAAGCGACGTCCCTGTCCCTGCGCCGAATGGGCCGCATAGGGAGCCAGGAAGTCTTCGGGCAGCATCTTATTGCACTCCGGCGGCCAGGGTGGCCAGCACCAGTTCGTGCGGCGCCGACGTGATGCACGGGCTGCCCAGCGGTTTCAACAGGATGAACTTGATGGCGCCGCCCTCGTTCTTCTTGTCTACTTCCATCAGTTCCAGCCAGCGCGCGACACCGAGGTCCGGCGCCTTGACGGGCAAGCCGGCGGCGGCGACGAGTTTACGCAAGCGCTCCACGGCCACCTGGTCGATATACCCCATGCGGCAGGACAGGTCGGCCGCCATCACCATGCCGCAGCCGACGGCTTCGCCGTGCAGCCAGTGGCCGTAGCCCAGGCCAGCTTCAATGGCGTGGCCAAAGGTGTGGCCGAAATTCAGGATGGCGCGCAAGCCGCCTTCGCGCTCGTCCTGGCGTACCACGTCGGCCTTGATTTCGCACGAGCGGGCGATGGCGTAAGCCAGGGCGCCCTTGTCGCGCGCCATCAGCTTGGCCATGTTCGCCTCGATCCAGTCAAAGAAGGCGGCATCGATGATGGCGCCATGCTTGATCACTTCGGCCAGGCCGGCCGACAGCTCGCGCGCCGGCAGGGTTTCCAGGGTCGAGGTGTCGGCGATCACGGCGCGCGGCTGATAAAACGCGCCGATCATGTTCTTGCCCAGCGGGTGGTTGATGCCCGTCTTGCCGCCGACGGAGGAATCGACCTGCGCCAGCAAGGTGGTGGGCACCTGCACGAAGCCGATGCCGCGCATGTAACTGGCCGCCGCATAGCCGGTCAGGTCGCCGATCACGCCGCCGCCCAGCGCCACCAGGGTAGTCTTGCGGTCGCATTTATTGGCCAGCAGCGCGTCGAAGATCTGCATCAGGCTGGCCCAGTTTTTATATTCTTCGCCGTCCGGCAGGACGATGCAGATTACTTCGCGGCCATCGCTGGCCAGTGCTGCCTGCAGGCGGCCCAGGTACAGCGGCGCGACGGTGGTATTGGTGACGATGGCCACCTTGTGGCCGCTGATATGGCGCAGCAGCGCATCGGCGTCGGCCAGCAGGCCGGGACCGATGGCGATCGGATAACTGCGTTCGTCGAGGTCTACGCTCAACAACATTTTGGATTGCTCGTTCATCGAAGGCTCTGCATGAATGACGCAGTTGGGCGAAGCCTCGCATTCGAGGCTGGCCAGCTGCATCAGGATGGTCTGAACCATCGATTGTACGTTAGGACGGCCTGTGTCGATGACAATGTCGGCCACTTCCATGTAATAGGGCTCGCGCTGCGACGTCAATTCTTCCAGCTTGCGGCGCGGGTCGGCCGTCTGCAGCAGCGGACGATTCTTGTCATGGCTGGTGCGTGCCAGGATGTTGCTGACGCTGGCGCGCAGATACACGACCGTACCCCGTTCCTTCAGGTAGGCGCGGCTGTCGGCATTGAGGATGGCGCCGCCGCCGGTGGCCATGACGATGCCTTCCTGGGCGCTCAAGTCGCGAATGACCTCGGCCTCGCGCCGGCGAAAGCTGGCCTCGCCCTCGATTTCAAAGATCCACGGGATGGTCGCTCCCGTGCGCGCCTCGATTTCGTGGTCGGAATCGACAAAGCGCAAGCCCAGCTTGCGGGCCAGGATGCGCCCGATGGTGGTTTTGCCTGCGCCCATGAGGCCTACTAAAAACAGATTTTGCATGTGCTGCGACAGTTATTTTGAATCACTACAAACATTCGCCTGCCCGTACGGACTATACATGCCCGGTGGAGACACATCCAGGCGGTTAAAGTCCGAGAACAGTCCCGGAAGCAAAGTGTAACCGACATAAGTTGCCTCCGTCCCGGAACTGTTGCCACGAATCGTCAATTCGACGTTCAGCCAGTTGGCCCTGTCGCGCGGATAAGTCAAGGTAACGGTGGTGGTGCCGCTACTGTCCGTTTTGCCTCCAGTGGACAGATTGAGCGGGATGCCGGGATCGAGGAAGCCGTTCTTATTCTCATCTTCGTTCGCGTCGAGCATGCCATTGCGATTCTGATCCTCATTCTTGCATGTCACGCTCGGCACCCGAACCCAGCTTAATGCCGCAGTGGAAAACTGCAGATAACCCTTGTAATACTCCTTGGGCCAGGCCGCGGCCGTGATGATCACGTCAGGGACCGGATTGCCCGCAGCGTCCGTCACAAACACGGTATAGGTCTTGCGATAGGTGCTGCTGTCCGTGCCATCGAGCACATTTCCGCTGCCGGCGCTGATGAACAGCGATTTCTTCGTCACCGTCAACTTGGCCGTGACGCTGCTGGTCGATACGCCCTGCAATCGCGCCTGGACGACCACGCCGTCGACGCCGGTACTGGCCTGGCCGGCGATATAGCTGACCGTGGCCATGCCGTCGCTATCAGTCATGACCACCGACGGCGAGCTCAAGGAACCACCACTGGCATCGCTCTGGATGGTGAAGCCGACCTGGGCATTCTTGACGAGATTGTTTTCCGCCGTGCCATCGCGCACGATGGCGCGCAGGGAGCTGCGTTGGGAAGTGCTGCCTGCCGTATTGGCACCGATCACCGCAGGGTCGGCCTGCAAAGTGATGCTTGCCTGCGGCGTGAGCGGAGCGACGAATTCCACGTCAGCCTGGACCGACACGCCCGTGCTCTCGTTCCTGGCGGTCAGCGAGGTGCGGCCCGCGCCGGCAGCCTGCACGTAGGCAACGGCATTACCGCCAACGAGCGCCAGCGGCGCCAGCAACGGCGTGGCGCAGCCTGCATCCTGGTAAATCGCGCCGCGCGACGTGCTGAAACGGACATTGCCCGTTTGCGGTGTGCCGGCCACATCGCTATGCACGCTGATGGCGTAGCAGGTTTGCGTTGCCAGCGTTGTCAGCGCGACATTCGCACCGGAGACGGCGTTGATCGTGAAATTGGCTGCATTGATCGCCACGGGCATGACCAGGCTGTCGCCCTGGGCCTTGATGGTGATCGTATCGCTGGTGCCAGACTGGGCGTTGTAGCTCAATACCAGCTGTCCGTTATTGTCCGTCAATGCCGGGCTGGCACCGCCACCCTTCACCGTCAGCGGATTGACCTGCGCGCTGAAAGCCACCGGCTTGCCCACCAGCGCATTGCCGCTGGAGTCGACCAGCTTGATCACCATGTCGGTGCTCGTTTTCAGGTTAATCGACGAAAAGGCATTGACGGCCAGTTTCGTGCCGCTGACGCTGATATCGGTACTGGCCGTTTGCGCACCGGCACTGGCGCTGACCTTGATCGTGCGCAGGCTGGCATCGCCCCCCGTATTCAGGCTGACCGTAGCCTGCCCTTGCGCATTGGTGCTGACCACCGTCGCGCCCAGCGCACCCGAATCGGCACTGAACGTCACGCTGGCATTGGGCACGATGGCATTGTTGGCATCTTTGACAAAAGCGATGACATTGACTGCGGTACCGCCCGACGATGCCAGGGTGCCGCCAGAGGAAGTCAGCAGCAAGGTAGCAATACCGGACGTGACTGGCACCACCTTGACCACGACCGGCGTGGACGTGATGCCGCCGCTGCTGGCCTGGATCGTGATGTCGCGCAAGGTCGCGTCCCCCTTCACGCTGAGCTTTTCAACCACGGTGCCGTTGGCATCCGTGACGCGCGTGGTATTGCTGATCGTACCCGAACTGGCAGTGAAGGCGACCGTCTGGCCGCTCAAGGCATTATTGCTTGTATTTTTGACAATTGCCGTCAGCGTGACTTCGGTGCCATCGGCGCCTGAGGCAACAATGGTCGTGGCGCTGGCCACGAGCGAGATGCTGGCAACGCCGTTGTTTGCACCGCCGGGCGTACCCAGGGTCGGATCACCGCCACCGCCACCACACGCGGCCAGTACAGTGCTCAAGACCAGCAGAGCCAGCCAATTCAATGCCCTACTCCAAGAAGTATTGCCTAAAGAAAAATTCCGCATAGTCGCCATCAGTCCGCTTTCGTTTGCATTGTTACTTAAACGTAAAGATGTGACATTAACGTGTTGCTGGCCGATCTGCCACTATTTTCGGCGTAATAAACACCATCAGTTCCGTTTTTTCTTGACTGCGGCCCGTGCTGCGGAAAAAAACACCGAGCACGGGGATGTCGCCCAGCAGCGGCACCTTGCTGTCCGTACCCCGTTCGGATTGCTGATAAATGCCCCCCAGCACCACCGTACCGCCGTCTTCCACCATCACTTGCGTACGCACATGCTTGGTGTCGATGGCGAAGCCGGAACGCGTTTCCTGGCCCACGCTATCCTTGTTGACGTCCACTTCCAGTACCACGTTGCCGTCCGGCGTGATCTGCGGCGTCACTTCCAGGCGCAGGTTCGCCTTGCGGAACGTGATCGACGTGGCGCCGCTGCTGGTGGCCACCTGGTAGGGCAATTCGATGCCCTGCTCGATCAGCGCCAGCACCTTGTCGGCCGTCACCACGCGCGGGCTGGAAATGATCTTGCCCCTGCCATCAGCTTCCAATGCGGACAATTCCAGGTTCAGGAAGCGGTTGGCGGCCGCCGAAAACAGGCTCAGGGCGAAGCTGGCCGGTTGCAAGCCATTGATGCTGGCGGCCGGCAGGTTGACAAATTGCGTGTTCGGCACGAAAGCGCCGCTGCCTGCCACCGTTTGCCCCGTCGCCTCGCCCACGCCCTGATACGTGCCGCCGATGGCTGCGCGGCGCCCGCTGCCGCCCAGGGAAAAACCGGGCAGCTGGCCCGCTGCCAGTCGTTGGTCCGTAAAACCCAGGCGCGCGCCCAGGTTGCGGCTGAAGCTGTCGTTCGCCTCGACGATGCGCGCCTCGATCATCACTTGCCGCGTGGCAATATCCGTCTTGGCGATCAGCTGACGGATCTGCTCCAGGCGCGCCGGCACGTCGGTGACGAACAACTGATTCGTGCGCGGCTCGATCAGCACGCTGCCACGGCGCGACAGCAGCCGGCTGCGCCCTTCCCCCGCATCGAGGCCGAATACGCTGCGGAACGCTTCCGCCTTCTGGTAGTTGAGCTGGAAGATGGCCGACTGCAGCGGTTCGAGTTCGGCGATCTGCGCGCGCTGTTCCAGTTCCAGTTTTTCGCGCGCCAGCATTTCCTCGCGCGGCGCGATCCACAGCACGTTGCCATTGCGCCGCATGTCCAGCCCCTTCGCCTGCAGCAGCACGTCGAGCGCCTGGTCCCACGGCAAGTTGTGCAGGCGCAGCGTCAGGTTGCCCGTCACGCTGTCGCTGGCGATGATGTTTTGCCCAGATGCGTCGGCCAGGATGTGCAGGGCCGCGCGCACGCCCACGTTCTGGAAATCGACGGAGATTTTTTCGCCCGCATACAGGCGCGGCGCCGTCACCTGCACCACCGCCTCGTCCCCGGCCAGGGCGGCGCCATGCAGCAATAGCCAACACATGAAACACATCCACACAGACGGCTTCATGGTGTGGCCTCCGGCACACTGGTCCTGGCGTCACCCGGCTTTTGCAGGGACAGGCTGCCATGCCGTTCGCGCCACCCGCCGCCCGCGTCCGGCAGCAACTCTTTGTACTGCAGCGCCTGTTCGCTCATCTGCGTGACCCGGCCGTGGTCTGGCCCCAGATACTGGCCCACTGCCACCCGGTACACGCGCTGGCCCGCCAGCAGCAGCGCGCTCAGGCGCCCTTCCTGTTGCACGCTGCCCACCATGCTGATGGCCGGCAAGGCGACGCTTTCCAGCGGCTCGCGCACACGGCGCGGGTCGGGTCCGGCCACGCTGCCATGCTGCCCTGGCGCGCTTGCCGCTGGCAAGGCGCCAAAAGGGTCGGCCAGGGCAGCGGCCGCGTACGCCTGCGGCGCGACAGCGGCAAGCGGGCGCCATGCTGGCGCGCCGGTCTTTGGAGGCAATGCCGCTTGCGCCGCCAGCTCCCCCGCTTCGGGCAAGCGATACGCGTGCAGCACGGCATCGAGGGTCAGCAAGCGATCCTTGCCCAGGGTCAAGGCCAGCTCATGCACCGTGACGATGCGCGGCAGGCGCGCCAGGTCCGCCAGCAACGCGCCCATGGCGTGATAGCCACCGCGCAACTGTATGGCGATCGGCAAGGCGACATACGGCGTTTGCGGCCGGGCCGCGCCCGGTTTGAACAGCGAAACTTGCAGGCCGCGCGACTGGCCTGCGGCGTTAATGTCCGTCAACAACAGCGCCATCGCCTGCGGGTCGGGCAATTGCTGTTCCAGCTGGGCCAGCTCGGCGCCAGCCTGGCGCCGCTGCGCACGCCACTGCGGCAACTGGCTCGCCCTGGCCTGCGCCGCCAGATACCCGGCGCGCAAGCGGCCCTCCTCGTCTTGCGCCGCCTGCACGGCGGCCACCAGTCCATCCAGCCACGCGGCGTGCAGCAGCGCGGCTACCAGCGTACCGGCCAGGGTGGCGCAAGCGAGGCGCACGGGTAGCGGCCACAGCGACGCGGTCTTCAAGCTCAGCATGATCAACCTCCACGACTAAGATTGCCCAGCGGGTGCCAACGCCAGCCGTATCGTCCATTCCACGGCGCCCTCTGACGCGCCGCGCACTTCAATCACTTCCGGCCGGGACCAGGGGGCGGCCTGCTCCAGCGCCAGCAGCAGTGCCGCGACCTTGTCCTGCGACGCAGCCTGCCCCTGCAGGCGCACCAGCGCCGTTTCCTGGCGCACACTGTGCAAGGCCACACCGGCCGGCATCGCCCGCGCCAGCGCGTCCAGCATGCGCACCCAGGCATGGCGTTGCGCTTGTAATTTGGCAATGGCCTGCTGGCGCAGCAGCAGCGCCGCCGTCTCGCCCTGCACCCGCTTGCCGGAGACGAGGACGGCATTCACCTGCTGCATGGCATGGCGCCAGTCCTCCTGGCGACGCAGTCGCGCGTCGAGCTGGTGTTGCAGCCAGGCGCCTGCCGCCAGGGCCAACAGCAATCCCAGCATCGCCCCACCGGCCAGTTGCCACAGCAGCAGCTGACTGCGCCGGCGCCGTGCCGCCTGCCGATGCGGCAACAAGTTGATGCCTGGCACTTGCGCCACGGCCGTCATCGCGCGTACCGGTGCATGGCCAGGCCCCAGGCCAGCTGATAACTGAGGCCGCCGTCCGGCAAGGCTTGCCAGCCACCCTGCGCGAGTGCCGCCTGCAGGGCCAGCGCCTCGCTATCCATGACGATGGGCGTCAAGCCGGCCGCCATGGCCGCATCGAGGCGGCGCTGCACGCTGGCGCGCCGCGCCGCCACCAGCAGCACGTCGATCTCCGTGTCCGTCTGGCCCGCAAGCGGCGGCGCGGGGCCAAGAATGAAAAAATCCAGGCTGGCGTCTTCCAGTGCAAACGGCATGTATTGGGCCGCCTCCAGCTCCACCAGGATTTCCAGCTGTTCCTCCGGCAAGCCGGCGGGCAGGCGTATCACATGCGTGATCAAGGCCGTGGCCGGCATGGCCAGCGCCACGCGGGTGCAGCCGCTGCCACTGTTGCGGCATGCCAGGCGCACGGCGCTGGCCAGGCCCTGCGGATCTTCGACATGACCTTCCAGCATCACTCCTGCCGCCAGCGCGGCGCTGCCGCAATGCCGGCACGACAATTTCCCTCGCCGGCGCCTCAACTCGACCACGCGCACGCCATCGTCCGCCATGTCGACGCCCAGCAAGCCGATGCCAAGAAAACTGCGGATAGACATGTTTTTCATAGAGAAACGTCAGCGTGGGAGGGGTTGCTGCCTTCGGCAAGCCTAGTCCTGGCAGCGCGCGCTTGTAAACGGATTTCACGCCGGTGTCTGCGGCGCGCGGCGTCTATCTGGCCTGGCTGTGATCTGGCGCAGAAAAACTGTTACCAAATCCTGGTTGCCAGCGGGCCAATACACGCTTATATAGAGTATCGACAAGTTTCAACACTCCCCCGGCAAGCGCCACGGCGCGCTGCCACCCCGGCAAGCTCGCTTATAATTGGCCGGCATAATTAACCGAAAGACATACGACGCATGACATCTTCAAACTCCGCTGGCTCCGCTGGCTCGAAGCCGCCCACCAAGGGCAGCAAACCCAAACGTTTCCTGCTGATGGCCCTGGTATCGCTGCTGGGCCTGGGCATCGTCGGCGTCTTGCTGGTGGTCTTTGGCCTGGCCATGGCCTATCCGAACCTGCCGGCGCTCGATACCTTGACCGATTACAAGCCAAAGATGCCGCTGCGCGTGTTCACGTCCGACAGTGTGCTGATCGGCGAGTTCGGCGAAGAGCGACGCAACATGGTGCACATCAAGGATATTCCCGATGTCATGAAGAAAGCCGTGCTGGCCATCGAAGATGACCGTTTCTATGAACATGGCGGCGTCGATTACCTGGGCATCACGCGTGCGGCCCTGCACAACCTGACGGGCGGCGCCAAGCAAGGCGCATCGACCATCACGCAACAGGTGGCGCGCAATTTCTTTCTGTCCAGCGAACAGACCTTGAAACGCAAGGCCTATGAAGTCTTGCTGGCATGGAAAATCGAGAAAAACCTCAGCAAGGACCAGATCCTCGAAGTGTATATGAACCAGATTTATCTGGGTCAGCGCGCCTACGGCTTCGCCTCGGCCGCGCAAATCTATTTCGGCAAGAATATCCAGGACCTGACCGTGGCCGAAGCGGCCATGCTGGCAGGCTTGCCGAAGGCGCCGTCGGCCTACAACCCCGTCGTCAATCCGAAACGCGCGCGCATGCGCCAGCAATACATTCTGCAGCGCATGGCGCAGCTGGGCTACATCACCCCGGCGCAGTTCGAAGAAGCGAAAAATGAAGAGCTGAAAGTAAAGACCGACAGCAGCGCCTTCGGCGTGCACGCGGAATACGTGTCGGAAATGGCGCGCCAGCTGGTCTACGAACAATTCAAGGAAGACACCTATACGCGCGGCCTGAACGTCTACACCACCATCACCAAGGCCGACCAGGACGCCGCCTATATCGCCTTGCGCAAGGGCGTGATGGATTACGAGAAACGCCACGGCTACCGCGGCCCGGAAGCCTACATCGAGATTCCGAAAACCAAGGCCGAAGCGGACGACGCCATCGAGACGGAGCTGGCCGACCACCCGGACAGCGACGACATCATCGCCGCCATGGTGCTGCAGGCATCACCCAAATCGTTGCAGGCAGTCACGTCGGCCGGCGAGGAAATCACCATTACCGGCCCCGGCCTGACCTTCGGCGCGGCCTGGCTGTCGGAAAAAGCGGCGCCGAACCGGCGCATCAAGCGCGGCGCCGTGATCCGCGTCATGCAAGAAGGCAACGCCTGGGTCCTGACGCAGATGCCGGAAGTGCAATCGGCGTTCGTGTCGGCCAGCACCACCGACGGCGCCATTCGCGCCATGGTGGGCGGCTTCGATTACAACCGCAACAAGTTCAACCACGTCACGCAGGCGTGGCGCCAGCCCGGTTCCGCCTTCAAGCCCTTCATCTATTCCGCTTCGCTGGAACGGGGCCTGTCGCCGGCCACCATCATCAACGATGCGCCGATCTCGTTCGATGCGGGCCAGACGGGCGGCCAGGCGTGGGAACCGAAAAACTACGACAGCAAATACGATGGCCCGATGACCATGCGCAAGGGCTTGATGAAATCGAAGAACATGATTTCCATCCGCATCCTGCACAAGATCGGCGCCAAGTATGGCCAGGAATACGCGACGCGTTTCGGCTTTGATGCGGACAAGAACCCGCCGTACCTGACCCTGGCCCTGGGCGCCGGTAACGTGACACCGCTGCAGATGGCGGGCGCCTACGCCGTCTTCGCCAACGGCGGCTACAAGATCAACCCGTACCTGATCGCCAAGGTGACCGATAGCGATGGCAATATCCTGTCGCAAGCCAAGCCGGACCTGGCGGGCGAGGAAGCCAACCGCGTCATCGACGAGCGCAATGCCTTCATGATGAACAGCATGCTCAACGACGTCGTGCGCTTCGGCACGGCGAACAAGGCCATGGCCTTGAAGCGCCCTGACCTGGCCGGCAAAACAGGCACCACCAACGATTCCATCGACGCCTGGTTCGCCGGTTACCAGGCCAAGCTGGTGGGCATCGCCTGGATCGGCTACGACCAGCCGCGCAACCTGGGCAACCGGGAAACGGGCGGCGGCCTGGCCTTGCCAATCTGGATCAACTACATGGCGAAGGCATTGAAAAGCATTCCCGTCGAGGAACGCGCCGTGCCGGAAGGCCTGATACGCGTGGGCGACGAGTATTACTATGCGGAAAATCCGCCGGGCACGGGCGTAGGCAGCCTGGAAGGCGCGGCGCGCGGCACGCCGGAGGAAGAAAAAGCGAAAGAAGCCGTGAAGAACGAGTTGTTCTGACGGCAGCGCATGGAGTAGGTCGGGTTAGGCCGCAGGCCGTAACCCGACACCACGCCGGCGCCAGATGTTGTCGGATTACGCAAGCAAAAAGGGCAGCCCATGCAGGCTGCCCTTTTTTTATTGCGTGCGGCTAAAACAATTACTTCAGCACGACGGGCGCGCCCGCCTGCTCGCTGGCCATGCTGGACAAGGCGGCAAACAGTTCCGAGCCGTCGCGCGTGTTGATCCATTCATCGCCCACGCGCTTGTAATGAAAACCGCCGGAACGGGCGGCCACCCACATTTCGCGCATGGGGGCCTGGCTGTTGACGATGATTTTTGTGCCGTTGTCGATGAATTCGATTTCCAGCACATTGCCGCTGCGGCTGCATTCGACGTCGAGCACGTCTTCATCGTTCAGCCGGTCCAGCGCCGTGGCGATCTGGGTCAGGGTGGCTTCGGCCAGGGCCAGGAATTCCGATTCGCTCATGCTACACTCCAAAGATCTTAATCAAACCGTGATTCTAATCGTGAAGTCATCCTCAGCGTTTTATATCGGCACCGCCATTGTGGTTTCCAGCGTCCTGGCCGGCTGTGGCCAGCCCGGCCCCCTGTACCTGCCCAAGCCGCCAGCGGCCAAAGGTGCGCCAGCCAAGGGCCCGGTCGAACCGGCCCCCGTGCCGCCGCCACCGGTCATCGTGCCCGTCACCTAAACGGAGCGCACCGGGGTGGCTGCCTTGGCCGCCCTGGCGCTCTTCTCTCGCTTGTTCCAGGCAAAAGCCACGCGTATTAGCAGCAGTAGCGCGACGATACTGCCGAACAGGATCGGTTGCGCGAAATTATGCTTGCCCGCCTTCATCCACCAGAAATGCAGGATGCCCAGCGGCGCGATGATGTAGATCAGCCGGTGCAGCCACTGCCAGCGCTTGCCACCGAGGCGCTTGACCATGCTGTTCGTGCTCGTCACGGCCAGCGGAATGAGCAAGACGAAGGCGATGAAACCCACCGTGATGAACGGCCGCTTGAGCACATCCTTCCACATTTCCTGCACATCAAAAAAGTGATCGAACCATAAAAAAGTGGTGAAGTGCAGCGCCGCGTAGAAAAACGCGAACAGGCCCAGCATGCGGCGCAGCTTGATCAGCCAGTTCCATTGCGTGAAGCGCCGCAAGGGCGTGACAGCCAGGCTGATGCACAGGAAATACAGGGTCCAGTCGCCCGTGCCGCGCGTGATGAATTCCAGCGGCTCCACCAGTTGCCCCGTGTACGTCAGCCAGACCATGCGCGCAAACGGCAGCAGCGCCAGCAGAAAAACCAGGCTTTTGAATAGCGACAATTGTCTCGACGTGGGGTTGAGGGCCATGGTCGTTCCTTAAAAAAACTTCTTCAGATCCATGCCCGCGTACAAGGAAGCGACATCGTTGTAGCCATTGAACATCAGGGTCTTGCGCTTGCGCGTGAGAAAGCCGTCTTCGCCGATGCGCCGCTCGGACGCTTGCGACCAGCGCGGATGATCGACGTTCGGGTTCACGTTCGAGTAAAAACCGTATTCCGACGGCGCCGACAGGTTCCACGACGTGCGCGGCTGTTCCTTGACGAAACGGATCTTGACGATGGATTTGGCTGACTTGAAACCATATTTCCACGGCAAGACCATGCGCACGGGCGCGCCATTCTGGTTCGGCAAGGTTTCGCCATACATGCCCAGGGTCAGCAGCGCCAGCGGATGGTTCGCTTCATCGATGCGCAAGCCTTCCGTATACGGCCACTGCAGCACGCGGCTACCCACGCCCGGCATCTGCTTCTTGTCGGCCAGGGTGATGAATTCCACGTACTTGGCATTGCCCGTCGGTTCGACCTTCTTGATGATTTCCGAGAAGGAATAGCCGACCCACGGGATGACCATCGACCAGCCTTCCACACAGCGCAGCCGGTAGACGCGCTCTTCCAGCGGCGCCAGTTTTAACAGCGCATCGAGATCGAGGGTCATGGGCTTCTTGACCTCGCCTTCGATGCTGACCGTCCACGGCCGCGTGCGCAAGGTGCCCGCGTTTTGCGCGGGGTCGCTCTTGTCCGTACCGAATTCGTAGAAATTGTTGTAGCTGGTGGCGTCTTTATAGGCCGTCTGCTTTTCCAGCGCCGAATAGGCGGGATTGAGCTTGGCAGCCAGCTTCGGATTGGTGCCTTGCGCGAACGCTTCGCGGCTGGCCATTTCCAGCAGGGCCGCGCTGGACACGGAGCCCAGTGCCACTTGCTTGATGAAGCTGCGGCGCGATTCAAACACGGCGCGCGGCGTGATTTCGGAAGAATACGGCAATTCAATGCCGTTGGGACTGCGCTTGATCAACATGGCGGCTCCGGAAAAAGGTGATTGGATATACCTTACACCAGTTTTTCCGGGCCGTTCATGACGCTTCTGTCATGCAAAAATCAATTACAACTTGCCGTAGGAATGCAGGCCTGAAAGGAACATATTCACGCCCAGGAAGGCAAACGTCGTCACCAGCAAGCCCACCAGCGCCCACCAGGCGGCGACGCGGCCGCGCAAGCCCGTCATCAATCGCATGTGCAGCCAGGCTGCATAGTTGAGCCAGACGATCAGCGCCCACGTTTCTTTTGGATCCCACGACCAGTAGCCGCCCCACGCTTCGGCCGCCCACAGGGCGCCCAGGATGGTCGCTACCGTGAAGAAAGCAAAGCCCACGGAAATGGCCTTGTACATGACGTCGTCGAGCACTTCCAGCGACGGCAGACGGTCGACCAGGTAGCCGCTCGACTTGAGCAGGTAGGCCGCGGCCACCATGGCCGACAGGGCGAACGTGCCGTAGCCGATGAAGTTGGCCGGCACGTGGATCTTCATCCACCAGCTTTGCAGGGCCGGCACCAGCGGCTGGATTTCGGCCGCGTCGCGCGTGACCGTGTACCACATCAGGAACACCACGGCTGCCGAAATGACCAGCATGACGAAGGCGCCCAGCTGGCGCGTCGCATAATGCTGCTCGTAATACAGGTAGAACATGGCCGTGATCAAGGAAAACAGGATGAACACTTCATACAGGTTCGAGACGGGAATATGGCCCACGTCGGCGCCGATCAGATAAGACTCGTACCAGCGCACCAGCATGCCCGTCAGGCCCAGCACCACGCCGGCCCAGCACAGCAGGGAGCCGACGGACGAGCCGAATTCCGAGCGCGCCACCAGGCCGATCCAGTAGAACAGGGTCGACAGCACGAAAAGCGTGCCCATCCACAGAATGGCGGACTGGCTCGACAAGATGTATTTGAGGAAGAATTTCTGGTTCGCCATCTCCAGATGGCCCGCGTACAGCTCGATGGCGAACAGCGACAGCACGGCCGCCACGGGGATCAGCCAGCGCACGGGCTTCCAGTACCAGCCCAGCCACGCAAACGTGGGCGCCGCAGCCAGCAGGATGGCCTTTTCATAGATATCCATGAAGGCGCCAAAGCGCATCAGGCCGAACAGGGAGGCGGCCAGCAAGCCGGCGCCATACAGCCAATCGATCAGGCTCAGGCGCTTGAAAAATCCTGGTTCCTGCGTATATATTTGCTTGTTTGCCAATTCCATCATTTTCTCCATTCCCGGAGACGCGCAAGCGTCCCGAAACTCAGCCAATCCAACTCAGCGCAGCTTACGCCGATTGCGGCAGCTTTGCCTTCAAAGTCTCAAATTCTTTTTCAAAATCCAGCGTCTTGCGTTGCGTGCTCATGGCCATCAAGGCTTCGCTGCCGCCTTCGCCATCCTTGATCCACACCCACAGGCGGCGCTCGCGGATATAAAACATGGAAAACACGCCGATCACGAGGAACAGGCAACCGAGGTACACCACGCTCTTGCCCGGCGAACGCGTCACCTGCAGCACGGACGCCTTGATCTCCGTGAACTCGTCGAGCTGCAGATACACGGGCGCGCCATAGAAGAAGCTGTCGGACAGCGCATTCGTGGCCAGTTGCAGGAAGCGGCCGTGCTTGTCATCGGCCTCGATGGCTTTCAAGCCATCCTGGGCGCGCGCCGCCTGCCATAAGTCCCACAGGCTGCCATTCAGGATTTTCATGAAGATATCGGCCGCTTTTTCTTGCTCGGCCGCAGGCACTTTCTCCAGGAAACGTGAAATGGCGAGGAAACCACCCTCTTGCCCATTGCCGGCAAAGATGCCCAGGCTTTTCGCCGCCGATTCCTGCAACTGGCCGCGCAGGGCTTCCGCGTTCGCCTGCGGCATGGCGCGCGCCGCATAGCGCGCGGCAGCTTGCTGGCGCAGCGCCGGATCTTGCAGCGCGGCACGCAAACGCATCCATTCCGTCACGCTGTAATTGTCATCGACGGGAATGCGCAGATAGCTGAACGGGTCGCTGGGGTTGACGCGCATGCCGGCCAGGAACACCGTCGTGCCATCCACTGTGACAGGCTGCATGTAGTTCTGGTACTCGCGCGCCTGGCCCGTCTTGTCGCGCAATTTGTATTGCACCGAGGGGCCCACATTCTTGAGATCCTTGTTGTTCGCATTTTTCGCGGCCGAACCGAGGCGCTTGTCCAGGCCGACGGCAAATTTATCGTTGAAACTTTCCGCCTTGCTGACGGCGCGCACATCCTGGCCGGCGCTGAGGTTTTCCACGTTGAAGGGACGGAAACCCGACCATTCCACCGTGTAGGAATTGCCATCGCTGCGCTCGAGCGGCGTACTGCCGCCTACTTCGCCGCCGATATCGAAGCGTTTCGTCGTCTTGCCCGTCATGGGAAAACCCGTCAACTTGAGCTTGCTGCCGCCATCCTCAAAGCTGGACTGGTACAGGGCCAGGCCCTTGTACAACAGCGGCTGGTTGACTTTGATGGTGGCAGGAAAACTTTCTCCCGTGACATGGTCGGTGATGACGACATCGCTGGCAAACAGCTTCGGCATGCCGGTGCTGTAGAAATCGATGTGGAATTTTTTCAGCAGGATGGTGATCGGCAGATCCTGGATCAGCACGCCATCGGCCTGGGGAATGATGGCCGTGTTGCTCGACGAGCCTTCCGGGATCATGGTATTGCCACGGAAAGTAGGATTTGACAGACTCAAACGGTGCTGGGCGGGAATGTCGGCAATCACGCCGCTGCCGGAAAATGGCGTCTTGCCAAAAAACCATTGCTGTACGCGGATCGGCATTTCCGAGTCGAGCAAGCCGCCCACGCAGATGATGACGATGGCGCCGTGGGCAAAGATATAGCCCCATTTATTGGCCGCGCCGCGCTTGGCCGCCACCAGGGTGGCGTTGTCCTTCTCGACCACCTTGGCCGCATAGCCGCTGTCTTTCAGGCGCATCACCATCTGCTGTGCCAGCACGGCGCGCGGCAGCGGCACCTGCCATTCCATCTTGTGATGGAAATTGCGCAACGATTGCTCGCGCACATTGTCGCGCCAGCTGCGCATATCCTTGAGCATCTTCGGCGCATTGCGCACGATGCACAGCGAGGTCGAGGCGACGAGGAAGCCCATGATCACCAGGAACCACCAGGCCGAATACACGGAATACAGGCTCAGCTTGTCGAAGACGGCGAACCAGAACGGACCGAACTGGTTCACATAATTGGGCATGGGCTCGTTCTGCTTGAGCACGGTGCCGATGATGGAGGCGACGGCGATCAGTGTCAGCAGGCTGATGGCAAAGCGCATCGACGAGACCAGCTCGACGAATTCAGCCAGGCTGCGGCGTTGGGTCTTTAACTCGATTCCGGTCGTGCCTGTGCTCATACGTGGATACTCATACGGGATATGCAATCTTCAAGAAAATGTGGCATGGAGCAGATAGTTTCTCCACGCAAGGCGGCAGCATACTCCAGTTTTGGCCCCTGCCATAAAAAAGGGCAGCCTGTTGAGACGGCCGCCCTGGTTCATGCGCGATGGTACGCCAGGCAATCTCTTGCCACTATGAAAACTTACTTCAGGCCGGCGATGTAATCGGCCACGGCAGCAATCTCGTCATCCGACATGCGGGCGGCGATGGTGTGCATTTGCGCGCTGTTCTTGCGGGCATCAGCCTTGGTGCTGCGGAACATCGTCAGCTGGGCCACCGTGTAGTCCTGGTGCTGGCCGGCGATGCGCGGATACTGGACGGGCATGCCATTGCCCGTCGCGCCATGACAGCTGGCGCAGGCAGCAACTTGCTTGGAAGCAATGCCACCACGGTAGATTTTCTTGCCCAGGTCGATCGTATCCTTGTTTTTCGCGGCGCCCGGCTTGGACAGCTGCGCGCCCAGGTAGGCGGCGATATTCTTCTTGTCGGCGTCGCTGAGCATCTTCGCGTACGTCGTCATGACGGGCTGGTTGCGCTCCGGCGTGGTGAAATCGACCAGTTGCTTGTAGATATAGCTTTCGTGCTGGCCGGCCAGCTTCGGGTTGACCGTGATGGTCGAGTTGCCGGCCGCACCATGGCAGGACACGCAGGCAGGCAAGCCGCGCGCCGCATCGCCATCGGCGTACAGGGTAGCGCCCTTGGCGGCATCGGCCTTGACGGCCGGTTTCGGTGCTTCGACCGCGGAAGCAGTTGCCGATACAGCCAGCAAAGCGAGCAGCATGGATTTGATAAACGGTGAAAACGCACGATTCATTCAGGCACCCTGAGACAGTGAGAAATTAGTGGTGGACATTGCCGCGCTCCTGAGATTTTTGATTTATTTTCAGGGCCGCAAGCCGCATCGCTGCTACGCCGGCAACAATTAACAATCCCTTATTGTACAATAGCTTCTTGGCGTTATCGCTCCCTTATCGCTCCATTTTGTTGCTTTACTACTCCCATGTCAAAACTCTGGCAAGCCCGCTTCTTTACGACCGTCAACCAATTGCGTGACCTGCCCGATACCACGGTGCCGGAAATCGCTTTTGCCGGCCGCTCCAATGCCGGTAAATCGACCGCCATCAACATCTTGTGTAATCAGAAAGGCTTGGCGTTCGCCTCCAAGACACCTGGCCGTACCCAGCACATCAACTACTTCTCCATCGGCGGCGCCCATGTGGCGCAGCACCGCAAGGATGCGACCATCGTCGAAGAGATCGAATGCCTGCTGGTCGACTTGCCCGGCTATGGCTACGCGGAAGTTTCGGGCTCGGCCAAACTGCACTGGCAGCGCCTGCTGGGCGACTACGTGCAGCGCCGCGAGCAATTGGCGGGCCTGGTCCTGATCATGGATTCGCGCCGTCCGTTCACCGACCTGGACGTCCAGATGCTGGAATGGTTCGCCCCGACGGGTAAACCAATTCACTGCATCCTGACCAAAGTCGATAAGCTGAACCGCAATGAATCGGTGAATGCCTTGCGCCAGGCGAAAGCCAAGCTCGACAGCTATGTGGATGAAGACGGCATCGGCTTCCCGTTCACCGTGCAGCTGTTTTCCGCATTGAAGCGCGTTGGCATCGACGAAGCCAATGACAAAATCATGGAACTGGCCGGCATCAGCGAAGATGGCGCGGCCCAGATGGTCGAACTGATCGACATGGAAGACGACGTCGAGCCGGAGTCGGACAAACCGGCTTGATCGAGATCAACGCTACGTAAAAAAAGGCTGCCCGTTCACACGGTGCAGCCTTTTTTATTGCGCTGAGCGTTTAACGCCGTCCCGGCCCTGGCCTCTTCTCGGAAAAGAATTCCTGGCGCAGGAAGGCAGTCAGCTCGGCCGTGTCTTCCACGCGGGCGCTGAGGTTGACGTTACGCCCCAGGCGCCGCGACTCCCAGACGAAGTCGCCCGGTTTTTCGGCACGGATCAACTGGATCATCTTCTTGATGATGGCCGATTCGATATCGGGTTCATTGCCCAGTTCCACTTTTTCCTGCTTCAGCCAATTGCGCTTGAAGTTGCCATTCCAGCCCTTGAACTTGACTTCGGCACTGAACGAAGTCTGGTTGACGATGGAAAACACGCCACCCGAATCCTCGCGGTCGCTGCCCGAATTGCGCCCCTGGGCACCGGCGATATTCGCCTTGGCCACGCGCATGGCACGGTCGTTCTCGCTTTCCTCGGCAGGCGGCGTGGGATTCTGCGCCTCACGCTGCTTGCGGCGCTGCTCGATCATCGAACTCATGTCTTCGGCCGGCGGCGGCGGCAACGGCACTTTCGATACCAGCGGCGGCGTGAAGGTTTCCAGTTTTGGCTTGTCGCGCGGCACGTCCTTGCTCACCACGCGCTTGCTCGGCGCCGGTGGCGGTTTCACCTTGGCCACTTTCGTGTCCTTCGGCTTGGGCGTGGGTTTCGGCTGCGGCTTCGGTTGCGGCTTGTCCTTCAGGGGTGCGATGTAGACCATCGCGCTTTCCTTCTTCGGCGGCGGGATCTTTTCGATCTTGTCGCTGCGCAACAGGACATACGCCGCCAGCAGCACATGCAGCAAGACGGACACGCCGAGCGCAACCTTGCGCGTGGTGCTGGTCCTGGACCCGTAGGCCGGCAGTGGCTGGATCACTTGCCCGCAGGTGGGGCAAACATCGGAATCGGCAGCCAACAAATGGGTCGTGTCATGCAAAATGAATCGTGCTTTCTGTGTAGCGAAGAAATAACATTACAGGCCAGCCATAGTGCCAGAGTCCCTTGCTTTTGGGAACACTTCCTCGGCCTTTCCAACCCGAAGCGTACAGGATAGCGACATTCCTTGCAGCGCCACCAGAGTACCCGAGCCGTCCCTTGATGGTTGTTACCGTATGTATCACTGCCCATACAAAACCGGCGCCCCATTCACGCAGGAATGGGGCGCCGGTCACGGGTCAACGGATCAAAGGGCAACGCAAGCGCTCAAGCCTTGTTGTCGAGTGCCACCAGTTGCTCGTCCGTCACCGGCCCCGTGCCGCTGTACTTATCCAGGAACAAATAGATGACGGGGGTGATGAACAGGGTAATCACTTGCGAAAACAGCAACCCGCCGACCACGGCCAGACCCAGCGGCTGGCGCAGCTCGGCGCCGGCGCCCAGGCCCAGGGCGATGGGCAAGGCACCCATCAGGGCCGCCGCCGATGTCATCATGATGGGGCGGAAACGCAGGATGCAGGCCTGGCGGATGGCTTCAGGCGGGCTCATGCCCTCATTGCGCTGCGCATGCAAGGCAAAGTCGATCATCATGATGGCGTTTTTCTTGACGATACCGATCAGCATCAAGATACCGATGATGGCGATCATCGTCAGGTCCATGCCGAACAGGCGCAAGGTCAACAGCGCCCCCACGGCCGCCGACGGCAAGCCAGCCAGGATGGTCAGCGGGTGGATATAGCTTTCATACAGCACGCCGAGCAGCACATAGATCACGGCCAGCGCGGCGATGATGAGGATGATCTGGCTGGACTGCGAATCCTGGAACACGGCCGCGTCGCCGCCGTAGCGCGTGATGATGGAGGCCGGCAAGCTCATGTCCTTGCCCATCACGTCGATCTTGCCCGTGGCGACACCCAGCGGCACGTCCGGCGCCAGGTTGAAGGCGATGGTCACGGCCTGCAACTGTCCCTGGTGATTCACGGACGTGGGTCCGATCGTGCGCTCCACGTAGGCAATACTCGACAGTTTCACCAGTTCGCCCGACTTGCTGCGCACGGACACGCGCGTGAGCGCATCGTCATACTGGCGATCCGCCGTGGCCGCTTCCAGGATCACGTAATAGCTCGCTGCCGACGAATAGATGGTCGACACTTGCCGCTCGCCAAAGGCGCTGTACAGGGCCGTGCGGATATCGGACATTTGCACGCCCAGCAGACTGGCCTTGTCGCGGTCGATCCGCAGGGACGCCTGCAAGCCCTTGATCTGTGAATCGCTGGTGACGTCGCGGAACGCGGGATCGGCGCGCATGCCAGCAATAAACTTTTCCGCCCAGTCATTCAAGGCATCGGGACTGACGCTTTGCAAGGTGTACTGGTAGCGGCTCTTGCTCTGGCGTCCACCCAGCTGCAAGTTTTGCACGGGACGGAAATACACGGCCATGCCGGGCACGGTACTCGTCGCGCGGCGCAGGTTTTCCAGCACCACGGGCATTTTCGGCCGTTCGCTGCGCGGTTTCAGCACCATGAACATGCGGCCCGTGTTGCCGCCACCGACGAACGAGGTCACATCCTGCACGCTGGGGTCCGCCTTGAGCACGGCCGCCACGCGCGATTGCAAGTCCTGCAATGCCGCAGAAGAAATATCCTCCGACGCTTCCGTATTCACCTGGATCTGGCCCAGGTCTTCCTCGGGAAAGAAACCCTTCGGAATGGTCGCGTACAGCAGCACTGTCAGCGCAAAGGTGCACACGGCAACAAACAGCACCACGTTGCGGTGCGCCAGGGCCTTGTCGAGCAGATGCACATAGCCATTGCGCAACTTCGTGAACCCCGCCTCGAAGTGACGGCCGATGAAGGACTTTTCGCCATGCGTGGGGTCGCTGTCGTTGTGTTCGCGCGAGTCGGCCGGCAGGAAGCGGCTGGCCAGCATCGGCACCAGGGTCAGCGACACGATGGCCGAGACGAGGATGGACAGCGAGACGACGACGGCAAACTCGTGGAACAGCAAGCCGATCACGCCCGGCATGAAGAAGATGGGGATGAACACGGCCACCAGCGAGACGGAAATGGAAATGATGGTGAACCCCATTTCCTTGGCGCCCACGAGAGCCGCCTGGATCGGTTTCTTGCCCATCTCGATATGGCGCACGATGTTTTCCAGCACCACGATGGCATCGTCGACTACCAGGCCCACGGCCAGGGTGATACCCAGCAGGGAGATATTGTCGAGGCTGTAGCCAAGCCAGTACAGCAGGGCCAGCGCACCGAGCAGGGAAATCGGCATGGTGACGGCGGGAATGAAAGTGGCGGCCGCGCGGTGCAGGAACAAAAAGATCACCAGCACTACCAGGATCACCGTCAGGGCCAGGGTCAGATTGACGTCGTGGATCGCTTCGCGGATCGAGACGGAACGGTCATTGACCAGGCTGATCTGAATGGAAGCGGGCAATTGCGCCTTGAAACCCGGCAAGAGTTTGCGCACGGCATCGACCACTTGCACCGTGTTCGCATCCGGTTGGCGCTGCACCAGCAAGGTGATCGAGCGCTCGCCATTGAAACTGCCGGCCGTCTTGGTTGACTGGAAACTGTCTTCCACTTCGGCCACTTCCTTGAGCCGCACGGGCTGGCCATTGCGCGTGGCGACGATGAGTTCGGCAAAATCGGCCGCCTTCATCATCTGCGGGTTGCCCTGGATGGTCAGCGTCTGGCTGGGGCCGTCGAGGATGCCCAGCGGCGAATTCGTGTTCGAAGCGCGCAGTGCGGCGGCCAGCTCGTCCATCGTCAGGTTGCGCGCATTCATCAGGTCGGCACGGGCACGCACGCGCACGGCGAAGCGTTTCTGGCCATTCACGCTGACCTGGGCCACGCCAGGCAAGGTCGACAGGCTGGGCGCAATCAGGTTTTCCGCATAATCATTCAGATCCGACAAGTTCAGCGATGGCGACGTCATCTGGATGAACAGCACCGGCGCATCGGCCGGATTGACTTTGCGGTAGGACGGCAAGTCCGTCATTTCCGTCGGCAACTGGCGCTGCGCGCGCAGCAGGGCCGCCTGCACATCGACGGCAGCCTCGTTGACATTGATGCTGGCGTCAAACTCCAGGGTCAGCGAGGTATTGCCCAGGGTACTCGTCGAGGTGATCAGGCTCAGGCCGGCAATCGTGGAAAACTGCTTTTCCAGCGGCAAGGCCACGGAAGACGCCATGGTCTCGGGGCTGGCGCCGGCCAGGTCGGCGCTGACGTTGATGACGGGCGTGTTATAGCTCGGCAAGGCCGCCACGGGAATGTGGCCATACGCCAGCACGCCGGCCAGGATAATGGAGAGGGACAGCAGCACCACCATGACGGGGCGGCGGATGCTCAGTTCGGACAGGTTCATGCTGGCTTGCCCTGCGGTGCGGCAGCGCCATCGGCGGCCTTGTGTTTTTCCGCCAGGCGCACCTTGCCGCCAGGACGCAGGTTCTGCTTGCCGTCGACGATGACTTTTTCGTCGCCGGTCAATCCGGTGACGACGGCATTCGGGCCGAACGCATACACGCGGGCAATCTTGCGCACCTTGGCCGTATTATCGGCTTCCATCGAATACACGAAGATGCCCGTGGTATTGGTGATGATGGCGTTTTGCGGGATGACCAGCGCATCCTTGAGCGTGCGCACCGTCAGCTGCGTATTCACATACTGGCCAGGCCACAGGTCGGTAGCGCCATTGTTGAAACGGGCCTTGACCTTGATCACGCCCGTAGCGGGATCGACGGCATTGTCGATGAAACTCAGTTTACCTTCCAGCTGCTTGCCGCCCGCATCGGCCAGCAGCGCCTTGACCGCCACCTCGCCCGCCTTCTGCGCCGCCAGCAAGCCCGACAGACTGCTTTCCGGCAAGGTGAAGACCACATCGATCGGGTCGAGCTGGGTGATGCTGGTGAGCGAAGTAGTCGGCTGCACCAGGCTGCCCGCGTACACATTGATGGCGCCCACGCGGCCCCCCTGCGGCGCGCGCAGGACGGTGTAGCTGGAATCGACCTGGGCGGCGCGCAAGGCGGCCTGGTCGGCGGCCAGCAAGGCGCGTGCCGCGTCGAGCTGGCTTTGCAGGGTATCCACGGCGCCCTGGGCGATGAAGTTCTTGCTCAGCAAATCCTGGCTGCGCTTGAGCTGGCGTTCGAGGTCCAGCACCGAGGCGCGGTCACGCAATACTTGCGCCTGCGCCTTGTCGACATTCGCATGTTCGCTGCGCGCGTCCAGCGTAAACATCAGTTCGCCCTGCTTGACGAACTGGCCTTCGCGGATGTGCACCTTGGTGATCGTACTGGTCGTCTGTGGATGCAGGTCGACGCTGCTGATGGGCGTCACGCTGCCATTGGCTTGCAGCAGCATCGGCACGTCCTGGCGCAGCGGCGCGACCACGCTCACCGTGGTCGGCCCCTGTCCGCCCTTGCCCCCTTTGCCATCCTGCCCACCGGCCGCTTTGCCCGACTGATGATTGAAATACCAGATGCCGCCACCGATACACAGGGCCGCACCCACAAGGATTGCCAGGCTAGTCTTTTTCATTGTTCTGTCACGCTGTTGCAGCGCAGGGCTGCAGGTTGGATGTAGTTGCCAGGGGGCATAAAGCACAATATTGTCGCACGGAAATGCTCACTTTCCAGCGTAATACTCTGGCACGATCAGGGTAACTTCCAGTCCACCGTCGACATGATTGAGCAGTGAAACCGTGGCGCCATGCTGCTCGGCGATGTTGCGCGCGATGGTCAGGCCCAGGCCCGTGCCGCCCGATTCGCGCGAACGCGAGGTCTCGATACGATAAAACGGTTCGAACACTTTGGCCAGCTGATCTGGCGCAATACCCGGTCCGCCGTCGCGGATGCGGATGCGCGCCACGCCGGCGATGCGCTCGACCGTCACCTGCGCATACTGGCCATATTTGACGGCATTGTCGATCAAGTTCACCAGGCAACGCCGCATGGCGATGGGCCGGGCCATCAAGGCCATGCTGGCCTGCCCGGCCAGGGTCACGTTCTGGCCGGCATCGGCCGCATCCGAGCAGACGCTATCTAACAGGGAATCGAGATCGAGCGCCTGCATCGCTTCCGTGCTGTCCATCGAACGGGCCAGGTCCAGTCCTTCCTTGACCATGCTCTGCATGGCCGACAGGTCGCCCACCAGGCGCTCATACAATTCCGTATCGGCCACCTTTTCCAGCCGCAGGCGCAGGCGCGTCAGCGGCGTCTGCAAGTCGTGCGTGATGGCGGCCAGCATTTGTGTACGCTGGGAAATATGTTGGCGTATGCGCGCCTGCATGGCATTGAAGGCGGCGCTGGCCTGGCGGATCTCGCTGGCCCCGGACAGGGTCAGCGGCGGATGGTTGATGTCGTTGCCCAGGTCTTTTGCCGCCTGCGCCAGCTGTTTCAGCGGGCGCATGGTCATGCGCGTGACCAGGTAGGCGAGGATGGCGATGCTGATCAGGAAAGGCAGCAGGGTCATCCAGTCGTTATGTTCATTGAACGGCGGTTGCTGGCGCGGCGGCAAGACCATCAGGCGCAGCACGTGGCCATCCTGCATGCGCACGTCGAGGTTTTCGCAGGTGCCGCCCCAAGGCTTGGCGCCGAACATGCCCGGCGACTGGCGCGGCTTGACGCAGGCTTCCGGGCGTTCGGCCAGCGCGCTGACCTTGAAACCCTCGCCCAGCTTGGCTTGCAGGGCGCTGGAAAATTCCGTCGGCGCGCCGGGCGTATGTGCCGTGTCGGGACGCAATTCCAGGCGCACGCTGCCCTTGTTGGCGACCTTCAGGTAGGCGGCGCGCGAGGCCAGCGGCACCACGTCGGCCGCCATCACCAGCTGCTCGGCCCGCTCGACGGCGTGGTAATCGCGGTATTGCTCGATGGCGCGCTGGCGTTCGCCCACGGCCAGCCACTGCGTCAGCGCGGCCGAAGCGACGATGCCGATCAGCAGAAACATGAAGACTCTGCCCGTCATCGACCCCAGGAAGGCCTTCACGCGTGCGGCTCCACGTTGACTTGCCCGGCCAGCACGTAGCCGCCGTTCCGCACGGTCTTGATGATTTGCGGCAAACGGGCATCTTCACCGAGTTTTTGCCGCAGGCGGCTGATCTGGATATCGATCGAGCGGTCGAACGGGTCGGCGTCGCGCCCTTGCGTCAGGTTCAGCAACTGGTCACGGTTGAGCACGCGGTTCGGGTGTTCCAGGAACACGCGCAACAAGCGGAACTCGGCGCCCGACAGCATGATCACCAGGCCCGTGGGATTGAGCAGGTGGCGCGCCGTGAGGTCCAGGGTCCAGCCGGAAAAACGAATTTGCTGCGCCTTGTCCGAGGGCACGTTCGACGGCATGGCATGGCTGCGGCGCAGCACGCTGCGTATGCGCGCCAGCAATTCGCGGGGCTCGAACGGTTTCGGCAAATAATCGTCGGCGCCCATTTCCAGGCCCAGGATGCGGTCCAGCGGTTCATTGCGCGCCGTCAACATGATCACCGGCACAATCGATTGGGCACGCAGCTTGCGGCACAAGGTCAGGCCGTCGTCGCCAGGCAGGTTCAAATCGAGCACGATCAGGTCGGGCCGCGTTTCGTCGAGAATTTTCCACATGGCCGTGCCATCCGCCGCGCCCAGGGTGCGGTAGGCGTTCGTTTCCAGGTAGTCCGCCAGCAAGCTGCGGATATCGCGGTCATCGTCGACGATGAGAATTGTAGAAGTGGGTTCCATGGTACGAATTATCCCCACTTCCCCTACCCTTGCACAGCGCATTTGTATCGTCTTGTATATAGGAGACCCGAAGAAACATATAGATACAAACTGTCTGGCAGCGGACACTTCGGGGAAACATGGCGCGTCCACCATGGATTCATGTGCAGCAGCATGCACACCTCTCATTTTTACAAAGGAATCCAGATGAACGCCTCAATGAAGACTTTACGCAAAAACTTGATCATCGCCATGAGCGTACTCGGCATGGGTGCGGCATCGCTGACCGTCCACGCCCAGGAAGCGGCCGCCAGCGCGCCTGCCGCCAGCACCAAGATGCAACATGATGGCCAACGCGGCCAGCACCGCGGTGGCAACCCGGCCGAGCGCATGGCCAAGTACCAGGCCCGTTTGCACGACAAGCTGAAGCTGACAGCCGCGCAGGAACCGGCCTGGGCCACTTTCACGGCCGCCAATGCGCCGAAAAAACCGATGGGCGACTGGAAGGCCAAGCACGAAGCGACGGCCAAGCTGTCGGCGCCGGAACGCATGGAACAATGGATCGCCATGTCGAAGGAACGCATCGCCAGCCAGGAAAGTCGCCTGGCCTCGCTGAAAACCTTTTATGCCGTGCTGACGCCGGAGCAAAAGAAAGTGTTTGACGACAGCGTGCCTGGCGGCAAGCACGGTGGCCATCGTGGTGGTCACCATAAAGCAGGCTGAGCGTAGGTCGGATTAGCGGCGGAACGCCGCGTAATCCGACAACATTGTTGGTGCTGAACGTGGTGGTGTCGGATTACGGCCCGAAGGGCCGTAATCCGACCTACTCGTCAAGCTTGCGCAAGGAAGTCAGGAACGTCGATGCATTCTGGAAACCGATCACGCGCGACTGGGCGATTTCCTGCCCCTGCGGGTTGAACATGATGATGCCAGGCGGGCCGAACAGCTGAAAACGCTTCAGCATGGCCTTGTCGTCCGCGTCATTGGCCGTCACGTCCACTTGCAGCAGCACGGCTTGCCCCATCTTCTCGCGCACGGCAGGGTCGACGAAGGTCAGCTTTTCCATCTCGATGCACGACACGCACCAGTCCGCATAAAAATCCAGCAAGGCCGGCTTGCCATTAAGCTGGGCCAGCGCCGCATCGAGCTGCGCCACGGTCTTTACGCGCGTAAATGGTTGCGCATGCACCTGGCCACCGCCCAGGTGCGCCAGCGGCGCCAGCGGGTCGCGGCCACCGCTGGCCACGCCCACCAGCTGCATCGCACCCAGCACGGCAAACACCAGGCCGAAGGCCTTGGCCACCCAGGCGTTCCGCGCGCCGCTCTTGCCCACCAGCAGATACATGCCATAGCCGACGAACAGCACCGTCCAGCCCAGCATCTGCACGGCGCCCGGCAGCACGGGCGAGACCAGCCACCAGGCCACGCCCAGCTGCAGCACGCCAAAGAAGCGCTTGACGGCATCCATCCAGGCGCCGGCGCGCGGCAGCAGAGTGCCGGCCGAGACGCCCACCAACAGCAAAGGCACGCTCATGCCCACCGCCATGGCGAACAGGGCGCTGCCGCCGATGACGACGTCGCGCGTCTGGCTGATATACAGCAAGGCACCGGCCAGCGGCGCGGCCACGCATGGCCCCACGATCAGGGCGGAAATGGCGCCCATGACGAAGACGCCCGCCAGGCGGCCCGACGATTGCTGGTTCGACACGGACGTCAGCTTGCCTTGCAGGAAAGCCGGCACTTGCAGCTCATAAAAACCGAACATCGACAGCGCCAGGCCCGCCATCAGCAAGGCGAAAAAGCCCAGCACCCACGGATTTTGCAGCTTGGCCGCCAGGCCTTCGCCCGCCAGGCCCGCCGCCACGCCCAGCGCCGTGTAGACGATGGCCATGCCCAGCGCATACGTCAGCGACAGCAGCAAGCCGCGCGAGCGGCTGACCTTGGCGCCATCGCCGATGATGATCGACGACAAAATCGGCACCATCGGCAGCACGCACGGGGTGAACGCCAGGCCCAGGCCCAGCAGCATGAACAGGGGCACGATGACCAGCAGCTTGCCGCCCTTCAGGGCCGATTCGATCTTGCCCAGCTCGTTTTGCGCGGGCGCCGCGCTTGCCGCCACAGGAACCGCCGCTACCGGCTCGGGCGTGCTGATGATGTCCGCCTGGGGAATGCTCAGCACGGACACGCCAGGCGAAGCTTGCGCCTGCGGCCCGTTGACGGCCGACGTGTCGACTGCCGGCGCGGCCGGCAAGGCGAATTTCGACGGCAGACCCGTGCCGGGCGCCACGCTCTGGCCACCGCCACCGCCCACCAGCTGGGCCGTCGCATCCTGCGGCGCATAGCACAGGCCCTTGTCGGAACAGCCCTGCCCCGTCGCCTTCAGGGTGAACGCGCCAGCGGCCTGCACTGGAATCGTGATGGTCAGCGTCTTGCGGAACGTTTCCACGTTTTTCTGGAAAGTGTCGTCAAACTTGACCTTGCCAGCCGGATACACGGGCGTGCCCAGTTTGGCACCCACGGCGTCGAACTTGAAGCGCTCATGGTACATGTAGTAACCATCGGCAATCACATAGGTGACGGCGATGGTGGACGGATCCTGCATGCGGGCGGAAAATTTGAAGGCCAGCTCGGGATCGAGGAACTCATCGTCGGCACGGGCATGGCCGGCGCCAAAAACGGCGATCAACAGGAAGCAACAGGCAGCAAACCAGGTGAGCAAAGGATGGCGTGGCGCGGCGCGCGCGGTGGCGCTGGAGAGGAGACGGGACATGAACTACCTTTTCGACCATTCGACAGAGGACGCGCGGAGCAGGCAGCGCGTGTGCCGGGCCGGCGCGAAAGGAGAATAGTACACTGCGGTAAGAATGACTGCAGCAGAAAACAAAAAAGCCAGGCTAGGCCTGGCTTTCTCAGATACAACTGGCGGGATTACTCGCCAGCGATTTCAACTGCTTCGGTCGTGTCTGGACGATCCATCAGTTCGACGAACGCCATAGGAGCGTTATCGCCTACGCGGAAACCCATTTTCAGGATGCGCACATAGCCGCCGTTACGGTTAGCGTAACGTGGGCCCAGTTCAGCGAACAGCTTCAAGACCATTTCACGATCGCGCAGGCGGTTGAAGGCCAGACGCTTGTTTGCCAGGCAGTCAGTTTTGCCCAAGGTCAGAATTGGCTCGACAACGCGGCGCAGTTCTTTTGCTTTTGGCAGGGTGGTTTTGATCGCTTCGTGACGCAGCAGCGATACTGTCATGTTGCGCAGCATTGCCAGACGGTGGGACGAGGTACGATTCAGTTTACGGAGGCCGTGACCGTGACGCATGATAAATCCTTTCGGTGAGTGTTTAAATTCCAGCTCTTCGATCGATGAAGCTAGTGCAACATCGCGGGCCGGTTTGGTGCTTCAAAATAAAAGCCTGGGACACCTGTCCCAAGCAGTTTGCTACAACTACGAATTACTTTTCCAGGCCTGCAGGCGGCCAGTTTTCCAGCTTCATGCCCAAGGTCAAGCCGCGCGATGCCAGCACTTCCTTGATTTCGTTCAGGGACTTGCGGCCCAGATTTGGCGTTTTCAGCAGTTCGTTTTCCGAACGTTGGATCAGGTCGCCGATGTAGTAGATGTTTTCCGCTTTCAGGCAGTTCGCCGAACGCACGGTCAACTCCAGGTCATCGACTGGACGCAACAGGATAGGATCGACCAGCGGAGCGCGCGATGGCGCTTCGGCGGCAGCTTCCGTGCCTTCCAGGGCAGCGAACACATTCAACTGGTCCACCAGGACGCGGGCCGACTGGCGGATCGCTTCTTCCGGCGAGATCACGCCGTTGGTTTCGATGTTGATGATCAGCTTGTCCAGGTCGGTACGTTGTTCAACGCGCGCCGATTCAACGAAGTACGATACACGGCGCACTGGCGAGAACGACGCGTCCAGGATGATGCGGCCGATGGTCTTGTTCGTGTCTTCCGACAGGCGACGCACGTTACCAGGCACGTAGCCGCGGCCTTTTTCAACCTTGATCTGCATGTCCAGCTTGCCACCAGCGGTCAGGTGGGCGATCACGTGGTCAGGGTTGATCAGTTCGACGTCATGCGGCAGGTCGATGTCGGAGGCCAGGATCGCGCCTTCGCCTTCTTTTTTCAGGGTCAGGGTTACCGAATCGCGGTTGTGGACTTTGAAAACCACACCCTTCAAGTTCAGCAACAGATCGACGACGTCTTCTTGCACGCCATCGAGGGAGGAATATTCGTGGACGACGCCAGCGATCGTCACTTCGGTCGGCGCGTAGCCTACCATCGACGACAGCAGAACGCGGCGCAACGCGTTACCCAATGTGTGGCCATAGCCGCGCTCGAACGGTTCCATCACGACTTTGGCGTGACCTGCACCGAGAGCTTCAACATCGATAATACGTGGCTTCAACAAACTGTTTTGCATGAAATGTCCTTTTCAATACCCTCGGCTCATTACACCGATAAGGCTGATGGCATTAGTGAAACGCCCACTTTACAAAAGCAAAGTGGGCGGAGATCTTGCTACTGACTACTATTAACGCGAGTACAGCTCGACGATCAGCGATTCGTTGACGTCGTTAGCGATTTCGTTACGCTCTGGCAGGGACTTGAAGGTACCTTCCATTTTCTTGGCATCAACCGAAACCCAGCTAGGCATACCAACTTGTTCAGCCAGCGACAGTGCTTCAACGATACGCACTTGCTTTTTCGATTTTTCACGAACAGCAACGATGTCGCCAACTTTGACTGCGTACGAAGCGATGTTCACAACGATACCGTTCACGGTGAACGCTTTGTGGCTGACCAATTGACGCGCTTCAGCGCGGGTCGAGCCAAAGCCCATGCGGTAGCAAACGTTGTCCAGACGCGTTTCCAGCAACTTCAACAGCGTTTCGCCGGTGTTGCCTTTACGACGGTCTGCTTCAGCGAAGTAGCGGCGGAATTGACGTTCCAGCACGCCGTACATGCGTTTTACTTTTTGCTTTTCGCGCAGTTGGTTACCGTAGTCCGAGGTGCGGGCGCCGGATTTGACACCGTGCTGGCCTGGTTTGACGTCCAGTTTGCACTTGCTGTCGAGCGAGCGACGTGCGCTCTTCAGGAACAGGTCAGTACCTTCACGGCGGGAGAGTTTTGCTTTAGGTCCGATATAACGTGCCACGATACTTCCTTTTTTTAATGATAACGCCCCAGCCACATGCATGATCGAACACGCTGCTGCGGTTAGGCGCTAGTCTGACTCAGCTTCAATCAGACGGTGGCTGAAAACGAAAAACCCGCCAAATGGAATTTGACAGGCAAGAACAGCCGGGCAGTATAACCGTTTCCGGCTCCCTGCTCCAGCAATTTCACACAACTGTACTAATACAACAGATAGAAAAGCAGCTGGCGCCGAAGCGCCCTCTGCAACACTATCTTAGATACGACGGCGTTTCGGTGGACGGCAACCGTTGTGCGGTACCGGCGTCACGTCCTGGATCTCGGTGATCTTGATGCCCAGGTTGTTCAGCGCGCGAACAGCGGACTCACGACCAGGACCTGGGCCCTTGATACGTACTTCCAGGTTCTTGACGCCACACTCAACAGCCACTTTACCAGCGGCTTCCGCGGCGACCTGCGCTGCGAACGGGGTCGATTTACGCGAACCCTTGAAGCCTGCACCGCCGGAGGTAGCCCACGACAAGGCATTGCCTTGACGATCGGTGATGGTAATGATGGTGTTATTGAACGAAGCGTGGACATGTGCAATGCCTTCAGCGACGTTCTTTTTAACTTTTTTACGCACGCGTGCTGATGCGGCGTTATTTTGCGACTTAGCCATAATTATTCCCTAGCGGATTATTTTTTCAGCGATTGAGCGGCTTTACGCGGTCCCTTGCGGGTACGTGCGTTCGTACGCGTACGCTGGCCACGGCAAGGCAGACCCTTACGATGACGCATGCCGCGGTAGCAACCCAGATCCATCAAACGCTTGATGTTCATGGACAGTTCACGACGCAGATCGCCTTCGACGATGAATTTACCTACTTCATCGCGCAGTTTTTCCAGTTCGCTGTCATCCAGATCTTTGATCTTTTTGTTGGTTGCTACACCGGTCGATGCACAGATTTTCTCTGCGCGTGGACGGCCCACACCGTAGATGGCTGTCAGGCCGATAACGGTATGCTGATGATTTGGGATATTAACCCCTGCAATACGTGCCATTTGTTATTCCTCGATTAACCTTGACGCTGCTTGTGACGTGGTTCCACGCAGATTACGCGGACTACGCCTTTGCGCTTGATGATCTTGCAGTTGCGGCAGATCCGCTTGACTGATGCGAGAACTTTCATTTTTGGGCTCTTTCTTTCGCTTCTTTGGTTTGATTCAGTGTGTTACTTGGTACGGAACACAATGCGGGCTCGGCTCAAGTCGTACGGCGTTAACTCCACCGTCACCTTGTCTCCAGGGAGAATGCGAATATAGTTCATCCGCATTTTACCTGAAATATGCCCGAGCACCACGTGTCCGTTCTCCAGCTTCACTCGAAATGTTGCATTTGGGAGATTCTCAAGAATCTCGCCCTGCATCTGTATGACGTCGTCTTTTGCCATTCGGTATGTTTACCGCGCTTAACGCGTCGGAATTCCGCCCTTGAAATTTGCTTTGCGCAGCAGCGAATCATATTGCTGCGACATCACGTAGTTCTGTACTTGCGCCATGAAATCCATGGTGACAACTACAATAATCAATAAAGAAGTACCGCCGAAATAGAATGGTACTTTCCACTGGGCTTGCATAAATTCCGGCAATAAACACACCAGGGTGATGTAGACTGCGCCGGCAAGTGTCAAGCGTGTCAGGATCTTGTCGATGTAACGGGCTGTCTGCTCGCCTGGACGAATCCCGGGAATGAACGCACCGCTTTTCTTCAAGTTATCTGCTGTTTCCTTGCTGTTAAACACCAGCGCTGTATAGAAGAAACAGAAAAACACGATCGCCACTGCGTACAACAGCGCATGGATAGGCTCACCAGGCCCCATCGATGCTGCCAAATCTTTCAAGAACCGCACCGCAGGGTTAGCGTTGTCGGCGCCCTTTGAAAACCAGTCCACGATAGTGGCCGGAAACAAGATGATCGAAGAAGCAAAGATCGGCGGGATCACGCCGGCCATGTTCAGCTTCAACGGCAAATGGCTGGTTTGACCGCCATAAATCTTGTTGCCTACCTGGCGCTTCGCGTAATTGACCAATATTTTGCGCTGACCACGTTCGACGAATACAACGAAGTACGTTACCAGTGCTACCAGGATCACGATGAAAATCGCGCTGAAGCTGCCGATCGAACCATTCGACACCTGAGTGAACAAGCCACCCAACGCCGACGGCAGACCTGCTGCAATCCCGGCAAAAATGATGATCGAGATGCCATTCCCCAAGCCGCGCTCGGTAATTTGCTCACCCAACCACATCAAAAACATTGTTCCGGTCAACAAAGTGACGACCGTCACGAAGCGGAATGCAAGACCAGGTTCCAACACCAGACCAGCTTGCGACTCCAGTGCGACTGCAATGCCTAACGCTTGGAACAGTGCCAGGGCAACCGTGAAATACCGGGTGTACTGGGTGATCTTGCGACGACCTGCTTCGCCTTCTTTTTTCAACGCTTCCATCTGCGGTGACACGATCGACAGCAATTGCATGATGATCGAGGCCGAGATATAAGGCATGATACCCAGCGCAAACACTGTAAAACGAGACAAGGCACCGCCCGAGAACATGTTGAACATGCCCAGGACGCCGCCTTCGTGCTCCTTGAACAGCGAGGCTAATTGTGTCGGGTCAATCCCGGGAACCGGGACGTGAGCACCGATACGATAAACCACCAATGCGCCAAGCAAAAACCAGAGCCGTCCCCAAGGGAAACCGGCCGCTGCACTTTTAGCAAGTTGTGGATTAGTCGCCAATTTTCGCTCCGATCAAGCTGTTAGCGGTCAACTCAGGCTACCGAGCCGCCGGCTGCTTCGATGGCGGCTTTCGCGCCAGCGGACACTTTCAAGCCCTTCAAATTCACCGCTTTGGTGATTTCGCCGGACAAGATCACGCGCACGTCACGGGCCAACACGCCCAGAACGCCAGCTTGCTTCAAGACCAGAATGTCGACATCGCCAACAGCCAGGTTGTTCAGATCGGACAGGCGCACTTCAGCTTTGAAGGTTGCGTGCATCGATTTGAAACCGCGCTTAGGCAGACGGCGTTGCAGAGGCATCTGACCGCCTTCGAAACCGACTTTATGAAAGCCGCCCGAACGCGATTTCTGACCCTTGTGACCACGACCCGAGGTTTTACCCAGGCCGGAGCCGATACCGCGACCGACGCGACGCTTGTAGTGCTTAGCGCCTTCGGCTGGTGCAATAGTATTCAATTCCATGATTTGCTCCGTTCGTGTAAGCCCGAAGGCTTACCCGACAACTTTAACGAGATACGATACTTTATTGATCATGCCGCGTACGGATGGGGTGTCTTGCAATTCGGAAACCGAATTTACACGACGCAGACCCAGACCGCGCACGGTAGCGCGATGCGATTCGCGCGTACCGATCAAGCCCTTGACCAATTGCACTTTGACTGTGTTTGTCATTTTGTCCACCTTAAGCCAGAATGTCTTCAACCGACTTGCCGCGTTTGGCAGCGATATCGGAAGCAGTGCTCATTTTCGACAGGCCGTCCAGCGTAGCGCGTACCAGGTTGTATGGGTTGTTCGAACCGGTGGATTTCGCCACCACGTCCGTCACGCCCATCACTTCGAAGATAGCGCGCATGGCGCCACCAGCGATCACGCCAGTACCAGGCTTAGCTGGGTTCATCAGGACCTTGGAGGCGCCGTGACGACCAACAACCGTGTGATGCAAGGTACCGTTTTTGAGCGGCACTTTGATCAGGTTGCGACGGGCTTCTTCCATTGCCTTCTGCACGCCAACTGGCACTTCTTTCGATTTGCCCTTGCCCATGCCGACGCGGCCATCGCCATCACCAACTACGGTCAGCGCGGCGAAACCCATGATACGACCACCCTTGACCACTTTGGTCACGCGGTTGATCGCGATCATTTTTTCGCGCATGCCATCATCCGGCTTGTCGCTTTGCATTTTTGCTTGCATTTTTGCCATGATTGATCCTTAGAACTTCAGACCGGCTTCGCGTGCGGCTTCTGCCAACGCTTTCACACGGCCGTGGTAACGGAAACCGGAGCGGTCAAACGCAACTTCGGTAATCCCTGCTTTCAACGCTTTTTCAGCGACGCGCTTGCCGATCAAGGCTGCAGCAGCGGCATTGCCGCCTTTGCCGGATTGGCCTGCCAGTTCAGCGCGAACTTCCGCTTCAGCCGTCGAGGCCGAAACCAGGATTTTTGCATCCGGGCTGATCAGGTTGGCGTAAATGTGCAGGTTGGTGCGATGCACCGACAAGCGATTTACTTTCAATTCCGCAATCTTGATGCGGGTTTGGCGTCCGCGGCGAAGCCGTGATTCTTTCTTATCCATCGTCAGCCCCTAATTACTTCTTCTTGGTTTCTTTAAGCTTAACCACTTCGTCCGCATAGCGAACGCCCTTGCCTTTATAAGGCTCAGGAGCGCGGTAAGCACGAACTTCAGCGGCTACCTGGCCAACCTGTTGACGGTCGATACCTTTAATCAGGATCTCGGTCGGGGTTGGTGTTGCGCAGGTAACGCCAGCTGGCATGTCATGCACTACAGGGTGCGAGAAACCCAGGGACAGATTCAACTTGTCGCCTTGAGCTTGCGCCTTGTAACCCACGCCTACCAGGTTCAGCTTTTTCTCGAAACCCTTGGTGACGCCAACAACCATGTTGTTGACCAGTGCGCGCAGCGTGCCGGACATGGCATTGGCTTCGCGGCTGTCGTTCGCCACGTCGAAACTCAGGGTTCCTGCATTGTTTTCCACTTTGACCTGGCCGGTGAGGGCCTGGGAAAGTACGCCCAGCGGGCCTTTTACGGTGATCGATTGTGCGGAGATGGCGACTTCGGCGCCAGCTGGCACTACGATAGGCATTTTAGCTACTCGAGACATGTGTAACTCCTTAAGCCACGTAGCAAATAACTTCGCCGCCGACACCGGTAGCGCGTGCTTTGCGGTCAGTCATGACGCCTTGCGGAGTCGACACGATCGCCACACCCAAGCCATTCATCACAACAGGGATCTCGTCTTTACCCTTGTAGACGCGCAGACCCGGACGGGACACGCGCTCCAAGCGCTCAATAACGGGACGGCCAACATAATACTTCAAACCGATTTTCAGTTCCGCTTTGCCACCAGCTTCGGTAACAGCGAAATCTTCAATGTAACCCTCGTCCTTCAGGACGCTGGCAATCGCAATTTTGACTTTCGACGATGGCATGGCCACGGTCGTCTTTTGCACGCCTTGTGCATTGCGAATGCGGGTCAGCATATCGGCGATAGGATCGCTCATACTCATTGCATATTCTCCTATTACCAGCTTGCTTTTGTCATACCCGGAATTTCACCACGCATGGCGAATTCACGGAGCTTGATACGACCCAGACCGAATTTACGGAATGTGCCGCGCGGACGACCAGTGATGGCGCAACGGTTACGTTGACGCGTCGGGTTCGAGTTACGTGGCAGCGCCTGCAATTTCAGGCGAGCTTCGTAGCGCTCTTCTTCCGATTTCGATTGGTCATCGACGATGGCCTTGAGAGCTTCGCGCTTAGGGGCGAATTTCGCCACCAGGTCAGCACGCTTGATCTCACGATTAATCAGTGACAGTTTGGCCATGATCAGTTCCTGAAAGGGAATTTAAAGGCGGCGAGCAAAGCTTTGGCTTCGTCATCGGTCTTAGCGGTTGTCGTGATGCTGATATTCATACCGCGCAACGCGTCAATCTTGTCGTATTCGATTTCAGGGAAAATGATCTGTTCCTTGACACCGATGTTGTAGTTACCACGACCATCAAATGCACGGCCGTTCACACCACGGAAATCGCGTACGCGTGGCAGAGCCACGGTAATGAAGCGATCCAGGAACTCGTACATGCGAGCGCCGCGCAGGGTGACCATCGTACCGATCGGGTAACCTTCACGGATTTTGAAGCCTGCGATCGCTTTGCGGGACTTGGTGGTCACTGGCTTCTGGCCGGCGATCTTGGTCAAGTCAGCAACTGCGTGCTCGAGAACTTTTTTATCCGCGATAGCCTCACCAACACCCATGTTCAGGGTGATCTTGGTCAGGCGTGGAACTTCCATTACCGACTTGTAACCAAACTTGCTGGTCAGGTCGGCAACGACTTTTTCTTTATAGAATTCTTGGAGACGTGCCATGATTTCTTAAGCCTTCACTACTTCGCCGGAGGATTTAAAGATGCGAACTTTCTTGCCGTCCACTTCTTTGAAACCCACGCGATCTGCCTTGCCAGTCGCTGCATTAAACAATGCAACGTTGGACACGTGAATTGGCATGGTCTTATCGACGATACCACCAGTTACGCCAGTCATCGGGTTTGGCTTAGTCGCTTTTTTAGCGATGTTAATGCCATCAACCACGATATGTTCAGCATCGATACGCTGCTGTACCACACCACGTTTGCCCTTGTCTTTCCCGGTCAGAACGATGACTTCGTCGTTTTTACGAATCTTATCCATTACGACTCCTTACAGGACTTCCGGTGCCAGGGACACGATTTTCATGAACTTCTCAGTACGCAGTTCGCGTGTGACAGGTCCAAAAATACGGGTACCGATCGGTTCCAGCTTGGCGTTCAACAGAACGGCGGCATTGCCGTCGAACTTCACCAGGGAACCGTCTTGGCGGCGAACACCTTTAGCGGTGCGCACAACCACGGCGTTATAAATTTCACCTTTTTTGACACGGCCACGTGGCGCAGCAACCTTAACGGTTACCTTGATCACATCGCCAATGCCAGCATAACGGCGCTTGGAGCCGCCCAATACCTTGATGCACATTACTTCTTTGGCACCGGTATTGTCAGCCACTTCGAGCCGGCTTTCAGTTTGAATCATAGTATTCTCTTTCCCAACTTAAGCCGAAGAATCCACACAATGTAGACCCACGGTCAGTCTTGGTCCCGCCAGAGCCGCCCTGCTGGGCTTCACTGTTTGGGTGCATGACCTTCATACATTAACTGACCGCGAATGCTACTGTCTGTGACCAGACACTTTGCGGCGTTACATGAACGAAGCCCGCAAGTATTACATACAATTTGCGGGCCTGCAAGTACTAATTAAAAGCCACCGCCGAAACGGTGGTTTTTATTTAAACGGTTGGTGCGGCTTGAACCACACGTGTCACCGTCCATGCCTTCGTTTTGGAGATCGGGCGACCTTCCTGGATCTCGACCGTATCACCGGCCTTGACTTGGTTGGTCTCGTCATGCGCGTGATACTTGTTCGAGCGCATGATGATCTTGCCATACAAAGGATGTTTTACGTGGCGCTCGATCAGAACGGTAACGGTCTTGTCCATCTTGTCCGAAACCACTTTACCGATCAGCGTGCGCTTGAGCGACTGTTTCACTGGTTCGTTCATTTGGCTTCCTTCAGATTCATTACCGTCTTCACACGCGCGATATCGCGGCGTACCTTCTTGAGCTGCGAAGTGTTGCTCAGCTGCTGCGTAGCGATTTGCATACGCAGGCCGAACTGTGCCTTCAACAAGTCATTCAGCTCTTTTTGCAGAGCTGGCTGGTCTTTGCCGCGGAGTTCAGATGCTTTCATATACAACTCCAATTATTGGCCGACTTGGCGGATGACAAACGTCGTCGCCAGTGGCAGTTTAGAGGCGGCAAGACGGAAAGCTTCCCGTGCCAGCGCTTCATCAACGCCATCCATTTCGTACAGTACTTTACCTGGCTGAATTTCAGCGACGTAGTACTCAGGATTACCCTTACCGTTACCCATACGGACTTCAGCCGGTTTGTTCGAAATCGGTTTGTCCGGGAAAATACGGATCCAGATACGGCCACCGCGCTTGATGTGACGCGTCATTGCACGACGCGCCGCTTCAATTTGACGCGCAGTGATACGACCGCGCGCAACTGCCTTCAGACCGAATTCGCCAAACGACACGGCGGTGCCGCGGCTGTGCGAAATACCGGTATTACGGCCTTTCTGCTCTTTACGATACTTTCTGCGTGCTGGTTGCAGCATGATTATTCTCCTGCTTTCTCAGCTGGTGCTGCTGCGGCGGCCGGTTTAGCGGCGGTACGCACACGTGCACCTGGTGCTGTGGATGGTTTCGCACCGGCACCGGCTGGACGTGGACGGCCAGCTGGCTTGCCATCGTCACGGCGTGGGCCGCGGCTTTTCTTCTCGTCAGCTGGGGTATCGATGACTGGTGCATCGCCGTTAGGCGCGCGGTCACCTTTGTATACCCACACCTTGACACCGATGATGCCGTAGGTGGTCGACGCTTCGCTGGTACCGTAGTCGATATCGGCGCGCAGGGTATGCAGAGGCACGCGGCCTTCGCGGTACCACTCTTTACGCGCGATTTCGATACCGTTCAGACGGCCGGACGACATGATCTTGATACCGAGAGCACCCAGGCGCATTGCATTTTGCATTGCACGCTTCATGGCGCGGCGGAACATGATCCGTTTTTCCAGCTGCTGAGCGATCGAATCGGCGATCAGTTGCGAGTCGATTTCTGGCTTGCGAATTTCTTCGATGTTCACGTGAACAGGTACGCCCATGATCTTGGTCAGCGCGGACTTCAGTACTTCGATGTCTTCGCCTTTTTTACCAATGACCACGCCTGGACGCGAGCTGTAGATCGTGAAGCGCGCGTTCTTGGCTGGACGCTCGATAACGATGCGACCAACGGATGCGTTCTTCAGTTTCTTTTTCAGGTAAGCACGTGCTTTCAAGTCTTCGTTCAGCATGGCAGCGAAATTACCGTTGCCTGCATACCAGCGCGAAGCCCAGTTACGGGTGACCGCCAGACGGAAACCGGTTGGATGAATTTTCTGACCCATCGTGGCTCCTTAGTTACCGACAGTCACGTAAACGTGACAGGATTGTTTCGAAATACGGTCGCCACGGCCTTTTGCACGCGCGGTGAAGCGCTTCAGGACGGGGCCCTTTTCGACGTAGATCGTTTTCACGAACAATTCGTCGATGTCCGCACCATCATTGTGCTCGGCATTCGCAATAGCGGATTCCAGAACGCGTTTGATGATCGCAGCACCTTTTTTCGGGCTGAATTGCAAGATGTTGAGTGCAGCGTCAACTTTCTTGCCACGGATCAGGTCAGCAACCAGGCGGCCCTTTTGGTCCGACAGGCGCACACCTTTGAGGATAGCTTTAGTTTCCATTATTTCTTAGCCTTTTTGTCAGCTGCATGGCCCTTGAACGTACGGGTCAGTGCGAATTCGCCGAGCTTGTGACCAACCATGTTTTCGGAAACATAAACCGGCACGTGCAGCTTGCCGTTATGAACCGCGATCGTCAGGCCGATAAAATCCGGCATGATTGTCGAACGACGCGACCAGGTTTTGATTGGCTTTTTGTCTTTGGCTGCTTGCGCGGCTTCAACTTTTTTCACCAGGTGGGCGTCACAGAACGGCCCTTTTTTCAATGAACGTGTCATGTGCTACCCCTTATTTCTTGCCGCGGCGCGAGACGATCATGGAAGTCGTACGCTTGTTGCTGCGTGTTTTCTTACCCTTGGTCTGTTGGCCCCATGGCGAAACTGGATGACGACCAGCTGCTGTTTTACCTTCACCACCACCGTGCGGGTGATCGACCGGGTTCATGACCACACCGCGAACGGTAGGACGAACACCGCGCCAGCGCATCGCGCCAGCTTTACCGATTTTACGCAGGCTGTGCTCGGCATTGCCGACTTCACCAACCGTTGCACGGCACTCGATGTGCACGCGACGTACTTCACCCGAGCGCAGACGCACTTGAGCGTAGGTACCTTCACGTGCCATCAGCACAACGCCAGCGCCAGCGGTACGTGCCATTTGGGCACCTTTACCTGGCAGCATTTCGACGCAATGCATCACGGTACCGACTGGGATGTTACGGATTGGCAAGCAGTTACCCGATTTGATCGGTGCTTCCGAACCGTTCATCACGCTGTCGCCAACGGCCATGCCTTTGGTTGCGATGATGTAGTGACGTTCGCCGTCGGCGTAGCACAACAGAGCGATATTCGCGGTGCGGTTTGGATCGTATTCGATACGTTCCACTTTCGCTGGAATACCATCTTTGGTGCGCTTGAAGTCGATCAAGCGATAGTGTTGCTTATGACCACCACCGATATGACGGGTGGTGATGTGACCGTTGTTGTTACGACCAGCGGTCTTGGATTTCTTTTCAACCAGGGCAGCGAACGGACGACCTTTGTACAGGTCTGGGTTCACCACCTTTACCATGCCGCGACGGCCTGGCGAGGTTGGTTTCATCTTAACGAGTGCCATTATGCAGCCTCCTCGGAGAAGTTGATTTCCTGGCCAGGCTTCAGGCACACGAAAGCACGCTTGGTATGGTTACGACGACCGTTGAACTTGCCGGTGCGTTTCTGCTTACCTTCGCGGTTTGCAGTTTGCACGGACAGAACTTCAACCTTGAACAGCAGTTCGACCGCTGCCTTGATTTCAGGCTTGGTTGCATCCGGCAGTACGCGGAATACAATTTGCTCGTTCTTTTCCGCGACCATGGTGGCCTTCTCGGAAATCACGGGCGCCAACAGCACCTTCATCAAGCGTTCTTCGCTATGTTTCAAAATCGCGCTCATGCCAGCATCTCCTCAATCTTGGCCAATGCAGCTTTGGTGACCAGGATCTTCTTGTAGAACACCAGGGACATCGGGTCTGCGTGACGTGGCTCAACGACGAGTACGTTAGGCAGGTTGCGCGATGCCAGTTCCAGGTTTTCGTTCAGAACGTCGGTGATGATCAGAACCGAATCAAAGCCCAGGCCGTTCAATTTTTGCGACAACAGCTTGGTCTTTGGCGCGTCGATCGTCAGATCGTCGATGACGATCAGGCGCTCTTCGCGAGCCAGCTGCGACAAGATCGAGCAGATACCTGCGCGATACATCTTTTTGTTCACTTTGTGGGTGAAGTTTTCGTCAGGCGAGTTCGGGAAAATCCGACCACCGCCGCGCCACAGTGGCGACGACGACATACCAGCACGAGCGCGGCCGGTACCTTTTTGGCGCCATGGCTTTTTCGTCGTGTGGTGAACTTCTTCACGGTCTTTTTGCTTGCGGTTACCACTACGTGCATTCGCTTGATACGCGATGACGACTTGGTGGATCAGCGCTTCATTGTAGTCACGGCCGAAAATCGTATCGGCTGCAGCAACGTTCGAGGCGGCTTGACCTTGCGCATTCAGAAGCTTGAGTTCCATCGTTTAAGCTCCCTTCTTGGCTTTGGTTTTGATGGCTGGCGAGACAACTACCTGGCCATTTTTCGCACCTGGAATCGCGCCTTTGACCAGCAACAGCTGACGGTCGGCATCGATACGGGCGATCACGAGGTTCTGGATCGTACGGTTAACGTCACCCAGATGACCGGTCATGCGCTTACCAGGGAAAACGCGACCTGGATCTTGTGCCATACCGATGGAACCTGGAACGTTGTGCGAACGCGAGTTACCGTGCGTTGCACGGCCAGAAGAGAAGTGATAACGTTTGATAACGCCTGCATAGCCTTTACCAATGGTAACGCCTTGCACGTCGATCTTTTGACCGACTTCGAACAGGGAAGCAGCGACAACATCGCCAGCTTTCAGTTCAGCGGCTTTAGCAGCATCGACACGGAACTCTTTCAACAGAGTACCGGCTTCAACGCCAGCTTTAGCGTGATGACCAGCAACAGCTTTGGTCACGCGGGAAGCGCGACGTTGACCGAATGCGACCTGAACAGCGGAGTAGCCATCTGTTTCAGGGGTTTTGATTTGCGCAACACGGTTGTTCGATACGTCCAACACGGTGACCGGGATCGAATCCCCTTCATCCGTGAAAATGCGCATCATACCAACCTTGCGACCGAGAAGGCCTAGGCTCATTTTTTCTCCATTCCCACCTGCGATTGGGCGGGGCTTGTTTAACTACAAAGTAACGTAGGATCCAAAAAAGACGAATCCATACCGAAGCCGGCTAGTATATAGCACAAAAACCCTTGACGCAACAAGTTAACACGAGGTATGTCAAAGTGTTGCGCGACGCCCCTGCGACAGTTGCCAGGGGCGCTGCAAAGGTCGGCTAATGTAGCATACATCGCCTATTCATGCGGCTCTGCAGCGGGTGCCACTGCGCCCTTGCCCACTTGATACCAGTCAACTTTGCGCGTCGCCACCATGATGGCTGCCAGCACGGCGAACAACAGGATGCTGCCCATCACCAGCGCATTGTTTTCCGAGCTCAGCAAGCCATACAGGGCGCCATACAGCGCCGTCAGCGCCATGCCGAAGCCGATGCCGCGCCAGGCATTGTGCAGCACGTGCGCCAGATAAAAACTGGTCAGCGCGATACAGGCGGCGCTGGCGATCAGGTAGGCAGCGAGGAAGGCGATGTGCTCGGCCAGGCCCACCAGCAGCAGGAAGAAGATCACCAGCGACAGGCCCACCAGCAAGTACTGCACCGGGTGAATCGGCAGGCTCTTCAGGATTTCAAAGATGAAGAAGGCGGCAAAGGTCAGCGCCACGAACAGCAAGCCATACTTGGTGGCCCGATCCGATTGCGAATACACGTTCACCGGCTCGATGAAGCCCACGCTGAAGCGGTCTACCTGGCCCAGCGGCGCACTGTCGGGCACCTTGAATTCCCCCTCGATGGTGCTCAGCTGCGTTTGCGCATTCGTCGCCAGCGACGAAATATTCCACGCCACATTGAAGCCATGGGCATCGATCTGGCGATTCTTCGGCGATGGCAGGAAGCGCCCGCCAAACTGCGGATGGGGCCAGTTCGACTTGATGCTGACCTGGCTGTTTTTCGCCACCGGCACGAAATGCTGGCGTTCGATACCGTCCAGCCCCAGGTCGAAGCTGAATTTCACCTGTTGCGCTTGCGCCAGCGGCATGGCGCCCAGCGGCGCGTGCAGGCCGCTGCGGAAGGCAAACAAGTCGGTGCCCTGCTCGAACTCGATCTTCTGCCCGCCCCAGTCGATTTTCGGGATATTGCGGATGCCGCGCACGTCCTCGATGGATAGCGCGACGAAAGGGGTGCCCAGGGTAATGCGCGAGTCCGGCGACTTGCGCGCCAACTGCGTGCTGGCCGGCACCGTAAAATCTCCCTTGAAGGCATGCTGGCCGCTGTACACCAGCACCTGGTGGATACCGCGGTAACGGCGGTCCGTGTCGATATTGCCATTGATCTGCAAGTCGTTCGGATACACGAGCAAGCGGCGCTGCACCGTGCGGTGCAGCAACTCCGTGCGCACAGGCGCTTTCGCTTCCCTGTCATCGCCTTTGGCCACCTCCACGCGCTCTTCATATTGCTCCGTGTAGGGGATCACCAGGATGGGACCGATGATGGTTTGTTCGCGCACCGAATCGGCGGCGATGCTGTTGACGGCTTCCTGGCGGAATTCCATCCGCTCCTTGATCGTTTCCTGAATCATCAGCAGAGGCAGGCCGATCAGCAACATCAGGCCGAACACGATCAACGCTTTGACGAAGAGAGTTTTTTGCATGGCGCATCCTTGAAGTAAGGAGGCCAGTGTAGAAAAAACATGTGCGCTGATGATGCGCTGCGTGTGAAGTCTGGAAATAAATGCGCGCCAAGAGCCTATCCCAGTAGATGAATACATCCCCTGCTGGCGCCCCTCAGAAGCGGGGACGGCGTTGATCGTCGTCGCGTGGCTCGCCACGCGTCCTCCTCACGCCTTGTCCGCGCTCCTGATGAACTACCAGCAGATGGCGCTCCCTACTGGGATAGCCTCTAAGCCAGCGGCAGGCACAGGCGCGCGCAGGCACCGCCATCGGGATGATTGAGTACTTCGACCGTGCCGCCATGCAGGGAAGCGACCTCGCGCACGAAGGGCAGGCCCAGGCCCGTGCTCTTGCCAGTACTCGGGCGCGGCAGGGAATAAAAGCGCTCGAAGATACGTTCCAGCGCATACGCGGGGATCCCCTCGCCGCGGTCGCGCACGGCAATTTCCACCTGGCTGCCGTGGCGCTGCGCCATCAGCTCGATGCAGCTACCCGGTGGCGCGAAGCCGGCCGCGTTGTCGAGCAGGTTGCCCAGCGCCTGGCGCAGCAGCAGGGCGTCGCCCGCCACACTCCCCTCTTCCGCCTGTACCTGCAGGCGCACGCCGCGCGCCGCCAGGGTGGCGGCCGCGTCCTGCGCCACTTGCGCCAGCAGCGGCGCCAGCGCGATGCGCTCGGGATGCTCCAGCCGTTGCTGCTTTTCCACGCGCACCAGGGCCAGCAGCTTGTCGATCAGCTGCCGCTGGCGCGCATTCTGTTCCAGGATACTGGCGAGGAACTGGCGCCGCTCGGCCGGCGGCATGTCTTCCTGCAGCAGCTCGGCCGATGCCTGGATGGCGGCGATCGGGCTTTTCAATTCATGCGCCAGGGTATGCATCAGCTGCTCCACGTATTCCTTGCCTTCCAGGCGCGTGCGCATCGCCTCCAGCGCCCGCCCCAGGGTGCCGATCTCGTTGCTGCCCAGCGCCGGCAGCGCCACCTTGCGCCCTGCTTCCACGTCGCCGATGTAATGCATCAGCTTGCCCAGCGCATGGTGCAGCCACCAGGCGAATGCCAGGCCTATCAGCAACGACAACAGCAACAGGATGGCGCCGCGCTGCAATATCTTGCGCTGGCTGCGTTCGACAAAGGCTTGCACGCTGGCATTCGGTTTGGCCACCGTCAGCACGCCGATCACTTCATTGCCGTCGCGGATCGGTGCGGCCACGTGCATCACCGTCGACATCTCGTCGTCGGGCCGGCTGCGCGTGCTGCGCGCGCCATACTTGCCCTGCAAGGTGAGATACACGTCATTCCAGCGCGAATAGTCGCGTCCCACGTCGCGGCCGCTGGAATCGAACAGCACGATGCCGTGCCGGTCCGTGATGGTGATACGGTAGTCGAGCGTGCGCTTGCGCACACCATTGATATTGACGTCCACGCCATGGCGCGCATAGTCCTGCATGCGCTCGGCCACGGGCGACTGCGCCAGCGTGCCCGCCTTCAATTCGGGCGCCACCAGGCTGGCCAGCAGTTGCGAGGTATCGACCAGGGTATCTTCCAGGGTCGAGCGCACACCCGGCTTGACCTGCTCCATGAAGACGTTCAGCAAGAACCACGCGGCCAGGCCCACGATCAGGAAGTAGCCGAGCAGGATGCGCAGGCCGATCTTCATGCGCCGGCCAGGCTGTAGCCGAGGCCACGGTGGGTGTGGATGGGGTCAGCCTGCGCATCGATGGCGCGCAGCTTGGCACGCAGCGATTTGACGTGTGCATCAACCGTGCGCTCGAGCGTGTCGGGCGCTGCGCTCCACACGCGCGCCATCAGCTGCGCGCGCGACAGCACGTGGCCCGGGTGCTCGAGCAGGGTTTTCAGCAGCAGGTACTCGTAACGGGTCAGGTCCAGCGGCTGGCCGTGAAACAGCACTTTCGCCTCCAGCGCGCGCAACTCGAAGCGCGCCGGCGCCGGCGCGGCCGCCGTGACGGCATCGGCGATCGTCATGCCAGTCTCGCGCAGCGCTGGCGCGGCGCCTGCGCGGCGCAGGATGACGCGGATGCGCGCCACCAGTTCGCGCGGCGAGAACGGCTTGGTAACGTAATCATCGGCGCCGATTTCCAGGCCGACGATACGGTCGATCTCGTCGCTGCGGGCCGTCAGGAAGATCACCGGCACCTCGGAAAACTGGCGCAGCCGACGACACACTTCCAGCCCGCTCATGTCGGGCAAGCCGATATCGAGCACCACCAGTTGCGGTGCGGCCTCACTGCGCAGCACGGCAAGCGCCTGCTCACCCAAGGTCACATGGCGCGGCGTAAAGCCGTCCGTGCGCAAGGCATAGGCGATGCTGTCGGCGATCGCCTGTTCATCTTCCACGATCAGGACAGTCTTGGACATGGCGGCGGCACACATTAATGGACAAGTCCGGAGTATCCCTGAAGCGGGCAAGCGGCGTCAATCGCGCGCCTTGCCGTGCGCGGGCAAAAAGCCGCCCGACCTAAGGCTGGGCGACGTGGATGCTGGCCTTGATGTGCTTGAGGTGGGCCACGATGGTGAACGTCATCACCACCAGCAGCGACCATGAACTCCATTTGCTGACATGCACCACCGACCAGGCGCCAAGCTGGTTCGGATAACGCCACACGCCCCAGAAGGTGCTGATGTTTTCGGCCAGCCAGATAAAGAAGCCGACCAGCACGAAACCGAGCAGCAAGGGCATGCTGCGGTCGCGGTCGAGCGGACGGAACACCACGCTGGTGCGCGCGTACAAGCCCAGCGCGCAGGCGGCAAGATACCAGCGGTAGTCGCCGATGTAGTGATGGGTGAAGAAGTTGGCGTAGATGAGCAGCGCGATCAGCACCGCCATCCAGTACGGCGGATGGTGGCGGATCCGCATGTCGAGCAGGCGCCAGGTCTGGATGATGTAACTGCCGACGGCCGCATACATGAAGCCGGAAAACAGGGGGACGCCGAACACCTTGCTGTAGGCGAAGTCGGGATAGCTCCATGACTGGATCGTCCCCGATACCTTGAACACTTCCAGCGCGAAGCCGACCGCATGAAACAGGCAGATGGCTTTCAACTCATCCCACGTTTCCAGCCCGCTCCACACCATTGCGCCCTGGATCGCCAGCGCTACCAGCAGCAGCACGTCATAGCGCGGCAGGCCGAACAGGCCCGCGCGCGGCACCAGGAACACGGCAGCAAAAAACAGCCCCACGAACAGGCACGACCTCGCCTCCTTGATGCCGAAATACAGGAATTCGGTCAGGAAGCGCGGCCAGCCGCGCAAGCGCAGACGTGGCGTCGCATTTAACAGGTGGGTATCGAGGGCATTGAGCATGCGGCAACTTTATCGTCCAGCCTCAGCACTGTAAAGCGATATCCCCCCATGCATCGATGGCAGGGCAAAAAAAGGCTCTGTCATCGGTAAGTAGGGTAAATGCTGGAATCTTCCTTTGACAGTGCTGTCTGACTCTGCATACTCACCTGACAAGGAGCAGATCATGCAGGCAGCCGAATGGATCAGCTTTATCGCGCAATTTGCGCAGTTGAACCGACGCCAGCGGCAGGCTGGAATGGCCCTGCTGCGTGGCAATGCCCCACACGACGCGACTGTCGCTCTGCTGGAAAGTGTGGCGCAGCGGCGATTGGCCTGTCCCGCCTGCCACTCGCCTCAGCTGCACCGGCATGGCCATGCACACGGCTTGCAACGCTACCGTTGCGTGCCGTGCGGGCGTACCTTCAATGCCTTGACGGGCACGCCGCTGGCCCGCTTGCGCCACAAGGCGCTATGGCTCGCGTATGCCGATTGTCTGCTCGACTCCGCCTCGGTGCGCCAGGCCGCTCAGCAGCTGGGTGTGCACCGCAATACCACCTTTCGCTGGCGCCACCGTTTTTTAACGGTCGCCAAGACGGACCGGCCGCATGGCCTGCATGGCATCGCCGAGGCCGACGAGTTATATCTGCCGGAATCGGAAAAGGGAGCCAGACAAATGACGCGCCGAGCCCGCCGCCGGGGCGGCCATGCCCGCCAACGCGGCATTTCCAATGAACAGGTCTGTATCCTGGTGGCGCGCGACCGCACGGGACAAACCCTCGATTTTGTCACGGGCAAAGGGGCGCTGACGAAGGCGCAGTTGCACCATTGTTTGTTGCCCGTCATCGACAAGGATGTTTTGCTGGTGACCGATGGCCATGCCGCCTACCGGGCCTTCGCCAGGGAGGCGGGTATCAGCCACCAGGCCGTCAACTTGCGCGCCGGCATCCGCGTGCGGGGCGCGGCCCATGTGCAGAACGTCAATGCGTATCATCGCCGCCTGCGGGAGTGGCTACGGCCCTTTCACGGCGTGGCGACGCGTTACCTGCCGAACTACCTGGGATGGCGCTGGATACTCGACGCCGGGCGCATCCGTTCACCAGAAACGTTATTGAAAGCAACCCTGGGAGCATTTCCACATCTGACGGTGACATAGCCCCAAAAAAAAACCAGGCACGAGGCCTGGTCTTTGCTGCGCCCGGCAATGATGCCGGGCGAAAGCTTGTCAGCTGACGACGATCAGAAGAAAGTGTAGCTGGCGGTCACACCGATACGACGCATCTGGAACGTATCAGCATAGCCGGAACGCCATTGAATTGGCGCTGCCTTGTCGAACATGTTATCCACGTACAGGCTCAGACGCGTGTTCTTGATGCCGTTGTACGACAGGTTGTAGTCGACCGTCGTGTTGCTGCCGACGCGCGAGCATGCTGCCATGTTCTCGGCAGAAACTTTATTCGTGGCGCAGAAGGTCGGCGACGTATCGTCGTTGTTGCTATAGCCGCTGGCATAGTTGAGGGTCATGCCGTGATCGAACGAACCGGCCTTCAGGCTGGCGCGCAGCTTGGTGTTCAGACGCGAACGCAGGGCCCAGTTGCCAGCCAGGTTGTCAGCATAAGCATTGTCGGTCACGCTGAACTCCTGGTATTTCCACAGGTAGCTACCTTCCAGTTTCAGGCGAACCTGGCCGATACTGGTGTTGAAACGGCCACCCGCATCAAAGTCGAAGCCCGAAGCACGGGTCTTGCCGCTGTTGACGTATGGGTTGTACAACAGGCCGATCACGCCAACGCCGCCGAAGTTGGTCGTATTGCCTGGTGCGTACTTTTTCACCAGTGCCAGGAATTGCGCATCCGAAGCCGAGTTGTCGACACGCACCAGCTGTCCGGCTGGCAGAGCAGCTTCGCCGCGCAGAATGTCGGCCACGGCACGGGTACCGATTTCGTCCTTGCGTTCGATATGGTAGTAGTCCAGTGCCACGGTCCAGTTCTTGACCGGTTCAAAAACGAAACCGGCGGTGATCGAACGCGAGGTTTCCGGTTTCAGGTCCTTGTTCGCCGACACGAAGCTAGGAACGCCGCCTTTGCAATCACTGTTCTGGAAGGTGTTGCCCTGCGCTTTGTCGGCGGGGGTGACGGCTGGATTGCCTTGCACCAGCTTGTTCAAGGCACTGGCGGTTGCGCAGCGGCGTGGATCGCTGACATCGGTAGCAAACGAGCTGCGGCCCAGACCGTTACCGGTTTCAACGATGTTAGGCGCGCGGAAGCCGCCAGCAGCGGTGGCACGCAGCAACAGGGTGTCGGTCGCGTTGACGCGCAAGCCCAGTTTCGGCGAAAAGTGCACGTCGCTGTTGGTGGACTTGTCGGCACGTACTGCGGCGCTCACTTCCACACGCTTGACCACCGGAATGGTCGCTTCAGCGAACAGCGCGTAGTGATCCATGGTGTCTTTGACTTGCAGGCCGGCGATGCCGACCAGGTCACCACGCAGGACGTTGTCCGAGCTGGTCATTTCATACTTTTCGCGGCGGATGTCGGTACCGAACGCCACGTTCAAAGGACCGGCTGGCAATTGCGCCACTTCACCGGACACGGTCGCGTCGATGAAGGTGATCTTCGACTCGCCCTTGGTGGTACGCACAGGGAACATCGACTCCAGCAGCGCGGTATCGTTTTGCTGGCCGAACTTGTAGGTGCCGTTGACGATGGCGTTGGTGTAGCCAGCGGCGCTGGCTGCACGGGTGGCCTTGGTGGCATTCGACGTCATGTAGCCGGCTGCGGATTTCCAGTCGAAATTGCCGATGTCGCCATTCAGGCTCAGCATGACGCGCGTCTGGTCGGATTCGGTACGGTTGAAATTGAAGCCGTTGCCGGTGTCCATCAGACGGGCACGGTATTCCACCGGTTTGCCGTAAGGGTTGTTGGCGTGGCCAACTGGCAATTTTGGATAGTAGAACGGACCGACCATCTTGCCGTCCATCGCGTTATACCAGGTGCTCGGCGACGAAGTGCTGCTCAGGGCGAATGGCGCGACGATGTAATCGTTGCTGGCGCCGGCATTGGTGATCTCGAAATTGGCGTCGATAGACTTGCCAATTTTAAAATGCGTGTTGCTGGCCAGCGCATAACGCTTGGCTTTGGTTGCCAGGCCGCTGTACGGCAACAGGTCCATCTTGCACAGCTTGTCCTTGGCATCGATCATGTCAGCCGGGCAGCCTGGCGCGGCAACGATATTGTTGCTATCCAGGAAGTAGTTGCCGGTTGGCGAATACGAGTTCTTCGCGTCCCAGGTCGAACGGGTCGGGGTCTGGCGGTGCCAGTCAGGATAGTGGCTGCGCAGATCGTCGACGGTGTAGCCGTCGTTTTTGTAGGCTTCGTACGTCAGGTAGGTGTTGAAACCATCCTTGTCGACATCACCGTAACCGACGATGCCGGAAACGCTGCGGCTACGCTGATCTTTGAAACCGTCGGTTTCCTTGTAGTTGCCAGTGATTTTGGCGCCTTCAAAGTTCTTCAGCAAGATGATGTTGATCACGCCGGCGATGGCGTCGGAACCGTAGATTGCCGAAGCGCCGTCCTTCAGGATCTCGATGCGCTCGATGGCGGCAGCCGGGATCGCATCCAGGTTGGTAAAGTTTTGCTGTGCACCATCGGCCAGGCCGTATTGTGCAATGCGGCGGCCGTTAACCAGCACCAGGGTGGCGACCTTGCCCAGGCCACGCATGCCCACGCCCGAGGAGCCCGTAGCAAAGCTGCCGGAGCTGGAGCTTGCCGAGTCGATCGAGGTGCTGATGGCGGCGGAGGAATTCAGGATGCCCAGCGCCGTGGTCTGGCCGGTGCGCTCGATGTCGTCGCGGGTCAGAACCTGCAGCGCGCCAGCTGTTTCAGCTTCGGTACGCTTGATGCTACTACCGGTGACTTCGACGCGCTGCAGTTTTTCTACAGGCTCGGCAGCTGTTTGTGCCGTGGCGTATTGAGAGAAGGCCAATGTCAATGCAATTGCAAGCGTACTTTTCTTCAACCGTGGTGTATTGTTAATTACCGGAACTTTCAAAACTACTCCTCAAATATTGTTTTCGTTTTATAAATCGATACGTCTCATTGACTATTTTTGTAAAAAAGTCACACAATCTCGGCGTATATTACAAATTTCTCACATTGAGGCCCAGCAAGGAAGAGAAAATTTAACAATTGTTGTTCTTATACAACTTTATTCGCCAACTTGTTGTTTTCCGGTATTAATTTGGCCTGTGCCGGCCTGGTCCGTCCGTTTGCATAACGATAGAAAAAGAAAGTAAAGCGGAGAAAGAGACAGGGAGAGTGAAAGATGTACGGCGTAAACACAATACTGCAGGCCAATAGCAATGGGGCCGGGCGCACTCACGATTGTGAGCAGGCCCGGCCCCATCATCAGGCAGCGGGACACCCCGCCGGCCTGGAACAGCTGTCACTACCTGGTGCTACGGTATTGTCAGCTGCCCTTGAAACTCTTATTGCAGTTTGATTTCAACATCAACACCAGCTGGCAGGTCCAGCTTCATCAGCGCGTCAACGGTTTTGTCCGTTGGGTCAACGATGTCCATCAGGCGTTGGTGCGTACGGATCTCGAACTGATCGCGCGAAGTTTTGTTGACGTGCGGGGAACGCAGCACATCGAAACGTTGAATACGGGTAGGCAGTGGTACTGGGCCTTTGACGACAGCGCCGGTGCGCTTCGCGGTTTCAACGATTTCCAGAGCGGACTGGTCGATCAGTTTGTAATCGAAAGCCTTCAGGCGGATACGGATTTTTTGGTTTGGTGCCGACATGATATTTCCTTAAAAGAACGAACCGCGCGATCTGCACGGCAATGAGGTCATACGGGAATTTCTGACGCAACAACCGTCAGGGTCGACATGATAGCACCAAAATGCTTGCCAACCCCGGCAGTTGAATAAAAAGAAGGGCGCCGGGCGACGACGCGTCTTCTTTTATGCAGGCTTAAGAATTAAGCCAGGATTTTTGCAACAACACCAGCGCCGACGGTACGACCGCCTTCACGGATAGCGAAGCGCAGGCCTTCTTCCATCGCGATCGGGTTGATCAGCTTGACGGTGATCGACACGTTATCGCCTGGCATAACCATTTCTTTATCTGCTGGCAACTCGATCGAACCAGTCACGTCCGTCGTGCGGAAGTAGAACTGTGGACGATAGTTGTTGAAGAATGGCGTATGACGGCCGCCTTCGTCTTTCGACAGAACATAGATCTCGCCGGTGAAGTGCGCATGCGGCTTGATCGAACCTGGCTTGGCCAGAACTTGACCACGTTGCACGTCTTCACGCTTGGTGCCGCGCAGCAGCAGACCAACGTTGTCGCCTGCTTGACCTTGATCCAGCAGTTTGCGGAACATTTCCACGCCGGTGCAAGTCGTTTTGACGGTATCGATAATACCAACGATTTCGATCTCTTCGCCGACTTTGACAATGCCGCGCTCGATACGACCGGTGACCACGGTACCGCGACCCGAGATCGAGAACACGTCTTCCACTGGCATCAGGAAAGCACCGTCAACAGCGCGCTCTGGCGTTGGGATGTAGGAATCGAGGGCATCGGCCAGACGCAACACTGCATCTACGCCCATTTCGCCTTCTTTGCCTTCCAGCGCCATACGTGCCGAACCTTTGATGATAGGCACGTCGTCGCCAGGGAACTCATACTTCGACAACAGCTCGCGCACTTCCATTTCAACCAGTTCCAGCAGCTCTGCGTCGTCGACCAGGTCGCACTTGTTCAGGAACACGATGATGTATGGAACGCCAACTTGGCGGGCCAGCAGGATGTGTTCGCGGGTCTGTGGCATTGGGCCGTCAGCTGCGGAGCATACCAGGATCGCGCCGTCCATCTGCGCGGCACCGGTAATCATGTTTTTGATGTAATCGGCGTGGCCTGGGCAGTCAACGTGCGCGTAGTGACGCGATGCCGTTTCGTACTCGACGTGGGCGGTGTTAATCGTGATACCGCGCGCTTTTTCTTCCGGTGCTGCATCGATCTGGTCGTATGCTTTAGCTTCGCCGCCGAATTTCTTCGACAGAACCGTTGCGATTGCAGCGGTCAGCGTGGTTTTACCGTGGTCGACGTGGCCGATGGTGCCGACGTTGACGTGCGGCTTGGTCCGTTCGAATTTACCTTTTGCCATTTTATTCTTCCTTAGAACAATGATTTAAATGTAGGGACCGGCATTCTCGTGAAAGCCGGCCCGGAACTTCTATTACTTAGCTTTCGAGCTTACGATCGCTTCAGTCACATGCTTAGGTGCTTCAGCATAGTGCTTGAATTCCATCGTGTAAGTCGCACGACCCTGGGTCGACGAACGCAACGATGTGGCGTAACCGAACATTTCCGACAGAGGCACTTCGGCCTTGATGATCTTGCCGCCACCACCAGCAATTTCATCCATGCCTTGCACCATACCGCGACGCGACGACAGATCGCCCATCACGGTACCGGCGTAGTCTTCCGGCGTTTCCACTTCCACGGCCATCATCGGCTCCAGGATGACGGGCGATGCTTTGCGGCAGCCATCTTTGAATGCCATCGAAGCGGCCATGCGGAATGCATTTTCGTTCGAGTCAACATCATGGTACGAACCGAAGAACAGCGTGACTTTAACGTCAACAACTGGATAACCAGCCATCACGCCCGAAGTCAGCGTATCGCGCACACCTTTTTCAACTGCAGGGATGTATTCGCGAGGAACGGTACCGCCCTTGATCGCGTCAACGAATTCGAAGCCCTTGCCCGGTTCTTGCGGTTCGATCTTCAGAACCACGTGACCGTATTGACCACGACCACCCGATTGCTTGACGAATTTGCCTTCCGACTCTTCGCACACTTTACGGATCGTTTCGCGGTAAGCCACTTGTGGCTTGCCGACGGTCGCTTCAACGTTGAATTCGCGCTTCATGCGGTCAACGATGATGTCCAGATGCAACTCGCCCATACCGGCGATGATGGTCTGGCCCGATTCTTCATCGGTACGCACGCGGAACGATGGATCTTCTGCTGCCAGACGGTTCAGCGCCAGGCCCATTTTTTCCTGGTCGGCCTTGGTTTTTGGCTCGACTGCCTGCGAAATCACCGGCTCAGGGAAGACCATGCGCTCCAGAACGACGCTTGCCTTTTCGTCGCAAAGCGTATCGCCAGTGGTGGTGTCTTTCAGACCCACGACGGCAGCGATGTCGCCAGCGCGCATTTCCTTGATTTCTTCGCGCTCATTGGCTTGCATCTGAACGATACGGCCAATACGCTCACGCTTCTGCTTCACGGAGTTCAGGACCGAATCGCCCGAATTCAACGTGCCCGAATAGCAGCGGATGAAGCACAGCTGACCGACGAACGGATCGGTTGCGATCTTGAACGCCAATGCCGAGAATTTCTCATTGTCGTCGGCTGCGCGCTCAACTGGCTGCTCGTCCTCGTCCAGACCTGGGACAGGTGGAATGTCGATTGGCGATGGCAGATACTCGATCACCGCGTCCAACATGGCTTGTACGCCCTTGTTTTTAAAGGCGGTACCGCACAGCATTGGAACGATTTCGCTGGCGATGGTACGCTGACGCAGAGCAGCCTTGATCTCGGCTTCCGACAGGTCGCCTTCTTCCAGGTACTTGTTCATCAGTTCTTCGGACGCTTCAGCAGCGGCCTCAACCATGTTTTCGCGCCACTTGGCAGCTTCAGCAGCCAGATTCGCTGGAATGTCGCCGTATTCAAACTTCATGCCTTGCGAAGCGTCATCCCAGATAACCGCTTTCATCTTGACCAGATCGATAACACCGGTAAAGAGGTCTTCAGCGCCGATAGGCATCTGGATAGGCACTGGGTTGGCCTTCAGGCGCGAACGCATCTGATCGTAGACCTTGAAGAAGTTGGCGCCGGTACGGTCCATCTTGTTCACGAAGGCCAGACGTGGCACTTTGTACTTGTTAGCCTGGCGCCAAACCGTTTCCGATTGTGGCTGCACGCCGCCGACTGCACAGTAAACCATGCAGGCGCCATCCAACACGCGCATCGAACGTTCTACTTCAATGGTGAAGTCAACGTGACCTGGGGTGTCGATGATGTTGATGTGATGCGGAGGGAAGTTGTTTGCCATGCCCTTCCAGAAGCACGTAACAGCAGCCGAGGTAATCGTGATGCCGCGCTCTTGCTCTTGCGCCATCCAGTCGGTGGTAGCAGCGCCATCATGGACTTCGCCCAGCTTGTGGTTCACGCCCGTGTAGAACAGAACGCGCTCGGTGGTGGTCGTCTTACCTGCATCGATGTGAGCGGAGATACCGATATTGCGGTAGCGCTCAATGGGGGTCTTGCGGGCCATAATTAATCCTAAATGAATGGACAAAACCGAGCAGCATTTTTTTGCAAAAATGAGCCCGGCCTCGAACAACAGATGCTTGACAGCCGCCTTGCGGTAGCTGGCTTTATATTAGAAGCGGAAATGCGAGAACGCTTTGTTCGCTTCAGCCATACGATGGACTTCGTCGCGTTTTTTCATCGCGCCGCCACGGCTTTCAGCCGCTTCCATCAGCTCACCGCCGAGGCGTTGTGGCATCGATTTTTCGCTGCGCTTGTTAGCAGCTTCACGCAACCAACGCATGGACAGAGCCATACGACGGACTGGGCGAACTTCGACCGGCACCTGGTAGTTTGCACCACCGACGCGACGGGATTTCACCTCAACCAGCGGCTTGGCGTTGTTGATTGCGGTAGCAAAAACTTCGAGCGGATCTTTGCCCGATTTTGCTGCGATGTGCTCGAAAGCACCGTAGATGATGTTTTCTGCAACCGATTTCTTACCGGACAGCATCAGCACGTTTACAAATTTAGCGACATCAGTGTTGCCGAATTTTGGATCTGGCAAAATTTCGCGCTTGGGTACTTCACGACGACGTGGCATATCAATTCCTTTCAATCTTCAGTTGAGCGCGCGTTCTTCGCACACTCGCGGACGACCATCATAGTCTTCCACTTACTCGACCAGATGCGGTCGACTACATTCACTTAGCTAGTTGCCACTGAGCGAAACTTGGGTTTGCTGCGTACAACTTATTACTTCTTGCCTGCTTTAGCGCGCTTGGTACCGTACTTCGAACGCGATTGCTTACGGTCTTTAACGCCTTGGGTATCCAGAGCACCGCGAACCATGTGGTAACGCACACCCGGCAAATCCTTGACGCGGCCGCCGCGCAACAGCACAACACTATGCTCTTGCAGGTTATGGCCTTCACCGCCAATGTACGAAATGACTTCGAAACCATTGGTCAGGCGAACTTTAGCGACTTTACGCAGAGCCGAGTTAGGCTTCTTTGGAGTCGTGGTGTAAACACGTGTGCAAACGCCACGTTTTTGCGGGCTGTTTTCCAGCGCCGGCGATTTGCTCTTCACGGTCAAAGCGACGCGTGGATTGCGAATCAATTGATTGATGGTTGGCATCGTTATAAATCCAACAAAAAACTACGATTAATAACCCGGGCAAGATGCCCGGCGACTAAAACCTCGTCCCGCTTCCATCTACTGCGCACCGGAGGCGCCCGCAGCCACTCGATAAGGAGCGGCCATGAAATGCCAAGTAATGCGTAAACGATGAGCAGAATAAAATCGAGAACTCGCTAGTTTAGACCTTGTGTTACAGGGGGTCAATCAGTTTACCGCTTTTTGCTATAAAAAAAGGCAAAAAAGAGGCGCTTTTGTGGCATTTTGACTAATCTTTGGCTGCGACGCACAGACGCCGGCACCTCGCAGTGCTTGATGATTTGGCACTCTTTCTCTGCAACCAAGCATCTGGCACGCGCATTCTTGTACGACCGCAAGACAACAAAAGGATTGATAATAGCGGACATTTTTCGCTGCCCTCCCGCCCACCCTTATGCGCTTCTTGCTTCGCCCCGCCAATTTGTTCCTGCTCCTGACATATGCTTTGCTGACGGCCGTGCCCTTCGTCCCCGCGCTGCTGGGGCGTGCGCCCGAACATCCCTGGCAGATGCTCAGCTTCGAGCTGCTGGCCTGGCTGGCTGTCTGGAGCGTGTTCAAGCGCCCCGCCTGGTTCCACTGGCTGCTGGTCCCCGCCTTCCTGGCCCTGCCGACGGAAATCTACCTGTTCATCTTCTATGGCCAGGGTATTTCCACGCACCACCTGGGCATCATCTTCGAAACCAGCCCCAAGGAAGCGATGGAATTCCTCGGGCAAAAAGTGTGGCTGATGGGCGCCGTCATGCTGGGCGTGATCGCTTGGTGCGCGCTGGCCTGGTTTGCCGCCACGCGCACGCGCGACCTGGACTGGCGCGGCAAGACGCGCCCGGCCGCCTTCATATTGCTGATCCTGCTGGGCGGCTTCTGGTGGTACGGCTACGAATTCGGTTTCGAGGCCAAGGTTCCGCATAGCGCGCCCGCGCCGGCCAAGGCCAGCCATCCGGCGGCCAGCGGCAAGGCGGGCGCCTCCGGCTTCGGCGACGCCAGCTCGGCCGAAGACGAAACAGCCGAGGAAGACGAGGAAAGCAGCAAGCCGGAGAACGCCAGCATCGCCGGCGCCGACGAAACGGGCCTGGGCTGGCCCAGCCTGCCCCACTGGGCGCGCCTGCCGTACGCCTTCGACACCGTCAGCAATTCCTGGCCATTCGGCCTGGCCGCGCGCGGCTTCGATTTCTACAAGGAACGCAAGTACCTGGCCGAGCTGGGACAGAAAAGCAGCAACTTCCGTTTCGGCGCGCACCAGCAACAGCCCGATGCCCATCCGGAAGTGGTGGTCATGGTGATCGGCGAATCGTCGCGCTACGACCGCTGGAGCCTGAATGGTTACGAACGCGACACCAATCCCCTGCTGAAACAGGAAAGCAACCTGGTGCCGCTGGCCGATGTCATCACGGCCGTTTCCGCCACGCGCCTGTCCGTGCCCGTCATCATCTCGCGCAAGCCGGCCACGCAAAGCCTCAAGGATGGCTTCTCGGAAAAATCCTTCCTCACCGCCTACAAGGAAGCGGGCTTCAAGACTTACTGGCTGTCGAACCAGATTTCCTTCGGCCAGTTCGACACGCCCGTGTCCGTGTTTGCCAAGGAAGCGGACGTGGTGCAATTTTTGAACCTGGGCGGCTTTACCAACAGTTCCAACTTCGACCAGATCCTGTTCGACCCGTTCAGGAATGCGCTGGCCGACCCGGCGCCGAAAAAACTCATCGTGCTGCACACGCTGGGCAGCCACTGGAACTACAGCCAGCGCTACCCCAAGCAATTCGACAAGTGGCAGCCGTCGCTGTTCGGCGTCGACAAGCCCGTCTACACGGACACGGCCATCAAGCCGCAGCTCAACAACAGCTACGACAGTTCCATCCTGTACACGGACTGGTTCCTGTCGAACGTGATCGGCATGCTGAAGGACGATGGCCAGCGCTCCGCCCTGCGCAGCTCGCTCGTCTACGTGGCCGATCATGGCCAGACCCTGTACGACGGCACCTGCCGCCTGGCCTTCCATGGCCACAACACGCAATTCGAATTCCATGTGCCCGCCTTCGTCTGGTATTCGCCGCAATTCCAGCAGCACTATCCGGACAAAGTGACGCAGCTGCAGCGCCATCAGAAGGCGCGCCTGTCGACGGAAAACATGTTCCACACGCTGCTCGACCTGGGCGACATCCGCTTTGCCGGCGAACAGCCCGAATGGAGCATCGCCAGCCCCCGCTTCAAGCAGCACAAGCGCTACGTCGACAGCTACGGCTGGACCAACTACGACAACGCCATCATCCGCGGCGATTGCCGCGAAGTGATCGACAAGAGCACGCCGGAAAAGCAGGACAAGTAAGGGCGGCCATCAGGCGCGTTCGAGGACGCCGCCGCAATCGGCCGGTTGCGCCATGTGCGTGCTGAGCCAGTCGAAGACGCGCCCCGCCTTGTCCGCGATGCCGGCGTCAAAACCGCGCTGCGCCAGCAGGGCGATGCCATTCGTGGCTTGCAGCACGCCGGGCGCCAGCAGCAGCGCGCCCCCTTCATCGCGGCGCACGCACCACGGCGCCAGGCAGTCTTCCAGCAGCGGCCCCAGCACCAGGTTGTGCGACGAGACGAGCACCAGGTGGCGCGCCGCCAGGCTGTGCAGCACGGCGGCCGCCGCCGCCACCGATTCAAGGTGGTTGGTGCCGCGGAAAATCTCGTCGATCAGGAACAAGGCCGGCGCCCCTGCTTCGGCCAGCGCCAGCAATTCGCGCGCGCGCCGCAGTTCAGCAATATATAAACTTTCGCCGCCATCGAGCGAATCTTCATTCTGCATGCTCGCATACACGGCCAGGCGCGGCACATCAGCGCTGTCCGCATGACAAAAGCCAAAGGCCCGCGCGCAGACCAGGTTCAAGCCTATGCAACGCAGCAACGTGCTCTTGCCGATACCGTTCTGGCCGGAGATGAAGCCCCCCCTGCCTTGCACGCTGAACGACAGCGGCACCGCGTTCTCCAGCAAGGGATGCAGCATGCCCTGCAAGGCCAGCGCGCGCGGCGCCGCAGTGCCCGCCCAGCAAAACACGGGGGCCGCGCGCAACTGCCGCGCCAGCGCCAGGTCCGCTTCCAGCTGGGCCACCTGGGTAAAGCTGTCGCGCAGAAAGGGCAGCTGCTGCGCCACCAGCTGGCGCGTGCGGAAATAGCGCTTGACGTTTTTCAGCAGGAGCCAGTCGCCATACTCGACCAGCAGCGTATCAATGAAGGGCACGTAATGCAGCAGCGAGCGCTCGATGGCGCGCGTCAGCTTGGCCGCCTGCGCGCCGCCTGCCGCCAATGGCAAGGCTGCCGGCACCGCGAGCCGCGCCAGCGCGGCACGGGTTTTCAACAGGTGGCGCAAGGTATCGAGCGTACGCTCCCATAGTTTGGCACTTTCGTAAAACCGTACCTGCACGGTCATCAGCGCAACACAGGCGGCCAGCACGCCTAACAGCGCCGGCCAACCCACCAGCCAGCTGGCGGCGATGGCCAGCAACAAGGCCAGCGGCACCAGCCATAGCCAGGCACTCCACCAGGGTGCCGATGCCAGCGCCGCACCGAACAGGGTCTCGCTCACCTCCGTATCGGCCTGACGCAAGGGCAGGCAGGCGCGCTGCAGGCTGGACGCCTGGGCCGGATCGTCCAGCAATCGCCGGACGCGCGCAATGGAGGCGGGATCGGCCTGACCACCGCTCAGGCGCCGGTGCAGCTCCTGCTGGCCGAAGATGCTGGTCTCGCGCGCCAGATGCGCCGCATACTGGTCGAGCAGCAGCTCGTTCCAAGTCTGGCCATCGAGCGATGGCGCCTCGCCCGTCAACCGCTGCAGCATCGCCACGTCGCTGCGCGCGAAAGGATAATCGAGCGCCGGCGCCAAGGCGCGGGCAGGGAAAAGTTGCTGGAGAAATGGATGCATGGCGCCTGGGGAGGAGTCAAAAAAAGGAGTCGCCACAGCAGATGCAGGCGATTGCCAATTTATCAAGTCCAACCTGCGCGAACGGACATGCCGGACAACGCGGACACGGCGGACAGCCGGACACCAACAAAATATCCATTCAAATCAACGACTTGATAACTGGCACGAATCCTGCACTGGAAAAGGCATCCTTCACGAGACCTGACCATGATCCGCGATACTTCCTCCCAAGATGCCGTGCTGTCCGCCCCCCCGGGCCAGCGCCACAAGCAACGCGCCCTGCTGCTCGCTGGCGCGGTCATCGTCATCGGCGCCGCCATCGCTGCCGTTGCCGCCTGGCGCAACAGCGAGCATTCCGTCAACAGCAGCCGCCTGCGCATCGCCGAGGTCACACGCGGCACCCTGATCCGCGACGCAGCCGTGAATGGCCGCGTGGTGGCCGCCATCAGTCCCACCCTGTATTCGACAACGGTGGCGACCGTGACATTGAAGGCCAAGGCCGGTGACACGGTGAAAAAGGGCGACATCCTGGCCGTACTGGAATCGCCTGACCTGTCCGACGCATTGAAGCGCGAGCAATCGAGCGTGCAGCAACTGGAAGCCGAGGTGGCGCGCCAGCAGATCCTGGCCAAGAAGCAGAAGCTGCTGGCGCGCCGCGAAGCCGACACGGCGGAGATCGAGCGCCTGTCCGCACAGCGCACTTTGGAACGCTATGAAAGCGTGGCGCAGGTGGGCATCATCGCCAAGATCGATTACCAGAAGGCCAAGGATGCCTTGAATTCGGCCGACATCCGCAGCAAGCACGCTTCGCAGGCGGCGGGCCTGGAAAGCGAAGACGTGACCCTGGCCCTGAAAACAAAAAGCAATGAACTGGAACGCCAGCGCCTGAGCCGCGACAATGCCCAGCGCCGAGTCGACGAGCTGACCGTGCGCGCGCCCGTCAACGGCTTCATCGGCACCCTGTCGGTGGCCAACCGCAGCGTGGTGCAAGCCAATACGGCCCTGATGACCCTGGTCGACCTGTCGCAGCTGGAAGTCGAGCTCGAGGTACCGGAAACCTATGTCGCCGACATGGGCCTGGGCATGCGCGCCGAGATCGAAACAGGCGTCATCAAGGCGAGCGGCAAGTTGTCGGCGCTGTCGCCCGAAGTGGTCAAAAACCAGGTGCTGGCGCGCGTGCGTTTCGATGGCCAGCAGCCAGCCGGCCTGCGCCAGAACCAGCGCGTGGCGGCGCGCCTGCTGATCGATGAAAAACCGAATGTGCTGATGCTGGCGCGCGGCTCCTTCGTCGAAGCCGAAGGCGGCCGTTTCGCCTACGTCGTGCGCGACGGCGTGGCGATGCGCACGCCGATCAAACTGGGCGCCACCAGCGTGTCGGCAGTGGAAATCCTCGACGGCTTGAAACTGGGCGACAAGGTGGTCGTCGCCGGCACGGAAAACTTCGCGAACGCCGCGCGCGTCTCGCTCAACTGAATCTCCTTCATCTCACTCTACAAGAGGCCCCTCCATGCTGCGCATGCAAAACCTGAGCAAAGTCTACCGTACCCACATGATCGAAACCCACGCGCTGCGCGGCTTCGACATCCATGTGCAACAAGGTGAATTCGTCACCGTCACGGGACCGTCCGGCTCGGGCAAGACGAGCTTCCTGAACATCGCCGGCCTGCTCGAGGAATTCACCGACGGTGAATACATACTCGACGGCGTCAATGTCAGGGGCATGGACGACAATGCCCGCTCGCGCCTGCGCAATGAAAAACTCGGCTTCATCTTCCAGGGTTTTAATCTGATCCCCGACCTGTCGCTGTTCGACAACGTCGACGTGCCGCTGCGCTACCGCGGTTTCAACCGCGCCGAACGCAAGGAGCGCATCGAGGAAGCGCTGGCCAAGGTGGGCCTGGCATCGCGCATGAAACACTATCCGGCCGAACTGTCGGGCGGCCAGCAGCAGCGCGTGGCGATCGCGCGCGCGCTGGCCGGCTCGCCCAAGCTACTGCTGGCCGATGAGCCGACCGGGAACCTGGACACGCAGATGGCGCGCGGCGTGATGGAACTGCTGGAAGAAATCAATGCGCAAGGCACCACCATCCTGATGGTCACGCACGATCCGGAACTGGCGCTGCGCAGCCAGCGCAATGTGCACATCATCGATGGCCAGGTGTCGGACCTGGTGCAACACAGTGCCACGTTGTCGGCCAGGCCGCAGCACCCCGTGACCGCGTAAGGAGAGAACATGTTCCGCTACTATTTCACGCTGGGCCTGCGCAGCCTGCGCCGCAACCGCGCCCTGACCGCATTGATGATACTGACCCTGGCCGTCGGCGTCGCCGCCAGCGTATCCACCGTCACCATCCTGCACGCCATGTCGGGCGATCCGCTGCCGCACAAGAGCGACCGCCTGTTCGTGCCATTGATCGACATCCTGCCCGTGAAAGGCTATGTACCCGGCGAAAAACCGGGCTTTTCACAGATGCAGATGAGCTATATCGATGCGCAGAACTTCATGCGCAGCAAAATGGGCGTGCGCCGCACCGTGATGTATGGGGTGGCCGGCCAGGTAGAACCGGCGCGCAAGGATATCGGTTCCTTCTTCGCCCAGGGCATGGCACCCACGCGCGACTTCTTCACCATGTTCGAACCACCTTTTTTGCATGGCCAGCCATGGAGCGAAGCCGATGACGCCAGCGGCGCCGACGTGATCGTGCTCAGTCGCGCCCTGGCCGAAAAACTGGTGGGTACCAGCAATCCGGTAGGCCAGCGCGTGACGGTGCTGGGCCGCCCCTACATGGTGACGGGCGTGCTGAAGACCTGGGACGTGGTGCCGCGCGCGCATCACATTATCGGCAGCAAGGGAGCGTTCGGCCCGGAGGACGAATTCTTCATTCCGTTTGCCAGCGCGATCCGCCACGAGACCGTGCACGATGGCGGCATGAGCTGCAACGGCGACAATGTCGCGCCCGGCTATCAGGGCATGCTGGCGTCAGGCTGCACCTGGCTGCAGTTCTGGTTCGAGATGGCCAGCAGCAGCGAGCGTGGCCAGTTGCAGCAATACCTGGACGCCTACGCAGGCGAGCAGCGCAAGCTGGGACGCATGATGCGCAACGCGCCTAACCACCTGTACGACCTGCAAGAGTGGATGGCTTACCTGCAGGTAGTCGACAACGACAACCGGCTGGCTGCCTGGCTGGCCTTTGGTTTCCTGCTGCTGTGCCTGGTCAACACCATCGGCCTCCTGCTGGCGAAGTTTTCGGTGCGCGCCTCCGAAGTGGGCATCCGCCGCGCACTGGGCGCCACACGGCGCGACATCTTCCGCCAGTTCCTGATCGAGACGGGCGTGATCGGCCTGGCCGGCGGCGTATTGGGCCTGCTGCTGGCGTTTGGCGCGCTGGCCGTGGTCAGCCAGCAATCGGAAGAGCTGGGCACCGTGGCGCACATGGACATACCGATGCTGTTGCTGACGTTTGCCATGTCGGTCGCCGCCGCCCTGCTGGCCGGCCTGCTGCCCACCTGGCGCGCCTGCCAGGTCACGCCGGCGATTCAGCTCAAGTCCCAATGAAGCCGATCACACACACTTACCCACTATGAGGTCCAGCATGGAAATCCGTCCCATCCTGTCGGCGCTGATGCGCAGCAAAACCGGCGCCATCCTGGTGGCCGTGCAAGTGGCCATCAGCCTGGCCATCCTGGCCAACGCCCTGTATATCGTCAACGTGCGCCAGGCCGTGGCCGCGCGGCCCACCGGCGTGGCCGCTGAAAACGATATTTTCTATGTCAATGTGCAGAACATGGACCGCGGCGGCCACCAGCGCCAGCTGGCCGAACAGAAACGCCAGGCTGCCCTGCTGCGCGCTTTGCCGGGAGCGATGTCGGTGGCGCAAACATCACAGGCCGTGCTGTCACGTTCCGGTAATATCACCAGCGTGTCGGCCAAGCGCGGCCAGGCCACGCCCAGCGCCGAAGTGTCAACCTACTTCAGCCCCGATTCGCTGTTGAAGACCTATGGCTTGCAACTGGTCGAAGGACGCGACTTCCGGCCCGACGAGGTGCCAGAGATCGACGACGATGTCGATGACACCTATCCCAAGGTGCTGATCCTGACGCGCCTGGCGGCGCAGAAAATCTGGCCCGGCGAGACCAGTTTTGTTGGCAAGACATTGTACAAGGGCACCGGCGATAACGACCCGGAACTGCGCGTGGTCGGCATCGTCGAACGGCTGCAGACCCAGGGTGCCCAGGTCAAGCCCCGAGGCGAATATTCGGCCCTGCTGCCGGCACGCCTGACGGGTAGGCGCGATTCGCTGATGTATGCCGTGCGCGCCGAACCGGGCCAGCGCGACCGCCTGATGCAGGAGGCGGCCCAGGCGATCCGCACCTCCACCACGGATCGCATCCTGGTGCGCATCGACACACTGGAGCAGCACCGCCAGGAACGCTACCGGGCCGACCGCGGCCTGTCATGGATGCTGATCGCCGTCTCGACCCTGCTGCTGCTGGTGACGGCCAGCGGCATCGTCGGCATTGCCAGCCTGTGGGTGACGCAGCGCAGGAAGCAGATCGGCGTGCGGCGTGCACTGGGTGCCCGCCGCATCGACATCCTGCGCTACTTCCTGACCGAGAATTTCATGATTACCAGCGTCGGCGTGGCGTGCGGCGTTCTGCTGGCCCTGGGCTTGAACCAGCTGCTGGTGAGCCAGCTGGAAATGGCGCGCCTGCCACCCGGCTATCTGCTGGCCGGCGCGCTGGTGTTCTGGCTGCTGGGCGTGGGCGCCGTGTACGGCCCGGCCTGGCGCGCGGCCAGCATTTCGCCGGCCACGGCCACCCGCAGTACCTGAGTCGGCACCTGAGTGATATGCTGCGCGCATGCCTACCGTACTGATTATTGACGACAATGCCGCCGTGGCCATCGCGCTCGACGTGCTGTTCTCCCTGCACGAGATCGACGCCGTGCGCGCCGCCTCGCCCGAGGAAGGCCTGCAACTGCTGGAACGGCACGCCATCGACCTGGTGGTGCAGGACATGAACTTCACGGCCGACACCACCTCGGGCGAGGAAGGCAGCGCGCTGTTCCACGCCATCCGCGCGCGCTACCCGGACCTGCCCGTGATCCTGCTGACGGCATGGACCCAGCTCGACGCGGCCGTCGACCTGATCAAGTCCGGCGCAGCCGACTACCTGGCCAAGCCATGGGATGACCGGCGCCTGATCGCTTCCGTGCAGAACCTGCTGGAACTGGGGCAGGCCAACCGCGCGCTGCGCCAGCGCGTGGTGGCCGAGCGGCGCCAGCGCCACGCCCTGGAACACGACTTCGATTTGCGCGGCATGGTGTGGCAAGACCCGGCCACCGAAAGAGTGGTGCACCTGGCGTGCCAGGTGGCGCGTGCCGACGTGCCCGTGCTCATTTCGGGGCCGAACGGCAGCGGCAAGGAACGCATCGCCGCCATCGTGCAAGCCAATTCGCAGGTCGCCAGCGGCCCCTTCGTAGTGCTCAATTGCGGCGCCGTGCCAGTGGAGCTGATCGAGGCGGAACTGTTCGGCGCCGAGGCGGGCGCCTATACCGGCATCACGCGCGCGCGCGACGGCAAGTTCGACGCGGCCGACGGCGGCACCCTGTTCCTCGACGAGATCGGCAACCTGCCGCTGGCCGGACAAATGAAACTGCTGCGCGTGCTGGAAACGGGGCGCTTCGAGCGCCTCGGCTCGAACCGCGAGCGGCAAGTGAAAGTGCGCGTCATCAGCGCCAGCAACGCCGACCTGCCGGCGATGATCAAGGCCGGCACATTTCGCGAAGACCTGTTCTACCGCCTGAACGTGATCGAACTGCGCCTGCCGCCGCTGGCGCAGCGCCCGTTGGATATCCTGGTACTGGCGCGGCATTTCCTGGGCAGCGAAAAAACCCTGGACGTGCAGGCGCAGGCGACCCTGCTGGCGCACGGCTGGCCGGGCAACGTGCGCGAACTGAAAAACGTGATGCAGCGCGCCAGCCTGCTGACGGCAGGCCCGGTGATCGGCGCGCAGGAAACGGGCTTGCCGCTGGCCGATATCACGTCGCCGCGCGCGCCGCAGGATGCCGCCGCGACGGAGCCGGACCGCGACAGCGTCGTTGCCGCCCTGGCGCGCGCACACGGCGTGGTGGCGCAGGCAGCGCAGGAACTGGGGCTGTCGCGCCAGGCGCTGTACCGGCGCATGGAACGCCTGGGCATCGCGCGCGGCTGATGGCATTGCGTCCCATGCGCCTCTCCCTGCTCACGCGCTGGACGGCGCTGATCGTCACCTTGCTGGTGCTGGGCATCGTCATCGCCCTGCTGCTCGCGCATTTTTTGCCAGGTCAGCCGCTGCTGGTGCTGGCCGCTACCCTGCTATGCGTGCTGCCGGTGGCCGTCATTACCATCCGCGCGCAGCTGCAATCGATGCTGTCGCTGTTTCGCGCCTTGAGCGGCACGGTCGCCAGCTACCAGGATGGCGACTTCGGCTTCAGCTTGCGCTGGCCGCAGAACGATGAACTGGCCGACCTGGTGGCGGCCCACAATGCGCTGGGCGACGTGCTGCGCAAGCAGCGCCTGGACCTGGTGCAGCGCGAACTGCTGCTCGACACCATGGTGCAAAACACGCCGGTCGCCATGCTGCTGGTGGCCGAGGGTAACGCCATCGTCTACGCCAACCTGGCCGCGCGACAATTGCTGCACCACGGCCGCCGGCTCGAAGGGCATCACCTGGCCGACATCGTGCGCGAGGCGGCGCCGGCCCTGGCCGAAGCGCTCGCGCGCCGCAACGACGGCTTGTTTACCAGCGGCGAAGGGGAACAGGAAGAGGTGTATCACCTGGCGCGGCGCAGCTTCAGCCTGAACGGGCGCAAGCATGAACTGCTGCTGCTGCGCCAGCTGACCCTGGAACTGCGGCGCCAGGAAGTGCAAACCTGGAAAAAGGTGATCCGCGTCATCAGCCATGAGCTCAACAACTCACTGGCGCCACTGGCCTCGCTGGCCCATTCCGGCGCCGAGCTGGTACGCCGCGGCCAGACCGAACGCCTGCCGCAAATCCTCGCCACCATCGAAGAGCGCACGCGTCACCTGGAAACCTTCATCCTCGGCTATGCGCGCTTTGCCAAGCTGCCCGCGCCGCGCCTGGCGCCATGCGAGTGGCAACCCTTCCTCGACAGCCTGGCCTCGCAAGCGGCGTTCACGCTCGACGGCCCGCCGCCGGCGCAGGCAGCCGTGTTCGATGCGGCACAAATGCAGCAGGCGCTGCTGAACCTGCTCAAGAATGCGCTGGAATCGGGCTCGCGGGAAGAGCATATCGGTCTGCACGTCAGCCAGGCGCATGGGCAGCTGCGCATCGAAGTGCGCGACCGGGGGCCGGGCATGAATGGCGCCGTGCTGGAAAACGCGCTGGTGCCGTTTTACTCCACCAAACGCAGCGGTACGGGACTGGGCCTGGCCCTGGCGCGCGAGATCGCCGAAGCGCATGGCGGACGCATCACCCTGGCCAACCGCGAAGGTGGTGGACTGGCGGTGACATTGATTTTCCCCTTGCTGGACAGAAATTAGTTCCTCATGTAACGATTTTTAGATCACAAAATCCCAGACGAGTTTTGAGTAAAATATTGATAATAATAGTTTCAATTACATCAACTCTCCGCATTTCATGCCCTTGTGTTAGAAATAAGCTATTTAAGTTTGCATAATGATATAAAAATAGCTGATTGACAATAAGATGTCCTGGCGATAATTTATCTGAGCGGTACGGTTTTTTTGAAACATTAATCGTTTTTTCGCGGGGATAAACATGAAACTAAAATCACTCATCGCAGCGGCAGTACTGAGCGCTGCTTCCATCGGTAGCGCCAGCGCCACCGCCTACGTGGTCAACCTCGTCAATACCACCGGCAATCTGTGGACCAGCGGCTTCAACGCCGTGCCCAGCCCGCTTGGCAACTTCACGGATACCTTCACGTTCACACCCAATGCGACCTTCGGTTCCACCGCGCAAGCCTTCCTGGCAAACCTGTCCGTCACGGGCTCGGACAGTTCCTCCATCAGCTTCTCCAGCGCCGACCTGAACGGCATAGGACTGACCGGCTTTGGCGGACCTACCGTCTTTGGCTATGCCCAGGGTGAAGTACTCGCACCAACGAGCGTTCTGTTCAATGGCCCGCTGGTCCTGACCGTGACGGGCAACACCAAGGGCGGCAGCTATGGCGGCGTCTTCAACCTGAACCTGGCTCCCGTTCCTGAACCGGAAACCTATGCCATGCTGCTTGCCGGCCTGGGCATACTGGGCTTCCTGGCACGGCGCCGCAAGCAATCTTGATCTCCCCACCCAAAAGACGCCTCGGCGTCTTTTTTCCAGTCGGCTGCTACACTGACGCCATGACGACCGACTTTACCTCCACCAGCCATACCGCTTTCAGCCATCCGGGCCACCCGCCGGCCACCACCACCGAACACCGCGGCATCCGCTACCTGCACCTGGGTACCAAGTGGGTGCAGGGCGCCATGCGCCTGGACAAGCCCGATGCCATCGAGCTCGAATACGTGCAGATGATGATGATGTGGATGCTGTTCAAGACGCAGCCAAAACGCATCGTGCAGCTGGGACTGGGCAGCGCCGCGCTGACCAAATTCAGCTACCGCCGCTTCCCCGACGCCACGGTCACGGCCATCGAACTCAATCCGAACGTGATCGCCATTTGCGGCGCCCAGTTTGCGCTGCCGCCGAACGATGCGCGTCTCGACGTGCGCGAAATGAATGCGCTCGACTTCGTGCTCGATCCTGCCAACCATGGCACGGTCGATGCGCTGCAAGTGGACCTGTACGACGAAGACGCGCGCGGTCCCGTGCTCGACACGCCCGAGTTCTACCAGGCCTGCTTCGACTGCCTGGCAGACGACGGCATCATGTGCACGAATGTCTTCGGCGACTTTCCCAACTACGACAAGAATTTGCAGGCGATGGAACTGGTCTTCGATGCCGTCGTCTGGGTGCCGGAAATTGAAGATGAAAACATCGTCGTGCTGGCCTTCAAAAAATCGCCATCGCTCGATTTCAGCGACTTGTACGAACGCGCCGCCACCATCAAGAAGCAATTCAACCTGCCCGCCAAGAACTGGGTCAACGGCTTGAAGCAGTGGATGCAGGACCAGCAGTAAGGCAGTAGCGCCGCATCACGCCGGCAGCAGCGCGCCCAGGCGGCGCGCCAGGCCGTCCATGTTTTCGGCAGGCACCTGCGCATAACCGAGCAGGAAACCGTTCCAGCCCGCACCTTCCCCCATCCTGTCGCCCGTGCCGTGCGCCGACAACGCCAGCGCCACGATGCCGTCCTGCGCTGCGCGGCGGCTCAACGCCAGGTCATCCCACTGGACGTCTTGAAAACGCAGCGCCAGGTGCATGCCGGCCGTGCCGCCATGGATGACCGCGCCCGCACACGCATGGCGCTGCAATGCCTCGCTCAAGGCGTCGCGGCGCTGGCAATACAGGCGGCGCATACGACGCACATGGCGCGCAAACAGGCCGCTGCGCAGGAACTCGGCCAGCGCCAGCTGTTCGGCGACACGTCCCCGTGTGGCGCCCTGCGCCTGCATCTGCGCAAAGGCCCCGGCCAGCCCTGCCGGCACGACAATAAAGGCCAGCCGCAAGGCCGGAAACATGGTCTTGCTGAAGGTACCCAGATACACGACGGGCGCGTCGGCCACCAGTCCCTGCATGGCCGCCAGGGGCGGGCCGCCATGGCGAAATTCGCTGTCGTAATCATCTTCGATGATCAGGGCGCCTGCGGCGCGGGCACGTTCGAGCAGCGCCATGCGGCGCGCGGGACTGAGCACGCTGCCGGTCGGATACTGGTGCGACGGCGTGGTGTAGATCAGGCGCGGCGGCGCCGCGTTCCAGTCGTCGTCCGTCGGCGCGATGCCATCCATATCGACGGCAATGCCCGTCACCTGCAGCCCGGCGCCACGCCCCGCCGCCAGCGCGCCGCCATAGCCGGGGTGCTCGATCCACAAGGTGTCGCCCTGGTCGGCAAAGGCGCGCAGGCACACATCCAGGCTGCTCTGCGTGCCGTCCGTGATGAACACCTGGCCCGCATCGCAGACGACGCCGCGCGCAGCGCGCAAATGGTCGGCGATGGCCATGCGCAGCTGCGGCTCACCGGCAGGGTCGCCGTAATTGAGCTGGCGCGGCGTCAGCGCGCGCCACGCGCGGTCCAGCATGCGCCGCCACTGCGCCTGCGGGAATTCGTCCAGCGCCGGCACGCCAGGCGCGAACGCCCCCATCGCGTCGGCGGGAAACACCACCGTCGCATTCCTGTCCTGTCCCGCCACGCCGCGCAAATGTTGTGCGCGGCGCGACAAGCCATCCTTGCTGCTGGCCGGCGGCGCCACCACCGGCTGGCCGACGTTGCCGGCGACCACGGTACCGCGCCGGTCCGGCAAGACAAACCCTTCGCTGGCCAGCTGCTCGTAGGCGTACAGCACGGTATTGCGCGCCAGTCCCAGTTCGGCCGCCAGCACGCGCGTGGCGGCCAGACGCGTACCTGGCGCCAGCTGGCCACCGCGGATCGCCGCGCGCAGGCATTCATGCAGCAGGCGCTGGCGCGGCCAGCCCCGCTCGCGGTGCGTGCGTTCGAAAGCGTTCAGCAGCAATGCGTAATCCATGCGACTCCCGTTATGGCTCCAAATTATTTCTAACTTCTGGATCTTTTTTCAGGGCCAGATGCCGATTATAGTGCGGCCTGCTTCCTCAACCAACCGGATTCCCACCATGACCGCTGTCGCCCTCCCTCCCAGCCCCCGTACCCGCGTGCGCCGCGTCGCCGAACTGGCCAGCTACGAGCAAGCCACCCTGTACGCCATCGTCGACGCCGCCTTTCTGTGCCATATTGCCTTCCGCGACGACAAGGGCAGCCATTGCATCCCGACCGCCTGCTGGCGCATCGACGGCCACCTGTACATCCATGGCTCAAACGGCAGCCGCATGCTCAAGCAACTCGTCAACGACACCGACGTGTGCGTGACCATCACCCATCTCGACGGCCTGGTGCTGGCACGCTCCGCTTTCAATCACACCATGAACTACCGCTCGGCGATGGTCTACGGGCAGTTTGACAAGGTGAGCGACATCGGCCAGCAGCATGCGGCCATGGATGCGCTGATGGAAAAGCTGGCGCCGGGACGCCTGGCGCAGGTGCGCGGCGGCAGCGCCAAGGAATACGCGGCCACCACCGTGCTGCGCATCGCGCTCGACGAATGCGCCGTCAAGCAGCGCAAGGGTGGCCCGCTCGACGATGCGGGCGACATGGCGCACGTCGTCTGGACGGGCGAACTGCCTTTTACGCACAGCCGTGGCGCGGCCATCGCCGATGCCCTCAACACCAGCGCGCTGCCCGCGTATGCCGCCGCATGGAGTACGGAATCCGCTTGACCGGCCAGCGTGCTTGCCCGATGATCGGCGTTGATGGCGATCGCCACCAATCGACCCACTCATGAATGGAGCAGATGATGATGAAGCGAGTATCCCTGGCCGCGGCCCTGACGGTCATGCTGGCCTGCGGCGGCAGCGGCGCGGCGCTGGCGGCCGACAGCAGCGACGCGGCCCTGAAGGCGGCCATTGCCGGCAACGCCCGCACGCCGGCCAACGCGCTGCGCGACAGCGCCCGCCACCCGTATGAAACGCTGACGTTCTTCGGCATCAAGCCGGGCATGACGGTGGTGGAGCTGGCGCCTGGCGGCGGCTGGTACACGGAGATCCTGGCGCCCTACCTGCGCGACAACGGCAAGCTGATCGCCGCCGGCAACGATCCTCAATCCGCCAGCGAAGGCGCACGCCGTGGCGCGGCGCGCTTCCAGCAAAAACTCGACGCCAATCCCGCCGCTTTCGGCAAGGTGGAGATCGGTGCCTTCGCACCGCCCACCACCTACCGCATCGCGCCCAAGGGCACGGCCGACATGGTGCTCACCTTCCGCAATATCCACAACTGGATACCCATCGGCGAAGCAGGCATGCAGACCTTGTTCAAGGAAGTGTATGACAGCCTGAAACCGGGCGGCGTGTTCGGCGTCGTCGAGCACCGCCTGCCGGCCAGCAAGGCGCAAGATGCCACGGCCAGCAGCGGCTACATGCACGAAGCGTATGTGATCAAGCTGGCGGAAAATGCTGGCTTCAAGCTGGCGGCCAGGTCGGAGATCAACGCCAATCCGAAAGACCATGCCGACCACCAGGGCGGCGTCTGGGCGTTGCCGCCGACCTACGCCAACAAGGATGTGGACAGGGCCAAATACACGGCCATCGGCGAGAGCGACCGCATGACCTTGAAGTTCGTCAAGCCATAATGAGAGTGTCGGGTTACGCGCTGCGCGCCAACCCGACCTGCCGCTTTATTTCTTCGTTTCCTTCGGCTTTACCGGCGCCAGGTTCAGGTCCTGGAAGTCGTAGCTGAAATCCGTCTCGGCCGACACGGGCGCCATTTTGACCCTGTCGATGCTGCCATCGGGATTGAGCGAGAACGTCACGTAGGCATCGGCGTTGAAATTGCGCTCATTCCAGCGCACGATGAAGGTATCGTGCTGCCAGTGTTCCAGCTCGCCCGTCAGGTCCGGCGTGCGCGTGAAGCTGAGGATATGCTTTTTCCCTTCCGGCTTGATGACGACCTTGCCATACCAGGCGTCCTCATACTCGCCGTCATACGCGGCCAGCGGCAACGATGGCTCTGATTTGGCCGCGCGCGCGCTCGACGCCTTGCCCTGTTTTTTGACTTCTTCGGCATGCTGGTCCTGCTCCACCTTGGCCACCAGCGCCAACCAGTCCGACGGCGCCGCCTGCAGGTAATGGTCGAGGATGCGCCATTGCAGTGCCGTCATGGAGCCGCCATTTTCCGCATTGGTGAGTATGGCCACACCCAGTTTCGCTTCCGGCACCATCACCACGCGCGAATAAAATCCCTGCAGCGCGCCGCCGTGCATGGCCACTTTCATGCCCTTGTAGTCGCGCAGCTGGAAGCCCAGGCCATACGCGCTGAAGTTCGGTTTCGTCGCGGCAAGCGGCGGTTTAGGCTCGGCAATCTTGATCGGCGTTTGCGCCGTCCACATTTCGCGGCCCTGCTTTTCGCTGAACAGGCGCGCGTCCTTGCCATCCTTGTCTTTCACGCCGGCGATCTTGCCTTCGTCGAGCAACACCATCATCCACTTGGCGATATCTTCCGCATTCGTGTTGATGCCGACGGCGCCCACGGCGTTCGGCACCGGCATCGATTTGACGGCGGCGATCTTGCCGTCGATCTTGCTGTGTGCATTGGCGACGTCGGGATTACCCACGTTTTCCGCCAGACTGGTGGTGGTAGCCGTCATGCCCAGCGGCGCCAGGATGCGCTCATGCATCGCCTCGCCCCAGCTCTTGCCCGCCTTGTCGGCGATGATCTTGCCGGCCACGATATACAGCAGGTTATCGTAGGCATAGCTGTTGCGAAAACTCGTGGCCGGACGGATGTAGCGCAGCTTCTCGATGATCTCGTCGGTGGAAAACGTGGTGGTGGGCCACCACAGCAAGTCGCCCGCTCCAAGGCCAAGGCCACTGCGGTGCGTCAGCAAGTCGCGGATGGTCATGGCGCCCGTCACGTACGAATCGTGCATCTGGAAGCCGGGCAAATGTTTGGTGACGGGATCGTCCCATGCCAGCTTGCCATCGTCGACCAGCATGGCCAGCGCGGCAGCCGTGAAACCCTTCGAATTCGATGCCACTTCAAACAGCGTCTTGGCGTCGACGGATGCCGGTTCGCCCAGCTTGCGTACGCCGAAACCCCTGGCGGTGATGACCTTGCCATCCTTGACGATGGCGATCGCCATGCCGGGTACGTCGAACACTTTCAGGGCGGTGGCGACGTCGCGCTCAAGATCGAAGGCCGGCGCGGGCGCAGGCGCAGCGGCAACGACGGGGGCGGCATCAAAGGCCAGCGCCGGCACGGCGATGCTGGAAAACGCCAGCACGATGGCGGCGGCAATGCGGTTCATGGTATGCATGGTCAGGATGTCCAAATAAGGTTCAATGCGCTTGCGCGGCCATCAATTTATCGACGCTTTCCTGCGTCACCGGGTGGTAGCGTTCGCGCGCCTGCGCATACACGTCCTTGGCCCAGGCATGGCCCTGCGGCGTCTTCATCAAGGCGCTGTACAGGGGCACGACGAACTTCTGGCGACCCACGCTCAGCAGGAATGCCTGCAAGGGCTGGCGCACGTCGTAGCCGGCATTCACGGAGGCCAGATAGAAGCGGTAGGCGACTTCATTATTACCGCTCTTGCCCACGCCGTAGACCTGGTCCAGCTCACGCAATTGCGCCGCGCTGGCCTTGTTGTTGATGTCGTTCAGGAAGTGCATCGATTCGATGGCAATCCACTTGTCCATGCCCAGGTCCTTGGTGGCAAGCTCGCCCTTGAGCCAGGCGTCGCGGTGCTGGTCGAGCAGCGCCAGGCGCGGCGAGACAACGCGCTGCGCGCTGGCCGGCACGCCGGTGCCATACAGCCATTCATCGAGTTCCGCTGGCGGCATCACGTCCGGATGCTGCGCCAGCAGGTTCTTGCGCAGGTAGGCGATGAACTGCTCCGTCGTCACGCTCTGGAACGCGTGCTGGTCGAACCAGCCGCGCAGGAAAGGATCGAACACGGCACGGCCGGCGCGGCGTTCCATGGTGGCCAGGAACCAGGCGCCCTTCGGATAAATGATGCCGTCATCCGTGTACGTTTCGGCCGGGTTGGCGTCCGCATCGCGCGTGATCAGCGCCGTTTTCGCCGCCGGCAATGTCTTGATCGAGGCGGCCAGTTCTTCCTGGTCGACCTGCACGCCCATCTGCGCCACGTCGCTGCCATACAGCTGCTCGACGATGCGCGTGGTGACGTAGGTGGTAAAGCCTTCGTTGAGCCACATGTGCTTCCACGAGGCGTTGGTGACCAGGTTGCCCGACCACGAGTGGGCCAGTTCATGCGCGATCAGGTCGACCAGGCTGCGGTCGCCCGCGATCATGGTCGGCGTGAGGAAGGTCAGGCGCGGGTTTTCCATGCCACCGTAGGGGAACGATGGCGGCAGCACGATCATGTCGTAGCGTCCCCAGCCATACGGCCCATACAGCGCTTCGGCGGCCTGGATCATCTTTTCCGTATCGGCCAGCTCGTATTCGGCCGCCTTGATGCGCGGCGGTTCGGCATACACGGCGGAACGGGGACCGAGTTTGCGCACTTCCAGTTCGCCGATGGCGATGGCCAGCAAGTACGATGGAATCGGCTGCGGCATCCTGAATTTCCAGCCACCCTTGCCCGTCGCCTTGTCGTCATTCTCGGCGCTCATCACGACGCGCATGCCCGCTGGCGCATCGATGCGCGCGCTGTAGGTAAAACGCACGGCCGGCGTGTCCTGCGATGGCACCCACGAGCGGGCATTGATGCTTTGCGACTGGCTGAACATGAAAGGCAGCTTGCCCGACATGGTCTGCTGCGGCGTGAGCCACTGCAGCGCAATGGCGTTCGGCGCCGTGTGATAGTAGACGCGCACCTTGCCCGGCTGGCCCGTGGTGGTGATGCGCAGCGCCTGGCCTTTTTCCGGGTCGGCCTTGTCCAGCTGGTACGGCGCCATCTGCCATGCGCCGCGCTTGTCCTGTACCTGCACTTTCGCGATCGACAGATCGCGCGTATCGAGCACCAGGGTACGCGCCGCCGGGTCGATCCAGTTCAAGGACAGCTCGGCATAGCCGGAGAGCGTCTTTTGCTTGAAATCGGCTTTCAGGTCCAGCTGCAGGTCGCGCGTGCGCACCTGGTCGTAACGCGCGTAGCTGAGGGGATCGGCGTGCGCTGCCAGGGTCACCTGGCAAAGTAGCGCACAGCCCAGCGCGCGCAGGAAGGTCAAAGTTTGCATGGTCGTCTTTTGAATGATTTGCGAAAGCCCCGGTCCGTGTGCGCCGGGGCGTCGCGCAGAATAGCACTTCCGGCGCAGGCCGGCATAAAAAAGCGCCGGGCTGGCCGGCGCTTTTTTCCTATTTCGTATCTGGCCGGACTTCGGCCTTGGCCTCGGGTGCCTTCAGCGGCGTATTAAAATCCTTCATCAGGTTGTTCTTGTCGCGGTCCAGCTTGAACAACTCCAGGCGCGATGGCGTGATTTTTCGCGGCCAGGCGTTGTTGCTGGTGTCGATGTCGGCCGTCTCCCAGTACGGGTCTTGCACCAGCCCCACCATCGGCTCGTCGGTGACGATGACCTTGCTGATCTTGTGCGGCGCATAGCGCCACACTTCGGCCGGCACGCGCTCGATGATCTTCTTGCCGCTTTTCAGTTCAATTTCCAGGATCAGCGGCATCACCAGGCCGCCGAGATTCGAAAAATCGACCAGGTACAGATGCTTGCCCATGTTGCGCTGCTCCAGCAGCTTTCGCTCCCACGGCTCCAGCGTTTCCTGTTCTTCCGCATAGCTGTTGCGGTCCTTGTTGGTGACCGTGAATTCATCGTGCCGGTTATAGAAATCCTTCAGCGCGGGGTCCAGCTCCACCTTCTTCGGCAGCGCCTGGTTGCGCTGGTCCGAGATCGAAATCGGCTGCGCGGCCTTCTGCGCCTTCTTCCACGCTTTTTCGACCTCCGGATTTTTCGTACTCACGCCATATTCGCTGATGCCGTCGATGCTGATGTCGACCGCGTCGGTGGTATAGAACCAGCCGCGCCAGAACCAGTCCAGGTCAGTGCCGGAAGCGTCTTCCATGGTGCGGAAAAAGTCGGCCGGCGTGGGACGCTTGAACTTCCAGCGCAAGGCGTACTGCTTGAAGGCGAAGTCGAACAGCTCGCGCCCTAAAATAGTTTCGCGCAGGATGTTGAGCGCCGTGGCCGGCTTGTCGTAGGCGTTCGCCGTGAACTGCAACAAGGACTCGGAATTGGTCATGATGGGCACCTGGTTCTGGCTGCGCATGTAGTCGACGATCTTGCGCGGCTCGCCATTCCAGGACGGGAAATGCTCTTCCCACGCCTGCTCGGCCAGGTACTGCAGGAAGGAATTGAGGCCTTCGTCCATCCACGTCCACTGGCGCTCGTCCGAGTTGACGATCATGGGGAAGTAATTGTGTCCCACTTCGTGGATGATCACGCCGATCAGGTCATATTTCGCCGTCTTCGAATACGTGAGTTCACCCGTCTTCTTGTCCTTCACGGGACGCCCGCCATTGAACGCAATCATCGGATACTCCATGCCGCCCACGGCGCCATTGACGGAAATCGCGTTCGGATACGGATAGTCGAAACTGTACTTGTTGTACTGCTCGATCGCGTGCACGACGGCGCGCGTGCTGTACTGCTGCCACAGCGGGTTGCCCTCATTCGGATAGTAGGACATGGCCATCACGCGCTTGCCGCCGCTGTCGAGCCCCTGCGCATCCCAGATGAACTTGCGGCTCGACGCCCACGCCACGTCGCGCACATTGGCCGCCTTGAAGTGCCAGGTTTTCATCCCCGCCGCGCGGCCCTTTTCCGCCGCCAGCGCTTCGGCGGGCGTGATCACCAGCAGCGGCGTATTGCTGTTTTTCGCCCGCGCCAGGCGCTCGCGCTGCACCGCGCTCAACACGCTGGCAGGATTTTGCAGCTCGCCCGTGGCGGCCACCACATGGTCGCCCGGCACCGTCAGATACAGCTCGTAGTCGCCAAATTCCAGCGTGAATTCGCCGGAGCCGAGGAATTGCTTGTGTTGCCAGCCAACGGCGTCGTAATACGCGGCCATGCGCGGAAACCACTGTGCGATCTGGAAAATCGTGTTCTTGTCGTCTTCAAAATATTCATAGCCGGAGCGCTCGACCAGCACCTTCTGGTCATTGATTTGATAGGACCAGTCGATGCCAAAGCTGATGCTCTGGCCGGGCGCCAGCGCCACCGGCAAATCGATGCGCAGCATGGTCTGGTTGACCACATACGGCAGCGGCTTGCCGCTGGCCGCTTTCACGGCGGTGAGCTTGAAGCCGCCGTCGAATTCTCGGCCCGCATGGAGGGCGCGCAAGTCTTCGAATTTCAGCGCTTCCTCTTCGGTGCCGCTGAGCCAGGCCTGGCGCGACGGCGCGCTCAATACGCGGCGCTGGTCGGCATCGTGGCGCAAGCCATTCTGGTCCAGTTGCAGCCACAGATACGCGAGGCTGTCCGGCGAGCGGTTGTGATAGGTGATCTGCTCACTGGCCGTGATTTCGCGGCGCGCTTCGTCCAAGGTGGCGCGGATCACGTAATCGGCGCGCTGCTGCCAGTAGGCCTGGCCCGGCGCGCCGGACGCCGTGCGGTAGTTATTTGGCGTGGGCAGCAATTCTTCCAGCTGGCGGAACTTGTCGTCGAAGGGCGCGGCGGCGCACAGGCCGGGCAAGGGGATAAGCAAGGTCAAACACAAGGCAAGCAAGCGGACAAGGACCGGCATGGCGCATTCCATCTGGGAGTCGTGGACAGACTGCATTCTAAGTCGAGTCTGTTTGCAAATCGCTCATTGTTGTGGAAGTCCCACACACCAGCCAGCGCCATGCCCCGGCAGCACTGGCGCCAGCACGGGCATTGGCGTATGATGCGCCTCGAACATTGGGGAGTAGTCGTCCTGCGGTCCTGCCGCGGGAACCTGTATCAACATAATTGGCCCGCAGGCCATGGTGCAGGTGGTTGCAGAACTTGACGAGACCATTGATCCAGGGCGGCCGCATGGGCCGGAGTCGCCCATGGATCATTGGTTAATTCGTCCGGCCCGCGTACCTCTTGCAATCTCATGGAAGCATTCCTCATCTCCACCGGCATCGTCGGTCTCGCTGAAATCGGCGACAAAACCCAACTCCTGGCCTTTCTGCTGGCGGCCAAATTCCGCAAACCCTTGCCCATCGTGCTGGCGATTTTCGTCGCCACCGTCGCCAACCACGCGTTTGCCGCCGCCGTCGGCGCCTGGATCACCAGCATGCTGGGGCCCGACGTGCTGCGCTGGGTACTTGGCGTATCGTTCCTGGCGATGGCCGCCTGGACCCTGATCCCCGACAAGCTCGATGAAGACGAAACGAAGCTGGCCAAGTATGGCGTCTTCCTGACCACCCTGATCGCCTTCTTCATGGCGGAAATGGGAGATAAAACGCAGGTGGCGACCGTGGCGCTGGCGGCGCGCTACCACGACATTGTTTCCGTCGTGCTGGGCACCACCTTCGGCATGATGCTGGCCAACGTGCCGGCCGTGTACCTGGGCGACAAGATCGCCAACCGCGTGTCACTGCGACTGGTACACGGCATCGCGGCGCTGGTCTTTGCCGCGTTGGGCGTGGCGACCCTGCTGGGTGCGGGCGCGGCCCTGGGCTTCTGACCAATGTCGGCAACATGCATACCGGCGCGCTGATCCTGAACGGTCAGCGCGCTTTCCAGAGACATGGGCAAGACTACACCAGCAATAGCACCGCATACTCGCGGCCCTCGTCGCGCAGGGCGATGCTGTTGCCCTCCTGCGCCACGCCATCGAGCGACAGTCCTGCGGGCCGCCCCTGTGCCTTTTCCACCGTGATGGCATAGCTGCTGGCACCGAAGCGGTAATGCAGCTTGAAGCTGTCCCATTCGGCCGGCATGGTCGGCAGCAGGCGCAGCACGTTCGCTTCGCGCGTCAAGCCGAGCAGGGATTCGACAATCAGCCGGTACAGCCAGCCCGACGATCCCGTGTACCAGCTCCAGCCGCCGCGCCCCACATGCGGCGCCACGGCATACACGTCGGCCGTCACCACATACGGCTCGACCTTGTAGCGTTGCACCGCCTGCGCATCCACGCCATGGCGTACGGGATTGATCATGCGCAGCAGTTCCCACGCCTTTTCGCCATCGCCCATGCGGGCAAACGCCATCGCCGTCCAGATGGCCGCATGCGTGTACTGACCGCCGTTCTCGCGCACACCCGGCACATAGCCGCGGATGTAGCCGGGATTGAGATCGGATTTGTCGAACGGCGGATCGAGCAGCTGGATCACGCCGGAATCTCGGCGCACCAGGCGCGCATCGACCTGGCGCATGGCGCCGGCCACGCGCTCCTTGTTGGCCGCGCCCGACAGCACGCCCCAGCTTTGCGAAATCGAATCGATCTGGCATTCCTCGTTCGTATGCGATCCCAAAGGCGTGCCGTCGTCGAAGTAGGCACGCCGGTACCACTCGCCATCCCATGCATGTTCCTCGACATTGGCCGCCAGTTTCACGGCTTCGTCGCGGCAGAACTGGGCGAACGCCGCATCGCCGCGCAGCACGGCCACCTCGGCAAAGCGCTGCAGCACTTCATACAGGAAGAAGGCCAGCCACACGCTCTCGCCTTTGCCGTGTTCGCCCACCTTGTCCATGCCGTCATTCCAGTCGCAGGAGCCCATCAGGGGCAAGCCGTGCACGCCCAGGCGCAAGCCGTGGCGGATGGCACGCACGCAGTGCTCGTACAGGTCGGCGGACTCGCCTGAGCGCACGGGCAAGTCGTAATAGGAATCCTCTTCCGGCTTGACGGCGCGTCCCTCGATGAAGGGCGCCACTTCGGACAGCACGTTGACGTCGCCCGTGGCAATCACATAGCGGCAGGCGGCCAGCGGCAGCCACAGGTAATCATCGGAGCAGTTCGTGCGCACGCCCCGGTCCGACGGCGGATGCCACCAATGCTGTACGTCGCCTTCGACAAACTGGTGCGCCGCGCACAGCAGCAAATGGCCGCGCAGCAGTTGCGGCGCCGTGTGGATCATGGCCATCGCATCTTGCAACTGGTCGCGGAAGCCATACGCGCCGCCCGACTGGTAATAGCCGCTGCGCGCCCACAAACGGCAGGCGATGGTCTGGTACATCAGCCAGCCATTGGCGATCACGTCCAGCGATGGATCGGGCGTTTCGATGCGCACGGCGCCCAGCGTGCTCTCCCAGTGCGCGCGCACCGCGTCGAGCGCCATGCGGGCCGCGTCCTTGCCCGCATGGCGCTGCACCATGGTGCTGGCGTCGGCGTTGCGGCGCCCGCCCACGCCGAGGATGAAGACGATTTCGCGCTCCTGCCCCGGCTGCAGTTCAAACGGCACCTGGATCGCTGCGCACGGGTCCAGCCCCGTACCCGCCTTGCCGGACAGGCGCACGCGCCGCAGCGCCGCCGGCTGCGCGAGACTGCCGTTACGGCCGATGAATTCATTGCGGTCGCAGGTGATGGAGCGGATGCTGGCGTCGGTATTGAAAAAGCCGACACGGCCTGAAAACTCCGTGTTGTAGTTATTGCGCGCAAACAGCGCGCCGCTGATGGTGTCGACCTCGGTCGCGACGTGCATGCAGGACTTGGCGCGCAGGTCGCCCATCACCCATTCCACGTAGCCTGTGACGGACAGGCGGCGCGGCACGCCGCTGTCGTTGCGCACCTTGATGACGGCGTATTTGACGGCCGCGTCGAGCGCCACATAGGTGCACAGTTCGGTGGCGATACCGCCCTCGCTGTGTTCAAAAATGCTGTAGCCAAAGCCGTGGCGCGTCACGTAGTCGCCGCTGCCGCGCGCCGGCAGGGCCGACGGCGACCAGAACTGGCCGGTTTGCTCGTCGCGCACATAAAACGCTTCGCCGGACAGGTCGGAGACAGGGTCGTTCTGCCATGGCGTGAGGCGGAATTCATGCGCATTCTCGCTCCACGTATACGCCTGGCCGCCTTCCGACACCACCGTGCCGAATTGCGCATTGGCCAGCACGTTCGACCAGGGCGCCGGCGTCTGTGTGCCTTCGCCCGTGGTGATCACGTATTCGCGCCCGTCGGGCGTAAAACCACCGAGGCCATTTTCCAGGATCAGCGCGCGCTTTGGCGCCTGGTACGGCACGCCGCCCTGTTCGCGGGCAGAATCCTGCAGCAGCGGCGGCATGCGCAGCACGGGGCTGGGCGGGCGCTTGACCTGTTCGGCCAGGGTGCCGCGCAGGTCACTGATAATGGCGCGCGCCACCGATTGCAGCAAGATGCGGTCTTCGTTGGCAATTTGCTCGGCCAGGCGCACGAAAATGCCGCCAGGGCGGTCGATCGCCTGCGCATCGATGCCCGAGGCGATCAAGCCCATGATCTGGTCGTGCAGCAGCTGGCGGTAGCCCGACTGGTCCTCGTACCAGATCACCAGATCGACTATCAATCCTTTCAGGCGCCAGTAGGCATGCGCCTGCACCATCTGGCGCGCCAGTTCGATATTGGCCACGTCGCGTATCTGCAGCAGCACGATGGGCAAGTCGCCGGAAATGGCATACGCCCACAGGCCGGACTGGCCACGCTGGTTCTTGATCAGGATGCCGGCCTCGGCACGCAGGGTCGCATTCGGGTAGATCACGGCATTGGCCAGGCGTGCATACAACTGCGCGTCCGCTTCGCTGGCATTCAACTGACGCAGCACCACCTGGCTGTGCGTCCAGGCCAGTTCGAACACGCGGTCGGCCAGGTGGCGATCCTGGTATTTGTCGATCAGGTGCAGCGCCGCCTCGCGCTGTTCCACCATGCCGGTCACGCTGTCGACCGTGACCGCCTGGTCCGGTTCGAGCGTGATCACGTAACGGATGGCCACGATGGGGTCGAGCACGGAACCGTGGCCGCCACTCAGCGGACCACTCTCCTGCAACGCCAGCGGCAGCTGCGCCGTGTTGCCGCGGCCGATGAAGCGCGCGCGGTCCGTCTCGAACGACACGGCATAGTGTTCGATATCGTGCACCGTCATCACATGCAGCAGCCACGGCATCTGCTCGTCTTTCGAGCGGGGCCGGCGCGTGCATAAAATCGCATTTTCATGCGCCAGGATTTCCGTCTGCACGAACAGCTTGCTGAACGCGGGATGCGCCGCATCGGCCGCCGCCGGCGCCATCACCACTTCGGCAAAACTGGTGATCTCGATGCGCCGCTGGCGGTTCGAATTGTTGCTGATGCGCGTGCGGCGGATTTCGATGTCGTCCTCGGGCGAGACGACGATTTCCGTGTACAGGTCGAGGCCATGGTCGGCACGGCGAAATTCCGCGCGCCCCTCGGAGAAAATCACTTCGTACTTCTTCGGTTCGACCAGGGTCGGCTGATACATGGTGGACCAGACGGCACCGTCGTCGAGGTCGCGCAAATAACAGAAATTGCCCCAGTTATCGCGCGTACTGTCCTCGCGCCAGCGCGTCACGGACAAGTCTTTCCAGCGGCTGTAGCTGCCGCCCGCATTGCTCACCATGACGTGGTAGCGGCCATTCGACAGCAACTGCGTTTCGGGCACGGCGCTGTTGGCCTGGGTGAGGATGCGCATCGGCATGGCCTGCTCGGACGCGCCGCTGCGCAGCACCGCCAGTTCGGCCGTGTTCGAATAAAACGCGCCCGCTTGCGGCGTACGCTCCTGCAGCACCAGCAAGGCCGATTGCAGCAGCGGATCGGACTCGAAACGGCGCTGCATCGGGCGGTCGTGCAACAGGTAGCTGAGAGCCAGGAAACCCATGCCCTGGTGGTGCACCATGAACGAGCGGATGACGGCGCTGACCTGTCCGCGCGGCAGGCGCGCGGTGGTGAAATCGATGGCTTCAAAGAAGCCGTAGCGGCCCATGTAGCCGGCCGCCTGCATGCGCTGCAGGTTCTGGCACGACGCTTCCGGCTGCACCATCAAACCCATCATGCTGGCGTATGGCGCCACCACCAGGTCGTCGGCCAGGCCCCGCTTCAGGCCCAGCCCCGGCACGCCAAAGGCGCGGTACTGGTAATTCAGGCTGGCGTCGACCGTGTTGTAGCCGGATTCGGAAATCCCCCACGGCACGTCGCGCTGGCGGCCATAGTCGATCTGCGCCTCGATGACGGAGTGGTAGGTCTGGTCAAGCAAGGTGTTCGGATAGTTCGGCATCACCAGCAGCGGCATCAGATACTCGAACATCGAGCCGCTCCACGACAGCAGCACGGGCTGACCCGCCACCATGCACAACTGGCGGCCCAGCGCGAACCAGTGCTCCTGCGGCAGCTGGCCCTGCGCGATGGCGATGAAGCTGGCCAGGCGCACTTCGGAAGCCAATAAATCGTAATAGCTGGGGTCGAGGCGCCGCTCGCTGACGTTGTAGCCGATGGCCAGCAGTTTGGTCGACGGGTTGTACAGAAACGCGTATTCGATCTGCGCGAAGTCGCGCGCCTGGCCCGCCGCGTGGGCGATGTCGCGCATGTGACGGCCCGCCTGTTCGCGGCCTTGCGCCAGCCATGCAGCCAGCTCGGAAGGCAAGCCTTCCGGCGTCTCCAGATTGGCCAGTTCGCGCAGGGTCGGCACGCGCAGCCACGCCGCATCGAGGCCCGCCTGTGCCGCCCACGGCGCCAGTTGCAGCAACTCGGCCAGCGCCGCGCGGCACTGGCGCGCCAGCGCGCCGCTCCACATGGCCAGCTCGCTATCGTCGCTTTGCAGAGTCAGCGACAGCAGCGCGTCGGCCGCACCATTCGCGGCACTCAGGTAGGCATGCCATTCGGGCAGGCTGGCTGGCGCGGCCGGCATCTGCAGCAACGCCAGCGATGCGCGCACCGCCTTGTCTTCGCCTTCCGCGGCAATGAATTCCTGCAGTACCTGCGCCGTCGTGCGGATGCCGTCCACGATCTGTGGCCCCATGATGGGAGCGTCGTACAGTTCCACCAGGCCGGGCTGCAAGGTCAGCAGATGGCCGGCCAGATTGCCGCTGTCGACCGTCGAGATATACATGGGCTGCAGCGCCTTGAGCGTTTGCGTGTCGTACCAGTTGTAGAAATGCCCCTGGAAGCGCTCCAGTTCCCCCATGCTGTGCAAGGTGGCGCGGCTGCGCTCGATCAACTGGCCCATGGTGACATAGCCGAAATCGTAGGCCGTCAGGTTGGCCAGCAGGGCCAGGCCGATATTCGTCGGCGAGGTGCGGTGCGCCACCACCAGGTTCGGATGCTCCTGCATGTTATCGGGCGGCAGCCAGTGGTCGTCCGGTCCGACGAAGGTCTCGAAATAGGCCCAGGTCTTGCGCGCCACGCCATGCAGGAAACGCCCCTGCTCGGCCGACAGGCGCGCCACGGCCCGTTCGATGGGGCGGCTGATCCACCAGGCGATGGCGGGTGCGGCCAGCCATAACAGCAGCACCACGGCGGCGGCCGGCAACGCTGCCGGGCGCCAGTGCAGCAAGGCGGCAAAGGTGGCCAGCGCCAGCGCGGGCGAGCACCACATGGCGCGCCAGCTGTCTGCCTGCGAGCCGGAAGACGTATGCAGGTTCGAGGCACGCCAGTCGAGCAAATGCTTGTGCGACACGCCCAGACGCCACAGGGTGCGGGCGATGGCATCGAGGCTGATCCACGCCTCGTACGGCAGGAAGACGAGGGTCAGCATGGCATGCGAAAACTGCACGCCGCAGCGCCGCTCGAACGCGGTCAGATGCTGGCGCCACAGAGTGTCGCGCGGTTTGCGCAGCAGATCGTACAGGGCCGAAAAAACGGGCGGCAGGAAGATGATGGCCAGCACCGCCACGCTCCAGAAAACCACGTGCGGCAAGAAACCCCACACCAGCAGCAACGACACGGTGGTGGCCGGTGCCACGATGCTGCGGCGCAGGTTGTCGAACAGCTTCCAGCGCGACAGCATCGACAGAGGATTGCGTTCGCGCTTGCCGGCGCGGCCCGGCACGCGGCCCAGCAACCAGCCGATCAGCTGCCAGTCGCCGCGTATCCAGCGCTGGCGGCGGCTCACGTCGGCGTCGTAGCGGGCCGGGTATTCCTCATACAGCTGCGAGTCGCTGAGCAAGCCGGCGCGCAGGTAGCAGCCTTCGAGCAGGTCGTGGCTGAGGATTTTATTGTCGGGCAGGCGCTGGCCCAGCACGCGCTCGAACATGTCGAGGTCGTAGATGCCCTTGCCGATGAAGGAGCCCTCATAAAACACGTCCTGGTACAGGTCGGAGACGGTGCGCGTGTAGGGGTCGATGCCCGGCTCGCCACCGCACAGCAGTTCGTAGCGCGAGGCATTCGCGCTGGGCAGCGCCACGGCCACACGCGGCTGCAGGATGCCATAGCCGGCCACCACCCGCGTGCCGGCCGCGTCCAGCACGGGACGGTTCAGCGGGTGCATCATGGTGGCGATGAATTCGCGCGCCGCGTCGCGCGGCAGCTGCGTATCGGTGTCGAGCGTGATCACATATCTGATCGTGCGCAGGCCGCGCAGCTCGCCTTCCACCAGCGAGAATTTGTCGCGTGCCCCGCCGCGCAAAAACGCGTGCAGATCGGACAATTTGCCGCGCTTGCGCTCCTGCCCCATCCACGCATTCTGCTGCGAATTCCACAGGCGCGGACGGTGCAGCAGCAGGAACGGCGCCACCTGGCCCAGTTCGTCGGGGTCGGCCGGCTCACCATTGTCCTTGAGCTCGCTGCCCTCCACGCGGTATTTGTCGTTCAAGCCACGGATGGTGTCCTGCGCCTGGCGCAGCAAGGCTTCGTCGCCCGGCATCGTTTGCGCGGACGCATCGACAAAATCCGTCAGCAGGCAGAAACGCAGGTTCGGATCGCGGTTGGCCAGGTAGCGCACTTCCAGCGCCTCGCACAGGGCGGCCACGTTGTCCTCGCTGTAGATCAGGGTCGGTACCACCACGATGCCGCGCCCGTCCGACGGAATGCCGGCCTGGTAATCCATGCGCGGCAGCGGATGGGGCGACGTCATCAGGGTCGCCAGCCAGTTCACCACGGCCACGGCCAGCTGGCTGCTGCCCAGCAGCGCCAGCACGCCCAGTGCCGCCAGGGGCCAGCCCTGCACGCCATGGCGCACGGCGCGCTCGAGCAGCAATGCGCTCGTCGCCAGGGTCAGGAACGAGATGGCCCCAAGGTAGACGGCCAGCGGCGCGGCGCGCGCCGTTTGCTGCAGCGCTTCGATGAAAGGCAGCTTTGCACCGGCCTGCTTTTCCAGCACCAGCACGCCGCGTCCCACCAGGTAAAAGCCGATGTGGCCACGGCGCGCGTCATTGCCATTGCCGTGCGTATGCGCCAGCTGCACCACCATCTCGGCGACGTCCACTTCGCTGCGCGCGCTGCGCCTGGCGATGCGCTCGATGGCGTGGCGGTAGCTGTCGCGCGTGGCGAAATCCATCAAGCCATACGTGCCGGCCGGGTCCAGGCGCAAGGTTTGCTCGACGACGCTCATGGTCTCGACGAATTCCTGCCAATCCATGGTGCCGAGAAAACGCAGGCTGCCGATGCTGTTGGCGATCGACACCTGGTCGGCCGCCTGCTGCCCGATCTCGGACTGGATCTGCTGCTCGATGGTGAGGCCCGACTCGGCCAGCTTGTGCGTCAGCCACGACAGGGCCAGGGTCAGCGATGAACTTTGTCCCTGCAGGCGGCGCGACAATTCGGCCACGAAGGCGCTGGTCATCGGCGGATTCGAACGGGCCATGTCGGCTACCAGCAGGATCAAGCCGCTGGGATTGCGCTCGGCGATGTCCATCATCTGGTCGGCCCAGGTATTGGCCAGGTCGCGCTGCATGCGGTCGTCGGCCACGCGCGCAGCGACGCGGCGCAGGTTTTCGATCAGGGCCAGGCGCAGCATGATGGGCACGGCCCACAATTCGCCCAGCGTGAGCGTGGCGACATCCTGGTAAGCCTCGACGAAGTGGCACAGGTTTTCCAGGTCGACCCGGCCGTCGCCATGCGAGATGATTTCCAGCGCAATTTTATACACGCGCGGGCAGCCCGCGTCCACGCCCGACGTCAGCCGTGGCAATTCCTTGCTGTAGTTCTTCGGCAGGTGGCGCCGCGTGGTGCGGATCTGCTCTTCGATCAGGTAAAAATTATCCAGCAGCCATTCCGAGGCGGGCGTAACCTGGCGTCCGCTTTTCACCGTGGCCGTCAGCTCGTTGACGGTGGCCGTGATCAGGGCCGCATTGTCGGCCAGGCGCGCCAGCAGGCGGTCGCGGCCATGGTGCTTGCCCACCGCGTGGCCGGCGGCCACGTGCTTGCCGTGGGCGGCCATCTGCATGGCGCTGAATAACTCGGAACGCAGGGGCAAGGCATCGTCGCGCGCAGCGTCGAAACTGTCCGGTGCAAGGGGATGGTCGCGGAAGATTTCCTTGAATTTGGAAATCTGTTCCTTGATCTGCTGCGTGACGACTGCGGTGTACTCTTTCAACTTGGCCTCGCTAGGTGCGCGCAGGCAGCCAGCGGCCACCGTCACGCTGGCCAAGTCTGGAAGAACACGATCGGACACTGGCGAAAACGGAAAGCGAAGCGCCGGAGCGTTGCGATGAATCTCAGGGTGCAGGGAGATTTTCTGAACTTCATCGTAGGTGCGCACTGCGCGCAAGACCGTGCGCTAGCGTACATACCCGAGGTTTTAGGGACGTGCAGGCAAAGAAATCAGCCCGTTCAGGGTAGAAAAATGCCGGGAGGAAATGAAGGGGAGAAAATAAACTGAAACACCGTGCCAATGATGGCACGGTGCAACATTTCAGATGAGAAATTTCAGCCCCGTCAAGCCGCGATGGCCAGCGGGTGGCGCGTCGCTTCCGCCATCGCCATGCCGCCGTTGAGCTGCCATGCCGCAGCATGGCCCAGGCGGCGCAGACAGGCGCTAGCGCGCGCGCTGCGGTTGCCGCTGCGGCAGAAAAAGACCAGCGGGCATTGAGGCTGCTGCAGCCATGCGGCCACCTGCCCCGCCAGGCGACTCAGCGGTACGCTGTGCACGGCGCAGCCCTCGAACACGGTTCCGGCGCAGGCCGCGTGTTCATACGCTTCACGCACGTCGACGAGGATGGCGTCGGGATGCTGGCGCAGGAAGGCGGGCAAGCTGGCCGCATCGAGCTGCAGGTCGGCCGCCGGTACGATGCCTTCCTGCGCCGTGCGCACGGTGCAGCAGATGCTGCCATCGTCGCGTGCGCCGCACAGCACGGTGCCCGGCGTCAGCAGCGCCGCATCGAGCAAGGGCGTCAGCGCCTCGGGCGCCAGGGTGCCGATGAAAGCGAAGCGCTGCCCCAGCAGATACACATGGTTTTCGCCACACTCGACGCGGCGCAAACGCTGCTGGCCCAGTGCCAGCTCACCGTCGATATCGACGTGACCGACTTGTTCGATAACGAGTTCCTGCAGCAAGGCCAGGCGCGCCACGCCATGGTCGGCTGGCGCCGTCGTATGCACGATGGCGCGCAAGGCCAGGTGCTGGCAACGGATGAAGGCGGCCAGGCGCGGCACGAGCGCGGCGACGGGATCGATAACGACGCAACTGGCGCTGGCAGCGTCGCTGAGCAGCCAGGTGCACTGGCCATCGACGCTCAGCTGGATTACGCCGTCCTGCGCGCCGTCCAGCGGCGATGGCGCCAGCGCCGACGGCAGCAAACAGCTGCTGCGCAGCGCTTCGCCGCAGCGCTCGATGCGCGCGCAGGCGGCCGCTATCGTCGCCGCATCGATCAGGGGACCAAACGACAAACGGATGGCCGAGCTGGCACGCCATTGCGGCACGTGCATCGCTTCGAGCACATAACTGGGCAGGGCCTTGGCGGCGGAACAGGCGCTGCCCGAGCTGACGCGCACGCGCGCCGCGTCGAACAGGTCCAGCAGCTCTTTCGAGGACAAGCCCGGCACGGAAAAATTGAGCGTGGTCGGCAGCGACAAGTCAAACGGCATATTGAACACGATGCCGGGGAAAGCGCGCTCCAGGCTGCTCACCAGCTGCGCGCGGAAAGCGACCAGCTCCGCGTGGCTGCGGAAGGTCTTGCCATCGTCCAGCGCAACCAGCACGGCGCCCAGGGCGGCGATGCCGGCCATGTTCTCCGTGCCCGAGCGCAGGCCCGCTTCCTGGCCGCCGCCCATCATCAACGGTGTAAATGGCGCACCGGCGCGCACATACAGCATGCCGATGCCCTTCGGCGCATACAGCTTGTGGCCGGAGAACGGCGCGTAATCGATGCGCGTGGCGGCCAGGTTCAGTTTCAGCTTGCCCAGCGCCTGTACGCAATCGACCATCCAGTAGGCATCGGCACCGCGCTCCTGCAGCAGTTGCGCGATGGCGGACAGGTCGCTGATGACGCCTGTTTCATTATTCGCCGCCATCGTGCACAGCATGGCTGTGTCGCCGATCAGCGCATCGAGCGCCTGCAGATCGTGGCGCCCGTGTGCATCGACGGGCAGCTTGCGCACTTCCAGGTTCAGGCCCAATAAACGGTTCCAGTGCGCCAGGCTTTCCGGCACGGCCTTGTGCTCGGTCGCGCCATACAGCAGCAGGCTGCCGATGCGCTTGCCCGCATCGCGCCGTTCGCGCAGCGCGCACAGGGCCGACAGCACGGCCGTCTGGATGCCTTCGGTGGCGCCGCTATTGAACATCAAGCGGCCGTCGCCCACGCCCAGCAAGCCGCTGGCGCGCTGACGCACGCCATCCATCATGGCCTTGGCCTGCAATCCCGTGGCGTGAGTGCTGCTGGGATTGCCATAGCCCTGCTCCATCGCTTGCCGGGCGGCGGCAACGGCGGCGGGCAGCACGCAAGTGGTGGCATTGCTGTCGAGGTAGATTTCTTTCATGATGACCGTCTGAGTATTCTATAAAAAGGGGGCAGCGCAAGTGGCTGGAACGTATGGATAGTTTACCGGCACGCTGCCGTGAAGATATGCCAAAAGACACTGCAACTAGGCTACTATGCAGCATGTTCATGCTATAAAAACTGGAATAGTAAAATGAATTCACCCAACACCTCGCTCGACAAATTCGACTGCGCCATCCTGGCCGCCCTGCAGCAGGACGGTACCCTGTCGATCGCCGCCCTCAGCGAGAAGATCGGCCTGTCCAGCACGCCCTGCTGGAAGCGCGTCAAGCGCCTGGAGGAAGAGGGCTATATCGAGAGCCGCGTGGCCATCGTCAACCGGCAAAAAGTGGGCTTGCCCGTCACGGTTTTCGTCAGCGTGCGCACGGGCCAGCACGATGAAAAATGGCTGCGCCGCTTCGCCGCCGCCGTCATCGTCCTGCCCGAGGTACAGGAATTTCACCGCATGAGCGGCGACATCGACTACCTGCTGAAAGTCGTCACCACCGACATCAAGGGCTACGACACCTTCTATAAAAAGCTCATCAAGGCCGTGCAGCTGACGGGGGTGTCGTCCGCCTTTTCCATGGAGCAAATCAAATGCAGCACGGAATTGCCGCTGGAATTGATCGCCCACGGCTTGCCTGCCTGAGGCGTTTTCCGGCCATGCGGGACCGCTGTGGAAAATCATGTTGCCGCAATGCAACATAAATGAACGGGAAGCAGCAATGGTGCGGCGGGACGCGCAGCGCGGCCGGTATACTGCCCGCTTGTCTGCCCCTTGTGCAGGCCATCGTCCAAGGTCTTTCATGTCTCTGCTCCGCCGCCTCTCCATCCAGAAAAAACTCCTGTTCAGCATGGGCTTGTGCCTGCTGCTCTTCATGGCGATCTCGTCGTTCCTCAGCGTGCGCATGAGCAGCGATTACGTGCGCGAGCGCGTCGTCAGCCAGGAATTGCCGGCGCAAGTGGGCGAGATCCGCAACGACGTGCTGCGCCAGATCAGCCAGCCCCTGTCCGTGGTGCAGACCATGGCCAACGATGTCTACCTGCAAGACTGGGAAGACGCTGGCTTGCCCGACAGCGGCATCGCCACCTTCCAGCGCTACGCCACCGTGGTCAAGGAAAAGAACAAGGCGGCCTCGATCAACTGGGCTTCCGCCAGCACGGGCAAATACTTCACCACGGAGGGCTTGCTGCGCACCCTGGACAAGCACCAGGCGGCCGACCAGTGGTTTTATGGCTTGCTGGCCGGCGACAAGGCCTACACGCTCGACATCGACAAGGCGGAAAACTCCAGCGACCTGATGCTGTACCTGAATGCGCGCGGCCAGACGGCGGGCGGCAAGCAGATCGCGGCCGGCCTGGGCCTGTCCATCAATGCGCTGGCCGACACCATCCGCAGCTACAAGATCGGCCAGACGGGCCATGTCTACCTGGCGCGCGCCAACGGCGTGCTGCTGGTGCACCGCGACACGGCCCTGGCCGATGGCAAGCATCCACTCAAGGATTTGCCGGGCTTTAGCGATACCCTGAGCAAGAGCCTGTTGACGGGCAACAAATACGCGTACGCCATCTACGACGCGCCTGCGGGACGCCAGTTCGTCGCCGCTTCCTTCGTGCCGGAACTGAATTTATATGTGATGGCCGAAGTGCCGGAAGCGGAAGTGCTGGGCAATGTCACGCGTTCGGCCCTGATCGCCGCCCTGATCGCCGGCCTCGTCGGCGGCGGCATCGCCCTGCTCATCATTTATGTCATCAGCCGCGCCATCGCCGCCCCCGTCGCGCGCGCAGCGGACATGCTCAGCGAGATCGCCAGCGGGAACGGCGACCTGAGCCGCCGCATGCCCGTCGAATCGGAAGACGAAGTTGGCGCGCTGGCTGCCGCCTTCAACCGTTTCGTCGCCTCACTGAACGTGACGATACGCGAAGTTCGCGACAGTACCGGGGCGATTGCCAGTGCATCGAGCCAGATCGCGTCGGGCAACCTGGACCTGTCGGCCCGCACGGAAGCCCAGGCGTCGAGCCTGGAAGAAACGGCGGCGGCCATGGAAGAACTGACGTCGACCGTGAAACAGAACGCGGATAATGCGCGCCAGGCGAACCAGCTGGTGGTGTCGGCCTCGAGCCACGCCGTCAAGGGTGGCGAGGTGGTCGGACAAGTCGTGCAGACGATGGGCGCGATTACAGAAAGTTCGCGCAAGATCGCCGACATTATCGGCGTGATCGACGGTATTGCCTTTCAAACCAATATCCTCGCCCTGAACGCGGCGGTCGAGGCGGCGCGCGCGGGCGAACAAGGCCGCGGCTTTGCCGTGGTGGCGACAGAAGTGCGCAACCTGGCGCAACGCTCGGCAGCGGCGGCGAAGGAAATCAAGGACTTGATCGTCGACTCGGGCAGCAAGGTGGAAGCTGGCAGCAAGCTGGTCGACTCGGCCGGCGCCACCATGCAGGACATCGTCGTTTCCGTCCAGAGGGTCGCCGACCTGATGGGAGAGATCGCTTCGGCCAGCCAGGAGCAAAGCCAGGGCATCGCGCAAGTCAATGCCACTGTCACGCAGATGGATGACGCGACCCAGCAAAATGCGGCCCTGGTGGAAGAAGCGGCTGCAGCGGCCCAATCCTTGCAAGACCAGGCAGGCCGGTTGGCGCAGGTGGTCAGCGTCTTCAAGCTGGAAGAAACGGGGCATGCAGTGCCGCAGCAAGCGCCCCACAAGCCCGTACTGCCCAAGCCGGCGCGCATAGTAACGGCAAAAGCGGCGATACCCGCCGCGCGCCCGACAGCGCCGGACAGCGATGCGTGGGAAGAGTTTTAAAGGCGATTAGATCGCCGGCGCTTTCACGCTCGCCGCTTGCTTGAAGAAATCATAAATGCCGCTTTCACTCATGCGGCGCGCATTCGCCAATTCGCCGCCCTTGGTGGCGTACAGCACCTGGTTGTTGTCGCTCGATACGAGCACGGCAGCCGGGATGCCTTTCTTGAGCGGATTACCATAGGCGTGCGCCACGTCCAGGTTATGGTCGAAGTTGCCAACATCGACCTTGACGACCTTGAACTGCTGTTGCATCAACTCGGCGTTCTTGCCTTCCTTCAATGCCTTATCGAGCGCGCGGCAATCCTCGCACCAGTTGGCGCCAAAGATCAGCAAGACAGGCACGTGCGCCGCCTTGGCTTCGGCCAGCGCGCGGGCCACGTCGGCCTTGGCGTCGGCCGCCGCGTTGTACGGCAAGTGCGGCGTGGCGACAGGGTTGCTTGGCGTTGGCGCGGCGGCAACGGCGGTGCCGGCAAGCAGCAGGCTGGCAAGAAGAATGGAAAGGCGCATACGGGACTCCTGAGAGAAATCGTGAGGCCAGCTGAACAGCTGCCAGCGGGCGTGATTGTCTAGAATATGCCTGCTTGAGGGAAATATCCACCATTTAATTGCACTGTGCTTATGCGGAAAACGTCTAAGCGCGTATCAGCACCACCAAGGAGTAGCCGCTTGAACATGCCAGATGCCCTGCCCCCAACACTGTCCGGCGCCGCGCGCATGCTGCACAGCGCCTACCCCGGCGGCATGCCAGAGACGGCGTATGCCCCCGTGCTGGCCCTGCTGTATGAACACTTTTCCGACCGCAACCTGAGCGAACTGATGGCCGCCGTCACGGGCAAGGATGCGGCGGCGGTTCTCAATGACATCTATGCCTGCGCCAGCAGCAAGCCGGAGGCGTCCGCCATTGCAACCGCCAGGCGCCTGCTGGAGCGGCACGGCTTGCAGGCGATCTGCGCGGAAGAGTAACGCCGGCAGCGAAATGCAACGCATGGGATAATCTCGGGCTCACACTGAGCAACGCGGCCCGAACGCGCCCTCCCCATGACGACTTCTTTCCTGGCACGCTGGCTGCCGCAACCGAACAACGGCAGCCGCCGCGAACAATTGCGCGCCTGCGCGGGCGCCATCTGCGGCCTGTTACTCACTGGTCTCATCTGCCATTTCCTGCTGGCCCCGGACAGCGCCAGCGTCTACCTGATCGCGCCCATGGGCGCCTCGGCCGTGCTGCTGTTCTGCCTGCCAGCAAGCCCGCTGGCGCAACCGTGGTCGGTGGTGGGCGGCAATGTCGTCTCCGGCCTGGTCGGCATGGCCTGCGTCAAATGGCTGGGGCCCAGCGTGGGCGTGGCGGCGCTGGCGGCCTGCCTGGCCATCAGCGCCATGTTTGCCCTGCGCTGTTTGCATCCGCCGGGCGGCGCCGTGGCGCTCACCACCGTGGTCGGTGGTGCCAGCGTGCATGCGGCCGGCTTTGAATTCGTCTTCATCACCGTGCTGTTCAATTCCGCCGTGCTGGTCGCCTGCGCCGTGCTGTACAACAACCTGACGGGACGCCGCTACCCGCACATCCAGCAACTGGTCGCGCCGCATCCGCACGCCACCAGGGATGACGTGCCCAGCAACCGCCTGGGCTTTTCGCCGGACGACCTCGATGCCGTCTTGCGCCAGCACAGCGAAGTGCTCGACATCAGCCGCGACGATTTGCAAGCCATCTTCTTGCAGACGGAAATGCGCGCCTACCAGCGCCGCTTCGGCGTCGTCACCTGCGCCGACATCATGTCGAAGGATGTGCTCAGCGTGGAATTCGGCACGCCGCTCGATGTTGCCTGGCGCACCATGCGCGAGCACGACGTGGGCGCCTTGCCCGTGCTGAACCGGGCGCGCCGCGTCATCGGCATCATCACGCAGACGGATTTCCTGCGCCACGGCGGCCTCGACGATTATCAGGGCATGCGCCAGCGCCTGCGCGGCTTGCTGCAGCGCAGCGGGCTTTCCCACAGCGATAAGCCCGAGGTGGTGGGCCAGCTGATGACGCCGTCGCCGCACACGGCGCGCCTGGGCACGCCCATCATCGACCTGGTGCCCCTGATGGCCGACGCCGGCTATCACCATATTCCCATCCTCGACGATGACGAGCGCCTGGCCGGCATCATCAGCCAGTCCGACCTGATGGCGGCGCTGTACGAAAGCCGCTTTGCCGAGGCGGCAGCATGATGCCATTCCAGGCACTGCTGACCGGCCCCGAGGGCGGCGCCGCCGGCACACCCGTCGGCGCGCATTTTTTCGGCCGGCAACTGGCCATCGACGCGCCCGGCCATAGCGTGGATGTGGCGCAGCTGGTCGTCAGCGTGGGCGGTGTCGACGGACCGGAACTGTTCCTGAACTGGCTCGACGCACAAGGACGGCAAGCCTCGCTCAAGCCGCTGACAGCGGGCGACATCGCCATCGTTTTAAAAGAAGCCCCACCCGCGCTACAGCCGCAACTGCAGCGCCTGTGGGGCGAGCGCCAGCGCAACCGGCGGCAAGTGTCGGGCTGGCTGGCCGGCTTGACGGGCGCGGCCGTCATCGCTGCCGCCCTGCTGTGGTGGCAGGGCGGCCATGCCATCGGCGCGCTGGCGGGTTGGATCCCCGTGTCGACGGAAAAACAGCTGGGTGAACTGGCCCTGGCGCAAGTGCGCGCGCAGGGCGGCATCAGCGAGCACGGCGTGGCGCAGCAGACGGTGCAGGAGATCGGCCGCAAGCTGACGGCGGGGTCGCGCTACCAGTACCGCTGGCTGGTCAAGCAGGATGACACGGTCAACGCGTTTGCCATGCCGGGCGGCATCATCGTCGTGCATACGGGCTTGCTGCGCCAGGCGGGCGATCCGGGCGAGCTGGCCGGCGTGCTCGCGCATGAAGTGCAGCATGTGGAACAGCGCCATTCGCTGCGGCAAATGATCAGCAGCCTGGGCTGGGGCGCCCTGGTGGGCGTGACCATCGGCGACATCAGCGCCGTGGCCGCCATGCTGGCGCACCAGGCCGGCACCCTGTATTTCAGCCGCGACATGGAAGAGGAAGCGGACCGTCTGGGTTTGCTCGCCTTGCAGCGCGCGCAGATCCGTCCCGACGGCATGCTGCGCTTTTTTCAGGAGCTCGATGACAAGGACAAGGCCAGCGTACCCGGATGGATTTCCTCGCACCCGCAAACGGCGGCGCGCGCGCAGCAGATCGAGAGCCTGATCGCCGCCACGCCCTGCCCCGTCTGCACCCCATTGACCAGCCAGTACTGGCAGGCGATGAAAGCGGCCCTGCCGCCTACAGCGAAATAGCAACATTCCCTCCCTACAATTTATCCAAACGCACTGGGCAATGGCGTATGCTTACGCCCCGGCTGTTCCTTCCCGACCGGCCACCCCGACCCTCAACGCCTCCATTCATTCCCTCCTTACAAAGGACATCGCGCATGAAGCATCGTTTTGCCGCCGGCACCCTCGGCACCCTGGCCATCTCCCTGTTGCTCGCCTACGCGCCCATGGCGCAAGCAGTCCAGCCCATTGCCAAAAGCGTGGCCGTCAGTGCGCCGAAAGCCAGGCAGCAGTTGCAAGTGCTGGCCGACCAGTATTACGATGCCTTGGCCCGTTTCGAGCCGATCAACGCCACCGAAAGCGGCGACAACCGTTTTGACGACCAGCTCGGTTCAGCCATCGTGCCCGCCGCGCGCGCAAAACAGTTTGCCCTGTACCGCCAGTGTCAGAAGACCCTGCGCAGCATTGCCCGCGCGCAGCTGTCGCACCAGGACCAGATCAACTACGATATCCTCGACTATGAACTGGCGACGGCGCTGAGCTTCGAGCGCTTCCCCGAATACCTGCTGCCACTGAACCAGATGGACAGCATGCCCGTCACCCTGGCCAATTATGCGGGCGGCGAGGCATCGCAACCGCTGACCACGGTCAAGCAGTATGACGCTTACCTGAGCCGTATCGGCCAGTTGCCCGGCTGGATAGACCAGGCCATCGCCAACATGAAGGTCGGCATGCAAAAGGGCATCGTGCTGCCGAAGGCGCTGACGGAGTCGGCCCTGCCGCAATTCAAAAAGCTCGTCAGCACCACGCCGCAGGACAGCGTCTATTACACGCCCATCAAGAACTTGCCGGCCAGCTTTTCCGAGGCCGACAAGGCGCGCCTGACGCAAACGTACACCGTCATCATCGCGGCCAAGCTGATGCCCGCGCTGCAGCGCCTGTCCACCTTCATGGAGCGCGATTACCTGCCGGCCGGCCGCACGAGCAGCGGCTGGAGCGCCCTGCCCGATGGCCCTGCCTGGTACCAGGCGCGCGTGGCCAGCAGCACCACCACGGACTTGAAGCCGGAGCAGATCCACGCCATCGGCTTGAAGGAAGTGGCGCGCATCCAGGAACAGTACGCGATCGTGGGCCCGAAAATGGGCTACACCGGCCCGGCCGCCGGCTTGCCCGTGTGGGTCTCGGAGCAGGCAAAATACCGCCCGTTCAAGACGGAGCAGGAAGTGCTCGACGTCTACCGCAAGTTGAACGTGCTGCTCGACAGCAAATTGCCCGCGCTGTTCACCCTGGTGCCGAAAGCGCCGCTGGACTTGCGCCTGGAGCCTGAACTGAGCCGCGACACGGCTGCCGACCACTACACGGCCCCGGCCGCCGACGGTTCGCGCCCCGGCGTGTTCTGGTCCGTCGTCACCGACCCGAAACAGTATGGCGATACGGGCATGACCACCTTGTTCCTGCACGAAGGCAAGCCTGGCCACCATTTTCACCTGGCGCTGGTGCAAGAGATGGACTTGCCGAACTTCCGCCGTTTCGGCGGCAACAATGCCTTCACGGAAGGCTGGGCCCTGTACGCGGAAACGCTGGGCAAGGAAATGGGCCTGTTCGAGGATCCGGCCCAATACTTCGGCCACTTGAACGACGAGATGCTGCGCGCCGTGCGTCTGGTGGTCGACACGGGCTTGCACACCAAGGGCTGGACGCGCGAGCAGACCATCAAGTACATGCGCGACACCCTCGGCTATGACGCCGTGGCGAAAAGCGAAACGGAACGCTACATGGCCTGGCCGGGCCAGGCGCTGGGCTACAAGATCGGTGCGCTGAAGATCGTCGAACTGCGCCAGCGCGCGCAAGCTGCCTTGGGAGACAAGTTCAGCCTGCCGAAGTTCCATGAAGTCGTGCTCGGCGACGGTACCCTGCCTTTGAAACTGCTGGAAGCCAAGGTCGACCGGTGGATCGCGCAGCAGAAGTAAAACGCAAGGCCTGAAGACAAAACGGCAGCGCCTCGATGGCGCTGCCGTTTTTTTGCCGCCGGCGTTTTCAGTTACACCAGCAACGCCGCACTCATCGAGCGCACTTCCTCGTTTGACTCGGCCAGGACGCTTTGCAGGGTTTCGTTATCAATAATGAAATCGATGACAGAATCGGAAGGCGTGAGCATTTCCACGTACGTCACCTGCAACGGCGACGGCACGGGCGACAGTTGCTTGGCCAACAATAAAGTATCGAGCAGGGAATCGGGCGGAATGGACAGCAAGCCATCGCGCAAGCCTTCGATGGCGTCGCTCACGGCCAGCGGTATCAGCAGCTTCTTCATGACTTCGCGGGAAATGATTTCTTCGGCGGACTCCATCCAGTGATCCGCATCGTCGTCGAGCAGGCCAGGAAATTCATCGGCACGCGACAACAAGTAAAAACCGCCCACCTCATGCACGATGCCGGCGAATAGCGCCGTGTCCGCATCGACGTGCGTCACGCGGCGGGCCAGCACGTGCGCCAGCGCCGCCACGTGGGCCGTGTGCTCCCACAGCTGTGTCGCCTTCTGGCGCAGCACGGGGTCGATGATCTTGCTGCCGAACTGGCGCACCACCATGGCCGCCACCAGCGCATACAGATTGCGGTAACCCATGCGCATGACGGCGGCGCGCACGCTGGTCACGGGCGCCGCATCGCCACGGCTGTACACGGCCGAATTGGCCAGGGCCACCGTGCGCGCCGCCAGCAAGGGCTCGGCCAGCACCAGCTTGATGGCATGATCGATATGGCAGTCCGGTTCGGCCAGGGCCAATTGCAATTGCAGCGCTGAATTAACACTCGTGGGAAACGTTAATTCACCGCGCACTGCCTGGGAAACAATTAAACCGAAAGCCTGTAGTTTATTCATCATACGATCAATCCGCCTCAGAGTTTTTGCTAGCTAACAATTTCATGCAGCAGAAAGTGAATGCCAGACCCGGCCTTTAGAATACAGATGGCAAGTCATTCACTTGCAAGGAAGCGTCTGGTAATGCCAGCGCCTGCAATAGCGATTCATCGCCGATGACAAACAACTTCGGCTGCTGTAATACCTGCAGCAGAAATGGCTGACCTTCACGCAGGCGCCGGCGATAATCGGCCAGCGTATATAAGTTGGGATTGATTTTACGCCTTAAGGTTCGCTCCGCCGGGGCCAATCCTGTCAACAGATCGCCATAATTGGCGTCCTCGCCCACCAGCAGCAAGTCGATGGCACTACCGGGCATGTCCTGTCCCTTCGCTGTGGCACCAGACACGAAGGCCAGGTGCAACTGGGCTCGCAAGGGCGCCAGGGTCGCACTGAGCACGCCGACGATGCCGAAGGTTTTCTGCACCAGTCCGCTCAACTCGGGATACACGAGGCTTTCCTTGTTAGGCCAGAAGCGCCGCACATTGCCAATCCGCTCCGAAGTGATCAGGCCGGAATCATGCAGGCGGCGCAGTTCGCGCTGCGCCGACGCGCTGCCCAGGCCCGTCAAGCGCATGATCTCGTTCAAGTGAAAGCCTTCATTCACGCGGACAAAGAGCAAGCCCAGCAGTTTCTGCTGGGCGGGAGTAAACAGGGCTTGGGCAATCATGCGCCAAATCTTAGCATGAATAAACTGAAAACTGGCGTGGCGAGGGCAATAGGGCGTGACGCCACAACAACGCGGTGTCGCGCCGTCACCGGCAATTCGGCGAGCCCATGCGCAACGCATGGCGATGACACAGCGACAGGCAGTTTGCAGCCACATTCCTTGTGAGCGCTCACTTCAGATACGCTGGCGTGCCGGCCAAATATCCCTGCCTATCGCAACCCTCGGTCTGACGCTACGCATCTCCAGATCTAGCCCATCAATTCAAGCATGCACGACGTAACAGTAGCTCGACCATATTTATTCAAAAACCAAACAGGGTGAATATCGGCATATAGGTTTTATTTTTAATCTCAGCCATTAATAACAGCATGACTCAGCAGGAGTTTTAATACCTGATTCATGCCCCCCTTTACTTATACCGCCAATAGAAAATACCGGGCATGAGTAGACAACATCCGATGACCACATCGTTTTCAATACATCGCACAATTGATAATCTATGGTGAAGACATCACCGGATATAGCCCGAGCACTATGATTTATCGCGTTCCAATCTGTTTGTATGTGTGTACTAGTTAATGCGATCAGGCATAAAAAAACGGCACCCGAAGGTGCCGTTCTTGTCAGCTAGCAGCGTAGATTACGCTTCGTCGCCGTGGTGTTGCTGGCTTTCGATGTCCTGCAACGCTTCGGCAGCTTCGCCGGCCATCGAGGCTTTCTCGGCCAGCAGCAGTGCTTGACGCTCTTCCACTTCCCACGCTTCTTTTTCTTTGCGTGCGCGGTGGAAGGCCAGGCCCGTACCGCCAGGAATCAGACGGCCGACGATGACGTTCTCTTTCAGGCCGCGCAAACCATCGCGCTTGCCCATGATCGCCGCTTCGGTCAGCACGCGGGTGGTTTCCTGGAACGATGCGGCCGAGATGAACGAATCGGTCGACAACGAAGCCTTGGTAATACCCAGCAGAACGTTTTCGTAGGTCGCAGGAATTTTGTTTCCGGCTTCCATCAGGTCGTTCTGATCCAGCAGTTCCGAACGCTCAACCTGCTCGCCAACGATGTAGTTGGTGTCGCCGGCATTGACGATCTGCACACGGCGCAGCATCTGACGCACGATCACTTCGATGTGCTTGTCATTGATCTTCACGCCTTGCAGACGGTACACGTCTTGCACTTCGTCGACGATGTAACGTGCCAGTGCTTCGATACCCAGCAGGCGCAGGATGTCTTGCGGATCGGCCGGGCCGTCCACGATCATCTCGCCCTTGTTCACGACTTGGCCGTCATGCACCAGCACTTGTTTGTCCTTGGTGATCAAGAACTCATGCTTGTTGCCGTCCATGTCCGTGATTTCCAGACGCTGCTTGCCCTTGGTTTCTTTACCGAACGCAACCGTACCCGTGACTTCCGCCAGCATACCGGCATCTTTCGGCGAGCGCGCTTCGAACAGTTCCGCAACGCGTGGCAGACCACCGGTAATATCGCGCGTTTTTTGCGATTCGGTAGGAATACGTGCCAGCACTTCACCAACCGATACCTGTTGACCGTCCTTGACCATGATCAGCGCGCCGACCTGGAAGCCGATCGCCACCGAGTGTTCGGTACCGGCGATCTTGACTTCTTCGTTCGCCTCGTTGATCAGCTTGACTTGCGGACGCAACGTTTTCGTCAACGAACCGCGACGTTTCGCATCGATCGCCACCAGGGTGGACAGACCGGTCACTTCGTCGACCTGACGGGCGACGGTGACGCCTTCTTCGACGTTCTCGAAACGCACTTGACCGGCGTATTCGGTAATGATCGGACGGGTCAGCGGATCCCACGTTGCCAGGGCCGTACCGGCCTTGATGACCAGGCCGTCCTTGACGATCAGGGTCGCGCCGTACGGCACTTTATGACGCTCACGCTCACGGCCATGGTCGTCGGTGATCAGCACTTCGCCGGAACGGGAAATGACGATTTGCGCGCCCTTGCCGTTCGTCACGTAACGCATGGTTGCCGTGAAGCGGATGGTACCGTTCGACTTGGCTTCCACCGACGATGCCACTGCCGCACGCGATGCCGCACCACCAATGTGGAACGTACGCATGGTCAGCTGGGTACCCGGCTCACCAATCGACTGCGCTGCCACCACACCGACGGCTTCGCCGGCGTTGACCAGCATGCCGCGGCCCAGGTCGCGGCCATAGCACTTGGCGCACAGGCCGAAGCGCGTGTCGCAAGTCAGTGGCGTACGGACCTTGACTTCATCGATGGACAGACGCTCGATCTCTTCGACCATGTCTTCATCCAGCAGCGAACCGGCTTCGTACAGCGTTTCCTGGGTTTCAGGATGAACGACATCGTGCACGGTGACGCGGCCGAGGATACGGTCGCGCAGCGCTTCGATGACTTCACCACCTTCGACCAGCGCCTTCATCAGCGCGCCGTTCATGGTGCCGCAATCGTCCTCGATCACGACCAGATCCTGCGTCACGTCAACCAGACGACGCGTCAGGTAACCGGAGTTAGCCGTTTTCAGCGCCGTATCGGCCAGACCTTTACGCGCACCGTGGGTCGAAATGAAGTACTGCAAAACGTTCAGACCTTCGCGGAAGTTCGCGGTAATCGGCGTTTCGATAATCGAGCCATCCGGTTTGGCCATCAGACCACGCATACCGGCCAACTGACGAATCTGGGCTGCGGAACCGCGCGCGCCGGAGTCGGCCATCATGTAAATGGCGTTGAACGATTCTTGCGTCGACTTGGTGCCGTCGCGGCGGATCACGTCTTCGACTTTGAGCTGGTCCATCATGGCCTTGCCGACTTCATCCGAGGTTTTGCCCCAGATATCGACTACCTTGTTGTAACGCTCGCCGGCGGTCACGAGACCCGAGGCGTATTGCTGTTCGATCTGCTTGACTTCCGACTCGGCCGCCGCGATCAGGGTGACTTTTTGCGGCGGTACCAGCATGTCGTCGACGCAGATCGAGATACCGGCGCGTGTCGCCAGGCGGAAACCCGATTGCATCAGTTTGTCTGCGAACACCACGGTGGCGCGCAGGCCGCACTTGCGGAACGACGTGTTGATCAGCTTGGAAATTTCTTTCTTTTTCAGCGCGCGGTTCAGGACGGAGAACGGCAAGCCTTTAGGCAGAATTTCCGACAGGATCGCACGGCCGATCGTCGTTTCGTAGCGGGTAATCGTTTTCTCGAATTCGCCCGTTTCGGCGTTTTTCGGGTATTCGGTAATACGCACGGTCACGCGGGTCGTCAGTTCGACTTCCTTGTTGTCGTAGGCGCGGATCACTTCCGAGACGTCAGGGAACATCATCCCTTCGTTCTTCGCATTGATCGCTTCACGCGTCGCGTAGTACAGACCCAGCACGATATCCTGCGACGGCACGATCGACGGTTCGCCGTTCGATGGGAACAGGATGTTGTTCGATGCCAGCATCAAAGTGCGCGCTTCCATCTGCGCTTCGATCGACAGAGGAACGTGGACCGCCATTTGGTCACCGTCAAAGTCGGCGTTGAATGCGGCGCAGACGAGTGGGTGCAACTGGATGGCCTTGCCTTCAATCAGGACTGGCTCGAAAGCCTGGATACCCAGACGGTGCAGCGTAGGTGCGCGGTTCAACATGATCGGATGTTCGCGAATCACGTCTTCCAGGATGTCCCACACGACCGGCTCTTGAATCTCGACCAGCTTTTTCGCGGCCTTGATCGTGGTCGCCAGACCCATCAGTTCCAGTTTATTGAAAATGAACGGTTTGAACAGTTCCAGCGCCATCAGTTTCGGCAAGCCGCACTGATGCAGTTTCAATTGCGGGCCCACGACGATGACCGAACGACCGGAGTAATCGACGCGTTTGCCCAGCAAGTTTTGACGGAAACGGCCGCCCTTGCCCTTGATCATTTCTGCCAGGGATTTCAGCGGACGCTTGTTGGCGCCGGTCATCGCTTTGCCGCGACGGCCGTTGTCCAGCAACGAATCGACCGCTTCTTGCAGCATGCGCTTTTCGTTGCGCGTGATGATCTCTGGAGCGCGCAGCTCCATCAGGCGTTTCAGACGGTTGTTACGGTTGATGACGCGGCGATACAGATCGTTCAGATCCGAGGTCGCGAAACGGCCACCGTCCAGCGGTACCAGCGGACGCAGTTCCGGCGGCAGCACCGGCAGCACTTCCATGATCATCCAGTCAGGCTTGATGCCCGAACGCTGGAACGCTTCCAGCACTTTCAGGCGCTTGGCGTATTTCTTGATCTTGGCTTCGGATTTCGATTCCTTCAGTTCCACGCGCAAGGTTTCGGCATCGCGGTGGATGTCGATCGAGCGCAGCAGTTCACGGATACCTTCGGCGCCCATGAAGGCGGTGAAGTCGTCGCCGTACTCTTCGTACTTGGCGGCGTAGTCGTCTTCCGACATGATCTGGCACTTCTTCAGCGGGGTCATGCCTGGATCGGTCACGACGTATGCTTCAAAGTACAGCACGCGTTCGATGTCCCGCAGGGTCATGTCCAGGACCATGCCCAGACGCGACGGCAGCGACTTCAGGAACCAGATGTGCGCGGTCGGCGAGGCCAGCTCGATGTGGCCCATGCGCTCGCGGCGCACCTTGGCCAGCGTGACTTCGACGCCGCACTTTTCGCAGATCACGCCGCGGTGTTTCAGGCGCTTGTACTTGCCGCACAGGCATTCGTAATCCTTGATCGGGCCAAAGATCTTGGCGCAGAACAGGCCATCGCGCTCAGGCTTGAAGGTACGGTAGTTGATGGTTTCCGGCTTTTTGACTTCGCCGTAGGACCACGAACGGATTTTCTCAGGCGAAGCGAGACCGATCTTGATTGCATCGAAGGTCTCGTTGGTCTGTACTTGCTTGAATAGATCGAGCAGTGCTTTCATGTATCACTCCAGAGGTGATTAAATTTCTATATTCCTGAGACTACATTGCCCGGCGTGGTTTCCCAGCCGGGCTTTGTGTTTCCCAAACCAAATGACAGGTAGCTGTCTTTTAGTTGCGTTCGAGGTCGATATCGATACCCAGCGAACGGATTTCCTTGACCAGCACGTTGAACGATTCCGGCATGCCGGCGTCGATCACGTGATCGCCCTTGACCAGGTTCTCGTACACTTTGGTACGGCCATTCACGTCATCGGACTTGACGGTCAACATCTCTTGCAAGACATACGACGCGCCATACGCTTCCAGTGCCCAGACTTCCATCTCACCGAAACGCTGACCACCGAACTGGGCTTTACCACCCAGCGGCTGTTGCGTCACCAGCGAGTAAGGACCGGTCGAACGCGCATGCATCTTGTCATCGACCAAGTGATGCAGTTTCAGCATGTGCATCACGCCGACAGTGACCTTGCGTTCGAACGCTTCACCAGTGCGACCGTCATACATGGTCACCTGGTTCTTCGACGGGGTCATGCCCAGGTTCTTGGCGATGTCGTCCGGATACGCCAGGTCCAGCATGCGGCGGATCTCTTCTTCGTTCGCGCCGTCAAACACTGGCGTGGCGAATGGCACACCTTTTTTCAGATTCTCGGCCAGTTTCATGATCTCTTCATCATCAAACTTGTCCAGATCTTCCGCGCGGCCATTGTCGTTGTAGATCGTCGTCAGATACTTGCGCATTTGCTCGACCTTGGTTTGCGCCTTCAGCATTTCGCCGATGCGGATACCCAGACCCTTGGCAGCCCAGCCCAAGTGAGTCTCGAGAATCTGACCAACGTTCATCCGTGAAGGAACACCCAGCGGGTTCAGCACAACGTCGGCTGGCGTACCGTCGGCCATGTATGGCATGTCTTCCACAGGAACAATACGGGAAACCACACCCTTGTTACCGTGGCGACCTGCCATCTTGTCGCCCGACTGCAGGCGGCGTTTCACGGCCAGGTACACCTTGACCATTTTTTGCACGCCTGGTTGCAGCTCATCGCCTTGCGTCAGTTTCTTGCGCTTCTCTTCGAAGGCCAGGTCGAACTGGTGACGCTTCTCGTTGATCGATTCCTTGATCGCTTCGAGCGCTACGGCTGCATCGTCGTCCGCAGGGCGGATGTCGAACCAGTGGTATTTGTCCAGATCGGCCAGGTATTCCTTGGTGATCTTGGCGCCTTTGGCCAGCTTTTTAGGGCCGCCGTTGACAACTTTGCCGATCAGCATTTTTTCCAGACGCTGGAAGGCATCGCCTTCGACGATACGCATCTGGTCGTTCAGATCCAGACGGAAGCGTTTCAGTTCGTCATCGATAATTTGCTGGGCACGCTTGTCGCGCACGATGCCTTCACGCGTGAAGACTTGCACGTCGATCACGGTACCGATCATGCCCGAAGGCACGCGCAGCGACGTATCTTTTACGTCCGAAGCTTTTTCGCCGAAAATCGCGCGCAGCAGCTTCTCTTCCGGGGTCAGCTGGGTTTCGCCTTTAGGCGTCACTTTACCAACCAGGGTGTCGCCGGCCTGGACTTCAGCGCCGATGTAGACGATACCGGACTCATCCAGACGTGCCAGCTGATTTTCAGCCAGGTTCGAGATGTCGCGCGTAATTTCTTCCGCGCCCAGTTTCGTGTCACGCGCAACCACCGACAACTCTTCGATGTGAATCGAGGTGTAGCGGTCGTCCTTGACGACGTTTTCCGAGATCAGGATCGAATCTTCGAAGTTCAGACCATTCCATGGCATGAAAGCCACGGTCATGTTCTGGCCCAGCGCCAATTCACCCAGGTCGGTCGATGCGCCATCGGCGATCACGTCGCGCTTGGCAACACGGTCGCCCACTTGCACGATAGGACGCTGGTTGATGTTGGTGTTCTGGTTCGAACGGGTGTACTTGATCAGGTTGTAGATGTCGACGCCCACTTCACCAGCGGTCGCTTCGTCATCGTTCACGCGAATCACGACACGGCCCGCATCGATGTAATCGACGATACCGCCACGCAAGGCTTGCACGGTGGTGCCCGAGTCGACCGCAACGGTGCGTTCGATACCGGTACCGACCAGCGCTTTTTCAGGACGCAAGCAAGGCACAGCCTGGCGTTGCATGTTGGCGCCCATCAATGCACGGTTTGCATCATCGTGTTCGAGGAACGGAATCAGCGAGGCAGCGACGGAAACGATCTGGCCTGGTGCCACGTCCATGTACTGGATGCGCTCCGGGGAGACCAGGATGGTTTCGCCGGCTTCACGGGCCGAGACCAGTTCATCGGACAGCGTACCTTCATCGCTGATGGTCGCATTCGCCTGAGCGATGATGTAGCGGCCTTCTTCGATGGCGGACAGGTAGTCGATCTGATCGGTAATCTTGGAACCTTCGACCTTGCGGTACGGGGTTTCCAGGAAGCCGTATTCATTCAGGCGGGCATACAGAGCCAGCGAGTTGATCAGACCAATGTTCGGACCTTCCGGTGTCTCGATCGGGCAGACGCGGCCGTAGTGGGTCGGATGCACGTCGCGCACTTCAAAGCCGGCGCGTTCGCGTGTCAGACCGCCGGGTCCCAGAGCCGATACACGGCGCTTGTGGGTAATTTCCGACAGAGGATTGGTTTGGTCCATGAACTGCGACAGCTGGGACGAACCGAAGAACTCGCGAATCGCAGCCGAAATCGGCTTCGAGTTGATCAGGTCGTGCGGCATCAGGTTGTCCGCTTCGGCTTGGCCGAGGCGTTCCTTGACGGCGCGCTCAACACGCACCAGGCCGGCGCGGAATTGATTCTCGGCCAGTTCGCCCACGCAACGTACGCGACGGTTACCCAGGTGATCGATATCGTCGACTTCGCCGCGGCCATTGCGCAGTTCCACCAGGATCTTGATCACGGCCAGCACGTCTTCGTTCGACAGGGTCATGGCGCCGGTCAGTTCATCGCGGCCAATGCGGCGATTGAACTTCATGCGGCCCACGGCCGACAGGTCGTAGCGGTCCGAGTTGTAGAACAGGCCATTGAACAGCGCTTCAACGGAGTCTTCCGTTGGCGGTTCGCCTGGACGCATCATGCGGTAGATCGCCACTTTCGCAGCCATCTGATCGGCGGTGTCGTCGATACGCAGGGTTTGCGAGATGTAGGCGCCTTGATCCAGGTCGTTGGTGTACAAGGTCTGGATTTCGGAAATGTTGGCGTCGCGCAGGCGACCCAGCAGATCTTCCGTCAGCTCATCGTTCGCGGAAGCGACGACTTCACCGGTGTCGCCATCGACGATGTTCTTCGCCAATACGCGGCCCAGCAGGTAATCTTCCGGTACCGAAATGTGCTTGATGCCGGCAGCTTCGATATCACGCACGTGCTTGGCGTTGATACGCTTGTCTTTCAGCACCAGGGTCTTGCCCGACTTGTCGACGATGTCAAAGCGCGCCACTTCGCCGCGCAGACGTTCGGCGACGAATTCCATTTCCGCGCCTTCGGAGCGCAGGTTGAAATTGTCGAAGACAAAGAAATTGGCCAGGATTTGCTCATGCGACATGCCGATGGCTTTGAGCAGGATCGTTACTGGCATCTTGCGGCGGCGGTCGACGCGGAAGAACAGGATGTCTTTCGGGTCGAACTCGAAGTCCAGCCACGAACCGCGGTAAGGAATGATACGCGCGGAGAACAGCAGTTTACCGGACGAGTGAGTCTTGCCGCGGTCGTGCTCGAAGAACACGCCAGGCGAACGGTGCAGCTGGGAAACGATAACCCGCTCCGTGCCGTTGATCACGAACGAACCGGTGGTCGTCATGAGCGGCAATTCGCCCATGTAGACTTCCTGTTCCTTCATCTCTTTGACGACAGGCTTGGTTGGCGATTCCTTGTCCAGGATCACCAGACGCACTTTCGCGCGCAGCGGCGACGCGAACGTCAGGCCACGTTGTTGACATTCTTTGACGTCAAAGGCAGGATCGCCCAGAACGTACGACAAGAATTCGAGACGCGCAAAACCATTGTGCGACACGATAGGGAAAATCGAAGTGAAAGCCGACTGCAGGCCATCATTCTTGCGGCCGGACGGTGCTATGTCCTCTTGCAAGAAGCTATGATAAGACTCGAGCTGGGTCGCCAGCAGGAACGGAACGTGGTGAACGTTGGCGCGCTTCGCGAATGATTTGCGAATGCGTTTCTTCTCAGTAAATGAGTAGTGCATGGACACTCCGTGAGTGACAGAAAGGATAGAAAATTCAGGTTTTGCAAGTGTTCGTTTGCACCGCTGCGTGTGACACAGACGAAACCTCAAGGCTCTGCTTTCCGGCTTGAATCGAATAAAAACTGCTGCTGCAACTACATGACAAATACGATGCAGACGACAAAGGAGCCAAAGTCGGATTTCCCCCCTTGCGAGGGGAAACCTCAGACTTTGACTCGGGCGCTAACTGCCGCCGGTACAGATATTACTTGATCGAAGCGGTTGCGCCGGCTTCTACCAGTTTCTTCTGTGCTGCTTCAGCGTCAGCTTTCGACACTGCTTCTTTCACAGTTTTTGGTGCGCCATCGACCAGGTCTTTAGCTTCTTTCAAGCCCAGGCCGGTGATTTCGCGAACTGCTTTAATGACGCCAACTTTGTTTGCGCCGAAGCTGTCCAGGATGACGTTGAATTCGGTTTGTTCTTCAGCAGCTGCTGCTGGGCCTGCTGCAGGACCGGCCGAAGCCATTGCTGCTGCGGACACGCCGAATTTTTCTTCGAATGCTTTAACCAGGTCGTTCAGGTCCATTACGGACATGGCGCTAACTGCTTCCAGGATATCGTCTTTGCTAATTGCCATTTTGAAACTCCTAAATTTATTACGTTAGTTACATCAGATTGGTACTGAGAGAAAAAAGCGCGCGCAATTAAGCGGCTGCTGGGGCTTCTTCTGCTGCTGCTTCTGCAGGAGCTTCGGCGCCTTCGCCTTTTTTCGCTGCCAGGGCAGCCAGACCACGTGCAAAGCCCGAAACCGGAGCCAGCATAACGCCCAACAACTGCGCAATGAGGACTTCACGGCTAGGAATGCTCGCCAACGCGGTGACAGCAGCTGTATCCAGCGGCTTGCCTGCGTAGTTACCTGCTTTGATGACCAGTTTGTCGTTGGTTTTAGCGAAGTCAGCGATGACTTTAGCTGCTGCAACGGCATCGGCCGAGATCGAGTAGATCAACGGGCCGGTCATGGCATCTGCCAGGCTGGCGAATGCGGTACCTTCAACGGAGCGACGAGCCAGAGTGTTTTTCAACACACGCAGGTACACGCCTTGGGCACGCGCTTTAGCACGCAGTTGCGTCAAGTGACCAACCTGGATGCCACGATATTCGGCCACGACGATCGTTTGCGCATTTGCTACTTGTGCGGAAACTTCGGCGACGACGGCCTTTTTGTCATTCAGATTGAGACTCACGGTCAACCTCCTTAAATGATGTTCGGCAATCACAACCGAGTGGTTGAGCGCCTTGCATCGGTTCGAACACGGCGTCCGAAGTCAAGAAGTACTAAACTGAGCGGATGGATTCACGCAGCATGAGGACTACAAAACTTGTTCGGGTACACCATCTGCGTTGGGCACTTGCCGTTGCCGGCAAGCCTATTAACCTTCTGCATGTGCGATCGCAGTCGGCCCAACGGTCTTTGATTGTCTGCCTGCCTGGTGCGAACACCGGACAGACAGCCCAAAGATGCGCCCGCAGCGCCCGGAGGCGCCACAGGACTTGATTCTTTACTTAAGCTGCCAGACTAGTCTGGTCAACACGGACGCCAGCGCCCATGGTCGACGACAGCGAAACTTTGCGCAGGTACACGCCTTTGCTCGATGCTGGCTTGGCTTTGTTCAGTGCGTCGATCAGTGCGACCAGATTCGATTTCAGATCTGCGTCAGCGAACGATTTACGGCCGATGGTAGCGTGGATGATACCGGATTTGTCGGTACGGTACTGTACTTGACCGGCTTTCGCGTTTTTCACGGCGGTAGCGACGTCAGGAGTAACAGTGCCAACTTTCGGGTTAGGCATCATGCCGCGCGGGCCCAGGATCTGACCCAGGGTACCAACGATACGCATGGTATCTGGCGAAGCGATAACGATATCGAAAGGCATGTCGCCGGCTTTGATACGCTCAGCCAGGTCTTCCATACCAACGATGTCGGCGCCAGCTGCTTTAGCGGCTTCTGCTTTTTCGCCCGACGCGAAGACTGCCACGCGTACGGTTTTGCCGGTACCAGCTGGCAGCACGACGGAGCCGCGCACCACTTGGTCGGATTTCTTAGGATCAACACCCAGTTGTACCGATACGTCGATCGATTCATTGAACTTGGCCGTTGCGCACTCTTTGATCAGAGCGACAGCGTTGTCGAAAGCGTACACTTTGGTACGGTCGACTTTGGCTTTCAAAGCCTTGATACGTTTGGATAACTTAGCCATTATACAACACCTTCCACCGTGATACCAATCGAACGAGCGGAACCAGCGATGGTGCGTACAGCAGCATCCATGTCGGCAGCGGTCAGATCAGGGGTTTTCAATTTAGCGATTTCTTCAGCTTGTGCGCGGGTCAGCGTACCGACTTTGTCGGTATGTGGCTTCGGCGAACCTTTGGTGATCGCAGCAGCTTTTTTGATCAGGTAGGTTGCTGGAGGCGTCTTCATCACGAACGTGAAGGACTTGTCCGCAAACGCGGTGATCACGACTGGAATCGGCATGCCTGCTTCCAGACCTTGGGTCTGTGCATTGAAGGCTTTGCAGAATTCCATGATGTTCAGACCACGTTGACCCAGAGCTGGACCGATTGGTGGGGATGGGTTTGCTTTACCAGCTGGTACTTGCAGCTTGATAAAACCAATGATTTTCTTTGCCATGATGGCTCCTATCTTGGATTGAGTAGTAGCGCCCCGCCGATCCTACCCTGGCGGGGCTCCTCTGACCGGATTTCACTGAGACTGCCGTGACGCTCCTGGTGGCGCTTGATAATACTTAAACTTTTTCGACCTGGCCGAATTCGAGCTCCACCGGAGTAGCGCGACCGAAAATGGTGACCGAGACGCGCACTTTGGATTTCTCGTAATTGACTTCTTCGACATTGCCGTTGAAATCGGTAAACGGACCATCCTTGATGCGCACTTGCTCGCCCACCTCGTACAAGGTTTTAGGACGGGGCTTTTCAACACCTTCCTGCATCTGCTTCATGATGCCGTCGATTTCGCGCGCGGAGATCGGCGTCGGCTTGTTCGACTTGCCACCAATGAAACCGGTAACCTTGCTGGTGTTCTTGACCAAGTGCCAGCTCTCGTCCGTCATTTCCATTTCAACCAGCACATAGCCAGGATAGAAACGACGTTCGGTGACGGACTTCACACCATTCTTGACTTCGACCACTTCTTCGATCGGCACCAGGATCTGGCCGAACTGGTCTTGCATGCCCGCGCGCTCGATGCGCTCGGTCAGCGCGCGCATGACGCTTTTTTCCATGCCGGAATAAGCATGCACGACATACCAGCGCTTGCTGCTCACTGGCACGCTCAGCGCTGCACCAGTGTCCGCTACCGGAGCGTCGCCCGGAACGGACTCGTCCGCTGCTTCATCATGCACATTTTCGCTCATTATTTTTTCCAACCCAGAATTACGTCATACAACAAAAACTCGAGCAATTTATCCGTGCCCCACAGGAAAATCGCCATGACCAGCACAAAGGCAAACACGATCGCAGTAATCTGCGTGGCTTCTTTGCGGGTAGGCCAAACGACTTTCTTGGTTTCGCGCACAGCTTCTTTGGCGAAATTGAGAAATTCACGGCCGGTCGTCGAGATATACAAGAGTGCAACAGCAATAACCAAACCAGCCACAAGCGCGCTTGCACGCACCAGAGCTGGTTGGCCTGCCAGGTAATAAAACCCGACTACTCCTGCAATCGCAGCCACTATTGCCAGCGCGACTTTTATCTTGTCACTCGACGTGCTAACGGTTTGCACGGATTGATTTGACATTTTTCTACTTTCGGTGCCCTGCACCTTGACGGTGGCAGGGACGGAGGGCATCGAACCCCCAACCTTCGGTTTTGGAGACCGACGCTCTGCCAATTGAGCTACGTCCCTACGTAAAACTTTCGAGGAGTGCTATTCTACCACCCAGGACGCCCCAGGTGGAAGCATAACATTTCCTTATGCGAGGATTTTTGCAACCACGCCGGCGCCGACGGTACGACCGCCTTCACGGATAGCGAAGCGCAGGCCTTCTTCCATCGCGATCGGGTTGATCAGCTTGACGGTGATCGACACGTTATCGCCTGGCATAACCATTTCTTTGTCTGCTGGCAACTCGATCGAACCAGTCACGTCCGTCGTGCGGAAGTAGAACTGTGGACGATAGTTGTTGAAGAATGGCGTATGACGGCCGCCTTCGTCTTTCGACAGAACATAGATCTCGCCGGTGAAGTGCGCATGCGGCTTGATCGAGCCTGGCTTGGCCAGAACTTGACCACGTTGCACGTCTTCACGCTTGGTGCCGCGCAGCAGCAGACCAACGTTGTCGCCTGCTTGACCTTGATCCAGCAGTTTGCGGAACATTTCCACGCCGGTGCAAGTCGTTTTGACGGTATCGATAATACCAACGATTTCGATCTCTTCGCCGACTTTGACAATGCCGCGCTCGATACGACCGGTGACCACGGTACCGCGACCCGAGATCGAGAACACGTCTTCCACTGGCATCAGGAAAGCACCGTCAACAGCGCGCTCTGGCGTTGGGATGTAGGAATCGAGGGCATCGGCCAGACGCAACACTGCATCTACGCCCATTTCGCCTTCTTTGCCTTCCAGCGCCATACGTGCCGAACCTTTGATGATAGGCACGTCGTCGCCAGGGAACTCATACTTCGACAACAGCTCGCGCACTTCCATTTCAACCAGTTCCAGCAGCTCTGCGTCGTCGACCAGGTCGCACTTGTTCAGGAACACGATGATGTATGGAACGCCAACTTGGCGGGCCAGCAGGATGTGTTCGCGGGTCTGTGGCATTGGGCCGTCAGCTGCGGAGCATACCAGGATCGCGCCGTCCATCTGCGCGGCACCGGTAATCATGTTTTTGATGTAATCGGCGTGGCCTGGGCAGTCAACGTGCGCGTAGTGACGCGATGCCGTTTCGTACTCGACGTGGGCGGTGTTAATCGTGATACCGCGCGCTTTTTCTTCCGGTGCTGCATCGATCTGGTCGTATGCTTTAGCTTCGCCGCCGAATTTCTTCGACAGAACCGTTGCGATTGCAGCGGTCAGCGTGGTTTTACCGTGGTCGACGTGGCCGATGGTGCCGACGTTGACGTGCGGCTTGGTCCGTTCGAATTTACCTTTTGCCATTTTGAACTCCTAATGATTTGATTAGATTGCTCAGGCACACGCCCGACGGTCTGGTTTGAATTGCTTCTGTGCTGCCTGCTGCGAATTCTGGTGCCCTTGACGTGGATCGAACACGTGGCCTCTCCCTTACCAAGGGAGTGCTCTACCACTGAGCTACAAGGGCTGTAATTTGTTGCATGCGATGCATCAAGCATCTGAACGGAAACTGGAGCGGGTGAAGGGAATCGAACCCTCGTCGTAAGCTTGGAAGGCTTCTGCTCTACCATTGAGCTACACCCGCGAGGTATCGTTCACTTATCTTCACTTACTTGCTACTACCCAGTTTTCCTTGCAAAAACTTGGTGGAGGGGGCTGGATTCGAACCAGCGTACTCATAGAGAACAGATTTACAGTCTGTCGCCTTTAACCACTCGGCCACCCCTCCGCGGGAACCGCAGAGTATGAAGCATCTACTCACAACTGTCAACCTTATTTACTGATGCCTGACTGCTGCATTTGCGTATAAAGAAGAAGTTGGCTGCTTCGGGGCGTGATTATAAGCTCCCGATTTGAGAATGTGCAAGGGTTGGCGCGAAAAAGTCGACTTTTTTTCGCATTTTTTTATCACCCCCGGCTGCAAGCCGCATTTTTCCGTCATTCGCCCCGTATTTCTCCCTGTCACCGGGCGTCAGGCGGATGCATCCAGGAGTTGCCAAGGGGCTTATATTTACGCAACAACTGCTGATGCAAGCCCGATAGCACGGGCAATTTGGGGTTGCGTGGGTCCAGGCGGCGCACACCGGCAATAAACGTCAGCGCCTGCTGCCCCATGCGCTCATCCCAGCCTTCGTGTTCCAGGCATTTCAGTACCGCCACGGCCGCATTGAAGACCACTTGCGGATTATCGGGCAGGCGCGTGACGGCTTCGCCCATCAGATCGACGGCGCCGCGGAAATCGCCGTCTCCCGCCCTGGCGGCGCCCGCTGCCACCATATCGGCCACTTCCTGGCGGCTTTGCCGCGCCAGCGCCTTGGCCAACTCCTCGCGCCCCGCCAGCTCGAACACGGCCATGGCGCGCGTCATGGCCGCGCTGTCGGGCGCATTGCGCATGACTTCACGCATCACCTCGGCGGCGCCGTCTTCGCGCCCGTGCGCCAGGCAGTGGCGCGCCAGTTCCGTTTTCAGCGTATTCGAGCCGCCCACGCTATGCCGGTTGGCGGCCAGGGCGGCGTCCAGCGATTGCTGCAGGCGTTCCTCGTTGCCCGTATGCGCATGCAGCATGGCGCTGCACAGGGCGCTGCACAGCTCCGCATTCTTTTGTCCGCCCATCGACTTGTCGAGGTCGCGGATCACGGCGCCCACCTGTAGCGGGTCGCCCTTGCGCACCAGGGTCTGCACCAGGCGCACATGGTCTTCCGGGTCACGGAACTCCGAATACTTGGCCTTGCTGACCACCAGCTTCAGGGCTTTTTCCGCCATCTCGATGTCGTCGGCCGCCAGGGCCGCCTCGCCCAGCCGGCGCAAGCGGCGCACGGCATGCGGCGACAGAGCCACCGCCTCGCTCAGGGTCGCCTGCGCCAGTTCCGGCTTGCCTTGTGCCAGGTGCGTGCGCGCCAGCCAGTCATACGCGTCAAGAAAACGCTTATTGTTTTCCAACAACCCTTCCAGCGTGCCCTGCGCCGCTGCATACTCGCCCAGCAGGAATTGCGTCTTGGCCTGCCCCAGGCGCGCCCAGCCAATGGACTTGGCTTGGTACAGGGCTGCGTAGATCGGCTCGGCATCGGCCGCCTCGCCCAGCAGCAAATGCAATTCCGCGCGCAGGCGCAGGAAATCGGTGGCGTAGCGGGGATACAGGCTGGCGCCCTCGGCGCAGGCGGCAATCGCCGCACGCTCATTGCCCACGTCGATCAGTGCATACACGGGCACGAAGGCATTGCGCTTGTCCAGCGCGCGGCCGATGCGCTCGAGCATGTTCTCAGCGGTGAAAGGTTTGAGGATGTAATCGGTGGGCAGCAGCTCGACGGCGCTGACCACCTTGGCAAAGCTGCCTTCGCCCGTGACCATGAAGAACATGGTCGACGCATGCATCAATTTGTGATGGCGCAAGTCTTCCAGCATCTGCTGGCCATCCTGCCCGCCGTCGAGGTCGTATTCGCACAGGATCAAATCGTACGATTTGCTGCCCAGCATGCGGATCGCCTGGCCCGAGCTGGCCGCGTCATCGATCTTCGCCAGGCCGCACAGGTTGAGCATATTGTGCAGGCTGGCGCGCATGCCCGGATGCGGCTCGATGATCAGTGCGCTGAGGCCCTTGAGTTCTTTCATGTCGTAATGTCCGAAAACTCCGCGGCGCGCCACACTGGTGCGTGGCGCCAGCCAGCATGAGGCAGCCGAGTATATGACGGCGCCGCGCGCAAGGGAATGGTGTGCCGCCGAAAAACGCCAACTCAGGTGGTGGCGCGCTCCGGATGCCACAGTTGCGGCTCGTGGTCGATCAGGTCCAGCAACGCCGTCACCACTTCCGGATCGAACTGGCTGCCGCTGCGCTGTTCGATGTATTCACGCACCTGCGGATACGGCCATGGCTCCTTGTAGGGCCGCTCGTGCAGCAAAGCATCGAAGACATCGACCACGGCAACGATGCGCGCGGCCACGGGAATATCGCGTCCCACAAGGCCATTCGGGTAGCCGGCGCCATCGAAGTGTTCGTGGTGGCCGCCGGCGATCTGCGCGCCATACGTGAGGTAGCTGACGCCGTCGACCATGTTGGCGGCACGCTCGAGGATGGTGCGCCCGACGCTGGCATGCAGCTGCATCTGTGTGCGTTCCTCGTCCGTATGCTTGCCCGGCTTGAGCAGCACGGCGTCCGGCGTGGCTACCTTGCCCACGTCGTGCAAGATGCTGGCCAGGCCGATCATGTCGAGCAGCTGCGGCGTCAGCTCATCCGGGTACACGGCGCGCTGCTGCATGCGCCGGGCGATCGCCTCGGACAGCAGCTGCACGCGCCGCACATGACCGCCCGTGTCGCTGTCGCGGAACTCGGCCAGGTCGGCCAGTGCCACCACGGTCGCTTCCTGCGCCTTGCGCAGCTGGCCGAACATGTACAGGTTGTCGAAGGCGGCGGCGATGCGCTGGCAAAATACTTCCAGCAAGTCGCGCTGGATCTGCGCCAGCGGCCACGGCGGCGTGACGGAGATGGCCAGCTCGCGGTTGCCTTCCGTATGGATGAACAGGACATTGGCCGGATGCTCGAACTGGCTGCGCTTTTCCGCAAACGCCTTGGCGATGGTGGCGGTGAGCGCATGCTCGGCCGGCATGGCTTCCGACTCGGCCAGCATGGCATAAGTGCCCGTGGCGGCGACCACCTCAGGCCGCCCGGCACCGCCCTGCATCAGGCACAGCACGCCGTCGGCACCCACGTCGAGGATGGCGCTGACCTGGTTGAGCACGCCGGAAGCGAATTCGCGCAGCGAATGGATCTGGTACAGATTGGTGGCGCCGGCGAGGATCTTGCCCAGGCCGATGCGGCTGCGCTCGAGCATCATCAGGCTCTCGTAGGCACGCAACGCCGAAATGACGGTGGTAAACAGCTTCTGCGTCGTCAGTTCCGTCTTGGCCTTGTAATCGTTGATGTCGTATTCGATGATGACGCGCTGCTCGGGCGCCTGGCCCGGCTGGCCCGTGCGCAGCACGACGCGCACGATGGCGTTGTTCAGGTCGGCGCGGATGCGCTTGGCGAGGATCAGGCCGGCATCGTCCGTTTCCATCACCACGTCGAGCAGCACCAGCGCGATATCGGGCGTGTCGCGCAAGATGTCATACGCTTCGCGGCCGCTGTAGGCGGAGAACAATTCCAGTTCGCGGCCCTTGAAACTGACATTGCGCAGCGCCAGCCGCGTGACCGCATGCACATCGACATCATCATCGACGATCAGGACACGCCACAGGCGCTGGTCAGGCGCGGCCAGCCCGGCAGGACTGGCCACCGGCTCATCTTCGTCGAGCAGCCAGTTATCATCTGCATCGGCTGTGAGGTCGGTCATGAATACTCCTAATGGATAAGGTCGATGTGGACGCTGCGTTGACGCATATCAAGCATAATCAGATTAGATGCTGCTTACAACAGGATTCTTCGCGCTCTCTTCGCCAACGGCGGGCGCCGGCGCCGATGCACCGCCCCGCGTGCTGCCGCCACAATTGTCCTGGCCCGGCCCGACTGCCTGGTAGCGCACTTCATACTTGCCAGCGCTGAGCTGTTCCACCAGCAGTTTGTCGTTCGCGAGGATGTACAGATAGCGCACATTCGAGCGCCGCTCCGTGTCATACAGTTTGACGAACATGGGCGCGGCATTGTGGCTGTTGTCGATGCTGATGGCCAGCTCTTCGCCCTTGTTACCGATCAGGAACCCATCGACATAGCCGGAATGCGTCGGCCAGGGCTCGCCATTCGGCGCCACCAGCGATGCCGGCTCGGTCTTGCCTGCGCCATCGCAGGCAGGCTGGATGGCTTTCAAGCTCAGCTGGGAAACGGCCAGCACGCGGATCTCGGGCGTCTTCGCTTCCCGGGGTTCCGGTGCATACGGCTTGCCCACCGCCCAGCTGTCGACTGCCACGGCCTCGCCTTTCGATGACGGCGGCGCGGCGCTGGCCGCTGGCGCATGGGGCTGGGCGCCATCGCGGGCCAGCCCGCTCCAGGCCGTTGCCAGCGCGGCCGGCACGGGCTGGGAGGTATCGAGCATCAGCAAGGCCCCCAACCAGCCCAGCAACAGGCAGACAAGCAGACTCAGCCACCAGCGCCAGTTGCGCCAGACGGGCTGCAGGCCGCGTCGCGGCTTGCCCCTGGATGGCGGCACATCCTGCGCCCAGGCGTGCTCATGCGACTGGGCATGGCTTTTCGCGCGGCCATCGCGGCCCTTGCCTTCTTCGTGATGGGTGCTTTCCAGCCATTCGATTTCCCACTCCTCGGCAGCGATCCACTCGTCGTGTTCCCTGCGGCGTTGCGGATCGGACAAGGTGCCATAGGCGCTGTTGAGGATCGCCATGATGCGGGCGGCCTTTTCATCGCCGGGATTCTTGTCCGGGTGGTATTTCTGGCTGAGGGCTTTGTACGCGGCACGTATGACTTCCTGCGGCGCCAGGCGCGCCACCTTCAGGTTGTCATAGTGTGTATGTATCTTTCCCATCGTTCTATCTTGAAATCGGTGCGCGGCGACGGGTTCTTGCAGGATGGAACCGTGCTGTGTCGGTCATCATATACGATATGACAAGTTAATAACCACCAGCGGACAGGAAATTGCAGGGCGACACTGCCCTGCCTTGATATTGCAGCGCTTACAGGCGATGACTGCGGTCAGCGGACAACAGCGCTTCCGGCAACTCCACACAGTGCCCCACCGCCAGCACCTTGAACAATTCCCCCATCTCGGCCGGCGAGACCAGCTTTTGCACGGCGCTGGCCTGCGGCAAGTACGTTTTGACCTGTTCAGGATCGGTACGTAGCAGCAAGTCGCCGATGCCAGCGCCCAGCAGGAAGGACGCCTGGTTCATGTACGCGAGCACATCGAGGCCGGCGTCCTGCGCCGCCACCGCCATGGCCGTGAAGTCGACGTGGGCCGTGATGTCTTGCAAGCCGGGCAGATAAAACGGTTCCGCATGGGCGTGGTGGCGGTAATGGCACATCAGGGTGCCCGTGGCGCGCAAGTCCAGGTAATACTCGTGCGCAGGGAAGCCATAATCGAACAGCACGGCCGCGCCGCCCTTGCCATTGCTCAGCATGCGCGCCAGCGAGCGCATGAAGCCGCAGGCGACGCCGTGGATTTCGCTGACATAGCCGACCGGCAAGGCATCGGCGCCTGGCACCTGGGCGGCGATCTGCGCGGCCACGTCGGCACCGGCCGGGCGCTCGACAAACACGAACTGGCCATCGGCGATGCTGACATCGAGCTCGCACCAGCCGGCGGGGGTCTTGCTGATCAGGTTGACGGGCATGGCGTCCAGCACCTCATTGCCGAACACGGCGCCTTCAAAAGCGTCGGGAAAGCCGTCGAACCACACCACTTGCGGGAAGGCGGCCAGCGCCAGTTCCTGGCGCGCGCGCAATTCGCCGGATAACTCGACGATCGCATACTGTTCTATAAGGATGCCGGCGCTGGCCGCTTCCGTCAGGATATCGAAAGCCAGCTTGCCTGTGCCGGCGCCGAATTCGAGGATGCACGGGGCCGTTTGCGCCATAATAGCGGCTGCCACATGAGCCAGGGTGGCGCCGAACAAGGGCGAGATCTCCGGCGCGGTTGTAAAATCGCCATCTTTGCCCAGCTTGGCGGCGCCGCCGCTGTAATAGCCGAGGTCAGGCGCGTACAGCGCCAGCTCCATGAAGCGGGCAAAGGGAATGGCGCCGTCATTGCGCGCGATTTCGGCGGCAATCTGGTGCTGCAAGGCATGGGACGCGGCCAGCGCGTCGCTATCGGGTGCGGGAAGAGACATACCCGCATTGTAGCGAATCGACGGCGCATGCCGCCAGTGTGGCATCCACCGAATATCTCAACCATAGCAAAGACATGACAGAAGCAACAACAACGCCATTCGACAGCACTCCCCGCGTCGCCCTCGTCACGGGCGCGGCGCGCCGCATCGGCCGCGCCATCGCGCTGGGCCTGGCGCGCGACGGCTGGGATATCGCCGTCCACTACCGCCACTCGCACGAGGAAGCACTCAGCCTGGTGGCGGAAATCGTCGCGCTGGGCCGCCGCGCGCAAGCGTTCCCCTGCGACCTGGCGCAGGAAGACGCCGTGCGCCAGCTATTGCCGCAGGCGCAGGCGGCGCTGGGGCCAGTTACTTGCGTGGTCAACAACGCATCGTTGTTTGAATACGACAATGCGGGCGATTTTTCCGTCATGGCGCTCGACGCCCACATGCACGCCAACCTGGCCGCCCCCATCCTGCTGGCGCAGGCGCTGTACCAGGCCACCCCGGCAGGCGAGCAAGCCGTAGTCATCAACTTGCTCGATCAAAAACTGTACAATCTCAATCCTGATTTTTTGTCGTACACCCTGTCCAAGGCGGCGCTGCTGTCGGCGACCACCATGCTGGCCCAGGCGCTGGCGCCGAAAGTGCGCGTGGTGGGCATTGCCCCCGGCATCACCATGGTCTCCGGCGAGCAGACGGAAGCGAACTTTGCCAAGGCGCATGAAAACACGCCGCTGGGACGCTCCAGCACGCCCGAGGATGTGGCCGACTGCGTCTGTTACGTGGCCGGTGCGCGCGCGCTGACGGGCACGACCCTGCTGGTCGATGGCGGCCAGCATTTGATCGGCTTGCCGCGCGACGTCATGTTTTTGACCAAATAATCAGCAGTCCTGCCAAACAACCAGCATTCCAGCATCCCCTAAAAGGTAAAACTATGTCGTCCGCCCTGTACCACCCTCGCCTGGCCGATTGCCGCCGCCTGTTCCTGCGTAATTACGAAATCCTCATCAACATCGGCGTCTACGACTTCGAGAAAAAGGGCGAGCAGCGCGTCCTCATCAACGTCGACCTGTATATTCCCCTGGCCCTGTCGACACCCAAGGATGACCAGCTGGAAGAAGTGGTCGACTACGACTTCATGCGCGAAACCATCGCCAAGCGCATGGCGCAAGGCCACGTGCAACTGCAGGAAAGCCTGGTCGACGACGTGCTCGCCGCCATGCTGGCGCACCCGCGCGTGCGCGCCGCGCGCGTGTCGAGCATGAAGCCGGACGTGTATCCCGACTGCGAAGGCGTGGGCGTGGAAGTATTCAAGATCAAGGATGAAGCATGAACAACATGAGCAATGCCGCAGTGATGGAAACGACGACCACGGCCGTGGAATTCCCGGCCAATGTGGAAGCGCAGAAACTGGCGCGCAAGAAGGCGGAAAAGATCGCCCTGGAAAACAACAAGCTGCACAAGCGCTTGTGCCGCCTGGTGGGGCAAGCCATCGGCGACTTCAATATGATCGAAGACGGCGACAAGGTGATGGTGTGCCTGTCCGGCGGCAAGGATAGCTACGCGCTGCTGGACATCCTGATGACCTTGCGCGAACGCGCGCCGATTCATTTTGATATTGTCGCCGTCAACCTCGACCAGAAGCAGCCGAACTTCCCACCGGAAATCCTGCCCGCCTACCTGACGGAACTGGGCGTGGCCTTCCACATCGAAAACCAGGATACCTACAGCATCGTCAAGCGCCTGATCCCGGAAGGCAAGACCACCTGCTCGCTGTGCTCGCGCCTGCGCCGCGGCATCCTGTACCGCGTGGCCGACGAGCTGGGCGCCAACAAGATCGCCCTGGGCCACCATCGCGATGACATCCTGGAAACGTTCTTCCTGAATATGTTCTTCGGTGGAAAACTGAAGGGCATGCCGGCCAAGCTGCAATCGGACGACGGCAAGCACATCGTCATCCGCCCGATGGCGTACGTGAAGGAAGAAGACACGCAGCGCTATGCGGAAGTCAAGGGCTTCCCCATCATCCCATGCGACCTGTGCGGTTCGCAGGAAAACCTGCAGCGCAAGCAGATCAAGGGCCTGATGCGCGAATGGGACAAGAAATTCCCCGGCCGCGTGGAAAGCATCTTCTCGGCGCTGTCGAACGTGGCGCCGTCGCATTTGATGGACCCGAAACTGTTCGGCTTCAAGGACTTGAAGGCCGATGGCCTGGCCAACCCGATGGGCGACATCGCGTTTGACGAAGAGCCGTGCTCGACGCCGACCACGTTCGGCACGATCCCGCTGCAAGCGCTGTAAGTCCTGTTGTTTTCGCCGCCACCGTCCAGGTGGCGGCATCCCTCCTCTTTCCCCCTGCGTCCATTTGATGTACCGTAGTCAGCTCTGCCGGTACGCGATGTGTCACGCGCGCATTCCTGCCCGGCGGTCAGCACGCATTCTTCCGACAACCTCACTGGAATGAACCATGACGCCATCCGCGCTCAAGCGCCCCCTGCTGTTCTCCCTGCTGGCCCTTGGCCTCTCCAGCGCCTTCGCTGCGCCTGACCCCGCGCCCACCGACCGCCAGGCCGACCGCTGGGACCTGACGGCGCTGTACGCCAGCGACGCCGCATTCGACGCCGACGCGAAAAAGCTGTCGTCCCAGTTGCAGCAACTGGGCGCCTGCAAGGGGCAACTGGCAGCCTCGCCGGCCCGCCTGAAAAGCTGCCTGGACCTGGTCGCCGAGGCGCGCAAGCGCGTCAACACGCTCACCACCTATGCGGCGCAGTACTACGACCAGGATACGGGCGACAGCAAGGGTAACCAGCTGAACCAGCGCGCCGCCCTGCTGGGCAACGACTTCACCCAGGCGACGACCTTTCTGCAGCCGGAAATCCTCGCCCTGGGCGCCAAGCGCATCGATGCCATGCTGGCCAAGGACCAGGGTTTGCAGCTGTACCGTTTTCAATTGAGTAACATGCTGCGCAGCGCGCCGCACACGCTCGACGCGGCCGGCGAACAACTGGTGGCGCAGTTCGGCCTGGCGACAAGCTCGGCCGCCAGCGTCTACCGCACCTTGGCCAATGCGGAAATCCCGTGGCCGACCGTCACATTATCGAATGGCACGCAAGTACGGCTCGATCAGGCGGCGTATACCAAATACCGGGGCGACGACCAGCGCGCCGACCGCAAGCTGGTGTTCGACGCCTTTTTCGGCAAGTGGAAAGAGTATGAACGCACGTTCGGCGAAACCCTGTACGGCCAGCTGAAAACAGATGCCGCGTACGCGAAAGTACGCCATTACACCGATTCGCAGAGCGCCGCGCTGGACGCCGACCATTTGCCGCCGGCCGTCTACCAGACCCTGATCGCGCAAACCAATGCCAACCTGCCCACCCTGCACCGCTACTTCAAACTGCGCGCGCGCATGCTGGGCGTGAAAGACCTGGCGTATTACGACATCTATGCGCCGTTGCTGAAAAGCGAGCGCAGCTTCCCGCTGGCCGAAGGCAAGCAGATGATGCTCGCTTCCGTCGCGCCGCTGGGACCCGACTACGTCAAGGCGCTCACGGCCGCCGTGGACGCGCGCTGGATGGATGTGTACCCGCGTCCGCGCAAGGTGGCGGGCGCCTACATGAATGGCGACGCGTACGACGTGCATCCGTTCGTGCTGCTCAATTACACGGACAATTACGAAGCCGTCAGCACCCTGACGCACGAATGGGGCCACGCCATGCACTCGGTGCTGGCCAACAAGGCGCAGCCATCGATCTATGCGCCGTACAGCATCTTTGTGGCGGAAATCGCCTCCACGACGAACGAAGCGCTGCTGCTCGACGCGCGCCTGAAACAGGCCAGGGACGACGACGAGCGCCTGCTGTACCTGGGCGCGGCGCTGGAAAACCTGCGCGGCACCTTCTTCCGCCAGGCCATGTTCGCCGAATTCGAGGCGGCCATCCACGGCAAGGTGGATAAAGGAGAATCGCTGACGGGCGAAGAGATCACGGCCATCTATGCCGGCATCCTCAAGCGCTACCACGGCGAAGCGCAGGGCGTCATGACCATCGATCCCGCCTACGCGCTGGAATGGGCGTATGTGCCGCATTTTTATCACGGCTTCTACGTGTTCCAGTACGCCACCTCGATCGCGGCGGCGCAGGATTTCGCGCAGCGCATCCTCGACAAGGAACCGGGTGCGCTGGCCGCCTACCTGAAGATGCTCGGCGCGGGCGGCTCGGCCTACCCGTATGAGCTGGTGAAGGCGGCCGGCGTCGACCTGGCCTCGCCGAAACCGTACCAGGCGCTGGTGGCGCGCATGAACGGCATCATGGACCAGATCGAGGCGATTGAAGCGAAGCGGGGAAAGTAAAGCCGGGACGAGGCGTAGGTCGGCTTAGCGCACGGCGCGTAAGCCGACGCAACCCCAAACAAAAGCTGGGGTCAGACCCGAAGGTCTGACCCCGGTTCTGCCGCTTCCGCGGCCGCAAATGCCGCCGCATCGCTCTCGAACATGTCTTCCAGCTCTTCGCGCGCCTGGCGCGTGAGGGACATGACTTTTTGCTGGTCCTGGAAGTGCGGCGCCACTTCCAGCAGGGTCTTGAGGTTATGCGCACGGAAGATGCCGGCCGCGCGCTGCGCCCGTTCCGCGCTGTAGCCCACCTGCTGCAAGGTCTGCTCGCCCAGCAGCAGCGCGGCGGCGAAGGTCTCGCGCTCGATCAGGGTCACGCCGCGCTTCATCAATTCATAGTAATGCGTGACGTTGCGCGCGCGCGCCAGAATCGTCAGCTGTGGCAGGCGCAGGCGCACGGCGTCGACCAGGGCCAGGCTGTCGTCCACATTGTCGATGGCGATCACCAGCGCCTTCGCCTTCTCGATGCCGGCCGCCACCAATAAATCCACGCGTGTGGCGTCGCCATAAAACACTTTAAAGCCGAACTTGCGCAGCAACTCGATCTGGTCCGGATCGTGGTCGAGCACCGTCACGCCGATCTTGTTCGCCGCCAGCAGGCGCCCGATAATCTGGCCGAAGCGGCCAAAGCCGGCGATGACGATGGGATTGTCCTGCGCCTCGATATGGTCGTCCGGGCGACGCTTCTTGTCGCCTTGCAGGCGCGGCGCGACGAACTTGTCGTGCGCCAGCAGCAGCAAGGGCGTGGCCACCATCGACAGGGTCACCACCACGACCAGCAGCGCGGCCGTCTGCGGCGCAAACACGTGCGCGGCCTCGGCGGCGGCAAACACGACGAAGGCAAATTCGCCGCCCTGCGACAGCAGCAGCGCAAAGAACAGCTGTTGGCCGCGGGGAATGTCGACAAACTTCGACAGCACGTACAGCAAGGCGATCTTCACCGCCAGCAGCCCGGCCACCAGGACCAGGATCAGCAAGGGCTGCGCGCGCAGCACGCCGAAATCGACGGACATGCCCACGGCGATGAAAAACAGACCCAATAACAGGCCCTTGAACGGCTCCAGGTCGGAAATGAGCTCATGGCGGTATTCGGAATCGGCCAGCAGCACGCCCGCCATGAAGGTGCCCAGCGCCATCGACAGGCCCACCGATTCCATCAGCACGCAGATGGCGATCACCAGCAGCAGGGCGAAGGCCGTGAAGATTTCGCGCAAGTCCGTCTTGGCGATGAAGCGCAGGATGGGGTTGACGAGGAAGCGCCCGCCGATCACCAGCGCCGCCAGCACGGCGGCCAGCTTGGCCACGCGCAGCCAGCCCGGCTCACCGCTATGCGTGACCAGGCCACCGAGCAGCGGCACCAGCGCGATCATGGGAATGGCGGCGATATCCTGGAACAGCAAAATGGAAAAGCCGGCGGAACCGGCCGGCGTACTCATCAATTTTCGTTCGCCCAGGGTGGCCAGCACGATGGCCGTCGACGACAGCGACAGCCCCAGCGCGCCCACCAGCGCCGTGCGCCAGTCCACGCCAAAGGCCATGGCCACGGCGCACAGCCCCGCGCTGACGACGCCCACCTGTGCCCCGCCCCAGCCGAAAATGGGACGGCGCAACAGCCACAAACGCTTCGGTTCGAGCTCCAGGCCGATCAAAAACAGCAGCAGCACCACGCCGAATTCGGAAAAGCTGAGGATCACCTCGACATTCTTGATCAGGCCCAGGCCCCAGGGACCGATGACAACGCCGGCCACCAGGTAGCCCAGCACGGCGCCCATGCCCAGGCGCTTGGCCAGCGGCACCATGATGATGGCCGCCACCAGGTAAAACAGTATGTTGATGAGAAAGCTGTGGTGTTCCATGCGAATTCCGGAAAAACGTGATTGGAATCGCAATCATGCCTGAAGTGGCGCGCCGGCGGGGGTCAGGGCTGCGGAGCGTCGATGCGCGCGCGCAGTTCATCGAGATTCACGCGCGACAGATAGCGTTCGATGTTTTTCCACACGGCGTGGTAGCCGTAAGCGCCATTTTTCAGCTCATCGATCGCCTTCTCGCGCGGCCAGCCCTGGTACAGCATGCGGTACATGGCGGCCATCATGCCCGTGCGGTCGGCGCCGTGCAGGCAGTGCAGCAATACTGGCCCATCCTGCCCGGCGGCGCGGATGGCACGCATGGTCGCTATCACCTGCCGGTCGCCGATGGCCCAGGTATTGATGGGAATGCGCACAGCGCGAATGCCGCTGCCCTCCAGCACCTGCGTATCGGAGTGGAAGGCGCGCAGGCTGATCACCGTCTTCACGCCCAGCGCCTGCAACTGGGCCACGTCGGCACTATCGAGCCTGGCGCTGCGGTACAGGACGGGCGTGACCTGGTGCAGGTTCGACACCTGCGGCAGCGGCGTCGCCCAGTCCGGATGGCGTGGCGGCGATGGTTGTGCCCCGGCCGGCGCGGCGGCCAGCCCCAGGGCGAGGGTCAAAAGTACTGCATGCAACATCATGGCTTCCTTGTTATCGAAGAACGGCGCCAGCGCGGCCATCGTCCAGCACCTGCGCCAGTACGTCCAGGGCGGCGCGCGGGCGGCCCAGCGCCAGGGCTTTCGCGCGCATGGCTTGCAACTGCTGCGGATGGTCGAGCAACAGGCGCACGCGGTATTCCAGCGTCACGGCGTCAAACGCTTTCAATGCCACGCCCTGCTCCAGCAGGTAATCGGCGTTGCGCTCTTCCTGGCCGGGAATCGGCGCATTGACGATCATGGGCAAGCCCAGCGCCAGGCATTCCGAGGTGGTCAGCCCGCCCGGCTTGGTGATCACCAGGTCGGCGCACGCCATCAGGCGCTCCACTTCGCCGGTAAAGCCCTGCGCCAGCAGGCGGCCCGGATACTGACCGGCCAGTGCCTGCAGCGCCGTCAGCGCGGCGGCGTTTTTCCCCGCCAGCACGATCAGCTGGAAGTCGCCGTCCAGCGCCAGCAGGCGCGCGGCGACGGTATCGAGGCTGCCCAGGCCCGCCCCGCCGCCCATCAGCAGAATCGTCGTGCGCCGTGGATCGAGCCCGAACGCCTGCGCGCACTGCACGCGCTCGGGCACCTGCGCAAACGCGGGCATGATGGGGATGCCCGTCACGTGGATGCGGTCGGCGGGAATGCCTTCGTGGCGCATGCGGAACGCCACCTCGTCGGTGGCAGCAAAATAACCGTGCATCCGTTCGTGCACCCACATGCGGTGCAAGTCGAAGTCGGTGACCTGCACCCACACGGGGCAGGCCAGCTGTTCCTGGCGCAGCGCGCGCGACAGCAGTTCGGCCGGCAGGAAATGCGTGCAGATGATGGCGTCGGGCTGGAAGGCGGCGATCTGCGCCATCAGGGCACGCGTGTTGAGGCGCTCGATGCCACGGCGCAAACGCTGCATCGAGCTGTCGCGCGGCGCATCATAGGTGGCGTGATACAGATAGCCCCACAGCGCGGGCGCCTTGTTGACCAGCTTGATGTAAAAATCCGTGTACAGCTTGCGGAACGCAGGTGTGACGAAATCCATCACATCGAGGTGGCTGGCGATGGCGGCACTACCCTCGCCGTCATCCTGCGTGGCATACGCCTCGATGGCTTGCGCCGCGCGCAGATGGCCGGCGCCGGCCGAGACGCTCAACAGGAGAATTCTTTTCTGCTTTTTGCTCATCATGGGCCTTGTCAATCCATGAAACTGACGGGCGCCACGTCGACGCGCATGACCGGATACAAGTTCAAGCGCTCATCCCACGAGGCGTGGCGGCGGGCGAAAAACTCCAGGCGCGCATGCGGATTCTTGGCAAACTCCGGTTCGTCGGCCAGCTTCTGCCGGAACTGCGCCGCCAGCGCCGGGTCGGCCGCCAGTTGCGCGCGCGCCACATCCTCGGCCACGTAGTCCTCCATGTATTCCTTGCGCTCGAACGCCGTATTGAAGCTGCCCCAGGCCAGTAGCGAGTCCGGCGCGCGCGGCTCGAGCAGCGCCACCACCAGGCGCGCCTTCGGCTGGTTGACGGGCACGTACAGCACGCAGCTGTCGACCAGGCGCACTGCCTTCTGCCATTCGCCCTGTACCGCCGCCGTCTGGCGTCCCTCGAACGACTGCGCGCCGAACTTCACTTGCGTGGCGCGGAAGATTTCCACATTCTGCCGGGAGAGGAAGCCGGTCATTTCATTGTAGGCGATGCCGTGCTGGCGCAACTTGGCGCCCACCATCTTCGCCTGCGCGCATGGCACCAGATAGCCAGCCTTCGGCGCGGCCACCTGCAGGTCAGGCACGATCTCGTCGCGCAGCGGCACGTTCCAGATTTGCGGCGTCTTTTCGTCATAGCGCGTCATCAGCGCGCCTGACACTTCGGACGGCGTGCGCGTATAGGCATAGCCGCGAAATGCGATCATGCGGCTTTTCTCAGTGGTTTTATACGTGAGCGGCAAGGTGCTGCCGGCCATCTGCGCGGCGCGCGCGTCCGCCTCGAGCGCCGTTTGCCGCCACTGCGCTCCATGCTGGGCCACTTGCGATAGCAGCGAGACGATGGTGTTGCGCGTGATGCGCACGCGGGTCGCGTAGTCCTTCCACGAGTGGGTTTCCACCAGCACGCCGAAACGGTTACGCAACAGGAAATAGCCGTGCGAAAAGCGCGGGTTCGGCGTCGAATCGACAAAACCCGACTGCGGATTGTCTTCCTCGGCAAACGACATGTAGAACGGCTTCGGATCGGAACCCTGCTTTGCCAGGTCGGCCAGCACGCCGTCGCGCAGCGCCGTTCCCGCCGCGCGCAAGGCCGCATCGCCCGCATGCACGGGTTCGACCTGAATCGAGATATCGGGTTCAAACTGCGCGCCGTCCGTCACGTGCAAGTCGACATACGCCAGCGGATCCCAGGCGTTCACCAGCGCCAGCATGTGCTGCATCTCGGGCGTATCGGCCTTCATGTATTCACGGTTCAGATTGTAGTTTTGCGCCGTGCTGCGCCAGCCCATTTCCACGGGACCGCGCTGATTCGGGCGGTTCCAGTTACCGAAGCGCTCATGGCCGTCGACATTGAACACGGGCACGAACAGCAGCACCTGCTTGTCCAGCGCGCCAGGCGCTGCCTTGCCTTCCAAAACTTCGCGCAGGGCCAGGAAACCCGCGTCCTTGCCGTCGATTTCCCCCGCATGGATGCCGCCCTGTACCAGCAGCACGGGTATCTTGCGCAGCCTGGCCACGTCCGGCGTCAGCGCGCCCGAGTTGGAAACGGCCAGCGCCAGCATGGGGCGGTTTTCCGGCGTGCGGCCAAATTCAAAGCAGCGCACCTGTTTCGGGTGGTGCTCCTCGAAGCGCCGGCACAAGGCTTCCACTTCCTCGTAGCGGCCCGTACTCTTGAAACCTGAGTACTCGGCCGCCGTTTTCAGGGAAAACAGCCGCATATCGCGCGCGGCATGCGCGTTGACGGCAAACAGGGAAAACACGGCAGCGGACAGCAGGGCATGGCGTAGCATCGGGCTAGCTCCATCAAGAGGGACAAGCGGGCAATTATAGAGTGGCGGTCATCGGAAAACCGCGCCTAAAAACAAAAAAGCCGGGACAGCGATTGCTGTCCCGGCGTGTTTCAGATGCCTACCCGCGGCTGATGTTGCGCTAGAAACCGTAGCGAGCAAGCCCGATATCGGGTTGAGTAGCGCAGCTGTACGGAAGGTACAGCGAGCAACGGATGCCCGAAAGCGGGCTGCGCAGTAGGTTTATAGCGTGACATCATGAGCCAAAGTGGTAGTTGAATTCTACCCATCCCTGGCGGCCTTGCGGGCTGTAGTTGCCGATCGGGTAGTACGGCCAGCCATTGCTGGTATCGCGCTTGATCTTGTCGAACACGTTGTTGACGATCAGCGAAACGGTGGCGCGGTCGCTGATACGGTACACGGTGCTGATGTTGGCCAGCGCCGTCGGCGTCAGGTAGCCCGTGCCGGCGGCATTCGGCACCTTGCCGTAGCGGCTGACCAGCAAGGTATTCGACCAGTCGCCCGCAGCCCAGTTGACGCTCAGGTTCAGCTTGTCGGGCCAATCCATGTTGGTCAGCGATTTGGTTTCGTCGGTCTCTGCGTCACCGGCGAATTGCTGCGATTTCTTGCTCAGCACCCGCGCGTAGTTGGTCTTGAAGGCGAAGCGGCCATAGTCCGTCGTGCGCAGCACATACTTCAGGCTGACGTCGATGCCGCTGCTGCTTTGCTTGGCTGCGTTGATCGGGTTGACGGTGATGGTCTTGATCTCGCCCGCCTTGTTCAAGGCATTGGCTGCGTAGCGCTCGATGCGGCCCAGGGTATCGATACAGGTCGGCGAACTGATATCGGCCTTGCCCAGGCGGCAATCGGCTTCGTCACGCAGCAGCTTGTCGGCGCTCAGGTTCGTCACCAGGTCGTCGATCTTGATGTTCCAGTAGTCGACGGAGACGTCGAAATTGGCACTCGGCGACCAGACGGCGCCCACGCCGAAGGACTTGCCCTTTTCCGACTGCAGGTCGCGGCTGCCGTTCTGCACGTAATCGGCGCCAGGCGATTTATTGGCATACTCGCAGCCGTCGATGGCCTGTCCGGCGGCGTCGCAACGGTAGTAATCGGTGGTGCTCGAATAATAGCCCTTGCCGCGCGCCTGGTAGATGTAATTCATGTCCGGCGCGCGGAAGCTGGTGGCGTAGTTGGCGCGGAACAGCAGCTCGGGCGCGGGACGCAATTCCAGACCGCCGTTGTAGGTGAACTTGCCTTCCTTGCGGCCGGCAAAGCTGTAGCGATCATAACGGCCGGCCAGGGTGCCCGTCAGCGTTTCATGCAAGGGCAAATTCAATTCCGCGCCCAGCGCATAGCGCGAACGGGTGCCGGCCGTGGTGCCCGAACCGGTGGCGATATTGAAATAGCCCTGGTCGATGCGCGCGTCGGGTTCGTTGCTGAAACCCTGCTTGCTCGCTTCGGCTATCGTGGCGATCTTCGCGGTGCCGGCAGGCAGCTGGAACAGATCGCCATTCGTGGCCAGGCTTAGCGTATTCGTCCAGGCCTTGTCATGGCTGTCGCTGTAGCCGCTGATGCTGTCGAATTCGGCAGCCGTCAGCCGGCGCGACAGGCGCGCCGCATCCGGTGCGTAGATGGCCACGCCCTTGGCATCCGTGCCCAGCTTGGGGCCCAGGAAAAAGCTGTCGATGTTCGACAATATGCGCGGCGTGTGGCCTTCGCTCTTGTAGATCGAGGCGTTGTAGTTGGCTTCATACTGCCAGGCGGTGCCGGGAATACGGCCCTTGGCGCCCAGCGAGATGGCGGTGGCCAGGTCATCCCAGCTGCGCTTGTAGCGCTGCACGCCGCCGATTTCCTCGGGCGACATGAAGCGGGTCCACTCTTCGTAGGCGCCGCTGTTCTGGTTCAGGAAGTAGCCATTGCCCAGCGAGGCCGAGGTCCACGATGGGCCGCGCGTCGTATTGACGGTCTTGTTCTTGCCGATCAGAAAGTCGGCAAACAAGGTCGTATCGGCATCGAGCTCGTAATTGGCGCTGCCAAACACGTTCTGGCTGCTATTTTTGGTCTGCGTGGTCCAGTAGGTCGGACGGGCTTTCGGGCTGGCGCAATAGCTGCCATTCTTCGCCGTGTACTTGCTGACACTGCCGCCGAACATGTCACCAAACTGGCTGCAGGTATCGCCCAGGTCCACATAGCGGCCGGACGTGCCTGACGCCATCACGCGGCGCGAGGCAACCGTGGTCGGCACGCCGGAACGGCTGGTCATGAAGTCGCGCTCCATGCTCCACAGCGGGTCGCGCTGGCTCAGCTCCACGCTGAACAGAGTATGCAGCTTGTCGAAATTGCCGCCGCCCGTCAGTTGCACGCGCTGGTTGCCGGCGCCGCCGCGCGAGGTGCCGCCGACCTTGACGTTGATATCGAAACCTTCCGCCTGTTTTTTCAGGATCACGTTGACCACGCCGGCGATCGCGTCCGAGCCATAGATGGCCGAGGCGCCGCCGTTCAGAATCTCGATGCGCTCGACGATGCTAGCCGGGATGTTCGCCAGGTTGGTGAAGTTGACCGCGCCGTCATAGGCGATGGGAAAGTCGGCCAGGCGGCGGCCGTTCAGCAGGATCAAGGTGTGGTTCGGCCCCAGGCCGCGCAGGCTGATGGTATTGGCCGATGGCGTGAAGGTGTTGCCGTAATCTTCGCCCTGCGTAAAGCCGCTGTTCTGCACCTGGTTGGTCAGCGCGTCGAAGACGTTCTTGTAGCCCTGCTTGGTGATTTCATCGCCGGTCAGGATGGTGACGGAAGACGGGCCTTCCAGGCTGGCGCGGGGAATGCGCGAACCGGTGACCACGACGGCTGGCGGGGTGGCCGCTGCCTGCTGAGCCGCTGCGGGCGCTTGCGTTTGCGCGTGCGCCTGCCATGCGGTGCCGCCCAGGATGGCCAGTACGCCAAGGCTGAGCGGGGTTAACTTGAACTGTTTCGACATCGTTGCGCTTCTCAAGGTGGGAGAAAAGCGGGACGATAGCAAAATGCCAGTCATTCCAGAACGAATGGATTCATCTTTCTATATATCAAAATTGTTATATAGAAAGATTATTGAGCAGGAAAACGTCAGGCGCCACGGAGATGCCAAGGCAGAAGCATGCGCTTTATTGGCGAATGAGGGCAATTTCCTTGTAGCCCGGGCGCAGCAGTCGCGCCGCCGTGTCGACCGGACTCTGCATCGAACTCAACAGCCTGGTCGCGCCTGTGGCCGGCGTGCAGCTGCCGCTGCTGCGGTAGCGCAGCGCCGCCGCCAGCATGCCTTCCGCCGCGTCGCCCAGCTGGTGCTGGTAATCATCCGTCACGTCGCAGGTCGGCGCCATGCCGTCGGCAAAGTCACCAAAGCCCTTGGCGTTGACACCCTGGAACTGCACCGCGAAATAGGTGGTGCCGCAATTCGGTGCAGGGTAAAAACCGTAGGGCTTGCCGCACGTCGTGCCGCCGATCAGGTTGACTTGCACATTCACGCCGCGCAAGCCGTTGATGATGGCTTCACTGGCCGAGCAGGTATTGCCCGTTGTCAGCAAGGTCACCCGCGTCAGCCCCAGCGAGGGCAAGGGCGTGCCCTTGGGGAGGGGATTCGGGCCGGGAAAACCCTGGCTTTGCGTATGGAATGGCACGGGCGCTTTCGGCCGGGTCTTGTCATTGAAGAGCACCTGCTCGAAGGTCTTGCCGGTGGTGACCTGCGGGCCGGCAATCATGTAAGCGAGTTCGCTGGCGACATCCAGATAGCCGCCGCCGTTGTAGCGCACGTCGAGCACCAGGTCGCTGATGCCGGCCGCCTGGAAGCGGCGCATGGTCTCGACCAGCTGACGCTCGGCGACATTATTGTGGGTGTTGAAGGTCAGATAGCCCACCTTGCCCGTGGGCGTGTCGATGATGCGCTCGTTCTGCACGGCGCTGGTGCTGACCTCGACCGCCTGCAGGGTGGCGTTTCGCACCGTTCCGTCACGGCTGAAACTGAGGGCATGCGTGCCTTGCGCCTCGGGGAACAGGCCCGCGTTGATGACCTTCACGCTGGCCGTGTCTGCGGCATTGACGAAATCGACGCCATCGACGGTTTGCAGCAGATCGCCCCGCTGCAAGCCCGCCAGGGCCGCCGGCGAGCCTGGTTCGACGATCGAGATCACCGCCTTGCGCGGTGGCGTGTTACGCGTCTGCGCCAGCAGCATGCCATAGCCCAGTTCGATGCCATTCTGCGCATTCTCCCACTCTGCCGTTGGAGTCGTGAAATGGAACTGGTCCTTGGGCTTGCCGGACGCCGTCGTGGCCGTTGTTTTCAGCACGTCGAAATACGCGATGGGCGTGGTGAAGCTTTGCGGCTGGTACGTGGTCGGCACTTCGCGGTACCACAGATACGTTTCATCGATCCAGCTGCGCACCCACGTCAGTTCATCGAGCAAGGTGCCCGGCTTGTCGATGCTGCTGCCGCTGCGCGGTGCCTCGCAGCGGTTCGCCACCGTCGATGCAGCGACCAGCGCCGCAGGATCCGTCGGCGTGACGGGCGGCACGACGGCCGCGCTGTCGCTGCCGCCACCTCCGCCGCCGCAGGCACTCAACAGCAACGCAATGGAAAGGACAACAGGACGAGCAAGGGGCACAGGCAAGGAAGAAAAGCGCAGCGAACGCATGATAAACTTTCCGAAAAGAAATTATCAAAAAATTATAATAGTTTTTTCAAACAGGCGTTGTTTTCTTTGACACAAAAAAAATGGCGCCCGCAGGCGCCATTGCTACAGCGTGGAGTTCACTCCATCACGCCACGCTGGCCGCCACGGGCGCTGCCACGACGGGCGGCAGCGGCGTCGGCGCGTTGAAGGCGATCAGCAAACTGGCTTCCTTCTCTTTCGCCGCCTTCAAATGACGCTCCTTCACGTGACCATAGCCGCGGATGTCTTCCGGGATGCTGGCAATGGCCACGGCTTGCGCCAGCTTGGCCGTCGTCAGTTTCGGCAGCAAGCCGCCCACCGTCGCGCGGTATTCAAGAATCAGCGCGCGCTCCGTCTTGCGCTCGGCCGTATGGCCGAACACGTCGAAGGCCGTGCCGCGCAAGCCTTTCAACTTGGCCAGCACGCCGAACGCCTTCAGCATCCACGGGCCATATTCCTTCTTGATCAAATGGCCCTGGGCGTCCGTTTTCGCCATGATCGGCGGCGCCAGATGGAACTTGAGCTTGATGTCGCCTTCGAACATGGCGGCGATCTTCGCCTGGAAGGCGCCGTCCGTGTACAGCCGCGCCACTTCGTACTCGTCCTTGTAAGCCATCAGCTTGTAGAAGTAGCGGGCCACGGCTTCCGTCAGGCGCAAGTGCGGGCCGTTCAGGGCGCTTTCGGCCGCGCGCACCTGGCCGACGAAGTCCAGGTACTGCTGCGCATACGCGCGATCCTGGTAGGCCGTCAGCAAGGCGACCCGTTTTTCGATGATGTCGTCGAGCGTGTCGATGCGCTTGAATTCCACCACCTTGGCGGGGGTTGTCATGCGCACCAGGCTGGCCGTATCGTGGGCGCCCGCGCGGCCCCAGTTGAAGGCGGCCTTGTTGAACGCCACCGAGACGTTGTTCAAGTCAATGGCCTTCATGATCGACGCTTCGGTGAGCGGCACCTTGCCCTTTTGCCACGCGTAGCCGAGCATGAACATGTTCGTCGCGATGGAGTCGCCCATCAGCGCCGTGGCGATCTGGCCCGCGTCGATGAAATCGACGTGATCCGTGCCGCAGGCCTTTTCGATTTCCATGCGCGCCGAAGCACCGGGGAATTGCCAGTCCGGGTTTTTCACGAAGGCGGCCGTGGACGAGCTGGTCGAGTTGATCATGGCCCAGCTGCGTCCCTCTCCCATGCGCGACAGCGCGTCGCGGCTGGCCGTGACGATCAAATCGCAACCGATCACCAGGTCGGCCGCACCCGTGCCGACGCGCGTCGAGTGGATATCTTGCTGGCGGTCCGCCAGGCGCACGTGCGACATCACGGGGCCGCCCTTTTGCGCCAGGCCGCTCATGTCGAGCACGGAACAGCCCTTGCCTTCCACGTGCGCCGCCATGGCCAGGATCTGGCCCACGGTGACCACGCCCGTGCCGCCGATGCCGGTGACCAGAATGCCGAACGGCTCGGCCGTCGAAGGAATGGTGGGTGTCGGCAAGGCCGGCACTTCAGGTCCGCCCTTGTCGGCGCTTGCCGCTTTCTTCGACTTTTTCAAGCCGCCGCCTTCCACCGTCACGAAGCTGGGGCAGAAACCCGTCGTGCACGAGAAATCCTTGTTGCAGGACGACTGGTTGATCTGGCGCTTGCGCCCCAGTTCCGTTTCCAGCGGTTCCACCGACAGGCAGTTCGATTGCACGGAGCAGTCGCCGCAGCCTTCGCAAACGGCTTCGTTGATGACGGCGCGCTTGGCCGGGTCCGGGTATTCATTGCGTTTCCGGCGGCGGCGTTTTTCCGAGGCACAGGTCTGATCGTAGATCATGGCCGACACGCCCGGCATGTCGCGCAGTTCGCGCTGCACGTCCATCAGTTCCGAACGGTGGCGCACGGTCACGCCTTCGGCCCAGGCATAATCGGACGGGTATTTTTCCGGCTCATCGGTGACGACGATGATGGGACCGACGCCTTCGGCGGCGATCTGGCGCGAAATGATGGCCGGAGATAATGGGCCATCGAATTCCTGGCCGCCCGTCATGGCCACCGCATCGTTGAACAGAATTTTGTAGGTGATATTCACCTTGGCCGAGACGGCGGCGCGGATGGCCAGGATGCCCGAGTGGAAATACGTGCCGTCCCCTAGGTTGGTAAACACGTGCTTTTCATTCGTGAACGGCGCCTGCCCCACCCAGGTGACGCCTTCGGCGCCCATGTGGGTAAACGTCGACGTCTCGCGGTCCATCCACAGCACCATGTAGTGGCAGCCGATGCCGGCCAGCGCGCGCGAGCCTTCCGGCACCTTGGTCGAGGTATTGTGCGGGCAGCCGGAGCAGAAGAACGGCGTGCGGTCTTTCTGCGGATCGGGTTTCACGCTGATCGCTTTCAGCACATTCTCTTTGGCTTCCAGGTAGGCGATGCGCTCCTTCACGCGCTGCTCGACGGGGTGGCCGGCGTAGTAGCGCGAAATGCGGCTGGCGATCGCGCGCGCGATCATGGCCGGGTTCAGTTCATACGTGGCCGGCAGCAGCCAGTCGCCGTGTCCCGTGCCCTTCTGGTTGCTCCACTCGCCCGTGTCGTCGAACTTGCCGACCACGCGCGGACGCTCGCCATCCTTCAGGTTATACAGTTCTTCCTTCAGCGCGTATTCGAGGATCTGGCGCTTTTCTTCCACCACGAGGATTTCATCGAGGCCCTTGGCAAATTCGTGCACGCCGTCCGCTTCCAGCGGCCAGGTCATGCCGATCTTGTACAGGCGGATGCCGATGTCGGACGCCGTCTGCTCGTCGATGCCCAGGTCGGCCAGCGCCTGGCGCGTATCGAGGTAGGATTTGCCGGCCGTGATGATGCCGATGCGCGCCTTCGGGCTGTCCCAGATGATCTTATTGAGCTTGTTGGCACGCGCATACGCCAGCGCCGCATACCATTTGTAGCTGTTCATGCGCACTTCTTGTTCCAGCACCGTGTCGGGCCAGCGGATGTTCAGGCCACCGGCCGGCAGCTCGAAGTCGGTCGGCAGCACGATCTGCACGCGGTCCGGGTCGAAATCGACGGCGGCGCCCGACTCGATGATGTCGGTCACGCATTTCATCGATACCCACAGGCCCGTGTAGCGGCTCATGGCCCAGGCATGCAAGCCGTAGTCGATGTATTCCTGCACCGACGACGGGTACAGCACGGGAATGCCACAAGCGTTCAGGATATGGTCGGACTGGTGCGCCGTGGAAGACGATTTGGCCGCATGGTCGTCGCCGGCCAGCACCAGCACGCCGCCGTGCTTGGCGGAACCGGCGTTATTGGCGTGTTTGAACACGTCGCCGCAGCGGTCGACGCCGGGACCCTTGCCGTACCACATGCCGAACACGCCGTCGTATTTCGCGTCTTCGAACAGATTCGTTTGCTGCGTGCCCCAGACGGCCGTGGCGGCCAGGTCTTCGTTCAGGCCCGGGTGGAATTTGACGTGGTGTTCATCGAGGTATTTCTTGGCCTTGATGGCCGTCATGTCGACCGACGTCACGGGCGAACCGCGGTAACCGGTGATATAGCCGGCCGTATTCAGGCCAGCTTTCAGGTCGCGCTCGCGCTGCAGCATGGGCAGGCGGATCAGCGCTTGCGTGCCCGTCATGAAGGCGCGGCCGCGCTCCAGCGTGTATTTGTCGTTCAGGGAAATCTCGGACGCGTGTGCGCCCGGCTCAAGACTTGAGCCCTTGATTGGTGCATTCATTACTTGTCTCCATTATTCTCGGTGCTACGCGTGCAAAGTCGGTTGAACTCACACGTACCGGTCGCGCTTTGTGAGCATGCCGGTGCGGAAAAATGACTTGTTTGTCGTAGACTACCACAGGAAGGCGCGCAGTTCTTTTGCTGCACTGCACTCCCGGGCGGGTGCTGTTTGATGCCTGTTTTCTTTGCTGCCATGTCGGATTACGCTGCGCTAATCCGACCTACATCAATGACGTGTGACGCGTAGGTCGGCTTAGCCCGCCAGGGCGTAAGCCGACAACAGCCAATTACGCCGCGTTCGTATCTTTCAGCACGCCGCGCTTGATCTGGTCCAGCTCGATCGATTCGAACAGGGCGCGGAAATTGCCTTCGCCGAAGCCCTGGTCGCCCTTGCGCTGGATGATCTCGAAGAAGATCGGGCCGATCACCGTCTGCGTGAAGATTTGCAGCAGCAGTTCGCGTTCCGTTTCCGTGCTGTGGCCATCGATCAGGATGCGCAGGCGGCGCAGTTCTTCCAGCTGCTCGCCATGGTTCGGCAGGCGGCGGTTGACCAGTTCATAGTACGTTTCAATCGTGTCCTGGAAATCGATACCCGTGTCGCGCATGCCTTGCACGGATGCGTAGATATTGTCCGTGCCCAGCGCGATGTGCTGGATGCCTTCGCCATGGTACTGGTCCAGGTATTCGGCGATCTGCGACTTGTCGTCCGACGATTCATTGATCGGGATGCGAATCTTGCCGCAGGGCGAAGTCATGGCCTTCGACTTGAGGCCCGTCAGCTTGCCTTCGATGTCGAAATAGCGCACTTCGCGGAAGTTGAACAGGCTTTCATAGAAGCTCGCCCATTCCTTCATGCGGCCACGGTGCACATTGTGCGTCAGGTGGTCGATGTACGTCAGGCCATGGCCGACGGGGTTGGCGACGGCGCCGGGAATGGCGACGAAGTCGACGTCATAGATGCTGATGTCGCCGATGCCGCCCGGTGCGGCGGCGCCTTCCTTGTCGGCGCCCTTGCCGCGCCAGCGGTCGACGAAGTACAGCAGGGAATCGCCCACGCCCTTGATGGCGGGGATATTGAGCTCCATCGGACCCGTTTTATTGTCGAAACCCCAGGCGCCCAGTTCCAGCGCGCGGCGGTACACAAAGGCCGCGTCGTCGACGCGGATGGCGATGGCGCACACGGACGGGCCGTGATGGCGGGCAAAACGCTGCGCGAACGAATCTTGTTCGGCATTGATGATGAAATTGATGTCGCCCTGGCGATACAGGGTCACATCCTTGTGGCGGTGGCGCGCGATGGCCGTGAAGCCCATGTTCTCGAACAGCTTGCCCAATGCTTTTGGGTCTGGTGCTGCATACTCGACGAACTCGAAACCATCGGTACCCATCGGGTTATCCCAAGGCTGAAATTGCATGATGTCTCCTCCAAGAAGTAGCGCACAGTATAGGCGTGGCTCACGGGCATTAAATGCCAAAGATCTCCCGAACAATCATGATTTGCGCAATAATATTGCGTGAAACGAGAACCACCGGAGGGAGCATGAGCAAAATTACGCTGGATAAAACGGACCGCAAGATCCTTGCCGTCCTGCAGGCCGATGGCCGCCTGTCGAATCAGGACGTGGCCGAACAGGTCAGCCTGTCGCCGTCGCCATGCTTGCGCCGCGTCAAACGGCTGGAAGAAGCGGGCGTCATCCGCCAGTACGTGGCCCTGCTGGACCCGGAAAAGATCGGCCTGGGCTTGCTCGCTTACGTGAATGTACGGCTGGAAAAACATAGCGACGCCACCGCGCACAGCACGGCGCGCGTGCTGGCGCCCAACCTGGTGACGAATACCTCGCCGCGCGCCGACTTCGCCGTGGCCGTGGCGCATTGGCCGGAAGTGGTGGCCTGCTATGCGATGACGGGCGAAATGGATTATTTATTACGCGTGCACGTGGAAGACATGGAGCACTTTTCGCGCTTCATGATGGCGACCCTGCTGCGCCACCCGGCCGTGCTGGACGTGAAATCGAGCTTTGCCTTGCAGCGCATCAAGGATACGACGGCCCTGCCCTTACTGTGACGGCGGTGACGGTGGCTCGGGCTTCTTCTTGCGCCCCGGCAAGCGATCCCACAGTTTGAATGCAGCGCGCGCGTTGGCCTTGAACGTGTAGTCGAACATGGCAAACTGCTCCTGCACGGCTTCCTGCAGCATGCTCGTCGGGTTCGGCGGCAGTAGTTTCAAATAAGCATCAGCTTCGCCATAGTCGCGCTGAATTTCCATGCCCGCCTTCTTGGCGATATGCATCATCGTCTTGTTCGACGACAAACAATGCATGTACAGGGTATCGACATCGTTGTTGCGGCAGTGTATCGCCGCCCGCTCGAACAGTTTCGACCCGACGCCCATGCCGCGCATGGATTTCGACACGGACACGCCAAACTCGGCCACCTGCTCCTTGTCCGTGACGACACTTTTCGCCGGCGACTTGTCCTTCGGCGCGAACGCCAGATGCCCCACGCCCACCAGCTTGAACAGGCTGTTGTAGACGCCATAAATCATGTCGCGCGAGAAATCCATCTTCTGCACGTACTGCGCCACGAGTTCATCGGGCAAGGTGCTGCCGAAACGCAGCAAACGGTCGCTTTTCTCCAGCGACAGAAAATGCTTCATCATGCGGCGCCGGTCGCGCTCATGCAATTGTTTGACGAGTACGCTCGGGCGCCCGCCGCCGCTACGACTGAGCCAGCGGCGAAACGGATTTTGAAACAGCTTGGGTAAGGTCACGACGACTCCTGGGGCGGTGCTGCGGCACGTCAGGCCGGTATTGTGCAGTGCAACATTATGGCGCCATTGTAGCCTATTCCCGCCATTCAAGCCTGGGCCAGGAATGCTTGCACGGCGGCCACCCGCGCCGCGTGGATGACTTCGGGGATGCGTTTCGGCTCCGCACAACCTTGCGCCAGCGCGCCCGCGTTGACGGCGCGCGCCGCGTCCAGCCCGCCCTGCAAGCGCGCCGCTTGCGGGAAATCGCCCGCGACCAGCCCATCGCACGCCACCGCTTGCAGCAGTTGCGCAAAGCGCTGCGGTTTACGCAAGCCATCGCAGCGTTCGCACATGCTCACCACGGCTTCGGCGGTCAAGTCCAGCGCGTCGTTGATATTGTCCAGCTCACGCGCCGCCATGACGGCCAGCTCGCGGCACTCGTTGGGCACGCGCAGGCGCTCACTCAGTTGTTCAATGGCATCTTTGGGCAGGCGCAGCAGCAAGGCGGCAAAACGCACGGGCAAGTCAAGGCCTTGCGCCGCAGCATGGTCGATGACCTGCAGCAAGCGCTCGCTCAACTGGATTTCTCCCATGATGCGCGCCAGCGCGCCGCATTCCTGCAGCACCGTCAGCATGCGCGACGGCCGCGCTTCCATCAATCCTTTCGCCACTTCCTGCCACACGCGTTCGGCCACCAGGGCATCGACTTCGCCATCCTGCACCATCCGGCGCATCAGCTCCATGGTGGGCGGTGCCACCGTAAAAGTATCGAAACGGGCGGCAAAGCGGGCCAGGCGCAAGATGCGCACGGGGTCTTCGCCGAAGGCCTCGGAAACGTGGCGAAACACCTGGTTTTGGATATCCTGAATGCCGCCGAACGGGTCGGTCAACGTACCGTCCTCGGCTTGTGCAATGGCGTTGATGGTGAGATCGCGCCGCACCAGGTCGTCTTCCAGCGTGACGTCAGGCGCCGTGTGGAAGACAAAGCCCCGGTAGCCGGGGGCCGTCTTGCGTTCCGTGCGGGCCAGCGCGTATTCTTCCTGCGTCTTCGGGTGCAGGAAGACAGGAAAATCCTTGCCGACGGGCCGGAAGCCCTGGCGCAGCATGTCCTCTGGCGTGGCGCCCACGACGACGTGGTCGTGGTCTTTCACGGGCAAGCCCAGCAGTTGGTCGCGCACCGCGCCACCGACCGTATAAATCTTCATGGTAACTCTTCTTTAATCGGGTAATTCCGCGTCGTGCTTGGCCGCGACTTCCGTCTCCGCCAGCGCTTCCGTGATCCAGCGCGCCACGGCCGGGTGCGCCTGCACGCGCTCGCAATACGCGTTCAGCGCCGGCGCCAGACTCACGCCATACGTGCGGAAGCGCATGACGACGGGGGCAAAATACGCGTCGGCGATGGAAAACTCGCCAAACAGGAACTGGTGGTGTCCAAAGCGCGACAAGCACTCTTCCCAGATTTCGCTGATGCGGCCAATGTCCGCCTGCGCGGCGGCAGTGCGGCCACGGCCCGGCAACGTCGCCTTGATATTCATCGACATGTCCGTGCGCAAGCCGGTGAAACCGGAATGCATTTCCGCGCAGACACAGCGCGCCATGGCGCGCGCGGCCACGTCTTGCGGCCACAGGTGTTTATCGGGAAACTGCTCGGCCAGGTATTCGCAGATGGCCAGGCTGTCCCAGATCGTGATCTCGCCCGCCAGCAGCACGGGGACCCGGCCGCAGGCCGAATACTCGGCGATTTTCGTCGCCGTGTCGCTCTGGTCGAGCAGCACGCGCACTTCCTGGAACGCAATGCCGAAGGCCGTCATGGCCACCCACGGGCGCATCGACCAGGACGAATAATTCTTGTTGCCGATGATGAGGGTCAGGCCAGGCTCGCGCGCGGCGGCCAGGGTTTGCGTCAGGCTGGGATCAAGGATGGTCGTTTGCATGGTCGGGTATCAATTCATTGGGTTACGGCAAATCGGCCGCGATGGCGCTGTTTTTCGGTCCCACGGTACCCAGGCGCGCTTTCAGCGACTGCGGGCGCTTCTCGAACAGGGCCGCGTAATAGGTGGCGTTGGCCATCACGTTTTTCACGTAGCCGCGCGTTTCCGTGTACGGAATGATCTCGGCAAAGATGGCGCCTTCCAGCGGGCGCGTCATGGTGGCGCGCCAGATGCGCAAGCGTCCCGGCCCCGCGTTGTAGGCGGCGCTGGCCAGCACTTGCGAACCATCGAGGCCACCGAGCACCATGTTCAGGTAATTCGTGCCCAGCAAGACGTTGGTGCGCACATCGCTCAAGGTTTCCGTGACGAAATCGGTGAGACCGATCTTCTTGGCGACGTAACGGGCCGTCGACGGCATCACCTGCATCAGGCCGGAGGCGCCCACATGCGATTGCGCATCCATGATGAAGCGCGATTCCTGGCGGATCAAGCCATACACCCAGGCTTTATCCAGGCCCAGGGTTTGCGTGGCCGGATGCATGACGTCGTCGTGCGGCGTCGGGTAGCGCTGCGTATAGTCCACTTCCAGGCGCGTGCGGTCGGACGTATTGACCATGCGGTCGAGCACATTGTTCTGGCGCGCAAATTCCGCGGCCGCCAGATGCTGGCGATCCGTCATCGAACGCAATTCCCAGTTCCACTCGCGCGTGCCTTCGAAGCGCAAGCGCATGTTGAAAAATTTCAGCGCCCGCTGCAAGCCCGGATTGGCGGCCATGGCGGCGATTTCTGTCGGGCTGACGGGCTGGCCCGGCGGCGGCAACACCAGATGGTTGCCCAGCTCTTCGTTGGCCAGCAAGCCGTAGAAATTCGACTGCTCGGCAATCGTGCGGTACAGGGTATCGGCCTGCGCATTCGGGCGGCCCGGCGTTTCCGCCTGCTGCGCGCGCGCCAGCCAGTAGACCCAGGTGGGATCGGCGCGCAGCGAGGCCGGCATGGCCTGGATGGACGACTTCACCACAGGCCAGTTGCCTTCGCGCAAGGCAATGCGCGTTTTCCACTGCATCTGCTCCTGGGTCAACGGTGCGCCATTGGATTTTTGCCAATATTCAAACGCTTCCGGCGCCAGCGAATACGATGCCTGCAGGGCCAGGTTGGCCCAGCCGATGGCTTGCTCCTGCGGCGTCAGTTGCGTGCTGGCCTTTTGCAGTGCCACCACGCCCAGTTTCAGGGTACTTTTCGCCATGCGGCCGATGGCCACCAGGTACATCTCGTGGTCGGCGCGGCTGGGTCCCGGTCCCTTGGCCAGCATCAGCGCCGGCAAATCGATGGCTTGCGCCATCTTCGCGTCGGACGCGCCCAGCAACAGCGCGATGCGGCGCGCCGGGCCCGTGGCGTTGGTCTGGCCCGCCAGGCGGATCTGCGCCCACAGCTCATTCGTGTCGAACTGGCCATTTTGCGCCAAGACCGCGATCAGGCTGCCGCACGCTTCGCCATAGCCGGGCGGCGACACCAGCAGGTTGCGCGCTTCGGGCGCCACGTTCTGCCCCTTGGCCGCGCGCGACATCAGCGCATAGCACTTGAGCTGGGTGTCGTCGTCGAGGGCGAATTGCGGATATTGCTCATCAAACACGACCCAGTCGCGCTTGCGGCCCAGCTCCAGCAGCCAGTCGTTGCGGAAACGGTCGGCGATGGCGCTGCCCTTGTAGCGGTTCAGGTAATCGCGAAATTGCGCCTCAGTCAGCTGTTTGATGCGCGGTTTCAGCCGATAATAGTCAACATACGATGGAATCTGGTAATTCGTCAGGCGCCCCGCATAAAAGTCGGCTTTTTCGGCGTCATCCTTGCGCGCGGCGTCGCGCAGCAGCAGGAAGGCATCGTCCTCGCTGCGCGTGTCGGGTACGGCAGGAGAGACGGTGGCGGACACCTGGGCCAGGGCGGCCAGAGGAGACAAGGCCGATGCAACACACAGCATCGTGCCGGCAATCCATTTCAGTGGGGAAATCAATGTACGACTCTCAATCTTAACTTGATGGTGATATGAATAGCGACCCTAGAATAACATGCGATCCGGCTACACGGCCACCCATTGCGCCAGAGGACAAAGCCGGCTTGCGCAAGGCCCTGCTGGCGGCCCGCCGCGCCCTGCCCGAGACTACGCGCGCGGGGTGGGATGCGGCCATCGCGCAGCGCCTGCTGGACTGGTGCGTGCAGGAAAACGTCGAGGAACTGGGCGTGTACTGGCCCCTGCACGGAGAGCCGGACTTGCACGGCGCGTATGCGCAGCTGGCCGCGCGCGGCGTGCAATTGAGTTTGCCCGTGGTGCTGGAAAAGCATGCACCGCTGGCATTTTCCGACTGGACGCCCGGTGTAGCGATGGTCAAGGATGGCATGGGCGTGGCCGTGCCGGCCCAATTGCGCCTGCGCCCGGCGCCCGCCACCCTGCTGGTGCCCTGCCTGGGTTTTAATACGGAGCGTTTCCGGCTCGGCTATGGCGGCGGCTATTACGACCGCACCCTGGCGCAAACGCCCCGTCCGCGCACGGTAGGCATCGCCTATGCCTGCCTGGAGGCAAGCTTTCCCAACGGCGAATACGACATCGCCCTCGATCACATCATGACCGAGGGCGATCTTTACTGTTAGGCGCTATAACCCCGAGGGATTACTTGACCAGGCGCTGCCACAGTGCGGTAGTGGGCGCCGCCTGGTTCATGCTATAGAAATGCAAGCCCGGCGCGCCGCCTTCCAGCAGACGCTCGCACAAGCCCGTCACCACGTCCAGGCCAAAGGCCTTGATGGACGCGCTGTCGTCGCCGAAGCTGGCCAGTTTCAGACGCACCCAGCGTGGAATTTCCGCGCCGCACATGTCCGAAAAGCGCATCAATTGCGTGTAGTTCGTGATCGGCATGATGCCGGCCACGATAGGCACGTTGATGCCCATCTTCTGCGTCTGCTCGACAAACTGGAAATACGCGTCGGCATTGTAGAAGTACTGGGTGATGGCCGCATCGGCGCCAGCCTGCACCTTGCGCGCAAACGCCTGCAGGTCGTCCTGCGGCGAACGGGCTTGCGGATGCACTTCCGGATAGGCGGCTACTTCGATATGGAAATGGTCGCCCGTCTCGGCGCGGATGAATTCCACCAGCTCGTTGGCGTAGCGAAATTCGCCCGAGGCACCGTAGCCGCTGGGCAAGTCACCGCGCAAGGCCACGATGCGGCTCACGCCGGCCGCCTTGAAGTCGGCCAGCACGGCGCGGATCGATGCACGCGAACCGCCCACGCAAGACAGATGCGGTGCGGCTTGTTCGCCGGCCGCCAGGATCTCGCGCACGGTATCGAGCGTGCCCTGCTGCGTGGTGCCACCGGCGCCGAAGGTCACCGAAAAATACTTCGGCTGCAATTCAGATAACTTGATACGCGTGGCGCGCAGCTTTTCCGCCCCTTCCGGGGTTTTCGGCGGGAAAAACTCAATACTGAAATTATGCTTTTCCATCGTCATTACTCAAAAGTAAGGTCGACAAGGCCCAGGAAATGATGCTGTACAGAATGGCACCACCCACGGCAGACCAGAAACTGGCGACATGGAAACCATCGATCACCTGCGCCACCAGCCAGAACAGGAAGCCGTTGATGATCAAAATGAACAGGCCCAGCGACAAGAATGTCACGGGCAGGGTCAGCAGGATCAGCAATGGGCGGATCAAGGCATTGACCAGCCCCAGCACGGCAGCGGCCAGCAGCGCCGTCCAGCCGCTGCTCATCGTCACCGAGTGCATCAGGTAGGGAACGGCAAACAGGGCTGCCGCATTGATAAACCAAATCAGTAGCAAGCGCATTTCTCTAGCCTGTCAAAAGTAGGGTCAGGCCGGCGACGGGCGCCGGCCCTCAGAGGGTGAGTTACAGCCCTGGACTACCGATTAATAGCGGTAGTGTTCAGGCTTGTAAGGGCCTTCTTGACGCACGCCGATGTAGTCGGCTTGCTCTTGCGTCAGTTCCGTCAGCTGCGCATTCAACTTTTTGAGTTGCAAACGGGCGACTTTTTCGTCCAGGTGTTTTGGCAGCGTGTACACGCCGACCGGGTAGTTGGCCGTGTTCGCGTACAGCTCGATCTGGGCGATCGTCTGGTTGGCAAACGACGAGCTCATCACGTACGACGGGTGGCCCGTGCCGCAACCGAGGTTGACCAGGCGGCCTTCGGCCAGCAGGATGATGCGGCGGCCCGACGGGAAGATGATGTGGTCGACTTGCGGCTTGATGTTTTCCCACTCGTATTGCTTCAACGAAGCAACGTCGATTTCATTGTCAAAGTGACCAATGTTGCAGACGATGGCCTGGTCTTTCATGCGCGTCAGGTGATCGTGCGTGAGGATGTGATAGTTGCCGGTGCAGGTGACAAAGATGTCGCCGTGTTCGCAGGCGTAATCCATGGTCACCACGCGGTAGCCTTCCATCGCCGCCTGCAGTGCGCAGATCGGATCGACTTCCGTCACCCACACTTGCGCCGACAGGGCGCGCATGGCTTGCGCCGAACCTTTACCGACATCACCGTAACCGGCGATGACGGCCACTTTGCCGGCGATCATCACGTCGGTGGCGCGCTTGATGCCATCGACCAGGGACTCACGGCAGCCATACAAGTTGTCGAATTTCGACTTCGTGACGGAATCGTTGACGTTGATCGCAGGGAAAGCCAGCTTGCCTTCCTTGTGCATTTGATACAAACGGTGCACGCCGGTGGTGGTTTCTTCCGTCACGCCGAGGATTTCCGGCAGACGCTTCGAATACCAGGTCGGATCGGTCAGCAAATGTTGCTTGATCGAGTTGAACATGCAGATTTCTTCTTCCGAACCGGGATTGGCCAGCACCGACAAGTCGGTTTCCGCGCGCACGCCCAGGTGCAGCAGCAGGGTCGCGTCGCCGCCATCGTCGAGGATCATGTTCGAATAGACAGCCTTGCCGTCCACGTTCGGCCATTCGAAGATGCGGTGCGTGTATTCCCAGTAGTCGTCCAGCGACTCGCCCTTGATGGCGAACACAGGCGTGCCGGCGGCAGCGATGGCGGCGGCAGCGTGATCTTGCGTCGAGTAAATGTTGCACGATGCCCAACGCACTTGCGCGCCCAGTGCTTCCAGGGTCTGGATCAGCACGGCGGTCTGGATGGTCATGTGGATGGAACCGGTGATGCGCGCGCCTTTCAGGGGCTGCGCTGCCGCGAATTCTTCGCGGATGGCCATCAGGCCAGGCATTTCCGTTTCAGCAATCTTGATTTCTTTGTTGCCCCATGCGGCCAAAGTGATATCGGCGATGGTGTAGTCGTGTTGCGATTTGAGTACGGCGTTCATCACGCCCTCCTTTCAGTTGAAAAAGGTACGTGAGCGCAGTTGCAGGATATTCCGAGCCTGGCGAATTTCTTCGTCGCAACGCTCCTCGGACACTGCATCATAACATTGGCCATGCGCCAGCGGCAACCATTAGTCAAGCGGGCCGGCCGCCTGGCAAGTCCGCGACGCGTGCTGGCGCCCTATGGTTTCTGCGGCGGCCAGTTCTTGCCCTGGCTGAGACAACTGGCGCGCGCGTCGGCATCGAGGCGCCGCGCCATTTCATCGGCCAGCTCGCGCAGGATGGGTATCATGTCCTTATCGGCCTTGCTGCCGTCGGTCGGGTAATTCGCGGCACGCATGGCCCATTTGCAGGTGAGCACGGGATCGGGCTTGATATTCGAGCGCCAGGCATCGGGATCTGTGGCGAGAAAACCACTGTCCGCATAGATGGTGAGCACATGCAAGGCCTGGCGTGCCGACATCTGCCCCATCAACTCGGTGAGTTCGGGCCGCATCTGGACCGGCGTTGCCAGCGAGCCATCGGGGAAAATAAATTTGCCGCCCGCCGCCAGGATCAGCACGGCATGGCCATCGCCCCCTTCTGCCTTGTCCAGCCATTGCCCCACCGTCAGCGTGGCTGGCGCCGCCACGGCAAGGGACAGGCCGAATGTCGCCACCAGAACAACAAACAGCGAGCGTACGTGCAACAAAGTCATGCCATTCCCCAATTGGTTTATTTGCAATGAATTGTAGCGTATCCCTATGGCAACGCCGCTCCGTACGCACTGTCGCGTGCGCCCATGAAAAAAGCGCCCGCGGCCTGCTGGCCGGGGCGCTTCTCATGCAAGCGGGCTAGATTACTTCAGGCCGGCAGCGTCGCGCAGCAGGGCGACCTTGTCGGTGCGTTCCCACGTGAATTCCGGCTCTTCGCGGCCGAAGTGGCCGTAGGCGGCGCTCTTCTGGTAGATCGGGCGCAGCAGGTCGAGCATTTGCACGATGCCTTTTGGACGCAAATCGAAGTGCGCCAGCACCAGCTTGGCGATTTCCGCGTCAGGAATCACGCCCGTGCCTTCCGTGTAGACGGTGATGTTGATCGGCTTGGCCACGCCGATGGCGTAGCTGACCTGCACCTGGCATTGGCGCGCCAGGCCGGCCGCGACGATGTTTTTCGCCACGTAACGGGCCGCGTAGGCTGCCGAACGGTCGACTTTCGATGGGTCCTTGCCCGAGAACGCGCCGCCGCCGTGCGGGGCTGCGCCACCGTAGGTGTCGACGATGATCTTGCGCCCGGTCAAGCCGCAATCGCCTTGCGGACCGCCGATGACGAAACGGCCCGTCGGGTTGACGAGGAATTTGGTCTCCGTCAGCCATTCGCGCGGCAGGATCGGCTTGATGATCTCTTCGATGACGGCTTCTTCGATCTGCTTGTGCGAAATTTCCGGCGCATGCTGGGTCGACAGCACTACCGTGTGCACGCCGACGGGGCGGCCATCGACGTAGCGCAGGGTCACTTGCGATTTCGCATCCGGACGCAGCCATGGCAAGCGGCCATCCTTGCGCAGCTGCGACTGGCGCTCGACCAGGCGGTGTGCGTAGTGGATGGCGGCAGGCATCAGCTCGGCCGTTTCATCGCAGGCATAGCCGAACATCAGGCCCTGATCGCCAGCGCCTTGATCCAGATCAATCCCAGCACCTTCATCGACGCCTTGCGCGATGTCGGGCGACTGCTTGTCGTAGGCCACCAGCACGGCGCAACCCTTGTAGTCGATGCCGTATTCCGTGTTGTCGTAACCGATACGTTTGATGGTTTCACGCGCAACTTGAATATAATCCACATTGGCGTAAGTGGTAATCTCGCCAGCCAGCACCACCAGGCCCGTGTTGCACAGGGTTTCGGCAGCCACGCGGGCGGTCGGATCCTGGGTCAGGATGGCGTCAAGGATGGCGTCGGATATTTGATCGGCAACCTTGTCGGGATGGCCTTCCGAGACCGATTCGGAAGTGAAGAGATAGTCGTTTGACATTGCAAGCTCCTGTTTACTATGTGAATGTTCTGTCGCAGTAAAGAGGGTTTTGCCTGCGACGCTTTAGCGATATTTATATTCCGCTTCGCAAGTTGTCTATTAACTCAGCGGTTACTGCATACGTGGTATTTTACGCTTCTTAAAAAATTTTGGCACGGCAACACGCCATTCCTGGAAACAGCTTATTCATGTTAGTCCCAATTTTCCGCTTTTTATCCCTCTTTCCCCTGCCCGTCCTGCATGGCCTCGGCGCTGCGCTCGGCTGGGTGATTTACGCCATTTCCCCGTCCTACCGGCGCCGCATGCGCGAGAACATGCAGGGTTCGGGGTTTTCGCAACACTTGCACACGGCCGTGGCTGAAGCGGGCAAGAGCGTGCTGGAATTGCCCTTCATCTGGTGCGCACCGCCCGAACGCGTGGCGCGTCATGCCACCGTGGAAAACTGGGAACTGGTGGAAAAGGCCTTGCAACACGGCCGCGGCATCGTCTTCCTGACGCCGCATTTGGGCTGCTTTGAAATTGTCGCCCAGCAAATCGCCCTGCGCACGCCGCTCACCGTGATGTACCGCCCGCCCAAGCGCGCCGCCCTGAAACCGCTGATCGAAGGGGCGCGCGCGCGCGAAAACCTGATGCTGGCGCCGGCCAATATGTCGGGCGTGCGCATCTTTGCCAAATGCCTCAAAAAAGGCCAGCCCATCGGCCTGTTGCCGGACCAGGTGCCACAAGAGGGTGAAGGCGTGTGGGCCGATTTCTTCGGCCGTCCCGCCTACACCATGACCCTGCCGGCCAAGCTGGCGCAGATGGGCGGCGCCGAAGTCATCATCACCTACGCCGAACGCCTGCCGGGCGGGCGCGGCTATATCGTGCATTTCGTGCCGTTTACAGAATCGCTGGACAGCACTTCGGCCGAGCAGGCGCGCACCATCAATGCGGCCATGGAAGAATTGATCGCGCGCAGCCCTGCGCAATACCTGTGGAGCTACAACCGCTACAAGGTGCCGCGCGGCGCGCCGCCGCCCACGGCGGCCAGCCCCGATGCCGCCAAGGAGCAGCCATGAGACTGCTGATCGCCTTCATGTGGCTGCTGCACTGGCTGCCCCTGCCCATCCTGGGCCGCTTCGGCGTCGGCGTTGGCAGCGTGTTGTTCCTGGTCATGCGCAAGCGGCGCGCGATCGCCCTGACGAACTTGCGTCTGTGCATGCCGCAATTGTCGGAACAGCAACGCGTGGCCCTGGCGCGCCAGCATTTCCAGGCCTATTCGCGCAGCGTGTGGGAGCGCAGCATCCTGTGGTGGTCGTCGGAAGAACGCCTGAACCGCCTGATCAAAAAGGTGCCCGCCTTTCCGGGCCAGCAGATCGCGGCCAAGCCCACCATCCTGCTGTGCCCGCACTTCGTCTGCCTCGACGTGGCCGGCGCCGCCACGGCGATGGAAATTTCCGCTTCATCGATGTATGTGCAGCAAAAGAACGCCGCCTTCGACCAGGCCCTGCGCGCCGGCCGTTCGCGCTTCAAGCCGCCCAAGCTGTTTACGCGCCAGGATGGCATCAAGACGATTCTGCGCGCGCTGCGCGACGGCTTGCCGTATTTCATGCTGCCGGACATGGATTTCGGCGAAAAGGATGCGGAATTCGTGCCCTTCTTCGGCGTGCCCGCCGCCACCCTGACGGCCACGGCGCGCCTGGCGCTGGCCGCCAAGGCGCAGGTGATTCCCGTCATCGCCACCTTTTTGCCCAATTACCAGGGCTGGCAAGTGACGTATTACCCGGCGTGGGACGATTATCCGGGCGACGACATCACAGCCGCCACGCGCCGCATGAACGAATTCATCGAAGAGCGCGTGCGCGAAGCGCCGGCCGAATACTTCTGGACGCATAAACGCTTCAAGACGCGTCCGCAAGGCGAAGCGTCGTTCTATAACCAGCACAAGTGATACGGCAAAACATGAAACTCCAATTTACCAAGATGCATGGCGCCGGCAATGACTTCATCGTCATCGACGCCATCAATCAAGATATCGACTTCACGCCGGCCCAGTGGCAGCGCCTGGCCGACCGCCGTTTCGGTATCGGCGCCGACCAGATCCTGGTGGTGGAAAAGCCGCGCCTGCCCGGCTGCGACTTCCGCTACCGTATCTATAACAACGATGGCGGCGAAGTCGAGCAATGCGGCAACGGCGCGCGCGCCTTCGTCAAGTTCGTCAGCGAAAAAGGCTTATCCGACAAGGCGAGCATCCGCGTGGAAACCATGGCCGGCATCATTGCGCCGCGCCTGGAAGCGGATGGCAGCATCACGGTCGACATGGGCGCGCCTGTGCTGGAACCGGCACTGGTGCCGTTCGATGCGGCTGGCCTCGCCGGTGCAGCGGAAGGCAGCGACACCTTGTGGCCGCTGGACCTGGCGCTGCCGGGCCACAGTAGCCCCGTGCTGGTGTCCGTCGTCTCGATGGGCAACCCGCATGCCGTGCAGGTGGTCGACGATGTCGACGCGCAAGACCTGGAACAATCGGGCCCGCTGATCGAACACCACCCGCGCTTTCCCCGCCGGGTCAACGCCGGCTATCTGCAGATCGTCGACCGCCATCACGTGAAACTGCGCGTGTATGAACGGGGCGCGGGAGAAACCCTGGCGTGCGGCACGGGCGCCTGCGCCGCCGCCGTGGCCGGCATCCTGCGCGGCCGGCTCGATTCCCCGGTGCGCATCAGCGCGCGCGGCGGAGAACTGTCGATCGCCTGGCAAGGCCCGGGCCAGCCTGTCCTGATGACGGGCCCGGCCGTGACCGTGTTCGAAGGCACGATCGAACTGTAAACAGGTAAAAAACAGGCGTAAAAGTCAGGCGGCCAGGAACTGCTGTTCCTGCGCGACACCGAGTTCGGCCAGGTAGCACTTCAGGCGGTACAGGCGTTGCCGGTAATTGCCTTCCGGCCCCGTCACGCCGCAATCGACGCGTTCGAACAGGCGCACCACCTGATCGAGCAGCTGGCGCTCCTGCGCCGTGCGGATCAATGCCAGGCGCCGCTTGCCGCGCCCATGCGTGGCGCTGATATCGATCAGCAGGCAATGTCCCTGGTCGGCCGCATGCAGATCGAGCAGCAAGGCCTCGGCACGCGACAGATGAAAGCGGCGCGCCAGCTCCAGCCGCGCCGCCAGCAAAGGGTGGCTCTGGCCCAGCTGGCGCAGTTGTCCATCGGCATGCAGGGCGGCAAACTGGCCCCAGTCGCCGGATTCGCCGTGTGGCGCGATCTTCGCCAGCGCCGCCTCCGCTTCATTGCTGCCCTGCGCCTGCGCCTGCAGCAGCCAATAGGCGGCACGCACATCGTTGTTGACACCGTCGCGGCGATTGCGCCAGGCATGCATGCCGCACTCGAGCTGGGCCGGGCCATGTCCCAGGTCGGCGGCCCGCTCCAGGCAGGAATGGGCTTCGACCACATTGCGCTGGGAAAATTCCGGTTTTGTATAGATGCGCGACAGCACGAACCAGGCTTCGGCCAGGCCCTGCTCGCCCGCCTGCGTCAGCCAGCGCACGGCCCGCTTGAAATTGGCCGCGCCGTTGCGCGTAGCCAGCCGCTGCCCATGCGCATCCATGCGCGCATAGCCGAGTCCCAGCTCCAGCTGCGCCGTGCGGTCGCCGCCATGCGCGGCCAGCTCGCAACATTGCCACCCCTCGGCATCGCCGCCAGGCGCCAGTGCCTGGGCGCAACGCGACAGCAACTGCACCTGCTGCGGGTCCAGCGCGATCGTGCGCGCCCCGGCGGCGGCCTGGCGCTGCAACAGCTCGCGCGCCAGCGGCAAGCCTTGCGACAGGAAGCCGGCATGGTTGTCCTGGCTCCAGGCCTGCTCCAGCCAGGCGTACAGGGGCGCATCGCCATCGAATGCGTGCTTGCCAGCGACGCCGGTATCGGGCACGCAGGCTGCGGATGCTCCTTCTTGCATGGATAACAACCATTGCGCATCGGGCAAGCCGGCGCGCACGGCGGCGTCCAGTGCCACGCGGGCCTTGGCGCGCAAGGTTTCACAACTGTTGGCGGCGTTGCCCAGCACCAGTTGCGCCAGCACCAGGCCCGCCTGCACCAGGCCCGCATCGAACGCCTGCGCGTAATACGGAATCAGCGTCCTGGCTGCCGGTTGCGCCACTTCGAACGGCACGTGCGTACCGATCAGCAAGCATGCTTCCTGGCTATCCTCCTGGGCCGCCCGCGCCAGCCAATGCAAGGCGGTCGGCAAGCTCTGCGGCACACCCTGTCCGAACAGATACAGCCGTCCCAACGCCAGCTGGCAAGCCACATCGCCCGCGCGTGCGCCCTTGATCAATCCTAATGTTTCGCGATTTGCCATCGATTCTCGATATTGAGTCAATGATTCTAATAGTAAGCCGTCTCCAGGCCCGTCCATGCAGGCCGTCCCTTAGTGTAACGTCCTTGTGTCATAAATCCGTCACAGCCGGCTTAAGAACTTGATTCAACGCAACAATGTCCTGGCCAGGACACGCCAATATGGCGAGGTGCCGCCACCGTGGCGATGGGAGAACGCCGGCCATCGGCGCAGGATCGGCAAAAACCGCGCGTTACAAAAATACAACAGGGCCATGGATTTATGACGCTTTTCACCAATCTTTTCACGCATATTTGACCAATCCCGCACGTCTTGCGCGCCAACGAATTAAGGTTCATTCATCGAAACGCGGTAATTGGCGCATTTCAATCTGCTCGGATCTCGGACGGAACTCACTTTTAATAGGGAATAAGACATGAAAAAATCACTCGTTGCCCTCGCACTCTTCGGCGCCTTTGCCGCAACCGCACAAGCGCAGTCGTCCGTCCAAATCTACGGCACGATCGATGCTGGCCTGGGCAAATTGACTGGTGAAACCACCAAAGTCACCAAGCGCGACAACAACAAGCTGGGCTTCAAGGGCACGGAAGATCTGGGCAATGGCTTGAAAGCTATTTTCCAACTGGAAATTCGCTATGAATCCGACACCGGCACCATCGAAAACACCTCGGGCACCAATTCGCGTCCACTGTTCCAGGGTCAGAGCCGCGTCGGCCTGCAAGGCAACTTCGGTACCGTGCGCCTGGGCCGTGGCCTGACCGCCTTCCAGGAATCGAGCACCGCGTTCGAACCATGGTCGGGCATGCCTACGACCGCCGGTTTCCAGACCGACATCACGGTAGCCGCCTACAGCAGCGATCCGCTGAGCGCGCCAGGCAACTCGAAAAACCGTTTCTCGAACGCCTTGTTCTACAACTCGCCAGTCTTCAGCGGCTTCCAGTTCAACGCCACTGTCGCCGCCAAGGAAGCAAACGGTAACGCCGTGGTTCCTGCGACGGCAGGCAACTTCTTGGTGCCAGCCAATGCCGTGCCAGCGTCGAATCCATACTCGATGTCGGCCACGTACAACTACGGCCAGTTCGCCGGTATGGCCGCGTATGAGCGCAATGGCTTGCAAGCCAAGCTGTGGTCGGTTGCCGCATCGTTCAATCCGGTAACGGAACTGAAACTGATGGCATCGTACCAGCATCAGGATGACAGCAACTTCAAGATCACCAATACGGATACCAAGGCATGGCTGATTGGCGCCAACTACGACGTCGGCGCAGGCAAGATCCGCGCTGGCTACGGTCAAAAAACACCGGACGGCGTGGCCAAGACCAAGCAGGCATCGCTGGGCTACGACTACAACCTGTCGAAGCGCACCTACCTGTACGCGGACATCTCGAATCGCAAGGACGTCGTTTCGAAGACCTACATCGGTCTGGGCGTACACCACAATTTCTAATGCCCCGCACCTCACCCGCCACGGGTGATTGCTGAGCAAGAAATGCAAGGCGGCATGGGCAACCATGCCGCTTTTTTCATGCGCGCGCGGAAAATGCATCGGCGCCCGGCCCTTTGCGCCTATGCCGGCGCACTCTCGGTTAGAATGAAGCGTTCATCCTTCTCTCTTCTGACTATCAATGACCGCCACACTCGATTCCAGCACCGTCGCCCAGTACCTGAGCGAGCATCCGACTTTCTTCGCAGAGCATACCGCGCTGCTCGGCGAGGTCAAGCTGAGCAGCCCGCTGACGGGACGCACCATCTCGCTGCAGGAGCGGCAGATGGAAGTGATGCGTGACAAATACAAGGCGCTCGAACTGCGCATGTCCAAGCTGAGCCGCCTGGCCGAGGAAAATGGCGACATCGCCAGCAAGTTCCACGGCTGGAACCAGGCCATGCTGCAAGTGCGCAGCGATGCGGCCATGCCGCGCGTGCTGGTCGATGCCCTGCAAAGCAATTTCGACGTGCCCTATGTCAGCCTGCGCCTGTGGCAAGTGCTGCCGGAACACGCCAATGGCTGGTTCACGGAAGATGTCACGGCCGACGTGCGCATGTTCGCCAACAGCCTGCAAGCGCCGTATTGCGGCAGCAACCGCGATTTCGAAGCCGTGCACTGGTTGCAGGCGGATAAAGTCGAATCGACCGTCATGATCGCCCTGCGCGCCCCGAACACCACGGGCACCTTCGGCTTGCTGGTGCTCGGCTCGCCCGACAGCGAACGTTTTACGTCCAGCATGGGCACGGACTTCCTCGTGCATATCGGCGCCACGGCCAGCGCCGCCCTGGCCGCGCTGCGCGCCTGAGAACCCCGTGGACGAAGCGCACGGCAAGGCCGAATGGCTGAGCAGCTACCTGGCGCAGCTGGCCACACAGCGCAAGCTCTCGCCCCACACCCTGGACGCCTACGGGCGCGACCTGCGCGCCTTGCTGGAACTGAGCGGCAATACGCCCTGGACGGCGCTGGCGCACAATGAAGTGCGCCGCTACACGGCCAAGCTGCACGCTGGCGGCCTCGACCCGCGCTCGATCGCCCGCAAGCTGTCGTCGTGGCGGGGCTTTTTCAACTGGCTCAGCGGCGAAACGGCACTCGACGCCAATCCCGTCGACGGCATCCGCGCCCCCAAGCGAGCCAAGACCTTGCCCAAAGCCCTGTCGGTGGACGACGCCGTGCGCCTCGTGGCGCCCGCGCAATACCAGCAGGGCGCCGCCGAGCCGGAACAACTGTGCAACCGCGCCATGTTCGAGCTGCTGTATTCGAGCGGCTTGCGCGTGTCGGAACTGACCAGCCTGGACACCCACTACTGCAAGGCCGAGGGCGGCCAGCCCGCCTCGCTGGGCTGGCTGGACATGGCCAGCTTCGAAGTCATCGTCACGGGCAAGGGCAGCAAGATGCGCAAGGTGCCCGTTGGCAAGGCAGCCCTCGTGGCGCTGGCCAGCTGGCTCGCCGTGCGCCCGCCCGCCGCCGATGGCAGCGCTGCCTTGTTTTTAAGCACGCGCGGCACGCGCATTTCGCCGCGCGTGCTGCAGCTGCGCCTGAAGGCGCACGCGCTGACCACCGAGATTCCCGCGAACGTGCACCCGCACGTGCTGCGCCACTCATTTGCCTCGCACGTGCTGCAATCATCGGGCGACTTGCGCGCCGTGCAGGAAATGCTGGGCCATTCCAGCATCACCTCGACCCAGGTCTACACAGCCCTCGATTTCCAGCATCTGGCGCACGTGTATGACCAGGCGCACCCGCGCGCCAAGCTCAAGTAGGCAGCCGCAGCCGTGGGCCAGCCTGATGCATATCAAGCCGATGGGCGCGCATTTGCAAGCATTTGCAAAATTCCGGCATAATCGTCCGCATTCTTCCGCTTGCGCGGTGGCACCATCGATTACAGCATAGGCATCTCTCATGGCACTGATTCCAACCACCATCCTCACCGGTTTCCTCGGCGCCGGCAAAACCACCTTGCTCAACCGCATACTGCAGGAAGACCATGGCATGCGCATCGCCGTGATCGAGAACGAGTTTGGGCAGGAAAACATCGACAATGAAATCCTGGTGCAGGATAGCAACGAGCACATCATCGAGATGAACAACGGCTGCATCTGCTGCACCGTGCGCGGCGACCTGATCGTGGGCTTGACGGAACTGGCGCGCAAGCGCGACGCCGGCCTGCTGGCATTCGACCGCGTCGTCATCGAAACGACGGGCCTGGCCAATCCCGGCCCCGTGGCGCAAACCTTCTTTGTCGACGAAGAAGTGGGCAGCCACTACATGCTCGACGCCATTATCACGGTGGTCGATGCCCGCCATGCGATGAAACAACTCGATGAATATGAGGAAGCCCAGCGGCAAGTGGGCTTCGCCGACAAGCTGCTGCTGTCGAAAACCGACCTCGTCAGTGAGGACGACGTGGCCACGCTGACACGCCGTTTGAAGCGCATCAATCCGCGCGCCCCCATCGCCAAGGTCGATTTCGGCCGCGCGCCACTGGCCGAAGTGCTCGACATCCGCGGTTTCAACCTGAACGAAAAGCTGGAACTGGACCCGGATTTCCTGGCCACGGAAACGGCGCACGTGCACGATCACGACAAAGCGCACGACCATGCAGATGAGCACGGCCACGAGCACAAGCATGCGCACGAGCACAGCGACGCCTGCGCCACCGATTGTGGCCACGCGGACCACCATCATGCGCAGCACAGCGACGATATCGCCGCCTTTGTTTTCAAGAGCACGCAACCGTTCGACAGCGCCAAGCTCGACGAGTTCCTCGGCGGCCTGGTGCAAGTGTATGGCCCACGCATGTTGCGCTACAAGGGCGTGCTGCTGATGCAGGGCGCCGAACGCAAGGTGGTCTTCCAGGGCGTGCACCAGTTGATGGGCAGCGACCTGGGCGCCAAATGGGGTGAAAACGAAGTGCGCGGCAGCAAAATGGTGTTTATTGGCAAAAATCTACCAAAAGACATTTTTATTCGCGGACTCGAACAATGTTTGGTATAAACTAGCCGGGTTTTGCAAAATACCCGTTGCAAAGCAGAAACAAAAGGGAAAGTTAAGCACGCTTTCCCGCTGTCCGACACCCGTCTTGCTGGTATAAACCAACAAGTGGCCGCCTCTGATCGGCTAGGCAACAAATCGGGATGGCAATATAAAGCAAAGCATGCCAAAATCAGCGACGAAAACGGCCCATGTCGTTCGCCTGTCATAAAATGCTGGCAAACTGCCGCTGGCCGCATGCCAGGCATGCAAGCGATCCACCCAACACGCCCGTTGTCGCGCGCATAGCGCGACTGGCATAGAGCGGTAAAAAGTTATCAACATGGCACCATAGCCTGCCGGTAGTCCTGGCTTTCGCCGGCAAGCCAAGGTCGCACGCAGTACAGCGGGACAGCAATGCCAAGCGGAACCTGTACAGTTGCTCGGTATCGCCGCATCAACTGATCAATTTGAAAACTCTGTCGTATCGAAGGTAAGCGAAGTTATGACCAAAACTAATAAATCGACCCCGGCCGCCAGCCAAGACATCCCCCTCATCAGCGAAGATCAAATTCGCGCCATGAGCGAAGATGACTACATGAATCCGGCACAACTGGCATTCTTCAAGGCGCGCCTGCAGCAGCTCGAAAAAGACTTGCTGAAAAACGCCGGCGAAACCACGGAACACTTGCGTGAAACCGTGCTCGTACCGGACCCTGCCGACCGCGCCACCATCGAGGAAGAGCATGCGCTGGAACTGCGCACGCGCGACCGCGAGCGCAAATTGTTGAAAAAAGTGCAGCAATCGATCGCCAGCATCGACGCCGGCGACTATGGCTGGTGTGAAGAAACGGGCGAGCCTATCGGCATCCCGCGCCTGATCGCCCGTCCGACCGCCACCCTGTCGCTGGAAGCCCAGCAACGGCGCGAACTGAAGCAAAAACTCTACGGCGACTGATCGCCCTCCCCTCGCGCGGCCGCCCCGGCGGCCCCGCGATGGCGAAAAAAAAGCACACAACTGCGGTTGCGTGCTTTTTTTTCGTCCCGCGCCGACTACACTGAAGCAGACGCGGCAGTGGCAAGTGCCGCTTGCAATTGTCTTTTCCATCCCCACTTTTGAGCCATGGGCGCGCAACCGCATGGCCTTGCACGCATCGGCACGAATCTTTTGAGGTCACTATGGAACAATTTCACGGCACCACCATCCTCTGCGTACGGCGCGGCAAGCAAGTCGCCCTGGGCGGCGACGGCCAGGTCACGCTGGGCAACATCGTCATGAAGGGCACGGCCCGCAAAGTGCGTAAGTTGTATCAGGGCAAAGTCCTGGTCGGCTTTGCCGGCGGCACCGCCGACGCCTTCACCCTGCTCGACCGTTTTGAAGGCAAGCTGGAAAAGCACCAGGGTAACCTGCTGCGCGCCTCCGTCGAACTGGCCAAGGACTGGCGCACCGACCGCGTGCTGCGCCGCCTGGAAGCGATGCTGCTGGTGGCCGACAGCGAGTCGACCCTGGTCATCACGGGCAATGGCGACGTGCTGGAACCGGAAGACGGCATCGGCGCCATCGGCTCGGGCGGCACCTATGCCCAGTCCGCCGCCAAGGCGCTGCAGGAAAACACGGACTTGTCGCCGGCCGAAGTGGTCAAGAAATCGCTGACCATCGCCGCGGAACTCTGCATCTACACAAACATGTCGCACATCATCGAAACGCTCGATTAAGCGCGCCTGAGCAAAGAATAGAAAGCCAACTATGATCATGAACATGACCCCGTCGGAAATCGTCACCGAACTCGACAAGCACGTGGTGGGCCAGGCCAAGGCCAAGCGCGCCGTCGCCATCGCCCTGCGCAACCGCTGGCGCCGCCAGCAGGTGGCCGAGCCCCTGCGCCATGAAATCACGCCCAAGAACATCCTCATGATCGGCCCCACGGGCGTCGGCAAGACGGAAATCGCGCGCCGCCTGGCCAAGCTGGCCGAGGCGCCGTTCATTAAAATCGAAGCGACCAAGTTCACCGAAGTCGGTTATGTAGGCCGCGACGTCGACACCATCATCCGCGACCTGATCGACATCGGCATCAAGCAGACGCGCGCGCTGGAAATGAAGAAAGTGCGCGCACGCGCCGAAGATGCGGCCGAAGACCGCGTCATCGACATCCTCGTGCCGCCGGCACGCGACTTCGGCTTCACGCCGAATACGCCAGCGGCCGTGGACAGCGGCAGCGGCGACAGCACGCGCCAGACCTTCCGCAAGCGCTTGCGCCAGGGCGAGCTCGATGACAAGGAAATCGAGATCGAGCTGGCCGAAGCGGGTCCGCAGATGGAAATCATGGCGCCGCCGGGCATGGAAGAAATGACGGAGCAGATCAAGTCCATGTTCTCGGGCGTGGGCGGGCAGCGCAAGAAGGCGCGCAAGGTCAAGATCCGCGAAGCGCTCAAACTGCTGGTCGAGGAAGAAGCGGCCAAGCTGGTCAACGAGGATGAGCTGAAACAGAAGGCCATCCAGAACGTCGAGCAGAACGGCATCGTCTTCCTCGATGAAATCGACAAGATCGCCTCGCGCTCGGAATCCGGCGGCGCCGACGTTTCGCGCGCCGGCGTGCAACGCGACCTGCTGCCGCTGGTCGAAGGCACGACCGTCAACACCAAGTACGGCATGATCCGCACGGACCACATCCTGTTCATCGCCTCGGGCGCCTTCCACCTGTCGAAACCGTCCGACCTGATTCCCGAGCTGCAGGGGCGTTTCCCCATCCGCGTGGAACTGGAATCGCTGTCGATCTCGGACTTCGAACGCATTCTGACGAGCACCGACGCCTGCCTGACGATGCAGTACGAAGCCTTGCTGGCGACGGAAAACCTGACCTTGCAATTCGCCCCGGAAGGCATCACGCGCCTGGCGGAAATCGCCTATGCAGTCAACGAGCGCACGGAAAACATCGGCGCGCGCCGCCTGCACACGGTGATGGAAAAGCTGCTGGAAGAAGTGTCGTTTACGGCCAGCGAAAACAGCAGCAGCACAGAAAACCTGCTGGTGATCGATGCCGCGTACGTGAATGAACGCCTGGAAGCGCTGTCGGTCAACGAGGACCTGTCGCGCTACGTGCTGTAATCAGGGAGGGGGAAACCGATGGCAAACAAGGCATTGGCGACGCGGCAGAAAATGCAGTTCCGCGTCGAACCCTCGCAAAAGCCGCGCAACCCGGTCGCCACGGCCGCCCTGCAGCGCGCCGCCGGCGCGCACGTGAAGACCGTGTCAGGCCAGCGCCAGCAGGAAAAACGCCTGCTGGCGAAACTGCTGCTGAAGGTTGACGTCAAAGACTGATCTGGAAATGTCCATGGCAAGGCGCATGGACGAAGACAGTATGAGTAGTACGGCGAGGCCGTGCAACGCCGCTATGGACATTTCAGGCCGCCCGCGGACACCCCTTCTATAGGGCGTCCGCCATCAGGCCATCGTCTGCTGAACGCCCCCCTTAGAAGCGGTAGGACGCGCCCAGTGAAAACATGTCGACCTTGGTCGTTTGCCTGCTGTTGTACTTGACGGGCACGCGGTCCCAATCGAGGTGCAGCGACCAGTTCTGGTTCAGCGCATACGCCGCGCCGACGCCATAGATCAAGCCGATCTTGTCCTTCTTGTCCGAACCGCCGCCCAGATAATCGACCTTGCCCTGCGTATAGGCGGCACCGGCGCGTCCGCTCAGGCTGAAGGCATCGAACTGGTAGGCGAGCACGCCTTGCATGCCGAGGCCCGTGAACTTGCCGCGGCCGGCGCGCTTGCCGGCGCCCGTGTCGAAGCCGGACTTGACCTCTCCCCCCAGATACCCCACCAGCTCAACCGAAGGCAGGGCCACGCCGCCCTGAAACGGCAGCGCGTCGAAACTGTAACCCAGGTAGGCCTTGCCGCTGCGCTTGCTGCTTTTGTCGCAATCGGCTTGTCCTGACACGCAATCGAGGCCGCTATTGGCGCGAAAGCCATAGCTGGCGCCCGCGTAGAAAGGACCTGGTGCAGGCTCGGCAGCGGCGGCATGCAGGGGAGCGATGCTGGCCAGCGCCAGCAGCGCTGCGGGGAAACGGAAAGATGGGAACATGGATAACCTCTACAAGTGGATGGATTGCCTGGTTGTAGCGCGCTGCGCGAGCCACAAGCGGGAGTGTCATCGCTTTTGCCGAAAAGTACTATCATCTTGTGCAAAGTGTCATTAAGGGCTACATTCGGTACCGTCATCCGCCACCAAACTTGTAAAAAAGGATATCTCGTGAGTTCACCTGAACTGGTTTTGCGCGTGCTGCGCACCCAATTGCGCGCCGCCGGCATCACGTACAAGGTATTGGCCGAGCGCATCGCCATGAGCGAATCGAGCGTCAAGCGCATGTTTGGCCAGCACGACATGTCGCTCTCGCGCCTGGCCCTGATCTGCAAGGCCTCGGGCATCGCCATGGAAGACGTGCTGCGCGGCGCGGCCGACATCACGCCGCATGCCGACACGCTCACCCTGGTGCAGGAAAAGTCGCTGGTGGCGCATCCGCGCCTGCTGCTGGTGGCGATCTGCTGCCTCGGCCACTGGAGCCTGGAGCAGGTGGTGGAAACGTATGCGCTGACGCAGGCCGAGTGCATAGTCTGCCTGGCCGAACTGGACCGGCTGGGATTGATCGAACTCAAGCCGCTGAACCGCTACAGCCTGCGCGTCTCGAACGCCTTCCACTGGCTGGCCGACGGCCCGGTGCAGCAGTACTTCCGCGAACATGTGGTAGCCGATTATTTCAGCGGGCATTTTGACGGTGCCGGCGAAACCCTGATGTGCATCCCGGCGCGCCTGTCGCTGTCGAGCGCGCAGGAACTGGTGCAAAAGATCCGCCAGCTGGCCGAGGAACTGGCGCGGCTGCACCAGAACGACCGCCGCCTCGCGCCCGCCGAGCGCGATGGCTTTACCCTGCTGCTGGGGTTTCGCTCATGGGAATTTGCCGCCTTCACGGCTCTGCGCCGCAGCACGGCCGCCGCCGGCTACCAAACGGGTCCCAGGAACAGATAGAAGGTGCTCTCGCCGCCCTTCGATGCGCCCGAGGCCACGTACACGGGGCCGAAACGCGTATCGACGGAGATGAAGGCGCTGCTGGCCTGCGTGAACTTGCTGGATTTCCAGCGCTCGTTCTGGTCAAAGCCGCCGCCCATTTCCAGCGAAAAGCCGGCCCGCACGGCGCCGCCGAGAGTACTGGGCAGGGAAGCGATGCGGCGCGCCATCACCACGCGCGCCAGGGCGATGCTGCGCCCGCTCACCGATTGAGAATCCGTGCCGGACAGGCGCAGGAAGCCGCCCAGGCTGAGTGGTGCCTCGCCGCGCTGCGCGCGCGCCCATTCGCCATACACGTGGCCGGCCCAGTTGCCGTAACCGAAAGCCTTCAATGCCGTCAGCGAAGAGCGGCCCAGCGCCGCCTCGCCCGAACCCGTGGTCGAGGCGCGCGTCCAGGTCGCATCGAGCAGCGCGCCGCGCGTGGGGAAGCCCGGCGAATCGAGCGTATCGACGCGGAACTCGACAAACTGGGTGGTGCCCAGCCCACGCGACTCAGGCTGCGTGGGATCGGCCGGTATCGCCAGCTTGCCCTTGATCTCCGTGCGCGTGACACCGAACTGCAAATCGCCCCAGGTACCGAACTCGCGTCCCAGCACCAGCGCCGCCGTCTGGCCGCTATACGCCACGCGCGCGCTGCGCCGGCCCTGGTCGAAGACATCCATCGCCGACGAGGTGTATTGCAGCTGCGGCGCGATGTACCACGGGTTGCCTGCGCCCAGCGGCTGCCAGAACTGCACACCATAGCCGCGCGCATTGCCGATCTGCGCCATGCTGCGCAATTCGCCACCCCAGCTGTTCAGATTCGAACGCACGTGCAGCAGCTTCAGCGCGAAGCTGTTGCTGTCTCTGAAATCGCTGGACAGCTCCAGGCCCACGCGCAGGCGGTTGCTGGCCCATGGCGCTTCGACCGCCTTGACGCTGACCGTGCGCTGGTCGCCGGCATCGACCACGTCCGTCTCCACGCGCGCCACGTCGCCCCGGCCATACAGCCTGGCCGCCGCCTTGAGTACATCCTCCTGGCTGACGGCCTGCCCTTCCACCAGGCCCGATTGCGCCTGCAGGATGCGCGGATTGATGTCGCCTTCGCTCTCCACAGCCAGGCGCGTGAGCGGCAGGGCCACGTCCAGCAAGGCCGGCGCCGCCAGGCGCAGCTGCTCGCGCGCCGCATACTGTTCCGGCGGCAGGGCCAGCGGTGCCAGGCGGGCGGCCAGCGCCTGCGCCGCCTGTTCGCCGGCGCGCATGGCGCGCGCATAGTTTTCGAAATCGAGGAAGCTGACGCCCGTCAGATCCGGCGCCACCAGGATATCCTGCGGACGCAATTCCTTGAGCGAGCGCTGCACGTTCTGCTCCGTGAGAATCTGCAGCATCTGCTGCGCCACGCCGATGGCGCTGCCCAGGTCTTTTTCCGGCGCCAGCGGCGTGCCCACGTTGACAGCGATGATGATGTCGGCACCCATGGCGCGCGCCATGTCGACGGGCAGGTTGCGCACCAGGCCCCCGTCCACTACCAGGCGGTTATTCACGCGCACGGGGGCAAACACGCCAGGCACGGCCAGCGAGGCGCGCATCGACAGGAACAGCGGCGTGTCGACCAGTTCCACCAGCTCGCCATTGACCAGGTCCGACGCCACCGAACGGAAGGGCAAGGGCAGCTGGCTGGCGGGGCGGTCGCGCATGCCGGCCGGCAGCAGGCGGTTCAGCGCCATTTCCAGCGCCGCATTGCTGGCCGCGGCCGGCGGCGTGGAGATGCCGTTGCGGCTGATGCCAAACTCGATGCGCGACGGCAGCAATAAATCTTCCTCGCGGCGGCGGAACGCCAGTTCGTCGCGCGGTGGCCGGTCGGCCACCACGCGCGCCCAATTGGTCTCGCGCGCCATCTTTTCCAGGTCCGCCACGGAAGCGCCGGCCGCATACGCGCCGCCCACCACGCCACCCATGCTGGTGCCCACCACCATGTCGATCGGCACATGCAGCTCCTGCAGCACTTTCAATACGCCGATATGCGCGAGACCACGCGCGCCGCCGCCCGACAGCACCAGTGCAATGCGCGGGCGCGCCGCTACGGACGCAGGCGCGACCAGCGCGGGAGCGGAGGCAACGGTGGCGGCGGGAACATCAGCGGCGGCGCCGGCTTGCGGCAAGGCGCACAGCGCCGCCACGCAGCCTGCTGCCAGGACGGCACGAATCGAAAACATGAGGACTCCTGTCGCGATGGCGGCACGTCGCCATCAGCATGGTGGTAATGGGGTGATTCCGAAAATCAGCTCAATTTGACGGCGGCGTGCCGGTGCTGCCCACCTGCGGCGGCGCCGGCATCATGGTCGCCGGACGCTGCTGCTCCATCGGCAGCGGCGGCGGCACCAGATTCGTTGCCGGCGCAGGGGCAGGCGCCGGGCTGGCTGACACTTGCCCCGGCAAGGCCAGCGCCTTGTCGTCGGCCACCAGGTCGATGCGCTTGCTCACGCCGCCATCGCGCAGCAGCACATGGCGCGCATGCACTTCCAGCACCGTCACGCCGGGCTCCACCTCGGCGCCTTCCGGCAAGGCCACGGACGGCTTGCCGTCAGTCGCGATGATGGCCACGCTGCCACGGCCATTGCCGGCCGCTACCACGCCCTTGAGCTGGTAGTTGCTGGCCGTGGCCACGCTGACCTGGCCGCCAAACAGCGAAGCGCCCGCCTCCACGCTGGCATCCTGCACCACCGGTACGGCGGGTGGATTGATGGGGCGCTGCGGCGCCTTGAGCAGCTGCATGGCCCAGTAGGCCAGCGACACGGACAGCGCCACGACGGCGAGCAAACTTGTAAATTGAGGCAAACGCTTCATGGCTTCCTTGAGTTTCTTATCTGACGAGCTGATTGATTTCGATAATCGGCATCAGCACGGCCAGCACGATCAGCAGCACCACCACGCCCATGGCCAGGATCAGGGCCGGTTCCAGCAGGCCCGCGATGGTCAGCGTGCGGCGTTCCAGGTCCTGCTCCTGCGCACTGGCGGCACGTTCCAGCATGGCCGGCAGCTCGCCCGTGATTTCGCCCGCGCGTATCATGTGGATCAGCATGGGCGGAAAATGCTTTTGCGCCGACAGCGCGCGCGCCAGGCTGACGCCCTCGCGCACGGCGCCGCTGGCTTCTGCCACCAGTTCCTGCATCGCCACATTGGTCAAGGTATCGCGGCTGGTGTCGAGCGCGCGCAGGATCGGCACGCCGGAGCCCGTGGTGATGGCCAGGGTGCTGGCGAAACGCGCCGTATTCAGGCTGCGCTCGAACTTGCCGTACAAGGGCGCCGTCAGCAGCCAGGTATGCCAGCGCCGTTTCAAGGCCGGCTGCTGCAGCGCGCGGCGCCAGGCCACCCAGGCGCCGACGAGGGCAATCGCCACGACGATGCCGTACTGGCGCACGAAGTCCGACAGCGCCAGCATGATCACCGTCAGCAGCGGCAGCTTCTGCTTGGTGTTGGCGAATACGGAAACGATCTGCGGCACCACGTAGGTAAGCAGGAAGATCACGATGGAAAACGCCACCACCGTGACGATGGCCGGATAGGTAAACGCCAGCTTGACCTTCTGCACCAGCGCATTGCGCCGCTCGATGTAGTCGGCCAGGCGCGACAGCACGCGCGACAAATGGCCGATCTGCTCGCCCGAGGCCACCAGCGCCCGGTAGATTTCCGCGAAATCGCGCGGATGGCGCGCCAGCACGTCGGAAAACGCGGCGCCGCCGATCACTTCCGAACGGATCGAGGCGATCAGGTCGCGCAGATACGGCCGCTCGGCCTGTTCCAGCAGCGCGGAAAACGCCTGCTCCAGCGGCAGGCCCGCTTCCAGCAGGCTGGCCAGCTGGCGCGTAAACAGGGCCAGCTCGGTGCTGGACAGGCGCTCGCCGAAGCCGCGCCGCTTGGTGACGCCGGCGGCGTCGACCTGGGCGGCGATCGGCTCGACGGCCAGCGGCACCAGGCCTTGCACGCGCAGCTCGGCGCGCGCGGAACGGGGACTGTCGGCATTGAGCACGCCCTTGCGGGTGGCGCCCTGAGCGTCGACGGCTTCATAACGGAATGCGGGCATGGTGGCGGGCCTAGTCTTTGGTCACGCGCAGCAACTCGGCCTGCGTGGTGGTGCCGTCGCGCAGCCAGCGTTCGCCATCGTCGCGCATGCTCGTCATGCCGTCCTGCAGGGCGACGGCGCGCACCTCAGCTTCCGAGGCGCGGTTGTGGATCTGTGCGCGAATCTGCTCCGTCGTGCGCAGCAGCTCGTACACGCCCACGCGGCCCTGGTAGCCGGTCTGGCCGCACTGCTCGCAGCCGACCGCCTGCCAGTACTGACCATCGAAGGTCTTGCAGGAGCCGCACAATTTGCGCACCAGCCGCTGCGCCAGCACACCGAGCAAGGAGGACGACAGCAGGAACGGCTCGATGCCCATGTCCAGCAAGCGCGTGACGGCCGCCGAGGCGTCGTTCGTGTGCAGGGTCGCCAGCACCAGATGGCCCGTCAAGGATGCCTGCACCGCGATCTGCGCCGTCTCCAGGTCGCGGATCTCGCCGATCATGATCACATCGGGATCTTGCCGCAAAATCGCCCGCAGCGCCTTGGCAAAGGTCATGTCGATGCGCGGATTGACCTGCGTCTGGCCCACGCCGGCCAGGTCGTACTCGATCGGGTCTTCCACCGTCAGGATGTTCGTGGTGGTGGCGTTGAGCATCGACAGCGCCGCGTACAGGGTCGTCGTCTTGCCCGAACCGGTGGGACCGGTGACGAGCACGATGCCGTGCGGCTGCGTGATCAGGCCATCGAACTGTTTCAGCATGGGCGCGCTCATGCCCAGGTGCTGCAGATCGAGGCGGCCCGCTTCCTTGTCAAGCAGGCGCAATACGGCCCGTTCGCCATGCCCGGTGGGCAGGGTCGAGACGCGCACGTCGACGGGCTTGCCGCCCACGCGCAGGGTGATGCGGCCGTCCTGCGGCAAGCGCTTTTCGGCGATGTCGAGCTGCGCCATGATCTTGATGCGCGAAATGAGCGAACCGTGGATGGCTTTGCGCGGGCGCACCACGTCGCGCAGGCTGCCATCGATGCGGAAGCGCACGACGGAGGTCTGCTCGAACGGCTCGATGTGGATATCGGACGCGCCTTCGCGCAGCGCCTGCGTGAGCAGCGCGTTGATCATGCGGATGACGGGCGCGTCGTCGGACGATTCGAGCAAGTCCTCGATGGCCGGCACGTCCTGCAACAGCTTGGTGAGATCGAGGTCGGCGTCGAATTCATCGGCCATCTGCGAGGCGTCGCCGCCACCGCCCGCGTAGGCGCCGGCAATGGCCGCATCGAGTTCGCCGCGCGGCAGCACCGTCAATTGAATCTGGCCGAAACGGCGCGACACTTCGGCAATGGCCGCCGGCGCCGTCGATGCGGCCACCAGCACGTCGACCGGGGCGCCATCGACCGCGCCGGGCCGGGCCAGCAGGCCGAAATCGCGCGCGTAGGCGTAGGGAAGCAGATTGCTCATGGCTGTCCCATCACTTCTGTGGCTGTTGCTGCTGGTACTGCTGCAGCAGCGGCTGCGGCGGCGTGGCCGCGTTGGCCGGCGCGCCTGGCGGCGGCGTCGGCGCCGGCGGCACGGGACGCGTCACCATGTTGCCGCCCACCGGCTGGCCATCCTGCAGGGCCGGCAGCACAGGCGTACCGAGGTCTTTCAGCATCAGGTTGCCCGTGGCCGGCACGGCGGCCGTCTCGGCCGAGCGCATGTAGTCGTAGCGGTCGGCCGCCAGGCTGCCGCTCTGCTCCTTGTTGCGCACGATGACCGGGCGCAGGAAGATCATCAGGTTGGTTTTCTTGCGCTCGCGCGTCTGGTACTTGAACAGGTTGCCGATCAGGGGAATGTCGCCCAGGCCGCGCACTTTTTCCGCGTTGTCGCCTGTGCTGTCCTCGATCAGGCCGCCCAGCACGATGATCTGGCCATCGTCAGCCAGCACATTGTTTTCGATCACGCGGTTGTTGATGGTGATGCCGCTGACGGCCGTCGACGTGGATTTGTCCACGCTCGACGTCTCGTGATAGATACCCAGCTTGATCGTGCCGCCCTCGGAAATCTGCGGGCGCACCTTCAGGGTCAGGCCCACTTCCTTGCGGTCGATGGTCTGGAACGGGTTCGTATTGGTGCCGGCCGTGCTGGTGTACTGGCCCGTCAGGATAGGCACGTTCTGGCCCACCTTGATGGTCGCCAGTTCATTGTCCAGGGTGATCAGGTTCGGCGTCGACAGGATATTCGCATTGCCGTCCGACTCCAGCGCATGCGCCACGGCGCCCAGGCCCAGCGCGCCGTTGATCTGCTTGAAGATGCCGACCGTCAGGCCACCCGTCGGCAAAACCTTGCCGCCGCCCGTGGCGATGGAGGCGATGTTGTTGCTGGTGCCCGAAGCGAACGACTGCAGCGCCCCCACGCGGTAATTGCTGGTGCTGTCACCCGACAGTCCCAGCCACTGCACGCCGAATTCGGACGCCTTGGACGACGTCACTTCAACGATCAGCGCCTCGATGTAGACCTGGGCGCGGCGCACGTCGAGCTGGTCGATCACGGCGCGCAGGTTACGGTAGACGGCTTCGTTGCAGGTCAAAATCAGCGTATTCGTCGACGCATCGGCCTGGATGAAACCGGCCGCGCCGCCGGACGACAGCTGCTGCGGCGCGTTGTTCAGCGAAGCGCCGCCCGTGCTGCCGCTTTGCGTATTGCCGCCCAGGCCAGTGCTGTTCATGCCGCTGTTGTTCTGGCTGATCTGGTTGTTCGTGTTCTGGTTGCCGACGCCCTGCTGCGCCGTGGCGGCCGTGCCGTCCGACGTCACCACCGAGCGCAGGGTTTGCGCCAGCTTGGTGGCGTCCGCATTTTTGAGGTACACCACGTGTACATTGCCCAGCTGCGTGGTGGGCTGATCCAGCTTCGAGATCAGCGACTTGGCCAGGTTGGCGCGCGCCGCCGACGGCGCGCGCAGCACCAGCGAATTGGTGCGCGGGTCGGCCAGCACGGAGACCTTGCCAGCGTCAGCCCCTGCGGCGGCCCCCGCATTCCCGCCTTCCATCAGTTTATTGACCATCGAGGCCAGGTCGGACGCGATGGCATAGCGCACGGGGATCACGTCCAGGTCCGTCGAGGCGGGCACGTCGAGCGCGGCGATGATCTTCGCCAGGCGCTTGAGGTTATCCGCGTAATCGGTGATCACCAGCGAGTTGTTACCCGGGTTGGCGTTGATCGTGTTGTTCGGCGAAATCAGGGGGCGCAGCACGGCCAGCAGGTTGGCCGACGATTCGTAGTTCAGGTAAAACACCTGGGTGGCGATCTGGTCGCCCTTCACCTGGCTGGCGCCGTTGCCCACCTGGGTCGGCACGGATTGCAGCTTGGCGTCCGCTTCCGGCACCACTTTCGCGTAGCCGTCGCCGGAGACCACCGCATAGCCCTGCAGGCGCAGCGCGGAGGCCAGCAGCCCGAAGGCCTGTGTCTTGCTGATCGATTTTTCCGACACCAGCGTGATCGTGCCCTTGACGCGCGGGTCGATGACGAAATTGATGTTGGTGTAATGGCCCACGGCCTTGATCACCGACTCGATGTCGGCGCCGACGAAATTGAGCGCCGCTTCATCGCCGGGCGCGGCCCAGGCGGGTGCCGGCATGCCGGCCACGGAACAGCACAGCAAGGCGGCGGCCGACAGGCGGCGCAGCGACAAGGAGAAGGTATGGGGGCTCACGGATGGTTTTTTCATTGTCTGAACTCTAAGGCGATGATGTTTTTTTCGCTATTGCTACGGCGCTGTCCCAGCAAATTCAACAAACTCGCCAAGGTCTCTTCATATCCTGCTGCGGCCTGGGCCTGGCCGGAAAACTGCATGCGCCCCTGTTGCAGGCTGCCGCTGCCGTCGAGCAGCAGCGGTCCCTTGATGGAGCGCAAGGTCAACGTCGCCTGCTGCCCCTGCCAATCGAAATCGAGCTCGTAGCTGCCCAGCGGACGCAAGGACGACAGGCGCGACGCCATGTCCGTCATCTGCAAGGTGGTGCGGCCGACGGCGGAAAACTGCCGCTGCTCCAGGGCCAGCTGCAGGGTGCTCCACGACAGGCGCATGCTGCCCGTTGGCGCCACGGTATTCAACGGTGCGCCGAGGCCGCCGAGGCCATCGGCCGGCAGCAGCAGGGCCGCCGGGCTGACCTGCCAGTGCGACCACGAACCGCGCAGGTTCACCGGCTGCGACAGCGCCTGCGGGTTTTGCAATTCCACGTCCGCCGATCCCCACAGCACCGAGGGCGAAATGCGCCAGTTGAAGCGCCCCGGCAGCAGCGGCGTCACGGCGCCATTCGCGCTGGCCGCCCCGCCGATAAAGGCCGAGCCGCGCCACAGGGTACCTTGCGCGTCGCCCAAGGTCAAACGTCCGCCCGTCTGCTTTTCCACGATGCCGGCAACCCAGCCGGCCGGAAAAAATACCAGCAGGGTGACGCAGACGCTGACGATGATGGCCAGCAGCCAGCCAAGCAAGCGCCTCATCGTGCCGCGCCCGGACTCTGGTGCAGGGTCAGGCTGGCATCGACCAGCCCCGCCTTGCCCTGCGCCGTGATCTTCGCTTCCTGCACCGCCACGCGGCCTTCGCGGCGCAAGCCGTCCAGCCACAGCATGACGCTGGCAAACGGCACGCCGTTCAACTGCACGCGCGCGTACTCACCCGTCAGCGACAGCGATTGCGGCGCCAGGCCGCGTGCTTTCAGCGACGCGTCTATGCTGTCACGGCTCATGGGAGCGACCTGCACGGGCGCCTGGCGCGCCAGTTCGCCCGCCTCGCGTGCCAGCGCCTGCAGCTGGGCCGCGTTCTGGCGCAGCTCGGGCAAGCTCTTTTGCAAGGCGATGCGGCCCGTCCAGGCTGGCTCGAAAAACACCGCGTAGACGAGGGCCAGCCCCGCCACCACACCGCCGATGGCCAGCAGCTTGCGCTCCTGCTGCGTGCGTTCCGCCCAAAAGGCTTGCACGGCCTGCTGCTGCCGCGTCAATGCGGCGCGCGCCTGGTTGACTGCTGCACTCATGCTTTTGCTCCCGTGGCCGGCGTGATCTTCCACACGCCCGGCGCCGTTTCATTCAAGGCCAGCTTGCGCGCGGCCAGGCCATCGCGCACCTGCGCCTGGACGCTGGCGTCGACCATGTCCGGTTTCAGCGTGACGATCAGGCTGCGCTCGCGATATTCCAGTGACGCCACCACGCCGCGCCCGGCCAGCCCACCCAAGGCCTCACCCAGCGCTGCGCTCATGCTGGTGAAGTCATCCATGCTGGCCTGCCCGCTTTGCAGGCGGGCGGCGGCGATATTGCGCCGCATCTGCTCCGCTTCCAGGCCATACACGGGCGCTTCATTCGGATACGCGGCCTTGAAGGTTTGTTGCATCGAGGTGCGCACGGTGGCGGCCTCGCGCTTCAAGCGCATCCATTCGATATTCATGCCGGCCAGGTTGACGATCACGGCCAGCAGCGCCAGGCGCAGCGGCCAGCGCCAGCGGCGCCATTCGGTGGCCGATCCCGTGGCCGTGCCCAGCGCGGGCGCCAGGTCCAGCCCCGCCCCCTTGGCGCCGGCGATCCAGTGCGCCCAATGGTCACTCTCCAGCGTCACGCCATCCATGCCGGCAGCGAGCTGTTGATATTGCGCCAGCTCGGCCTGCGCCACGTAGACCGTCAGGGGCACGTCGCCGGCAAACGCGCGCGTCGTCAGCAGCGCCTGCTGCAGCTGAGCCGGCAAGACCAGGCCCAACCCCTCTTGCGGCGCCTGGCGCAAGGCCAGTTCCAGGCCGTCGCCGGCCGCCTGCAAGGAGGCCGTCACGCTGCCAGGCTGCAAGGGCAGGCACAGCTGCGATGGCAGCAGCACCACCTTGCTCGCGCCCTGCGCCAGCAAAGCCTTCACGAGTACCCCGGCCCAGGCGCGCTGCGCCACGGCGACCGTGCGCATGCCGGCAGCATCGGGCGCACCGGCGGCCAGCAGGCAATCCTGAGCATCACCGAGGATATGTTCTTCCACCAGACCCGGCAAGGCCGCGCGCAGGCGGGCGCCGGCCAGCGGCGGGGTTTTCAGGCGCAGCAGAGTCACGTCGGCCGCCGCCAGCAGCAAGACCACCTGCTTCGCGCCGGCAATCAGCTGCCCCAGGCTGCCCAGCGGCGCGCTGCCCTGCTGCAGCAGGGCGCCGCCGTCGCCGGCCAGCACGAAGGAGCAGGCTGGCGCGCTGTCGATGGACGCCCTGGCCGGGTGACGGATATACAATATTGTCAAAGTGACTCGCTTTCAGGGGTTAATTTTCCCGCAACCAGACCAGGCTGGTGGTGCGCTGCGGATCCGTTTTTCGATTGACGAGCGCCACGGCATCGAGGGCGGCGCGATCCAGCCGCACGCGGATGACAGTCAGGAAATAGCGGCTCTTCACGTCGAGTTCCACGGTAGCAATCAGTTCGGCATTAATATTATTCTTGAAGTTTGCCAAATCAACAAACTTTTTGCGTGGATTGCTCAAGGTCAGGGCGCTGGCCTCGGACAAGGACATCATCGTCACGGCCGCCAGCACCTCGGCCGGGGCCGTATTCACGTTGACCGGCGTGAGTTCCGGCAAGATGATGACGAAATCGCGCAACTTCTCGATCATCTGCGGCGTGTAGCCGGGCACGGCCAGCAAATCCTCGACCTGCGTGAACGCCACCGGCTCGCTGCTGCCGCCCGATGCGGGCGCGGCGGCGGGCGTCTTGCCATCGCTGCCGCTGTCCTTGGCGCGCGGTTTCGGCTTCGCGCGCAGCACGGCATCGGCCGTCGCCTGCGCCAGGCCGCTATCGAGCCGCAGGTTCGACAGCAGGCGCTGATAGGCCAGCACCTGCTTCGGATTGATGCCGCCCGTGGCGGCGACCAGGTTGCTAATATTAAACCGCGCCTGCGCATCGAGCGCGCGGCCCGAGACGGTGGCGTCAAATTTTTCCGTGTCGACCTTTTCGCGGTCGACGTAATCGTCGAGCCGCGCTTCCTCGATGGGCGTGGCCCACACGCCGTCCAGCGCCGTCTGCGAGGGATTATCCTGGCGCAACCAGAAGCGGGCGAAGTCGACCATGCCGCGCATGGCCCACTGCGTCTGCAGGCGCAAACGCTGGTTTTCCATCGAGCGCACCTGCACCTGCTGCTGCCAGAACAGGCTGGCGACAACCGTGATGGCCAGCGCCGTCAGCAGCAAGGCCGTGATGACGGCCACGCCGCGCTGGCGCGAGGGGCGGATAAACGGCTTCATCCCGGCCCCAACAAGAAAACTTTGGACAGGCCCGCATCCTGGCCCGGCATTTGCAGGGTCACTTCCAGGCCCGGCACTTGCGTGGAGATGGTGGCGCCCGCCGTCAGCACGTTCCAGGCGCCATTGCTCCAGCCGCGCATGACCATGCTGTCGACGCCATGCATCAGGGCCACGTCGGCGTTGGAGGTATCGGTATCGTCGCGCGCCGCCTGCCACAGGGTGTCGAGCACGGCCAGGTCGCGCGTGCCGTTCGACTCGCGCCGCGTCAGCACGCCGCCACGCAGACGGTAAGTGACCACTTGCAACTGTTGCGGCTCCTGTTCCGATGCGGCCAGGCGCACCAGGGTCAGGCGGTCATTTTCCGCCGACAAGTTCAGGCGGCCATTCAGCAGGGTATTGCTCTGGCCGGCACCAGCCAGATGGTCGCAATCGCTTTGCATCTGGGCAAACGCCAGTTGCATGCCGCGCGCCTGTTCCAGCTGGCCGGTCAGCACTTCACGCGAGCGCATGATGCTGTCCAGGCCGCGCCAGCCCAGCACAGCGACCATGGCCAGGATGCCGATCGCCACGAGCAGCTCGATCAAGGTAAAACCGCCGGCGGAGTGATTGCGGCGCGCCATCAGTCGTTGAACGCCAGCAAGACCAGGCGCACGATGCGCCGGGCCGGGTATTGCACGTCGTACACATTGACGCGCACTTGCCGGATGCGGGGATTCGGCGTGGCCACCACTTCCTCCTCGCAGATCAGTTTCAAATCGCCCTGCGGGCAGTCGACCGTGCGCTTGCCCGTCTGCGGGAAGGTTTTCGCCAGGCGCAGGCGCACCAAATGGTTTTCCGCCGACCAGGTTGCCATCATGGCGCTGCGCAAGCCGTCGCTGTTCTGCGTCAGGCTGCCGACGGCGCGCAAGGACGCGCCCAGGGCCGTGCCGACGATGACGAGGGCGACCAGGACTTCCAGCAAAGTGAAGCCGCGCTGGCGGCCATGACGTGGAAGCCGCATCATTGCTCGACCGTGAAGTGGCCGATGCCATCGGCGCGGATGGCCACGCTGCGCTCGCCGCTGGCCAGGGTCAGCACGAAAGGCTTGTCGACCGGTTCGCGGCCGAAGATGATGCGCAGCGGCTGAGCCACGCTGTTCGACGGCTGTACGCTGAGCAGCATGGGCGTATTGCTGAAGCTGCGCTCGCGCAGCAAATCATCCTGCGTCACGGGTTGCCACAGCTTTTCATTGAGGACCAGGAAACGGTATTGATTGTCGTCCGCCTCGAACGCCACTTGCCGGCTGCGCACGATGGCTTCATCGCGTGCCAGCTGCAGCAGCAGGGCGATGCGCTCGGCTTCCTTTTGCAGCGCTTGCTGGCCATTCGGCATGGCGTTCAGCGACACCAGGCCCAGGGTCACCCCGATGATGACCATCACCACCAGCAATTCGATCAGCGTGAAGCCGCGCTGGCGCAGACCGGTGGTCATGGCAGGCATGCAATGAAAAACTTACAGTTCCCAGGAGCCGATATCGGCATCGTCGCCGCTACCGCCAGGCTGGCCGTCGGCCCCCAGCGAAATCAGGTCGACTTCGCCTTTCACGCCCGGTGACAGGAACTGGTATGGATTGCCCCACGGATCTTTCGGCATCTTTTCCAGGTAGCCGCCCGCCTTCCAGCCATTCGCGGCCGGACCCGTGGTCGGCTTCTCGACCAGAGCACGCAGGCCCTGTTCGGTGGTCGGGTAGCGCTGGTTATCCAGGCGATACAGTTTCAAGGCTTGCATCACGGTGGCGATGTCGACTTTCGCCGCCGCCACTTTCGACTCGCCCGTGCGGGCGATCAGCTTGGGCACCACCAGCGAAGCGAGGATGCCCATGATCACCACCACGACCATGATTTCGATCAAAGTGAAGCCGCGCGCGCGGCGCTGGCGTATCGGATGGTTTGCTGCGTTTTGCATAAGAAAGAGAGAAGAAGGTGAGTAATGAGTGCAGAGTATAAAGCGGAAATATGACAAAGCCTGTCATATGGGGAAAAATTTGTGCGGGGCTATTCAGAGCGGCAAGACCACTACACCGCAAACGGCGCAGCCGGGGTCGCGCGCGACGCGCATGCTGCTCCATTCCATGTGCAAACCGTCGAGCAGCAGCAGCCGTCCCGCCAGGGATACACCCACGCCCATGATGAGTTTCAGCGCTTCGGCCGCCTGCATGGCGCCCACCACGCCCACCAGCGGCGCGAACACGCCCATGCTCGAGCACGCCTCGTCCGTGAACTGCTGTTCTTGCGGAAACAGGCAGGAATAACAGGGCTGCGTGCCCGTGCGCGGGTCGAACACGCTCACTTGCCCGTCGAAACGGATGACGGCGCCCGACACCAGCGGCACCTTGGCCGCCACGCAGGCGCGGTTGACGGCGTGGCGCGTGGCGAAGTTGTCGGTGCAGTCGAGCACCGCCGTGGCGGACAAGACCAGTTCAGCCAGGCGCGTGCCATCGAGGCGCTCTTGCAAGGCGACGATGGCTATCTCGGGATTGATGCCGGTCAAGGTTTCGCGCGCCGACAGCACTTTCGGCTGGCCCACGCGCTGTGTAGTGTGGGCGATCTGGCGCTGCAGATTGGTCAGATCGACCGTATCGTCATCGACCAGGGTCAGCTTGCCGACGCCGCTGGCGGCCAGATACATGGCGGCCGGCGAGCCGAGCCCGCCCGCGCCGATCACCAGCACATGCGCATCGAGCAAGGCTTGCTGGCCTTCGATGCCGATCTGATCAAGCAGGATATGGCGCGAATAGCGCAGCAGTTGGGCGTCGTTCATGGCGGCGACTACGGTTTTTGCACAGGAATCTTTTTGTCATCGGCCTTGATGTCGGAAGCAATTTCCGGCTTGGCGCCGATCTTCTCCGCCTTCGGGTCCACCTTGGCCAGCTGCACCGGCAAGCCCTGGAAGTGGTTCAAGGCTTGCTGCAACTGGAAATCATCCTTGGCGCCATATTCGAGCGGCTTGCGCTTTTTCGCCGTGGCGATCAGGCGCTGCTCTTCTTCCAATTGATCCTGTCTGCCTTCCATCGTCGGCTTGGCCGCTTCCGGCTTGCCGTCGTTGCTGCTCAAGTGTTTTTCCAGGTCAGCCTCGCGAATGCGCAGGCTGTTCCAGCCATCGCCTTCGGCCGTTTCATCGACCAGCAAGTCGGGCACGATGCCGCGCGCCTGGATGGCCCGGCCTTTTGGCGTGTAGTAGCGGGCCGTCGTCAGCTTGACGGCCGTATCGGCCGTGATCTGGCGCAAGGTTTGTACGGAACCCTTGCCGAACGTTTGCGTGCCGATGACGGTGGCGCGCTGGTAATCCTGCAAGGCGCCGGCGACGATTTCCGAGGCGGAAGCGGAACCGGCATTGACCAGCACCACCAGCGGCACGGTTTTCAGCGCGGCCGGCAGCTTGGCCAGCGGGTCAGCCTTGGCGCCCGGCGGCGCATAGAATTCGCGGCGGCCATAAAACACTTGCTTCGACTCCGGCAACTGGCCCTTGGTGGAAACGATCACGGAATTACCCGGAAGAAATGCTGTCGCCACACCGATAGCGCCCGGCACGACGCCACCGGGATCGTTGCGCAAGTCCAGCACCAGGCCCTTGAGCTTGGGGTCTTGCGCATACAGCGCGTTGATCTTTTTGACCATGTCATCGACGGTCGGTTCCTGAAACTGGGCGATGCGCAGCCAGGCATAACCGGGCGCGACCATCTTGGCCTTCACGCTTTGCACGCGGATTTCCTCGCGCACGATGGGGAACACCAGCGGGCGGCTTTCGCCCTTGCGCGACATGGTCAGCACCAGCTTGCTGCCGGGCTGGCCGCGCATCTTCTTGATGACGTCCTCCAGCTGCAAGCCCTTCAGCGGGATATTGTCGAGGCGGGTGATCAGGTCACCGGCCAGGATGCCGGCCTTGGCGGCCGGGCTGTCCTCGATGGGCGAGACGACTTTCACGTAGCCGTCTTCCATGCTCACTTCGATGCCGATGCCGACAAACTTGCCTTGCACGCTTTCGCGCATTTCCTTGAAGGCATTTTTATCGAGGTAGACGGAATGCGGGTCCAGCGACGAGACCATGCCGGAAATGGCTTCCGTCAGGAGTTTCTTGTCTTCCACCTTCTCGACATAATCGGACTTGATCAGGCCGAAGACGTCGGACAGCTGGCGCAGCTCGTCGAGCGGCAGCGGGGCATTCGTGATTTTCTGCGCCACGGCCGGGAACTGCAGCGACATGCCGATGCCGGCCAGCACGCCCAGACCGATCAGGCCGATACTTTTGACTTTGATACCCATGTATTCTTCGCCTCTACAAATTCGCTGGGGAACTTAAAACTTCACCCAGGTGGCTGGATCGAAGGCGCGGCCCTGATGACGCAATTCAAAGTATAGCCCTGATTCCTCGTTGCCGCCGCTGTTGCCCGCGCTGGCAATGGCGTCGCCGCCCTTGACGGCATCGCCCACGCGTTTCAGCAAGGATTGGTTATTGCCATAAATACTCATGTACTGGCCGCCATGGTCGACGATGATCAAATTGCCGAAGCCGCGCAGCCAGTCGGAAAACACGACCCGGCCGCCGGCGATGGCGTGGACCTCGCTGCCTTCGCCGGTGCGGATGAACACGCCCTTCCAGCTGGGGCCGTCACCACGCTTGCTGCCGAAGCGGGCGGCGATCTTGCCCGCCACGGGGGCGCGCAGCTGCCCTTTCAGGCTGGCAAAGGCGCCGGCCGGCGCGGCCGGGCCCAGGCTTGGGCGTTCCGGCTCCGGCTCCGGCTTGGGTTCCGGCTTCGGTGTCACCTTGGCCACCTGCGGCGGCTCGTCGTCGTCGATCGGTTCCAGTTTCACGGGCGGCGCTGGCGGCGTTTGCGGCTTGATCTTGCCCGATTTGTTTTGTTGTTCTTTCGCCAGGCGTTCGCGTTCGGCCTGCGCCTGGGCGGCCTTGGCGCGCGCGGCCAGCAAGCGTTCGCGTTTTTCCGCCGCGATCCTGGCATCAGCGGCGGCCTTGGCGGCGGCGCGCTGCTCGGCCAGCAATTGCTGGCGTTTCTTTTCAGCCGCGGCGGCGGCAGCCTGCTCTTCGATCAGTTTCGCCAGCTTGTCGACCAGGTTGCCCATGCGCTGTTCGTCGCGCTCGACATTGCCCACTTCCTTGCGCTGCGCCACCAGGCGCTGCGACAGGCTCGTCAGCAAGGCGGCGCGGCGCGCCTTCTCTTGCACCAGCAGGGCCTTCTGGTCGCGCTCTTCCTGCGCGATTTCTTCCAGTTCATCCTTGGCGTTCTGCACGTCAGCCTGGTTTTTCTCCACCGCCAGCAAGTTGGCGCGCAAGGCGTCGAGCAGGCGCGCCTGCGCCTGCGACACATAGGCCATCAATTGCAAGTCGCGGTTGATGCGGTTCGGATTGTCGCCCGACAAGAGCAGCTTGATGCGGTCTTCGTTGCCGGCAACATATTGTTCACGCAGCAATTTGGACAGCTGCGCTTTTTGTTTTTCGACGGTGGCCGTCAGCTGCTGGTGCTCTTGCCCCAGCGCATTGAGTTTCACGCCCGTCGCGCTTTGCTCTTGCGCCAGGTCGCGCAAGGCGCGGTTGGCGTTGGAAATGGCCTCTTCCGACTCGGCCAGGGTATCTGCCGCGTCATCCTTGGCGCTTTCCGTGCGGCTGATGTCGCGCTTGAGCGCCGTCAGCTTTTGTTGTAATCCAGCACGTTGTGCTTCCGCGGCCGCTTTCTGCTTGCTGCGTTCGGTGGGCTTGGCACCCTGTGCGGCACCGCTCGACAACAGCAGCGCTGCGCACAGCATGGCACCGGCGCGCCACGCCGGCAGGGATCGTTCAGCAGAGGGGGCGATTGCTGTGCCGCGGAAGAAAGACAACAAGTTACTTGGCCTTCCCTTGGTTCGCCACGGCCGCTTGCGCTGCCGCAATCGCTGCCGGGTCGCCCAGGTAGTAATGACGGATCGGTTTCAGGTCGGCGTCCAGTTCATACACGAGCGGCTGGCCGTTCGGGATGTTCAGGCCGACGATATCGCTGTCGCTGATGCCATCGAGCATCTTGATCAGCGCGCGCAGGCTGTTGCCGTGGGCCGAGATGATGATTTTCTTGCCGGCACGAATGGCCGGGGCGATTTCCTCGTCCCAGGACGGCATCACGCGCGCCACGGTGTCTTTCAGGCATTCGGTCAGCGGAATCGACGCTTTCGGCAAACCGGCGTAGCGCGGATCGTTGAACGAGGCGCGGTCATCGTTCGCTTCCAGCGGCGGCGGCGGCGTGTCGTAGCTGCGGCGCCACACCAGTACTTGCTCGTCGCCATACTTGGCGGCTGTCTCGCCCTTGTCCAGGCCTTGCAGGGCGCCGTAGTGACGCTCGTTCAAGCGCCAGTCGTTCTTGATGGGCAGATACATCATGTCCATCTCGTCGAGCGCCAGCCACAGGGTGCGAATGGCGCGCTTCAGGACGGAAGTGTAGGCCACGTCGAACGTAAAACCTTCCTGCTTGAGGATCTGGCCGGCGGCCCTGGCTTCGTTGACGCCCTTTTCCGTCAGATCGACGTCGGTCCAGCCGGTGAAGCGGTTATCGAGATTCCAGGTGGACTCGCCGTGACGCATGAAAACGATTTTGTACATAGTTCTATCTTCTCAAGGGGTTCAAATCAAAAAAGCAAAACGTAAAAAGACCTCGTCCAGCTTCTATTTTATAATGCGCGGATTGACTTAAACCATTGGACCCTACGTGAAATTCATTATCGACCACATTTTTCTGTTTGCCATCGTCATTATTTCCGGCGGCGCCCTCCTCTGGCCACTGCTGTCGATGCGCGGCAAACGCGCGACCGTGCTGGAAGTCACGCAACTGATCAACCGCGGCAAGACCATCATTGTCGACGTGCGCAGCGCGGAAGAATTCGCCACGGGCCACTTGCCTGACGCAAAAAATATGCCGCTGCCGGAACTGGCAAAACGCCTGGGCGAGCTGGAAAAATTCAAAACGCGCCCCATTGTAGTGGTTTGCCAGAAAGGTTCGCGTTCGGCAACGGCCGTCGGCCTGCTGGGCAAAGCTGGTTTCGCCGAGGCAACGAGCCTGGAAGGCGGCATCGACGAATGGAAAAAGCAGGGTTTGCCATTGAAAACCTTGTCGCTGGCCAAGTAAGCCTCTGCCAGTACTAACCTAAGGAATCATCATGACTGTCCCAGTAATTGTGTATAGCACCGCCGTGTGCCCGTATTGCGTGCGCGCCGAGCGCCTGTTGGAAGCCAAGGGCGTGACCGTGCAAAAGATCCGCGTCGACCTCGACCCGGAAGAGCGCATCAAGATGATGGAACGCACGGGCCGCCGCACGGTGCCGCAAATCTATGTGGGCGAAACCCACGTGGGCGGATTCGACGATTTGTATGCGCTCGATCAAGCCGGCAAGCTGGACCCCTTGTTAAATGGCACGGCAGCCTGATATAAAGCGGGTTCGAGAAATTGCTTGGTTTTTTGTCGTATTGTTTTGATACAATTGCCCTCGCACCTGATCTAGCCGCGCCTACCCGGCGCGGTTTGAATACCGCAAGCACCATATTTGAACGGTGTGCCGTTCTTGTCCTTTACAACGAAAGCGTTCCATGTCTGACGAAAACCTGCAACCAGTCTTCCAAATCCAACGCGTCTACCTGAAAGACATGTCGCTGGAACAACCAAATTCCCCAGCTATTTTCCTGGAACAAGAAGCACCAGCGATCGAAGTGGCTCTGGACGTGGGCGCGGCGCCTCTGGCCGACGGCATCTTTGAAGCCACCGTGACCATCACCGTGACCGCCAAAGTCGGCGATAAAGTCGCTTTCCTGGTTGAAGGCAAGCAAGCTGGTATCTTCGAAGCACGCAACATTCCTGCCGATCAACTCGATCCGCTGCTGGGAATCGGCTGCCCGAACATCATCTACCCTTACCTGCGCGCCAACATCGCCGACGTGATCACCCGTGCCGGCTTCCCGCCAGTGCACCTGGCCGAGATCAACTTCGAAGTGTTCTACCAACAACGTCTGCAAGCTATTGCTGACGCCGCTGCAGCAGCGCCAGCAGCCAGCGAAACGCACTAAGAACCTCTCCCAAACCTGCTGCGCGGCGCGCCTGGCAAGCCGTGATGCTCGCTGTGCCCCGGCACAGCGAGCATCACGGCCACAATGCACTGCCGCTCGCGACGGTTTTGTGAGTGTTCTATACTGCAGGTAAGAAACGGCGGCCTGGCCGCCGTGTTTCGTTAAGGTTCAAAATATCATGTTGAAAAGTGCGCTCTTGAGCAAGTTCCGCTGGATCGCCGGCGCCGTGCTGCTGCTGGCCACCGCCGCCAGCCACGCCGTCGATTTCAAAACGGTGGGAGCAAACCCCGTGATCCTGTACGACGCGCCGTCCGCCAAGGGCGGCAAGCTGTACGTGGCGCCACGCGGCATGCCGCTGGAAGTCGTGCTCAGCTACGGCGAATGGGTCAAGGTACGCGACGCCAGCGGCGAAATGGCCTGGACCGAAGCCAAGGGCCTGTCGGCCAAGCGCAACGTCGTGGCGCGCGCCGCGAACCTCAAGGTTCGCGCCAGCCCCGATGACACCGCCTCCGCCATCATCCTCGTCGACAAGGGCGTGCTGCTGGAAATGAGCGAGCAACCGAGTTCCGGCTGGGTCAAGGTGCGCCACAAGGATGGCCAGAACGGCTACGTCAAGACCAGCGAAGTGTGGGGCTTGTAAGCACCGCGCCCGTTCCCCCTGCCCCGTTGAGGTTGCATGCAAGTTTCTCCTGAAGTCACTCCCGATATGATTCCCGCCGCCCGCAAGATCACCATCCTGGGCGCCGGCGCCTGGGGCACGGCCGTGGCCATGGCCCTGGCCGGCCGCCACGACGTGCTGCTGTGGGGCCGCAACGGCGCGGCCATGGCCGCCATAGCCGCCAGCGGCGAAAACAGCTATCTACCCGGTTTCCCTTTGCCGCCGCAACTGCGCATCAGCGCCGATTTCGACGCCGCCGTCGCGCATGCCAGCGGCGAACACGGCCTCTTGATCGCCGCCTGCCCCGTGGCGGGCCTGCGGCCGATGCTGCAGCAACTGAAAGACAAGGCCATCGGCAACCTGGTGTGGCTGTGTAAAGGCTTTGAAGGCGGCACGGGCCTGCTGCCGCACCAGATCGTGCAGGAAGTGCTGGGTGACAAGATCCCCGGCGGCGCCCTGTCCGGCCCCTCGTTCGCACAGGAAGTGGCGCGCGGCCTGCCGTGCGCGCTGACCATCGCCTCGCACAGTGCCGCCTTGCGCGGCGCCGTCGTCTCGGCTTTACATGGCGGCACCATCCGCGTGTATGCGAGCGAAGACCTGGTGGGCGTGGAAGTGGGCGGCGCCGTCAAGAATGTGCTGGCCATTGCCACCGGCGTGGCCGACGGCCTGGGCCTGGGCCTGAATGCACGCGCCGCGCTGATCACGCGTGGCCTGGCGGAAATCACGCGCCTGGGCACGGCCCTCGGTGGCCAGACGGAAACGTTCATGGGGCTGACGGGCATGGGCGACTTGATTCTCACCTGCACGGGCGACCTGTCGCGCAACCGCCGGGTCGGCCTGGGTCTGGCGCAAGGCAAGGCGCTGGCCACCATCGTGGCCGAACTCGGTCATGTGGCCGAAGGCGTGCCGTGCGCCAAGGCCGTGCGCGAACTGGCGCGCCGCATGGGCGTCGACATGCCGATCACCAACGCGGTGGCCGGCGTGCTGTTCGATGGCGATTTGCCGCACGTGATGGTGCAGCAACTGCTGTCGCGCGATCCGCGCGCCGAGGTGGCCTGACAGGGAAATTAACGCCCTGCCTTGGCCATCAATATCGTCAGCAGCACCAGACTGTCTTCGCGCGCTTCCAGCGCATGCGCCTGTCCGCCGTGCAGATACAGCATCTGCCCCGGCCCCAGCACCTGCTCTCCGCCATGCGCCGTCACCGCCACCTGCCCTTGCAGGCACAGCAAGGTGATTTCACCGAGCACATGATGCTCGGGCATGGTCTTGCCCTTGGGCATGCACATGCGGATCAATTCCAGTTCGTCCGTCCTGGCCAGCGCAATGGCGGAAAACTGCGACAGGTCGCCGCCATCCCTGCGCAGTACCTCGATCACCTGTCCTGAACTTGCGTGCTCCAGCGCCATCATGTGCTCCTTCAGCAATTACTCGGGGACTTCCTCCGGCTCTTTCGCGCCGCGCATCCACTCGACCAGCGGCCACGCATCCTGCAAGCCTTGCGCCAGGGTCGGCAGCAGTTTTTCCGGTTCGTTGACGGGCAGCGGTACTTCGGTCCAGACAAAAAAGCTTTTGAGCTTGATGAATTCGATATGTTCAGCATCCGCGTCAAACCCCTTGGGCGGGCGCTGCAACTTGCCCTCGTTCTGGATGGTGCCGAAACGGGCCTTCAAGCGCTTATTTTTCAGCACTTTGGAAAAACCTGGCGCGTCGTTGACCATGTGTTCGCGCAGCGCCTTCAGGCGGCCAGGCGGCGGCATGTATTCGCCGGCACCGAACAGCAAATTGCCCTGGCCATCGATCTGCAGATAATACGTGGGGCCGCCCGCCTTGCTGGGGCGGCGCATGTCGTTCGGCGCGATGGCCGCCGAAAACCGCGTTTTATACGGGCTCTTGTCGTGTGCGAAACGCACGTCGCGGTTGATGCGGAACATGGCCTTCTTCGGATTGCAGTATTTCACGGCCGGGTCGAACTTGCCGAGTTCAGCAATGAGTGACGTCACCAGCGCGAGGAATTCCTCGCGCAGGATGTCGTAGCGGGGCTTGTTCATGACAAACCAGGGACGGTTGTTGTTGTCGCTCAGTTCACGTAAAAATTGGGTCAAATCACGCACATGCATGTGTCAAATTCCGATCAGCAACTATTTGGAAAGCTCTTTCGGGATGGGGCGCTTGCCCACCATCACGTCGAGCGCCGCTTCGCGATTCTTGCGCAGCACCGTCATTTTAGCTTTTCCGCCGGGCGGCAGTTGGGCGATCAGGTTCAGCATTTCCGTCGTGTCGCCCACGGGCTTGCCTTCCACCGTCAGCAGGATGTCGCCGGGCACGATGCCCGCCTTGTCGGCCGGGCCGTTGCGCACCACGCCGGCGATGATGGCGCCGCTGGTGCGCTGCAAGTTGAAGCTTTGCGCCAGCTCGGGCGTGATGTCCTGCGTTTCCACGCCGATCCAGCCGCGCACCACGTGGCCATCCTTGATGATGGCTTCCATCACTGTCTTGGCCGTCGAGACGGGAATGGCGAAGCCGATGCCGACGGAACCGCCGCTTTGCGAGTAAATCGCCGTATTGATGCCGATCAAGTTGCCGCGCGTATCGACCAGGGCGCCGCCCGAGTTGCCGAAGTTGATGGCCGCATCCGTCTGGATGAAGTTTTCAAAGCTGTTGATGTGCAGATTGTTGCGGCCCAGCGCGGAGATGATGCCCATGGTCACCGTCTGGCCCACGCCGAACGGGTTGCCGATGGCCAGCACCACATCGCCCACGCGCGCCAGTTCCGACTGGCCCAGCACGATGACAGGCAACTTGTCGAGGTTGATCTTGATCACGGCCAGGTCTGTTTCCGGGTCCAGGCCGACGATCTTGGCAGGCGCCTTGCGGCCATCGGTGAGCACCACTTCGATTTCGTCGGCGCCTTCGACCACATGGTTGTTGGTCAGCACATAGCCTTCATGGCTGACGATGACGCCGGAACCGAGGCTGTTTTTCAAGTCCTCGCCATCCTCGGCGTCCGGGTCGCGCTCGCCGAAGAAACGTTTGAAGAAGGGATCGCGCGCCAGCGGATGGGCGCCGCGCTTGGGCACTTGCAGGGTGAGGATGTTGACGACGGCGGGCATGGCGCGCGCCGCCGCGTCGCGGTAGGAACCGGGCGCCAGACTGCTCGACGCCGTTTCCACCACGGGCACCGGTTTCGCCGCAGAGCCCAGCTGCTGTACCCGGCTGGCCGGGCGCAGCGCGCCGTACACAAAGTACAGCGCCAACGCGATCGTCACGGTTTGCGCAAACAATAACCAGAATCGTCGCATAGTTCTCAGCCCAGGTCAGCCGGCCGGTGCCGGAACGACTTATTTTGCCAGATTGTTGCTGTTGCGTGCGTTCTGCTGCAGGGAATCGCGGATTTCACGCAGCAGCACGATGTCTTCCGGCGTGGCCGGCGCCGGTGCCGGCGCGACCGGTTCGCTGCGGCGGGCCTTGTTCATCAGGCGCACCATCTGGAAGATGATGAAGGCAAGAATGATAAAGTTGAGCAAAATGGTCAGAAAATTACCGTAGGCCAGCACGGCGCCCGCCTTTTTCGCTTCCACCAGCGTCATCGTCGTGGCTTGGCCGTTCAGGGGCAGGTAGTAATTGGCGAAATCGAGGCCGCCGAAAATGCGGCCGATGGGCGGCATGATCACGTCTTGCACCAGGGAATCGACAATCTTGCCGAAGGCGCCGCCGATGATGACACCGACTGCCAGATCGACAACGTTGCCTTTCATTGCAAATTCTTTAAATTCTTTCATCATTGCCATGAATTTCTCCTTCGGATATGTATAAAAAACATGCCGATCATACTATTGATTCCCAGTGCCACCAACTTGTGGTTGTCGGCGAGACCAATTCGTGCACAGCCGGGCGCATCTAGTTCGAAAGAACTAGCCACCTCCTGCAAAAGTATATAAATTATGGTACAAGCAACGTTTTTGTTCTATTCGTTGTTTGCTTCACTTATAATTTGCGGTTGCCAGAAGTGGATTTTTCACTTCCGGATAATCAACAAGAAACTGGCATGGGCTGCGCCATTGGCCGAAGTTCCGCAGGGATGTTGCCACTTTACCGCGCAAAGACGCGGGTTGCGGCAATCAGTGGGAAAGAGCTTCGGCGACGGGTTTTTCGCGGCTGCCACTCATAATAAAGATTCGCATTTTGACTGATTGGGGTTTGCATGAGTAACGAAAAGCAGGTCGATTCAGGCCGTCGCGGCTTGCTCGTCGCCACGTGCGCGGCGGGCAGTGTAGTTGGATTGGCAACCGCGGGAGCCTTGGTAAGCACCTTCCAGCCGTCGGAGCGCGCGAAAGCGGCTGGCGCGCCGGTCGAAGTAGACATCACCACCTTGCAACCCGGCGAAATGCGCACCGTCGAATGGCGCGGCAAGCCGGTCTGGATCCTGAAGCGCACGCCGGAAATGATCGCGTCCCTGAAAAAGACCGATGGCAAAGTCGCCGATGCCAATTCGCAACGCAATCCCGCCGAATTCACGCCACCGTATTGCATGAACGAGGCGCGCTCGATCAAGCCTGAAATTCTCGTCGCCGTCGGCATCTGCACCCATCTGGGTTGCTCCCCTTCCTCGAAATTTGCCCCCGGCCCGCAACCGTCGCTGCCTGATGACTGGGAAGGCGGCTTCCTGTGCCCTTGCCACGGCTCCACCTTCGACATGGCAGGCCGCGTGTTCAAGAACAAGCCGGCGCCGGACAACCTGCAGGTGCCGCGCCATATGTACCTGAGCGACACCAAATTGCTGATAGGTAAAGACGAGAAAGGCGAGGCTTGATCATGGCAGCTTTTAAAGAAACGAAATTCCCGGCAGACGCACCCGTCGCCGAAAAAGCGCTGGGCTGGGTCGATGACCGCTTTCCCCTGACCAAGCTGTGGAACGACCAATGGGGCAAGTACTACGCCCCGAAAAACTTCAATTTCTGGTACATCTTCGGCTCGCTGGCCATGCTGGTGCTGGTCTTGCAGATCGTCACCGGCATCTTCCTGACCATGCATTACAAACCGGATGCGGCCCTGGCCTTCAATTCCGTCGAGTACATCATGCGCGAAGTGCCGTGGGGATGGCTGGTGCGCTACATGCACTCGACGGGCGCCTCGGCCTTCTTCATCATCGTCTACCTGCACATGACGCGCGCCCTGCTGTACGGCTCCTACCGCAAGCCACGTGAGCTGATCTGGCTGTTCGGTTTCGCCATCTTCCTGTGCCTGATGGCCGAAGCGTTCTTCGGCTACCTGCTGCCATGGGGCCAGATGTCGTACTGGGGCGCCCAAGTGATCGTCAACCTGTTCGGCGCCATCCCGTTCATCGGCCCTGACCTGTCGTTGTGGATCCGCGGCGACTATGTTGTGTCCGACGCGACCCTGAACCGCTTCTTCGCCTTCCACGTGATCGCCATCCCGCTGGTACTGCTGGGCTTGGTTGCAGCGCACTTGATCGCCCTGCATGAAGTCGGCTCCAGCAACCCGGACGGCATCGAAGTGAAAGAAAACCTGGGCGCCGATGGCCACCCGCTCGATTCGATTCCGTCGCATCCGTACTACACCGTGCATGACCTGTTCGGCGTATCGATCTTCCTCGTCATTTTCAGCGCCGTCGTGTTCTTCGCGCCGGAAATGGGCGGCTACTTCCTGGAATACAACAACTTCCTGCCCGGCGATTCGCTGAAAACCCCGCTGCACATCGCGCCAACCTGGTACTTCACGCCGTTCTACTCGGTGCTGCGTGCCACCACGGCCGACTTCATGTACGTGCTGATGGGTGTCGTGGCGGCCTACGTGGTGTTCATCTGGCTCAAGTCGCGCCTGTCGACGACCGTCAAGTCGGCCATCGCCGGCATCGCCATCGTCGCCATCATCGGCATGCTGCCGCAAGTGCTGGATGCGAAATTCTGGGGCGTGGTGTTCTTTGGCGGTTCCGTCGTGATCCTGGCCTTCCTGCCATGGCTCGACCATTCGCCCGTGAAATCGATCCGCTACCGTCCGAGCTGGCACAAATATGTGTACGCCATCTTCGGCCTGTCGTTCCTGATCCTGGGCTACCTCGGTACCCAGGCGCCAACGGATACGAAAACCATCGTGTCGCAAGTGTGCACCCTGATTTACTTCAGCTTTTTCCTGCTGATGCCATGGTGGAGTGCAATGGGCAAGTTCAAGACCGTGCCGTCGCGTGTGACGTTTCACCCGCATTAAGCCGCTCTCACGCCACGCTCAAAGGACATACATCATATGAAGATTGCAAAAAAACTGCTCGCCATCCTGGCACTCGTGCCCGCCATGGCTCTCGCCAGCGAAGGCGGCTTTCCGCTGGACAAGGCTCCTGACCGCCAGACCAACATGGCAGCGCTGCAGCATGGCGCCAAATTGTTCGTCAACTATTGCCTGAATTGCCACGCCGCCGTGTCGATGCGCTACAACCGCCTGCGCGACCTGGGCTTGACGGAAATCCAGATCAAGGAGAATCTGTTATTCTCAGGCGATAAAGTCGGCGACTTGATGACGACTAGCCTGGCACCGCAGGACGCCAAGGCCTTCTTTGGCGTCGTACCGCCGGATTTGTCGGTAATTTCGCGCGCGAAATCATCTTCCGCTGGCACAGGCGGCGACTACCTGTATACTTACCTGCGTACGTTCTATAAAGACGACACTCGGCCGACCGGCTGGAACAACATGGTCTTGCCGAATGTTGCCATGCCGCATGTATTATGGGAATTGCAAGGTGTCCAGACTGCCAAGTTCGTGGAAGAAAATGATCCGCACGAAGCTGGCAAGAAGATCCACAAATTTGCCGGCTTCGAGCAGGTCAAGCCCGGCACGTTGAACAAGATCGAGTATGACAATGCGGTAGCCGACCTGGTCGGCTACATGGAGTGGATGGCCGAACCGGCACAGCAAACACGCAAACGCCTGGGCGTGTGGGTGCTGCTGTTCCTGTCGGTCTTTGCTCTGCTGGCATGGCGCCTTAACGCGTCGTTCTGGAAGGAAGTCAAATAAGTGAGGCGCCGGCCATAGGCCGGTTTATGCCTGTTTCTGCGTTGTCCGCATGAGTGGACAAGCGACCTGGGGTGAGCCGTTCGCGGCTTCACCCCCTTTGTTTCTAAGGAACTATAAAAAATGATGGTTCTCTATTCGGGTACAACCTGCCCATTTTCACAACGCTGCCGCCTGGTCCTGTTTGAAAAAGGCATGGACTTCGAAGTGCGCGACGTCGACCTGTTCAACAAGCCGGAAGATATTTCGACCATGAATCCGTATGGCCAGGTGCCTATCCTGGTCGAGCGCGAACTGATCCTGTATGAATCGAACATCATCAACGAGTACATCGATGAGCGCTTCCCGCATCCGCAACTGATGCCGGCCGATCCGCTGATGCGTGCCCGCGCGCGCCTGATGCTGTTCAATTTCGAAAAAGAACTGTTCGTGCACGTGCACGTGCTGGAAAGCGAACGCGCCAAGAGCAACGACAAGGCCCACGACAAGGCACGCGCGGAAATCCGCGACCGCCTGACGACCCTGGCGCCGCTGTTCCTGAAAAACAAGTACATGCTGGGCGACGAATTCTCGATGCTCGACGTGGCTGTCGCGCCGCTGCTGTGGCGCCTGGACCACTACGGCATCGAACTGTCCAAGACGGCCGCACCGCTGATGAAATACGCCGAACGCATCTTCTCGCGTCCTGCGTACATCGAAGCACTCACTCCTTCGGAAAAAGTGATGCGCCGCTAAAAGATAGGCCCGGCAAGCCACGCTTGCCGGGACATCTTGGGCCATGTGTTAAAGTTGTTTTTTGCGCTGCCCCAGTCTTTTGAACTACCGGTGCGCCCGCCTCTTGCTTGACGGGGGCGCTCCCGCCTCACAGTGCCTACCATGTCTGAAATCTCAACCAAACCCTATATGCTGCGCGCCATCTATGAGTGGTGCACCGACAGCGGCTACACGCCCTATCTCGCGGTCAAAGTCGATTCGCGCACCACGGTACCGATGGAATACGTGAAAAAGGGCGAAATCGTGCTCAACATCAGCTTCGGCGCCACCAGCGGCCTGAAGATGGACAACGACGCCGTCCGCTTCAACGCCCGCTTTGGCGGCGTCTCGCGCGAAATCTACGTACCGGTCGACAACGTGATGGCCATCTACGCCAACGAAAACGGCCAGGGCATGGCCTTCGAGCCCGTGCTGGGCAACGATGACCCCGATGCGCAGCCGACCGACAGCCCCGCATCGGCCGACCTGCCACCGCCCGCGCTGGCTCCGGTCTCCAGCGCCCCGACCCTGTCGTCCGTGCCGACCAGTTCCCCCGAACAACGCGACAACGCCACGCCAGGCGACGACGAGCCACCAAAAAAAGGCGGCCGCCCGACCCTGACACGCATTAAATAGCGTATAATTCGCAACGCACAGTTTTTGCCGACTTAGCTCATTTGGTAGAGCAGTTGATTTGTAATCATCAGGTGGCCAGTTCGAAACCGGCAGTCGGCACCAGAATTCAGTAGGAAATCAAAGGGTTACCCGCTTCGGCTGGTAACCCTTTTTTCTTTTCGTCCTTCTGCAAACCACTGCCGTGACGCATTGCTGCACCGCGCAATGACTATCAGCACGTTTAGGCGCAAGATGAGCACGTGCTTGCGCAAAGCAGGCTCCCGATGTCTGGCTTGCCTACCTGGGGAAACATCATGTCCGCACACACTTACAAGCTGATCGAACTGGTTGGCACGTCGACCGAGAGCAGCGATCAGGCGATACGCGATGCCATAGCCAAGGCGGCGCTGACGGTCAAGCATATGGACTGGTATGAAGTGACCGAGTCGCGCGGCCATATCGTCGATGGCAAGGTGGCGCACTTCCAGGTCACGCTGAAGGTCGGCTTCCGGCTCGAGTAAAGGGAACGAGTAAGGCAAGGCGGCGCGTTCACCGCCGCCCGACCACTGCCCGGTTCTCCAGCCACTCCCGGCCGCCGGCCTCCAGCGCGGCTTCGATCACCTTTTCCGGCAAGCTGTACACGGTCGCCCAGCTGGCGCGGCCATCCTGCGTATTCGCGGGGAAACTGTGCGTCTCGATGGGCCAGTGGTATTTGCGTTTCAGCGCTTTGACGATGGCGGCCAGGGAGACGCGGCCTTGCAGCGGTTCGGCGCCGGACTGGTCGCGGTTCGACAGCAGCACGGCCAGGACCTGGCCGCGGCCCGTGCGTGCGCCGGGGAAGGTGGGAGTTTTGTTTGCCATGGCCTATTTTACCGGGCAATTATCGGACGAGATACGATGTGCCGCACCTTTGATCTGGCGCAAGCGCCGCACCCGCTTTGCGGCCACGATGGGTATTTCGCCAGGCGTGCCGGCGCCCCTCCGGCAGCCTGGGCCACTCATCACGGGGCACAGGAGCCTATCATGCACAGCCTGAACATCCACGCCATGCAATGGCAACCCGTTGCCGATATTTCCGCCGTCGACCCGCTGCTGCCCGCGGATCTGGCCTGCTTTCGCGAATTGCGCGACGTGCTGCAGCGCTATGGCGCACTCGACCGCTTCGGTATTTCCCTGATCCACCGCCATTTCGACATCGCCGACGACGAGGAGCTGATGGAATACACGGATGTGGAAGAACGCACTTTGACGGTCAAACCTGTCAAGAAAAGCGACATCGACTGGCAGCACACGACCATTACCAACTGGAAATTGACGGAAGGCGAGGAAGTGGCGCGCATCGGTTGCGGTTGCGCAAGTAATTCGGGTGGCCACCTGGGCTATCACCGCGGTACCTGAGGCTGGCCGACTCCGCCCGTCAAGCGGCGTCGGCCTTTCTTACACTTCGCCCTATCCAGCTCAGTCCGCTTTGCGCAAGTAGTTGATTCAATTTACTTTTTTTGTGTGGCATGCAAGCTGCTTATCAGTGTCTACGAGATAAATCCAGGCAAGTCATTCTGGATTCCTTGTCCCCCGGATTTTCCGAGACTGACCACGATAAGAGGCTGCGATGAACGTCGATCACACACGAAGCAAGACCCTGGGCTGGCTGGGTGCACTGGCGGCGGCAAGTCTGCTGGCCAGCGGCCAGGCGCAGGCCGGCGCCTACGGCCTGGCCGTCAATGAGTTGAACAATTTCCGCATCACCACCAGTGCCGGCAGCTTGTCGCTGGCCGGCGCCAACCGCAATGCCAGCGACAGCGCCTTCTTCGAAGGTGGCGTGGCCGTCAATCCGCGCGCCGTCAATACGGGGCCGGCTGCCAACGCCGACGTGCTGCAAGTGTGTTCGGGGGGCGGCTGCAGCGGCTTGCCGCAAAACCACTACGCACCCAGTCCCAGTTCCACCCTGGAATTCGCACGTGGCGATGCGCACGCCTTCGGCAATATGCTCAATGGCGGCGCCAGCGTGCAAGCCGTGGCGGAAGCACAGCGCAACACGGTCGGCGCCGCCACGGCCATGGCCGGCGACACGCTCACCGGTTCCGTCAACCTGACCCTGTCGAGCGCCGGCTTCATCACCTTCAGCTTCATGGGACGGCGCGACTTGCGCACCAGCGTGACGACCATGGGCGACAAGTCGAACGTGTCGATCATGGATATCTTCAATATCTCGTGCAACAGCGCCAGCCCCGTCGGCTGCCTGTCGAACGCGAATGCCGATGGCGTGATCTTCCAGTTCGCCCCCGACGGCAACCCGAACAATGGCAGCGATATCAACGGCAACCATGGCACCGGCAGCCTCGACCCGTTCAGCCTGAACTTGACGGCCGGCACGAATGACCCGGCTACCGGACGCGCCTTCACGAATGGCTTTGCGATGTTTTCCCTGACCTCGAGTTTCGCCCTGCCCGCCGGCAGCTATACCTTGAACTTTGCCAAATCCACGCGCACCGACATCGTCGTCATCGATCCCCAGGCCGTGCCGGAACCGGGCAGCCTGTTCCTGCTGGGCCTGGGGCTGGCCGCCCTGGCGTTCACGCGCCGGCGCCAGCCGCAATAGACACCGGCAGAGGCGTTTTACCCCAGCCGCGCCAGTGCCTGGCGCGCCAGTTGCAACTGCTGCAGATAATAGCGGTGCAGCGTCGCGGGGTCGCTCAGGTCGCGCCCGAGTACCAGGCGCAGCTCGCTGGCCGGGCAGTCGGCGGCCTGTGTCTGCACCTGCGTCCCCAGCTGGCGGGCCAGCTGGCGCGCCGCCTGCTCTTGCGCGGGCCGGTATTCGACGCGCGTGCGCGCCACCTGGAAGCTGGTTTCATTGGCCAGGCGCACCACCTGCACAGGAGCGCCGGCCAGGCTGCGCGCCAGCGCGGCGGCCATGCCCGGCACGCCGTTGCCATTCACAATTTCCAGGCGCGGGCGCGGCGCTGCCGCCGCCGGCATGGGCCGCTCGGGCACTGCGGCGGGTACGCTGCGCACCGCTGCCGGTACGCGCTGCAAGCGGGCCATGCCATCGCTCTGCGTGATCTCCACGCGCGCCATGGCGGGCGCCTCCGGCACCGGCGCAGGCACGGGCACAAGCTGCGGCGCCGCCTCGCCGCGCAAGACCGCCCTGTCGCGCCGCAAGTCGTGTTCCCGCAAGCTGGCCGCCTGGCGCCGCATGAGCGCGGCGCGCTCGTGCTGTCCCAGCCGTTCGAGTACTTGCGCCAGGTGCTGCCAGGCCAGCGCATTGAGCGGATCGAGCAGACACGCCTGTTCCAGCACAGGCAACGCTTGCGCATCGCGTCCGTCCAGAGAATAGGCATGGCCGAGATTGCTGAACAGATAGGCCTGCTGCGGCCGCGCCGTGCCCGTTTCCTGCGTCAGCGCCTGCCACTGGGCGATGGCGGCGACGTGCTCGCCCCGCTGCGCATGCAGCACGGCCAGGCCGTTGCGCGCATTCACGTGGCGCGGCGCATGGCGCAGCGCCTGTTCATAGGCCGCCTGCGCGGCGGGCAGGTCGCCCCGCTCGAAATGCTGGCGCCCCGCCACATAGGCGGCATCGGCGTCAGGCCACGCCGCCACCGGCGCATGCGCCAGTTGCGTGGTACAGGCGGCCAGGCCAAGGCAGGCACAGGCGGCGGCCAGGCGGGAGAGCGTCAAGCGCATGGTGACTCCTTTCAGCGGCTGGCCATGGCCGGCACGAGCACGCGATAGACTTCGATCACGGCCGGCCCCATGAGCACCAGCATCAGGGTGGGAAAGACGCAAAATATCAGCGGGAACAGCAGTTTCAGGGCGATCTTCGCCGCCGCCTCCTCGGCCAGCAGACTGCGCTTGCCGCGCAGGTTTTCCGAATGCACGCGCAGCGAATCGCCCATGCTGGTGCCGAAGCGTTCCGATTGGATCAGCATGGCGACGAGGGTGTCGACATCTTCCACGCCGCTGCGCAGGGCCAGGTTGCGCAGCGCCTTTTCCTTGGAAAAGCCGGCGCGCATTTCCATCAGTACCAGTTGCAATTCCTGCGCCAGCACCATGCTTTTGATGTGGATCTCGCCCGATACCTTGACCAGCGCACGCTCCAGGCTCAGGCCCGCTTCCACGCACACGGTCAGCAAGTCGAGCGCATCGGGGATATTTTCAAAGATGTCGCGCTGGCGCCGCTTGGCCGTGCTGGCCAGCACCAGGTTCGGCAGGTAATAGCCGACGGTGGCGCTGACGCATAGCAGCAACAGCAGCACGCTGCGCAACTGCGCCGCCATGGCGCTGGCCGCGTACAGCCCCAGCACGGTGGGAAACAGCAGGGCCAATACGCTTTTCGCCGCAAAGTACAGGGCCGGCGCGCTCGCTTGCCGCCAGCCCGCATTCATAAAGCGCGTGCGCAGCGGCGAGCGCTCCCAGCCCTCTTCCGGCAGCGACAGCTTGCTGAACGGCTGCGCCACGCGCGCCACGCGCTCCACCCAGCCAGAGTCGGCCACCGCATCGCTGGCCGCCGGCGCCGTGACACCGAACAGGCGCTGGCGCAAAGCGCCGGGAAGGAAGATCAGCCATGCCAGCAGGGCAAGCGCCACCACCACGACGAAGACAATCACGAGAAACAGCAGTTGCGAAGCGCTCATGCCACCCCCTGTTGTTATATCCTGATACGTATCACATTGCGCATCCAGACCACGCCCAGCGCCACCATGCCGGCCGCGTACCACAGCAATTTAATGCCGCTGGGATCGGTCCACAGCAGGCGGATGTATTGCGGGTTGACCAGCGCCATGACGCCGATCATCACCACCGGCATCAGTCCCAGCACCCAGGCCGACATACGCCCCTCGGCCGACAGCACGCGCACCTGTCCCAGCAGTTTCAAACGGGCGCGGATGATGCGCGCGATGCTGACCAGCACTTCGGCCAGATTCCCCCCCGATTCGCGCTGTACCAGCACGGCGATGACGAGGTAGCGCAAGTCCGTCAGCGGAATGCGCGCGGCCAGGTTTTGCAGCGCCTCGTTCATTGGCACGCCGTAATTGATCTCTTCGTGCGCCATCTTGAATTCGCCGCTGATCGGCTCATTGAGTTCGTCGCCCACCATCTGCAGCACATTCGAAAACGAGTGACCGGCGCGCAGCGCGCGGGCCAGGAAATCGGCCGCTTCCGGCAGTTGCGCCTCGATCTTTTTCAGCCGCGCCGCGCGCGCGCGCAGCACCAACAGGCACGGTCCGCTCACGGCGCAAGACAGCAGCAGCAAGGCACCAGGCAAGGGCATGGACCAGGCCGCCAGCAGCAGCAAGGCCGTCAGCAACAAGGCACCCGTGACGCCGATGAATTGCGCCACCGACCAGGACAAGCCCGATTGCAGCAGCAGGTGGTCGAGCTGCGCCGCCTGCGGCACGCGCCGCAGCAAACGCTCGAGGCCGGGCGCACGCGCATAGCGGCGTTGCTTGAGGATGGAGATCCGCTCCCCACCCGCCTCGCCGCGCGCCGCCATCAGCCGCAAGCGCCGGTTGATGCGCCGCGCCGCGCCGCCATGCGTGCCCGACCACCACAGCCAGGCGCCTTCCACCATCAGGATGCAGGCGGCAAACAGCAGCACGGCAAAGCCGTAGAACACCAGGTCCATGATGCATCCCTCCTCTACTCGTAGATGCGATCCGGGTCGAACACGCTGTCCGGCACGGGTGCGCCGAACATGCGCAGGCGCTCCGTGAAACGGGGCCGCACGCCCGTGGCGCAGAAATGGCCCTGCACCTTGCCCTCGGCATCGACGCCCGTCTGCTCGAAGCGGAAGATTTCATGCATGGCGATGATGTCGCCTTCCATGCCCGTCACCTCCTGCAGGCTGACCAGCTTGCGCGCGCCGTCCGTCAGGCGCGACACTTGCATCACCACCGTCACGGCCGAACAGATCTGCTGGCGCGTGGCGCGCGGCGTCAGGTTCACGCTGGCCATGCCGACCATGTTTTCCAGCCGCGCCAGCGCATCGCGCGCCGTGTTCGAGTGAATGGTCGCCAGCGAACCCTCATGGCCCGTGTTCATCGCCTGCAGCATGTCGAGCGCCTCGGCGCCGCGCACCTCGCCCAGGATGATGCGGTCGGGGCGCATGCGCAGCGCATTGCGCACCAGCGCGCGCTGACTCACTTCGCCCTTGCCCTCGATATTCGGCGGCCGCGTTTCCAGGCGCACCACGTGCGGCTGGCGCAGCGCCAGTTCGGCCGCATCCTCGATGGTGACGATGCGCTCGCTGCCGGGAATGAAGCCGGACAACACGTTGAGCAAGGTCGTCTTGCCGCTGCCCGTGCCGCCCGAGATCAGGATGTTGACCTTGGCCTGGCCCAGCGCCTGCAGCACCTGCACCATGGGTGGTGTCAGGCTCTTGTAGTCGAGCAGGTTGGCGATCGTCAGCGGCTGCACGGCAAAGCGCCGGATCGACAATATCGGGCCATCGACGGCCAGAGGCGGAATGATGGCGTTCACGCGCGAACCATCGGGCAGGCGCGCATCGACCATCGGACTCGATTCATCGACGCGCCGTCCCACGCGCGAAACGATTTTTTCGATGATCTTCATCAGGTGCGCATTGTCGTGGAACGTCACGTCCGTCAGCTGCAGCCGCCCGCCCCGCTCGACATACACCTTGTCGCAGGTATTGACGAGGATATCGGACACGCTGGCGTCGGCCAGCAGGGGTTCGAGCGGGCCAAAGCCCAGCATCTCGTGCTGGATGTCGAGCACCAGGCTGTGGCGTTCGTGCTGATTCAGCACGATGCGCTCTTCCTCGATGACGCGCTGTACCAGCAGCGCCAGCTCGTGCTTGAACTGCTCCGCCGTCAGGCGTTTCAAGCGTTCCAGGTCGATACGGTCGAGTATCGTCTGGTGCATGGTCTTTTTCAGTTCCTGGTAAGCGTGCAGCGCCAGCGCGCCTTGTCCATTCGTGACGGGGCGCACCGTTTCATTCGCCGCCAGGCGTTCGCGTAAAGTCATCTCGGCTCCCATGATGGCCCCCGGCGGGAGCCTTGACACAATTTCAGCTGCCGCCCTGTCAAGCCTCGCTGCGGCTGAACAGGCGGTCGAACAGGCCGCGGCTTTCCGTCACGCGGCGTGCCGTCACCAGCTCCACCAGCTCGGCCAGGCTGCGCGCCACGGCGCTGGTGCGCGACAGCTGCAGCAGCGGGATGCCCTGGTTGACGGAGTCCGTGGCGGCGAGGTAATCATTGGGCACCGTGTGCACCACTTCGGCGCCCAGCGCCTGCTCCAGGTCCGCCAGGCGCAGGCGCCCGCCCTTTTCATAGCGGTTGACGATCAGGCGCAGGCGCTCGCCCGGATAGCCGAGCGAGCGGAAGATGTCGAGCAGACGGCGCCCGTCGCGGATGTCGGGCAGGGCCAGCTGCAGCACCGGATAGATGGCGTCGGCGTTGTCGAGCGCGCGCAGCGACAGCGCATCGATCTGGCGCCCCACGTCGAGCACGATGTAGTCGTAATGCTGGCGCGCCACGGCCAGGATGCGGTCCATGTGCTCGGGCTGCATGTCGACCTTGTGCGCGGGATCATCGGCCGCCGCCAGCACGCCGAAGTTCGGTGTCACGTGCACCAGGCACGAGGCCAGAAAGGCGCCATCCATGCGCGCGATCTGCGCGCAGATATCGGACAGCGTCATGGCCGGCTTCTGGTCCGACACGTACAAAGTGGCGTCGCCGAACTGGCCGTGCAGATCGATCAGCAGCACCTTGCAGCCGGCCAGGCTGGCCAGCGCGTAAGAAAAATTCGTCGACAGAAAGGTCGCGCCGCTGCCGCCCTTGCACGAAATGAAGGCGAGCACCTTGCCGTCGCGCATCTGCGTCACGCCGGCCTGGATATCGACCCGGTCCATCGCCTCGTGAAAGGCCTTGTGCACCAGCGGCAGCTGCAGCACTTCGCGCATGCCGGCGCGCATGGCGCGGATCAGCACATCCTGCTGCTGGCCGCGCGTGAGCAGCATCAGCACGGCCAGCGGATACTGGCGCGCCAGCCGCTCCAGCAAGTCCGCCTCCTCGGCGTCAAGGCCGCTGGCATCGACGATCACCAGTTCGGGCGCTTCGGGCAGCATGCGCTCGACGGCGTCGCGCAGGCCGCTGCGCCGTTCCAGCAGACGCAGCACGGGCATGCGGGCCGCGCCTTGCGCGGCAATTTCTTCGTGCAAGCTGGCGTCGCGGCTAATCATCAAGGCTTTCATCGCACTTCCTCGCTTCTTTCAGGTCAACACAGTCGGCTGCCACCGTCTGGCGGCGCTCAGGGACAGAAATTCGGGTTGTCCGGATAGCCCAGCGACTCGGCCACCGCCATGGTGGTTCCGCTGGGCAAACGCACGGCCCCTGCGCCGGAGGGAAACATCATCCCCAGCAGGGGCAGCACGGGCCGGTATGGCACGCGCTCGCAGCGCGCGCCATCGCCCGGCACGCACAGGCGCGCGCGCACGAAGCGGATGCAGCTGGCGCCATGCGGATCGTCCAGGCAATTGATACGGTTGCGTTGCGGACAGCCTGGCATCACCGTCACCGGCACTGCCGCCAGCGCGGCGCCGCTGGCGGCCTGCGACAGATAATCGATGCGTACATACGCATCGCTGATGCCGCCACCGAGCGGCAGCGCGCCCGGCGTAGCACGCAGCACGGCGTGCGTGCGCACGGCCTGCAGCGCGCCGGCGTCGCTGAAATCGGTCACGGCCGCGCCGCGCGCGGCGCGCCGGGTGATCTCATGCACCATATTCCACACGTACACGGCGCGCGCCACTTCCAGCATGGCGAACAGGAAGAGAAAGAACAGCACCGCCAGCATGGCGAATTCGACGGCGAACACGCCGCCCTGGCGCCGGCGCCCCCTGTGCAGGTCAATTTTCATAGCGCAAGGTCGCGTTGGCACGCAACGGTATCGATGCCATCGGCGGCAGCCACTTGCTCAACAGGTCGGGCAGGATGCCGATGGGCATGTCGGTGGCGAACTTGACGCGCACCTGCAGCGGCTTGCTCGTTAGCGTGCCGCAGGAATAAGCGTCGTCGCTGTACACGCATTCCAGATTGACTTGAACCGGCTCCAGCTGCGGCCAGGTTTCCGCCATCGCATCGAGCGCCATTTGCCGCGCAAACGCCGTGCCCTGGACCGCCGATGCCGTATTCGTCATCTGCGGCAGCGGCAGGGTAGCCATATAGCGCGCCGCATCATGCGCGCTTTTTTGCATGGCCGTATAGGCCAGCAGCGCACGGCCGAACAGCAGTACCACGGGTAGCAAGCCGATGAAAAACAGCAGGATCAGCGCCAGCTCGATGGCGGCCACGCCGTCCTGGCGGCGTGGGCACGACTTGCGGCATGGCGCCTTCATTGCAGCAGCTCCGCCGGGCCGGCCAGCGCCTGCTCCGGCACCACGCCGGCAAATTCGGCGCTGAGCATGGCGCTGCTGGCCGGCGCCGTCATGAAAAAACGGCCGACGGCCAGCACATTGGCCAGCACATCGCTGCCGGCCGGCAAGGGGCACGCCAGCAAGGCGATGTTGAGCACGCGCCGCTGCGCCACGCCCGTGTTGCCCACGGGCGCGGTCTGGAAGGCGAGCGCCAGATAGGGCGTGCCGCTGGCGGGATAAAAGCTGTTGCTGGCAGGCGCGCCGGGCAAGCCTGGATACAGGCTGCTCCAGGCGCTGTTGGGAAAGGCGACAAAATCGCCGGGTGGCTTGGGACTGGCGTATTGCACCGCCTTGGCGAACGACCACAAGGGACCATAGCTGGCAGCGGAAATGGAGGCAGGCACCCCGGCGGCGGCCGGCGGCAGGTCGGCCACCGACAGCAGGGGATTGCCGCCGCTGGAGGCGGCGCTGGAAGCGGACGGCATATTCATCCACCAGTTTGCCGCTGCATTGGGAAAGACGCGGATATTCACGTCGGGCGGCGCCGTCAGCGGATGGCAGCCGCTGCCCGCATACTGGTTGAAGCGGGCGTTGAATGCCGGCCACAAGCTGGTGGGGAACGGACGGTGCGCATGGATGGCCGCGCCGCCGATGGCCGTGTGCAGCACGCTGCCGCTGCAGATGAACGGCGCCACGGCGGCGTTGCTCACCTGCGCCGACGGGCCGAGCGCGCCCAGCGGACCGAGCGGGTTGAGCACGAAGTGCTCGGGCACGGCCCCATGCGGATTAAGATGGAACAGGTCATACGCGACACCGCGGCGAAAGCCGTATTCCAGCGCTTCCTTGCGCTCGGGCGGCCCCGCATTCGTGCGCAGGCCGGCCGGCGCCGACGACAATGCGCAGATGGCCAGCGGCGTCAGGCGCAGGCTGGCGCGGCCCGCCACGGCGCGCGCGCCCGTGTCGAGCGTGCGCAGCGCAGGCGACCAGGCGCCCAGGAAGGCCGTCGCCACCCTGCCCAGCGACGGCCTGTTGTCGCGCGTATCGACGCGCACGAACAGGGCCGTGGCGGGATCGGCCACCGCCGCCGCCACCTGCCACGCACTGGCCGGCGCGTCAAAGGCGCTGGCAAAGCGGATGCTCTCGTCGGACAGGATGGCGCCCTGCGTGCGGCGCCGATATGCACTATGCCCGGCCGCACTGAGCTTGGCTTTCTCCACGGCATTGGCCAGGCCGGCGGCCGTGCCCACCAGTTCCGGCGCCGCCGCCAGCGCCGCGTTGTCGGCCAGGTTCTGCAATTCCGTCTTGCGCCCGATGACCATGCCCACATCCACGGCCAGGCCGATAAAGCCCAGCACCACGATGAGCAGGATGGAAAAGGCGATCAGCATCGCCCCGCGCTGGCGCTGGCGTCTATTTGCCATTGCCGCCTCCCAGCATGAATTGCACCGGCTGCGGCGCCTGGCCGTTCGGTTCGGCAAACGAGGCGCGGTAGCGCTGCATGACGGCGTGCGCGCTGGGGCCATCGAGGCCATCGGCCGGCGTGCGATTGCCGGCACTGGCCGGATCGCGCACCTGCTGCGCCATGGCCAGGCGCACGGCATCGCCAAAGCGCCGGTCCAGCTGCGGCGTGCTGCCGTGCGCGCAGGCGGCCAGTTGCAGCGCCAGCAGCAGCGCCGCCAGGCGCCGCAGCGACATCAAAAGCGAGTTCGGCATGGCATCTCTCCCCGTCTCATTTCAGCTCGAAACCGTTGGCCGCGCGCAGTGGTGGCACGGGCGGCGGTACGGACGGCGGCGCCAGCGTGCCTTCCATCTTGCCGCCCAACATCAAGTCCGTGCGCGAAGGGGGCGCCAGCTGCGCCGTCGGCAGCACGGCGTCCGCCGGCAAGGGTTTGACCAGGTGCGCGGTAATGACGAACAGCAATTCCGTGCGGTCATGCTGGAAATCCGTGCTGCGAAACAGCACGCCGAGGATGGGCACCTCGCTGAGCCAGGGCACGCCCGTGATGTTGCTCACCTGGTTGTTCTTGATCAAGCCGCCGATGGCGTAGCTCTGGCCGTCGTACAGCTGCACCGTGGTCGAAGCGCGCCGCGTCGTGATGACGGGCAGGATCGAGCGCCCGCTGACGCCGGCGGCGGAAATGCCGACTCCTTCGCGCGACAGTTCCGACACTTCCGGCGCCACCTTCAAATTGATGCGCCCGCCCGACAGCACGGTGGGCGTAAAACGCAGGCCGACGCCATACTCGCGCTCTTCCAGCGTGATCTTGTTGTTGTCCTGGCCGACGGGAATGAAGATCTTGCCGCCAGCCAAAAAACTGCCTTCCTGCCCGCTGATCGCCATCACCGTCGGCTCGGCCAGGATGCGCACCAGGCCATCCTGTTTCTGCGCCTCGATGGTCAGCTGCTGGCCATTCGACTTGCGCACGTCGAGCAAGCCATTGGCCGTGCCGCTGAGGAAATTCGACAGCAAGGTGGTGGCCCAGCTGCCGGACGCAAAACGCAGGGTGGCACCCACTTCCAGCCGTTCCAGCAGCGACTTCGACACTTCGGCAATCTGCACGGCCAGCATCACTTGCTGTGGCGCACTGACGTCGAGCATGTTGATGATGCGGCTGTTCGCGCTGCCCGTGCCGCCAGCGGGCGCCGTGGCGGCGAGCGGCATGGCGGCACCATCGGCGGGCTTGGGCAGCGCCAGCGGGTACGTAGCGCGGCGCACATACGCGTGCGCCAGCTCGACGGCGCGCAGCACGGCGCCCGCATCCTGCACCGTGCCCGACAGCACCAGGGTATCGGCCACGGCCGTCACGCGGATGGCTTGCTCTTCCGGCATCAGGGCCGCCAGGGTCGCTTGCAAGCCGGCCGGGTCCATGCTGACGCTGACGTTCACCACACTGCACACGCCGCTCTTGCCCTGGATGATCATGTTGGTGCTGCCCACCTCGACGCCGACCACATATAAAGTGTCGGGCGCCACCAGCATGGCTTGCAGCACGGCCGGATTGCCGACGCTGCGGGCCAGCACCGCCTCGGGCAGGCGCAGCATGCTCGACTTGCCCACCTGCAGCTGCAGGTTGCCGGGTGACGCCGCTTCGCCGCCGCAGCGCGGGCCAGGATCGGCCGCCGCGCCGGCAAGCGGCAACAGCAGGCAGCACAGTGTCAGCAGGGCGCGGTTCATGAGCGTGTCCATGGTTAGCTAAAAACATTCGCGCGACTGGCGCGTCCCGTCGATGACGCCGCTGCACTGGCGCGCCGCTTCCGGCACTGCCTTCGCCACGCGCACCGCACGCGGTGCAACAGCAGGCACGGGGGCAGCGGCAGGAGCGGGTTCGGCTTCAAGCGGCCCGCCCAGCAGGGTCAGCTTGGTGGCGCCCGCCGTCACGCCCGGCTGCGGGTCGACCTGGTTGCGCAGCACCAGCGACAGGCTGCCCACGCTGCGCGCCAGGTCCAGGTTTTCCGCCTGTTCCGGCGTCACTTCCAGGGTCACCGCATTGACCACGCGCGGCTTGGTCTCGTCGCGCCCCACTTCCTGCGCCACGGCCAGCACCAGGATGCGTTCGAGCACGATCTTCGAAATGTTGCGGCTTTGCGGAAACGCCCGGTCGCCGGCATCTTGCTGGGTACTCACGATGATGTCGACATAGTTGCCCGGCAAGGCGAAGCCGGCCACGCCGATCACGTCGTTGACGCGCACGGTGATGGCGCGCCGCCCTTCCGTGATCAGGGCCGACAGACCGCCCAGGGTACCCACCGGCGCCAGCTTGGCTTCGCTCAGCGGTTCGCCGCGCAGCACGCTGGTTTTCAGCACCCGTCCCGCCAGTGGCGCCGGGTCTTGCAACGCGCCCTGCGGCAAGCTTTCCGCCGGCCACTCGGCCAGGCGCAGCATCTCGGGCGTCAGGCGCTGGCCCAGGTTGACATCGCTGGCGGCGACGACGATCTTGCCCTTGCCGGCAGGCGTCTGGCGCAGCAGCCAGTGCGAGGCCAGCAACACGGCCAGCAGGCCCAGCACCACAGCCAGACCCATCATCAGAAGGGCGCGCCGGTTCTTCATGCGATACGCTCGCACAGGCTGGCGGCCGGCATGTCGCAACTGGCAAACAGGCTGCTCCAGGCCTGGTCCAGGGCGGCCACCGTCAGGCGCGCTTCACAGCCGGCAAAACCGGCAAAGTCGCCTATGCGCGCCAGCAATTCACCAGGATAACTGGCCAGCAAGGGCCGTCCCTGCGCGCCATGCAGCTGCAGCAGGTGATTCAGGGTCAGCTCGTCGATGGCCATGCCAGCCAGACGGCATTGCTGGCGGAACAGGGCGCGATAGGCGCTCTCGGCCAGCGGCCCCACCTGCACCTTGTAGCCGATGCGGCGCAGCAAGGCAGGATCGAACAGCTCGCCCGGCGGCACGTTCGTGGCCAGCACCAGGGCATTGTCGAACGGCACGCTGATCTGCACGCCGCCAGGCAGGCCCAGCTGGTCAATGCCCCGTGCCAGCGGCTGCATCAGCCGCGTCAGCAGTTCGTGCGCACCCAGACGCTGGCAGCCCAGGTCGTCAAGGATCAGCATGCCGTTATTCGCCCGCACATGCGCTGGCGCCTGGTAGCAGCCGCCGCTGGCGTCATGGCGCAGCTCCAGCATGCCCGCGTCGAGCTCGGCGCCTACGTGAATCACGGGACGCTGACACAACACCCAGCGAATATCCGTGCTGCGCCGCTCCAGCGCCTGGCGCGCATGGCTGACATGCTGCGGCGCGGGCGGCAGGTGCTGCGCCGGATCGTACAATTGAATGATGTCCTGGCCGACGACGATGGCGTAGGGCACGGCGACGAGACCGTGCAGCAATTGTCCCAGTTGCAGCGCCAGGGTCGACTTGCCGCTGCCGGGCGGACCGTACAGCAGCAGCGAGCGCCCCGAATGCAGGGCAGCACCGACCACGTCGAGCATGCCCGGCCCCGCATGGGCGCTGCCCAGCACGGCGGCCAGGTCGTCGCTGCCGACGCGCTGCTCCTGTACCAGCCACGACTGGCGCGCCACCATGGCGCGGTAAGCTTCCAGGGTGACGGGGGCGGCGCCGATATACGCACAGCGCTCAAGGAAGGCGCTGGCGCGCTGCTTGCCGGCGCCCGTCAGCTGATACTGCACGTCGATCTCGGATTCGCCGCGCCAGGCCACTTCGGCCATCTGCTCGGCCACCATGAAATCGAGCACTTCGCGCAAGACATTGATCGACAGGCGCAAGCGCGTCGTCATGGCGGACAGGTGCGTCTTGCCGCTCACAAACATCAGCTTGGCGATCAGTTCAACCACCAGCGGCCGCTCCAGGCCCGTTTCGCGCAAGCTCTTCGGCTGCGGCGGCAAGGGCGGCATCAGGTTCGCGTCGGCGGGACGCGGCGCACTCTCGCTGCTCATGGAATAAACGACCTCGGTCATCCTGTGTCTCCAAGCCGGTTAAGACTGCATTGAACAGAATTCATTCTAGCCAGCGGGGACTGGCGCCCATTGATTCAGAGCAATGAATGACAATCAGAAATAATGTCGCCCTTGCACTGCCAGGCAACCCAGGGCAATGGCCAGTCCGTACGGCATGTTGCCCACGCTGGCGCCACTGCCCAGTGCGGCGGGTGCCAGGGGTATGCCGGCCATGCGCGCGATCATCGGCCACAGCAGCTGGCGCAGGTTGCCCAGGCAGGCGCGCCACTTGCCCTGCCAGGTGATCATCAGCACGGCCATCAGGCCGCCCAGCACAAAGGTGGCGAAACAGATCTGCAGCACGGGCCACGGGCCGGCAAAGGCGCCCACCATGGCGATCAGTTTGACGTCGCCGGCGGCCATGCCGCGCAGCACGTATAAAGGCAGGAACAGGAAGAAACCCGTCGCCATGCCGCCCAGCCACAACGACGGCACGCTTTGCGGCCACAGCCACAGGTGCAAAGCCAGCGCGGCGAGCATGCCGGACAGCACCAAACCATTCGGTATCTTGCGGCGGATCAAATCACTGACGGCGGCCCCCGTCACAAAACACAACAGCAGCAGGTCGCACAAGGCAGTTGCAGGCATGGCATACCTCCTGAAAAAAACCCGCCACCGGCCGGCCAGCGGCGGGCACCCGCTTAGGGCGTCAACACCAGGTTCGAGGAAATGTCGGTGAGGACGGCCAGCAAGTTGGTCTTGATCAGCAAGAAACCGGCCGTGATGGCGGTCGCCATCAAGGCCGCAATCAAGCCGTACTCGATTGCAGTAATGCCATCCTCATCCTTGACAAACTGCTGTACTGCCGACAGGAAGGTATGCATGACAAGCTCCCAAAAGTGAATCACAAGTCCCTGGCGCAATCGGGTGTGAAACATTGCCCATTCCTGCTAATATGTTTCCTGCCGTAAATTTCTCCGCCATTGCATTGACTATAAAGCGTCCATAATTTGGCAAATTGACGCGCCACAAGTTTCCATATGGAAATTATCAAACCTTGTTGAAATGACGGCGGACGCAAACAATTGTTGCGATCAGGATTGAAAGTCTTCGTCAAGACAAGTTTTTTGCAACGCAGTGCATGAATCTCATGTATTTACATGAAATATTGCATACGTTAATTGCCTATTAGGCAAAAAGACATTATCCTGCTTAGCTCTTCTTTGGAACGGCCTCTCGCCCTGCGGTAAAGAGCGTCATGCCACCAAATAAATCTTGGCTTCTTGTAGACGGACGCGAACATGCTCTTGCTTGATGCAATGCTGCTATGACGACACTTGTGTGACTACTTTCCAGAGAACGACAATGGATTCCCTACTGAAACACATGGTGGACATGACCGGGCACCGCGACCACACGATGCTCGACATCTCCGTGATCTCGGCGGTTCAGGAGCTCGCTGCCGCGTCGCAAACCCGTGTGCTGGCACTGAGCAGCGTGCGGGGCCAGGTGTTCGTGCGGTCGCGGGCCATCATCGTGGCAGGCAGCGTGGCCCGCATGGAAGAGCATAACGACCCTACCCTGCCAGGCGAACCGCTGTCCGACTACCCGGCCCTGGCCGCCTGCATCAAGCGCCATGAAGCGAGCGCCGACAGCCTGTGCGCCGACGGTCGCCACCTGCTGTGGCTGCCCATCTGGATCGGCGACCAGGTCACCACCTGCCTGGAAATCACCAACCCCACGCCCTACACGGGTGCCACCATCCAGGTGATCGGCGGCATCGTCAGCGTGTACCGCAATTTCCAGAACCTGCTCGACTACAGCGAACGCGATTCGCTCACCGGCTTATTGAATCGCAAGACCTTCGACGACCAACTGGCGAAAATCCTGCACGGCCGCGGCGAACCGGAAGCGGACAAGCCGCTTCCCATCGATGAAGAGCGGCGCCACCATACGGACACGGAGCGGCAATGGCTGGCCGTGATCGATGTCGATCATTTCAAATTGGTTAACGATAAGTTTGGCCACCTGTATGGCGATGAGGTGCTGATCCTGATCGCCAACCAGTTGCAATCGTCGTTCCGCTCGCAAGACCGCATCTTCCGCTTCGGCGGCGAGGAATTCGTCGTGCTGCTGCGCTCGATCACCCTGGAAAATGCGCAGAAGATCATCGACCGCTTCCGCACCAATGTCGAAACGCACGACTTCCCGCAAGTGGGCAGAGTCACCGTCAGCGTGGGCTTCGTCAGCATCAACGCCTATGAGGCGCCCGTCATCATTCTCGGCCGCGCCGACCAGGCCCTGTACTACGCGAAAAGCCATGGCCGCAACCTGGCTTGCCATTACGACGAGCTGGTCGCCAAGGGCTTGCTCACCACCATCACCTCGAACGATACGGCGGAATTCTTCTGATCACCTGAGAAAACGTCCATGGCGGCGTTGCCGGCGCTCGCCGTACTCATCGTACTGCCTTCGCGCCAGCGCCTTGCCCTGAACGTTTTTCAGGCGCTCTTTTTCAAAGGCGCACACCGTTCATGCATCCGCCAGCGATAAAAAGCGCATGGGATCGACCTGCCACTTGGCAGCCGACTCATGGCCGACGATCTTGTCGCCGCCGCCGAAGCCGAAGCCGCGCGACAGGTCGACCGTCTCGGGCTTGATGTAGGCATTGCTCTTCGTGCTGAAAAACACATTCACCTTCGGCGCCAGCAGATTGCTCTCGTGCGCTTCGATGACGACGGCCAGGCGGCCCGATTCCAGCATGACCATGGTCCCCACCGGATAGATCCCCACGCAGCGCATGAAGTCCTGCGCGAACACGGGGTTGAAATGGAATTTGCTCCATTCATAAATCTTGCGCAGGGCTTCGGCGGCGGCGACGCCCTTGTGGTAGCTGCGGTCGGACGTCAGCGCGTCATACACGTCGACGATGGCGGCCATCTGCGCCAGCTCGCTGATGGCGTCACCGGCCAGATGGTCCGGGTAGCCGCTGCCGTCGCGCCGCTCATGGTGGTGCAAGGCGATGTCGAGGGGAATGGCGCCCAGCTCGGGCGAGCGGCACAGGATATCGTAGCCATCGCGCGGATGGCGCTTGATCAGGGCAAATTCTTCCGGCGTCAGGGGGCCGGGTTTGTTCAGCACGCTATCGGGCACCAGCGCCTTGCCTGTGTCGTGCAGCAAGCCGCCCAGGCCGGCCTGGTGCGTGGTGGCGCCATCGACGCCCCGCGAGCGGCAAAACGCCACCATCAGCGCGCACACGCTGACGGAGTGCAGGAAGGTGTAGTCGTCCTTGTTCTTGATGCGCAACAAACCGACGAGGGCGCCGGGATTGCGCAGAATCGATTCGGTAATATCTTGCACCGTGTGCTGCACGCGGTCGATCTCGACGGCCTTGCCCAGGCGTACATCGGCCATCACCGTGCGCACCAGGCTCGATGCCTGCCGCCGCACCTGCGTGGCGCGCGCCAGTTCCATGCCCAGCGACACGCGCGTGACCACCTGCGGCGCCGCTGCGGCGATCTGCACCAGTTCGCGTTCCGTCTCGGCCCGCGCCTGCGCCACGGTAGGCGCATCCTGCACATCGAGGCCCTTGCCGCTGTCGATCACCACGTCGTGGATGCCGGCTTGCACGATCTTGCGGATTTCATCGTCGCTGCGCAACAGGAAACGGTTGCGCACGAACGGATGGGTCATCCAGTCACAGCTGAGGTCGTGGACATACATGCCCACTTTTAATTGAGACGAATCAACTTTCTTGAGCATGCTGTCATCCCACAAGTACGCGTCTGGAGCACCGAAGGCGCTAGAATGAGTATAACAAACTATTATTCTGCTGGCCGCGTTCGGCGCTGCGGCGCAACACCCTGTTTTTTCCGATCACCGCACCCTCAACGCACCGCTCTTGGGACCCATGGAACTGCGCCAATTACGTTACTTTGTTGCCATCGTTGACCACGGCTCGCTGTCGCGCGCGGCCCTGGTCCTGCATGTGGCGCAGCCGGCCCTGACGCAGCAGCTGCGCCAGCTGGAAGAAGAACTGGGGGTACAGCTGCTACACCGCTCGGCCCAGGGCGTGCTCAGCACGGACGCGGGCAAGGTATTTTACGAGCACGCGCAAGCGATCCTGAAACAGGTGGCCGACGCCCGCTCGGCCGTCACGCAAAGCGCCACGCGCCCGTCCGGCAATGTCACCCTGGGTTTGCCGCACAGCATCTCCGGCGCGCTGGCACTGCCCCTGCTGCTGGCCGCGCGCGAACGCTACCCCGAGATCACCCTGCAACTGACGGAAGAAATCACGGGCAACCTCAATGAACAGCTCAGATCGGGCCGCATCAACCTGGCCGTGCTGTTCGACGATGGCCAACTGACGCCGTTTGCCTGCAGCCCCCTGGTGGAAGAAGAAATGCGTTTTATCTGCCGCAGCGATTCGCCGTTCGCGCCCGCCGGCCATGCCGTGTCATTCCCGCAAGCGTTGAGCGCCACCCTGATCCTGCCGGGTCTGCAGCATGGCGTGCGCCCGCGCATCGATAGCCGTGCGCGCGAACTGGGCCTGGAGACGGCGAACGTGATCGAGATCAACTCGATCGCCATCCTGAAATCGGCCATCCTGGCCGGCATGGGCGCCACCATCTTGCCGGCCGCCCCCCTGCTGGCCGAACTGGACAGCGGCGCCATGCGCAGCTATGCCATCCACAGCCCCGTGCTGTCGCGCACGGTGGCCCTGTGTGCATCAAAAAACATTCCCCTGACGAACGCGGGCAACGCCGTAAAAAACCTCGTACTGCAAGTGGCAGCCGAGCTGTGCGGCAGCGGGCGCTGGGTGGGGGCACACGTGCTGTAACGAGCATTATTTTTCCAGCAATAATTTCTCAAAAGAAATAAAATGATGGTCTTATTCATTTCACCATTATTATCATGTCTCTGCTTACCACTTCCTTGCGCTGCCTGGCGGCAGGCGCCGCCCTGCTGGCACTGCTGCCTGGCGCAAGGGCGGCACGCCCCGAATCCCCATTCCCGATTCGCGAAATCCTGTTGCTCGACACCTTGCAAGCCATTGACAAGGCGGACATCGACGTGGCGGTGTTTATTGCTCCAGAAAGCTGCACGCCCAAGACCCATATCAGTACGTGGGGAACGGTCGTCTCCTCCGACAACGACTCGCTCTTTCGCAGTTGGGCTTGCCGTGCCTATGTGGATGCTGCCAAGGACCCCACTGAAAAATTGGCATTCATCCCAATGCCCACGGCACTCAAACAGCCATCCATCCTGGCCACCGTACAAGCGCTGCCGCCCAGCCCCACCGGGCGACGCTATGTCGCTTTGCTCGATGCAACATTGACCGATCTGTCGCAGCGAAAAAACTGCTCTTCCTGCAGCTTCAGTTTCCTCATGCAAAGTGAAGTGGTCGTGTATGACCGCATCGCAGGCAAGGCGGTCTGGCATTCGATCGACACCAAATCATCCCATCTGCGAGACGGCGTCTACTCGTCGGCAACATCACGGATGCTGGGACCATTGCTCGTCAGTGGCACACTGACCGACGTCACAATGCAGCGCGGCCTGGGGGAAGCTGATAGCGCAGGGGTGCGGCGTACGACTGCCTTGGAAAGCGCCGCCACCCCACAGCAAACCGGCATGCAGCTCAATAAAAAAGCCAATCTGATTATTTTCAACCGCATGCCGCAGGCAACGGCCAACAGCGAGGGTTTCGACAACGGCAATACTTACTATTGGATCAATGCAGGGCATCTGGAAGGCAAGGCGAAGGAAACCCGCTACACGAGTTATTCCAAAACCCATACCGCACTGGAACTGGCACCAGGAAAATATACGCTGTCTTTCTTCAATAAAGCACCGATTCCTGTCGAGATCAAGGCAGATGGTCCGCCAACCTATCTAAGCTTTAGCAACGGCTTTCTGCGATCAACCAGCGTCAGCGAGCTCAATGCCACGGAAGCGCTCGCACTGGTACAGGACTCCGTCAATCTCATGATCCCTGAGTTGACACCCGTCGCCTATCCCTTGCGCGCGCGCAAGCTGCAATGGACGCAGCCCTAAGCGTGCCCTGCATGCATGGCCTGTCTTGCGGCGCAAGGCAGGCCATCATTTTTTCTTATACCCCCATCGTCAAAGCGTATTTGCCCCTTCCCCACAGTCGTTCTACACTGACCACATTAACTATTTTAAATTTAAAATAGTTATGTGCCGCCCACACGCGGCCATCCCGTCTGCACAGCGCGCGCCTTACCGGGTGCGCCCCTTGTACAGCCGTTATCTGAAACACCCTTTTGGAGACAGCCATGTCCGTGACCACGGAAAACGGCTCCGCAGCGTTCGTGAGAAACGCCGGTGCCGCGCCATCTACACCGCTTGAACCTTCCCGTTTGACCAGCGTCAGCCTCGACGACAAATACACGGCCACTTCCGGCGCCATCTTCCTGTCCGGCATCCAGGCCCTCGTGCGCCTGCCCATGATGCAGCGCCTGCGCGACCAGGCCGCTGGCCTCAACACGGCCGGCTTCATTTCCGGCTACCGCGGTTCGCCCCTGGGCGGCCTGGACGAGAACCTGTGGAAAGCCAAGAAGCAGCTGGAACAACACCATGTGCAGTTCGTGCCCGGCGTCAACGAAGACCTGGCCGCCACGGCCGTCTGGGGTTCGCAGCAGGTGGACCTGATCGGCCCGGCCAAGTACGACGGCGTGTTCGCCATGTGGTACGGCAAGGGCCCGGGCGTGGACCGCTGCGGCGATGTCTTCAAGCACATGAACCATGCGGGCACATCCAAATTGGGCGGCGTGCTGCTGGTGGCCGGCGACGACCATGGCGCATATTCGTCGACCCTGCCGCACCAGTCCGACCATTTGTTCTCCGCCTCGATGATCCCCGTCTTGTATCCGTGCAATGTGCAGGAATACCTGGACCTGGGCATCCACGGCTGGGCCATGTCGCGCTTTTCCGGCTGCACCGTGGCCTTCAAGGCCCTGGCCGACACGGTCGAATCGTCGGCCTCCATCGATGCCGATCCGTTCCGCGTGGAAGTCAAAATCCCGCAGGATTTCATCATGCCCGAAGGCGGCCTGAACGCGCGCCTGTCGAGCATCCCGCTGGGCCAGCAGGCGCGCAACCAGGAAGCGCTGATGCAGGACTATAAGATCTACGCAGCCCTGGCCTACGCGCGCGAAAACAAGCTCAACCACACCACCATCGACAGCCCGAACGCCAAGCTGGGCATCATCGCCTCCGGCAAGTCCTACCTGGACGTCCTGGAGGCGCTGGAAGAGCTGGGTATCGACGAGCAGATGGCGGCCGAGGTCGGCATGCGTTTGTTCAAGGTGGCCATGCCGTGGCCGCTGGAACCGGACAGCGTGCGTGAGTTTGCGCAAGGCCTCGATGAAATTCTCGTCGTCGAAGAAAAGCGGCAAATCGTCGAATACCAGCTCAAGGAACAGCTGTACAACTGGCGCGACGACGTGCGTCCGCGTGTTATCGGCAAGTTCGACGAAAAAGGCGAATGGGTGGCGCCGCGCGGCGAATGGCTGCTCACGTCCAAGGCGGACTTTTCCGTCTCGCAAGTGGCGCGGGTCATCGCCAGTCGCATCGCGCGCCTGATTTCCGACCCCGTCACCTGCGACCTGATCAAGGCACGCCTGAGCTTCCTCGACGCCAAGGATGCGGTATTGAAGAAGGCCGTCAACACGCCGTTCCGCCCCGCCTTTTACTGCTCCGGCTGCCCGCACAATACCTCGACCAAGGTGCCGGACGGCAGCCTGGCGCTGGCCGGCATCGGTTGCCACGTGATGGCCACCTCGATCTACCCGGAAATGAACAAGCTGACCACGCACATGGGCGGCGAAGGCGCGCCGTGGATCGGCCAAGCCGCATTCTCGGAATTGCCGCACGTGTTCCAGAACCTGGGTGACGGCACCTACTTTCATTCCGGCTACCTGGCCATCCGCGCAGCGCAGGCGGCCAAGGTCAACATCACCTACAAAATCCTCTACAACGACGCCGTCGCCATGACGGGCGGCCAGCCCGTGGACGGCTTGATCACCGTACCGATGATGGCGCAGCAGGTGGCGGCCGAAGGCATCGCCCGCATCGCGCTGGTCACGGAAGACCTGAGCCGCTACAGCGACCGCAGCAACCTGCCCGCCCACGTGACCTTGCACGACCGCAAGGACATGGATGCCGTGCAGCGCGAATTGCGCGAAGTGCAAGGCGTGTCCGTGCTGATCTACGACCAGACCTGCGCGGCCGAGAAACGTCGGCGCAGGAAAAAGGGCGAGTATCCGGACGTGGCCAAACGCATGGTCATCAACGATGCCGTCTGCGAAGGCTGCGGCGACTGCGGCGTGCAGTCGAACTGCGTGTCGATCTTGCCGAAGGAAACGGAATTTGGCCGCAAGCGCACCATCGACCAATCCTCATGCAACAAGGATTATTCGTGCGCCAAGGGCTTTTGCCCCAGCTTCGTCACCGTCGAGGGCGGCAGCCTGAAGAAAACCAAGACGGGCGCGGGCAAGCCGGGCGAGACGGACAACTTCGGCCCCCTGCCAGAACCTGTATTACCCGCCTGCGACGCGCCGTACAACATCCTCATCAACGGCATCGGCGGCACGGGCGTCATCACCGTGGGCGCGCTGATGGGCATGGCAGCCCACCTGGAAGGCAAGGGCGCGTCCGTGCTGGACATGACGGGCATGTCGCAAAAGAACGGTTCCGTCACCTCGCACGTAAAAATCGCCAAGTCACCCGCGCATATCCGCGCGCAGCGCATCGCCACGGGCGAAGCGGACCTGATTTTAGGCTGCGACATGCTGACGGCCGGCGCGCAGGATGCCGTGTCGAAAATGCGCCCGGGCCGCAGCCTGGCCGTCGTCAACCTGCACGAGCAGCCGCCGGGCACGTTTGCGCAAAATGCCGACTGGCAATATCCGACGGCGGAAGTGCGCCAGCTGATCGAGGAATCCGTGGGCGGCGCGGACGCGGCCGACTTCATCGACGCCACAAAATTGGCTACCGCGCTGATGGGCGACTCGATTGCCGCCAACCTGTTCATGCTGGGCTACGCCTGGCAAAAGGGCCGCATCCCGCTGACGCAAGCGGCGCTGCTGCGCGCCATCGAACTCAATGGCGTCGGCATCGAGTCGAACAAGAAGAGCTTTTTGTGGGGCCGCCGCGCCGCCGTCGACGTGCGCAAGGTCACGCAGATCGCCACGCCGTCGCAAGCGATCCTCGTGCAAATGCCGCAAAGCCTCGATAGCGTCATCAAGAAAAGAGTGGAGTTCCTCACCGCGTATCAAAATGCCGCGTATGCGGATGGCTATTTGACGTTGGTGAAACAGGTGCGCGACCGCGAGAATACCCTGGGACTGGGCCAGAAACTGTCGATGGCCGTGGCGAAAAACTACTTCAAATTGCTGGCCTACAAGGACGAGTATGAAGTGGCGCGCCTGTACACGGATGGCCGTTTCGTGGAGCAATTGCAGCAGCAGTTTGAAGGCAATTTTTCCGTCAAATTCAACCTGGCGCCACCGCTGTTCGCCAAGAAAGATGCGAAGGGTCACCTCGTGAAAGCAGAGTTCGGTTCCTGGATGTGGCGCGCCTTCAAGCTGCTGGCGAAAGCCAAGGGGCTGCGCGGCGGCAGCTTCGACATCTTCGGTTATACAGCCGAGCGCAAGATGGAGCGCGCGCTGATCGTCGAATACCGCGAACTGCTGGCGGGACTGCTGCTCAACCTGACGGCGGAGAACCTGGCCACCTGCGTGGAACTGGCATCCTTGCCCGAGAAAATCCGCGGCTTCGGCCACGTCAAGGAAGCGGCCGTCGATACTTACCGCAAGGACAAGGCGAGCTTGCTGGCCGTGCTGGCGGATGGAAGCAAGCACGCGGCATAAAAGACAACGCAGAGCCTCGGCTCTGCGTTTTTTTATTCCGGACAGCGCCCCACGGTCGCCCCTGGCAACAGCACCGGTTGCCAGATTTCCTGCAAGCGTTCCGGCGGCGTGCCGGCCAGCAGGGATTGCAGCATTTCCACCATCTTGGCGCCGGCGCGGCGCAGGTCGGGCTGGTCGATGGTGGTGACATTGATGCCGATCAAGGTGTCTTCCACATTGCCCCAGACGATGACGGAGATTTCCTTGCCGATCTCGATGCCCGCATCCATCAGCGCGCGCACCACGCCGACGCCGGACAGGTGATTATCGACAATGACAGCCGTGGGACGGGGCGAGCAGGCCAGCAATTTCTGCATGGCCTGGTAGCCGCTGCGACGATCAAAAGTATTGTCGAGCAGATAGTGGGGATCCAGCGGCAAGCCCGCCTGCGCCATGCAGCGGATAAAGCTTTCCTTGCGCTCATAGGCGAAATGCAAGTCCAGCGGTGCGCTCAGCAGGGCGATGCGCTGGTGGCCATGCGCCGCCAGGAAGGACACGGCCAGGTCGATGCCGGTGTCGTTGTCGTAATCAAAATACGCGTACGGCGCGTCGATGCGCGTGCGGCCATTCGCGACAAAGGGAAAGCCCACCTTCGTCAGGTAGGCGATGCGTTCATCAACCACCTTGGTGCGGCCCACCACCAGGCCATCGACCTGGCGCCCGCGCACCATGGTTTCATACGAGGGCTGTTCGTTCTGCGGCGACACGGGGGCGATGATGAGACTCATCTTCGACGCTTCCACGGCGTCCGACATGCCATTCACCACGGAAAGAAAGACGCTGTCGCCCAGGTCGCTGGGCAGCAGGGGATAGATCATGCCCAGTACATTGGTACGGCCGACGGCCAGGCTGCGCGCCAGCGGGTTGGGCCGGTAGCCGACTTTCTTGGCGGCGGCCAGGACGATTTCACGGGTGCGGGAATTGACTTCCGGATAGCCGTTCAACGCCCTGCTGACTGTCGTTTTCGACATGCCGAGGGCAATTGCGAGGCTCTTGAGATTCATGTGTTAACTACCTGTCTGTATGGCAAAAAAAACCAACTCTGGCCGTCAATTATAGCCCAGAGCGCCAAGCAGGCCGCGCATTACCGTGCGTCGCCATGGTAGAAAAACAACAACACATTGACTATTTAAAAAGCAATATTTTAAATATGACCAGTCCCGCCATCTTCGCAACGCGGCATCGGCCGGGACAGAGAGGAAAGGGCAAGTAGCGGAAGCGTGCACTCACTTTGAGCATGGCGTGGCCGGCTTCGGCATGCCAGCTCGGCCACACAGGGGCCGCACGATAAAATTATCAAGAAAACATAATTAGCTGGAACTATGCGAGAATTTGTCCTACTCTTGATTCAGGTGAAGATTACCTGCAGACATGTCGCGCCCCCCCGGCCTGCATTCTTCCTCTTCTGCGCACGCCTGGACATACTTTCAAAGGTGAACAATGTGGTCACGCTAACGTCCGTCAACAATCTGCAAGCCTCGCTGGCCACGGCGCAACGCCGGGTCGAGCAAGGCCAGAACCAGGTACAGCGCGACAGGGAGCAACTGGCGCAAAGCCGCCAGTCGCTGGCGCGGGAACAGGAGTCGCTGAGCCAGACGCAGCGCAGCAGCCAGCAAGCCCAGGCCGATGCCCCTGCCGCCGTGAAGGCGCCGCAACTGGATCAGGCGATCAAGCTGGCCGTGCCGCAGCAAGCGCTCCCCGCCACGCCGAAAAGCACGCCCCAGCTGAACAGCTATGGCCAGACCCTCGGCCGCCTGATCAACGTGACGGCTTGAACCAGCTTTACCGGGCCATTTCCTCTTCCAGCATCGCCAGCCACCACTTATTCCCCTTCTGCGGTTGCGTCAGGTCGACCGTCTCGCCCATCTGCGGCGTGGCCAGGTGCACACCCTGCTTGGCCGCCAGCCCCGTGATGCGGTCGAACGGTTCATGCCAGGCGTGCAGCCCCAGGTCAAAGGTGCCGTTATGCACGGGCATCAGCCACTTGCCGCGCAAGTCCAGGTGGGCTTGCAGGGTTTCTTCCGGCTGCATGTGCACGTCCGGCCACAACTTGTCATACGCACCCGTCTCGATCATGGTCACGTCAAACGGGCCGTACTTGTCGCCGATCTGCTTGAAACCGTCGAAATAGCCGGAGTCGCCACTGAAAAACACGCGCACGTCCGGCGCGTCGATGACCCACGACGCCCACAGGGTTTGATTGCCATCAAACAAGCCGCGTCCCGAGAAATGCTGCGACGGTGTCGCCACCAGTTTCACGCCGGCAATTGTCGTGCCCTGCCACCAGTCGAACTGCCGCACCTTGGCGGCCGGTACGCCCCATTGAATCAGGGTATCGCCCACGCCCAGCGGCGCAACAAAATGCTCGGTCTTGGCGGCCAGTTGCAGCACGGCGGCATGGTCGAGGTGGTCGTAATGGTCGTGCGACAGGATGACGGCCTTGATCGGCGGCAAGTCAGCGATGCTGATGGGCGGCTGGTGAAAACGCTTCGGACCTGCCCATTGCACCGGTGAGGCACGCTCGGAAAACACGGGATCGGTGAGGAAGAATTCCTTGTTCAGTTTCAGCAGCAGGGTCGAGTGACCGAGGCGAAACAGGCTGTTGTCCGGCGCGGCCAGCAATTGCGCCTGGCTCAAGGCTTGCACGGGCACGGCAGCGGCCGGCACCGTGCTGTCGGGCTTGTCAAAGAAGAAGGTCCACATCAGCTTGAGCGTGGCTGCCGTGCCCAGCTTGTGCATCTGCACGGGATTGCGAAACTTGCCTTCGTGGTGTTGCAAGGATTCAACAGGCGCCACAGGCGCGGCGCGCAAGGTGCAAGAACTCATGATGATCAGGACTCCCAAGAATAAGATGCGGTGCATATGCGATCCGGTCAATAAAACACAAGGATTAAATTACACTACACAGTGTAGTTCCTATTCCGGGCAAAGTAAACCAGGAGGTGTAAAATATTGTTTTCAAAGGAGATTTCCCGCCATGGCCGCACCGCAACGCCTCACCGACCGCAAGCGTGTCGCCATCGTCGATGCCGCCATCGCCGAGTTCCGCGAGCACGGTTTTGACGCGACCAGCATGGACAGGATCGCCGCCACGGCTGCCGTTTCCAAGCGCACCGTGTACAACCATTTTCCCAGCAAGGACGAACTGTTCGCGGAAATCCTGCAGCGCATGTGGGAAAGCAGCGTGGCCCAGCCCGCCGTGCCCTATCTTGCGGACCAGCCGCTGCGCCCGCAGGTGCTTGCCCTGGTCGAGCAGAAAATGGGCTTGCTGTGCGACCCGGCATTCATCGACCTGGCGCGCGTGATCTTTGGCGAAACCATCCACTCGCCCGCGCGCGCGCAAGCGATGGTAGCGCGCCTGAATGAAAAGGAAACGGGCCTGTATCTGTGGATCCGCGCGGCGCAGCAAGATGGGCGCATCAAGGCGGGCGAGACGGTGGAAGTGGCGCACCTGCTGATGTCGCCTTTAAAAACCTTTGCATTCTGGCCACAGATCACCCTCGGTGAGCCTCTGCTGGGTCCGGCACGCCGGCGCGAAGTGGCGGAACTGGCCGTCGATATCTTCCTGTGCTACTACGGCGTGGCAAAACACACGGCATAAACGGGCGGCAAGTGGGCAGAGATGGTCTGCCAATGCTCGCCCTCATCGCTCGAATACCAGGCGCCGCCCGTCGTCGACGCCATCACTAAACTGCGCCCATCGTCGGCCAGCGCCAGCCCATGGCGGTAGATGAGGTCGTAGCAATGCTGCTGCGGCAATCCGGCGCGCAACACATCAAACGTCTTGCCACCATCGCGCGTGCGCGTCACGGCCAGCGCGCCGTCCAGCGGAATGCGCAGCACGTCCGCCTGCGCCGGCACGAACCAGGCCGTGTCGCCATCGCGCGGATGCACGGCGACGGCAAAGCCGAAATGCGACAGCGGCGCCGTGCTCACTTCCTGCCAGTGCCAGCCGGCGTCCTGCGAACGCCAAATGCCGTTATGGTGCTGGCACCACAGCGCGTCCGGCGTGCCGGCGCTGCGCACGATGCGGTGCGGGTCTTGCACGGCTTCATTTTCATCGAGCTCGGGCGGCATATAGTCGGCGCGCATGCCCGTCGCGCTCAAGGCCCAGCTGGCGCCGCCATCGAGCGTTTGCCAGACGCCGCCGCAGGACACGCCGACCAGCACCTTGCTGCTGTCGCGCGGGTCGATGCAAATGCTGTGGATGCCGGGCACGTCGTAGCCGCCGCCAAACCACTGCGCCCGCTGCGGCACGTGCCACAAGGACTCGACCAGCTGCCAGCTGTCGCCGCGGTCGCTTGAGCGGAACAGGCCGCCAGGCAGGGTGCCCGCCCACAGCACGCCAGGCTGGTCCGCTCCGCCGGCCGCCAGCGACCAGATCTGCCGCAAGGTCCAGTCCACCGTATCGCTGCTGTCTTCCGGCTTGGCGGGATAGGCGGGCACGGCGACCTCTTGCCATGTGGAACTGTCCCTGTCCAGGCGGTGCAGCTTGGCGCCGAAGTGGCCCAGGTTCAGGGCCGCGTACAGGGCGCCGTCGCGGCCATCGTGCAGCAGCATGGAGACGGGGTCGCCGGCAAACTGCACCAGCGCCAGCTGCCAGGCGCCGGCCGCATCGACATCGAACTGGAACAGCCCCTTGCGGGTGCCGAGATACGCGCGTTGAGCACTGCCTGATCCCATGATTAACCTCCGGAAAGTGCCTGCAAGATATACACCTGGCTGTCGGGCCGCAAGACGTCGTCCAGCACGCGCCGCTCGCGGCAGCGCGCGCCATCGATGAAGATCACCACGTTGGGGCGCAACGCGCCCTGCTCGTCGAGCACGTAGCCACGCAGACGCGGCTGCTGCGCAAACGCGGCATCCAAGGCGGCGCGCAGGCGTGGCGCGGCCACGTCCACGGTGGGAGCATCCAGGAAACGTGCCAGTTGCCGGGTAAAATGCAAGTGCGCCATGCTGCCTTCGACGTCATTGGCCTCGACTCATTCTAGTCCGCTTTGCCGACGATACAATGGCGCATGCCCTAAAATAGGGCCAAGCACACAAGGAGGCCAGGCATGACGATTACCCCGGAAGAACTAGCGGTGCTGATGCAGGAAGTGGAAGTGGCCGACCCCATCGATTTTGCCGACCTGCCTTTCGACGAGCAGGAATTGCGCGGGCTGATCGCCAACCACCTGTGCGAGATGGCCGATGCGATGGAAAGTTTCAGCCCGGAAGACCGCAACCTGGCCCTGCTGGCCGTGGCGGCCAAGCTGGTGCTGGAAAACCTGGTGCTGCACGTGCAACTGCTGCGCCGCCACGGCTTGCCCGTGAGCGACAGCGTGGACGCGCTGCTGCAGCGGCTGAAGGGCGGCAAGCCCTGACAGCCTGCCGCAGCAGCGCCCTCGCTTACTGCAAGTTGATGGCCGTCACGCGCGACATGGCATTGCCGTTGTCACTTACCGAACGGATGTAGAGCACGCCATTGCGCGACAAGGCCAGCTTGCCGGCAATCCGGAAACTCCAGACCGCTTTTTGGCTGGCCAGGTCCAGCGCATACGTGCCCTTTTGACCGGCGACAAACAGCAGCTTGTTGGTCGCGATCAGGTCGCCGCCAAAGCGCTCTTCCTTGACTGCCGACAGGGGCCAGCTCCACAGCACGGCGCCCGTCGCCAGGCTGCGCGCTTCGAGCGATGCCGTGGCGTGATTTCCCACATACAACACGCCCTGCACCACCACGGGCTGCGTGGTGAACTGGCCGTTGACGCTCCAGCGCACCTGGCGGCTATCCGTGTCGACCAGGGTCAGGCTGTTATCAACGGAAAAACCAGCAGGAAGACGCTGGTTCAGCAGCAGCACGCTGTGCGCATCGGCCAGCACGGGTGCCTGATACAGGCTGGACCGGCTCAATCCAGTCACCACCTGTCCCGGCACGGCCACGCTCCATTGCTGCGCGCCATCGGCCCGATTGAACGCGCGCAAGGTACCCGCCGTATTGCTGTACACCATGCTGGCACTCACGGCCGGCGTCCACTCGTCGACATTGCCCAACCTCGACAATCCCAGGCTGCTTGACCACAGACTCCCGGCCGTCGTGGCATCGGCGCTGATGACGTCGTTATTGCCGCCGACATAGACGCTTGCGCCAGCCAGCGTGGGAGCGGTCAGCGGCGAGCTCGCCGTCAGGATGCCGTTCGTCTGCGGCTGCGTGGCGTTGGCCAGCTTGACGCCGCTCACGGCGTCAAACGTATGGACGCTGGCCAAGCCCGCCATCGCCAGGCGCGTACCCGACACGCCAGGTGCGCTCAGTGCGCCATCGAGCGTCTGCGGCGTGCGCCATTGCACGCTGCCGTCGTGCTCGGACAGGGCCATCAAGGTATTGGTATAGATGATTTTCTTCGCATCCTGGCTATCGGCTGCGGATTGCTCCAGCGAGAAATACACGAGACCATTCGCGGCCACTGGCGGGCTCATACGATAAGTTTTTTCTCCGCCAGCGTATTCCCACGTCCAGCGGCGCGAAAATTTCGCCGCATCGACATCGACGGGCACCAGGCCCGTGTGCGCCGCATTGCCATTCGTGCCCTCCCAGTCGCCCGCACCGGGCAGCGCGGCCAGGGCCGGCATATTACCGTTGAGTGGCGCCACCACCACCTTGTACGGGATGCTTTCGGGCAAATTTTTATATTCGAATTCGAACAAATTCAGGGGAGACAGCGTAATCCGACCCGTGTAGGTGCCAGGTGCCAGGCCAGGCACGGGCTTGAAGGTGATGCGCCAGCTGTCGTCCGACAGTTTCTGATGATCCGATAGCTGGAAAACAGTCACGCCGTTCGCGTCGGTGGCGCTCCACAGCGGACGCTCGGCCAAATCGCTGCGCACCACCACGTTCACGTCGGTACAGGCTTCACCCGGCGCCATGTTGCAGTTGCTGCTCACTTCAGACAGGTACAGCACGCGGCGCTCTTCCGGCCCGAAGAGTCCGCCCCCGCCGCCACAACCGGCGATGAATGGCAACGCCAGCATCAGGGTCGACATTGCGGCGGTGCGATACGCTCCTTGCATCGTTATAGTCATGTATCTTCCATGTTCGGGCTTTCCCATCCGCCACCATGGCAAGATGCAAAACCCATCAAATCTTGTAACATGAAAAAATGTGAAAAATATCACACATTGTCACCAGTGCAGGGTAACGTCAAGGGTGGCGCACGGCCCGCGCCTGCAAGGTGAGATCGCTTTCGGCCACGGCCACGCAGGGCAGGATGTAGCCGTCGAGCCGTTCATCGGGGCTGATGCCGGGCCAGTCCACCGTGTAGCGTATCTTTCCTTCGGGCATGTGGCACAGACAGGTACGGCAGGTGCCGTTGCGGCAGGAACTGAGCAAGCGGATGCCGGCCAGCGCGGCGGCGGCCAGCACGGTGGTGCCGGCTTCGGCCGTGAATTGCCAGCCTTGCGGGACGATGGTGATGGTAAAGGGCGCGCTCATGCGCCCAGTTTAACAGTCCGCCAAGGTGGTCCAGCTCGCGCCAGCCGCATGGCTGCGCAGCACGGCCTCGGCAAAGGCCAGGCCCGCCACGCCGTCAAACACCGTCGGCAGCCAGCGGGCCGCCTCGGGCACAGGCAAGCCCGCCTGCAGGGCACGGATGGCCAGGGCCGCATCCAGGTAGAGCTGGGCGAACGCTTCCAGGTAGCCTTCCGGATGGCCGGCCGGCACGCGCGTGGCGTGGCGCGCGGCCGCACTGTCGACCCGGCCCGGGCGCAGCAGCTGGCGGTTGCCGCCCTGCGGCGTACACCACAGCTCATTTGGTTGTTCCTGGTCAAAGTCCAGCTGCGCCTTGCTGCCGAACAAACGCAGGCGCACCGTGTTTTCGCAACCGGTCGCCACCTGGCTGGCCCACAGGGTTCCCTTGGCCCCGTTGGCGTAGCGCAGCATCACCTGCACGTGGTCGTCCAGGGTGCGGTTCGGTACAAAGGTCGACAATTCCGCCAGCACGGCATGCGGCGTGAGTCCGCTGACGAATTGCGCCAGGTGATACGCGTGCAAGCCCACGTCGAGCAGAGTGCCGCCGGGACCCGCCTTGTGCGGGTCGTTATGCCAGTTGCCCTCGTTCATGCCGCCTGCGGCAATCGCATCGGCCAGCCAGTCTTGCGAATATTCGACCTGCACCAGGCGCAGCTCGCCGATCTCGCCCGCCTCGACCATGGCCTTCGCGTGGCGCAGCAGCGGATAGCCGCTGTAGGTATGCGTGAGCGCAAACAGCACATTTTTCTGTTGCGCCAGCGCCGCCAGCTTTTGCCCTTCCACCAGAGAGATACCCAACGGCTTGTCGCAGATCACGTGGATGCCCGCTTCCATGAAGGCCGTGGCGACCGGTGCATGCAAATGGTTGGGCGTGACGATGGCCACGGCCTCGATGCCGTCCGCGCGCTGGCTTTCGGCTTGTGCCATGGCACGGTAATCGCTATAGCAGCGTTCCGGCGCCAGATGCAGCGCGGCGCCACTGTCGCGCGCGCGCTGCGGGTCGGACGACAGGGCGCCCGCCACCAGTTCGTACTGGTCGTCGATGCGCGCCGCGATGCGGTGCACGGCGCCGATGAATGCGCCCTGCCCGCCCCCTACCATGCCCAGCCGTAAGCGTCGCTGCATGTCGTCTCCCTATTTCAAGCCAAGCAAGTGATGAATTTGCTCCTGATCCACCGCGCTGCCGGCGAAATCGTCGAACGCGCGTTCGGCCACGTGGATGATGTGTTCACTTATAAAACGCGCCCCTTCGGCCGCCCCATCCTCCGGGTGCTTCAGACAGCATTCCCATTCCAGCACGGCCCAGCCAGGGAAATCGTATTGCGCCATCTTCGAAAAAATCGCCTTGAAATCGATCTGCCCATCACCCAGCGAGCGGAAGCGCCCGGCCCGGTCTTGCCAGTCGCCATAGCCGCCATACACGCCCTGGCGCCCGTTGGGCCGGAATTCCGCATCTTTGACGTGGAAGGCCTTGATGCGCGCATGATAAATGTCAATGAAAGCGAGGTAATCGAGCTGCTGCAGCACGAAGTGGCTGGGGTCGTACAAGATGGACGCGCGCCGGTGGTCGCTGACGGCGGCCAGGAAGCGCTCGAAGGTCACGCCGTCGTGCAAGTCCTCGCCCGGATGCAGCTCATAGCAAAGGTCCACGCCGGCCACATCGAACGCATCGAGGATGGGCAGCCAGCGCCTGGCCAGTTCCGCGAATGCCGTCTCCACCAGTCCCGCCGGGCGCTGCGGCCACGGATACAGGTAGGGCCAGGCCAGCGCGCCGGAAAACGTCACGTGCGCAGTCAAACCCAGGCGCTGCGAGGCGCTGGCCGCCCACAGCAATTGCTGCGTGGCCCACGCCGTACGGGCCGCCGAGTCGCCGCGCACGTGCTCGGGTGCAAAACCGTCGAACAGGGCATCGTAGGCCGGATGCACGGCGATCAGCTGGCCCTGCAAGTGCGTCGACAATTCCGTCACCTGCAAGCCGTGGCGCGCCAGCAGGGCTTTCACGTTGTCACAATACTGCTGGCTGGCCGCCGCCTGCTCCAGATCGAACAGGCGCGGCGCCGTGGGCAGCTGCAAGCCCTTGTAGCCCAGGCCGGCCGCCCATTGCGCCAGGTGCTCGAGCGAGTCGAACGGCGGCTCGTCGCCGAGAAACTGGGCCAGGAAGATGGCCGGGCCCTGGATGGTTTTCATGGGTATCCTTTAGCCCCCAGGACGCTGGCCCTGGAGGAGGTTCGGTTAAAAAGGCGAGTTCGGAAAGTAAAACTGCTTGGCATTCTCGCGCGTGATCAGCACCGAGGGGATGATCGTGTTGGCCGGCAATTTATCACCTTTCAGGCGCGCTTCCGTCGTCAGCTTGATGGCGTCGTACATGAACTTCGGCGAGTACGAGACGTCGGCCACGATCAGCGGGTCGGAGCCGTCCATGATCTTCTTCACGGCGCCCTTCGCGCCAGCGCCGCCGAACACTTGCTTGATGTCCGTGCGCTTGGCTTGCGCAATGGCCTTTTGCACGCCGATGGCCATGTCGTCATCGGCGGCCCAGACGGCGTCGATGTGCTTGAAGCGGGTCAGATAATCCTGCATGACCTTGAAGGCATCGTCGCGGTTCCAGTTGCCGTACTTGGCATCCAGGACCTTGATCTCGGGATGACCCTTCATCACGGCACTGAATGCATCGTAGCGCTCGTTGTCCAGGGTGGTCGGCATGCCGCGCAGCACGACGATATTGCCCTTGCCGTTCAGGCTTTTCGCCAGGTACTCGGCCGGCAGCTTGCCAAACGCCGTGTTGTCGCCCGCAATGTAGGCATCCTGCGACTGCGTGTTCGTCAAGCCACGATCCACCACCGTCACATAGACGCCCTTGTTTTTGACTTGCGCCACGGGCTGCGTCAGCGATGCCGATTCGATGGGGAAGATGACCAGGGTGTTGATCTTGTTCACCGTCAACATGTCCTGCAACTGGTTCGCCTGCTCGGGCGCCGTGGCGGCCGTCTTGACGATGATTTTCACGCCCGGATGGGCTTTTTCCAGCTCCGCCTTGGCCTGGTTCGCCCACCACACGATGCCCGAGGTAAAACTGTGCGTGGCCGTGGGGATGGCCACGCCCACCACCAATTTCTCTGCCGCCTGCGCCTGCCCCATCGGCAGCGCCCACGCCTGCATCACCAGCACTGCCATCCCTGCTACCCCTGCTACCCGTCTAAAGCTCTTCATGCTGCTCTCCTCCAAGGTTCTGGGCGCCCGTTGGCTGCCCTTTCAGAACGCCGCTGTGTTTTTATTTGCGGCCTCGCTGCAGGAAGGCGACGGCGATGATCACCACGCCTTGCACTGCGGCATTCAGGTAGACACTGATGATGCTGGTCAAATTCAGGATATTGCTGATCACGGAGAGCAGGATGGCGCCGATCACGGTGCCGACGATGCGCCCCTCTCCCCCTTTCAGGGCCGTGCCGCCCACGACGACGGCAGCGATCGCTTCGAGTTCCCACAGCAAGCCAGTGGTCGGCGTGGCCGAGCCCAGGCGCGGCACATACAGCACCGTGGCGATGCCCACGCACACGCCCAGCAGCATGTAGGTGGCGATTTTCACCTTGTCGACGTTGATGGCCGCATAGCGCGCCACTTGCTCGTTAGAACCAATCGCCTGCACGTGGCGGCCGAACGTGGTGCGGTTGAGGATGACGGCGCCGGCCGCCGCGACGAACAGGAAAATCCAGATCGGGATCGGCGCACCCAGCACGCTGGTGTAGTACACGGGGCTGTACAGCTCGGACAGGGTGGCGTCCAGGGTCAGGGCGCCGCCATCGGCCAGGTAAGTGAGCACGGCGCGGAAGATGCCCAGGGTGCCCAGAGTGACGATGAACGGTTCGATATTGCCCTTGCTGATCAGGAGGCCATGCATCAGGCCGAATCCGGCGCCCAGCACCAGGGCCATGGCGATGCCCAGCACCAGCATGGTGATCGGTGCCAGGTCGCCGCCCGCGCCTTGCGCCAGCGCATTCATGAAATAGATCATGCAGCCGGCGATCAGCGCCGCCATCGATCCCACCGATAAATCGATGCCGCCGGAAATGATGACAAAGGTCATGCCCACGGCGATGATGCCGATGAAGGCCGTGCGCGTGAGCACGTTCATCAGGTTGTCCAGCGTGGCGAAATCGCCGTTGAGCAAGGTGCCCGCGATGCACAGGGCCAGCAAGCCCAGCACGGGGCCAAAGCCCTTGATGCGCGCGCCGAATCGAGCTATAGGGGATACGGTGGTGTCAGTGCGTGCCGGTTGCATGGGCAATCAACTCCTCTTCGGTCAGGTGGTCAGCAGACAGGGTGGCTTGCAAGGTACCGGCGCGCATCACCGCGACCCGGTGGCACAGGCCGATCAATTCGATCAGTTCCGATGAAATCACGATCACGGCGCGCCCTTCGGCGGCCAGGCGGTGGATCAGAAAGTAAATGTCGCGCTTGGCGCCCACGTCCACGCCACGGCTCGGCTCATCGAGCACGACGACACGGGGGTCCGAATGCAGATATTTCGCCAGCGCCAGCTTTTGCTGATTGCCGCCCGACAGCATGCGCGCGCGGCTGTCCAGGTCGCCCGTGCGGATATTGAAGTCCAGCACCGCCTTGGCCAGCGCCGCCTTCTCCGCCTTGACATCGAGCCACGGCCGCGCATAGCGCTGCAGCGTCATCATGGTGAGGTTTTCGCGCAAGCCCAGGTTCACGTGCAAGCCCTTGCCCTTGCGGTCTTCGCTCAGGTAGGTCATGCCGTGCTGCATCGCTTGCCTGGGCGTGCGGATGTCCACGGGCTGGCCATTGAGAAAGATCTTGCCCGCGCTGCGCGGGCGCAAGCCCAGCAGTGCCTCGAACGATTCCGTGCGCCCCGCGCCCACCAGGCCAGCAAAGCCCAGCACTTCACCGGCGCGCACCTCGAACGACAGGTCTTTCGACCAGCCGGGCACGCAGAGGCCGTCAACCTTCAGCAGGATCGGGGCATCGGGCGCCAGCGGCACTTTGGCGGGGAACATGTCGGACAATTCGCGTCCCACCATCAGGTTCGCCATCTGCTGGCGGCTCAGGCTGGCCGTCGGCTCGCGCGTGACGAAACGCCCGTCGCGCATGACGATGACTTCGTCCGTGTTGCGCTCCACTTCATCGAGCTTGTGCGAGATATACAAAATGGTGACACCGTCCGCTTTCAGCTGCGCCATGACGGCGAACAGGCGTTGGGTTTCGGACGACGTCAGGGTGGCCGTCGGTTCATCCATGATCAGGAAGCGGGCGCGGCGCGACAGGGCCTTGGCGATTTCCACAAGTTGTTTCTCGGCGACGATCAGGTCGCGGATTTTCGTCTCGGGCGACACCTCCAGCCCCACCTGTTTCAAATAGCGCGAGGCTTCTTCGCGCATGGCGGCTTCGTCCAGCAGCCAGCCACGCGTTTTCTCATGGCCCAGGAACATGTTCTGCGCCACCGTCAGGTGTTCTGCCAGGTTGAATTCCTGGTGGATCAGCACGATACCGGCAGACTCCGCCGCGCGCGAACTGCTGAAATGCCGGGGCTGGCCATCGATCAGCAGCTGCCCTTCGCTCACAGCTTCGTAGCCGGCAAGGATTTTCATCAGGGTCGACTTGCCGGCGCCGTTTTCGCCCAGCAAGCCATACACGCGCCCGGGCGACAAGGTAAAACTGACGCCATGCAAGACGCGCACGGGGCCGAAATCCTTGCAGACCCCATCGAAACCGACGGCAACGCTCACTATGCACTCCCTCGCAGAATTAATCGGTGTTGCAGCAGCACGCCAGGCACGCTGGCCGCCGGGTTGGCCAATCGCTGCAGCAATAATCGCGCCGCCGTCTCGCCCAGCTCGCGCATCGGCTGGGCGATGGTGGTGAGGCCGGGAGCTATCTGCGCGGCGATGGCGATATCGTCGAAGCCGATGACGGCCACGTCTTCCGGTACGCGTTTTCCCAACTGGCGCAGCGCGCTCAAGACGCCGATGGCCAGGGTGTCGGAGACGGCAAAGATGGCCGTCGGCGCATCGGGCTGGGCCATCATCTGCAGGGTGGCGGCCGTGCCCGCTTCGTAATCGAGGCTTTGCACCGTGTGCACCCACTGCGGCTGCACCGGCAGGCCGGCGCCCGCCAGGGTGTCCAGATAACCTTGCTGGCGTTGCCGCGCGTACAGATAGCGCTCGTCCGAATTGATCAGGCCGATGCGCGTGTGGCCGCGCGCCAGCAGGTGCCCGACGGCGTCGGAGGCGGCGCGGTGGTTGTCGATGCCGACATAGGGCACGGCCACGGCGGGGTCGAATTCGCAGCAGGCCACCCAGGGCAGGCTGACGGATTCATGCGACAGGGCGTGCTGCACCGTGTCCGGGTCGAGGCAGATGGCGCCATCGGCGCGGTGCATGCGCAGCAAATCGAAATACGAGCGCTCGCGGCCCGCATCGGCGCCCGTGTCGCACAGCAGCACGAAATAGCCGTGTTCGCGCGCCACCGTATCGATGCCGCGCACGATTTGCGCATAAAACGGGTTGCCCACGTCGGGCACCATGGTCAGCAGCATGCGGCTCTCGGCCGTGCGCAAGCTGCGCGCCAGGTGGTTCATGCGGTAGCCGAGCGCCGCCACGGACGCGAGCACCTTGTCGCGCGTGGGCGCCCGCACCCCTGCCTGCTCGTTCATCACGCGCGAGACGGTGGCCACCGACACCCCCGCATGCGCGGCGACGGCGCTGATGGAGACGGTTTCTGTCGGCAAAGAGGATGGAACGGCTGGCGGCATGGGGTTTGTCAAATAAATGTAATCGATTACATTTATAGGCCAGTCGCGCGCGCGATGCAAACATTATCGATGCTGCGGTGCGCAAAAGGTGTGCAAAAAGCGGCCCTGCACGGGCCGTTGGACGCGGCTATTTCTGGGGCGGCAAGGCGCTCTGCTGCACGGCAAAACCGCCGTGCAGCAGATCAGGGAGTACTTATTTCATCATCGCGCAAAACGTTTCGGGATTGCCATCAAGAATGACGCCGCTGGGCCAGCGGTGGCTGCGCTGCTGGGCGCGCAGCAAGGACGCGGCCAGGGCCGAGTCGCCATCGACGGCGTAGACGAAGACGGGCATGTTCAGGCTGGCGGCATCCATCAGCAAATTCGGGTTGGCGTCGAGGCTGCGCGCATCCACGTGCACGCCGGCGGGCATGCCGATCTGCTGCTGCACGCGCTGCAGCCACGGTTTGTCCAGCTTGGGTGGGCGGGCATTTTTCGCGATATAGCGGCTGACCCGGTTCGCACCGGCCGCCTGTGCATTGCGCGCGTCAAACACCAGCAAGCCCAGATAACCCTGCGGATCGGCGCGGCGCGCGCACGCCAGGTTGTTCGGCACGCCCGAGGTCAAAAACCAGTTGCCATGCTTGATATTTGCACGCAATTGCCCCACCAGGGTGGCGATGGGCGCGCACGACGACACGACATCCTTGATTTCCGCATTCAGGGTTTTGGCCGGGAAAGCCGTCGCCAGGCTGGCAACATCGCTGACGAAGGGCGGCGTTTCCGCCGTGACCACGCCGCGGTTCTTCATGCTGGCGGCGCGCCAGTCGTCGGCCGTCAATTGTTTCACGGTGCGGGGCGAGCCCGTATCGACGACTCTGCCCGTCAGCAAGTCGTGGTGCACCACCCAGCTGCCGTCGCCCAGCAGTTGCAAATCCGTCTCGACGCCGTCCCAGGTACCGAAATACGTGTTGCGCAGGGCGCTCAGCGAGTTTTCCGGCGCATTGCCGGCGCCACGGTGGGCATGCACCTTCATGCCCAGGCAGTCGGCCTGTACAGCCGTGCTGGTCATGCAGAGCAGCAAGGCCAGTGCGGCCGCCTTATTTTTGTTGCGGATGATAACCATATTCGAGTCCCTGCAAAACATTGATGCGGATCGCTTCGTTGACGGGGTAGCTGTAGCCCTGCCCCACCGCCACGACGTGCGTGATATTGGCCAGCAAGCCCTTGCCGGCGATTTGCCAGCGCGTGCTGTCGTCGGCCGCCTGGCGGTTCCAGTCCAGCATCTGGCGGAACAAGTCGCTCTTCGTGACGTTGTTGTCGAGCAGGGACAAGATGCCCCAGGTTCCCAGGAAGGCGCCGGCCAGCACGCCCGTGGCGATCCAGGCGGAACGGCGGCTCAGCTGGCCATCGGCGCCCGCCTGTTCGCCGCGCCGTGCCGCCAGCACCAGCAAGCCCACCGTGGCGATCAGGTACAGCAGTTTCGAAAAGTGGCCGATGGCGCCCAGCAGCGAGAAGAACAGGGCCACGGGCGGCACGATGGCCGCGCGCGCCGCTTCCTTGCCCTCTGCATAGTACTTGCCGCCCACCTCGAAGTCGCTGCGGCTGGCGCGGTATTCCACCAGCTTTTCCGCCGTCTGGCGCGCGGCGAACTGGTCGAACAGACGGCTGAACTCGGCGGGGCTCGCATACGCATCCTGCACCACGGCGCCTTTCGGCAGCCGCAAGCCCTTGCTCGCTTCGCTGCCGTCGCCGCCGTCCGGCCCGTCGCGCAGCACGGCCTGGATGCCGGGGCGCGCCACGAAAGCGGGGAAGGACAAGCCCGGTGGAATGCGCTCGCCCTTGATGTTCAAGCCCTTGCTGGCCGCTTCCGACGCATAGCGGCGCTTGACGGCGGCGCGGAAACTCAATTGATCGGCAGGATGCCAGTTGGCCGATACGGGCACCTTTTTACGCACATTATTGACCACCGCCGCGCGCCGGCGCGCCGGCACCGATTCCGGTTGCCAACCATGGCGTGACAGGCTTTGCCGGTAATCGCTCCATGCCGATTCCTGCTGCTGGCGCAAGCCCGCATCGTCGTCGGGAATGATACCCGAATACAATTTCCACTTCTCGTGCACCTCGCCAATCGCCTGCTGGTACTTGTCATAGTAACCGGCCGCGCCGCCGGCGATCTTGCGGACGTTGAAATTGATCAACTGTTCCTTGGCGGGCTCCATGCGTTCGTCGAGGTGGCCGACCGAGACGGCCAGGAACGGGAACAGCGCCAGGAAGGCCTTGCCTTCGGGCTTGGCAAACAGGGTGGGATCATCGACCAGACCCTGCAGTTGCAGGCTGCCGCCCACCAGCGAGCGCTGCATCAGGGTGGTGTTGAAAGCCAGGCGGCGAAACTGCGCATCGCGCGTTTCGACCAGCACCGTGACCGTGGTTTTCAAAATGCCGAAGACGACCGCCGCCGTGGCGACGCAGCAGAAGATGATCTTTTTCCAGCTGGGGCCGCTGCCATTGTTCTTCAGGCGGCGGCGCCACATCAGTTGCAGCACCACCAGCGCGGCGGCGATGCCCGACAGGCTGCGGCCATAGAATTCCACGCCCTCCACGTCGTGCGGCTTGACGTCGCCGCCCACCACGTCGAGCAGGCGGGCATTGAAGCCCAGCTCGAAGCACAGATAAATGATCGTCAGGACGATCAGGATCAAGGTCTGCCGGATTTGCAGACTGCGCAAACTCGCGGCCATCTTATTTCCTCAAATCGATGACGACGGGCTTGATCTCTTCGGCCTGGAAGATCATCGGCGCCGCAGGGGCAGCCGCTGCGGCACGCGGCGCGGGCAGGCTGATGGCGGCGGGCGCCCTGGCCGGGGTCTCCTGGCGGCGCGGCTTGGCGCTGGCGCGGCTACCCGCTTTCGGCGCGGTGGCGGGCGCCGGCGCGGCTGCCGGCGGCGCCGGAATCACGCGGCCGCTGTCGCCGCCGCTCCCAGGCAGGGTCGCGATGACAGGGCCGGTGGCGCGCAAGGCGTCGTCGGCAAACGGCTGGGCGCGCGTATCGACGCCGGGCGGCACGGCCACGCTGGCGTTCAGCAGGCGGTTGTCCGTGTAAATCATGCGCGACAGGCGGTTGTAGTTGGGAAAGTCGATATTCAGCGATTTCGCGTCCGCCGCCAGCTCCACGCGGGGGCGGTCCTTGCAATTGCCGACCGTCCACTGCAGCACATCCGTGCCCTGGAAAGCCAGCACTTCATAGCGGTAGGCGCAGCCGCGCTCCTGCGTTTCCACGATCACCACGGTGCGCTCGCCCACGTTTTCCACCCTCGCCACGCGGGCCGTCATCGCGTTGGCCAGCGGCACGACACGAAACGCCTGCGACAGCTTGATCGAATACTTGCCTTGCGGGTCCTTGCGCAAGGTGCCTTCCGTGCCGTCGCGCAGGCGGAAGGTGGAAATCGGCGTGCCGAACAGCTCGGCCGTATCCAGGCCCACCATCACACCGCCACGGCCGTTCGGCGTCATGGCGCAGCCCGTCAACAGGACGCCAACCGCCACGCCAGCGATCAATGTGCGCCAGTGTGCGGATGCAAAATTCTTATACGTTGTCATGCTGGATAACTTTCTCTTATTTCTGGATCAGGGATGGATCACGGCCAGGGGATTGCCCGGTCCCGGTGGCGGCAAGATTTTCTGGCGGTCGCGCGATAACAGGGTGAAGGCGCCCAGGGTGTCCGGTCCGGCGACGATTTCCAGCTGCTCGCGCTGCAGCCAGGTGCGGATTTCCGCCTCGGTAGCCTCGGCGCGGAACAGCACGCGCGTGCGCACGCCCGTCTCGACGCCGCTGCCGCCGTTGCGGAATTCGGCATTGCCGACGACCGCATTCTCTTTCGGCAGGAACAGCCACGCCGATTGCACCAGCATCACACTGGCGGCCACGGCCGTGACGAGCTTCAGCCAGCGGTTCGCATTCGCAGCCCTGACTGGCGTGGCTAGCGGTGCCAGAGCATCGGCCGAAGCGATCTGCAACTGCTGCAGTCCCTGGCGCAGCAATTGCCGGTACGCCACGCGGCCATCCTTGCCCAGTTCGCTCGACAATGGCGTGCCCGTCAGCGCATAGTCGTCACCGGGCAAGGCCACGCGGGCGATCACGCCCGGAGCTGCGGTGGCCCGATTCGCGCGGCCATGCGTTTCCAGCCAGCGCGCCGCCTGCAGGCGCTCCTGGCTGAACACGCCCAGGCAGGCGCCCAGGTCCGTCACGGCCAGGGTCACGGGCATGTCGCACAGCACCAGGCCCGCGCGCGGGTCGGCGGGCGCGTCGCGCTGCTCGACCACCAGGCCGCAGGCATCCGCATACGAAGCATCTGGCGTGACGAGCCAGCCGCGCCAGCGCTGCCGCGAGCTGTCCCAGGCATCGAGCAGCACGGCGCCAAAGCCGGGACAGCGCGCCAGCAAGTGGATCTGTCCGCCCGCGATGGGCCGCGCGGCCAAGGGCGCGGCATCGCTGCGGCGCGCAAAGCGTTGCATTAAGTGTTCCGGCACGGCAATGCCGCGCCAGTCGGGGGTATCGCCGCTCACCTCCGCGTCCAGCAAGTCGGCGGACGATGGGGCAGATGGCAGGCGCGCGGCAACGATGGCCAGCGAGGGCGTCAATGCAGTCATGCCGGTGGCCTTTCATCAGGGTTCGGGGAGGTGGCTATCGGGTCCAGCTGCAGGGATAACGCGGCCAGGCACAAGATATCCAAAACTATTTGCGCCGCCTGCATGTCGCGCGCGGTCAGGGCATCGCCCACGCGCAGCTTGAGCAGGCTCAAGACCCAGCTGCCCAGCAAGGTCGCGCGGTGGGCCGGTTCGACGATCTGGCGCCCCGCGCTGTCCGCGTCACCCTTCTGCCGGTGCACGAGGCCCAGCTTGCCGCCGTGGTAATGCGCGGAGGCGATCTGCTCGGCCAGTTCCTTGACGGGCATGCCGCCGCAGCCGCAATGGCGCAGCAGCAAGATCAAGTCACGCGGCAAGGCGGCGATAAACACGTCGGCCGCCTCGCGCACTTGCCGTGGCGTCAGCTGGTAGTCGCGCAGCGGTTCGGCATAGGCGTCGGGCGCCGGCAAGTCGCAGCCCTCTTGCGCATCGGCATCGTCGTCATCACGCTGCTTGCGCAGCTGGTCGATGATGAAGCGCTTGAAGTACAGGAACAAAGCACCGACGTGGTGGGGCGCCGCATCGCTGTCGCTGTGCAGGACTTTTTCGATGAAGAACTGGTGGCGCAAATCCGCCAGGGAATCACCGAGCGACGCCGCCTCGCGCGGGCGGCATGGGGTCAGCGCGGCGATGACGCGCTGGTAAAACTCACCCAGTTCGCCTTGTGTCAGCTGATGGCGGCGCGCCCAGAAAGCATGAATCCGTTCAAATTGTTCCGATTGCACAGCCGGTCCGATCGTGTGTTGGGGCGCGGCACGCGCCACTGGCCGGCGGCGACGTGCACCGTGCGCTGGCCAGACAAGAGAAACTTGTCAGTAAGGTAAAATGCATTTAAGCAATTTTCTCATATCACAGTAAAAATCGCTAACTTTTGTTACTTTCACGACAATTCCCGAGAAACCCATGCATCGCCTGATTCCCCTGTTTTTCAGTCTGCTCTTTTTACTGGGCAGCAATGTCGCGCACACCGCCGTGCCAGCGGCTCCCAGCAAGCGCATCGCCCTGGTAATCGGCAACGCGGCCTATCCGCAGCCGCTATTGAATCCCGTCAACGATGCGCGCGCCATGGCCGAGCGCCTGCGCCGCCTGGGCTTTGAAGTGCTGTTGCGCACGGACATCACTGCGGCGCAGCTGCAAAAGGCGTCGGCCGAGTTTTCCACGCAGGCGCGCGGCGCCGATATCGCCCTGGTGTTTTACGCGGGCCACGGCGCGCAGGCGGGCGAAGCCAATTACGTGCTGCCGTTGGGCGCCAACATGAATGCGCTCAGTGCTGCCGCCATCGCCGCGCAGGGCGTGTCCGTTTCCAGCCTGGCGGGCGATTTGCAGCGCACGGGTGCGCGCGGCGCCGTGCTGATCCTCGACGCTTGTCGCCAGGAATATACGCGCGGCGGCGCCGTGGTGGTTCCCGGCGGCGGCAATGCGGCCAGCCACGGCTTTGCCGACACGCAAGCGCCACGCGGTGTGGTGATCGCCTATTCGGCGGGACCGGGCGCCCTGGCGCGTGATTTCTGGTCGCCCGATTCGCGCAACAGCCCCTACACGAGCGCCCTGCTCGACGCGCTCGATGCGCCGGGCTTGCCGATGGGCGACGTCTTCTCGCAAGTGGCGGCACGGGTCGCCGCGATGACACACGATGTGCAAAAACCGCGCGTCTCGTTCGGCGAAACGTCGGCGCGCCTGGTGCTGAACATGGGCAGCGGCAAGGGCGTCAGCCAGCCGACGCCGGGCGTGCTGGCTTCCGGCAACAACGGCATGCGTGCCCCCGTCCCAGCACCAGCGCCAGCGCCCGCCACCACCGCCTCTGGCGCGAAAATATGGCCAGGCAATGTCTTACAAGACATCAACTATGAAATCCGCATGCAGATCGCGGCGCGCCCGTTTCCCCGCCAGCAGCTGGAAAAGCGCGCACGCGGCGGTGATCTGGTGGCGCTGACGGCCCTCGGCTATGGCATCGGCGGCGGCGATGCCGGCGTCAAACAGCCGAAGGCGGGCATGCAGTGGCTGGAAAAGGCGGCCGCCAAGGATTTCCCGATTGCCCAGACCTATCTGGCCGAATTGCTGATGGTCAAGGGCGATCCCGCCTCATTAAAACGCGCCGGCGTGCTGCTGGACGCCGCCTCGCAAGCGGGCTACAGCCCCGCCCATGCGTATAAATTCGACCTGGCGCGGCGTACGGGCGCGCCGCCGCAGGATGCGGCCCGGCATTTGCAGGATGCCTTCATGGGCTTGATGAAGGATTACCAGGGCGCCGCCAAGGATGTATTACAGCCGCCGAAAAAATAGTTTCAAATAATTTTGGATTTCCCTGAACTGCCCCCGTTATCCGTGGGTACATGCAATACAGCATGACAGTGACCAGGGAAATCCCATGCAAGCATCCAGCCCAGCAGCAACCATTACCACCGGCCAACGGGGCCGCATTCTCGCCTACCAACCTAGCGGACAAGGTTCCGTCAGCGTGGCCGGTATTCAACATACCTTCGACGTGGCCACGCACTGGCGTTCCGACGTGGCGCCCGCCATCAACGCCGTCGTCGACGTGCGCTTCGATGACGCAGGCAGCCTTGCCACCGTCAGCGCCGTGGCGACGCAGCAACTGGCACAGGAAGACATGGCCATCGCGGCGAAACTGGCGCGCGACAAGGGCCAGCAACTGTGGGGCCAGGCCGTCTCGGCGCTGGGCATCAAGGTGCTGGCGACTCTTGGCGTGCTGATCGCCGGCGCCTTTATCTTCAACACCATCGGCATCCGCCTGTTCGCCTCCGTCTCGCGCACTTACTGGCAGCTGCTGGGCCTGTCCGCCGACAGCCTGGAAAGCTTTGCCCGCGATGGCGGCGGCGGTTTTACCTCCGCACAATTCTTTTTCCTGCTGGCCATTGCCGGATGCTGCGCCACCATGGCCAGCAATAGCCCGAAAGCGGCGCTGGGCAAGTGCGCGCCCCTGCTGTTCGTCGTCATCCACAGCAGCTTGCTGTTCATCAAGATCAAGGGCGCCGTCAGCGATGCGGGCAACGCCATGGGCGGCATCATGGGCAGCCGCGCGGCCCGCATGGCCGAGCAGATGGCCAGCGAAATGCTGGGGCAAGTGTGGCAAGGCTTGTCGTTCGGCATCGGCTTTTATCTGGTGCTGGCGTCTTCCATCGTCCTGGCCGCTTACGGCGTCGGCGAATACAAACGTAAAACCATCGGCTAAGTCACCTCACACATTCACTAAAGGAAATATCATGAACCGTACCCTCCCCGCCCTGCTTGCCATCGCCGTGATCCTGTCCGCCTGCGGCAAGACCGACACCGCCACGCCGGCCGCCTCCGCCCCCGTCGCCGCGAATGTCGCCGACATGGCCGCCAAGGCGCAAGTCAAGGCGGCCGCCGCCAGCCTGCCACAAGCGGACCCGGCCACGCCAACGTCCAGCTATGTCGACATCACCAGCGGCAACCAGTTGATGTACAGCTACATCGCCCTGTCCGGCGTGCCGCCCGACTATGCGGCAGTGGCTCAGCGCATCTCGCGCGAATATGCAGGCAGCAACGATGCCTTCCGCAAGCAGGAAGTGCTCGACGCACTGAAACCGCAGATCGACGCCAAGGTCACTGAAGCCAAAACGAAACGCTACCTGCGCTACCAGATCAATGGCCAGGGCGCGCTGTCGCCGTACGCCATGGACAAGGCCGCCTTCCCCGCGAAGTTCGCCGACGCGGGCACGTATTACTACATGTATGACAACGGCGACTACAAGCTGGCGTTCACGAATGGCGACGGCTACTCGCTGCTGAAAGTGGACCAGGAAGCGGCCCGCAAGATCGAGGCGGCGCGCAGCGGCTACAAGGACTTCGCCATCGTCGTGTATGCCTACGCCCAGGAAGCGGACATGGCCAGCAACCAGGTCAAGGCGCAGATCGTCAAGGTGGCGATCAAGCTGAACGGTCAGGAAATTCCCGTCAGCCAGGCGCTGTAGAACGAGCTCGGTTACACTGTTCGCCACATTGCATCGGGATAGTGACATGGGCGAACAGACACTGGCGGAACAACAGCTGGCCAAGGGCCGGCAACTGCAGCAGCAAGGCAAGCTGATCGAGGCGATCAACGCTTACCAGGCCGCGTATAAACAGGACCCGGCCCTGGCCGAAGCGCAGCATTTCCAGGGCCTGGCCATGCTGGAGCTGGGCCAGGGCACCATCGGCCTGGGCCTGTTAAAACTGTCGCTCAGACAACAGCCCGACAATGCCCTGTTCCACTACAACCTCGGCAATGTACTGCGCGGTACAGACAACGAGGCGGCGCTGGCCAGCTACGCCACGGCGGCGCGGCTGGCGCCGCACGAGCACGATTTCGCCATCAGTCACGCGGAATTGCTGCTGGGAAAACAGCGGCTGGCGGAGACCATCGCCGAACTGGAACGGGCCCACGCCCTGCGCCCGCAGCGCTGGCAAACCCTGCAGGGCCTGGCCGAGCTGTACTACCGCACGGGACAGCAGGCACTGGCGCTGGAGCGTTACGCGCAAGCCCTGGCGCTGCATCCGGCGCTGGCGCACACGTGCCGTATCGGCTTTGCCAGCCCGCAAGCGGAACAGACAGAAACGCTGACACCGATCAACGTCGCGCCATCGCTGCAGGACTTCTTGCGCGAAACGGATTTGCACATCCTCGACGATTTCCTGCCCGACCCGGCCGCCTGGCGCGCCCAGGCACTGAATTTGCCGTTCGAGCAGCAGCGCTATGCGGGACAGAATTATCCGGGCAGCCAGACAGCGGGCCAGCCCAGTCAGGCCATCATGGAACGCATCGCCACGGCGCTGGGCCGCCCCATCCGTTTCATTTCGCCCGACAATGGCTCGTATCGCCTCAGCTATGCGGATGCCATGGCACGCACGGATATCCACGTGGACAATGAGACGGGCAACAATTTCAATTTCTATGCGGGCGTGCTGTATCTGAACCCGCCCGAGCAGTGCCAGGGCGGCACCACCTTCTGGCGCCACCAGCCCAGCGGCTGGTACCGGCGCTTGCCCGAGGCGGACGTAAAAGCGGGCGGCTATGCCAGCTTCAAGGATTTCCAGAAACGCTGGCTGCCGAACAGTAAAGTACAGAAATTCAACGACTTGCAGGAACAGCGCGACAGTTGGCAAGCGCTGCTGGAAGTGCCGATGCGTCACAACCGATTGATCGTCTACAAGGGCCACTACTTTCACTCGATCAGCAATGTGTTTGGCGACACGCCGGAGAATGGCAGATTGGTACAGCTGTTCTTTTTTGAAGTGCCCGATTGAGCATGCTGCGCGGGTATTGTCGGATGACGCCCTGCGGGCTAATCCGACCTACCATGTGGCGTAGGTCGGATTAGCGGAACGCGTAATCCGACAACACCAGCACGGCACTCAATACATATCCGCCGCCGTGGCGCGTACCGCTTTCAACAGCATATCCGCCCCCGGCGACAGCAGATGATCCTGCTGGCGGATGATGCCGAACGCATCCATCTTGCATGGCAATTCGATGGGCAAAATGCTCAGCACGTTCAACGATTCGTAGTAATGCGCCACTTCCGTCGGCATCACGTGCAGCGAGTCCGTTTGCTGCAGCAGGGATGTGATCAGCAGCAAGGCGGTGGTGTCGACGACGTCGACGGGCGGCTCCAGGCTGGCGCGGCGGAACATCATGTCGAAGCGGTGGCGCAGGATGCTGCCTTGCGGCGGCAAGATCCACGGCTGGCCCGCCAGGTCCTTCAATTGCAAATTCTTGCGCGACAGCAGAGGGTGGCCATTGCGCGCCACGGCGCTGGCTGGCTCTTCCGTCAACTCTTCGTAGATGAGTCCCGCGCTGCTTTCCTTTTCCAGAATGCGCCCGATCATGAAATCGAGCGTGCCATGCTGCAGCATGTCCATCAGGGTATTGCTGTGCTCCAGGTGCACGCCGATGCGCATCAGCGGCGCCTGCTGCTTGATGCGGGCAATCGCACGCGGCAGCAAGGCCATGGCCGGCGTCATGATGACGCCCACTTCCACCTGGCCCGTCAAGCCCGATTTGAGCGCGACGATGTCGTCATGCGCCAGCGACAGGCTCGTCAGGGCCATGCGCGCGTGGCGTATCATCGTCTCGCCGTAGATGGTCGGCTCCATGCCGCGCGGCAATCTGTCGAACAGGCGCACGTCGAGCATCTCTTCCAGGTCCTTGATTTGCTTGGACGCGGCCGGCTGCGTCATGTGCAATTCTTCCGCCGCGCGGTGGATGTTGCGCTGTTCGTCAAGGGCGATCAGGAGCAGCAATTGCCGCGTCTTCAGGCGGGCTCGCAAGAACCAGTTGGGGTTGAGGGTATCCATGAATAAATCATATCATGATCGATATCAGTTTTAACTCAATATCGATATTCCAGATATCGGTGTGTCTCCTTTTTGAGCGTCGTCAAACTGCGTTCACAATGCCTTGCAGGCAGCGCTGGGGTTGGCTGCCGGGCCAGCCGTTTGATGGATGAATTCGATCGTGCCATCGGGCTTGTATTTCAGCTCTTCCACAGCCACGGAGCGCCGGTATTCTCCGCCGCCGGGCAACTTGTCGTTGTGATAGAAGATGTAGGACTTGCCGTTAAATTCGATGATGGCCTGGTGGATGGTTTTCACCACGGCATTCTTGTCCATGATGGCGCCGCGGAAATGCCACGGCCCCGTGGGCGTCGGCCCCGTCGAGTACGCCGTTTCTTCGGGGAAGTTGCGCGAGTACGACAAGTAATACGTGCCCGCATGCTGGTGCATATACGCCGCTTCCGTGAACGCATCCATGCCGAAGGTCAATATCGGGCCATCGAGCTCCATCATGTTGGCTTTCAGCTTGGCGTATTTCAGGACCGTGTTGCCCCAATAAATGTAGGCCTGGCCATCCGTATCGATGAAAACGGCCGGGTCGATGTCGTCCCATGGAATCGCCGTCTGTTGCGTCATGTCGTTCGTGATCAGGGCGCTGCCGCGCGCGTCGACGAACGGCCCGGTCGGGCTGTCGGACACGGCCACGCCGATGGCCTTGCCGGGGATGGTCTTGTGGTCGACGGTCGAGTAAAAATAATACTTGCTGCCACGCTTGACGATGTCGCCGGCCCACGCATCCTTGCCGGCCCAGGCAAACGTGGAAAAGCGCACGGGCGAGCCGTGGTCCGTCCAGTTGGCCATGTCGCACGAGGAATACACGCGCCACTCATTCATGCGGTAATCCGTGTCGGTAGCGCTCGCTTCATCGTGGCCGACGTACAAATACACCCTGCCATTGTCGACCAGCGCGGCCGGATCGCCCGTGTAGATATCCTTGACGATGGGGTTGGCCGCCGGCGCATTGACTGCAATACAGGCGAGCACCGCCGCCATGCCGATGGCTGCGGCACGTTTATTCTGCTTCAACATCAATTAACTCCCGTTGGTATGTTTCTGGCCCATGGCCATCAGTCTTTGCACGACGCAAAAGACAAACAGCAAGCCGCCGATGACGATTTTGGTCCACCACGAGCTGAGCGTGCCGTCAAAGGCGATCAGGGTCTGGATGGTACCGAGCACCAGCACGCCGGACAAAGCACCGGCCACATAGCCATAGCCGCCGCTGAGCAGGGTGCCGCCGATGACGACGGCGGCGATCGCGTCCAGTTCCGTACCTTGCGCATGCAAGCCATAGCCGGACAGCATGTAGAACGAAAACAGCACGCCGCCGAGCGAAGCGCAAAAGCCGCTGAAGGCGTAAATGAAAACCTTGGTGCGGCCGACAGGCAAGCCCATCATCAGGGCCGACTGTTCATTGCCGCCGATAGCATACACGGCGCGGCCGAACGGCGTGGCATGCGCCAGCCAGATAGCCAAAAGCAAGGTGACCACGGCGATCACGACGCCGGGCGAGACAAAACCACCGAGAAATTGCAGTTGCGTCTGCGACATGGCCACGAACAGCGGGTCGGTGATGGTGATGGAATTGATGCTGATCAAGTAGCACAGCCCGCGCGCCAGAAACATGCCGGCCAGGGTGACGATAAAGGGCTGCAATTTGAAATAATGGATCAGCGCGCCCATGCCGGCGCCAAACACGGTGCCCAGCGCCAGCACGCTGGCGATCACCAGCAGCGGCGGCCAGTGCGCCACGTTCAGCAGCCAGGCGGCGATCATGGTCGACAGGGCCAGCACGGACCCGACGGACAAATCGATGCCGCCGGAAACAATCACAAAGGTCATGCCGACGGCGATCACCAGCAAAAAGGCGTTATCAATCAACAGGTTAAAAATGACCTGCGTCGACAGCAGGCCCGGGTAGGCGGCGCCACCCAGGCCCAGCATCGCCACCAGCAGCAGGACGGTGACGAGCGAGGTGAAATACGGGGTGTGCAGCAAGCCCTTCATGCTTTTCTCCGATGCAGCAATTGCTTGAACTCCGACGATTGCGACAGGCAGACGAGGAAGACGACGACCGACTTGACGACCATGTTCACCTCGGGCGGCACGCCCAGCGAATAAATCGTGTAGGTCAGGGTCTGGATGATGAGCGCGCCTATCATGCTGCCCACGAGACTGAACTTGCCGCCCGCCAGGGACGTGCCGCCCAGAGTGACGGCCAGGATGGCGTCCAGTTCCAGCATCAGGCCCGCGTTGTTCGCGTCGGCGCTCTTGATGTTCGAGCTGATCATCAGCCCCGACAAGCCCGCGCAGGCGGCGCAAAACACGTAGACGAAAAAGATCAATGTCGCCGTCCTGATGCCGGCCAGGCGCGCGGCGACGGGGTTGATGCCGACGGTCTGGATGAACAGGCCCAAAGCGGTTTTCCGCATCAGCACGGCCGTGATGAGGAAAACGGCCGCGACGAGGAACAGGGAAAAGGGCAAGCCGAACAGGTAGCCGCTGCCGATGAAAAAGTACGGCTGATAGTAGACGGTGACGATCTGTCCATCCGTCAGCAGTTGCGCCAGGCCGCGCCCCGCCACCATCAGGATCAGGGTGGCGACGATGGGCTGCAAGCCAAGACCGGCCACCAGCACGCCATTCCAGGCGCCGCACAGCAGGGCCGCGCCCAGGGCGGCCGCCAGGGCCCAGCCCATGGGGATATTGCTCACGTAGGTCGGCACGCCGTTGTCCATCACCATGGTGCCGCCGATCAGCATGGCGGCCACGGTGCCGGACAGGGCCACGACGGCGCCCACGGAAATATCGATGCCGCGCGTGGCGATCACCAGGGTCATGCCCAGCGCCGCCAGCATCAGCGGTGCGGCGCGGTTGACGATGTCGATCACGCTGCCGTACAGGTGGCCGTCGCGGATTTCCAGATGGAAAAAGCCGGGGATGGCGAAGAAGTCGACCAGCAACAGCAGCAATAACGCGGCCAGGGGCCGGCTCAGGGGGTGATGCAAGACACTCTGCAACATGGAAGCATTCGTAAGGGAAGCCGGACGCGCCAGTGGCGCGTCCGATGGCGTGGATAAACTCATGTGGCGTCTCCGGCGATCACTTGCAGCACGGAACTGTCGTCCAGCTCGCCGCGCGCATAGTCGCCGCAGGCCTTGCGGTCGCGCATGACGACGATACGGTCGCTGCAGCGCAGCACTTCCGGCAGTTCGGACGAGATGAACAGGATGGCCATGCCCTTGCGGCACAGCTTGCTGACATAACTCATGATTTCCTGCTTGGCACGCACATCGATGCCGCGCGTGGGCTCATCGAGGATCAGCATGGCGGGCGAGGTCACCAGCCAGCGCGCCAGCAAGGCCTTTTGCTGATTGCCGCCCGACAAGCTGCCGATGGGCGTTTCGATGCTGGCCGTCTTGATGCCGAGCGCTTTCACATACTCGTCGGCCAGCGCCTGCTGGCGCTTGAACGGAATGGCGCGCAGCAAGCCCGTGCGGGCCTGCAAGGCCAGGATGATGTTTTCGCGCACGGACAGCGACAGGATCGCGCCCTCGTGCTTGCGGTCTTCCGAGCAGAAGCCGATATCGCGCGCAATCGCGTCGCGCGGCACGTGGAACTGGCGCGGCTGGCCCTGCATGCTGATGCTGCCCGAGTCGGCCTTGTCGGCGCCGAACAGCAAGCGCGCCAGTTCCGTGCGGCCCGACCCCAGCAAACCGGCCAGGCCCAGCAATTCACCCTGGCGGATGTGGAAATCCATGGGCAGCAAGGCGCCCTTGCGGCCCAGTCCCTGCGCTTCGAGCACAGTCGGACCAAAGCTGGCGGCGTCCGCGTCTTGCGCCAGATCAAGCTCTTGCGCAACGGTGTCAGCCGCCACACCGATCATCTTGTTCACCAGCGCCAGGCGCGACAGCTCGCTGCACGCATATTCCCCCTCGCGCTCGCCGTTGCGCATGACCGTAATGCGGTCGGAGATGGCATAGGTCTGGTCGAGAAAATGGGTGACGAACAGGATCGCCATGCCCTGCTCGCGCAGGCGGCGCAGTACGGAAAACAGCAGATTGACTTCCGCCTCATCGAGGCTGGACGTGGGTTCGTCGAGGATCAGCACGCGGGCCGAAATATTCAGCGCGCGCGAGATGGCCACCATTTGCTGGATGGCCAATGGAAAGCTGGACAGTTGCGCCGTGACATCGATATCGATCTGCAATTGCAGCAGCAAGGCACGCGCTTGCTGCTGCATGGCACGCCAATCGATGATGCCAAAGCGGCGCGGGTAGCGGCCGATAAAAATGTTTTCCGCCACCGACAGGTTCGGGCACAGATTGACTTCCTGGTACACGGTGCTGATGCCGAGCGCCTGCGCGTCCGACGTGGACGCGGGGGCGATGGCTTTGCCGTCAAGCAAAATCTGGCCGCTGTCGGGCGTGTAGACGCCCGTCAGCACCTTGATCAGGGTCGACTTTCCGGCGCCGTTTTGCCCCATCAGCGTGTGCACTTCGCCCGGATACAGGCGCAGGGCAACGTCGCTGAGGGCTTTGACGCCGGGGAAGGCTTTACTGATGCCGCGCAACTCCAGCAAGGGAGCTGGCGCGGCCATGTGATGCGCTTGCGTCTTCATCATGCGGCAAGCTTAGTACTTACGGTTCGGAAATTCCTTGGCGGCCACCTCGGCAGGGAACACGCCTTCCACCGTCGTGATGCGCGCCGGCACGGGTTTACCGGCCACCACATCGCGGGCGATGGACATCAATTGCGGGCCCAGCAGCGGGCTGCATTCCACGGTGACGTTCAGCTTGCCGGCGATCATGGCCTCGAACGCGCCTTTCACGCCATCGATGGAGATGATGATGATGTCCTTGCCCGGCTTCATGCCCGCCTCTTCGATGGCCTGGATGGCGCCGATGGCCATGTCGTCATTGTGCGCGTACAGCACGTTGATCTTCTTGCCTTCGGCTTTCAGGAACGCTTCCATCACTTCCTTGCCCTTGGCGCGCGTAAAGTCGCCCGTTTGCGAACGGATGATCTTCAGCTTCGGATTCTTGCCGATGACTTCCTGGAAGCCTTCCTTGCGGTCGATGGCCGGCGCGGAACCGACCGTGCCTTGCAGCTCGACGATGTTCAAGGTGGCGTCCGGGGTTTTCTTGGCGTGCTCGAGCAGCCATTGGCCCGCGCGGCGGCCCTCTTCCACGAAGTCGGAACCGATGAAGGTCACGTACAGCGATTTGTCGGCCACGTTGACGGCGCGGTCCGTCAGGATGACGGGGATCTTGGCGGCCTTGGCTTCGCGCAGAACGGTATCCCAGCCCGATTCGACAACCGGCGAAAAGGCGATCACGTCGACTTTTTGCGCGATGAACGAGCGCAGGGCCTTGACCTGGTTTTCCTGCTTTTGCTGCGCATCGGCAAATTTCAGGGTGACGCCATCTTTCTTGGCGGCATCCTTGATGGAAACGGTATTGGCGGTGCGCCATTCGCTCTCGGCGCCTACCTGCGAAAAACCCATGACGAGGGGCTTGGCGGCGAAGGCGGACGAGGTAGCGAAGGTGGTGGCGGAAAAGGCCAGCAGCATGGCGCTGGCGAGGAGGGTGCGGCGTGTCAATGTCATTCTTGTCTCCAGTTTTTTTGGAATACCATCACAGCCGGATGCCGGATGGGCGGTTTTTTATGAACCCATGGTAGGAGAAAGCAACATAGCCATCCAATCAATTCTTTTTCGCTTGCGATACCGATTTGCGTATCGCCTGGCACACCGCTCCTGGCCCCTTAGTGTTTGGCAGCAGGCAATTCGCGGCTTTGATAGCGGTGCAAATCGCGCGCATCGACTTGCGGCCAGCCATCCTGGTCCCACGTCATGGGCAGGATCTTGAGCTTCTGCAAGTAATTGTCCGCCGTCTCATACGCGTGCAGCACCAGGTAATCCTTGCCGTCAAACGTGTACGCGCTGTTGTGGCCCAGGCCTTGCCAGTCCTTGTCGCCCTGCAGCACCACGGTGCCGCCGCCCTGCGCCATGTCGCGCCCGTTCTTGTCCAGGTAAGGACCTGTCACACTTTTCGAACGCCCCACTGCCAGGTGATACGTGCTTTTTTCCTTCTGGCAACACAAGCCCCACGAGACGAACAGGAAGTAATCGTTACCGCGCTGGAAGATGAACGGCGCCTCGATTTCCTCGGGCGCGGGCTTGAATTCGCCCGCGCGTGGCGGCAGCGGTGCCCGGCGCGCCAGCGAGTGCCACTCTTGCGGTTCCGCAATACGGGTCCAGTCTTTGTTGAGTTTCACCAGCTTGATGCCGTTCCAGAACGAGCCGAACGACATCCACGGCGTACCGGCCGCATCGGTGATGATGTTCGAGTCGATGGCGTTCCACTCGTCGCGCTCGGGCACCGACTGCAGCAGCATGCCCTGATCGACCCAGCGGTAGTCGGGCGAACGGGGATTCAAGGTGGTATTGACAGTCACGCCGATGCCGGACGTGTTCTTGCCGAAGCCGGAGACCGAGTAGTACAGGTAATACTTACCGTCATGAAATTGCACGTCGGGCGCCCAGATATGGTCGTCAAACGATGGCGCCGCCGTCCTGGCCCAGGTCGGCTGGCCCGCGAACACGCGCCCTTCCGGCTGCCAGTCGCGCATGTTTTTCGAGCTGTAGAAGGTGATGCCGGGGCCCGTGCTGTACAGATAGTACGTGTCGCCTTCCTTCGCCATCACGGGGTCGTGCACGCTGACCTGGGCCGCCTGGACGGGGCTGAAGGCAAGCATGGCCGCCAAGGCCATCATTGTTGAAAATTGCATCGTGTTCTCCACATGGCCAGCCGGCCCGTCATGCGGGCCGGCTGGATACATCAACATCGGCAGGTTTATTCGACCGCCACCACCACCACGGCCTTGGCCGGCACCGACACCGTCAGCTTGCCTCCTTGCGCCTTGGCATTGAACGCCACCGGCTGCACGGCTTGCGGTTGCGCAAAGCTGTTGACGGCATCCATCTTGCCGGCGGTCAGCACGCGACCTGTCACGCTGGCCACTTGCTTGCCCGCCAGCGCCACATTGACGTCGACGGCCTTGTGCGGGTTCGTGTTGACCAGCGACAGATACACCTTGCCATCCTTGGCGCGCGCGGCCGAGGCGCTCACTTCAGGAATGCTGACCTTGCCCAGGCTGTACTTGCCATTACCGCTAATGGCGACCGGCAGGGCCGTGGCGTCCTGGAACGGCACGTACATTTCAAACGCGTGATACGTGGGCGTGAGGAAATATTTGTCCTTGTCCGTGATGATCATGGCCTGCAGCACGTTGACCATTTGCGCGATATTCGTCATGCGCACGCGGTCAGCGTGTTGGTGGAAAATATTGAAATTCAGGGCCGCGACGAGCGCATCGCGCAAGCTGTTTTGCTGGAACAGGAAGCCCGTGTTGGTGCCCGGTTCCACGTCGTACCAGGTGCCCCATTCGTCGACGTACAAGCCCGTCTTTTTCGAGGGATCGTTCTTGTCGATAGCAGCGAGATTGTTCTTGATCAAGCTGTCGATGCGCAGGGTGCGGCTCAGCGTGGAAATCCATTCATTTTCGCCAAAGCCCGTGGCCGCGCCCTTCTTTTCCCAGATACCGGTCGGCACCGTGTAGTAGTGGAAACTGATGGCATCCATCATGTTCGGCTTGATTTCGCGGCTCAGCGTACCGGACCAGCTGGTGTCGTCGTCATTGCCGCCGCTGGCGATGAATTTCGGGCGCGCGCTTTCCGGCGTCTTCATGAAGGTGTGATAGTGCTTGTACAGGTCGGCGTAATATTGCGGGCGCATATTGCCGCCGCACCCCCAGGCTTCGTTACCGATGCCAAAGTAATCGACTTTATACGGCTGCGCGCGGCCATTCTTGCGGCGCAGCTCGGCCAGGGTCGACTTGCTGTCCGAGGTCATGTATTCGAGCCACTCGGACATTTCCTGCGGCGTGCCGGAACCGAGGTTACCGTTGATATAGGTTTGCGCGCCCAGCAGCTCGGCCAGGTCGAAGAATTCATGCGTGCCGACGGCGTTCGACTCTTCCACGCCACCCCAGTTGGTGTTGACCTTGGTCGGACGCTTCTCGCGCGCGCCGATGCCGTCCTTCCAGTGGTATTCATCGGCAAAGCAGCCGCCCGGCCAGCGCACCAGCGGCACGTGCAACTGCTTCAGCGCGCCCAGCACGTCATTGCGCCAGCCCTTGGTATTCGGGATCGGCGAGTCCGGCCCCACCCACATGCCTTCGTAGATACCCGTGCCAAGGTGCTCGGCGAACTGGCCATACACGTTCTTGTTGATCACGGGACCGGGCCTGGCCACGTCGATGGTGACCTTGACGGGCGCGGCAAAGGCGCTGCCGACGGCCATGGCCAGGCTGAGGGCCACGATGCGGGTATGAATGAATTTCATGCTGTCTCCTGTTTTTGAGTGAAAAGCAAGGGCCGGGATCACTCCCGGCAATCTGGAATGGCGATGCCTCTCCTGCCGCAGGGTTGGGGCGGCAAGAGGGGTGTTTCAGGATCGGAGTTGCCGGTCAGTACCGGCGCGAATAAACGGCGCGGCGGCGCTTACACCCAGCCGGCATCAACGATGAATTCCTGGGAGGAGCACATCGCTCCGTCATCGGAGGCAAGGAACAGCACCATGGCGGCGATGTCCTGTGGCATCAGCTTGCTTGGCAAGCATTGGCTTTTCTTGATCTCCGCTTCCGCCGCCTCGTCGACCCACAGCTCGATCTGGCGCTGCGTCATGACCCAGCCCGGCGTGACCGTGTTGACGCGGATATTGTGGGCGCCATAATCGCGCGCCAGGCCCCGCGTCAGGCCCACGACGGCCGCCTTGGTGGTGGCGTAGACGGGGTAGCCGCCCGACTTCATGTGCCAGGAAATCGAGCTGACGTTGATGATGGAACCGCCGCCCCTGCGCTTCATGCCCTCGAAGACGGCCTGGCACGTGAAGAACATGGGACGCTGATTGATCGCAATGCGCTCGTTCCAGTATTCCAGGGTGACGTCCTGCGCCTGATGGCGCTGGTCGTTGGCGGCATTGTTGACGAGGATATCGAAGTCGCCCAGCTCGCCTGCCAGTTCCGCCATGACGGCTTGCAGCGACGCAATATCCGTGATGTCGCAATGGCGGAACAAGGGCGCCGTCAGACCCGCTTCGGCCAGGCGGCGGCACAAGGCCTCGCTCGCGTCCACGGCAATGTCGACAAACGCCACCAGCGCGCCCTGGGCGGCAAACTCCGCCACCAAAGATTCGCCGATGCCGCTGCCGCCACCCGTGATGAACACGCGCTTGCCCTGCAAGCTGCCATATTTCGCCAATTGCTTCATCTTGTCTCCGCCTGTGTATTTTTTATGATTAAAGTTTGCCTAATACGCCATCGTGACGGCGCCAGATCCCCAGCGGATTATCATCGCGCAGCGACTCCGGCAGCAAGTCCTGCGGCAGGTTCTGGTACGACACGGGGCGCAGGAAGCGGTTGATGGCCGCCGTGCCAACCGAGGTGCTGCGGCCGTCCGACGTGGACGGGAACGGGCCGCCGTGCACCATGGCCGTCGACACTTCCACACCCGTCGGGAAACCGTTGGCCAGGATGCGGCCCACGCGGCGTTCCAGCACGGGCAGCAAACGGCGCGCATCAATCACGTCGCCGGCATCCATTTGCAGGGTGGCCGTCAACTGGCCTTCCAGGCTTTCCGTGATCGCCAGCAATTGATCCATGTCGCGGCACGCCACCAGCAGCGAGGCGGGACCGAAGACTTCGTCGCGCAGATCGTGCTTGCCCAGGAAAGCCTCGCCCGAGGTGACGAACAGGGCGGCGGCGCCCTTGCCTTCCTCGCCAGCATTTTGCACCAGCGGCGTCACGTCGGCGTGCTGCGCCAGCGCGGCCACACCCTTCGCATAGCTGCTGGCGATGCCTGCCGTCAACATGGTGGCGGCGGGCGCGGGTGCCAGCGCTTCGGCGGCAGCGGCGGCAAAGGCCGTAAAGTCGGCGCCTTCCAGCCCCAGCACCAGACCGGGATTGGTGCAGAACTGGCCCACGCCCATCGTCAGCGAGGCGGCAAAGCCGCTGGCAATGGCCGCACCACGGGCAGCCAAGGCTTGCGGCAGCACGAACACGGGGTTGATGCTGCTCATTTCCGCATATACGGGGATCGGCTGCGCACGCTCCGCCGCCACCTTCATCAGGGCGATGCCGCCCGAACGCGAACCCGTAAAGCCGACAGCCTGGATGGCCGGGTGCGCCACCAGGGTTTGGCCGATGCCATTGCCCGTGCCCGTCAGCAAGGCGAACACGCCGGCCGGCAGCTGGCAAATGGCGATGGCTTTGACAATCGCGCGCGCCACCAGCTCGGAGGTGCCTGGGTGGGCCGAGTGGGCTTTCAGCACGACAGGGCAGCCGGCCGCCAGAGCCGAGGCCGTATCGCCGCCGGCGACCGAGAAGGCCAGCGGGAAGTTACTGGCCGCAAACACGGCGACGGGGCCCAGGCCGATCATGCGCAAGCGCAAGTCTGGACGTGGCGGCACGCGCTCGGGCAAAGCCGAATCAATGCGCGCATCGGTCCACGAGCCTTCGCGCAGCAAGCCGGCGAACAGTTTTAACTGACCCACCGTGCGCCCGCGTTCGCCTTCCAGGCGCGCGCGCGGCAAGCCGCTTTCCGTCATGGCGCGCACGATCAAGTCGTCGCCCAATTCCAGGATTTGCGCGGCGATGGTGTCGAGAAAATCGGCGCGCTGCGCATCGCTGGTGGCGCGGAAGGGGTCGAACGCGGCCTGTGCCAGGCGGCATGCCTCGTCGATTTGCGCTACGTCCACCATGTGGAAGGCAGGCGCGATATGCGCGCGCGCGGCCGGGTCCCAGGCTTCGAAGGAGCCGCCATTGCCCTTGACGGCGACGCCGCCGATCAATGCATCACCGGTGATATTGAAACTCATAATGTGCTCACTTTCGCAAATTCGGTTGGGAAGACGTCGAGGCGGTTGCGCAGGGCGGGGCCAAAGGCCCGCGCTTCGATTTCAAAGGTTTCGCCCGGCGCCACGCTCACGCCATCGGCAAAGCTTAACGTCGCCGTGCCAAAAAAATGCACGTGCACGTCGCCAGGGCGCTTGAACAGCGGATACTTGAAATGATGGTGTTCCAGGTTGGCAATCGTGTGCGACATATTGTCTTCGCCGCTGACAAAGGCCTTTTCCCAGCGCACCTTGCCGGCCGCATCGAGCACGCGCGAGGCGCCATCGATGTGCGCGGGCAATTCGCCCACCAGCAGGGCCGGTCCCACGCTGCACATGCGCAGCTTCGAATGGGCCAGGTACAGATAGTTCTGGCGTTCCGTGACGTGGTCCGAGAACTCATTGCCGATGGCATAGCCGACCCGGTACGGCTGGCCATCGTCGCCGATCACGTACAGGCCGGCGATTTCCGGCTCTTCGCCGCCATCGAGGGCAAAGTCCGGCATGCGCAGCGGCTGGCCGCTGGCGCGCACGATGGAGCCGTCGCCCTTATAGAACCACTCGGGCTGGGCACCGGCCGTGTCATCGGCCGGCTTGCCGCCTTCCACACCCAGGCGGAACATTTTCATCGAATCGCTCAGGGAATCGGCATCGCCGCCGATCTTCTTGTGCATGGCGTCACGCGCGCCGGCGCTGCCCAGGTGGGTCAGGCCCGTGCCCGTCACGTAGCAGTGCGCTTCATCGGCGTGGTCGAGCGGAGGCAACACACGCCCGGCAGCGGCCACGTCCGCATAGACATGCGTGGTGTTGCCGACGGTGGCGTTGACCAGCTCGGCCAGGCTGACCTTCTTGCGGATGGCGTCTTGCGCCAGCGCATACGTCGTGTTGTAGCCTTCGATGACGCGGATGAAGTCATCTTGCAGCAGGCCGACGAGGCGGCCGCCATGTTCATTCATAAATTGCAGCAACAGCATAATTGTCTCCGCTTAATGTGAGTGGCGCGGCACGGCGGAACCGCGATTGCCGACCAGGAAGTCGAAATCGCAGCCTTCGTCGGCCTGCAACACGTGTTCGATGTACAGCTGCTGGTAGCCGCTCTTCGGCCCGGGCGCGCTGCCCAGCTCGCGCTTCGCCAGGCGCTCCGCGATTTCCGCGTCGCTGATGTCGATGTTCAGGCTGCCGGCGTGGCAATCGAGGGCGATCATGTCGCCATCGCGCACAATGCCCAGCGGTCCACCGGCCATGGCTTCCGGCGCCACGTGCAGCACGACGGTGCCGTAGGCGGTGCCGCTCATGCGCGCATCCGAGATGCGCACCATGTCGGTGATGCCTTGCGCCAGCAGTTTCGGCGGCAAGCCCATGTTGCCCACTTCGGCCATGCCCGGATAGCCTTTCGGGCCGCAATTTTTCATGACCAGCACGGAGTCGGCATCGACATCGAGGTCCGGATCAAGGATGCGCGATTTGTAATGTTCAAAGTCTTCGAAGACGACGGCCTTGCCCCGGTGCTGCATCAGATGCGGCGAGGCGGCCGACGGTTTCAAGACGGCGCCGCGTGGCGCCAGGTTGCCGCGCAACACGCAAATGCCGCCATCGGCCAGCAGCGGGTTGTCCAGGGTGCGCACCACTTCATCGTTGTAGATCGGCGCTTCGACGCAGTTGTCCCAGATCGATTTGCCGTTGACGGTCAGCGCATTCTTGTGCGGCAACAAATCGCCCTCGCCCAGGCGACGTATCACGGCCGGCAAGCCGCCCGCGTAGTAAAACTCTTCCATCAGGAAACGGCCCGACGGCAGCAAGTCGACGATGGTCGGCGTGCCACGGCCGACCTTGGTCCAGTCTTCCAGCTCCAGCGGCACGCCGATGCGTCCGGCAATCGCCTTCAGGTGGATCACGGCATTGGTGGAGCCGCCGATGGCCGCGTTGACCTTGATGGCGTTTTCAAACGCCTCGCGCGTCAGCACTTTCGACAGGCGCAGGTCTTCATGCACCATTTCAACGATGCGGATGCCCGACATGTGCGCCAGCACGTAGCGGCGCGAATCGACGGCCGGGATGGCCGCGTTGTGCGGCAACGAGGTGCCCAGCGCTTCGGCCATGCTGGCCATCGTCGAGGCCGTGCCCATGGTGTTGCAGGTACCGGCCGAGCGCGACATGCCCGATTCGGCCGACATGAACTGGTGCAAGGTGATGGAACCGGCCTTCATCTGCTCGTGCAACTGCCACACGGCGGTGCCGGAACCGATGTCCTTGCCGTTGAGTTTGCCGTTCAGCATGGGGCCGCCGCTGACGACGATGGTGGGAATGTCGACACTGGCAGCGCCCATCAGCAGCGCTGGCGTGGTCTTGTCGCAGCCGACCAGCAGCACGACGGCGTCCATCGGGTTGCCGCGGATCGATTCTTCCACGTCCATCGAGGCCAGGTTGCGCGTCAGCATGGCGGTGGGGCGCAGATTCGATTCGCCGTTCGAGAAGACGGGAAATTCCACGGGGAAACCGCCCGCTTCCAGAATGCCGCGCTTGACGTGTTCGGCCAGCTGGCGGAAATGTGCATTGCAAGGGGTCAGTTCGGACCAGGTATTGCAGATGCCGATGATGGGTTTGCCGTGAAATTCGTGGTCAGGGATGCCCTGGTTTTTCATCCAGCTGCGGTACATGAAGCCATTCTTGTCCTGCGAGCCGAACCACTCGGCCGAGCGCAGGGCCACCTTCTTTTTTGTCTCAGACATGCCATTCTCCTGGTTGTGCCATGCCGGATCTAAGGTCGTCGGCCCGGGCAGCGATGTTGGAATACTAAAGAATCCTGCCATGCCTTTCCAATCAATTTTTAATGCGTTCCGATATCGAAAACGATATGGCAATGCCGTAATGAAAACGCCCTGCGGGCGCATGGCGGCAGGGCGTGGGCTGTTTTGGCTGCAGTGCTTACTCGGTGGAAAAGCGGTACACGGTTTGCGTCTGATACACCTGGCCCGGGCGCAAGATGGTGTTCGGAAAGTGGGACTGGTTCGGCGAATCCGGGAAATGCTGGGTTTCCAGACACAGCGCGCCACGGTAACTGTGGGCGCGCAGCTTGCCGTGCTGGCTGCCGTCGAGGAAATTGCCCGAATAAAACTGCACACCGGGCTCCTGCGTGTACACCTGCATCACCCGCCCCGAGAGGGGATCGCGCACGCTGGCGGCCAGCTTCAGCCCTTGCTCCGCCTGATGATTGAGCACAAAGTTATGGTCGTAACCGCGCCCGATGCGCAGCTGTTCATGCGGCACATCGATGCTGTCGCCGATGACGGTACTCTGGCGCAAGTCGAACGGCGTGCCGGTCACGTCCGCCAGTTCGCCCGTGGGTATCGATCCCGCATCGACGGGCAGATAGCGGTCCGCGTTGATCGTTACCTCGTGGCCAAGGATACTGCCCTGCCCCGCCAGGTTGAAATAGCTGTGGTTGGTCAGGTTGACGGGTGTGGCCTGGTCCGTCACGGCGTGGTAGCGCAGGCTCAGCGCGTTGTCGTCGTCCAGTTCATAGGTCAGCGTCACGTCGAGCTTGCCCGGGTAGCCATCTTCGCCGTCCGGGCTGCTGCGCGTGAACGTGATGCCCACGGCGTCATCCTTCGTGAACGGCGCGGCCTGCCACATGACCTGGTGAAAGCCCTGATTGCCGCCATGCAGGTGATTCGGCGCATTGTTGACGGCCAACTGGTAATCCTTGCCATCCAGACTAAAACGCCCCTGCGCGATACGGTTGCCAAAGCGGCCGATGACGGCGCCCAGGAAAGCGCTATTGGCCAGGTAGGGCTCGATGCGCTCGAAACCCAGCACCACGTCGGCAAAAGTGCCGTCGCGGTCGGGCACGTGGATTGCGCTGATGATGGCGCCAAAGTCGAGCACCTTCACTTGCATGCCCTGGCGGTTCGTCAGGGTAAAGACCGTCACGGGCTGGCCGTCGGGCAGGATGCCGAACGGCGCTTGCGTCACTGAAACAGTATCAACTGGGGTCATGGCGTCGGGTCCGGAATGTTACAGGGTCGATGAGCGGCCAAACACGGGCATGCCTTGCGCATCCCAGCGCAGCGGTTTGACAAACGTGTGGCGATCCGGGTTCCACAGCGGGTCGCCGACGATTTCCGTGTAGGTGCGGGCATGGTACACCAGCAACACACCGTCGCCATCCTCGGCCGTGGTAAAGCTGTTGTGGCCAGGGCCGTAGATGCCGTGCTCGTAGCAGGTGGCAAACACGGGCTCGGGCGACTTCGTCCACGCCGCCGGATCGAGCAAGTCGGCGGACTCGTTGGCCCATAGCAAGCCCATGGCGTAGTTTTCATCGGTGGCACTGGCCGAATAGCTGATGAAAATCTTGCCGTTGCGCTTCAGCACGGACGGCCCCTCGTTGACCCAGAAGCCGCGAATTTCCCAATCGAATTCGGGTTTGCTCAGCATCACGGGCGGACCGGCCAGCTGCCATGGCGTGGCCATCGGCGCGAGGTACAGGTTGGAATTGCCCTCGATGGCCACATCTTTCTGCGCCCACAGGTAGTACAGCACGCCATTGTGCGTAAAAGTGGTGGCGTCCAGGCAGAAGGTGTCGATGCCCGTGTCGATCGGCCCCATGAATTCCCACTCGCCTTCGAGTGGATTGGCGCTGGTATTGCGGATCGCATACATGCGGTGCTGGAACAATTTACCTTTGATTTCGCGGCTCGGTGCGGCGGCGAAATACACATACCAGGCGCCCTGGTTGAAGTGCAGCTCGGGCGCCCACACCAGCTCGCTGTACGGCCCCGTTTCCGGCTTGTGCCACACGTCGACCGCTGGCGCGCCGGCCAGGCCGGCGATGCTGTCGGCGCGGCGCAGCTCGATGCGGTCGTACTGGGGCACGGACGCCGTAAAGTAATAGTAACCGTCGCTGTGGCGGTAGATATGCGGGTCGGCGCGTTGTTCGATCAGCGGTTTCAAGACGTCTTCCATGTTGCTTGCTCCATTCAGTTATTCTTACGCGGCGACAAAGCCACGCTTGTGCATTTCCACTTTTACGCCACGGTAATAGTCATCGCTGATGCGGTACTTGAACATCAGCAGGCCCATCAGCAAGTGAAAAAAGCCGGGGATGATCGACAGCATCAGGGCGATGCCGTTCAGGGCGAATTGCGTTTGCTCATGGTTGGGCTGGTAGTCGAAGTACGACAGCAGCATGCCGACCAAAAAGCCCGCCACGGCCATGCCCGCTTTCTGGCAGACGGAGATGCCGCCAAAGGCGAAACCGGAGACGCGCTTGCCCGTCTTGACTTGACCATAATCGATGGTTTCGGCAATCGCCGACCAGAACACGGGCGCGTGCAAATCCACCACAAAGGACAGCAGGAAATACAGGGCGAAGGCCATCACGGTGTCGCTCGGCGTCACAAAAAAGTAGATCGCCAGGCTGATCAGCGCGACGCCGATTTGCGAGTAGCGAAACAGCTTGACCTTGCAATAAAACTTGGTGATCCAGGTCGAGGCGATCATGGCCAGGATGGCCGCCACCACGCCCGTGGTCAGAAAGGCGGCCACCGTTTCCGTGCTGCCACCCAGATAGTACTTCGCATAATAAATGGCGACGGAGCCGCGCACCACGTAGCCGACCGTGCCCGTGACGCACACGCCGCACAGCACCAGCCACTGGTCGTTCTGCAGCAGCACCTTCAATTGTTCCAGCAACGACTGTTTTTCCACCACGTGCACGACGCGCTCGGTAGTGGTGAAATAGCAGAACAGGAACAGGGCCACGCCCATCACCGCCATCACGGCCATGGCCGCCTGGTAGCCGACGGCCGGGTTGCCGCCGCCCCAGCGCTGCGACAGGATCGGCACGACGATGGTCACCATGAAGGCGCCGATCTTGGCAAAGAACAGGCGGTAGCCATTGGCCGACAGGCGCTCGTGCGGATCGCTGGTCAGGCCGCTGATCAGCGAGATGTAGGGGATGCCCACGCCGGCCGTCATGATGGTCATCAGGATATACGTCGAATACGCCCAGATCAATTTGGCGTCATAGCCCCATTCCGGCGTGGTGAACACAAAAAACACGCTGACGCCGAACGGCACGGCCAGCCACAGCAGATACGGGCGGTAGCGGCCCGAAGCAAAGCTGTAGCGGTCGGTAATCTGCCCCATGACGAGGTCGGCGATGGCGCCCACCACTTTGACGGCCACGAACAGCAGGGCCAGGTCCGTGGTTTTCAAGCCATAGATATCGGTATAGAAAAAGGTGATGATCAGCATCATCGACGAGATGACGACATTGAGCGCCATGTCGCCCGCGCCGAAGCCGACCTTTTCAACGGTGGATAATTTTTGCGTCTCCATGCTTTCCGTCCATTCTTTTGATGATGAATCGTGTCTGACTGCCCAACTGCAACGCAAGGGGCGCTGCCGGCCGAAACCTTGGCAACGCCCTTGATGTTTACTGTGCGACCAACTTACATTTTCCAGCGCAGGGATAAGCCTACCGTGCGGTCATAGCGGCGCGTATCGCGCGGATACACGCCCGGCTCGTTCCAGTAATCCTTGAACTTGGTGTCGAGCAAGTTATTCCCGTCGAGGGTCACGGTGAACTGCTCGTTGATCTTGTATGACAGCGAACCGTCAAGCTGGGCCGTCGGCGCCACTTTCAAGTCCAGGCCGGGGCCGCCCTGCTTGTAGCTGTCGATGAATTTCGAGCGCCAGTTGTAAGCCAGGCGGCCCGACCACGCATCTTTTTCGTACAGCACGACCAGGTTGTAGGCATAGCGCGACACGCCCGTGATGGCATGGCTGCCCGTCTCGTCGTCGGTGCTGCCGCTCATGTAGGTGCCGTTCGCCTGCAAGCCCAGGCCGCTCAACATACCCGGCAAGCCGTCATAAAACTGCTGGTAGCCAATTTCCAGGCCCTGCAGCTTGCCGGCGGCCGTGTTGTACGGGCGGTCCACGTCATAGGTCTTGCCGGCGATGGTTTCGCTGGCAATGCGTTGCTGGATATAGCCGTCGAACTTATGGTGGAACACGGTAGCCGTCACGGAACCAGCCGGCGCGAAATACCATTCCAGTGCGGCGTCGACATTGTCGCCCGTCACCGGTTTCAAATTCGGATTGCCGCCCGCGCCCGTCGCCTTCACCGTTTCCGTCGAGTTGACCAGGGCCACGCCCGGGTTCAGCTGTGCAAAGCCGGGGCGGCTGATGGTGCGGCCCGCGGCGAAGCGGCCGACCAGGTCGGCGCGCAGCTTGATTTTCAGGGCTACGCTGGGCAGCACGTCGGTGCTGGCCGTGTCGCTGATGACGGGCGTGTACACGCCATCCTCGGAAGTATTACCTTGCAGGCTTTGCTCGGTGCGCACGACGCGCACGCCCAGAGTGCCGTCGACGGGGTAGGCGCCCAGCTTGAAGGCGATCTTCGCCTTGGTATAGATGGAATACGTCTTTTCCGTATCCTTGAAGAAGGAGCCAGGGTCCATGGCCCGCGCCGCGCTGCTGCCCGTGACGGCTTGGCGCACCGTACCCGTGTTATTGAGCAGGAAGCTGGCGCACGGCGTGTACCACTGCTTCAAGCCATAGTCGGGACCGCCGCTGGACATCGGTTCCGACAGGCAATTCAAACCGGGAATCGACGTCACGCTCTGGCGGCTGAACGGAAACGCCGCGCCGGACACGTCCGGTGCTTCCGCATTGCCCTCGAAGCTCTTGATCGATTCGGCTTCGCGCTTCACGCCGCGCAGGCCGACGCTGATTTCCTTGAAGAAGCCGCCGGCACTCGGCGTGTACGCCAGGTCGGCGCGCACATCGTTCGAGCTGCCTTGATCCCGGCCATAGCGGTCGAAAAAGCCCTTCAGATAGTAGTTCGACGGGTCTTGCAGATCGATGCCCGTGTAGTCGACGTGCAAGGTGCCGTTCCGGTTGGTATTGATGCTGGCGTTCGGCACGACGGTGATCGCATCGAGAATCGGGTTGCGCCAGGTATAGCTGCTTTTGGTGCTGGCCACTTCCGACGTAAAACGCCATTCCGGATTGATATCCCATAAGCCGCCGACGGCAAACTGATGCGTCTTCGTCTGGTTCTTGTTCGCCTGCGTCGACATGATGGTGTTGACGTTTTTGGAGGTCAGCGTTTGCAGCTGGTTGCTGCCGGCAATCTTGGTGGCCGAGACGGGCGTGCCCCACCATGGCAAGCCGACGAAGTAATCGGATTCGGCATCGAGCAGGAAACGCGTGGCCATGCCTTCAGCGTACAGCTCGACGTCGGCGTTCGGACGCCACTGCAGCACGGCATTGGCGGTGCTGCGGCGGCGGTCGCCCTTGATCGGCAGCAAGCCCACCTGGTCCGGCCCCGTCAAGCCCGGCGACAGGAAACTTTTATCCACGGGTGCCGTACTGAACGCGCGTTCTTCATGGTAACGGTGCTGCTGCTGCGACAAACCCAGCAGCGCGCCCACTTCGCCGATGCCCGTCTTCCAGCGATTCGACAGCATGCCGCTGATGTTCGGGTCGGTGGCTTTCGACTTGTCGCTGTAGACGGCGCGTGTGTTGACGCTGGCGGTAAATTCCTTGAAGTCGAACGGGCGATTCGTGCGCACGTCGATGATGCCGGCCACGCCGCCTTCGACCTGGTCCGCGCCCTGCGACTTGTACACGTCCACGCGCTGCAGCATGGTGGCGGGAATGTCGGCCAGGTTGACGTAGCGGCCCGTGGTGGTGAACAGTTCGCGGCCATTGAGCAGGGTCGTGACATCGCGCAAGCCACGGATCATGACGGCGCTCGCTTCGCCCGAATCGCGGCGGATCTGGATGCCGGAAATGCGCGCCAGGGTTTCGGCCACGTTGTTGTCAGGGAATTTGCCGATGTCGTCGGCCACGATGGAATCGATGACCTGGTCCGAGCGCATCTTGATCTGCTGCGAGTTTTGCGCCGAGCGGCGCACGCCGCTGACGGTCACGACAGACACTTCCGCCGCAGGCTCGGCACTGGCATCGGCCACCACGGCCTCCTGCGCCCAGACCGAAGCCGTGCTCAGCAGGCCGATACCGGCCAATGCCGCAACGGCTGCCTTCAAAGTGAATGGACGAGGGGAAGTGGCCGCGAGCGGACCGGTGGCGTGGCGCATCATGAATCTCCAGATATTGTATTGATATTGTTGTACCGCTTGCATGTCGTGCGCATGCTCGGCGTTTATCTTAGGGGCTGGACGATAATCTCTCCAATCAATTTTTCCAGTGTTTCGATATCAATTTTGATATCGGTGGCTGGGCAACTTTGGCGGGTGCAAAGCGACAACGGCAGGGGCGTCAGGGGTGTTTCCGGGAGGACTGCGCACATGGCATCCCCGGCAAGCTGGCAAGCAGCGATACAGGCCTTGCCAGGCTTGCTGAAGTAATAGTGGGGGATACAGCATGCAGCCGCATGGCAATGCCGGCTGGATAACACGGAGTCTTGATTTGTCTGGTGCGGCTGGCGGGGATCGAACCCACGACCCTTGGCTTCGGAGGCCAATACTCTATCCACTGAGCTACAGCCGCGTAGGGGGAATTTCTGAAGTGATGCGAAGGATACCGTTTTTCTTTACCTACGTCTACGGAAACTGTCGTATCGCTGGCAATTGCATGTCGCTGCTCAATTTTTGTGCCTATAATTGTGGGTTTCACAAAGGTTTACATCCAAGCATGTAAAAATGCTACCTTACACGGCCATCAGTTTCAAATCTGGACTAAGGACATCATGAGCGACGCACATAACGAACAACAATCAGCGATCAAAACGCCTAAGCAATTGCTTGCCGCCGTAGCTGGCTTCTTCCTCGTCACCGTCATCGGCATCATCCTGCTGGTGCAGTTCGTCACGGCGCAAAAACTGACAGGCGCCGGCACGGAAAGCCAGTCGCCGGAAGCCATTGCCGAGCGCCTGAGCCCCGTCGCCAACGCCGGCTTTACCTTCAAGGATGCCAGCGGTCCGAAGGTGCTGCAAAGCGGCGAAGCCGTGTACACGGCGACCTGCGTGGCTTGCCATGGCGCCGGCGTGGCCGGAGCACCGAAGTTTGGCGATGCGGGCAGCTGGTCGGCCCGTCTGGCCCAGGGCTACGATACGGTCCTGAAACACGCCATCGAAGGCTTGCGCGCGATGCCGGCCAAGGGCGGCAATCCCGACCTCGACGATGTAGAAGTGGCGCGCGCCGTCGTCTACATTGCCAACGCTTCGGGCGGCAAGTTCAAGGAACCGGAAGTGCCGGCACCGGCCGCAGCCGCTGACGGCGCTGGCGCACCAGCGCAAGAAGCCACGAAATAAGCGCGATGCCGCTTCAGGCGGCGCGTTGAAGCGGCCCCAGGGTTGCTTCAGATGTGAAAAAGCCGCCCGGTTCAAACTGAACCGGGCGGCTTTTTAATGTCCGTGCGCGGCGCGCTACAGCTTGAATGCGCCGATGATCTGTTCGAGCTTGGCCGTCTGCTCCTGCATCGAATGGGCTGCCGCTGCCGCCTGCTCCACCAGCGCGGCATTTTGCTGGGTGGTGTCGTCGAGCTGAACGATGGCCTGGTTGACCTGGCCGATGCCCGTTTCCTGCTCCTGGCTGGCCAGCAGGATCTCGCCGATGATGTTGGCAACCTTGTCGGTGCCGGCGACGATCTCGTGCATGGTGGCGCCAGCCTGGTCGACCAGCTTGGTACCGGCGTTGACGTTGTGCACCGATTCAACGATCAGCGCGCCGATCTCCTTGGCCGCCGTAGCCGAGCGGTGCGCCAGGTTGCGCACCTCGGACGCCACCACGGCAAAGCCGCGGCCCTGTTCGCCGGCCCGGGCCGCCTCGACGGCCGCGTTCAACGCCAGGATGTTGGTCTGGAACGCGATCCCGTCGATGACGCTGATAATGTCGGCGATTTTCTTCGACGAGTGTTCGATCGCGCCCATCGTCTCGACCACCTGCGTCACCACCGCGCCGCCCCGCGCCGCCACCTTCGAGGCGTCCAGCGCCAGCCGGTTGGCCTCCTGGCCGCTGCTGACGTTCTGCCTGACGGTGCCGGTCAACTCTTCCATCGACGCGGCGGTCTGCTCGAGCGCGCTGGCCTGGCTTTCGGTGCGTGCCGACAGATCCTGGTTGCCGCTGGCGATTTCTCGCGAAGCGAGCGCGATCGACGCCGTGCTGGTGCCGATTTCGCGCATCATCTGCTGCAGCCGCTCGATGAAGGCGTTGAAGCTGCCGGCCACATCGTTGAACTCGCTGCCGCCGCCGCCCGGCAGGCGCCGCGTCAGGTCGGCGTCGCCGGCCGACAGCGCATCGATATTGCTCTTGAGTACGCCCAGGCGTCCCATGAACAGGCGGACGCTGCCGATGAACATGGCCAGCAGCAGCAGGGCGATGGGGATCTGCACCATGCCCAGCTTGCTCAAGATGCGGTCGCTTTGCTCGGTCAGCTGGCTGGTCGGCAAACCGGTCGCCAGCACCCACGGACTGCCCGGTATCGCCTTCAGAAACAGCGTGTGGTGCGTGCCGTCGCTGCGATACTCCGATTCGGCCACGCCCTGCGCATCGAGCTTGGGCAGCAGGCGGCCGATTTCCGCCACCATCGGCGAACTGGACGCCAGATCCTCGACTTTCTTGAGTACGATCTCGTCCTTGATATACGTACTGTTGCTGATGATCTTGCCGTCGCGTTCGACGATCAGGATCTGGCCGTGGATCGTTTTCTCCATGTCGGCCACCAGGCGGTTGAAAAAGCCCAGCGTGACATCGATGGTGGAAACGCCGTACAACTCGTTGTCCTTGTAGATCGGCATGGCGCAGTTGGTGCGCGGCTGCGCACTGGCGTCGTCCTTGTAGGCCTTGGCCCAGTCGCAATGGCCCTTGGCAGACTTGAGCCCGCCCAGATACCAGCTCTGCTCGAAGTACTTCAACGACTCCGGCGAGTTCCAGTGGGTGTTGACGACCAGTTTGTTGGACGCATCGCGGGCGAAAAAGGTGCTGAACTTGTCGCGCTCGGGATCGCGCTTTTTCGGCAGTGGCCAGATGCCGCCGCCAAACACATTCGGGTCGGAATACTGGTCGACCAGTCCCGGCAGCAGGACATCGATCGCCGCGCTGTCCATCAGCGCCACCGTCTGGGTGATGCTGCGCTGCTGCGCCTCCACCTGTCGCAACTGCTCGGTAATCCTGGTGGAAATTTTGCTGACGTCAAAACCGACCACCATGCCCTCGGTGCGTTTCAAATCCGGCGTGACGAAAAAATGGATGACGGCCAGGGTCATGACCAGCAACACCACAAAAACAAGACTGAACAGGGTGATAAAACGGGCTTGGCTCGTGCGAAATATGTCTCTCACAATGTTTCCTTTTTGATGACACACGGGGCGTTATACAGGTCTATTATTGTTTTCATCCAGATATAGGCGCTTCAAACTTCGTTGTCAACGAGCAAGGAAAATCACCGGCGACGCACGCAACACTTCGCGGTATACGGCTGGCAAGCAAGCAAAAAAAATGCCGCCCGGCGCGAACCGGGCGGCATTGCTACCATATTTCTGTCCAGCCGAAAAAATGGTTTACCACATGATGACGCGGTCTTTCGGTGGCAAATACATCTTGTCGCCCGGTTTCACGTCGAAGGCCTGGTAGAAGCCGGGCTGGTTGCGCATGGTGCCGTTGGCGCGGAACTGGCCTGGCGAGTGCGGGTCCGTTTTCAGCAAGACCAGTTGCTGCGCTTCACGCATCTTCATGCGCCAGACCTGGGCAAAGCCCGCATAGAAACGCTGCTCGCCCGTGAAACCGTCGATGACGGGGGCTTGCTTGCCATTCAGCGACAATTTGTACGCTTTATAGGCGATCGCCACGCCGGAATTGTCGGCGATGTTCTCGCCCAGGGTCAGTTCGCCGTTGACGAAATGGCCAGGGACGGGGCTGAAGCTGTTGTACTGCGCCACCAGCTGCTTGGTTTTCTTGGCGAAGTTTTTATGGTCGGCCTTGGTCCACCAGTCGCGCAGGTTGCCGTCGCCGTCGTACTGGGCGCCCTGGTCATCGAAACCGTGGCTGATTTCATGGCCGATCACGCCGCCGATGGCGCCATAGTTAACGGCGTCGTCCGCCTTGGCGTCGAAGAACGGCGCTTGCAGGATGGCGGCCGGGAAGACGATTTCGTTCAGTTCCGGGTTGTAATAGGCGTTTACGGTCTGTGGCGTCATGCCCCACTCGTCGCGGTCGATAGGCTGGCCCAGCTTGTTCAATTCGCGGTTGTAGTTGAGCAAGTGCGAACGCTGGATGTTGCCAACCAGGTCGTCCGGCGCCACCGTCAGGCCCGAGTAATCGCGCCATTTGTTCGGGTAGCCGATCTTGGTGGTGAACTTGGCCAGCTTGATCTGCGCCTGTTTCTTGGTGACAGGGCTCATCCAGTCGAGCTTGTCGATGCTTTGCTTGTAGGCCGTCATCAGGTTTTTCACCAGCGCTTCCATGCGCACCTTGCGCTCGGCCGGGAAATATTGCTCAACGTACAACTGGCCCACGGCTTCGCCCAGCGCGCCTTCGACGGCGCCCACGCCACGCTTCCAGCGCGGACGCATTTCCGTCACGCCCGTCAGGGTGGTGCCATAGAAGGCAAAGTTTTCATCGACATACGCTTTCGGCAGGTAACCGGCGTTGGCGTGCAGCAAGTGCCACTGGAAGTACGCTTTCCATGTCTCCAGCGGCGTCTTGTTGGCGATCTCGGCAAAGCCTTTCAAGTAGCTGGGCTGGCTGACGATCACGTAGTTGACCTTGCCGGCGATGCCCGTGTCCTTCAGGTAGCGGGCCCAGTCATAGCCTGGCGCCATGGCGGCCAGCTTCGCCAGCTCGACCTTGTTGTAGGTCTTGACGGGGTCGCGGTTCTGCACATTGCTCCATTGCGCCTTGGCCAGATCCGTTTCCAGCGCCACAATGGCTTTCGCATTCGCGGCAGCATTCGCATCGCCGGCCAGGCTGAGCATTTTTTCCACGTGGGCCAGGTATTTGGCGCGCGTATCGGCCTTGCCTGCTTCCAGGTAGTAATCGCGGTCAGGCAAGCCCAGGCCGCTTTGCACGATGTCGGCCACGTATTTGGTGGAATCCTTGGCGTCCTGATGGATACCGAAATCGTACGGCGAGGTCACGCCCAGCTTGCTGAAGTGGGCGATCACGGCCGGCAATTCCGCCTTGTCCTGCAGTGCGGCAATCTTCGCCAGCTCCGCGTTCAAGGGCGTCAGGCCCAGGCTTTCCAGCTTGGCTTCATCCATGAAGCTGTTATAAAAATCACCGATTTTCTGGGCGTTCGAGCCGGCCGCGCGGGCCTTGTCGGCGCTGGCGCCTTCGACGATGCCACGCAGCTGCGTTTGCGTATCGTCGGCCAGCTTGGCAAAGCTGCCCCAGCTCGACTTGTCGGCAGGAATCACGGTTTCCGCCAGCCATTTGCCATTCAGGTGCTGGAACAGGTCGTCCTGCGCGCGCACGGCAGGGTCGACGTATTCGACGGCGATGCCGGACGTCAGCGCGGCAGCGGCGACGGCCGTGGCGGGAGCAGCAGCGGCTTTCTTGGCAGAATCAGCGGCGCCAGCCATGCCGGACACGCCGGCCAGCAAACTCAGGGTCAATGCACTTAACAAATAACGATTCACGGTTGTCCTCTATATTATATTGTGTGGAATATAAGGGTCAGAAGGCCCAGGGCTTCTGGCCCGGTTTTTGACTGTAGCATACCGGCTGAAATGACAGAAAGAACTTTGGCCAGAATGTAAAAAAGACCACGCGAGGTGGTCTTTTTTGTTGTGACAAGATAACGTTTACATGACGTAGGTCGGCTTAGCCTGGAGGGCGTAAGCCGACAACATTGTTGGCACAGGCTGTATCGTCGGATTACGCGCTTGCGCGCTAATCCGACCTACCTGGCTAAATGACGTTTACCAGATAATCACGCGGTTTTCCGGCGCCACATACATCTTGTCGCCCGGTTTCACGCCAAACGCTTCATAGAAGCCAGGCTGGTTGACCATGGTGCCATTCGCGCGGTACTGGCCCGGCGAATGCGGATCGGTCTTGATCTGCACGATTTGCTGCGCTTCGCGCATCTTGCTGCGCCACACCTGGCCAAAGCCCATGTAGAAGCGCTGGTCGCCCGTCAAGCCATCGAGCACGGGCGCCGGCTTGCCGCCCAGCGAGATTTTATAGGCCTTGTACGCGATCGCCACGCCCGAGTTGTCGGCGATGTTCTCGCCCAGGGTCAGCGCGCCGTTGACGTTGTAGCCCGGCAATGGGCTGTAGCCATCGTACTGCTTGGTCAGCGCATCGGCCTTGGCGGCGAAGTTCTTGCGGTCGGCCGGGGTCCACCAGTCGCGCAGGTTGCCGTCGCCATCGGACTGGCTGCCCTTGTCGTCGAAACCGTGGCTGATTTCATGGCCGATGACGGCGCCGATGGCGCCATAGTTGACGGCGTCGTCCGCATTGGCGTCGAAGAACGGCGGCTGCAGGATGGACGCGGGGAAGACGATTTCATTCATCGTCGAGCTGTAATAGGCGTTCACCGTCTGCGGCGTCATGCCCCACTCTTCGCGGTCGATCGGTTTGCCCAGCTTGGCCACCTGGCGCGCGGAACCAAAGTTGGCGGCGCGCATCATGTTGCCCACCAGGTCGCCCTGGACGATTTGCAGCTTCGTGTAATCGCGCCATTTGTTCGGATAGGCGATCTTCGGCGTGAACTTGGCCAGCTTGGCTTGCGCTTCTTTCTTGGTTTCCGGGCTCATCCAGTCCAGCGTGTCGATGCTGTCCTTGTAGGCGGCCAGCACGTTTTTCACCAGTTCCTGCATGTGCGCCTTGCGCTCTGCAGGGAAATATTGCGCGACATACAGTTTGCCGACGGCTTCGCCCAGCACGCCTTCGACGGCGCCCACGCCACGCTTCCAGCGCGGCTGGTTCTGCGTCACGCCACTGAGTACCGTGCCGTAGAAGGCAAAGCTTTCGTCGACGAAATTTTTCGACAGGTAGCTGGCATAGCTGCGCAGCAACTGCCATTCGAAATACGCTTTCAGGGTGTCCAGGTCGGTGCTAGCGAGCACCTTGTTGTAACCGGCCAGGTAGCTCGGCTGGTTGACGATGACATAATCGACCTTGTTGGCGATGCCCAGGGCAGCCAGGCCGGACTTCAGGTCGTAGCCGGGGGTCAGGTCATTGAGCTTGTTGATGTCGGTCTTGTTGTAGCGTTTCACGGGGTCGCGGTTCTCGACCTTGGTCCATTGCACTTCGGCCAGCGATGTTTCCAGGGCCACTACCGCCTTGGCGTGCGCGGCGGCGTTCTTGTCGCCGGCCATGGCCAGCATTTTTTCCACGTGCGCCTGGTATTTTTCTTTCACGCCAGCTTGCTTGGCTTCCAGGTAGTAGTCGCGGTCGGGCATGCCCAGGCCGCTTTGGCTCACATACGCGGCGTATTTGGTGGAGGCACGCGCATCCTGGCCCACATACACGGCATACGGGGTCGACACACCCGTCTGGCTCAGGTGGGCGATCAGGGCAGGCACGCCCTTCTTGTCGCGCAGCGAGCGGATGCGGTTCAGTTCGCCGGCCAGCGGCTTCACGCCCAGCGCGTCGAGGCGGGCTTCATCCATGTAGCTGGCGTACAGGTCGCCGATTTTCTGCGCTTCGGAACCGGCCTTCTTGTGCTTGTCCTGCTGCGTGGCTTCGATGATGCCGCGCAACTGTGGCGTCGTGTCATCGCGCAGCTTGGCGAACGAACCCCAGCTCGACTTGTCGGCGGGAATCTCGGCCGTGGCCAGCCATTTGCCGTTCAAATGGGTAAAGAAATCGTCCTGCACGCGCACGGCGGGGTCGATGTACTGCACGTCGATGCCGGAGACGACACCAGCGGCGGCAGGTGCGGAAGGTGGGACACTGGGTGCCACGGTCGGTGCGGCCACGGAGGATGCGGCGGATACGGGTTCGGCGGCATGGGCAAACGCAGCCAGCAGGGTCAGGGTCAGACTGCTCAAGAGATAGCGATTCACGGATTGTCCTTATGGGGCATGTCAAAAAAGACCGGGCAGATAGCTGCGGGCGGATAGCCCGCCGCGCCAGGCGCTGCAGGAATGTAGCACGCGAGCATGCCATTTGGCCATCCTTGCCCCCCGACTGTCCGGGAATCGCCGCTCAGTTCGGCTAGGCTAGGGGGCTTTCATTGTCCAGTCCGGCGAGCATGGCGTGGGCTGGAACAGCGTATGAACCGTTTATCCATACAGATACAGCAGCTCGTCGATCAGCGCCAGCTCCTGTTGCGTGAACTGCGTGTTGTTGAACTGCCTGATATCGTCGAGCACACCTCTAATCGGCACTTGCCGTGACGGATCTTGAACGATGTCGATCAGCAGGCCGGCATCCGGATCGCGCCCCCTCAGATACTTCTCAATCAGCGCTTTGAGCGAGATACGTGCCTGTAAATCAGTTAACATTTTTTTTATCTGCTGGGAAGGAAGAAGCTCCAGTCTAAATGAGCCTGAGCCCGCGGATAAAAAAAAGCCTGCGTCCGCAGACGCAGGCAAAACCACTTCGGGTCGAGAATGCGAGTCCACTATAGGGCCGCCGCACACGCTTTTTTTCGACTCTTACAAATGCTTACTCCCCTCAAGAGTAACTATACATCGCATACAAAACCGCAACATATGGCAAGCTGACAGCCCCGCTTTCGCGCGTAGACTGGGCCCAGGCACGCTTTTTCCACGGCCGGCCCACGCCGGCAGAGATTCAGGTCTATACTTTCAGGAAAGCGCCGCTCCACGGGGACTGGCGCTTGTGCAAGACACGCTAGCTGCAAAGGTGCAATGATGGGCAAACTCAAAAATACCGGCTTGATTGGCCTGGGCGTGGTGGCCGGCGTCGCCGTGTCGCTGCAATTTTCGGCCATGGCGCAAAAGACCGTCGAGCCGCCCCTGCCGCTGGAAGAGCTGCGCCAGCTGGCCGATGTGTTTGGCCTGATCAAGTCCGATTACGTCGAGCCGGTGGAAGACAAGAAACTGCTGGAAGACGCCATTTCCGGCATGGTCGCCTCGCTCGACCCCCATTCCGCCTACCTCGACAAGAAAGCCTACGCCGAGCTGCGCGAAGGTTCCGAAGGCAAGTTCGTCGGCCTGGGCATAGAAATTGGCCTGAGCGAAGACGGCTACATCAAGATCGTCTCGCCCATCGAGGATTCACCCGCCTATCGCGCCGGCATCAAGGCCGGCGATTTGATTACCCGCCTCGATGGCCAGCCCGTGAAAGGCGTCAGCCTGGACGACAGCGTCAAGCGCATGCGCGGCGAACCAGGCACCAAGGTATCGCTGACCATTGCCCGCAAGGATGAACCGCAGCCGCTGGCCTTCACCATCACGCGCGAAGAAATCCATCAAAAGAGCGTCAAGGCGAAGATGGTCGAGCCGGGCTACGCCTGGCTGCGCGTATCGCAATTCCAGGAACCGACCGTCGACGACATGGCTGCGCAGATCACGGCCCTGTATCAGCAAAACCCGCACATCAAGGGCATGGTGCTGGACCTGCGCAACGATCCGGGCGGCGTGCTGCAGGGCGCCATCGGCGTCTCGGCCGCCTTCCTGCCGAAGGACGCGGCCATCGTCTCGACCAACGGCCAGCTGCCGGACTCGAAACAGGTGTTCTATGGTCGCGCCGAATACTATACCTTCCGTGCGGAAGGCGATGCGCTGGCGAAATTGCCGGCCGCTATCAAAAAAGTGCCGCTGGTGGTGCTGGTCAACACGGGCTCGGCCTCGGCCTCGGAAATCGTCGCCGGTGCCCTGCAGGATTACAAGCGCGCCACCATCATCGGCACGCCAACCTTCGGCAAGGGTTCCGTGCAAACCATCCGCCAGCTGACGGCCGACACGGCCGTCAAGCTGACAACGGCCCGCTACTACACGCCGAACGGCCGCTCGATCCAGGCCAAGGGCATCGTGCCCGACCTGCTGGTCGATGAAAATGCGGATGGCGACGGCCTCAACGGCTTGCGCATCCGCGAAGCGGATCTGACCAAGCATCTGAGCAACGACCGCGACCAAGGTAGTGCCAACAACGGCGCCAAGGCCGCCCCCGTCAACGACGAGATGGAAGAGCAATTGCGCATCATCGCCCTGGAAAAGACCCGCAAGCCGCTGGAATTTGGCAGCAAGGACGATTTTCAATTGCACCAGGCACTGAACCATCTGAAGGGTTTACCGGTGCAGCTGGCCAAGGCAGAACCGCTGGTGGTGCAGGCCGACGTCAAGAAAGAACAGAAGAAGTAAGCAGCAGCGCCAGCAGCACAGAGGGGGGCGCCATGCCCCCCCCGATAACCGGTCCACGCGACAAAAATCAATCTTCCGCCACACTTCCCCCTGTCGCGCAACACGAAACTCTCTACAGTCGAGCCCGTTTGTGTAAAATTTGCTTCACTTATCGGCAGCGCGCCGATTGCCAAATTTGAAAGTTTAACCATGAAACAAGTCGTCATCAGCGGTACCGGACTGTACACGCCGCCATTTTCGATCTCCAACGAAGAGCTGGTCATCTGCTTCAATGCTTACGCGGAAAAGTTCAATGCCGACAACGCCGACGCGATCGCCGCAGGCACGGTGACGGCGCTGGAGCTGTCGAGCGTGGCCTTCATCGAAAAGGCGTCCGGCATCAAGTCGCGCTTCGTGATGGAAAAGGAAGGCATCCTCGATCCGGCGCGCATGGTCTCGCGCATCCCGGAACGGGGCGATGACGAACTGTCCTTGCAGGCGGAAATGGCGGTCGCCGCCGCGCGTGACGCCTTGGCGCGCGCCGGCCGCACGCCGGCCGACATCGACATGGTGCTGGTGGCGTGCAGCAATATGCAGCGCGCCTATCCCGCCATGGCGGTGGAAGTGCAGGATGCGCTGGGCATCGACGGGTATGGTTTTGACATGAACGTGGCGTGTTCGTCCGCCACCTTCGGCATCCAGCAAGCGGTCGCCGCCGTGCAAAGCGGCCAGGCACGCGCCGTACTGGTGTTGAATCCCGAAATCACCAGCGGCCACCTGAACTGGCGCGACCGCGACAGCCATTTCATTTTCGGCGACGCCTGCACCGCCATCATCGTCGAAGCCAAGGACACGGCCGTCTCTACGCACCAGTTCGAGATCATCGGCACGGAACTCAAAACACGCTTCTCTAACGCCATCCGCAACAATTTCGGCTTCCTCAACCGTTTTGACGAGTCCGGCGTAGGCAAGGCCGACAAATTGTTCCGCCAGCAAGGCCGCAAGGTCTTCAAGGAAGTGTGCCCGATGGCGGCCGAGATGATCAAGGCGACCCTGGCCAAGGCCGGCGTGGAAGTGGCGCAAGTCTCCCGCTACTGGCTGCACCAGGCCAACCTGAACATGAACCTGCTGATCGCGCGCCTGATCCTGGGCCGCGACGCCGAAGCCAACGAAGCGCCCGTGATCCTCGATACCTACGCCAACACCTCGTCGGCCGGTTCCATCATCGCCTTCCATACCTATCAGGATGACATGGCGGCGGGCGCCACGGGCGTCATCTGCTCGTTCGGCGCCGGCTATTCCATCGGCTGCGTGGTCGTGCGCAAGGTGTAAGCGTTGGGAGCGATCTGCGCCTGATTGCCTCAATTGGACGCAGATCGCAGTGGATAGCATGCGTTCGTGGCCATCTGGACGAAGATTTAGCGCAAATTTTTTGTAAAAAAAGCGGCAGGAAAATTCCAGCCGCAGCTTTGTTGCGTTTATACTCAATCGCTGAACACCCTCTTTTTCCATCCGCACGTCGCCATAAGGAACCCACCACGCATGCCCCATGACATCAGTCTGATCACCACCATCGCCGCCGCCCTCGGGTTCGGCCTCATCTTCGGCTTCATCGCCGCGCGTCTGAAACTGCCGGCATTGGTCGGCTATCTGGCTGCCGGCATCATCATCGGACCGGCTACGCCCGGTTTTGTGGCGAATGCGGAAATAGCCGGGCAATTGGCGGAGATCGGGGTGATGCTGATGATGTTTGGTGTCGGCCTGCACTTTTCCATCGACGATTTGTGGGACGTGCGCAAGATTGCGCTACCTGGCGCCGTCCTGCAGATCGGCGTCGCCACGGCGATGGGCATGGGCCTGGCCCACTGGTGGGGCTGGACCCTCGGTGGCGGACTGGTCTTTGGCCTGGCCCTGTCCGTGGCCAGTACCGTGGTGCTGCTGCGCGCGCTGGAAGAACGGGGCATCCTCGACTCGCTCAATGGCCGCATCGCCGTCGGCTGGCTGGTGGTGGAAGACCTCGTCACCGTGCTGGTGCTGGTGCTGCTGCCGGCGTTCGCCGGTGTGCTCGGTGGCAAGGTCGCGCCGGATGCCGAGGCCACCAGCCTGTGGCAAACCCTGGCCGTGACGCTGGGGCAAGTAGCCGGTTTCATCGTCTTCATGCTGGTGGTGGGCCGCAAGCTGTTCCCGTGGATTTTGTGGCAAGTGGCGCGCACCGGTTCGCGCGAACTGTTTACCCTGTGCGTGATCGCCGCCGCCGTCGGCATCGCCTACGCCTCCACCAAACTGTTCGGCGTGTCGTTCGCGCTGGGCGCCTTCTTCGCCGGCATGGTGCTGCGCGAATCCGAACTCAGTCATCGCGCCGCGGAAGAGTCGCTGCCCCTGCGCGACGCGTTTGCCGTGCTGTTCTTCGTTTCCGTCGGCATGCTGTTCGAGCCGAATATCCTCATCGACAAGCCGCTGCAGGTGCTGGCCGTGTGCGCCATCATTATCTTCGGCAAGTCGATCGCCGCCTTTTTGCTGGTGATGGCCCTGCGCTATCCGCCAAAAACCGCCATCATCGTCTCGGCCAGCCTGGCGCAGATCGGTGAATTCTCGTTCATCCTGGCGGCCCTGGGCCTCTCCCTGGGCCTGATGCCGCAGGAAGGGCAAAGCCTGATCCTGGCCGGCGCCATCCTGTCGATCGCCCTCAATCCGCTGGTGTTCAGCATGGCCAAGCCGCTGCTGCGCGTGATCGGCAACAGCGATTTTGCGCGCAAGTTCGAACGCACCACCGACCCGCTGGCCGAGCTGCCGATGACGGTGCCGCAGGAAAAGCTGTCGGGACAGATCGTGCTGGTCGGCTATGGCCGCGTGGGCCGGCGCATCGCCGCCGCCCTGATGGAGCGTGGCATTCATTTTGTCGTGGCCGAGGAAAACCGCGAAATCGTCGACCAGCTGCGCAAGCAGGGCATTCCGGCAGTGGCCGGCAATGCGGGCGAACCGGCGGTATTAATCCAGGCGCACATCACGCACGCCACCATGCTCGTCATCGCCACGCCCGACACCTTCCACGTGCGCGCCATGATCGAGACGGCGCGCGCGCTGAACCCCGCCATCCTGACGGTGGTGCGCACGCACAGCGAGGAAGAGGCGGAATTGCTGCGCGCGGAAAACGCGGGCAAGGTCTTCATTGGCGAGCACGAACTGGCGAATGGCATGGCCGAGCACGTGCTGCAGAGTTTTGAGACGGCCAGCAAGGGGCATGGCGGGCATTAAGCCAGCACCCTTTCCGTCCTGCAAGCCAAGCCTGCCCGCTTCCCAGCCGGCAGGCTTTCTTTTTACAGGCTGGCGGCCAGCTCCGCCCCTTCCCGTATGGCCCGCTTGGCATCGAGTTCCGCCGCCAGCGCGGCGCCGCCGATTTTATGGAAGCGCGGGCCGCCCGCCTGTAAGGGCTTGCCCTCCTTGTCGACGGGCGGCATGAGTTCCGTCAAGCTGTCCTGGCCTGCGCAGATGACCACGTTGTCCACCGCCAGCAGGCGCTGCTCGCCGCCCACGGTGATGTGCAAGCCCTGCGCGTCGATCTTGTCATAGCTCACGCCGGCCAGCATCGCCACGCCGTTTCTCGCCAGCGCCGCGCGGTGTACCCAGCCCGAGGTCTTGCCCAGGCCCGCGCCCACTTTCGACGTCTTGCGCTGCAACAGGAAAATCTGCCGCACGGGCGCAGGCGCCACGGGCGGCACCAGGCCGCCGCCGCTCGCTGCATTCAAGTCCACCCCCCACTCGCCCGCCCACGTCGCCACGGATTGCGGCAGCGGGTGCGCCGGGTCGTGCAGCAAATACTCTCCCACGTCGAAGCCGATGCCGCCCGCGCCGATGATGGCCACGCGTGCGCCGACGGGTTTCTTGGCTTGCAGCACGTCCAGATATGACAGCACTTTCGGGTGCTCGATGCCGGGAATGGCCGGCAGGCGCACCTTGATGCCGGTGGCGACGATGACGTCGTCATAGCCGCCGGCCAGCAATTGCTCGCGCGTCACGCGCTGCCCCAGGCGCAGCTTGACTTCCAGCAGCGCCAGCCGGCGGGCAAAGTAGCGGATGGTTTCCGTAAATTCTTCCTTGCCCGGTATCTGCATGGCCACCTTGAACTGGCCGCCCACGCTGTCGCTGCTGTCGAACAGGGTCACTGTGTGCCCGCATTCGGCGGCCACGCAGGCAGCCGACAGGCCGGCCGGCCCGGCGCCGACGACGGCCACCCGGCGCGGCACGGCCTTTTTCGCGTACACGAGTTCCGTTTCATGGCAGGCGCGCGGGTTGACCAGGCAGCTGGCGCGCTTGTTGGCAAAGGTGTGGTCGAGACAGGCCTGGTTGCAGCCGATGCAGGTATTGATTTCGTCGGCGCGGCCTGAAGCGGCCTTGGCGACAAAGTCAGGGTCGGCCAGGAAAGGGCGTGCCATCGACACCAGGTCGCAGTCACCGCGCTCCAGGATGGCGTTCGCTTCGTGCGGCATGTTGATGCGGTTCGAGGCCACCACGGGAATGGTGACTTCGCGGCGCAAGCGGCCCGCCACGCTGGCAAAGGCGGCGCGCGGCACTGAGGTGACGATGGTGGGCACCCTTGCCTCATGCCAGCCGAAGCCCGTATTGAGAATGGTCACGCCAGCCTGCTCCAGCGCCTTGGCCACCGTCACCACATCGTCCCAGGTGTTGCCACCCTCGACCAGGTCGAGCAGGGAATGGCGGTACATGATGATGAAGTTGGGGCCGACGGCGGCGCGGATGCGGCGCACGATCTCCACGGGCAGGCGCATGCGGTTCTCGATCGTGCCGCCCCAGCGGTCCTGGCGCAGATTCGTGCGCGCGCAGAGGAACTGGTTCAATAAATAGCCTTCGCTGCCCATCACTTCGATGCCGTCATAGCCGGCCTTTTGCGCCAGGCGCGCGCAGCGCACGTAGTCGCAGATGGTGCGCTCGATGCCCCGCTCGCTCAAGGGACGCGGGCGGAACGGCGAGATCGGCGATTTTTTGGCCGATGCCGAGACGACGAACGGCTGATAGCCATAGCGGCCCGCATGCAGGATCTGCATGACGATCTTGCCGCCCTCCTCGTGCACGGCGCGCGTCACCTTGCGGTGATTCGGCACGTCGCCGAGGAAATTCAAGGTACCGCCGAACGGCAGCAGCCAGCCCTGGCGGTTCGGCGAGATGCCGCCAGTGACGATCAGCCCCACGCCACCGCGCGCCCGTTCGCGGTAAAACGCGGCCAGCTTGCCATAATGATAGAAGCGGTCTTCCAGGCCCGTATGCATGGATCCCATGATGACGCGGTTGCGCAAAGAGGTAAAACCCAGGTCGAGCGGGGCCAGCAGATGGGGATAGGCAGTCATGGTCGGTCCGATAGATGGTGGTATGCAGGCCGTACGGTAACAAGCATTGCTGGCCAGCGCAGCGACTTTCTCTAGACCAGGAGTTCTAAATCGCCGGACGCGCCCGCCGGCGACGGGTACAGCTTGTGCCGGGCGCTAGTTTCCCGTAGGCTAGGTGGCATGAAGCGACTCTTCCTCTGCCTGCTGATGCTGTGCGCCGTCCCCGCGACCGCGCTGGCACAGGCGATACGCCTGGACAAGCTGAAGGTCGAGGTCAAGCGCATCGAGGTCGACGGGCAGCGCATGTATGAAGTCGATGCCAGCGGCAGCGTGCAGGCGCCGCCGGCGTCCGTGTGGAAAACCTTGACGACGTACGAGCGCATGCATGAATTCGTGCCCGACCTCAGCTCCTGCCGCGTACTGTCGCGCAACGGCAATGAAGTCATCATCGAGCAGCAGGGCATGGCGCGCTTCCTGTTCATGAACCACGCCATCCACCTGGTGGTGCGGGCCACGGAGACGCCGTTGACCTCCATCGACATCGCCCTGATCTCCGGCGACATGCGGCATTACGAATCGCGCTGGAATTTGTACCCCATCCCCGAGACGGGCGGCACGCGCATCGTCTTTTCCAGCCGGCTGATGCCGGGCTTCTATGTGCCCGGCATGCTGGGCACGACCATGATACGCGGCGATATCGAGCGCATGATGGCGGCCGTGCTGGCCCGCATCGACAGCCAGCACGCGGAAAAGGCAGGCTAAATCAAGCCAGATACGTGTCGCGGTCGCGGATTTCCGCGAAGTTTTCCAGACTGCCCAGTTTGACCGTGACGGGGTTCAGGCTGGCCTGCGGCTGCATCGAGCGCCAGGCGAACAGCCATTCCTGCTCCGGCGCTTCGGCGCGCGTCTTGGTGAAAGCGGCGCCCAGGGCCGCGCGCTGGCCGTATTCGACGACGCCGTCGATGCCGGCCCAGCTGGGCAAGGTGCGCTGCACGGCGCGGTGCAGGCGTTCGCCGAATTCTTCCGTGTTATGGATGATCAAACAGGCGTCAGCCGGGGCGAACAGGTCGAACAGGTGCTTGTCCCACACTTGCGAAAAGCTGAGGGTCAGGCAATTGCCCGCCGGCATCAGGCGGAACTGGCCCAGGCTCAGCGCCAGCTCGAGTTCGCTGCGCTGGCCGTAGCGGTGCAGGGTGGGGGGACGTTTGTAATCGTGCATGCTTGACTCGTTCTTCAATAGTAGGGTAAACCGGCGCGCCGCTTAACGGGGCGGGCGGATATGGCGCCGGATGCGCTGGGCGGTGGCGGCCAGGTAAATCTCGCGCAGCAGATAGGTGAAGCAACCGATCAGGCAGATCACGGCCAGCACGAAGAACACGGCGATGTACTTATCCAGCGTCAGGTTCATGATATCGCCCAGAAACAGCATGGCGATGATGATGCAGACAAAGAAACCGCAGGCCGTGCTCAGCGAGATCGAATAATTGATCAGATGGGTACGCGTATAAAGCGTATCTAACTCATCCATATAGAAATCGTTGTAACCGATGTCGAGCCGGTCTTCCAGCACGCGCGTGCGATCGATGATGCGGCCCAGGCGGTTGGTCAGCACGACCAGCATGGTGCCGATGCCGGTCAGCAGGAAAACCGGCGCAATCGCCAGCTGGATGATATGGCCGATGTCGCCGATCTGTATGTTCATGGGTAAAAAAAGGTAAGGTCGCACTGCCGCCCGCGGAAGGCGGCGGCACAGGCGCTAGTGTAGCAGGTGGCGCACGCCGGCTGGCCGCTTTGCCAACCGGCGTGTTGAAATGTCATGCAAAGCCGCGCCCCGGGACGAAGCGCTCGGTGGCACGCACCAGCGCCGAAGCGATGCCATGCTCGAGCGCGCCATGACCGGCGTCCGGTATCATCTCCAGCTGCGCGCCGGGCCAGGCCTGCTGCAGGCGGTAGGCCGACAGCGGCGGGCAGATGGCGTCGTAGCGTCCCTGCACGATGACGGCCGGCAAGTGCGCGATGCGCCCCATGTTGCGGATCAGCTGGTCTTCCTCGAAGAAACCGAGATTGGCCATGTAATGCGATTCGAGCCTGCCCACGCCCAGGTCCAGCGCATCGTTCGGCGCATCTTCCGGCTGTGGCATCAGGTACACGCGGCGGCCCTCGAAGCGGCTCCAGGCGCGCGCGGCAGGCCAGTACACGGCGGGGTCGCTGCTGAGGATGCGTTGCACGTAGGCTGCCAGCAAGTCACCGCGCTCCTCTGGCGGAATCGGCGCGGCAAATTCTGCGTATAGTTCCGGATAGAACCAGCGTACGCCTTCGATGAACCAGTCGATTTCCGCCTGCGTGCACAAAAAGATGCCGCGCAGCACGAAGCCGAGGCAAGCCGCCGGATGCGCCTGGCCATACGCCAGCGCCAGGGTCGAGCCCCAGGAGCCGCCAAACACCAGCCATTGATCGATGCCGAACTGGGCGCGCAGCACTTCGATATCGTCGATCAGCAGCTGCGTCGTGTTGTTGCGCCATTCACCCAGCGGCGTGGACTTGCCGGCGCCGCGCTGGTCGAACAGGATCACGCGGTAGCGCTGCGGATCGAAGAAACGGCGGTGCTGCGGCGACAGACCCGCGCCCGGGCCGCCATGCAGGAACAGCACGGGAATACCGTCGGGATTGCCGCACTCTTCCCAGTAAATGGTATGGATGTCATCGACCGCCAGCATGCCGTGCCGGTTCGGCGTCAGGGCGGGAAACAGGGGCGACAGGGAGTCTGGCATGGCGGTCCTTAGAATGGCTTCAGGCGCCAGGCACGATTCCTGGCAACTGTCCCAATTATAGTGTGCCCCCGGCGCCTCAGGCCAGCAGCAAGGGCAGGCGGTTCGACGACTTGATTTCGCGCATCGACAGGCTGGACTGGATTTCCGCCACGCCGGGCAGGCGGCGCAACACCGTCGAAACAAATTCGCCATACGCTTCCAGGTCGCGCGCCACCACTTGCAGGAAATAATCGGCTTCGCCCGCCACATTGTGGCACGACAATATCTCGGGAATCGTCGCGATCGCTTGCTCGAACTGCGACGGCTGCTCGCCGCCATGGTTGGCAAACACGACCCGTACAAATGCCACCAGGCCGATGCCCAGTTTCTTGCGGTTGAGCAAAGCCTGGTAGCCGGTAATAAAGCCTTCCTCTTCCAGGCGGCGCAGGCGGCGCCAGACGGGGGTTTCACTGAGCTTCAAGCGCTCGGCCAGGCGCGCGTTGGACAGCCTTCCTTCATCCTGCAACAGCCTGAGTATCTGTAAATCGGTGGCGTCGAGGCTAACTTCTGAAATTTTCATCTATTTTTTGTTTTTATAGGAGTGGAATCTACCCGAATACTAGGGCATGCAGGGCAGGAAAAGCAAGCACATTTCATCGCGACAAGAACATAATGGGACCCGGCGAGCATGCGGCAAACTGCCGTTGCTCCCGCCCTTACTTTTTGCCTGTAACCGAGCTGCGCCATGTCCGATTCTACCTTCCTGATGTACCTGCTGGCACTGACCGGCGCCTTTTTATTACCCGGCCCCGACATGGCGCTGGTGCTGGCGACGGGCGCCGCGCGCGGCGTGGCCACGGCGCTGGTGACGGCGCTGGGCATCGCCGGCGCGCGCGCCGTGCACGTGGCGCTGTCGGGCGCGGGCCTGGCGGCATTGATGGTCACGCATCCGCAAGCCTTGCAGTGGGTCAAATGGGCGGGCGCCGCGTATCTGCTGTACCTGGCACTGCGCCTGCTGCAGTCGGCCCTGTCGACAAGCACGGCACAGGAAGAAGCCGCCCCCGCCACGGCGCACGGCGCCCGCGCCAGCCTGGTGCGCGGCTTCCTGACGAATCTGCTCAATCCGAAGGCACTGCTGTTTTGCAGCATGTTCCTGCCGCAATTCGTCACCGGCAGCGAGCACGTTGGCATGCAATACCTGCGCCTGGGCACGGTCCTGGTGCTGGTGGGCTTGCTGTTCGATGCCCTGTACGCCGTGCTGGCCGCGCGCCTGGCGCGCCGCCTGCGCGGTAAACCTTCGCCTTACGGCAAGTTCGTGCTGCCCACCGTCTTCGTGCTGCTGGCCGGGCGGCTGGTGCTGGGCTGAACGTCAGGCGCAAGCGTCGCCCCGCCGGCAAAAAAGGCGGGGTAGTCGTGCAACAGGCTGCGCTCCAAATCGTTGACCTTGCGAAATTGCCGTAGCGATGGCGCCATGGCCCGGCCCGCATCCCAGCTGCGCCAGGCGTTCGGCGCATCGAATTGCGCGTATAGCGCGTCGCCCAGGTCCTGGTACGCGGCCGCCATGTGCGGCTTGGCCTGCAGTACTTGCAGATACAAGGCCATCGCTGCCTGCCGTTGCCCCAGCTTGGCGCGCAGATTTCCCTCAAACAAAGCCAGTACCGGCTGCTCCAGGCCGTGCTGCTGGCGCAAGCCCTGCACGGTGGCCAGCGCGGCCTGAATGCCTTCCTTTTCCTTGGCCAGCAGTGCCCGCGTCAAGTCATGGATGGGCTGGCACGCCTGCATCGCCAGTTGCTGCTGCGGCGATAGTTTGTCGACCAGCGCCCCCGTGGAAAAATGATCTTCCAGCATGCTCAAAAAAGCCTCGAAGGGCTTTTCTGCCGCAAACAGGCGCTCTGCTTCGGCCCGCAGCGCAGGGTGGGCCTGCGGTCCCAGCGGCGGCAACCGCGCCGCCTGCGCCAGCACGCGTTCGAGCGCCGGCGCATCGGCCGCCAGCGGGCGGGGCCGGTAGGCGGCCAGGGAATACGTGGCGGGCGCGCCCGCCGTCATGGCACTGATACGGAAATGGCGCGCGACTTTGCCAGCAATCTGCTGGTGATGCAAGGTGAATGCGGCTGGAATGCGCTTGCCGTCGGCCAGCATTTTCAATACCAGCGGGTGGCCGCCCCAGGTGTAACGCACATACTGGGCAAACGCCGCGGCATCGTCGCCGCTGACGGGGCTGCCGGCAATATCCAGGCGCAGCAGGGGTTGCTCATCGAGCGACCACAGTACGGCGCCGTCGAGCACTTGTGGCAGCAAGGGTCCTCGCCGCTTGTTGTCCAGCACCGACAAAGCTTGTTCCTCATACACGGGCGGCGTTGCGTGCTGTTCAAGGCCGCTCACCTTCAACATGCCGGCGATCCCCTGCCGGTGGTGCAGCTCGGCGGCGCGAGAACCCGCCACGTCGAACAGCGAATACGTGTCGTAGGTGGACGCCGCCGTATCGATCATGTAGCGGCGGCGCGTGGCAAAATCGAGCACGGACAAGGTATGGCCGTCGCGCACGCTGATGAAATGTTCGCCCAGCACGACATCGCTGTCCTGCGTATCGCGCGCGGGCAGGCTGGTTTTCACGCCGGGCTTGTTGACGCGCTCGGTAGTCACCGTGACGTGGAACGCGACGCTGGCCTGGGCCGCGCTGGCGCCCAGGAAAAGGGTGACGGCCACACTCGCGCGGCGCAAGGCAGGAACAAGGGTCATGGAGAATGATGCGATGAAGAAATGCTGATTCTAAGGCAAATCCCGCACTCCCCTTGTTTTGCTCGCAAGCATAAAAAAAGACAGCCGCAGCTGTCTCTCGGTTTTACCTCAACAACGATTACGACATGTGCTGGCCGCCGTTGATCGAGATGTTGGCGCCCGTGACGAACGCGGCTTCATCAGAAGCCAGGTAGGCCACCAGACCGGCCACTTCTTCCGGCTTGCCCAGGCGCGCCATCGGAATTTGCGGGATGATTTTGCTGTCGAGCACTTCCTGTGGAATTGCCATGACCATCTTGGTGCCGATGTAGCCTGGCGAAATGGTGTTGACGGTGACGTTCTTGCGCGCCACTTCCAGCGCCAGCGACTTGGTGAAACCGTGCATGCCGGCTTTCGCGGCCGAATAGTTGGTCTGGCCGAAGGCACCCTTCTGGCCGTTCACGGACGAGATATTGATGATGCGGCCCCAGCCGCGTTCCACCATGCCGTCGCAGACAGGCTTGGTCATGTTGAAAACCGAGTCGAGGTTGGTGCCCATCACGGCATCCCAGTTCGGCTTGTCCATCTTCTTGAACGTCATGTCGCGCGTGATGCCGGCGTTATTCACCAGCACGTCGACAGGACCGATGTCCTTTTCCACGGCAGCCACGCAGGCGGCGGCCGAATCATAGTCGGCCACGTCGCACGGATACGCCTTGAAGTCATAGCCCATGTCCTTGGTCGTCGCCAGCCAGTCCGCGACCTTCTGATTGCCTGGAGAATAGGTCGTGACCACGCGATAACCGAGCGCCGCCAGTTTGAAACACACCGCTTCGCCCAGACCACCCATGCCGCCGGTTACCAATGCAACTCTTGCCATTTTTCATCCCCTCAGTGTCGTTCTGTTGCTAAAAAGTTAATTAATTAGGTAAGGCAGTCCACAACCGTTGCATCACGGCGGCAAACCGCACCGTACCCAAGCGTAGCGAGCGGCGATGATTTGTGGCTAAGAAGCGCAACCGTGTTTCAACACGGTGAGCATCGCAGGCCGCAAAGCGCGCCGCGCAGTAGCTTGGGGGCGGTGCCAGCTACTTAGTCGCGTTCGATCGCTAGAGCGACACCCATGCCGCCGCCGATGCACAATGCGGCCAGGCCTTTCTTGGCGTCGCGGCGTATCATTTCGTGGATCAGGGTTACCAGGATGCGCGCGCCGGACGCGCCGATCGGATGGCCGATGGCAATCGCGCCGCCGTTCACGTTGATCTTGCTGGTATCCCAGCCCATTTCCTTGTTGACGGCAATCGCTTGCGCGGCAAACGCTTCATTGATTTCCATCAAGTCCAGCTCTTCATGCGTCCAGCCGGCTTTTTTCAGGCACAGACGCGAAGCGGAGACAGGGCCCATGCCCATGACGGCCGGGTCCAGGCCCGACGAGGCGTAGGCCTTGATGCGTGCCAGCGGCTTCAAGCCCAGTTCTTTCGCTTGCGCAGCGGACATCATGATGACGCCGGCGGCGCCATCGTTCAGGCCGGAAGCATTGCCGGCGGTGACGGTACCGTCCTTGGCGAACGCAGGGCGCAGGCCGGTCAGCGATTCCAGGGTCGAGCCCGGCTTGATGTATTCGTCGCTGTCGAAGACCACGGTGCCTTTTTTGTTGGCGATTTCCAGCGGCAGGATTTCATCCTTGAACTTGCCCGCTTTTTGCGCCGCTTCCGCCTTCAGTTGCGACTGCAGCGCGAACTCATCCTGCTCGGCGCGCGTCACTTCGTATTTCTTGGCGACATTTTCCGCCGTGATGCCCATGTGGTACTGGTTGTACACGTCCCACAGGCCGTCGACGATCATGGTGTCGACCATCTTGAAGTCGCCCATGCGGAAACCGTCGCGCGAGCCGTTCATCGCGTGTGGCGAGGCGCTCATGTTTTCCTGGCCGCCGGCGATGATGATGTTGGCATCGCCGCATTTGATCGCTTGCGCCGCCAGGTGCGTGGCCTTCAGGCCGCTGCCGCATACCTTGTTGATGGTGAATGCCGGGATGGAGCTGGGCAGGCCAGCCTTGATGACAGCCTGGCGCGCGGCGTTCTGGCCGACGGCAGCCGTCAGCACCTGGCCCAGGATCGCTTCGCCGATCAGGTTCGGGTCAATGCCGGTTTGTGCCAGCAAGCCCTTGATTACATGCGCGCCCAGTTCGGACGCAGGAATCTTGGCCAGACTGCCACCGAATTTGCCGACTGCGGTACGGCCGGCGGCCACGATTACGACATCATCCATTTATTTCTCCGATATGCAGGCCACGAGGGCCAAAGTGAAGGTGCGAATACAATCCAATGAATCCGGGAAGACACAGCAAGCTGTGTTTCATTCTAGCGTGGCATACGCCACAGTTCCAGCGCCACACCGCAGGCGGCAGCGATGGCGGCCTGCCCTGCGGTGGCGGCGGGCGGCCTGGCGCGGCGGATAGCCGCTGCCGGGCCGCAACGCGCCTACGCTTGACGAGCGGGACGCGTGTTTTTATTTTTATCATACCCTTCATCGGCGCCGCTGAAAGTGGTTTTTAGAAAATTATTGAAGGGAATAATCAGGGGCACGGGCGTTTGCTTTACCACCTGCAACAGCTCGCCAAATTTTTGACGCGATGCAGCAAACTCACCCTTTGTCACAGTGTCGAATTTCTCCTGGGTTTCTTGAGCAATATCCTTTGCCTGGCGGCCATATGCACCGATGCGTTCAATGGCCAGTTGCGACTGCGTGCGCGACAGTTCCAGCAGCGCTTGCGTATCCTTCACGGACAGCAGCTGATTGCCCGCCACCGTAGCGGCCGCCAGCGCCGCGCGGGCCGCGTCGAGCTGCAAATCCAGCACGCTGGCGCCGCTGTCGACGGCGGCCTGGGCATACGCTTGCGCGCTGATCCATTGTGCTTCCACCACGGCCTTGCCGGCGAGTGCCCATTGCTCGGAAAATGAAAACATCGTGTTCCTCCCCAAAGAGTAGGCAGCGCCATGTTGCGCCGCACAGTGCTCAACTGTAAGCGGTGGTTCATTGCTAAACCTTGATATTTATCAAGCTTTCCTGTTGGTTTGTTTCCAATACAACACTAATCAGGACAACAACTTGATACCGTCGAGCGAGGCCGCACACTGCTCGCGTATCACGCTGACGAAATCGCGCACATACGCCTTGTCCTGTAACTGCTGCGGCACGGACACGTACAAGTCGCTCCACAGGCCGTGCTCGCCCACCGGGCGCGCCACCACATAATCGTAATCGACATAATTCTTGATGGCCCAGTTCGGCAAGGCGGCGATACCGCGCCGGCTCGCCACCAGTTGCAGCACGGCCACCGTCAGTTCCGCCGTGCGGCGCTCAAACTCGATGCCGGCAGGCCGCAGCACTTCGCGGATCAGGTCGATGCGCTCTTCCGGCACGGGATAGGTGATCAGGGTCTCGCCCGTAAAGTCAGCCGCCACCAGCCGGCGCTGCGCCTGCAGCCGGTGCTTCTGCGCCATCACCACCAGCATTTCAAAGCGGAACAGGGGAAACACGGTGAAATCGGGGCCATATGGCGAGCCGATCACGAGATCGGCCTCGCCCGAGCGCAGCAAGTCCGCCGGTTCGCTGTGAAAGCCCGATACCAGGTCGATCTCCACTTCCGGCCAGCGCTGGCGGAACGCATCCATCACCGGCATCAGCCAGTCGAAGCAGGTATGGCATTCGAGCGCCACGCGCAGCTGCCCCTTGTCGCCTTGCGACAGGCGCGCCACGTCGCGCTCGGCCAGCTCGATCTCGGGCAGCAGCTTGTCGGCCAGCTCCAGCAGCCGGCTGCCCGTGGCCGTAAACGCGATCGGCATCGACTTGCGCTCGAACAGGGGCGCCTTGTAGCGCTCTTCGAGCAAGCGGATCTGGTGCGACAGCGCCGACTGGGTCAAATTGAGCAGCTGCGCGGCGCGCACCAGGCTGCCGGACGAACGCAAGGCACTCAGGGTGCGCAGGTGGCGAATTTCTAGCATCGGGAAATGGGGGGATGTGCGTGAATTATTTTCATGTTATTCGGCAAAATGTTTCGTTTTGATTATAGACCAAGTTGCCGCACACTCTAGCGCACTCACATTAAATCTCGATGACATCATGACCATTCGTACCCACATCCTTGGCTTTCCCCGTATCGGCGCCGCGCGTGAACTGAAACTGGCACTGGAACGCCACTGGCGTGGCGAGGTGTCCGAGGCGGCCCTGGAAGCGACGGGCCAGCAATTGCGTGCGCGCCACTGGGCCTTGCAACGCGATGCCGGGCTCGATTACGTCACCGTGGGCGACTTCGCCTTGTATGACCAGGTGGCCAGCCATATCCAGCTGCTGGGCTGCGAACCGGCGCGTTTCAACTTTACGCCGGAGCAATCGCCACTGGCGCGCTATTTCACGATGGCGCGCGGTGAAGCAACGCAGGCGCAACACGCGGACTGCGGCCATGCACACGCCGCAGGCACTGCCGCGCTGGAAATGAGCAAGTGGTTTGACACCAATTACCACTACCTGGTGCCCGAATTGTCGCCGCAGACGCAGTTTTCGCTGGCTGGCGAGCGCCTGCTGGCGGAAGTGGCCGAGGCGCAGGCACTGGGCCACCAGGTCAAGGCGGCCCTGATCGGCCCCCTCACCTTCCTCTGGCTGGGCAAGGAAAAGACGCCGGGCTTCGAGCGTCTGGCCCTGCTGGAACAATTGCTGCCCGTGTACGGCGCCCTGCTCGACCGCCTGAAACAGCAAGGCGTGACGTGGGTGCAGCTCGATGAACCGATTTTGGGCCTGGACTTGCCCAACGCCTGGCGCAGCGCTGTTGAGAGCACCTACTGGCAGCTGAACCAGGTGGGCGTGAATATCTTGCTGGCCACATATTTCTCGCCGCTGGAAGAAAACCTCAGCCTGACCTGCCGCCTGCCCGTGGCCGGCCTGCACGTGGACGGCATCCGCGCGCCGCATGAATTGATCAGCGTGACGGACTGGTTGCCCGAGCATAAAGTCTTGTCGATCGGCATCGTCGACGGGCGCAATATCTGGCGCACCGACCTCGACGCGGCCCTGGCCGTGCTGCAGCCGCTGGCAGCGAGGCGCAACGGCCAGCTATGGCTGGCGCCGTCGTGCTCGCTGCTGCACGTGCCGTTCAGCCTGGAAGCGGAAACGGAGCTCGACGGGGAAATCAAGAGCTGGCTGGCGTTTGCCACGGAAAAACTGTCGGAAATCGCCGTTCTCAAGGGCGCGCTCGAAGGCCAGTCCGACGCCGCCACGCTGGCCGCATTGGCCAGTTCCCGCCTGGCCATCGCCGGGCGGCGCGCCAGCCCCCGCGTCCAGCGTGCCTCGGTCACGCAGCGCCTGCAAGCGCTCACGCCCACCGTCGACCGCCGCGATTCCAGCTTCCCGCTGCGCCAGGCCGTGCAGCGCGCGCGTTTCCAGCTGCCCGACTTCCCGACGACGACCATCGGCTCCTTCCCGCAGACGGCGGCCATCCGCGCCGCCCGCGCCAGCCGTCAACGGGGCGAACTGGCCAGCGTCGAGTATGAACAGCAGATGCGCGCCGAAATCGCCCACGCCGTGGCGCGGCAGGAAGCGCTGGGCCTGGACGTGCTGGTGCATGGCGAAGCGGAACGCAACGACATGGTCGAATACTTCGGCGAGCAACTGGACGGGTTCGCCTTCACGCGCCTGGGCTGGGTGCAATCGTACGGCTCGCGCTGTGTGAAACCGCCCGTCCTCTACGGCGATGTGCAGCGCCCGGCCGCCATGACGGTGGCCTGGACGGTGCACGCGCAAAGCCTGACGCATAAACCCATGAAGGGCATGCTGACGGGCCCCGTCACGCTCTTGCAATGGTCGTTCGTGCGCGACGACCAGCCGCGCGCCAGCACGGCGCTGCAGCTGGCCCTGGCCATCCGCGACGAGGTACAAGACCTGGAAACGGCCGGCATCGGCATCATCCAGATCGACGAACCGGCCATCCGCGAAGGCTTGCCGCTGCGCCGCGGCCAGTGGGACGCCTACCTGGACTGGGCCACGCGCGCCTTCCGCATCGCCGCGTCCGTCGTCAGCGACGCGACGCAGATCCACACGCACATGTGCTATGCCGAGTTCAACAACATCCTGCCGCAGATCGCCGCCATGGATGCCGACGTCATCACCTTAGAGACGAGCCGCTCGGACATGGAATTACTGACGGACTTGGGCCAGTTCCGGTATCAGAACGAAATCGGCCCCGGCGTGTACGACATCCACTCGCCGCGCGTCCCCTCGACTCTCGACATGGTGCGCTTGCTGCAAAAAGCCAGCGCCGTCATTCCGCCAGCCAATTTATGGGTGAACCCGGACTGCGGCCTGAAGACGCGGGGCTGGGCGGAAACGGAAGCGGCTTTAAAAAATATGGTCGCGGCGGCTCAGCAGATGCGCGCGGCTGCATGACATAAGCCGACCCAGGCCGCATGCAGGGCTGCTTTCAGGGCGGCGCAGCGGTTTTCCGGGGCGCCGCCCATTTTTTTTGACATGAAGTAGGTGTTGCACTGCGGAATAGCACGCGCCAGGCCCCTGATGCTGATTTTTTTGCAGTAGAATGCAAGAAATTTACTGCTTCCATTGTTGCCGTACGGAACATCTGGCCTGCCGCAGTTTCACTTTGATAAATGTTTATGTCCAAAAGCCCGTCGCAGAAGCCTATCGAAATCAAGATTTCCACCGTCGTCGCCGTTTCCGCCATTGTGCATAGCGCCGATACGCAGGCACTCGATGCCGCCTTGCGCGACATGACGGGAGGCGTGGCGGACTTTTTCGAAGATGACCTGGCCGTGCTGGACGTGGCCGACTTGCCGCCTGGCGGCATGCCCGTCGATTGGGCTTCACTGGTGGCCCTGCTGAAAAAGTACCGCTTGAATGCCGTGGCCGTGCGCAATGCGCCAGCCGAGATGCAGGACGCCATTCTGGCGCAAGGCTTGAGCCTCGATAGCGGCAAGACGCGCGACGATGCGCCGCCCAAGGATACGCCCACGGCGGCCGCCCAGGCGGGCGCCGAAGCGCAAGTGATGGTGATCGACACGCCCGTGCGGGCGGGCCAGCGCATTTATGCGCGCGGCTGCGACCTGATCATCACAGCCGTGGTGAACAATGGCGCCGAAATCATCGCCGACGGCAGCATCCATGTGTATTCCTCGCTGTATGGCCGCGCGCTGGCCGGCGCCTCGGGCAATGCCCAGGCGCGCATTTTCGCGCTGGCCATGGAGCCTGAACTGGTGTCGATCGCCGGCGTCTACCGCACGTTCGAGGATGGTTTCCCGGCGGAAATGGCACGCGGACCGGCGCAAATTCGTTTGGCTGGAGACAGAATCGATATACACTCTGTCAATCCGGTCACTCCCGTGAACCGCTCTTAAGCTGCACAATTCAAGAGATATCTGAAAAGGATTATTTGTGGCAAGAATTATTGTTGTGACGTCCGGCAAGGGCGGTGTCGGCAAGACGACCTCTAGCGCCAGTTTTTCCACTGGCCTGGCCCTGCGCGGCCACAAGACAGCCGTGCTCGATTTTGACGTGGGTCTGCGCAACCTCGACCTGATCATGGGTTGCGAGCGCCGCGTCGTCTACGACCTGATCAATGTGATCAACAAGGAAGCCACGCTGAACCAGGCCCTGATCAAGGACAAGCACTGCGACAACCTGTTCATCCTGCCCGCGTCGCAGACGCGCGACAAGGATGCCTTGTCGGAAGAAGGCGTGGAACGCGTGTTGAACGACCTGATCAACATGGGTTTCGAGTTCATCATCTGCGATTCCCCGGCCGGCATCGAGCATGGCGCGCTGATGGCGCTGACGTTTGCCGACGAAGCCATCATCGTCACCAACCCGGAAGTGTCGTCGGTGCGCGATTCGGACCGCATCCTGGGCATCCTGCAAGCCAAGTCGCGCCGCGCGCAGACGGGCGGCGAGCCGGTCAAGGAACATTTGCTGATCACCCGTTACTCGCCGAAACGCGTGGAATCGGATGAAATGCTGTCCTACCAGGACGTGCAGGAAATCCTGCGCATCCCGCTGGTGGGCATCATTCCGGAATCGGAACAAGTGCTGGCCGCCTCGAACCAGGGCAATCCGGCCATCCATTTCAAGGGCACGGACGTGGCGCAAGCCTATGAAGACGTGGTCTCGCGTTTCCTCGGCGAAGAGGTCGAGTTGCGCTTTACCAACTATGAAAAGCCTGGATTACTCCAGCGCATTTTTGGGGCGAAGTGATATGGCCTTGCTTTCTTTCCTGTTCCCCCCCAAGCCGAAGACGGCGACCGCCGCCAAGGAACGCCTGCAGATCATCATCGCCCGCGAACGCAGCGGCCGCGGTGGTCCGGACTTCCTGCCCGCCCTGCACAAGGAATTGATCGCCGTCATTTCCAAGTACACCAAGGTCAATGCCGACGACATCAAGATCTCGCTGGACCGCCAGGGCAACCTGGAGGTACTCGACGTCAACGTGGTGCTGCCGGACGCTTAAGGTCTTTACTCCGGCCTGACCGTGAGCAACTCCTGCGCCACCGCGGCGCAGGCATTCACGTGCTGGTTGCCGATCTGGCGGAACACGGCGTAGCCGATGACCGCCGCCACCGCCTGCCCGGCGAACGGCACAAAGCGCGCCACCTGCTTGGTGGCAATCTTGACACCACTGCGCTTGAGCAGCTGGAGGATCAGTTCGCGCGACACCAGCTTCCCCACCAGCATGCCACCCATGCCCACCGCCGCGCGGTAGGCCATCAGCTTGAACTGCGGGTTGAGGCGCTCGATCTGTTCGGGCGTCAGGCCGAATTCGTGGTTGATATCGTTGATCAGCATGGAAAACAAGCCGACATCGGACATCAGGTCGATGCCGGGAATGGGAATGGCCGAGGCGCCCGCCGACATCACGGCACGCCGCTGCACCAGGCGCCGGCAACGCTCGCGCACTTGCTCGATTTCGGCACGACTGGCCGGTATCAGGGTCCAATCGGTACTGCTCTTGTCTGCCATGCGCGTTTCTCCGCTAGTAGGGGGTAGATGAACAAGTGTAACGTAAAGAATGTGACCACCGATTTCACTGGACACAGTTGCAATCTCTGTTATATTTCACTTGAGCATTCCTTAACATTACGATAAGCAGAGCGGACCGTCTGTTTGTTGCTACACACTCCAGCCCATTATGCGAATTGCCGTACTCGATAGCGACCATAGTCAGGCAGAACTGATCTGCCAGGTGCTCACCGCCGCCGGCCACGCTTGCCACGAGTTTCAGAGTGGCAAGGAAATGCTGGGGCAACTGCGCAAGGACAGTTGCGACATGCTCATCCTCGACTGGCATGTGAGCGATCTGGATGGCGCGGAAGTACTGCGCCGTGCCCGGGAAAAACTGGCGCCGAAGGCGCCTGTGTTGTTTATGACCAACAGCTCGGGCGAAGACGATGTGGTGGCCGGCATGACGGCCGGTGCCGACGACTACATGATCAAGCCCTTGCGGCGCAGCGAACTGACCTTGCGCACCCAGGCGCTGCTGCGCGTGGCCTACCCGGCGCAGAATGGCGCCGAGTATTTGCAATTTGGTCATTACACGTTTGAAACCCGCCCCGGCCGCCTGCTGAAGGATGGCGAAGTGCTGGACGTGACGCACAAGGAATTCGCCCTGGCGCTGCTGTTTTTCCGCAACATGGGCCGCCCCCTGTCGCGCGCCTACATCCACGAAGCCGTGTGGCAGCGCGACACGGCCCTGCCCTCGCGCACCATGGATACCCACGTCTCGCGCGTGCGCAACAAGCTGCAGCTGAAACCGGAACACGGCTACCGCCTCGTGCCCGTCTACAGTTATGGTTATCGCCTGGAAAAACTGGGCGGGTGACGCCCACGCATCCGGACGAAAACAGGCGAACTGCTCAAAGAGCGGGCACAAGGCGTTATAATGTCGGCATAAGAATTCCCAACAGCCCTGAAATGCAACTGCTCGCCGTCGGCCTCAACCATACCACCGCTCCAGTGTCGCTTCGCGAACAGCTGGCGTTTGCGCCTGAGCATCTGGGTTCGGCGGTGATGGCGGCGCGCACCTGGTTCCAGCGCATCGACCTGCGCGACAACGACGAAGCGGCCATTCTCTCGACCTGCAACCGCACCGAGCTGTATGCGGCCAGCCATGTGCCGAACCCGCTCGACGCGGGCGCGCATTTCCTGGCCGATTATCACCAGCTCAATTACAGCGAGCTGCGCCCCCACTTATATATGCTGCCGCAGCACGATGCCGTGCGCCACACCTTCCGCGTCGCCTCCGGGCTCGATTCGATGGTGCTGGGCGAAACGCAGATCCTGGGGCAGATCAAGGATGCCATCCGCACGGCCGACGAGGCGGGCGGCCTGGGCACGTATCTGCACCAGTTGTTCCAGCGCAGCTTTTCGGTCGCCAAGGAAGTGCGCAGCAGCACGGAAATCGGCGCCCACAGCGTGTCCATGGCGGCCGCCGCCGTGCGCCTGTCGCAGCGCATCTTCGACAAGATCGCCGAACAGAACGTACTGTTCATCGGCGCCGGCGAAATGATCGAATTGTGCGCCACACACTTTGCCGCGCAAAACCCGAAAAGCATCACGATTGCCAACCGCACCATGGAACGGGGCGAGGAACTGGCGCACCGCTTCAACGGCAAGGCGATCCGCCTGGCGGACTTGCCAGAAATGCTGCACCAGTTCGACATCGTCATCTCGTGCACGGCGTCATCGTTACCGCTGCTGGGCCTGGGCCTGGTCGAGCGCGCCATCAAGGCGCGCCGCCACAAACCCATGTTCATGGTCGACCTGGCCGTGCCGCGCGACATCGAATCGGAAGTGGGCCGCCTGAACGACGTCTTCCTGTACACGGTCGACGACCTGGGCAAGGTCGTGCAGACGGGTCTGGAAAGCCGCCAGGCGGCCGTGGCGCAAGCCGAGACCATCATCGAGACGCGCGTGCAATCGTTCATGAGCTGGGTCGACGACCGCGCCATGGTGCCCGTCATCCAGCATTTGCATGAAAACAGCGAAGCGCTGCGCCTGATGGAAGTGGAACGGGCGCGCAAGATGCTGGCCAAGGGCGCCGACATCGACGCCGTGCTCGAAGCGCTGTCGAAAGGCTTGACGGCCAAGTTCCTGCACGGCCCGCAGCAGGCGCTGCACCAGGCGCAAGGCGACGAGCGCAAGCAGCTGGTCACCCTGCTGCCGAAACTGTTCCGCCCCCGCCGTTAGCGCAGCCCCGCTGGCCGCCCGCGTGCGGCTACCCCTGCCCGCCTGCCGGGTGTGCCGGACCCGCACCATCCCTACACTCTTTTACCGCGAATCGCTATGAAACCATCCATGCTGGGCAAACTCGATCAACTGGCGAACCGCCTGGTCGAACTCGACGAACTGTTGATGCACCCGGACGCCACGTCGAACATGGACAGCTACCGCAAGATGACGCGCGAGCATGCCGAACTGGGCCCGCTGGTGGCGCTGTACCATTCCTACCAGGAAGCGGGCAACGATATCGCCACGGCGCAAGAGATGCTGGGCGACCCGGACATGAAGGAATTCGCGCAGGAAGAGATCGAGGCGGCGAAGGCCACCATGGCGCGCCTGGAACGCGAATTGCAAACCATGCTGCTGCCGAAGGATGTCAACGACGAGCGCAATATCTTCCTGGAAATTCGTGCCGGCACGGGTGGCGATGAATCCGCGCTGTTCGCCGGTGATCTATTACGCATGTACTCGCGCTTTGCCGAACGCAACCGCTGGCAGGTGGAACTGGTGTCGTCGTCCGACTCCGACCTGGGCGGCTACCGCGAAGTAATCGTGCGTATCGTCGGCAATGGCGCATATTCCAAGCTGAAATTCGAGTCGGGCGGCCACCGCGTGCAGCGCGTGCCGGCCACGGAAACGCAGGGCCGCATCCACACGTCCGCCTGCACGGTAGCGGTGATGCCGGAAGCCGATGAAGTGGAAGACGTCAACATCAACCCGGCCGACCTGCGCATCGACACCTACCGCGCCTCGGGTGCGGGCGGTCAGCACATCAACAAGACCGATTCGGCCGTACGCATCACCCACTTGCCGACCGGCATCGTGGTGGAGTGCCAGGATGACCGCAGCCAGCACAAGAACAAGGCGCAAGCGATGAAAGTGCTGGCCGCGCGCATCAAGGACGTGCAGCTGCGCGAGCAGCAGTCGAAGGAAGCGGCCACGCGCAAGAGCCTGATCGGCTCGGGCGACCGCAGCGAGCGCATCCGCACTTATAACTTCCCGCAGGGCCGCCTGACGGACCACCGCATCAATCTGACCTTGTATAAGCTGGACTTCATCATGGATGGGGATTTGACGGACTTGACGAATGCGCTGGCGGCTGAGCACCAGGCGGAACTGCTGGCTGCTTTAGGTGATTAAACGCTGGCGCCGTTGTGTCGGCTTACGCTGCGCTAAGCCGACCTACGCAGACCTACGCAGACCTACGCCGCAATTTGTAGGGCGGCTTGGCGCGCAGCGCGTAAGCCGACAGCTTTAAGTAGCGGCTAAGCAATAAAAATCCGGCCTTGTGCGAAAATGACCAGCTCGATTCCATCCATCTCACCGTGTCGCCCATGAAAAATTCACGCACCGTCCTCCTGTTGATCGCCGCCCTGTGTTTCCTGATGCTGGGCGTGGCCATGTATTTGCAGCATGCCATGAACATGGCGCCGTGCCCGCTGTGCGTGATCCAGCGCTACCTGTTCCTCGCCATCGGCATCGCCTGCCTGGCTGGCGCAGCCGCCAAGCGGCCGAAAATCGGCGCCGGCATCGGTGTATTGGCGGCCTTGGGCGGCATGGGCGTGGGCGCCAAGCATTTGTACGTACTGGCCAACCCCGGCTTCTCGTGCGGCATCGACCCCGTGGAAACGGCGCTGAACAAGATCTTCACGGCGCAAGTCATGCCGTTCATGTTTGAATCGTATGGCGCCTGCGAAAACGCCGGCGAGCCGTTTTTCGGCCTGTCGATCCCGCAATGGGCGTTCATCTGGTTCGCCATCTTCGCCATCGGCCTGCTGTGGACCTTGCTGCGCCGTCAGAAATAATTGAAAGCACCATGCCAGAAACACTGATCCCCGCCGGCAGCACTGTCGGCGCGCTGCAAATCCGTCCGCTGCTCGATCCGCTCGACAACCGCATCCTGCTGGGCCACGCGCTGGGCTTGTCGCGCGTCTCGCTGATCACGCAATCGGAGCGCGTGCTCACTTCCGATGAAACCGAACGCCTGTCAGGCTTGCTGGCGCGCCGCCTGCAAGGCGAGCCGATCGCCTACATCGTCGGCCAACGCGAATTCTTCGGCCTGCCATTCGAAGTCAACGACGCTGTGCTGATTCCCCGCCCCGACACGGAAGTGCTGGTGGAACTGGCGCTCGAACGCCTGCCACCGGGCGGACGGGTGCTCGACATGGGCACGGGCAGCGGCGCCATCGCCGTCGCGCTGGCGTACACGCGGCCCGACGCCGTCGTCACGGCCCTGGACGTCAGCAGCACGGCGCTGGCCGTGGCGCGCCGCAACGCCAGCGCCAACGGCGTCAACATCACCTTCATGGCCAGCGACTGGTTCGAAGCGCTGGGCACGGAAAAATTCGACCTGATCGTCTCGAATCCCCCCTACATCGCCAGCGGCGACCGCCACCTGGCCGAAGGCGATTTGCGCTTCGAGCCGGCCGGTGCGCTGACCGACCACGCGGACGGCCTGTCGGCCCTGCGCACCATCGTCTCCGGCGCCGCGCGCCACCTGGCGTCGGGCGCCTGGCTGCTGATGGAGCACGGCTATGACCAGGCGGCATCCGTGCGCGGCTTGCTGGCCGACGCCGGCTACAGCAAAGTACAGAGCTGGCGCGACCTGGCCGGCATCGAGCGCGTCAGCGGCGCCCGCCTGGGCTGACCCATCCACGTGCGCGGGACTTGATCCTGCAACGCGCCAGATGCTCCGCAGTTTGTTAAAATATCAAGCGCATTCCTGACCGAAGCGCCGCCCCTCTTGCCCGGGGCGGACGCTGGCGACGCGGCGTTTTTTGGGCCGGCGCCGACGCATTTGCCAAAATTCGGTTAATCTCAGCACAAATTATTTATATGCTGCACAAGAAAGGAAGCTCAAATTGCCCAACCTGTTGACTCGCCGCCTGGCATTGCTGACCGAAGATGCCAACCGCGCGCTGCTGGGCGGCTTGCGCGGCATCGAGCGTGAAACCCTGCGCGTCGACCCTGCCGGCCATCTGGCTTCCACGCCCCACCCCGCCGCCCTGGGCTCGGCACTGACGCACCCTGAAATCACCACCGACTACGCCGAAGCGCTGCTCGAATTCATCACCCCGGCTGAAAGCGATATCGCCGTCACGCTCGACAAGCTCGATACCGTGCACCGCCACGCCTACAGCCGCCTCGGTGACGAGTTGCTGTGGAGCCAGTCGATGCCCTGCCAGTTGCCGCCCGAAGCGGACATCGAGATCGCCAACTACGGCAGCTCGAACATGGGCATGCTCAAGCACGTCTACCGGCGCGGCCTGGCCTTACGCTACGGCAAGGCCATGCAATGCATCGCCGGCATCCATTACAACTATTCGCTCGACGAACAGCTGTGGCAAGTGCTCGCCAGCAACCCGGACACCAGCGCCAGCCCGACGCAGGCAGCTGCCTCGCCGAAAGACGTGCAGTCGGAAAGCTATCTGGCGACGATCCGCAATTTCCGCCGCTACAGCTGGCTGCTGATGTACCTGTTCGGCGCTTCGCCGGCGCTGTCGGCCGGCTTCCTGCGCGGCCGCGCGCACAAGCTCGACACCTTGTCCGACGACACCCTGTTCCTGCCGTACGCCACCAGCCTGCGCATGAGCGACCTCGGCTACCAGAACGATGCCCAGTCGGGCCTGCGCCCGCACGAAAACAGCCTGGAAGACTACGTCAGCGCCCTCACGCATGCCGTCAACGATCCGTATCCGCCGTACGCGGCGCTGGGCACGAAGAAGGATGGCGAGTGGATTCAATTGTCCACCAACGTGCTGCAGATCGAAAATGAATACTATTCGACCATCCGCCCGAAGCGCGTGATCCGCACGGGCGAGCGCCCCATCCAGGCCCTGTGCCTGCGCGGCGTGCAATACATCGAAGTGCGCTGCATGGATGTCGACCCGTTCGAACCGGTCGGCATCAGCCTGGAAACGGGGCGCTTCCTCGACGCGTTTTTGCTGTTCTGCGCGCTCGACGACAGCGCTCCCATCTCGGCCGAGCAAAGCGCCTGCTACACGCACAATTTTGCCCGCACCGTCAAGGAAGGCCGCACGCCGGGCCTGACCCTGCACCGCGATGGCGAGGAAATCAGCTTGCAGGCGTGGGGCGAACAATTGCTGGCGCGTATCGCGCCCGTGGCGGCCTTGCTCGACGCGCGCCACGGTGGCACGGCGCACGCAGACAGCCTGGCGGCGCAGGCAGCCAAGCTGGCCGACCCGGACACGACGCCATCGGCCAAGGTATTGGCCGAGCTGCGCGCCAACGGCGGCTCGTTTGCCGCCTTCGGCCTGCGCCAGAGCGAGCGCCACGCCGCCTACTTCCGCGCGCAGCCAGCAAGCAAGGAACAAAGCGCGTATTTCGACGCGATGGCCGCCAGCTCGCTGGCCGAGCAGCGCGCCATGGAAGCGGCGCCCGCCGGCAGCTTCGACGATTTCGTCGCCGCCTACCGCGCCAGCACCCTGTGCTCGCACACCTGACCTTGCACAAAACGCCCCGATGCTGACCTTCTACAATGAATTGCACAGCCAGCACCGGGGCCGCTTCGAAATGTTTCGCGGCACCCTGGTGCCCTGCTTCGAGACGCCCGAACGGGCCGACATGGTGGTGGCCGAACTGGGGCGGCGCAACCTGGGCCGCATCGTCACGCCGCACGGTGTACCGCTGACGTCGCTGGAGCGCATCCACACGCCCCGTTACCTGCACTTCCTGCGCCACGCCTGGCACGACTGGCTGGCGCTCGACCCGGACAATGCCAACAAGGATGCCTTGCCATCGGTGTGGCCCGTGCGCACCTTGCGCAGCGATATCGAACCGGACGACTTCACGGCCAAGCTGGGCCTGTATTCAATGGACAATGGCACGCCGCTGACGGCCGGTACGTGGACGGCCGCCAAGACGGGCGCCGACTGCGCCGTCAACGCGGCGCACGCGCTGCGCCTGGGCGAGCGCGCCACGTTCGCCCTGACGCGCCCGCCGGGCCACCATGCGGGCAGCGATTTCTTTGGCGGCTACTGTTTTCTGAACAACGCGGCCCTGGCCGCGCAGCACCTGCTCGACGACGGCGCCAGCAAGGTCGCCATCCTCGATATCGACTACCACCACGGCAACGGCACCCAAAGCATCTTTTATGCGCGCAACGACGTGCTGTTCGCCTCGATCCACGCCGACCCGCGCAGCGAATACCCGTTTTACCTGGGCCACGCCGATGAGACGGGCAGCGGCGCCGGGCTCGGCTACAACGTCAACCTGCCGCTACCGGCCGGCAGCACCACGGCCAGCTGGTTCGCCGCGCTGGAAACGGCTTGCCTGCGCATCAAGATGTACGCGCCCGACGCGCTGGTGGTGTCGCTCGGCGTCGACACCTTCGTCGGCGACCCGCTGTCGCACTTCGCCCTGCAAAGCGGCGACTACCTGCGCGTGGGCGAACGCCTGGCGCATCTGAACCTGCCCACCGCCTTCATTCTCGAAGGAGGCTATGCGGTGAAGGAACTGGGCATCAATGTGGTGAACGTGCTCGAAGGTTTCGAGACGGCGGAATGAGGCGGTGGTGCTGTCGGCTTACGCCCTGGCGGGCCTCGGCGGCCCCGCTAAGCCGACCTACATATTCCGGAACAGCGCCATGAACGGCTGGCTCACGGCCAGGGTTTCCGGCCGCGTTTTCAGGCGCAACACACCGCGTCCCACTTCGTCGCGCGTGACCGACGCCACCATCTTCATGTTGACGATGGTGGAGCGGTGGATCTGCTTGAAAATGGCCGGATCGAGCACGTCGAGCAGTTCGCGGATCGGCTTGCGCAGCAGCGCCTCGCCGTCCGCCGTCATGACGGCCGTGTACTTGGTATCGGACTGAAAATAGGCGATGTCTTCCACCATGATCAGGCGCGTATCCTTGCCGCTGCTGGCCGTCAGCCACACCAGCGGCGGCGACTTGGCCGCCGCCGGCAAGGCGCTGCTCAATTGCTGCAGCAAGCCAGCCAGCGCGCCGTCGCCCACCGTTCCCTTGCCGGCCCGCGCCTGCAGGCGCTGCAAGGTCGCTTGCAGGCGCTCGCGGGCGATGGGTTTCAATAAGTAATCGACGGCGCCCTTGTCGAAGGCATCGATCGCGTACTGGTCGTAGGCGGTGACGAACACCACCTGGGTGGCGGGACTCGCGTCGAGCGCGCCAGCGGCCACTTCCAGCCCCGTCAACCCCGGCATGCGAATATCGAGGAAGGCGACGTCGGGTCGCAGGGTGGCGATGGCGTCGAGCGCCGTGCCGCCGTCGTCGCAGGCGGCGACGATACGCAGTGCCGGCCACTCTTCGGCCAGCAGGGCCACCAGCGCATCGCGCAGCAGGGTTTCATCTTCGGCGATGACGCAGCTCATCTCAGGCTGATGCATACGACACTCCCTGCGCCGTGCTGTCCGGCACCGTGATGGTGGCCGTCACGCCATCGGGGAAATTGGCGACAATGGCAAACGCGGCGGCATTGCCGTAGGTCAGGCGCAGGCGTTCGCGCACATTGCGTAAACCAATGCCCGTGCCGGCGCCGTCGTCGCTGAAACCCTTGCCGTCGTCGGCCACCGTGACGATCACCGTACCATTGCCGCTGCGCGCCATGATCCAGACGGTGCCGCCGCCGCTCTTCGGCTCCAGGCCATGCTTGATGGCGTTTTCCACCAGGGTTTGCAGCATCATCGGCGGCAGTTCCACCTGGCGCAGGTATTGCGGTACCTCAATCTGCAGGTTCAGGCGTGCGCCCATACGGATTTTCAGGATGTCGAGGTAGGCGCGCGCCCGTTCCAGCTCCGTGCCCAGGGTCGACATGGCTTGCTCCGTGCGCGGCAGCGAATGGCGCAAATACAGAATCAGGTTGCCCAGCATTTCATCGGCGCGCACGGGGTCGCTGCGCGTGAGCAGCTGCGCGCTGGCCAGCGTGTTGTACAGGAAGTGCGGCTCGACCTGCGCATGCAGCAGGCTCAGCTTGGCCACAGTGAGTTCCTTTTCCGTCACCGTCTGGCGCGCTTCGGCCTGCTCGCCGCGGCGCCGCTGCGCCACCCGGCGCGTGATCGCGCGCGTCACCGCTTCCGCGTTTTCCAGGTTGCTGCCATGGTCGACGAGGAACCAGTCGGTCCAGGCATTGCGCGCCGGCTCGCAGATCAGGGTCACGCTGCCCGCCTCGCCATTCGGCGTGACGGTGGCGAGGATCTGGTTCGGCCGCGGCTCGAGGAAGCCCAGCAGGCGCATGCGGGGCAAGCCCGTGTGCGTGTACGGCGCCGCGCGGCGCACTCTAGCCTGCACCTGCAGGCTGTCGCGCGCGCTTTCGACCACTTCGCTGCCTGGCAATTCGCGGATGGCCGCGTCGATCATGTCGAACGCCTCGCCCGCCTCGAACGGGATCTCGATCTGGCGGCGCTGGCGGCTCGACAGGGTACCGGGGTTGACGGCGCCGGCGATCAGGCGCACGCGGCGCACATGCGAAAACGCATTCGTGATGACGGCGCCGGCCAGCAGCGCGCCGACGCTGACAAAAAAGCCTTCCGTATGCCCGAAGATATAGCGCAGGAAATTCTCCACCAGGATAGCCGTGGCGATGATGTAGGTGAGCATCGTGGCCAGGGTGATGCGCAGGATAAAGAAGAGGCTAGTCATGATTTTTTCCTTGGGGTGTGAAGTGGGCCCAGCATAACCATCGCCCCCGGCGACGGTGGCCATTATGCGATGGAAGGGCAATACTGGCGACAAAGGCATCAAAATAAAGTACCAATGTACGTCGCCCGAAAATAAAATCGCTTGCAATTAAATAGCGCGCGATATATATTGAACACATGGACGCCGGCAATCGCTTCTGCAGACGGGCATCCTGGGGCGCTAGCCCATGAAACAAGTAGCACACTATTTAGTCGTTAACTATTTAATTTACTCAAGGAAACCACCATGTCGATCAAACAAGTCCTGTACCGCGCACAAGCCACCGCCACCGGAGGCCGCGAAGGCCGTGCCGTGTCGTCCGACAATGTGCTGGACGTCAAGCTGACCACGCCGAAAGAACTGGGCGGCAATGGTGCCGTGGGCACCAATCCGGAACAACTGTTCGCCGCCGGCTACTCGGCCTGCTTCATCGGCGCCATGAAATTCGTCGGTGGCCGCGACAAGATCGCCTTGCCGGCAGACCTGTCCATCGAAGGCAACGTCGGCATCGGCGCCATCGACACGGGCTTCGGCATCGAAGTGGAACTGAAAATTTCGCTGCCGGGCATGGAGCGCGCCGCCGCCGAAGCGCTGGTCGCCGCCGCCCACATCGTGTGCCCTTACTCGAACGCCACGCGCGGCAACATCGACGTCACCCTGACGATCGTCTGAGCGCACCTGGCATAACTGCTGCGCGTCGCTATCAAAACCGCACTGCCATGAAGGCAGCGCGGTTTTTTTTCACGTGTGCCTTTAGAATGGCGCTCTTTTCCTGATTTTTTCGGAGTACGCATGATCGCCTGGCAATGGAACACGTTCGACGAACTCGGCCCCCACGCTTTGTACCAGGTGCTGGCCTTGCGCCAGCGCGTGTTCGTCATCGAACAGCAGTGCATTTACCCGGACCTCGATGGCCATGACCAGCAAGCCATGCACTTGCTGGGCTGGCAAACGGTCGATGGCCAGCGCCGGCTGGCCGCCTACCTGCGCGTGCTGGCGCCGGGCGCCAAATACGTGGAAATGTCGCTGGGCCGCGTGCTGACGGCGCCCGAAGCGCGCAGCACGGGCGCCGGCAAGCAGTTGCTGCTTGAGGGCATCGAGCGCGCCGAACGCCAGCACCCTGGCCACGCCATTCGCATCGGTGCGCAGCACTACCTGGAGCGCTTCTACCAGTCATTCGGCTTTGTCACCGTCAGCGCGCCCTACGACGAAGACGGCATACAGCACGTCGACATGCTGCGCGCGGCGCAGGCGGCAGCATGACGACGGCCCTCATTTCCTGGAGCGGCGGCAAGGATTCCTGCCTGGCCCTGTGGCGCGCGCGCAACGCCGGCATGCGCGTGCCGCTGCTGATCACGGCCATGGATGAAGATGGCCGCAAATCGCGTTCGCACGGCGTGCCGCCCGAGCTGCTCGAAGCGCAGGCGGCCAGCCTGGGGGCGCGCCTGCAGCGCTATCACGCCAGCTGGGCCAGCTACGAGGAACAATTCATCGCCATGTTGCGCGCAGCGAAAGACGAGGGCATAGCGCACGCCCTGTTTGGCGACATCGACCTGCAGCCGCACCGCGACTGGGAAGAAAAAGTCTGCGCCGCGGCCGGCCTGACGGCCCATCTGCCCCTGTGGGGCGAAGCGCGGCGCGCGCTGGTCGACGAATTTCTCGCCGCCGGCTTCAAGGCCATCGTCGTGTGCATCAATGGCCAGCACCTGCCACGTGAATTTTGCGGGCGCGAGTTCGACGCCGCCTTTTTGGCCGACCTGCCGCCCGGTGTCGACGCCTGCGGCGAAAACGGCGAATTCCACACGTTCGTCTACGACGGCCCCGCCTTCAGCGCCCCGGTGGCGCTGCGCCGCACGCAGGTGCTGCAATATGACGCGCCGGCCGATCTGGGTGGCGCCACGTATTACTTCCAGGAACTGGTGCCAGCCTGACGCAGACAGGGCCCGCAAAGCAAAAAGGGCGATTCCGTGGAATCGCCCTTGGTATTGGCTGCCCTGCGCGTGCCTACTTCTTTTTCTCCACGCCGATCAGCTTGACTTCAAACAGCAAGCCCGCGTAGGCGGGAATCGACGACGCCCCCCTTTCGCCATAACCCAGGGTATACGGAATGGACAGGATACGGGTGCCGCCCACCTTCATGCCGACCAGGCCGCGGTCCCAGCCCACGATAACCGTGCCGCTGCCCAGAACGAAGTCAAAACCGGCTCCTGTCTGGTTCGCATCGAACTGCTTGCCCTTGTTGTCAGGCTTGCTTGCGTCATACAGCCAGCCCGTGTAAAGCACTTTCAGGGTATCGCCCGCTACCGCCTCCGTGCCGGTGCCGACCACCGGATTGGTAATGACCAGTTCTTTCACTTGCGTATTCGGGTCGAGCACGACGGGCTTATCCGTGTTGGCGGCGGCGCCGCAGGCGGTCAGGGCCACGGCACAAGCGAGCGTGGCGATCAATTGAAATACCGATTTCATGGTTTCCCTTTAAATATTGGTGTGTGACTGGGGCCCGTACGGTGCGGACCGGTACGGGCTGGAGTTTAACAGGTGTCGCCGGGTCCATTTGTAAGCAGACGTAAGCCCGGTGCTAAATGGTGCATCGATACAACGTTGCCACAATAGCCACGATATCTAGATTTCCACCTGCGTGCCCAGTTCGATCACCCGGTTGCTCGGGATCTGATAGTAGTCGGCCGCCGTGCGCGCATTGCGCGACATGGTGACGAACAGGTGCTCGCGCCATGGCATCATGCCGGCCCCCGGCGTCGAGATGATGGTCTGGCGCGCGATGAAGAACGACGTTTCCATCATCTCGAAATCGAGTCCCTGCTCGGCGCATTGCACCAGCGCCGCCGGAATATCCGGTTCATCCTTGAAGCCGTAATGCACATTGACCTGGTAGCACTGGTGGCCCAGCTCCACCACGCGCACGCGCTCGGATGGCAACACCCACGGCTCTTCATGCATGAAGACGGTGAGGAAAATGACGCGCTCATGCAGCACCTTGTTATGCAACAGGTTATGCAGCAGCGCATGCGGCACGCCATCCGTTTCGCCGCGCAGGAAGATGGCCGTGCCGGGCACGCGCAGCGGCGGCGCGATGAACAGCGACGAGAGGAATTCGTTGAGCGGGATCGCGTGCTTTTCCAGGTTCTGGAACACCAGCTGGCGGCCCCGTTTCCAGGTCAGCATGATGATGAACAGGACGGCGCCCAGCAACAGCGGGAACCAGCCGCCGTGGAACAGTTTCAGGGAACTGGCCGCGAACAGGTTCACATCGATGAACAGGAAGAAGCCCGTAGCGGCCCAGCACAGCAGCAAATTCATCTTCCAGCGGTAGCGGATGACGAAGAAGGTCAGGATCGTGGTGGCCAGCATGGTGGCGGTGACGGCGATGCCGTAAGCGGCGGCCAGCTTTTCCGACGAGCCAAAACCGACGACGGCCAGCAGCACGACGGCCAGCTGCAGCCAGTTGACGGCAGGAATGTAAATCTGGCCGATTTCGCTTTCCGACGTGTGGCGCACGCGCATGCGCGGCAAAAAGCCCAGCGCGATGGCTTGCTTGGTCATCGAGAAGGTGCCGGAGATGGTCGCCTGCGAAGCGATCACGGTGGCCATGGTCGACAAAATCACCAGCGGATAGACGCTCCAGGCGCCCAGCTGCTGGTAGAACGGATTGGAAATGGCTTCCGGGTGCGCCAGCAGCAAGCCGCCTTGGCCCAGGTAGTTCAGCGCCAGCGCGGGAAAGGCGATCAGGAACCAGGCCATGCGGATCGGCTTCTTGCCGAAGTGGCCCATGTCCGCGTACAGCGCCTCGGCGCCCGTCAGTGCCAGCACCACGGCGCCCAGCGACAGGAAGGCGATGCGGCCATTGTCGAGCAGGAAAGCTACCGCGTGCAGCGGATTGACGGCGGCCAGGATGCCTGGCGACTTGATGATGTTGAGCACGCCCATGCAGGCGAGCGCGACAAACCATATCAGCATGATGGGAGCAAAGAAACGGCCGATGCCGGCCGTACCGTGCGACTGCACCGAATACAGCGCCACCAGCACGGCGATCGTCAGCCACACCACGTACGGGCTGAAGGCAGGCGTGGCCACTTCCAGACCTTCGATCGCCGACAGCACCGAAATGGCCGGCGTGATCACGCTGTCGCCATAGAACAGGGTGGCGCCAAACACGCCGATCACCATCAGAGGCACATGCCAGCGCGACGACTTGCTGACGGACGACAGCACCAGCGCCATCAAGGCCATGATGCCGCCCTCGCCGCGGTTGTCGGCACGCAGCACCAGGGTCACGTATTTCAGCGAAACGATCAGGGTCAGGCCCCAGAAGATCAGCGAAACGATACCCAGCAGGTTGTTATGCGTGACAGACAGGCCGTGGGCCGGGTCAAATACCGTTTTGAGGGTGTATAGCGGACTGGTGCCGATATCGCCATAGACGATGCCGACGGCAGCCAGTGTCAAGCCGACCAGGCCGCTTTTTTTATGTTCCGACGTCAAGATTGCACCCGTTTTTGTTTTGTTGCATCGCACAATATGATAGGTATTAGCAAATAGCAAGAGTATTTTTGCATGGTTCCGCAGCTGCCCCAAAGTCGTGGTTTTGTACCGCTCCGCCTTGCTGCGCGGGCTTGCGGCCATTGATTTGTTGCCATTCTACGCCTCGCCAGCGGCGCCGGGCAGCCCCCGATGTTTTCAGCCATAATGACAGACTGTCTACTCTCCAGCGAACCTCATCATGAATCCAGGCATGTTGTACGCCTCCCTCGCCTTCCTGTGCTGGGGCTTGTTTCCCCTGTATTTCCATGCCATCGGCGAGATCGCACCACAGGAAATCCTGGCGCACCGCATGGTCTGGTCGCTGTTGTTTCTAGGCATCGTGCTGACCGTGCGCCGCCAGTGGAGCTGGCTGGGCAGACTGAAAGCGCAGCCCAGGGTCGTGGCCGGCTTCGGCGCCAGTGCGTTTTTGCTGTCCGCCAACTGGTTCATCTATATCTGGGCTGTCAACAACGGCCACGTAGTCGACGCCAGCCTCGGCTACTTCATTACGCCCCTGATCAATGTCATGCTGGGCTTTATGCTGCTGCACGAGCGCTTGCGCCGCCTGCAGTGGCTGGCCATCGGCCTGGCCGCCTGCGGCGTGGCCTGGCTCACCTGGCAGGCGGGGCAAGTGCCGTGGATCGCCCTGCTGCTGGCGGCCACCTTCGGCGGCTATGGCTTGCTGCGCAAGACGGCCGCGCTCGGTGCGCTGGAAGGCCTGTCATTCGAAACCTTGATTTTGTTTCCGCTGGCGCTGGCCTACATGTTGTGGCTGGCCTGGCACGGCCAGAGCGGCTTCGTCAATACTGACTCGTCCGCCACGCGCGCGCTGCTGCTGGCGTCCGGCCCCATCACGGCCATCCCCCTGCTGCTGTTTGCCGCCGGCGCGCGCCGCCTGCCGCTGGCCGTGCTGGGCTTATTACAATACATCGCCCCCACGGGCCAGCTGCTGATCGGCGTGTGGGTCTTCCACGAATCGTTCACGCCCGAACGCATGCTGGGCTTCCTGGTCATCTGGACGGCGCTGGGCCTGTATGCGGCCGAAGGGCTGTGGACGGCCCGCAAGGCGCGCGCCAGCAGCTAGTCTTGCCCTGGCGGCCGTTTCCGCAGCGCGCAGCGCTGGCCGGAAGCGGGCGTTTACCGTATCCTGTCCGTCTTTGTATATCACCCGAGATTTCTAATGGCAAATTACGTCTACACCATGAATCGCGTGGGCAAAATCGTCCCGCCCAAGCGCCAGATTCTGAAAGATATTTCCCTCTCCTTCTTCCCAGGCGCGAAGATCGGCGTGCTGGGCCTGAACGGCTCCGGCAAATCGACCCTGCTGAAAATCATGGCCGGCATCGACACCGACATCCAGGGCGAAGCCGTGCCGATGCCGGGCCTGAACATCGGCTACCTGCCGCAGGAACCGCAGCTGGACCCGGAAAAAACCGTGCGCCAGGAAGTCGAATCGGGCCTGGGCGAGGTATTTGAAGCGCAAGCCAAACTGGAAGCCGTGTACGCCGCGTATGCCGAGGAAGACGCCGATTTCGACGCCCTGGCCACGGAGCAGGCACGCCTGGAAGCGATCATCTCGACTTCCGACGGCGGCAATTTGAATTTGCAGCTGGAAATGGCCGCCGACGCGCTGCGCCTGCCGCCCTGGGATGCCAGCATCGGCGTGCTGTCCGGCGGTGAAAAGCGCCGCGTGGCGCTGTGCAAGCTGTTGCTGTCCAAGCCCGACATGCTGCTGCTCGACGAGCCGACCAACCATCTGGATGCGGAATCGGTCGACTGGCTGGAACAATTCCTGCTGCGCTTCCCCGGCACCGTGGTGGCCATCACCCATGACCGCTACTTCCTCGACAACGCGGCCGAGTGGATCCTGGAGCTGGACCGCGGCAGCGGCATTCCATGGAAGGGTAACTACTCGACCTGGCTGGAGCAGAAGCAAGCCCGCCTGAAACAGGAAGAATCGACGGAATCGGCGCGCCAGAAGGCGCTGCAGAAGGAATTGGAATGGTCGCGCCAGAACCCGAAAGCGCGCCAGGCCAAGTCGAAAGCCCGCCTGGCCCGCTTCAACGAGCTGTCCGAGCACGAATACCAGAAGCGCAACGAAACGCAGGAAATCTTCATTCCCGTGGCCGAACGCCTGGGCAATGACGTCATCGAGTTCAAGAACGTGTCGAAAGCGTTCGGCGACCGTTTGCTGATCGATAACCTGAGTTTTACCGTACCGCCAGGCGCCATCGTCGGCATCATCGGCCCCAACGGCGCCGGTAAGTCGACCCTGTTCAAGATGATTACCGGCAAGGAACAGCCGGACAGCGGCGAAGTGGCCATCGGCCAGACGGCGCGCGTGTCCATCGTCGACCAGAATCGCGGCGACTCGCTGTCGGACAGCAAGACCGTCTTCCAGGACGTGTGCGGCGGCGCCGACATGTTGACGGTCGGCCGCTTCGAAATGCCGTCGCGCGCCTACCTGGGCCGCTTCAACTTCAAGGGCGGCGACCAGCAAAAAATCGTCGGCAATCTGTCCGGCGGTGAACGTGGCCGTCTGCACCTGGCAAAAACCCTGCTGATGGGCGGCAACGTCCTGCTGCTCGATGAACCGTCGAACGATCTGGACGTGGAAACCCTGCGCGCGCTGGAAGACGCCTTGCTGGAGTTTGCCGGCAGCGTGATGGTCATCTCGCATGATCGCTGGTTCCTCGACCGTATCGCCACGCATATCCTCGCATTCGAAGGCGATTCGCAGGTCACCTTCTTTGACGGCAACTATCAGGAATACGAAGCCGACAAGAAGAAACGCCTCGGTGACGAAGGCGCGAAACCAAAACGTATCCGCTACAAACCGCTCACCGTATAAATCGGGTGCAGCAATGCAAAAAGGCAGTTACCTCGCGGTAACTGCCTTTTTTTTCAGCACATTTCTAAGTCATTAGAAATTGTAGCGTGCGCCTAAAGCGAGGCCCGTGGCCTTGCGGCCCTGGTCGGCGCTCTTGCCGAAGTGTTCCACTTCCGCCGTCAGCGAGACTTTCTCGTTGAGCGCGTACTGGGCGCCGACGGAAGCGTACACGCCCGTCTTGTCGTTGCCGCTGATGCCGGTCGACAGACCCGTGCCGCTCAGGCTATTCTTGACCTTGGCCACACCGAGCTTGCCGAACACGCCGACTTTCTCGCTCACCGGCATGCTGGCCTTGCCGGCCAGGTAGTAGCCGTGCGAATCGCTTTTCACGGAACCGTTGCCGGCGCTGGTGACATAGCTGTAATCCTTGCTGCCGAAATCGGCGTAACCGCCCTCGACCGCCCAGGTTTTATCGAAATCGTAACCGGCGAAGACCTTGGCGCCTGCCTTGTAGCCGCTGTGATTATCGGCGCTGGTGGCGCCAGGAATATCAAAATTGTAGCGGTTGCCCGTGACGCCGGCACCCACATAGGCGCCTTCAGCGTGCGCGGCGCTCATGCCGGTGAATGCGGTAACGGAAGCGATCATTGCAAACAGGATTTTCTTTTTCATCATGTTCTCTCTCAAATAGTGAATGTTCGTAGATTTGTGCCTGGATTCGCAGTTCAGCGAAGTGCGATGACTACACAATATCAGCCGAAAAAAGCTACGTCTTTCTCCATTCCGTAAGAACTGTGACAAGATGTAAGCAGACATTCCAAACTGACAATAAGCATAAAATGCGCACCGTTGAACGAACTTAAGATAGACTTAAGCACAATTGGAAGTTCAGACGAACAGGAGAAGTGCATGCACAAACGCCAGTTTCTCGCCGCCGCCATGGCGGCCAGCGCCCTGCCCGCCATCGCCCGGGCGGCGCCTGCCGGCCTGCGCGGTCCGGCCTTGCTGACCATCACGGGCAGCATCGCCAAACCCAACCGGGGTCCGTTCGACGCCGTGCGCGACCAGATGATGCACAAGCAGAAAATCAGTTTTGAACGGGCGCGGGCTTTCGACTTTGCGGCGCTGACGAACTTGCCGGCGCGCACCATCCACCCCACCCTGGAATACGACGGCAAGGCGCATGCCCTGCGCGGGCCGCTGCTGGTCGATGTCTTGAAGGCGGCGGGCGCCCCGGAGGACGATGATGTGCGCCTGCTGCTGCGCGCCGTGGATGGCTATGCGGCGGCGCTGACCGTGGCACAGGCGCGCGCGCAGCGTTTTATGGTCGCCACCCACCTCGACGGGCAGGCGATGGCGCTGGGCGGACTGGGGCCGCTATGGGCGATCCATGATGCCGACCGCATCGCGGCCGTGGCGGCACTGCCCCTGGCCGAGCGGTTCGCCAACTGCCCGTGGGCGCTGTATCACATCGGCGTGGAGGCGGGCTGAGCTGACTTGCAACGCCAGACAAAACCGTAGCGAGCGGCAGTGAGTTGCGGTCGAGAAGCGCAACTGTACGAAGGTACAGTGAGCATCGCAGATTGCAAACCACGACGCGCAGCAGGTTTTGACAGGCGTTTAAGCGTAGGCTTCCGCCATCGACATAACCCTTGGCGCGATGGCGATGCCGTGCTCCTCGAACAGGACCGTGATGGCCGCCAGGTTGAGTGTGCACTCCTCGGTTTTCCAGCCCTTGAAGATATCCGTGCCATCCTTCTGGAAATGCAAATCCAGCACCTTGCCCCCATCCTTGTGCAGGTAGGGGGAACTATAGATGTTCTCGTAGCCGAGCACTTTCAATTGCCCCAGCAAGGCATGCGGTGGATGATCGGGATCGGTGGCGAGGAAAATGCCAAAGGTCTTGCCCGGTGGTTTGGCGGCGATGTCGACCTCATAAATGCCGGAAGCCTTGCTGACAGACGTACTCTTTAAAAATAACATACTCACTCCCTGCGCGTGGTGTCCTGCGCCTGAAACGGACGGCAAGACAGGGGCGGTGCGCATTGATTCCCATCGTCAAATCTTATTGCTAATTTGCATCTTTGTCGACAAATCGGCACCTTTATTTGGTAAGTCGTGGTTATCTTGTCGCGGATACCAGCGCAAATTATCAATAAAGCCAGTTATCATTGCGCCAATACCCGGCCTGCTGCATACTTTTGGCTTGCGTAAAGATTGCCTTCCCGCCTGCCACTTCCACGTCTCCATGCGCCTTCTGTCGATCAAGTACCGCCTGCTCATCCTCCTGACCCTGATCCTGGGGGCGGGCTTCATGGCCACCAGCCTGGCCAGCTACCTGGCCTCGCGCCAGGCCATCGAGCATGGTATCGCCGACCAGACCTTGCCTTTGACGGGCGACAACATTTACTCGGAAATCCAGAAGGACATGCTGCGCCCCGTCTTCATCTCGTCGCTGATGGCGCACGATACCTTCGTGCGTGACTGGATACTCGCTGGCGAAAGCAACCCGGCGCAGATCGTGCGCTACCTGGCCGAGGTCAAGAAGAAATACGGCGCCATCACCAGCTTTCTCGTCTCGGACAAGAGCAGCAAATATTATTATGCTGAAGGCACGCTGAAATCCGTCAGCCCGGAAGCGACGCGCGACATCTGGTACTACCGCGTGCGCGCCATGGACAGCACCGATTATGAAACCAATGTCGACGTCGACATGGCCAACCGTGACAGCATGACCATCTTCATCAACCACCGCGTTTATGATTACGATGGCCAGTTCATCGGCGCCACGGGCATCGGCCTGACCCTGGACACCATGAGCCACATCATCGACCGCTACCAGGCGCGCTTCCACCGCAACATCTACTTTGTCGACGGTGCCGGCGCCCTGGTACTGGCGGGCAAGACCATGCGCGAGGGTCGCGGCAACATCCGCAATTTGCCCGGCGTGAGCAGCATTGCCGAGCAGATCATCAACCACCAGAGCGCACCGACGCACCTGTCGTACCAGCTGGGCCGTGCGCAAATCCTCGTCAACTCGCGTTTCATTCCCGAGCTGGGCTGGTATCTGGTGGTCGAGCAGAATGTCAGCGACGAAGTCAAGTCGCTGCAGGGCGTGTTCATCCTGAATCTGGCCATCAGCTTTGGCGTCACCCTGCTGGTATTGCTGCTGACCCTGTTGACGGTGAACCGCTACCAGCGCCGCATCGAACGCATCGCCTCGACGGATGCGCTGACGGGCTTGCTGAACCGCCAATCGCTGGAATTGCTGTTCCAGCGCGCCATGCTCTTGTCCAAACGCACGGCGCAACCGATGTCGGCCATCCTGTTCGACATCGATTTCTTCAAGCGCGTCAACGATACCCACGGCCACCTGTGGGGCGACCAGGTCATCCGTGGCGTGGCGGACGTGGCGCGCGCCAGCGTGCGCGAAAGCGACGTCATCACGCGCTGGGGCGGCGAGGAATACCTGGTGCTGCTGAATAACTGCAGCCTGGCGCAGGCGATGGACGTGGCGGAAAACCTGCGCGCCGCCGTCGAGCAGCACGATTTCGGTCTGCCTTCGCCGCAGCTACCGGTGACGATCAGCCTGGGCGTGGCCGAATACCGGCGCGACGAAAGCGAGTCAGCCTTCTTTTCACGCGCCGACAGCGCCCTGTACCAGGCGAAACAGCAGGGACGCAACGGCGTGCACGCCGCCTGATTCATCCCCCGTGCTTGCGCCTGGCCAGATCTTGCGTGGGCGCCACCAGCGCCCGGTACAACTCCCCCGTGGCGGCATCCCAGCTTTGCACCGCCTGCTGCTGGCGTTGCACGGTGGCCGAGTCGCCCCGTGCGATGGGGCCGGACAGTGCGGGCGCGGCGCCCAGGCGAAACACATTGGCCACCGCTTCCGTCACCAAAGGCTGGGCCAGCTGGCGCGCCACCGGCTCGGCAATGCCGGCTGCCTGGTAGGCGCGCAGGGCGGCATCGAGCACGGTCACCAGGTAATTGCTGGCAAACACGGCAGCGGCGTGATACAGGGTCTTGGCGGCCGGGTCGATGGGCACGGGGCGCGCGCCGATGGCATGCAAGGCCGGCGTGAGGAAGGCCAGCGCCAGCGGATCGCCTTCGACGCCGCAAAACGTGCCGTCAAAGGTGGCGGCCACCTGCTGCGGGTCGGCAAAGCTGCGGATCGGATGGGCGCTGGCCACCGACGCACCGGCCTGCGTGGCGGCCAGCAGCACGTTCGACGCCAGCGCGCCGCTGCAGTGAAACACGATGGCGCCCGCCTGGCGTCCCTCGGCCACCAGCGCCGCGCAGGCCGGGCCGATCTGGTCGTCGGAGACGGCCAGCATGGTGACGTCTGCGTGGCGCAGCGCCGCATAGCTGGCGACGGGCGTGCCGGCGCCGATGAAATCGACGGCCGCTTGCGCCGAGGCGATCGAGCGCGTCAGCACATCCTGCACGGCGACACCTTCCACGCCGGCGAACAATCTGCCCAGCACACGTCCCACGTGGCCGGCGCCGATGATATTCAAAGTGACATTCATGATGATTTTCTAAAAACTCGATCCCGGCTGGCGCAGGAATTCCACCTCTTCCGGCGTGGAAGGCCGGCCGAGAATGGCGTTACGGTGCGGGAAGCGGCCATAGCGGGCGATGACTTCCTGGTGCCGCTGCGCATAATCGAGCATGCCGTCAAAGCCGGGCTGCGCCTGCGACAGCAGCTGGAACAATTCGACGGCGCGCGCCTGCATGGCCAGGTCTTCCGCATGTTCGAACGGCAGGTAAGCGAAGGCGCGCAGCATCGGTGGCAGCAGCCGGTCCTGCCCCGCTTGCGTCAAGGCGACGGCCAGCGCCAGCGCCTGGGCGTCGCCGGCAAAGGCGCGCGGTGTGCCCCGATACACATTGCGCGTCAACTGATCGAGCACGATGAGGCGCGCCAGCGCGCCGTGCGGCGTGGCCTCCCACGCGCGCAAGCCGCCCTCGATGGCGGCATCGATCAGCGCGCCAAAACGCGCGCGTATGTGCGCGTCGAAGGCCTCATCCTTGCGGAACCATTCCACGCGCGACTGGCCGTAGTCAAGGTTATCCAGCGGCAGGAACCAGAAATCGAGTACGTCTTGGGCCTGTGCATCCATGTCCATCCTTTTCAGTTGCGTGCGTGCGACAGCTGGAAGCCGGCGATGCCTTCGAAGGCGGCCAGTTCGGCCGACATGGCCGACAGGCTGGCACCCGTGTTCTTGCCATGCGCGATGGCGACAAAGCGCCATTCCTGCATGCCGTCGGTGCTGCCGATGGTCAGCGAGCCCCCGGCGATGTCGTAGCCGCGCTTGGCAGCCATGCGCCGCAGCGCATCTTCGCGCGGAACAAAGCCTTGCTTGAAGCGCATGGTGATGGCCACTGCGTGGCGCGACGGCAGCCAGTTCTCCAATTTTGACAGAAAAATCATCGCCATCGCGCACATGAAGGCCAGGCCCATGGCCGACAGATAAAAGCCGATGCCGACCATGATGCCGATCACGGACGAGGCCCAGATCGAGGCGGCCGTCGTCAAGCCGCTGATATTGAAGCCTTCGCGCATGATGACGCCGGCGCCGAGGAAACCCACGCCCGTGACGATACCCTGGATGATACGCGTGGGGTCGCTGCCGACGATGGTGCCATGGCCGCCATACCAGAACTCCGGATAGCCGCCCAGCACCGTCAGCGCGGCCGAAGCCATGCAGACCAGGCCATACGTGCGCATGCCGGCGGCGCGCCCGTGATACGAGCGCTCATAGCCCACCAGCAAGCCCAGGAGCAACGCGCCCAACAGGTTCAGCAGAATCACGCCATTCGTCGCCAGCTCGGCCGGCGACCAATACGCGCGCAGGAAGTCGATGGTCGGCATCTAGGGCTTTTTCATCAGCTGCTTTTCAAACGCCACATCGAGCTTGCTGACGCGGCGCGCCTTTTGCGGCCCCAGTCCATTCACGAAGGCGACAAAGGCATCGAGTTCCAGTGGCGGGCACAGGGGCGGCAAGCCCGGGCCTTCGGTCAGGAAAAACAGTTCATCGCCCGTGCGCGCCATCGTGTAGAGGCGGTGGCCGGTGCGTTCCTTGAGCCGCTCGATGGCGGACGTGGCGCGGGTCGAACGCATCAGATGGCTCCCGTGCGCTGTTCCAGCCACGCCAGCGCAGGCGCATCGGCCGGCGCAGCCAACAGCGGCGCAAGGCGCGCACGCACGGTGGCGTGGTAATCGTTGAGCCAGGCCGCCTCGTCGTCGCGCAACAGCGAGCGCTCGACGCAGCGCGTATCGATCGGGCACAGGGTCAGGGTTTCAAAACGCAGGAATTCCCCGAACTGCGTCGTCCCCGCGGGAACGTTCAATACCAGATTCTCGATACGGATGCCCCACTGGCCAGGGCGATAAATGCCCGGTTCGATGGAAGTGATCATGCCCGCCTCCATGGCCGTCTGCGGCTCCGGCATGGCCGACTGGGAAATCGATTGCGGCCCTTCATGGACGTTCAGGAAAAAACCCACGCCGTGGCCCGTGCCATGGCCAAAGTCGATGCCCTCGGCCCACAGCGGTGCGCGGGCAATCGCATCGAGCATGGGCGACTTCACGCCGCGCGGGAACTGCGCGCGCGACAGTGCGATCATGCTGCGCAAGACCAGCGTGAAATCGCGCTTGTGCTCGGCGGTGATCGTGCCAACGGGGACCACGCGCGTGATATCCGTGGTGCCGCCCAAATACTGGCCGCCCGAATCGATCAGCAGCAAGCCGTCGCCTTCGATGGTGGCCTCGCTACCCGCATGGGCGTGGTAATGCATGATCGCGCCGTGCGCGTTGAAGCCGGCGATGGTGCCGAAACTGGGGCTGACAAAGTGCGCGCGACGGGCGCGCGCGGCCGTCAGGTGTTCGTCAACGCCGATTTCCGTCAGCGGTGCGCGCTGCGGGTCGGCCAGGGTGCGATCAAGCCAGCTGAAAAATTCGCACAGCGCGGCGCCATCCTGCTGCATGGCGGCGCGCACGTGCGCCGCTTCGCTCTGCGTCTTGCGCGACTTGGCCAGGGTGGTGGGATTGATCGATTCGACCACCCGCACGCCCTCGGCCACGGCCTGGCGCGTGCCGAACGTGATGCGGCGCGGGTCCAGCAGCAAGGTGGCGCCAGCCGGCAGCGCGGCCAGCACGGCCGCAGTACGGTCATACGCGGCCACGTCCACGCCTTCGCTTTCCAGGGTAGCGCGCAGGGCGGCGGGCAGCTTGCCGTCGGCGACGAACAGGGTGGCGCGCTCCGGCCCCACCAGCGCATGCGCGAGGAAGACGGGGTTGTAATTCACGTCGGCGCCGCGCAGGTTGAACAGGTAAGCGATATCGTCGAGGGTGGAAATGACGTGGTGGCTGGCGCCATGCGCCGTCATGCTGGCGCGCAGGGACGCCAGTTTTTCAATACGCGACAGCGATGGATACGCCGCCGCATGTTCCACCACTGGCGCGGCGGGCATGGCCGGGCGCTCTGGCCACACGGCTTGCAGCACATCGGTATCGGTGCGCAGAGTGACTTGTGCACCGAGCGCCTGCTGCAGCAGGCGCGCATTGGCCAGGCCCAGTACGGCGCCATCGACGGCCACCGTCTGCCCCGGCTGCATGGTCTCGCCCAGCCAGTCGATATACAGCACGCTGGCGCCGGACGGGATTTTCTTCAGGACGATGCCGCTGCCGGCCAGTTCCGTTTCCGCCTGCTCCCAGTAGCGGCCATCGGTCCACACGCCGGCAAAATCCTGCGTCACGACCAGGGTGCCGACCGATCCCGTAAAGCCTGACAGCCACTCGCGGCCCTGCCAGCGCGCCGGCAGGTACTCGGACAGGTGCGGGTCGGCCGAGGGCACGATGCAGGCGTCGATATGCTGCGCGCGCATGGCGCTGCGCAGTTGCGACAAACGGGAGGCGGGAGTGGATTGGTCAGGTGTCTGCATGGGGCCGAAAAGAGCGGTGCTGGGAAGCGCCTATGATACCGCGATTAGCCCGGCCAAGGCACTGCGCGCCCGCAACGCCTTTTCCGCCGGCTTCAGGTTGCGTTCGAGTTTTTTCCTGATGCCCGCGTGGCGCACCTGGTCCAGCGCTGTGCGCAGGGCTTGCACGCCGGCCTGCGTGGGGATGGTTTCCACCCCATGGCCCAGGGCCATGGACAGCGATTGCGACGGCGCGCTTTTGGCCGTGCCGGGCGCCACGCACGCTTGCGGCAGCAAGGTGGCGATGACGGGCGCGAACCAGCCGTCATCGCGATAGGACGCCACCCGCGCGGCACGCGCCAGGATGCCGGTATCGGCCGTGGCGAAGGCCGCATCGGCCACATACGGCAGCTGGCCGGCATGGATGGCTTCGAGGTGGCGCGCCGCCTCTTCCAGGATACGGCGTGAAAAATCGGCATACGCCGCGTCGTCGGCCAGCATCTGCGCGGGGTCCGTGTCGCCGATGTCGTCGCGGCTCCAGTGAGCGCTGTGCGGCGAGCTGGCCAGCGCCAGCAGCGAGGCGTCGCGCAGCTGCGGCAGCAGGGCCAGTTCGCGCAGGGTCATCGGCATGGGCAGCAGGGCATGGCGTGCCAGCATGGCCGCATCGAGCCTGGCCAGCGCCTTGGCGCCAGCCAGGCGCGCCTGCAGGAACGATTGATAGTGCTGCTCCGTCAGGTGCCGCACGTCGTCGAGCGAGACCTCATTCGCCATCATCGGCCTCATAGCGGCGCAAGCCTTCCAGATCCAGCACGCGGATGCCGCCATAATCGAGGCGTAGCAAGCCTTTCTTTTCCAGCACCTGCAAGGCCTGGTTGGCGCGCTGCCGCGAAGAGCCCGACAGCAGGCCGATCTCTTCCTGCGACAGCTGCACCAGCGTATCGACGCCAGGGTACAGGTGCGAGTTGAACATCGAGGCCAGGCAGCGCGCCACGCGCGTGTTCAGGTCCAGCAGGCGCTCGTTTTCCACCATGCCGATGAACTGGCCCAGGCGCTCATTGAGCTGCATCAGCAGGAAACGCGTAAATGGCAGACTCGTTTCCAGCAGCCAGTGGAAGGTGGCGCCGGGCAGGCGCGCCACGCGCGTGTCGCGCAGCGCCATGGTGTCGTATTTGCGGATTTCCCTTTTCAGCAGCGAGCCTTCGCCAAACCAGCTGCCGGGCGGCACGCCGATGAAGGTCATGGCCTTGCCGGAAGCGGAAAAATTATTCATCTTGACCATGCCGCTGATGACGCCGATCCAGTTGTCCACTGGCTCGCCCTTGCGGCAGACAAAGCCGCCTTTCGGCACGAAGGTTTCAAACACGTCCGCCTCGACGCGGGCCATTTGCACGGGATCGAGCAGCTGCGCCCAGTTGGCCGCGCGCACGGCATCCTTCAAACTGATATCAGGGTAGGTCATTGTGCGATGCACCATCGAAAAGTGGGTAAATGTCCCCGAAAAGACAACTCGGCAAACTAACGCAGGCTACTATCATTGCACAAACGCCTTATACATAAAAACACAGAGCGCCATCCAACGAGGTGGAGCCTGAGACAAGCAACAGGGAGACACTGGTGCAAACGACTACCACAGCAACGATGCCGACTTTTCCGCGGCGCTTATTGCAACACGGGACAGTACGATCCGACAAGCCCGCCTTTCGCGAAAAACACCTGGGTATCTGGCAAACCTGGACCTGGTCCCAGGTCAACGAGGAGGTGCGCGCGCTGGCCTGCGGCTTGGCTGCCATCGGCTTTCAGCGCGGCATGAACCTGGCCATCATCGGCGACAATCGTCCCCGCCTGTACTGGGCCATGCTGGCAGCGCAAAGCCTGGGCGGCGTGCCGGTGCCACTGTATCAGGACGCGCCGGCCGCCGACATGGCCTATGTGCTGCAGGATGCGGAAATCCGCTACGCCATCGTCGAAGACCAGGAGCAGGTCGACAAGCTGCTCGAACTGAAAGCGCTGTATCCGCACATCGCCCACATCGCCTACGACGATGAACGGGGCATGCGCCATTACCGCCAGCCGGAGCTGATGTCCTTTGCCGCCCTGCAGGTGCTGGGCCGGGCCTACGACCGCGAGCATCCGGGCTTCTTCGACGCTGCCGTGGCAGCGGGCCAAGGCGGCGACTCGGCCGTCATCCTGTACACCTCGGGCACCACGGGTAAACCGAAGGGCGTGTGCCAGAGCCACACGGCGCTGCTGGCGGCAGGCGAAGGCGGCGTGGCCTTCGACAAGCTCACCGACGAGGAAGACATCCTGTCCTACCTGCCCATGGCATGGGTGGGCGACTGCCTGTTTTCGCTGGCGCAGGCGATGGTGGCCGGCTTCACCGTCAATTGCCCCGAATCGGGCGACACGGTGATGATCGACATGCGCGAAATCGGCCCCACCTGCTACTTTGCGCCGCCGCGCGTGTTCGAAAACATGCTCACCAGCGTGATGATACGCATGGAAGACGCCAGCGGCATCAAGCGCCACATGTTCAGCCATTTCATGGACGTGGCCAAGCGCTGCGGCGCGCAGATTTTGGATGGCAAGCCCGTGCCGCTGGCGGATCGCCTCAGCTACAAGCTCGGTGAGCTGCTGGTCTACGGTCCCCTGAAAAACGTACTGGGACTGTCGCGCGTACGCGTCGCCTACACGGCCGGCGCCGCCATTGGCCCCGACCTGTTCCGCTTCTACCGTTCCATCGGCGTCAATCTGAAGCAATTGTACGGTTCCACCGAAACCTGCGCCTATGTGTGTCTGCAGCCGGACGGCAATATCAAGTTCGACAGCGTGGGCCTGCCCGCACCGGGCGTGGAAGTCAAACTGGCGGCCAATGGCGAAGTGCTGGTGAAGTCGCCGGCCACCATGAGCGGCTACTTCAAGCGTCCCGATGCCACCGCCGAAGTGATCGATGCCGACGGCTACTTTCATACGGGCGATGCGGGCGTATTTGACAGCGAAGGCCACCTGAAAATCATCGACCGCGCGGCCGATGTCGGCAAGCTGACGTGCGGCGCCATCTTCGCGCCCAATTACATCGAGAACAAGCTCAAGTTTTTCCCCTTCATCAAGGAAGTGGTGGCCTTCGGCCATGCGCGCGACCAGGTGTGCGCCTTCATCAACATCGATATCGAAGCGGTGGGCAACTGGTCGGAGCGGCGCGGCATCGCGTATGCCGGCTACACCGACCTGGCGGCGCGCGCCGAAACCTACGGCTTGATCCGCGACTGCATCGAGCAGGTCAACGCGGAACTGGCGACCGATCCACTGATGGACCGCACGCAGATCCACCGCTTCCTGGTGCTGCACAAGGAACTCGACCCGGATGACGACGAACTGACGCGCACGCGCAAGGTGCGCCGCAAATTCATCGCCGAAAAATACGCGGTGCTCATTTCCGCCCTGTATGAGGGCAAGGCAACGCAATACATCGAGACCCAGGTGAAATTCGAGGATGGCCGCACCGGTTCGACCAGCGCCGACCTGCAGATCTGGGACAGCAAAACGTATCGGCCCCAGGGCCTGGCCGCATGATGGAGCACAGCACGATGCAAATGAACGAACCCGACGCCCATTTCGGCACGGCCCGCAAGACCGGCCCCGTGATCCTCGACCTGAAGAACATCTCACTGTCGTTCGGCGGCGTGAAAGCGCTGACCGACATCTCGTTTGACGTGAAACAGCATGAAATTCGCGCCATCATCGGCCCGAATGGCGCCGGCAAGAGCTCGATGCTGAACGTCATCAATGGCGTGTACCGCCCGCAGCAGGGCGAGATCATCTACCGGGGCGAACACCGGCGCGGCATGGATTGCTACGCAGCCGCCAAGTCCGGCATTGCGCGCACCTTCCAGAACATCGCGCTTTTTAAAGGCATGACGGTGCTGGACAACATCATGACGGGACGCAACCTGAAGATGAAGTCGAATTTTCTCTTGCAAGCCCTGTACTGGGGCCCGGCGCGGCGCGAGGAAATCGAGCACCGCAAGAAGGCCGAAGAGATCATCGACTTCCTGGAAATCCAGGCCATCCGCAAGACACCCGTGGGGCGCCTGCCCTACGGCTTGCAAAAGCGCGTGGAGCTGGGCCGCGCACTGGTGGCCGAACCGGAAATTTTGCTGCTCGATGAACCGATGGCCGGCATGAACGTGGAAGAAAAGCAGGACATGTGCCGCTTCATCCTCGACGTCAACGACCAGCTGGGCACGACCATCGTGCTGATCGAGCACGACATGGGCGTGGTGATGGATATCTCCGACCGCGTGGTGGTACTCGACTACGGCAAGAAGATCGGCGACGGCACGCCCGACGAGGTGCGCAGCAACCAGGATGTCATCAACGCCTATCTCGGCGTGGCCCACTAAGACGCATTGGACACCGTATGAATATCAATTTTTTCTTTGAAGTGCTGATCGGCGGTCTGCTGTCAGGCGTCATGTACGCGCTGGTGGCGATCGGTTTTGTCCTGATCTACAAGGCCTCGGGCGTGTTCAATTTTGCGCAGGGAGCGATGGTGTTTTTCGCCGCCCTCACCTGCGTCGGCATCATGGACAAGTTCGGCCTGTCGCTATGGCTGGCCATCCCGCTGACGATGCTCACCATGATAGCCCTGGGCATGGCGATTGAAAGGGTGGTCTTGCGCCCGCTCGTCAACCAGCCCGAAATCACGCTGTTCATGGCCACCATCGGCCTGACCTTTTTCATCGAAGGCCTGGCGCAGCTGATGTGGGGCTCGCAAGTGCACAAGCTGGACCTGCCCATCGAAGACGTACCGATGCAGTTCCTGATGGACCGCTTCGACATCAACATCTCGCAGTTCGACCTGATGGCGGCCGGCATCTGCGCGCTGCTGGTGATCTGCCTGGCCCTGCTGTTTTCGAAAACCAAGGTGGGCCGCGCCCTGCGCGCCGTCGCCGACGACCACCAGGCGGCGCTGGCGGTGGGCATCCCGCTGCAGCGCATCTGGGCCGTGGTATGGGGCGTGGCGGGCCTGGTGGCCATGGTGGCCGGCTTGCTGTGGGGCGCGCGCAACGGCGTGCAGTTCGCCCTCACCTTCATCGCCCTGAAAGCCCTGCCGGTGCTGATACTCGGCGGCTTTACTTCCGTGCCGGGCGCCATCGTCGGTGGCCTGATCATCGGCGCCTCGGAAAAGCTGGCCGAAGTCTACCTCGGCCCCATGGTGGGCGGCGGCATCGAAGGCTGGTTCCCGTATGTGCTGGCCCTGCTGTTCCTGCTGGTGCGCCCGGAAGGCCTGTTCGGCGAGAAGATCATCCGGCGAATATAAGGCCCCAAGAGCATCGTAGGTCGGATTAGCCGAAGGCGTAATCCGACAAACACCCCAACAGCCAGTAAAGGACACGCCATGATTTACCGTGAAGCAGGACAATTCAAGACCAGCTACCAGGCTGACAACCAGATTTTCCCGATCCGCCAGGACCGCCTGGCGCTGACGGCCACGCTTCTTGTCGCCGTCTTCCTGCTACCGTATTTTGCCTCGCCCTACATGCTGTCGGCGATCCTGATTCCCTTCCTGATCTTCGCGCTGGCAGCGCTGGGTCTGAACATATTGACCGGTTACGCAGGCCAGCTGTCGCTGGGCACGGCCGCCTTCATGGCCGTGGGCGCCTTTGCCTCGTATAACTTCATGGCGCGCCTGCCAGGACTGCCGCTGCTGGTGTCGTTCATCCTCGGTGGCCTGTGTGCGGCCATGGTGGGCATCGCCTTCGGCCTGCCCTCCCTGCGCATCCGCGGCTTTTACCTGGCCGCCTCCACCCTGGCGACGCAGTTCTTCGTCGTCTGGTGCCTGACCAAGATCCCGTACCTGACCAACTACAGCTCCTCGGGCGTCATCACGGTACAGAAAATGACCATCCTCGGCTACCAGTTCGATACGCCGCAAAGCAAATACCTGCTGGTGCTGGCCATCGTCGCCGGCATGGCGCTGCTGGCCAAGAACATGATCCGCTCGAACGTGGGCCGCTCGTGGATGGCCGTGCGCGACATGGACATGGCCGCCGAGGTGATCGGTTTCAGATTGATGCGCACCAAGCTGCTGGCGTTTGCCGTCAGCTCGTTCTACTGCGGCGTGGCCGGCGCCCTGTATGCGTATGCCTACCTGGGCACGGTGGAGCCGGAAGCGTACAACCTGGACCTGTCCTTCCGCATCCTGTTCATGATCATCATCGGCGGCGTCGGTTCGATCCTGGGTTCCTTCCTCGGCGCGGCATTCATCGTGCTGCTGCCCGTCTTCCTGAACACCATCGCGCACGGCCTGGCATTACCGACCAGCGTGGCCTCGAACCTGGAACTGATGGTGTTCGGCGCGCTGATCATCTTCTTCCTGATCGTCGAACCACACGGCCTGGCCAGACTGTGGCAAATCGCGAAAGAGAAACTGCGCCTGTGGCCTTTCCCGCACTAGAAATTTGTACCTTGCAGTCTGATGTCGGTTGACTTGAAATCAAATAAAACAAGAGGAGACACACAATGAAACACATCAAATCGCTCATGCTGGCCGCCGCCATCGCCAGTGCCGCACTCACCATGGCCGGCAGCGCCCAGGCCCAGGACAAGGAACAGTACATCGCCCTGCCGTCCTACCGCGTGGGTCCCTACGCGGCCGGCGGCTCCGGTTTCTACGGCGGCGCCATCGACTACTTCAACCTGGTCAACCAGGCCGGCGGCGTGAATGGCGTCAAGATCAGCTGGGAAGAATGCGAAACCGAATACAACCCATCGCGCGGCGTCGAATGCTATGAGCGCCTGAAAACCAAGCAGGGCGGCGCCACCCTGGTCGAAACCCTCTCCACCGGCGTCGCCTACGGCATTCTGGACCGCGTGGCGCAGGACAAGATCCCCATGACGATGATCGGCTACGGCCGCTCGGACGCCGCCAACGGCAAGGTCTTCCCGTATGTGTATCCGCTGATCTCCAGCTACTGGAGCCAGGCCGCCGCCATGATCAAATACCTGGGCGACAAGGATGGTGGCATGGACAAGCTGAAAGGCAAAAAGATCGTCCACCTGTACCACGATTCGGCCTTCGGCAAGGAGCCGCTGCCCGTGCTCGAAGCGCTGTCGAAACAGTACGGCTTTGAACTGGTGAAAATTCCCGTCGCGCCGCCAGGCAGCGAACAGCAATCGCAATGGCTGCAAATCCGCCAGGCCAAGCCGGACCACGTGATCCTGTGGGGCTGGGGCGTGATGAACTCCGTTGCCATCAAGACGGCGCAGCGCAACGGCTTCCCGCGCGACAAAATGCTGGGCGTCTGGTGGGCCGGCTCCGAGGAAGACACGATTCCATCGGGCGACGCGGCCAAGGGCTACACGGCGATGACGTTCAATACGCCGGGCAACTACCCCGTGCTGGACGACATCCGCAAGAAACTCTACGCGTCCGGCAAGGGTAACCTGTCCGACCAGTCGCGCGTCGGCTCCGTCTACCACATGCGCGGCGTGACCGCCGGCATCCTGTGGGTGGAAGCGATCCGCGTGGCGCAGGAAAAATTCGGCAAGGGCAAGCCTGTCACGGGCGAGCAGATGCGCTGGGGCCTGGAAAACCTGAACGTCGACGACGCGCGCCAGAAGGCCGTCGGCGCGCTGGGCATGTTCCCCACAGTGAAGACCAGCTGCGACGACCATGAAGGTTCGGGCGCCGTGAAGGTACAGCAGTGGGATGGCAAGAAGTGGACCGCCATCACGCCGAAATGGATCGTCGGCGACAAGGCCCTGGTGCGTAAACTCGTCGAGGAATCGTCCGGCAAGTACGCCGAAGAGAAGAAGATCACGCCGGCGTGCATGAAGTAAGCGGCTCTCAAAGTGGTGTCGGATTACGCGCGTTGCGCTAATCCGACCTACCTGGATACATCGTAGGTCGGATTAGCGCAGCGTAATCCGACAAGCACCAACATCACATGAAAACGAAGCAGCCATGACACCCACTGCCACGCCAACACCAGACACCCCACCGCCCTACCTGTCGGTGAACAATATCGAAGTCATCTACGACCACGTGATCCTGGTCCTGAAGGGCGTGTCGCTGCAAGTGCCGCAGGGCAAGATCGTGGCGCTGCTGGGCGCCAACGGCGCCGGCAAGTCGACCACCCTGAAAACCATCTCGACCCTGCTGCGCGGCGAACGCGGCGACGTCACCAAGGGCGAAGTCCAGTTCAAGGGCGAGCGCGTGGATCAATTGACGCCGAATGAGCTGGTCAAGCGGGGCCTGTCGCAAGTGATGGAAGGGCGCCACTGTTTCGGCCACCTCACCATCGAGGAAAACCTGCTGACGGGTGCCTACACGCGCAGCCTGTCACGCGGCGAACTGAAAGACGCGCTGGAGAAGGTCTACCACTACTTTCCGCGCCTGAAAACGCGGCGCAGCAGCCAGGCTGGCTATACCTCGGGCGGCGAGCAGCAGATGTGCGCCATCGGCCGCGCGCTGATGGCCAAGCCATCGATGATTTTACTGGACGAACCGTCGATGGGCATCGCGCCGCAGATCGTCGAAGAGATCTTCGGCATCGTCAAGGACCTGAACCACAAGGAAAACGTGTCGTTCCTGCTGGCCGAACAGAACACCAACGTGGCGCTGCGCTACGCCGACTTCGGCTACATCCTGGAAAACGGCCGCGTCGTGATGGAAGGACAAGCGCAGGAACTGGCCAGCAATGAAGACGTCAAAGAGTTTTATCTGGGCGTCTCCAGCGCCGGGCGCAAGAGCTTCCGCGACATGAAGTTCTACCGCCGCCGCAAGCGCTGGCTGGCCTGACACGGGAGCAGCCGTCATGGACCTGGAACGGGCGAAGCAAGTGTGCCGCGGCTTTCCCGGCGCGACAGAAGACATCAAGTGGAGCAACGTGCTGGCGTTTTGCGTCGGCGGCAAGCTGTTCGCCCTGTGCGGCGCGGAAGACCACAGCCCGCGCGGCATCAGCTTCAAGGTCGATGCGGAGCGCTTCCTGGAATTGACGGACCGTCCCGGTTTTCGCCCGGCGCCCTACCTGGCGCGGGCCAGATGGGTGCTGGTCGCCAGCCCCGACGCGCTGGACGATGACGAAATGGCCGCCCTGCTGCAGCGCTCATACAGCCTGATTGTTGCGGGGCTGACGAAAAAAATGCAACGTGACATTGGAGAATCAGCAACATGACCGATACGCTCGATAGTCTGGAAGCACGCGCCCCCGAAGCGCGCGAACGCGAATTGATGGCCGGCCTGCCGCAGCTGATCGCGCGCGCGCAACAGGCGCCGGGCTGGGCCCGCATTCTCGATGGCGTCAACGCGGCCGACATCACCAGCCGCGCCGCGCTGGCGCAGCTGCCCGTGACGCGCAAGTCCGACCTCAAGCAATTGCAGCACGGCGCGCTGCCGTTCGGCGGCTTGAACACGACGCCGAAAAACGCCCTGTCGCGCGTCTTTGTCTCGCCCGGCCCCATCTTCGATCCGGAAGGCCGCGGCCCGGACTGGTGGCGCTTCGCGCGGCCCATGTATGCGGCCGGCGTGCGCGCCGGCGGCTTGCTGCAGAACTGCTTTTCGTATCACTTCACGCCGGCCGCCTTCATGGTCGAAGGGGGCGCCGCACGCATCGGCTGCACCGTCATCCCGGCTGGCATCGGGCAGACGGAAATGCAGGTGCAGGCGATGGTCGACCTGAAGCCCGACACGTATATCGGCACGCCGTCATTTTTAAAACTGATCATCGAGAAGGCGCGCGAAATGGGCGCCGACATCAGCAGCGTCACCAAGGCCTTGATGGGCGCGGAAGCCTTGCCCGAATCCCTGCGCAGCTGGTTTGCCGAGAACGGCGTGCCGCACGTGTTCCAGACCTATGCCTCGGCCGATATCGGCAGCATCGCCTATGAAACGGCCAGCAATGGCAAGCTCAATCCGGGCATGGTCGTCGATGAAAACGTCCTGCTTGAAATCGTCCATCCGGGCAGCGGCATTCCCGTCGCACCGGGCGAAGTGGGTGAAGTCGTCGTCACCGTCTTCAATGCCGACTATCCGCTGATCCGCTTCGCCACGGGCGACCTGTCGGCCGTACTGGTCAATGCGCAGGATTCGCCGTGCGGCCGCACGAATACGCGCATCAAAGGCTGGATGGGGCGCGCGGACCAGACCACCAAGGTGCGCGCCATGTTCGTGCATCCGTCGCAGGTGCATGACATCGCGCGCCGCCATCCGCAAATCAGGAAGGCGCGGCTGGTGGTGTCCGGGCGCATGGCCAACGACGAGATGGCTTTGCATTGCGAAGTCGAAGATCCGGCGGACGCCAGCGGCGTGGAAGCCATCATCGGCTCGATCCGCGAACTGACCAAGCTGCGCGGCGACGTGGTGCTGGTGGCCGTGGGCAGCCTGGCGCAGGATGGCAAGGTCATCGACGACATGCGCGATTACAAATAAGGCCGATTTGCGGGATAATACCCGCATTGACCATCAGCCCCATTCATCGCCATGCAAGAGTCCATGCAAGAATTTCATCACAACCGTGCCCGTGACCTGATCAAGAACGCGGAACTGCTGTTCGACCAAGATACCGTGCAGTCGTCGATCACGCGCATGGCCGATGTGCTCAACACGCGCTTCAACGCCGAGGACTCGAAAGAGTTCCCGCTGGTGCTGGGCGTGATGGGCGGCGCCGTCGTGTTTACGGGCAACCTGCTGCCGCAACTGAGCTTCCCGCTCGAATTCGACTACATCCATGTGAGCCGCTACGGCGACGACGACAAGGGTGGCGAAGTGGTGTGGAAAGTCATCCCCCGTTCGAACGTGGCGGGCCGCACCGTCATCGTGCTCGACGATATTCTCGACGAAGGCGAAACCCTGGCGCACGTCAAGCAGCGTTTGCTGGACATGGGCGCCTCGGAAGTCATCCTGGCTGTGTTTGCCGACAAAGCCATCGGCAAGAAAAAGCCCGTACAGGCCGACATCGTCGGCCTGGTGATCCCGAACCGCTTCGTCGTCGGCTTCGGCATGGATGCGTACGGCTACTGGCGCAACCTGCCAGGGCTGTGGGCCATCAAGCCCGAGGATTTGAAGCAGGAGTGATGTGGTGTTGTCGGATTACGCGCGGCGCGCTAATCCGACCTACCCATGGTTGACGCGGCAGGTCGGACGTAGGTCGGATTAGCGCAGCGTAATCCGACACCACCACCGCAGCACCAGCGTTACAGCTTCAGGCGCGCGCGCGCCGCATCGTATTCGGCCTTCAGGCGCGCCACCATCTCTTCCACGCTTGGCACATCATCCATCAAGCCCACGCCTTGGCCCGCGCCCCAGATGTCGCGCCAGGCCTTGGCGCTGCCGGAGCCAAAATTCATCGAACTCTTGTCCGCTTCGGGCAAGGCTTCCGGATCGAGTCCGGCCGCGACGATCGATTTTTTCAGATAATTGCCGTGCACGCCAGTAAACAGGTTCGTGTAGACGATGTCCGCCGCGCTTGAATCCACGATGGCATCGCGATAGCCGTCGCTGACGTTCGATTCCTTGGTCGCCAGCCAGCGCGAGCCGATATAGGCAAAGTCGGCGCCCATGGCCTGTGCGGCCAGCACGGCGTCGCCCGTGGCGATGGAGCCGGACAGCGCCAGCGGACCGTCAAAGAATTTGCGCACTTCACCCACCAGCGCGAACGGCGACAGGGTGCCCGCATGGCCGCCGGCGCCGCTGGCCACCAGGATCAGGCCATCGACGCCCGCCTCCAGCGCCTTTTTCGCGTGGCGGATCGAGATCACATCGTGCAGCACGATGCCGCCATAGCTGTGGATAGCGTCGAGCATTTCCTTGGGTGGCGCGCGTAGCGAGGAAATGATGATGGGAATGCGGTGTTTCACGCACACTTCCACATCATGCGCCAGGCGGTCGTTCGACTGGTGCACGATCTGGTTGACGGCGATCGGTCCCACTTTTTTATCGGGATTGGCGGCCTGGAAGGCGGCCAGTTCGGCCTGCAGCTCCGTGAGCCAGGTATCAAGCAATTCAGCGGGACGCGCGTTCAGGGCCGGGAAGGAACCGACGATGCCGGCCTTGCACTGCGCCGCGACGAGGGCCGGGCCGCTGGCGATGAACATCGGCGAGGCGATAACGGGTAAGGAGAGGTTTTGCAACGCAACAGGCAATGCCATGGCGGACTCGCTGGAAAGTTGATCGGGATGAGGAACACACTGAACGTTGATTATAGTGCAGAAAAAGTACGATCGTGCTGAATTTATCACCCGACCGTTTCAGCCCTCGTTAAGCAAGTACTCACCCTCGACGCGTGCCGCTGCAGCCCTCACCAGCTGCGACACAGCCCACTCGGCCAGCGCGGCCGCCTCCAGGCGCAGGAAGCGCCGGTTGGCCTCTTCGAAGATGGGCATGCCGCGCAGCAAGGCCGGTATTGCGGCGAGCGCGATGCGCTGACGCTCCAGCAGCAAAAATTTCAGCAGCACTTTCACCGCATTCTGCGCATTGCGCACGGGGTCGGACGACAGGTAGTCGAGACGCGAATAGGCGCGCTGCAGGGCGCCGGCAGCGTCCTGGAACGGCCGCCCGTGGCCGGGAATCACCACGCGCACGTCCAGGCTGGCGATCAGGTCCAGCGTGGCGCGCGCTTCCAGAAAACCGGAGCCGCCATCGAGTTCCGGGAAGATCACGCCAAAGCCGTTTTCCCACAGGGCGTCGGCGGAAATGAGGATGCCCTCGTCGGCACAGTAAAAAATCAGCGAGTGCGGGTCGTGTCCCGGTGCGCCCAGCGCCTGCCAGGCCATGTCGGCCAAGGTCAACGTGTCGCCGGGCGAGACGGTGGCGTCAAAGCCGAAGCGCGGGCATTGCTGGCCCGTGGCCTGGTAGCTGAGGGCATCGACATCCCATACTCGCACCTTGTCCGCCTCCGACACGGGAATGGCCGTACGGCAGCCGTATTCGGCTTGCAGCAGCGCGTTGCCGCCGCAATGGTCGGAGTGCAGATGGGTGTTGAACAAGCGGTGCAGCGGTCGCCCTTGCAAGCTATGGCGCAGCAAGGCCAGGGTTTGCGGCGCATGCGTGACATAGCCGCTGTCGATCAGGGCCGTGTCGTCCTTGCCTTGGAACAGGATGTTGTTCGACGACAGCCAGCCGCGTTCGAACACCTGCATGGAATCGGGGAACAGCGCTGGCGATCGCGGCATGGGCTTCCTCAGTAGTCGGGCTCGAAATCGAGCAGGGATTCGCGTCCCGGCAATTCGGCCCACACGGCGCGCTTGAAATCGTCGTCAGCCTTGCTCCAGGCGATGATCTCGTCGAGCGTGCGCAAACAGCCTTCGCACAAGCCGCTGTTGCGGTTCATCTTGCACAGGCTGACACAGGGCGACGGCACCGGTGACGGCAAGGGAAGTGGAACGGCTGGCGGAGGTGGGGTAGCGACCATCATGGAGCGGCATCGGTGAACGTGGAGGCTTGCATTATGCCGCGAAACCGCGCTGGCGAGGCGATGGCCTCGGCATGCAATGTTTTTGTGAATATATTTTTAAGTGAAAGCATGATCAAAAATGCATCTTCCGGAAATTTATTTTGCAGCCATTCTCACTCTGCGGGTGCCCGTCCTACAACACGATCAGGCCAGATCCTGCTTGACTTGCGATACTACACAACTATACTACCATCCATACAGATGGCAATTGGATGCCACGTGGAGTTTTTGGAGAGATATGGCCAAGCAAGACAGCAAGCCCAAAATTGGGGAATCCGAGAAAATCACGATCAACCTCGGCTTGATCGACCTGGGGCAGATCGATTTGCTGGTTCAGGAAGGATTTTATTCCAACCGCACGGATCTGATCCGTACTGCCATCCGCAACCAGCTGGGTATCCACGCCGACGTGGTGAAGCAAACCGTCGCCCGTAAAAGCCTGGTATTGGGCATGCAGCATTATTCGCGCGCCGACCTGGAAGCGATCCAGGCAGCCGGCCAGCGCCTGCAAATCCAGGTGCTGGGACTGGCCAGCATCGCCAGCGACGTCTCCGTGGAACTGGCACTGGCCACCATCGAGTCGATTTTCGTATTAGGTGCCCTGCACGCCAGCACCGTCGTCAAGACGGCGCTCGCAGGGCGAATTCACTAGCGTATTGGTTCGCGGCGATGACCCGGCCGATGCGCGGCACCGTTAAGGATGGTCATGAAACTACCTCTCAACATGCTGGCGCAGATGCGCGCAGCGACCCGTAATCTGATGGGCAGCGGCCCCGCCGCCGCCACCGAAGCGATCCAGCAGGCGCTGTCTGCCGCCGGCCTGACGCCGCCGGCGGCAGCCACGCAAGCGCCGCCAGCGCAGCCGATGCGCGATATTAATCCACCACCGGCGCCACCACCGGCGCCACCGCCTGCGCAGGCCCGGGCCGAGGCGCCGCAAGCTGACGCGGTGCCGCCCACGCCCGCGCAGGCGGCGCAGGAATTCGCGCAGGATTTCATGGCGCGCCTGGGCGTGCCCGCCGGCCTGGGCCAGCACAGCTTCGACATGCCCAGTTTCGAGATGCCGAATTTTCATCCGCCCGGTTTCAACGCGCCGGCCGCCGCGCCGACGCAGATGCCGGCTGGCGCGCAGTTCATCGACGGCGTGTACCGCAACCATGCGGGCACGCGCTCCTACAAACTGTATATCCCCAGCAGCTATCACGGCCAGGCCATGCCGCTGATCGTGATGCTGCACGGCTGCACGCAAAATCCCGACGATTTCGCCGCCGGCACGCAGATGAATGCGCTGGCCGAAGAAAAGGAATGTTTTGTCGTCTATCCGGCGCAGACGCAGGGTGCCAACAGTTCGCGCTGCTGGAACTGGTTCAATGCCATCGACCAGCAACGCGACCAGGGCGAACCGTCGCTGATCGCCGGCATCGCGCGGCAAGTCATCGACGACTACCCGGTGAATGAACGCGAAGTGTTCGTCGCCGGCCTGTCGGCAGGTGGCGCCATGGCCGTCATCGTCGGCACCTTGTACCCCGACCTGTTTGCCGCCGTGGGCGTGCATTCGGGCCTGCCCTTCGCCTCGGCGCAGGACTTGCCGTCGGCGCTGGCCGCCATGAAGGGCGGCGCCATGCCCAATGGCCAGCGCAAGGCACCGGCCGGCGGCGTACCCATCATCGTTTTCCATGGCGACCGCGACACCACCGTCAACCCGCGCAATGGCGATGAACTGATTGCCCAGGGTGTGCGCAGCCAGGCGGGCGGCCAGGCGGCCAAGGCTGCTTCCATCGACGGCAGCGTGCCAAATGGCCACCGCTACACGCGCACCACGCACAGCCAGGCCGATGGCTCGCCGTTGGGAGAACACTGGGTCGTCCACGGCGCCGGCCATGCCTGGTCCGGCGGCAGCAATAATGGCAGTTACACGGACGGAAAAGGCCCGGACGCCAGCCGGGAGATGCTGCGCTTCTTCAAGACCGTCAGCTAAGCACCGATCTGGACGTGGCATGCACGGCGCCGGCCATGCCTGGTCCGGCGGCAGCGACAGTCATGCGACCGACGGTAAAGGCCCGGACGCCAGCCGCCGGTCGCAAAAAGCAGCTGCGCTTCTTCAAGACCGTCAGCTGATGTTTTCGGTGTATGGCGCGATCTGCCGCTGTTTGTCGGCGATCTCGCACACGCCATCGGCATAGCGGCTGGAGATGGCGATGAACTGGTCCTGGATCTGCAGGAAGGCGTCGACGATCTCGGCGTCAAAGTGCGAACCGCGCCCCTCGATGATAATCTGCACGGCCTGTGCATGCTCCATGCCCTGCTTGTAGATGCGTCGGCTGATCAGGGCGTCATACACGTCGGCCAGCGCCATCAGGCGCGCCGAAATCGGGATGTCTTCGCCAGCCAGCCCTTGCGGGTAACCGCTGCCATCCCATTTTTCATGGTGGCTGTAGGCGATCTCTTTCGCGTACTTGAGGAAATCGACCTCGATGCCCAGCTCGTGCTCGGCCGCCAGGATGGCGTCGCGCCCCAGGGTGGTGTGCGTCTTCATGATGGCCATTTCGTGCGGCTCGAAACGCCCCGGCTTGAGCAAAATATGGTCGGGGATGCCCACCTTGCCGATATCGTGCAGCGGCGCCGTCTTGAACAGCAGTTCGATATTCTTGTCCGTCAAAAAATCGCGGAAACGCGGCAGGTCGCGCACTTTCTCGGCCAGCGCCTTCAGGTAGTGCGAGGTGCGGCGGATATGGTTGCCCGTCTCGCTGTCGCGCGTCTCGGCCAGCGAAGCCATGGCGTGTATCGTGACGTCCTGCAGCGCCGCCACTTCCTGCACCCGGCGCTCCACTTCCGTTTCCAGGTAATGATTCTGGTCGCGCAAAAAATCCTGCATCTGCTTCATCGCCAGCTGCGTCTTGATACGGGCCAGCACGATGGGCGCCGAAATCGGCTTGGTGATGTAATCGACGGCGCCCAGGGCCAGGCCCAGCTGCTCGTCGGCCACTTCGCTCATGGCGGTCACAAAAATCACGGGGATGCCGGCCGTGGCGGGATCGGCCTTCAGCGCGCGGCACACATCGTAGCCACTCATGCCCGGCATCATGATGTCGAGCAGGATCAGATCGGGCTGGTCGCCGCCGGCGGCGATCTTCAGGGCGCGCTCGCCATTGACGGCGATCTTGGTGCGGTAATCGTCTTCCAGCACCGCGCGCAGCAGATCGATATTGTCTGGCGTGTCGTCGACTACCAGGATGGTTGGCTTGCTTGCTGACGCTCTCATGCCCGTCCTTCGCTCTGCATAGTTATCCTTGTCACAGTGTCAGCTCCAGCGCATCGGCCACCTCGCCCAGCTGCGCCAGCGCACCTTCGAAATCGTATTGTCCCAGCATGCGCTTCAGCTGGCGCGCATGTTCCGCCTGCCCGGCCGCGACCAGCACGGGACCGATGCCATCGAGATGCTTGACGGCTTGCGCATCGTCCTGCTGCAGCAGTTGCGACAGTTCGCGCAAGCCCGCCTCCAGGTATGCCCGGTCCACCGGTGCCGCCACGGCGTTGCCCGGCTCGGGCACATTGCTGCGCGACTGCATGGCCAGCACGATCTTCGGCACCAGTTCGTCGAGCGCCAGGGTGCAGGCCGCCAGCGCCTGCGGCAAGCCGTCATGCGATCCCAGGCTGAGCAAATGCTCGACCCGCGCCGCGCTGTCGGCCAGGCCACCGGCGCCGATATTGCCGGCCAGGCCCTTCAGGGTATGCGCTTCCCGGATTGCCGTCTCGAGCTGGTTGTTCTCGATGGCGGCGACGATGCGCTGCATGGCATCGAACTGGGTTTCCACAAAACGATCCAGCAATTTTCGCATCAAAGTGGCATTGCCGCCCACGCGCCGCATGGCCTCCGCCATTTTCAGGCCGGCGATCACGGGCAGCTCCGCTTCCGGCTGCGCCACCACCACCGTCATTTCCTGCGGCGCAGCCGGCGCGATCCAGCGCGCCAGGGTACCGAACAGCTGCGCCACGTCGATCGGCTTGGCGATGAAATCGTTCATGCCGGCGTCCAGGCATTTTTCCTTGTCGCCGACCATGGCATTGGCCGTCATGGCGATCACGGGCAAATCCGAATAACGGGGATCCTGGCGCAGCTTGCGCGTGGCCTGGTAGCCATCCATTACCGGCATCTGGCAATCCATCAGCACGCCGTCATAGGCGTTTTCCTCGATCTTCGCCAGCGCGATGGCGCCATTGCTCGCGATGTCGACACGGATGCCGGCATCGTTGAGAATATGCTGCGCCACTTCCTGATTCACCTCGTTATCCTCCACCAGCAGCAGCCAGGCGCCGCGCAGGGCGCGTTCGTCGTCGCGGTAGCTGCTCTGGCGCTGCGTCTTGCGACTCTGCCCTGTCACGCCGCCAAACACGAACGATATCTGGTCGAGCAGGGTCGAGGCGCTGACCGGCTTGTTCAATACGCCATCGAGCGGCAATTCCCGCTGGCGCGCCGCCTCCAGCAGTGCTTCCCGATGGAAGGCCGTGACCATGATACAGGCCGGCGCCACATCGATGCCGGCGGCATCGGCACGGATGCCGGCCAGCGTATCGAGGCCGTTCATGCCCGGCATTTTCCAGTCCATCAGCACCAGCCCGTAAGGGCGCCCCTCGGTGCGCGCCTGCGCCACGGCGCCGATGGCCAGCACGCCGCCAAACACGGCACGCGCATCGAAACCGAGCGCCGTCAGCATGCTGACGAAAATTTCACGCGCGCTGGGGTTATCATCGACCACCAGCACGCGCAGGCCCTGGAACTGCGGCGGCACTGGCAGGCTGTCGCGCGGCACGGCGGCCAGGCCGAAGCGGGCCGTGAAGAAAAAGGTGCTGCCCACGCCCGCTTCGCTGACCAGGTCAATTTCGCCTTCCATCATTTCCACCAGGCGCTTGCTGATGGTCAGCCCCAGGCCGGTGCCGCCGTGGTGGCGCGTGGTGGAGGTGTCGGCCTGGGTAAATGCCTGGAACAATTTGCTGCGCTGGGGCGGCGTCAGGCCGATGCCCGTATCGCGCACGTCGACACGCAGCACCGCCGCATGTTCTTCCAGCTGCTGCAAGCGGATGCTGACGACGATCTCGCCCTTGTCCGTAAATTTGATGGCATTGTTGGTCAGGTTGATCAGCACCTGGCCCAGGCGCAGCGGATCGCCCTGCAAGGCGTTCGGCACGTCGGGGGCGATGTCGAACAGCAGTTCGAGCCCCTTGTCCTGGGCACGCATCACGGACAGGTCGGCGATCTGCGCCAGCACGTCCTCAAGGAAAAAATCGACTTTTTCAAAGGCCATCTTGCCCGCTTCGATCTTCGAGAAATCGAGGATGTCGTCGATGATGGCCAGCAGGTTCTTCGACGCCGACTCTACCTTTTCCAGGTAATTGCGCTGGGTCGAGGTGAGCTCCGTCTGCAGCGCCAGGTGGGTCATGCCGATGATGCCGTTCATCGGCGTGCGAATCTCATGCGACATATTGGCCAGGAAGTCCGACTTCATCTTGGTCGCATCCTCGGCCACTTCGACGGCATGGCGCAGATCCTGCTCGACGGCCAGGTTGGTACTCATGTTTTTCAGCGCCTGCAGCAATTCGCCCGTCTCATCGCGCGACGTCACTTCGATGACAGAACTGAAGTCGCCTTTGGCCACGCGCGTAGCGATCGCCACCGCCTCGCCCAGCGGACGCGTGATCGAGCGCGCCGACCAGGCAAAGGCCAGGCCGATCAACAGGGCTGCCAGCCCGATACCGCCCATCAGGATCAGCGACGTATCGATATCGTTGCGTATCCTGGCCGCGCTGTCGCGTATCAGTTGCTGTTGCAAGTCATCGAGCTGGCCCACATACAGCAGCACTTTTTCCAGCACCGGCAGGGTCTGTGTCTGCATGGCCAGCTCCGCGGCAGCATCCTCGCCGCGCTCGACCAGTTCGAAGATCGTCTTGAGCGAAACATAGTAATCGGCGCGTGCCAGATGCATCCGTTCCAGCAGGCGCCGTTCTTCCGGCCGCGCATCGAGACCATCGAGGATGCGCACCTGTTCATCGATGCCTTGCTTGATCGCTTCCAGACGTGCCTGGTTCGCCTGGCGCCGTGCCAATTCATGCTGGTTCGGCAAGCTGCCGATGCGCGTGGCCGCCTCGCGCGCCAGTCCATGGATCTTGCTGGTGGCCTTGGCGGCGACCCAGTCGCGCTGCAGGATATCGTCGGTCTCGGCGCGGATGGCATAGATGCGGCTACCGGCCAGGACGATGACGACCAGCATCAGCACGATCAAAATGGCATAACCGGCATTAATGCGCACGCCGATGCGGATATCCCTGAAGCGCATAACTTTCCTATAAGAAATTCTTAAAAATCGAAGTCTGACCGTATTCCCCTACAATATGCAAGGTCTTTTGCAAAGGAAAAAGCGCGCCGATGCGTTTATCTGGCCGGCGTTGCCGCCGGGGGCGTCACGGCGGCGATGCGCTGTTGCAGGCAGGCGGGACACCAGCAGCCCACGGCGACGCTACCGGGCACGGGCATGGCCGGCGGCAGGGCCACGCACCAGCATGGTCCGCTGGCCTGCGGGTCAGTCTGGCCACACTGGAAGGTGGCGCCACAGAGAGTGCATACGCTCATGGCTGTGTTTGAATTGGCAAGTGTGTGTCATGCTGCACCGGGGTGCGACGCAGATGTAACTGGCAGTAAAAAGGCTGGCTGGGGGACATATCGGGCCAGACTATAGGATCATCAGGGAAAATACAACAAGATCACCCTATAATGCCTCCAGGATTTTCTTCTTCCCTGTAAAATCGCACAAATCTATTTTCCGGACTCGCCATGAATCAACTAGCTAACTTGAACCTGGACATGAATGACGACTTGACGGCGGTGTCGCCGCAAATCAAGGCGCAGATTCTGGCCGAGGCCCTTCCCTACATTCGCAATTTCCATGGCAAGACCATCGTCATCAAATACGGTGGCAATGCCATGACGGACGAACGCCTGAAGCACGGCTTCGCGCGCGACGTCATCCTGCTCAAGCTGGTCGGCATGAACCCGGTGGTGGTGCACGGCGGCGGACCGCAGATCGACAACGCGCTGAAAAAAATCGGCAAGCAAGGCACCTTCGTGCAAGGCATGCGTATCACCGATGAAGAAACCATGGAAGTGGTGGAGTGGGTGCTGGGCGGCGAAGTGCAGCAGGATATCGTCATGCTGATCAACCATTACGGCGGCCAGGCTGTCGGCCTGACGGGCAAGGATGGCGGCTTGATCCGCGCGCGCAAGATGCAGATGCCGGACCGCGAACATCCGGGCGAATTCCTCGACATCGGCTTTGTCGGCGAGATCGATGCGATCAACCCGGCCGTCGTCAAGGCACTGCAGGACGATGCCTTCATTCCCATCATTTCGCCTATCGGTTTTGGCCAGGATGGCCAGGCTTACAACATCAACGCCGACGTGGTAGCCGGCAAGATCGCGGAAATCCTGAAAGCGGAAAAGCTGATCATGATGACCAACATCGCTGGCGTCCAGGACAAGCAGGGCAACCTGGTGACCGACCTGTCCGCGCGTGAAATCGACGAGATGTTCGCCGATGGCACGATCTCGGGCGGCATGCTGCCGAAGATCTCGTCCGCGCTCGACGCCGCCAAGTCGGGCGTGAACACGGTGCACATCATCGATGGCCGCATCGAACACTCATTATTGCTGGAAGTGTTGACCGAGCAGGCTTTTGGTACTATGATCCGTTCGCACTAAAAAATAATTCGGCGCAATTCACCCAGCGCCGATTTTTTATGCCCTTGTAGCTCAGTGGTAGAGCACTCCCTTGGTAAGGGAGAGGCCACGTGTTCGATCCACGTCAAGGGCACCAACTATATCTCCCCGCAGCTGAAAAAATGTCCATGGCGGCGTTGTCCTTCCTCGCCGTACATTCGTACTGTCTTCGTCAGGACGCCTTGCCCTGAACACTTTTCCATCTGCTCTGCTATCTGTAGCCCGCATCTACTGCGCGTTTCAATACACCCGCACGACCTTCAAGCCCCTTTGACGCAATAAATCCGGCACGCTTTTCGTTCCGACCAGGTGCAGCACGCCGATGGCGGCCAGGCTGTGCTTTTCGCGCGCCAGCAGTTTGGCGATGCCGTCGGCCAGGGCCGGGTTGCGGCCGTCGAGCAGCACTTTTTGCACGAACTGCGCGGAAAACGACGGGTCTGTCGCCGCTTTGGCGGCCAGCTTGTCGAAGGCTGCCGCGTCGGCCGTGCGCCAGGCGTTGGCGATCTCGCGCGCTTCCTGGCTTTGTTCCTGGTCCTCGATCGAGGCCACGCCATCTTCCAGGAAGCGGCATTGGTCGAGCGGCGTCATGGCGCCAAACAGCGCCAGCTGGCCTTCCATCGATTCGAGTTCCACCACAGGGATCTTGCGCGCCCTGGCCTGCTGCGACAGATAATTGTCGACCGCCAGGTCGGAGCGGTAGCCGAGTGTGGAAAACTCGCCGATGGCCAGCATGCTGGCCAGCATCCACGGTTTCATCGGCGCCACCGCTTCGGGCGCTATACCGTATTTTTTCAACAACGGCGCCAGACGCGGCGCCAGGGTCTGGCGGCAATCGGCCGGCACTTGGCTGCCCGGCGCCTCCATGCCGTATTTCAGCACGGCGCCCAAGGCGGCGCGCGGGTCGGCGCCGGGATCGATCTCCAGCGCCAGTGCCCCGGCGCCTTCCAATGCCTGCGTCACCGTCGGCTCGAGCGGATAAAAGTCGGGTGCGCCAACGTGGATCGTGCCGAACAAATACAGGGAGTGGCCCCCGTCCTGGATCTTGAACAGGGCGCCCCGGTTTTGCGCCACGGGCGGCACTTCGGCGAAGGCCGCTGGCAACGGCAGCAAGAATAATCCGCAAAACATCACTATAATCTGGCGTCGCATGGTTTTCCTGATTGTTGAATTTTTCATCTTGCTTATCATCTTGCCTAAAGACTCCTGTGCCTGTGTCCCATCTTAACCGCTCGTCGCCGGTCTGGCTGTTTGACCTCGACAACACGCTGCACAATGCCTCGCACGCCATCTTCCCCACCATCACGGCCAATATGAACACGTATATTGCCCGCGTACTGGGCGACGGTGTGACGCCGGCCGACGACGCCATCGTCAATGCGGCGCGCGCGGCCTACTGGCGCCGCTATGGCGCCACCTTGCTGGGCATGGTCAAGCATCATCAGGTGCAGGCAGCGCACTTCCTCCACGAGACGCACGCGTTCGACGATTTGCGCGCCATGATACGCGCCGAGCGGGGGCTGGGGGCTTTACTAAAACGCCTGCCTGGCCGTAAAATTTTACTCACCAACGCGCCGCTGCGCTACTCGAGCGACGTGATGCGCCATCTGGGCCTGCACCGGCACTTTGCGCAGCATATCGCCATCGAGGCGATGCATGTGCACCGCCAGCTGCGGCCCAAGCCATCGACCCTGATGCTGCGCAAACTGATGCGCAAGCATCAGATCCGCCCTGGCCGCTGCATCCTGGTGGAAGACACCCTGGCCAACCTGAAGGGCGCAAAAAGACTGGGCTTGCGCACGGCCTGGGTCACGCAATACCTGAAAATGGCCGATCCGATCGGCGTGGCAAAGCTGCCCAGAGCGTTAAATCGCCCCGCTTACGTCGATGTCAAAGTAAAATCTGTCCGGCATTTGGCACGCCGCCTTCACCGTCTGCGCTGAAGGGGACTCCTGGGCTTCCGGTTGACGCCGGAAGCCACACCGCTAGCGGCGGTGACGGAACGCCCCATCAAGACAGCTTTTTTTTAACGACAAGAGAAAATATGGCAAGCACACCGCCGGGCCAACGCAGGCTACAAATTCTTCAGGCCCTCGCCGCAATGCTGGAGCAGCCGAAAGGCGAAAAGATCACCACTGCCGCACTGGCGGCCAGACTGGCCGTGTCGGAAGCGGCCCTGTACCGCCATTTCGCCAGCAAGGCGCAAATGTTCGAAGGACTGATCGAATTCATCGAGTCGAGCGTTTTCGGCCTGATCAACCAGATCGCGGAAAAGCACAGCGACGGCATGACGCAGACGCGCGACATCGTCGGCATGCTGCTCAATTTCGCCATCAGCAATCCGGGCATGACGCGCGTGCTGATCGGCGATGCGCTGGTGAATGAGGACGAGCGCCTGCAAGTGCGCATGAACCAGTTCTACGACCGCGTGGAACTGGCGCTCAAGCAGGCCTTGCGCGTGGCTGCCGCCGAAGGCCATGGCAAGGAAAGCGAAGTGGCAGCGCGCGCCACCCTGATCGTCGGCTTCGTCATCGGACGCTGGCACCGCTACGCCAAGAGCGGCTTCAAGATCAATCCATCCCAGGACGCGGCGCTGCAAATCGCCATGCTGCTGGGGTAAGTCACCACCGCGGCTGTCCCCATGCATACCGACTGTTTCGCCCTGCTCGACGACGCCAGCACACCCGGCGCCGGTTCGCGCCTGTACACGGGCCTGGCGGCGGTCTTGCGGTGCACCGAGGGGGAGCAGTGGCCGGCCCTGCTCGAAGGGCTGCAAGGGGCCTTGGAACGCGGCCAGTACGCCGTCAGCGTGTGCAGCTACGAGTTGGGCGCGCACTTGCTGGCCATGCCGCCGCGCGCGGCCGGCCCCGGCGCGCCGCCGCTGGCGCAAGTGCTCGTCTTTGAGCATTGCACGCAGCTGTCGCAAGACGAGGTGCAGCAGTGGCTGGACGCACGCGTGGATACCGCGCCGTCCGGCGTGGCCGCTATCCACGCAAATGTGGATCAAGCCGAATTCACACGCGCGCTGCAGCGCATCCACGACTACATCGTTGCCGGCGACACCTACCAGGTCAACTACACCTATCGTTTGCGCTTCGACGCCTTCGGTTCGCCCCTGGCCCTGTATGCGCGGCTGCGCGCGCGTCAGCCCGTGCCGTATGGCGCGCTGCTGATGCTGCCCGATGGCGGCGCCCTGCTGTCGCTGTCGCCGGAGCTGTTCGTGCGCCATGCGCAAGGCGAGCTGACGGCGCGTCCCATGAAAGGCACGGCGCCGGCCGCTCCTGCCGAACAGGTGGAAGAAAATGCGCACCGCGCCAGGGCGCTGGCCAATGATCCGAAGAATCGCGCGGAAAACCTAATGATCGTCGACCTGCTGCGCAACGACATCGGCCGCATCGCCGCCACGGGCTCCGTCAAGGTACCGGCCCTGTTCCAGGTGACGCGCTACAGCAGCGTGCTGCAAATGACCTCCACCGTGCAGGCGCGCCTGCGCGACGACGCCAGCCTGGCCGACATCTTCCAGGCCTTGTATCCCTGCGGCTCGATCACGGGCGCGCCGAAACGGCGCACCATGGAAATCATCGCCGAACTGGAACCCGCACCACGCGGCATCTATACGGGCGCCATCGGCTGGTTCGATCCACCAGCCGCCGGCGCCGCTCACGCCGTGGGCGACTTCTGCATGTCCGTACCGATCCGCACCTTGGCCCTGCAAGCGGCTGGCCCTGGCGGCATGCGACGCGGCGAAATGGGCGTGGGCGCCGGCATCGTGCTCGACAGCGACCCGCACGATGAATTTGCGGAGTGCCAGCTCAAGGCCCGCTTCCTCACGGGCCTCACGAACGACTTCGAACTGTTCGAAACCCTGCACGCCAGCCGCAACGATGGCTGCCGCCAGCAGGAGCGCCATCTGGCGCGCCTGGCCGCCTCCTGCGCCTACTTCGGTTTTATCTGGGATGCGCAGGCCGCCCGCGCCGCACTGCAGGCGGCCTGCGCGGCGCACCCCGACGATGCGCCCTTCCGCCTGCGCCTGGCGCTGCGCCAGGATGGCCGGTTCACAGTGCAAAGCGGTGCGCTCAGCACCTTGCCGGACACCGTAACAGTCATGCTGGCGCCCGACGCCACCACAGCGGACGACCTGTTCCTGCGCCACAAGAGCAGCGTGCGCGCGCGCTACGACGCAGCCTGGCGCGCGGCCGAGGCGCAAGGCGGCTTCGACATGCTGTTCTTTAACGAACGGGGCGAGCTGACCGAGGGTGGACGCAGCAATGTCTTCGTGAAGCTGGATGACCGCTGGCACACGCCGCCCCTGTCCTGCGGCCTGCTGCCCGGCGTGCAGCGCGCGGCCATGCTGGCCGACCCCGCCTGGGACGCGCAGGAAACCGTCATCACGCGTCCCATGCTGGCGCAAGCGGAAGCCATCGTGGTGTGCAATGCGCTGCGCGGGGCGTTGGCAGCAAAACTGATTACTTGATGTCAACTTGCATCTCGTAGCCGCCGTATATCATCCGCTTGCCATCGAACGGCAGCTTGGCCGGATCCATCATCTCGGCCAGGCGCGGGTCTTGCATGACCTTGTCGTTGATTTCATCGCGTTTGGCGCGCGATTCGAACACGATCCAGGAAAACACCACCACTTCGCCATCCTGCAAGTCCACGGCCTGCGGGAACGAGGTCAGCTTGCCTGGCTTGACATCGTCGCCCACGCATTCGCGAAATTCCTGCGCGCCATATTCGCGCCAGACGGCGCCGCAGGCACGCGACATGGCCAGGTAGGCATCGAGCTTGGCTTTCGGTACGGGCACCACAAATCCATCGACATACGCCATGATGTTCTCCTTTGTTGTGACAAACGCGAACAACCAGCTTAGGACAATGATGCCAAGACGACAAGCGCAGCATTAAAAAAAAGCAGGCGATCAAGCCTGCTTGTGTGTCGGCAACTTACAGCGCCAGCGCTTTTTCCACCGCGCCAACGAGTTTCTTGTCGTCCGGCGTCACCTTGCTGGGGAAGCTTTCCACCACTTTACCGTGGCGATCGATCAGGTATTTATGGAAATTCCAGGCCGGCGTCTTGCCCGTCTGCTTGATCAGGTCCACGTACAGCGGATTCGGCGAGGGACCGGAAACCACCGATTTGGCGAACATGGGGAACTTCACGCCATAGGTGTTATAGCAAAAATCGGCGATTTCCTTGCTGTTGCCCGGCTCCTGCTTGCCGAAATCATTCGATGGAAAGCCCAGCACCACCAGGCCCTTGCTGCCGTACTTGGCGTACAGCGCTTCGAGACCTTCATATTGATTGGTAAAACCACAATAACTGGCCGTATTCACCACCAGCACGACCTTGCCCGCGTACTGGCACAGGTTTTGCGGCGCTTCATCCTGCAGGCGGTTGAAGGTCTGCTTGAGGATGGCGGGACAGGCCGCTGGCGCGGCGGCAGCTGGTGCGGTGTCGGCGGCATGGGCCGGCATGGCCAGGCTGGCGCCGGCGGCAAGGGTAGTCAGTGCAAACAGCTGGGCAAGGGTCTTGGACATGAGGGGCACCATGGTTGAACGGAAAAAAACCATTCTATGTCAAACGCCGCGCACGCGCATGCGGGCCACAACAACAGCGATAGCTTGAGCGACATCAACGACAGTGCAGTACTTGCCCAACGCACAGTTTTTTTACCTATGCTCGGCCTTCCTGCCCTTGCCTTGTGGAGTCACCATGCCCTTCCCGCACCTGACCGCATTCACCACCACCCTGCTGGCCGCCAGCCTGCTCATCCTGGCGCCTGGCGGCGCGCACGCCGCCACGGCCGCCAAAGCCGTCAAGCCCGCCGCGAGCAAGGATGCCGCCGCCCTGCCCGCCTACCAGGCTGACCTGAGCCAGACCACCGTATCGGGCCTGTCCTCGGGCGGCTTCATGGCGGCGCAATTTGCCGTCGCCTACTCGGCCACGGTGGCCGGCGCCGGCATCATCGCCGGCGGCCCGTATTTCTGCTCGGGCCAGCCGGGCCGCTTTCCCTACATTCCCTACCTGACAAATGCCCTGACCACCTGCATGAATCCGGGCAGTGCACAGGTGGCGCCGCCCGTGGCCAGCGAATTGCTGCGCGCGGCGAACGATTTTGCGCGCGCCCGTCTCATCGACGACACGGCCAACCTGAAACGCCAGCGCGTATATCTGTTCAGCGGAACGAAAGACCAGACCGTGACGCGGCCGGTGGTGGAGCAGGTGGGAAAATTCTATCAACTGGCGGGCACGCCGGCGGCGCAGATCCGCTTCGTCGATACGGTCGGCGCGGGCCATGCCATCATCACCGACAACAACCAGGACAAGGCCTGCGACGTGACGGCGTCCCCCTTCATCAACGACTGCGACTTCGTGCAGGCGCGCGACATCCTGCAGCACCTGTACCCGGACCTGCAACCGTCGTCGACCACCCTGACGGGCAAGCTGATCGCATTCAACCAGCGCAGCTTCATCCAGAGCGCGTACTCCAGCATGAACAATACGGGCTACGCCTACATCCCGAAAGCCTGCGACAGCGAGAGCTGCCGCGTGCACGTGGTGTTCCACGGCTGTTTGCAAACGACGCAGGCGATCGGCGACCGCTTCTATACCAGCACCGGCTACAACCAGGTGGCGGATGCCAACAAGATCATCGTGCTGTATCCGCAAGCCGAACCGAGCCCCGTCTACCCGTACAACCCGAAAGGCTGCTGGGATTTCTGGGGCTACACCAGCATCAATCCGATCGACCCGGATTTCTACCGCAAGAGCGGCACGCAGATGCAAGCGGTCAAGGGCATGCTGGACCGCCTTGCCGCGCGCCGCGGCTCACGTTAAGCTGCCTTAGATACCGCCCATGCAGATGTACTTGATGACTAAATAATCTTCGATACCATAGGTCGACCCTTCACGGCCCAAGCCCGATTGCTTGACGCCGCCGAAGGGCGCGATCTCGTTCGAGATCAGGCCCGTATTGACGCCGACCATGCCCGTTTCCAGGCCTTCGGCCACGCGCCAGATGCGGCCGATGTCGCGCGAATAGAAGTAGGCGGCCAGGCCGAATTCCGTGTTGTTCGCGAGGGCGATGACTTCATCATCGGTCTTGAAGCGGAACAGCGGCGCCAGCGGGCCGAAGGTTTCTTCGGTGGCCACGCGCATGTCGTTCGTCACGTCGGCGATGATGGTCGGCTCGAAGAAGCCATTGCCCAGCGCATGGCGCTTGCCGCCGGCCAGCAGGCGACCGCCCTTGGCCAATGCATCGGCCACATGCTCTTCCACCTTGGCCACGGCCTTGGCGTCAATCAGCGGGCCTTGCGTGACGCCCGCCTCGATGCCATTGCCCACCTTCAGCTTGGCCACGGCGGCCACCAGTTTTTCGGCGAACGCGTCATACACGCTGTCCTGCACGTACAGGCGGTTGGCGCACACGCAAGTCTGGCCCGCGTTGCGGTATTTCGAGGCGATGGCGCCTTCCACGGCCGCATCCAGGTCGGCGTCGTCGAAGACGATGAATGGCGCATTGCCGCCCAGTTCCAGCGAGAGTTTCTTGATCGTCGGCGCGCATTGCTCGGCCAGCAAACGGCCCACCTGGGTCGAGCCCGTAAACGTCAGCTTGCGCACGATGGGGTTCGAGGTCATTTCGCCGCCGATGTCTTTCGGCGCACCGGTGACGATGCTGAACACGCCCGCAGGCACGCCCGCGCGCTCGGCCAGCACGGCCAGCGCCAGCGCGGAAAACGGCGTCGCTTCGGCCGGTTTCAAGACCATCGGGCAGCCGGCGGCCAGGGCCGGGCCGACTTTGCGCGTGATCATGGCGGCGGGGAAGTTCCACGGCGTGATGGCGGCGCACACGCCGATCGGCTCCTTGGTGATGACCAGGCGGCGGTCCGGCCACGGCGATTGCAGGGTATCGCCCGCCACGCGCTTGCCTTCTTCGGCAAACCACTCGATGAACGAGGCGCCGAACTGCACTTCGCCCTTCGCTTCCGGCAAGGGCTTGCCCTGCTCGGTGGTCATGATCAGCGCCAGGTCGTCGGCGTTTTCCAGGATCAGGTCATGCCAGCGGCGCAGCACGGCCGCGCGTTCCTTGGCCGTCTTCTTGCGCCAGGCAGGCCAGGCGGCATTGGCCGCCTCGATGGCGCGGCGCGTCTCGGCTGCACCCATCAGTGGCACCGTGCCGATATGCTCGCCGGTGGCGGGATTGCTCACATTAATCGTCTGGCCACCATCGGCATCCGCCCAGGCTCCATTCACGTAAGCCTGGTGACGCAACAAGGTAGGATCTTTCAACTGCAGCATATGGATCTCCGGTCTGGTTTGAATTATCGACGAGGGATACTATGCCACAGCGCGGCCGATTCCGCAGGCGCAGCGCTGAATTGCCCTCGCCTCTACTCGACCTTGAAAGACGACAGTTTCGGGTCCGGCGCCGGGTACTCCAGCTTCATGCCCTGCAGCGTTTCCAGCAGCAGCGAGGCGACCACCAGGTTGCGCTGCGTCTTGGAGTTCGATGGCACCACGTACCACGGCGCGTGATCGGCATCGGTCTCGCGGATCGCCGTTTCATAGGCGCGCTGGTAGCCATCCCACTTCTTGCGCTGGGCGATATCGTTGGGATCGAACTTCCACTGGCGGTCGGGATCGTCAAGCCGCTCCTGCAGCCTTCCACGTTGCTCGTCCTTCGAGATATGCAGGAAGACTTTCAGGATGACGGTGCCCGTTTCGCTCAGCATGCGCTCGAAATCGCGGATCTGCGCGTAGCGGCGCTGGCATTCGGCCTTGTCGATCATGTCCTGCACGCGCGTGATCAGCACATCTTCGTAGTGGCTGCGGTTGAAGATGGCGATCTCGCCCTTGACGGGCACGTGCTGGTGCACGCGCCACAGGTAATCGTGCGCCAGTTCGATATCGGTGGGGCCCTTGAACGCCACGGCGCGGATGCCCATCGGGTTGATATTGCTGAAAATGGCCTTGACAGTGCCATCCTTGCCCGAGGTATCCATGCCCTGCAGGACCAGCAGCACTTTTTTCTTGTGCTGCGCATACAGCATGCTCTGGCACTCGGCGATCTGCGCCGTCAGGGCCACGGTTTCCTCGCGGTCCAGGGCCTTGCACTGGGCAGGCGTGAGCTTCTTGTTGGCCGCCTTGGTGGCGGCGCCCAGCAGGCGCTTGCCGGCGAATTCCTCGCTCAGCTCGAAGCCCTGGCCAGCGCGAAATTGCGTGCGCGCCTTCATGCTGCCACCGCCAGCTTGCGGTGCTCAATTTTTGTGCAGTGGTCCATCACCACGTCCAGGCCAGCCGCCCGCGCCAGCTGCGCCGCCTGCTCGTTGATGATATCGAGCTGCAGCCACAAGCAGCCTGCCTTGACGGCGATGGTTTCCTCGGCGATGGGCAGGATATCCTCGGACTTGCGGAAGCAGTCGACGATGTCGATGCGCGCCGGCGCCACGGCAGCGGCAGCCTGCGTCAGGGTGGCATAGGCGCGCTGGCCCAGCACTTCCTTGCCGGCGAGGGCCGGATTGACGGGCAACACGCGGTAGCCATGCTGCAGCAGGTAATCTGCCACTTCATGGCTGGCGCGTTCGGGCTTGTCGGACATGCCGACGATGGCGATGATGCGGCTGTCTTGCAAGATGCGGGCGATGTTGGACATGGTTTCTGTAGTTGGGCGTGCGACATTGCACGCCTAGCGTAGCAGAAAAAACCTACTGCGCGACGCGATTTGCGGCCTCCGATGCTCACTGTGCATTCGCACAGCTCCGCTTCTCAGCCACAACTCACTGCCGCTCGCTACGGTTTTTTACTCTGAGAACGCACGGCCGCCATCTTCGCCACGAACGCCTGCGCACGCGCCGTCACGGCCGCGTAATCTCCCGTGGCGCCCGGGCCACTCAGGCTGCCGCCGATGCCCACGGCCACGGCGCCGCTGGCAAACCATGCATGCAAGTTCTCCACCGTCACGCCGCCCGTCGGCATCAACGGCGCTTGCGGCAAGGGGGCGCGCAGGGCCTTGATGTAGGCGGGGCCGAACATCTCGGCGGGGAAGACCTTGACGATGTCGGCGCCCGCCTGCAGGGCCGTGACGATCTCCGTCGGCGTCATCGCGCCCGGCATGGCCAGCACCTGGTAGCGCTGGCACAGCGCGATCGTTTCCACGTTCACGCCGGGCGAAATGATGAACTGGGCGCCGGCCAGGATGGCGGCGCGCGCCGTCTCCGTATCGAGCACCGTACCCGCGCCCAGCAGCACGTCGTCTCCATGGCGTTCGCGCAGGGTGCGCAGTACGCCCAGGGTATCGGGCGTGGTGAAGGCCACTTCCAGCGCCGTGATGCCGCCGGCGATGCACGCCTCGGCGATCTGCAGCGCCGCATCGGGCGAGCCGGCGCGCACGATGCCGACCATGCCCCGAGCAAGGATACCCTCGAAAATCGTATGTTTTTGCATATGCTCTCTCCTGTCAGGCCGGCAGGGCGCCAAAGCGCACTTCCGGCAAACCGCGCACGTCCACCTGGCGCGCATGAAACAATCCCCCGGCCAGCGGTTCGCCCGCCAGCTGGGCCGGTGTCAAACTCTCCTGAGCGGTGGTGACGAACAATTCGTCGTAGTGCGGCCCACCCAGGCTCACGCAGCTGGGCTGCGAGACGGGCAAGGTGATCGCGCGCTCGACGCCGCCATCCGGCGCGAAGCGCAATACGCGTCCCGCGCCCCATTGCGCGCTCCACAAGTGGTCGTGCGCATCGATGGTCGCGCCGTCGGCGGCGCCGGGGCCGGGATCGAGCACGGCAAACACGCGCACCCGGCTGGCGTCGCCCCCCAGGTAATCGTCCCAGCGGTAGATCGCCTTCTTCATCGAATCGCAAAAATACATGGCCGTGCCATCGATGCTGAAGCAGATACTGTTCGAGATGGCGATGGGCGGCAGCGGCAGGCGCTCCAGGCTCAAGTCCAGGTTGAGGCGGTAAAAGCTGGCGATCGCATCGCGGCAGGGGCGCTCATCGAGCGTGCCAAAGACAAAGCGCCCCTGGCGGTCGCAGCGGCCATCGTTCAGGCGCGTCATGGGCAAGTCGCCCTCCACCGTGTGCAAGGGCGTGACGGCCCCGCTACGCGCGTCAAACCACGCCAGGCGCGAGGCCAGTCCCAACAGCAGCACGTCGTCGCTGTGCGTCAGCGCAAAGCAGGCCAGGCGCTCGGGCATGGCCCAGCTCTGGCGTTCGCCCGTCGCCAGCACCAGCGCATGCAGCTGGCAGCCTTCGATATTCGTCCAGAAAACGCGGCCGCTGCGTTCGCACCAGCGCACGCCCTCGCCCAGGAAATTCTGCGCATCGACCAGTAATTGGGCCCGTGTTCCCATGTCTGTTCCTTCTTTCAGTGAGATTCGCGTGGTACTGCCGAGCCACGGCAACCGACGAGGAAGTCCAGGTCCGCGCCTTCGTCGGCCTGCGTCACGTGCCTGATGTACATGGACTGGTAGCCGCCCTTCATGGCCGGCTCGGGTGCGCGCCACTCTGCGCGCCGGCGTGCCAGCTCGGCCTCGTCGACATCCAGGTGCAAGCGCCGTCCCGCCACGTCGAGTTCAATCATGTCGCCATCGCGCACCAGTGCCAGCGGCCCGCCCACGGCCGCCTCCGGCGCCACGTGCAGCACCACCGTGCCGTAGGCCGTGCCGCTCATGCGCGCATCCGAGATGCGCACCATGTCGCGCACGCCCTGCTCCAGCAGTTTTTTCGGCAGCCCCATATTGCCCACTTCCGCCATGCCAGGATAGCCCTGCGGGCCGCAATTTTGCAGCACCATCACGCAACTGGCATCGATATCAAGCGCGGGATCGTCGATTCTTTTTTTATAGTGCTCGATACTGTTGAAGACGACGGCACGGCCACGGTGCTGCATCAGCTGCGGCGAAGCGGCCGAAGGCTTGATGACGGCGCCGCGCGGGGCCAGGTTGCCCTGCAGGACGGCGATGCCGCCCTCGTCCTTGAATGGTTGCGCCAGCGGCGTGATCACCTCGGGATTGAAATTTTCCGCTTCGGCCACGTTGACGGCCATGCTGGCACCCGTGACGGTGAGCGCTTCGCCATGCAATTTGCCCAGCAGGTCGCGGATGATCACGGGCAGGCCGCCCGCATAGTAAAAATCCTCCATCAGGTACTGGCCCGACGGCATCAGGTTCAGCAGGCAGGGAATGTCGCGGCCCAGGCGATCCCAGTCGGCCAGGCGCATGTCCACGCCGATGCGCCCGGCGATTGCCAGCAGGTGGATCACGGCATTGGTCGAGCCGCCGATGGCGCCGTTGACCATGATGGCGTTTTCAAATGCGTCGCGCGTGAGGATCTGCGACAGTTTCAGGTCTTCATGCACCATGTCGACGATGCGCCGGCCCGTCAGTTGCGCCTGCAGCTTGCGGCGCGCATCGACGGCGGGAATGGCGGCGTTGCCGGGCAAGGTCACGCCCAGCGCCTCGACCATGCTGGCCATGGTGGAAGCCGTGCCCATGGTCATGCAGTGGCCGGCGGAGCGCGACATGCACGCTTCGGCCTGCTTGAATTCGTTTGAGCTCATGCGCCCGGCGCGCACATCTTCGGAAAACTTCCACACATCGGTGCCCGAGCCGATCGGTTTGCCGCGGTAATTCCCGTTCAGCATGGGGCCGCCCGACAGCACGATGGTGGGCAAGTCCACGCTGGCCGCGCCCATCAGCAGCGCCGGGGTGGTCTTGTCGCAGCCCGTCAGCAGCACCACGCCATCGATCGGGTTGGCGCGGATCGATTCCTCGACATCCATGCTGGCCAGGTTACGGAACAGCATGGCCGTCGGCCGCAGATTCGTCTCGCCCAGCGACATGACGGGAAATTCGACGGGAAAGCCGCCCGCTTCGAGCACGCCGCGCTTGACCATCTCGGCCAGGTCGCGGAAATGGCCATTGCAAGGCGTCAGCTCGGACCAGGTATTGCAGATGCCGATGACGGGACGGCCATCGAAGGCGTCACCGGGATAGCCCTGGTTCTTCATCCAGCTGCGGTGAATAAAACTGTCCTTGTCGTCGCCGCCAAACCACGCTTGCGAACGCAAGGGACGCTTGTTCTTGTTGTCACTCATACCGTCTCCTGCCGGGAAATCAAGCCGCGCGCGGCGGCGATCAGCAGCGCACCGTGACCGGCCAGATTTGCCTGCTGCTGGTCGTCGACGATGATGCGCTTGCCATAAAAAAATCCGTGTTCTTCGATCAGCAAGCCGAGCGCCTGGCGCAGCATGGGCTTGCCGGTAATGACGAGCGGCGTATCGGGCCGCATCTGGATGGCGGTGCTGTTGCGCAGCGCCAGCAAGTCGCCGCTGAGGACGGCCCCCATCAGGAAATTGGCCCGCTCATTGCATTCGACAGCGCTGAACTGGCCCAAGGTGCGCACGCTGAAGCAGGCGCGCGCCAGCCCCGTTTTTTGCGCCGCGGCCGCGCCGGCCAGCAGCATTTTCGGCACCAGGGTTTGCGCAAAACCGCCATCGACCGATTGCTTGATCAGGGTGTGCTGCGTGATCGCCTGCAGCAGCTCGCCCGCGATGGTGGTGCTGCAGCCGAGGATGCGGCGCTGCTCGTCCACGCTGATCAGTTTGGTATGCGAACCGGGCATGATCAAGGTCGCGGCACCGCGCAATTGCAAGCGCTCGAGCAGCGCGACGACTTCCGTCTCTTCGCCGCGCATCATGTCCATCGCCTCGACGTTATGCAGGCCGACGGCGCCATGCTGGTTGCGCACGCCGGGGATCAGCCACAGGGGCTGCGCCAGCACATCGGGCAAGTCCACCGCCTGCATGCCTTGCGCCAGCTGGGCCAGGCCGGCGGGCGCCGGCACATGCGCCACTTCCTGCACCCCCATGGGCGAGCTGATCATGCCCGAGGCCAGCGCCAGGTCCACCTCGGATGGCGCGATGCCCGCACTGGCCAGCACGCTGGCGATGGTGTCGCGCAGCGCCTGTTTCAGCGCGCCGTTATGGCCATCGATGGCGGTATTGCGCACGCCCGTTTCCAGCTGCGCCTGGGCGACGACAGCGCCTGCGCGCCACAGCAAGGTACGCGTATTGGTGGTGCCGGCATCGATGGTGAGTATGTTCATGGGCAGGTTCGCAGCGTCGGTCAGGACAAAAATAAATGAGGGGAAAACTACCCCATGGTAGAACTGCCCCGCATATCTGACCAATCACTTATTTGACATCATTGATACCGGTTCGGATATGTCAAACGCGTCGAGATCCTGCACGCCCAAACGGTAGGCTAGCGTGAAGCGCATCAGCTGTCCCGGCTGCAATTGCACGCCCCGCGCCAGCAGGGAAAAACAGCGTGCATCGGAAGACAGATGGCAGCTGTCCTGGCTACTGGAAAAACGCAAGACCCGGCCAGACGCGGGATCGGCAACCCGCGCCACCTCGCGCAGCTGGCCGCTGCCGGTCCAGTAAAAGTCATGCCCAAATCCCGGCAAGTTCACCAGCGCGGGCCAGGCCAGGCGCGATGCGAGCGGCGCCGGCTGGCGAAAGTCAAACGCGCTGCCCGCCACATCGAGCAGAGCATCGCTGGCGCAGCGGCCTGGCCAAGGCCAATAATGGTCGGCGGCCAGGCGCAGCACATGGTCGGCCACGGCAGCCCCCCTTCCCTGCAAATTGAAGCGCGGCGCGGCAAGCGCGAAACGGGAAATGGTATCGGCCGTGGCGGCGCAGTCGAGGTGCAAGCTGCCATCGTCGTCAAGCCGGTAGGCCAGGCGCACCGACAGGCCGTCGTGCGCCAGGTGCAGCAGCAAGTGGCCGTCCTCCGGTGGCGCGCACCGCCAACCCGTGGACAACCGCGCAGCAGGGGGCGCAGCGCCCAGCACATCGGCCAGGCGGCCATAGCGGTCGGGTGCCCACCAGGCCCGCACGCTGGCATCGTGCGCGTCGATGGCCACGCGCATGCCGCGCGTATTGTGCAAGGTAAAAATCGTCATGGCGGTGGCCCGCTGCGCTGCTGGAATTCGCGCGGCGTGCAGCCGAGTTCGCGCTTGAAGACGGCGTGCATGTACTGCACCGTGGTAAAGCCGCAACGCACTGCCACCTCGGCCACCTGCCCCGGCCCACGCGCCAGCAGGGTCTTGGCCGCATCGAGCTTGAAATGCAGGATTTCATCGTGCACGCTGCGCCCCAGTTCCTGGCGGAAGTGCGCTTCGAGCGAGGAACGCGACACGCCCACGTAATCGGCTACCTGCTCCGTCTTGATGCCCTGGCAGGCGTACTGACGGATGAAATGGCGCGCCTGCATCACCTGCGGGTGCTGGAAGGGCTGGTGGCGCGTGGAAGCAAGCACGTTCAGGCCGGCCGGCGGCACCAGGATGCGCGTGCCGGACAGGCGCGCGCCATTCAACATCTGGTGCAGCAAATGCGCCGCGGTGCGGCCCATTTCCTCGGTGCCCTGGATCACGGAACTCAATGGAATGCGCGTGAGCATGCGCGCCAGCGGGTCGTTGTCGATGCCGATCAGGGCCACTTGCTCCGGCACGGCGATGCCCGCATGCATGCAGGCTTGCAGCAGCTGGCGCGCGCGCGCGTCGCTGACGGCGATGATGCCGACGGGTTTTTCCAGGCTGTTGAGCCAGGCGATCTGCTGCTCCACCGCTTCATCCCACGAGGGCGCGCTGGTGGCGACGCCCCGATACACGTCGGCGCGCATGTGGTCGCGCTCCATCAGCGCGCAAAACGCCGTTTCGCGCTCCTGCGCCCAGCGGTTGACATCGGCCTCGGGCAGGCTGAAACAGGCAAAGCGGCTCAATCCCGCTTCCACCAGGTGTTCGTAGGCCAGCTTGACGATCTTGAAATTATCGGTCGCCACGTACGGGATGCCAGCCGGGTAATCCTCGGCGCGCGCATACGAGCCGCCCACGGCCACCACGGGCAGGCGGCTGTGCGCCAGCGCCGCGCAGACGGCGGGATCGTCGAAATCGGCGATGATGCCGTCGCCCTGCCAGCGCTCGATGCCGGGCAGGCGGCAGCGAAAATCCTCTTCCAGGAACAGGTCCCACGACACGCGCGTGGTGTTCAGGTAGGCGGCGATGCCCGCGATGATGTCGCGGTCGTAGATTTTATTGCCGTTAAACAGCAGCGCGATCCGGTGCGCGGTCGGTAACTTCATGCTGGTGTCTCCTCCATGTGGCGGCTAGGCCTTTCGGGGCCTCGAAAAACCGTAGCGAGCGGTCCAATATCGCCTTGAGTAGCGCAAGCGTACGAAGGTACGCTGAGCAACGCAGAGGCGATAGTGGGACGCGCAGTAGGTTTATCGAGGTTCCCCGCTATCTACGCCCCGCGCGCGTGCTAACATCGACCCACACGGCGAGAGTGAGGATACTGCCTTTCACGATCATCTGCCAGTAAGTGTCCACGTCCAGCATGGACATGCCGTTATCGAGGCTGGCCATGACCAGCGCGCCGATCAGGGCGCCGTACACGGTGCCCGAGCCGCCGCGCATCGAAGTGCCGCCGATGAAGCAGGCGGCGATGGCATCGAGTTCGCTGAAGGTGCCGGCCGAGGGCGAACCGGCCGCCAGGCGGCCCGTGTTGATCAGGCCCGCCAGCGCGCACATCAGGCCCATGATACCGAAGATCCACAGCTTGACGGCTTTCACGTTGATGCCGGACAAACGCGTCGCCTCCATATTGCTGCCGACGGCGTAGATGCGGCGGCCGAACACGGTCTGGCTGGTGATGTAGCTGAACAGTCCCAGCAAGGCCAGCAGCAACAGCACGGGCAGCGGGATGCCTTCATAGCCGTTCAGGGTTTGCACGAAGGCGTACAGCACGGCGCCGATGACGGCCAGGCGCAAGCCGTCGGCCCAGGGCGCCGTCTGCGGCAAGCCATGCTGCGCGCGGCTGGCGCGCGCGCGCCACGTCAGGAAGGCGGCCAGCAGGAACAGGCCGACGCCCAGCACGATGCCGGGCACCGCGGGCAGGTAACCCTGCCCCAGGTAGACCATCGGCTCGGAGACGGGCGCGATCGTGATGCCGCCCGTGATGCCCAGCAGGACGCCGCGATACGCAAGCATGCCGCCCAGGCCGACGATGAAGGACGGAATGCCCCGGTACGCCGTCAGGTAGCCATTCAAGAGGCCGATCACCAGGCCGCAGCCGAGTACGGCCGCCAGGTTCAGCGCCAGCGGCCAGTGCTGCGTCACGTCCAGCACGGCGGCGATGCCGCCCAATAGCCCCAGCAGGGAGCCGATCGACAGGTCGATCTCGCCGGCGATAATCACCAGCACCATGCCGCAGGCGAGGATGCCGGTGACGGACATCTGGCGCAGCAGGTTCGACAGGTTGCGCGGCGTGAGGAAACTGCCCTGCGTCTTCCACGAAAAGAAGGCCCAGATCAGCGCTACGGCGATCAGCAGGGCCAGCATCTTGTATTGGGTGAACAGCTGTTTGATACTGTGCGGTTTCATGCTGCGGGTTCCTTGTTAGCGGTGTTGGTGGCGGGCGCCGGACGCTGGTCCAGCGCCGCCGCCAGCACGGTTTCCTGGCTCAGGCCATCGTTGATAAAGTCGCCGCGCAACCGGCCTTCGCCCATCACCAGCACGCGGTCCGACACGCCCAGCACTTCGGCCAGTTCCGACGAGACCATGATGATGGCCACGCCCCGGTCGGCCAGCGCCAGCATCAATTTGTAGATTTCATATTTGGCGCCCACATCGACGCCGCGCGTGGGCTCGTCGAGGATCAGCACGCGCGGGCGCGTCAGCAGCATCTTCGCCAGCACGGCCTTTTGCTGGTTGCCGCCCGACAGGCTCGTGATGGGCAGCGACGGGCTGGCCGCCTTCAGTTCCAGCTGGGCGATCTCGCCGCGCACGGCCGTCAATTCCGCCTCGCCATCGATGCGCGTGGCGCGCGCGAATGTCTCCAGCACGGCCAGGGTGATGTTCTGCCCCACGTCCAGGTCCGGCACGATGCCGTGATGCTTGCGGTCTTCCGGCACCATGGCCAGGCCCATGGCAATCGCCTTTTGCGGAGAGCTGGTATCGATGCGGCGGCCATCAAGCCACACTTCGGCCTGGCACGGCCCCTGGTAGGCGCCGAACAGCGCCGAGACGAGCTCCGTGCGCCCCGCCCCCACCAGGCCGGCGATGCCGAGGATCTCGCCACGGCGCAGGCTGAATGACACGTCGTCGACGCGCTTGCGCTGCGGGTTGTCGGCATCGATGCAGCTCACGTGGCGCGCCTCGAACAGCACTTCGCCGATAGGTGCCGGCTGCGCGCGTTGCGGGTACAGCTGGCTCATTTCGCGGCCCACCATCTGCGCGATGATGCGCTCGACGTTCATCTGCGCCATCGGTGTGGTGGCGATATGCTTGCCGTCGCGGATGACGACGATGGTGTCGCAGATGGCCGCCACTTCATCGAGCTTGTGCGAAATGTAGATGCAGGTGACGCCCTTGGCTTTCAGGGCGCGCAGGATATCGAGCAGCACGGCGATTTCCGACGCCGTCAGCGACGACGACGGTTCGTCGAGAATCAGCAGGCGCGCATTCTTGTTGAGCGCCTTGGCGATTTCCACCAGCTGCTGGTGGCCGCCGCCGTAATTCATCACGGGCTGCGCCACGTTCAGTTCGGGAATTTTCAGTTCGCGCAGCAGCTCGTCGGCGCGCTTGTACATGGCCGCGTAATGCATGCGCCCGCCGGGCAGGGTGAGCTCGCGTCCCATGAAGATATTCTCGGCCACGGACAGCTGCGGCACCAGCATCAGTTCCTGGTGGATGATGATGATGCCCGCGTCTTCCGTGTCGCGGATCGATTGCGCGCGCAGGGGCTGGCCCTCCCACAGGATCTCGCCATCCCAGGTGCCATGCGGATAGACGCCGGACAGCACCTTCATCAGGGTCGACTTGCCGGCGCCATTCTCGCCGCACAAGCCGATGCACTCGCCGGCCCGCACCTGCAGGTCGATGCCGTCAAGCGCGCGGACACCGCCAAACTGTTTGACGATGCCTTTCATTTCAAGCAGATAGTCGGACATGCTCACTCTCGTTGCGGATACAGGGAAAACCACAGGCTGGAAGACCGGCGTAGGTCGGCTTAGCGCGCAGCGCGTAAGCCGACACCACCACCAGCGTTTTCCGGAGCCGGCGGATGTCGGATTACGCTACGCTAATCCGACCTACGTCCAATATTCTCGAGGGACTTAATTACCCAGCTGCGCCTTGGTATAGAAGCCGTCATCGACGAGAATGTTCACATTCGCCTTGGTCAGGGGCGTTGGTTTCAGCAGCACCGTGCTGACCTTTTTCAGGCCGTTGTCATAGCTGGAGTTGTAGGCCGGCTTTTCATTGCGCGCCAGCTGGATGGCCAGCTTGGCCGCTTCCGAAGCGATGGTTTTCAACGGCTTGTAGACGGTCATCGACTGCGTGCCGGCGATCACCCGTTTCACCGCCGCCAGGTCGGCATCCTGGCCCGAGACGGGCACCTTGCCAGCGAGCTTTTGCGCAGCCAGGGCCTGGATGGCGCCGCCGGCCGTGCCGTCGTTCGAGGCGACGATGGCGTCGATCTTGTTGCCGTTGGCCGTCAACGCGTTTTCCACGATGGACAGCGCTTCGGTGGCGCTCCAGTCCTTCACCCACTGCTGGCCGACGATCTTGATGTCGCCCTTGTCGATGAACGGTTTGAGTACTTTCATCTGGCCTTCGCGCAGCATCTTGGCATTGTTGTCGGTCGGCGAGCCGCCCAGCAGGTAGTAATTGCCCTTTGGCTGCAGCTTGGTCACGCCTTCGGCCTGCATCTCGCCCACTTTCTCGTTGTCGAACGAGATATACGCGTCGATATCGGCATTCAGGATCAATCGGTCATACGACAGCACCTTGATGCCGGCCTTTTTCGCCTCCTTGACGGTGTTGTTGAGCACAGTCGCATTGAACGGCACGATCACCAGCACGTCCACGCCGCGCGAAATCAGGTTTTCGATCTGCGAAATCTGGCGCTGCTCGCTGGCGTCGGCCGACTGCACGAAGACCTTGGCGCCCTGTTTTTCGGCGGCGGCGATGAAGAAATCGCGGTCGCGCGTCCAGCGTTCCACGCGCAAATCGTCGATGGAAAAGCCGATCTTCGGGTTTTTCGCATCAGCCAGGGCGGCGCTGCTGCTCAATGCCAGCATGGCGGTCATGATGGCTGCACTGATGATCTTGTTCATTGTGTGTCTCCTTGTGGATTTTATTAACAACGTTTTTTCACTACGGGTGCTGCTGAAAAATTTTATGTCTGTGGTGGTGTCGGGTTACGCGCAGAGCGCTAACCCGACCTACCCCGACCTGCCTGCTAATGGTTATGGCGTGGCAGGGTCTGGCCCACGGCGCGGTATTTCAGCGCCAGCTCCATGCAGGCGCCCGTTTCCAGCTGGCCCACGCTGGCGCGGTAGATCTCTTGCCACGGCGTGGCGCTGTCGTTGACGGGCGGCGGCAGTTCTTGCGCGCGGCGCGCCAGCTCCTGTGCCTCGACCAGCATGTCGCAACGGCCCGCGTTCAAGTCCACGCGGATGATGTCGCCCGTGCGCAGCAGCGCCAGGCCGCCGCCCACGGCGCTTTCCGGCGACGCGTTCAGGATCGAGGGGCTGTCCGAGGTGCCCGACTGGCGCCCGTCGCCCAGGGTCGGCAGGTTCAAAATGCCGGCCTTGAGCAGCGCATCGGGCGGCTGCATGTTGACCACTTCGGCCGAACCGGGCCAGCCCACGGGGCCGGCGCCGCGCATGACCAGCATGCAGCTGTCGTCGATCGCCAGGGCCGGGTCGTTGATGCGCGCGTGGTAGTCGTTTGACCCGTCAAAGACGATGGCGCGCGCCTCGAACACGCCTTCGCTGCCGGGACGCGACAGGTAGCGCTCGCGGAAAGCGGGCGAGATCACGCTGGTCTTCATGATGGCGAAGTCGAACAGATTGCCCTGCAAGGCCATGAAACCGGCCTTTTCCTTCAGCGGCGCGGCAAACGGGCGGATCATCTCGCGGTCCGCGCTTTCACGGCCCGCCAGGTTTAGCGCCATGCTCTGGCCCGTGACGGTGGGCCGCTCGGCATGCAGCAGGCCCGCCTGCTGCAGCTCCCACATCACGGCGGGCACGCCGCCGGCGCGGTGGAAGCGCTCGCCCAGATACTTCCCGGCCGGCTGCATGTTCAACAGCAGCGGCACGTCGTAACCGTGTTCCATCCAGTCGCTCGAGTGCAATGCCACGCCCGCGTGACGCGCCATGGCCATCAAATGCGGCTGCGCGTTGGTCGAGCCGCCGATGGCCGCGTTGACGATGATGGCGTCCAGGAAGGCCTCGCGCGTGAGGATGCTCGACGGGCGCACGTCGTCATGCGCCAGCTCGACGATGCGGCGCCCCGTGGCATAGGCGATCTGGCCCCGCTCGCGGTACGGCGCGGGGATGGCCGAACAGCCCGTCAGGGACATGCCCAGCACCTCGGCCAGCGCATTCATGGTCGATGCCGTGCCCATGGTGTTGCAGTGGCCGGCCGACGGCGCAGAGGCGGCGGCGATCTGCAGGAATTTGTCGTTGTCGATCAAGCCGGCGGACAGCTGGCGGCGGCCCTTCCAGATGGCCGCGCCGGAACCGACCAGTTCGCCGTCCATCCAGCCATCGAGCATGGGACCGCCCGACAGCACGATGGCGGGAATGTCCACCGTGGCGGCGGCCATCAGCTGGGCCGGCGTGGTCTTGTCGCAGCCCGTGGTCAGCACCACGGCGTCGATCGGGTAGCCATGCAGGATTTCCACCAGGCCCAGATACGCGAGGTTGCGGTCCAGCGCGGCCGTGGGACGGCGGCAGTTCTCGAAGATCGGGTGCAGCGGGAACTCCATCGGGATCCCGCCCGCGTCGCGGATGCCGTCGCGCACGCGCTGCGCCAATTCCAGGTGGATGCGGTTGCAGGGACTGATATCGCTGCCGCTTTGCGCAATGCCGATGATGGGCCGCCCTGAACGCAGCTCCTCGGCCGTAATGCCGTAGTTCATGAAGCGCTCGAGGTACAGCGCCGTCATGTCGATGTGCTCGGGATTGTCGAACCAGTCCTGCGAGCGGAAGCGGCGCGGTGCGGTCGATGGCGGAATTTTCAGGTCGCTCATGCGCCGTACCAGCCTGCGTCGACATAGTATTCGCGGCCGGCGCACTTGGCCGCATTGTCCGACGCCAGGAACAGCGCCAGCGCCGCCACGTCTTCCGGCTCCACGCGCGTCTGCAGGCATTGTCCCTGCAGGATCAGCGCTTCCGCTTCCGGCGTATGCCACAGCCGCTCCTGGCGCGGCGTACGCACGGCGCCGGGAATGATGCAGTTGACGCGGATGCCGTCGACGCCCAGGTCGCGCGCCAGGCCGCGCGTGAGACCCTCGATGCCGGCTTTCGCCGTCATGTAGATCGACAGGTTCGCCTGCGCCAGGTGCCAGGAAATCGAGCCCAGGTTGAGGATCACGCCGCTGCCCTTGGCCCGCATGGCCGGCGCCACTGCCTGGGCGCAGAAATACTGGTGGCGCAGGTTGACGGCGATGCGCTCGTCCCAGTACGCGGGCGTGACGTCCTGCAACTGGTGGCGGTCGTCATTGGCGGCGTTGTTGACAAGGATATCCGTGGCGCCCGCGCTGTGTTCAATATCGGCGAAGGTGGCGGCCAGGGCTGCCAGGTCCGTCAGGTCGCAATAGCGGAAAACGGGTGGCTGCGGCAGGTGCGCCAGCTTGTCCTGCAGCACCAGCGACGCCTCGCGGGCGATGTCGAGAAAGGTGACGTGGGCGCCCTGGCGCGCGAACGCCTCGACGATGGCCACGCCGATGCCGGTGCCGCCGCCCGTGATGATGACGCGCTGACCTGCCAGGCTGGGGTAAGTTGCATGCTGCATGGTGTCTCTCTTTTAAAAAATTGGAATCAAAGCAAACCGCGACGGGCCAGGTTCCGGTACAGCGCGCGCACGCCGAACGTCCAGGGAGGGATCGCATCGCAGCGCTGCACGTCGTTGACCAGCGCGCCCAGCGCGGCGCTGGCAATCGTCACGCGGTCGCCCAGATGGTGCGTGAAGCCGCCGCCCTGTGCGCCACGGTCCTTCACGGGTGAGAACATGGTGCCCAGGAACAGCATGAAACCGTCCGGATACTGGTGGTACTGGCCCGCCGTCTGGCGCACCAGGTCGAGCGGGTCGCGGCTGATCTCGCGCATGAAGCTGGCGCCTTCGAGCACAAAGCCGTCGTCCGCGCCTTCGATCAACAGCGACACTTCGGCCTGGCGCACGGAGTCGAGCGTGAAGTGTTCATCGAACAGGCGGATGAAGGGGCCGATGGCGCAGGAGCCGTTGTTGTCCTTGGCCTTGCCCAGCAACAGGGCGCTGCGCCCTTCGATATCGCGCAGGTTGACGTCGTTGCCCAGGGTCGCCCCCAGCACCTCGCCGCGGCTGTTGACGGCCAGGACGATCTCCGGCTCCGGGTTGTTCCAGGCGGACGATGGCAGCAAGCCCACCTGCGCGCCGCAGCCCACCGACGACATCGGCTGCGCCTTGGTAAACACTTCCGCATCGGGGCCAATGCCCACTTCCATGTATTGCGACCAAGCGCCGCGCTGCTGCAGCTGCTGTTTCAGGCGCTGCGCCGCCTCCGAGCCCGGTTTCAGGGCCGACAAGTCGCCGCCCAGGGTCGTTTGCAGCGCAGTGCGCAGGCTCGCGGCGCGTGCCGCGTCGCCGCCCGCCTGCTCTTCGATCACCCGTTCGAGCAGGCTGACGGCGAAGGTCACGCCACAGGCCTTGACGGCCTGCAGGTCGCACGGCGCCAGCAGCAGCGGCTCACCTGCCGGTGCGGCCAGCGCCTGCGCCAGTAGCGCCTGCACGGAGCCGAGCGCGATACCGGGCGCATGGCGGGCGATATCGAGCGCATCGCTGCGCTCGAACAGCTCGGCCACCGTCGCTACCGTCTGCGTGAGGTCGACCACTTCGCCGCCGCGCACGGCGACGACGCAGGGTCCGTCACGCCAGATGCGGCCGATAAGGAGGGCCTGCGCCAGGTCGGCGGGCAACAGGGAAGCGGGGGAAATCGGCTGCATGGCAAGCTTTCAAAAGGTCGTGACGGGATGGCCGGTCTTCAAGTCCGGACCGATTCTGCGCGCCGCCCTGTGTCGCCGCAATTACGAAAATCACCAAATTGAATGATGATTATTGGTATTGCAGCGCACCAAAAAAAGCCGCCGCCCGGCCCCCGTTTCCGCCCTGTCAGCAGGCGGAAACGGGCGCAATGGCGCATTGCATCAATTGGCTGATCGATACCGTTTTGGATATCGCCTATGCGAAAAAAGTGATTGGTGAGGGATGGATGGACAAACTAGTATCAGCCGTGGCCTGCAATCGGCCATCCGCACGGAGCCCGCCCACTGGGACGACGGCCCTGGCACATTCAACTATCGAAGACGGTGGAGACCTGAAATGAAAACAACAATGAAAATGCTGACCGCGAGCCTGGCGCTGGCCATCTCCGGCATGGCGGTAATGCCTGTGGCTAGTGCCGCCGACAAGGGCGCGATCGGCATCTCGATGCCGACCAAGTCGTCCATGCGCTGGATCGCCGATGGCGACAACATGGTCAAGGTATTCAAGGAGCGCGGCTACAAGACGGACTTGCAGTTTGCCGACGACGATATCCCGAACCAGCTGGCGCAGGTGGAAAACATGATCACCAAGGGCGCCAAGGTGCTGGTGATCGCCGCCATCGACGGCACCACCTTGTCGAACGTGCTGCAAAAGGCGGCCGACAAGGGCATCAAGGTCATCTCGTATGACCGTCTGATCCGCGGCACGAAAAACATCGATTACTACGCCACCTTCGACAACTTCCAGGTCGGCGTGCTGCAAGCGGGCTATATCGAATCGGCGCTGAAACTCAAGGAAGGCAAGGGTCCGTTCAATATCGAACTGTTCGGTGGCTCGGCCGACGACAACAACGCGCACTTCTTCTACAACGGCGCGCTGTCGGTGCTGAAACCGTACATCGACAGCGGCAAGCTGGTGGTGCGCTCGAAGCAGATGGGCATGGAAAAGGTAGCCACCCTGCGCTGGGATGGCGCCGTGGCCCAGGCGCGCATGGACAACCTGCTCAGCGCCTACTACGGCAATGCGCGTGTCGACGCCGTGCTGTCGCCGTATGACGGCTTGAGCATCGGCATCCTGTCCTCGCTCAAGGGCGTCGGCTACGGCACGCCGAAACAACCGTTCCCCGTCGTCACGGGCCAGGATGCGGAGATCCCGTCGGTGAAATCGATCATCCGCGGCGAACAGGCGTCGACCGTGTTCAAGGACACGCGCGAACTGGCCAAGGTGACGGCGAACATGGTCGACGCCATGATGTCGGGCAAGGTACCGACCGTCAACGATACCAAGACCTACAACAACGGCGTAAAAGTCGTGCCGTCCTATCTGCTCAAACCCGTCACCGTCGACAAGGCGAACTGGAAGCAGGTGCTCGTCACCGGCAGCGGCTACTACACGGAAGCGCAAGTGAAATAAGCATCGACGGTACTGAAGGCCCGGCGCTGCCGGGCCTTTCGCTTCATGCACGATCAAGAACAAGACTGCCGCACGACCGGCGCCGACCAGCGCGGCCGTGCCAGAGAGGTTATATGACGAACACTATCCTGGAAATGCGCGGGATACGCAAAACATTCCCGGGCGTCGTGGCGCTCGACAATGTCAACCTGCGGGTACGCAGCGGCGAGATCCACGCCATCGTCGGCGAAAACGGCGCCGGCAAATCGACCCTGATGAAAGTGCTGAGCGGTGTCTACGGCCATGGCAGCTATACGGGCGACATCGATTACCTGGGCCAGACGCGGCACTTCCGCGGCATCAAGGACAGCGAAGAAATCGGCATCATCATCATCCACCAGGAACTGGCGCTGGTGCCCCAGCTGTCGATCGCCGAGAATATCTTCCTCGGCAACGAACCTGCCCATATGGGCGTCATCGACTGGGAATACGCGCAAACGAAGACGCGCGAACTGCTGCACAAAGTCGGCCTGAAAGAGTCCCCGGACACCCTGATCACCAACCTGGGCGTAGGCAAGCAGCAGCTGATCGAAATCGCCAAGGCGCTGTGCAAGGACGTCAAGCTGCTGATCCTCGACGAGCCAACGGCCAGCCTGAACGAAAGCGACAGCGCGGCCCTGCTCGACCTGCTGCTGGGCCTGAAAGCCCAGGGCATCGCGTCGATCCTGATCTCGCACAAGCTCAATGAAATTTCAAGAGTCGCCGATGCCATCACGGTGCTGCGCGATGGGAACACGGTCGACAGTTTCGACTGCCGCATCGAGCCCGTCAGCGAAGACCGCATCATCGAAAAAATGGTCGGGCGCGAGATGGCCGACCGCTATCCGCCGCGTACGCCCAGCATCGGCGCGACCATTTTCGAGGTGCGCGATTGGCGCGTCTTCCATCCCGAACATGCCGACCGCCCCGTCATCAAGGGCATCAACCTGCACGCCAAAAAAGGCGAAATCATCGGCATCGCCGGCTTGATGGGCTCCGGGCGCACGGAACTGGCGATGAGCATTTTCGGACGCGCCTACGGCCAGCGCATCAGCGGCACGGTGCTCAAGAATGGCCAGGAAATCGACGTCAGCACCATCGGCAAGGCGATCGCCCACGGCCTCGCGTATGTCACGGAAGACCGCAAGGGGCTGGGCCTGATCCTCGAGGAAGACATCCAGAAGAACACCAGCCTGGCCAACCTGGATGCGATTTCGAAGCACATGGTGATCGACGAGCAGCGTGAATTCGGCGTGGCCGAGGAGTTCCGCCGCAAGCTCAAGACCCGTTGCTCGAGCGTGGCGCAGAAGGTAGTCAATCTGTCCGGCGGCAACCAGCAGAAAGTGGTGCTGGCGAAGTGGCTGTTTTCGCGCCCCGACATCCTGATCCTCGATGAACCGAGCCGCGGCATCGACGTGGGCGCCAAGTACGAGATCTACAGCATCATCAGCGAGCTGGCCGCCGAAGGCAAATGCATCATCATGATTTCCTCGGAAATGCCGGAATTGCTGGGCATGTGCGACCGGATCTATGTCATGAACGAAGGCCGCTTCGCGGCAGAACTGAGCGCGGCAGAAGCATCGCAGGAGCGCATCATGCGCGCGATCGTTACACACGGAGAAAACAATGGACAATAAATTGACAGCGGGCGCGCCGGCAGCAGCAGCAGCAGCAGCGCCAGCGGCCGCGCCGCAAGCGAAAAGCTATGCCGGCTTCTTGAAGAACAATATGCGCGACTACGGCATGCTGCTCTCCCTGATCGTCATCATGGGCTTTTTCCAGTACATGACCGATGGCACCCTGATGCAGCCGCTGAACCTGACGAACCTGGTGCTGCAAAACAGCTACATCGTCATCATGGCGCTGGGCATGCTGATGGTCATCGTGGCCGGCCATATCGATTTGTCCGTCGGCTCCGTGGTCGGCTTCGTCGGCGCGCTGGCGGCCGTCCTGATCGTCAACTACCAGATGAACTTTGTCGCGGCCAGCATCGTCTGCCTGCTGGCCGGCGCCGTCATCGGCGGCGCGCAAGGCTATTTTGTCGCCTTCTTCAAGATCCCGTCGTTTATCGTCACGCTGGCCGGCATGCTGGTGTTCAAGGGCCTGACCCTGGCGCTGCTGGCAGGCCAGTCGGTTGGCCCCTTCCCGGAAGGCTTCCAGATGCTCAGCTCGGGCTTCCTGCCCGATCCGTTCGGCGGAGAGAATCTGCGCGGCTTGTCGCTGCTGCTGGGCGTGATCGCCGCCGCGGCGCTGATCATCACCTCGCTGCGCAGCCGCGCCAAGCAACTGAAACACGGCATGGAAAACGAGCCGCGCGCCTTCTTCCTGCTGAAAAACGCCATCTTCGCCGCCGTGATGGTGTATTTCAGCTACCTGCTGGCGTCGTACCGCGGTTTTCCCAACGTGCTGGCCGTGATGTCGCTGCTGATCGTCGCCTACACCTTCATCACCAACCGCACCGTGCTGGGCCGCCGCGTGTATGCCGTCGGCGGCAACGAGAAGGCGGCGCGCCTGTCCGGCATCAAGACGGAACGGGTCAGTTTCTACACCTTCGTCAACATGGGCATGCTGGCCGCGCTGGCCGGCCTGATTTTCGCGGCGCGCCTGAACACGGCCACGCCAAAGGCGGGCACGGGTTTCGAGCTGGACGTGATCGCCGCCTGCTTCATCGGCGGCGCCTCGGCCTCGGGCGGCGTGGGCAAGGTGATGGGAGCCGTGATCGGCGCCTTCATCATGGGCGTGATGAACAACGGCATGTCCATCATGGGCATCGGCATCGATTACCAGCAGGTGATCAAGGGCCTGGTGCTGCTGGCGGCCGTGTTCATCGACGTGATCAACAAGAACAAGTAGACCGGTTCGAGCCTTAGGGGGCTCAGGCCGGCGTTCGCGCCGGCCTTTTTATATATAACGTCGGACAAAAGCGTAGCGAGCGGCAGCAAGTTGGGGCTAAGAAGCGCAGCTGTGCTTTAGCATGGGGCCGCCGAGGCAGTGAGCATCGCAGGCCGCAAATTGCGACGCGCAGTAGCTTATGTCAGACGTTAGCCGCCAATCGCGCTGCCCTATCCCCCCACCACGCCGCTTCCTCGAACACGGAAAAGCCCGACAGATCGGCATGCGCGAACAGGATGGCACCGTCATGTTCACGCAAGGCCTTCAAGCCCGCATTGCTGCGAAATCCCGGTAACGGTGCGGCCATGGCGTGGCCGCGCACGGTAATGTCGACGCGCTCGACGCAGCTGGCGAAATCGCGTCCATACGCCGTTTTCAGGTCGACGCTGGCCAGCGCCAGCAATTCTTCGGGCGTGGCCGTATCGAGCCATTTGCGCGCTTGCTGCGGCGTGCGGTCGGACAGCGCCACGTAGGCGCTGAAGACGGTTTTCTCGGGCGGACGCACGCGGATATCCTGGTGGGTCGAGACGACATAGCCGAGGCCCGGTTCCTGGTACACCACGTTATCCCAGCACAGTGGTGCATGCGGCAGTTCGTCGGGAAAGCGTTTCAGTAAAAAGTTCGCCACCATCCATGGCGCATACGCGGGCGTATCGCGCTTCGCGTCAAAGCCGTAGCTGGCAATGTCCGGCACCACGCGCGCCGCCACATACAAGGGCATGGCGCAGATGGCCTTGCGTGCCTTGACCAGGTAGGTGCGTGGCTGGCCGTCGACCAGTTCCAGGCACAGCGCTTCCACGCCCTGGTCTGTCGTCTGCACGGAAACCACCGTGCCCGCATGACGTTTGACGCCTGAGGCCTGCTCCATGGCCGTGGCGACTGGCTGCATGCCGCCGGGCCAGGTCAGCCAGGCGCCATTGCCCGCATTCGCCGCCTGCCCCCAGCGGCTGCAATAGTAATGCAGGCCGGCCCAGGCCGACACCTGATCGTAGCGCGTGCCATAGTCGTCGCGGCAGCAGTAATTCAGATACCAGTGCAGGGTGGGCGAGGTATAGCCTTCGCGCTCCATCCACTGCTTCAAGGTGATGGCGTCGAGCGCCTGCCAGGCCGGGTCTTGCGACGATTCCACGGTAGGGAAAACGAAGACGCGCTTGCCATCGTTGCCGCGCGCCTGACGCAAATGCCGCACCTCGGCAAAGAAGCGTTCGTGCTGCGCCAGTTCCGCAGGCGGCACGCCTTCGGTGGGAATGAAGCCATCCTGCCACAGGCCGTTGAACAGCAATCGTTCTTCCGGCGCGTGCAGGATATAGCGCTCGTCGTAGTACGGCTTTTCCGCCTGCGGGTCGCGCTGGATAATCCCCAGGTCGAACAGGATCTCGCGCACGTGGGTCGATTCGGGTGAAGGCAGCGGCAAATAATGGCCACCGGTCGGATAGGCCAGCTCGCCGAACTGCCCGCCGGCCGCGTTGCCATACGGCTGCGGGCCATCGACCATCAGGAAATCCTGGTGCCCCAGCTTGTTCAGGCGCCACGCCGCCGTCAGGCCGGCGATGCCGGAACCGAGGATGGCGACATCCGTGGTGATGGTTGCCGAGGGCGCCGGCAGCGCCGTGTGCTCGCGCAGCAGCGTGCGCAAATAGTGTCCCTCGCTGCGGCCCGGATACAGCACCTTGGGCGTGATCTCCTGCCAGCGCAGATACGCGGCAATGCTGCCGATGCCGGCGGCGGCCGCCGCCGCGCCACCGGCAGCCCACAGCATGAAGGAGCGGCGCTGCATCAGCGAATCACCCGGTTCCAGTCCTGCTCGAATTCATGCACGAGCGACTGGGTGTTGAGGCGATTCGGCGCCATCGGCAGCGGCTGCATGTCGGGCGGGAAGATGAACATTTCGCGCGTGGTGTCCGCATTCAGGTAGCGCATCGGCAGGCGGTATGTCGTCGGCGGTGTGTAGTCAAGCTGGGGTGAAGCCAGGATAAAACCCCATTCGCCGAACGAGGGTACATAGGCGTGGTAGGGCCAGGTACGCATGCCCACTTCGCGCAGGGTCGCATTGATGGTCCAGTAGGCGTGTGGGGCAAAGAAAGGCGACGTCGATTGCACCACCATCAAGCCCTTGGCCGCCAGGTGTTTTTTCACCAGGTCGTAGAAGGGCACGGAATACAGCTTGCCGAGCGCGAAGCTGGACGGATCGGGAAAGTCGACGATGGCCGCGTCGAACATGTCGCCGTTGTTGCGCAGCCAGACGGCGGCATCGGCATTGACGACGGTGACGCGCTTGTCCGAGAACGAATTGTTATTCAGCTTTGCCAGTTCCGGGCGCGTGGTAAACGCGGCCGTCATGGCGGGGTCAAGGTCGACCACGGTGACGTGTTCGATATTCGGATAGCGCAGGATTTCGCGCAGCGCCAGGCCATCGCCGCCGCCCAGCACCAGCACGCGGCGCGCCCATGGCAAGGCTTCCAGCACGGGGTGCACCAGCGCTTCGTGGTAGCGGTACTCGTCGCGCGAGGAAAACTGCAGGTTGCCATTGATGTACAGCCGCGTATCGTCCTTCCAGCGCGTGATCACCAGGCGCTGGTAGGGCGTGGTGGTGGAATACACGATCTGGTCACCGAACAGGCCATGTTCGCCCCAGGCCACCATGCGGTCCGACATGGCAAAGCCGACGATCAGCAGCAGCAGCACGACGCAGGCGCGCAGGAAGCGCCCGGTGAGGTTCTTCAGCTCGGCGCGGAACACGTAAATCGTCCACAGGCCCACGCCCACGTTGAGCATGCCGAACAAAAAGCCCGTACGCACCAGTCCCAGATACGGCGACAGCACCAGCGGGAACAGCAGCGAAACTGCCAGCGCGCCCAGGTAATCGAAGGTCAGTACGCGGCTGACCAGTTCACTAAATTCCGTCTGGCGCGAATTGAGGGCACGCATCACCAGCGGCACTTCCATGCCGACCAGTGCGCCGATCAGGAACACCATCACATACAATAAGGTGCGAAATGGCGCCGCCATCCACGAAAACGTCATGAACAGGATGGCGGCCGACAAGCCGCCGATCAGGCCCACGGCCAGCTCGATGTCGACGAAGCGCGAGAGCACGTCGTCGTCCTTTACATACTTGGAAAAGTGAGCGCCCACACCCATGGCGAACAGGTAGCAGCCGATAATGGTGGAAAACTGCAAGATGGAGTCGCCGAGCAGGTAGCTGGACATGGCGCCGGCGATCAGCTCATACGCGAGGCCGCAGGAGGCAACCACGAAGACGGACAAGATCAGAATCTTTTTGTTCATTGGACTTTTTTTGTTCTAATATGCGTTGACGTTATCAAATACTCATTGCGAGGAAAGCCGTGCCCGCCATCCTAAACTATCTGATCCATCTTTTACTGGCCGCCGGGCTGTTGATTGTATTTTTTATCATCTACACGCGCGTCACGCCGTATAACGAAGTGCTGCTGATTCGCCAGGGCAACCAGGCGGCGGCGCTGTCGCTGGGCGGCGCGCTGCTGGGCTTTTCCGCTACCATCGCCTCGTCCCTGATGCATACGGCCGACTACCAGCAGTTCTTCGCCTGGGCCTTCGGCGCCATGGTGGTGCAATTGCTCGCCTATGTGGTCACCACGCGCCTGCTGCGCATGTCGAAGGACCAGATCGAATCGAACAACAGCGCCTTCGGCGGCCTGCTGGGCGCCATTTCCCTGTCGATCGGCGCCATCAACGCCGCCTGCATTTCCTGACACCGTTTTATCTTATTCAAGGATATCCATCATGAGCCTCGGCAGCTTTATCAAGAAGCAGTTTATCGACGTACTGCAGTGGAACGAAGAAACGGAAGGCGTACTGGCCTGGCGTTTTCCGATGCAGGATTTCGAGATCCAGAACGGCGCCATCCTGAATGTGCGCGAATCGCAGGTCGCCGTCTTCGTCAATGAAGGCAAGATCGCCGACGTCTTCGGCCCCGGCACGCACAAGCTGACGACGCAGACATTACCGCTGCTGACCAACCTGAAAAACTGGGACAAGCTGTTCGACTCGCCCTTCAAGTCGGACGTGTATTACTTCAGCACCCGCGTGCAGACGGGCCGCAAATGGGGCACGCCGCAGCCGATCACCATCCGCGACAAGGATTTCGACATGATCCGCGTGCGCGCCTTCGGCATGTATTCGTACCGCATCGCCGACGCCCGCACCTTCTTCACCGAGATCAGCGGCACGCGCGAAATCTATACGCGCGACGAGGTGGAAGACCAGTTGCGCGGCATTCTGATGTCGAGCATGGCCAGCTCGCTGGGCGGCGCGAATGTGCCCTTCCTCGACATGGCGGCCAACCAGGCGCTGATGGCGCAAGAGGTCAAAGATGGCCTGGCGCAGGCGTTTGCCCGCTATGGCGTGGGCCTCGATGAATTCAACGTGGCCAGCATCAGCCTGCCCGAGGAATTGCAGGCGGCGCTCGACGAGCGTATTTCCGCCGGCATGAAGGGCGGGCTGGGCGCCGACAAGATGAGCGGCTACACCAAATTCCAGGTGGCCAACGCGATCCCGCTGGCGGCACAGAACGAAGGCGGCATGGCCGGCATCGGCGCGGGACTCGGCGCCGGGCTGTCGATCGGCCAGGTGATGGCGCAAAGCATGGGCGGTGCGCTGCAGCAGCAGGCACCGGCTCCGGTGGCGCCACCGGCCCCTGCCGAGGAACCGATCGAGGCGCGCCTGGAAAAGCTCAAGGGTTTATTGGACAAGGGCCTCATATCGCCGGCCGACTATGACGGCGCGAAAGCGGAACTGCTGAAGAAACTGATCGGCTGATTAGAGCGAAATACGACTGCATGCAAACTGTTTCCTGTCCCAGCTGCGGCGCGGAAGTCCGCTTCCGCTCGCACGCTTCCGTGCTCGCCGTGTGCGAGTACTGCCACAGCACCATCCTCAAGGACGCCGATTCCGTCAGGGACGTGGGCAAGATGTCGGCCGTCCTGGAAGACTATACACCGATCCAGATCGGCACGGCCGGCGTCTATGACGGCCTGCACTTCACCGTCGTCGGGCGCATCCAGCAGCGCTACAGCGCCGGCACGTGGAACGAGTGGTATCTGCTGTTCGACGACGCCAGCACGGCCTGGCTGGGCGACTCGTCCGGCCTGTACACCCTGACGCGTGAGCGCAGCACGCAAGACGCCCTGCCCGTCTTTGGCGAGCTGGCGCCAGGCAAGCGCTATACGCTCTGCGGCGAGCCGTACACGGCGGCCGAGATCCGCAATGCCGAATGCATCGCCGGCCAGGGAGAATTGCCGTTCAAGGTGGGCGCCGGCTGGCGCATCCAGGTGGCGGACTTCCGCAACTACGCGAGCTTTGTCACGCTCGACTACACGGATGGCCCGCACCCGGTCGTCTACCAGGGCGTCGCCGTCACCCTGGATGGCTTGCAGTGCCAGCTGCTGCGCGACGACGACGCCATCGCCAAAAGCGCCGGCAAGTACCGCGGCAAGCTCGATGCGCTCGACTGCCCGTCCTGCGGCAGCGGCATCAAGTATGTGCCCGGCGCGGCGGCGCAGCTGGTGTGTCCCGCCTGCCACGCGCAGCTCGACGCCAGCGGCCCGGAAGCGCAAGTGCTGGCCATCGGCAAACAGGTGCACGACAACGCCGACATCACGCTGGAGCTGGGCGCCAGCGCAAAGATCAGCAATGCCGACTTTACGGTGATCGGCATGATGCGCCGCGCCGACGACGAGGGTAGTCAGTGGAACGAATACCTGCTGTTCAGCGCGCGCGCCGGTTTTTTCTGGCTGGTGGAGACGGACGACGGCTGGTCGCGCTCGAACGTGCTGCCGAACTGGCCCAACTGGGCCTCGCTGGACGCCGCTACCTGCACGCTCGATGGCGCCACCTATCGCAAACTGTACGACTACGGCTCGCAGGTTGTCTACGCGGCGGGCGCCTTCAACTGGAAGGTGGCCGTCGGCGACAGCACGCGCGTCTATGAATTCGAACAGGGTCAGACCAAGCTGGCGGCGGAGCTCACCGGCGAGGAAATGACGTGGTCGCGCTCCGTGCCCGTCGCCTATGACCAGATGGCCGCCTGGTTCGGCGCCGCCTTCCATGGCGGCGCCAAGGTACAAAATACGAAACTGAGCCACCGTGGCATCGCCAAGGTCTTCATCGTCATCGTGCTGGTCCTGAATGCGATCCCCATGTTTGTCTCGTTTTCCAGCACCTTGATGTGGAGTTTGCTGGGCTGCCTGGCGCTGTTCCTGCCCGCCGTTTTCCTCGACAAGAATGCAAAGAATCCTCCATGAGTAAGTACGTGATCTATGCCCTGATGGTGACGTTTTCCGTCACGGCCGCCAATTGGGTGCGCATGTTCAAGGTAGCCGGCAGCAGCAGCAGCAGCAGCTGGAGTTCGCGCACGGGCAGCGGCGGCGGCAGCTATGGCGGCGGCTCCAGTGGCGGCAGCCACAAATAAGCATGACCGCCACACCGCATCTGCCCCTGGGCATCCATCTGCTGGCCGACTTGTCCGGCATCGCGCCGGAACGCCTGCGCGACGGCGCCGCGCTCGAACGCCTGCTGCGCTCAGCGGCCACTACGGCAGGCGCGCAGGTGCTGCACAGCCATTTCCACAGCTTTGGCGCAGGCCAGGGCGTCACCGGCGTGGTGCTGCTGGCCGAATCGCACATTTCCATCCACACCTGGCCGGAATGCAGCTTTGCCGCCGTGGACATCTTCATGTGCGGCGCGGCGCAGCCGCAGCTGGCGCTCGACGTCATCCAGAACGCGCTGCAGGCGGCGCACTGCCAGCTGCAGTCCGTGCGGCGCGCCCCGCCAGGGTAGGCCTGGCGTCGCTGGTGGATCGCGTGGCGATCGCTTACACTGTCGGCTGATCCTCCAACCTTGACTCCCATGCACCGTTCCGCCCTCCTCGCCCTGCCCCTGCTGCTGCTGGTTTCCGCCTGCGACGACTACACGGCGCCCAGCCTGTACCAGGCTACCACGCCCGAGTGCAAGACCTGGACGGAGGGCTCGCGTTTCGCGCTGCCGCGCGGTATCAGCGTGTATGCCACGCCCCCCGTCACCTTGAAGGAAGGCGGTACGGAGCTGGCGCTGATTTTTACCTTGCCCGTCGGTACCCAAGCCAGTTTTACGCGCCTGTCCTTCCTGCTGGAAGAACCGAAACAAGCACCGTTCGCCGAAGCCAAGATACTCACCATTTACCAGCGCGGCGTGAGCCGCAAGGCGGAGATGGTCGACGTCATCGACACACTGCCCATCATGTTTTCCGCCGTGGGTTCGAGCGCCGAAACCCAGTGGCGCTTGCGCCTGCAACTGCCGCGCCAGCTGCCGCAGCGCTTCGATCTGTCGATGCCCGACATGCTCGTCGCCGGCAAGCGCTACCCGGTGCGCACGTTTACGTACCGCTATTTCCCCGAGCGCCAGGCGTACGGCATGTGCAGCTGAGCCACACCGTCCATTGACGGCGGCGTACGCCGCTGGCACACTGGCGTTTTCCCTCACACCTCAGGAGGTGACAATATGCGCCATTCGGATACTGCCGTGCTGTCGGCTGCCTGATCACTGTCTTTCCCGGCTAAGACCCTTAGCCCGCTCTTCTTCATACGCGTGATCGCGTAGCCGACGTTCCCCTTCTTTCGTGCCAGTCATCGCGACTGGCTGTGCCTGCACGCGCAGGCTTCACGTCCGCACGCGGACGACAGAATCTGGAATCACGCTACCATGATCGCATTCGATTTTGCGCAACTACGCCTTATCGGGCTGCAGCAGGCCATCGCCGGCGCAGCCACCCAACTCGACTTATCTTCCCCCGCCGCGCAGCTGCTGCGCGTGAGCGCCGTGCATCGCGACAGCATCGGCGTGCACGACGGCATCCTGGAACACCCGGCGCAGATCCTGCCACGCCTGCTGCACGAGCTGCAGGCGCAGGACGACGTCCTCACGGTCGGCGACTGGGTCGCCGCCGAACACGATGCACACGGCACGCTGTGGATAACGGCGCACTTATCCCCAGTCACGCAAATCGCCAGGCGCGGCAATGACGGCCGGCGCCAGGTACTTGCCAGCAATGTCGATACGGCCCTGCTGGTGATGGGACTGGACGGGGATTTTAATCCGCGCCGCCTGGAGCGCTATCTGGCCATCGTGCTGGCGGCGCAAGTGACGCCTGTGGTGGTGCTGAGCAAGGCCGACGTGGCCGACGACGTCGCCGGCAAACTGGCGCAGCTGAAACAGCGCCTGCCGCAGCACGTGCCGCTGTTTGCCGTCGATACGCGCCACGCGTATGACGTGGCCATCCTGGAACCCTGGCTGGGCGCCGGCCAGACCCTGGTGCTGCTCGGTTCATCGGGCGCCGGCAAGTCCAGCCTGACCAATACCCTGTGTACGGCCGGGCAGGCAACCGATGCTGTGCGCCATGGTGATGGCCGTGGCCGGCATACGACGACGGCACGCTCGCTGCACCAGTGCGCGGACGGCGCCTGCATCATCGACACGCCGGGCTTGCGCAGCTGGCAGGCCGATGCCGATGCGCAGACCCTGGCGGCCACGTTTGACGACATCGCGGCACTGGCGTCCACCTGCCAGTTCCGCGACTGCCGGCACGCGAGCGAACCCGGTTGCGCAGTGCGCGGCGCCGTCGATGCGGACCGCCTGCGCAATTATCACAAGCTGCTGCGCGACGCCCGCCGTGGCGAGGCAACGCCGCTCGAGCGCATTGCCGCGCGCGCCAAGTGGAAGACGATATTGAAGGCGGGACTGGAAAGGGGAAAGGACAAGCGCCGCTAATTTTGACTGAAATCGGTTTGCTGAAAAAAAAAGGCAGCCCGCAGGCTGCCTTTTTGTTTTACTGCGTGCGAGCAAATTAATGCTTGCGCAGCTTCTGGATCGCTGCCAGCTGCGCAATCGCGCTGGCCAGTTCGGCTTGCGCTTGCGCGTAGTCGATGCCCGAATCCTTGTTGTGGATATTTTCTTCCGCCAACTTCTTCGCTTCCAGCGCTTTCGCTTCATCCAGGTCGTGACCGCGGATTGCGGTATCGGCCAGGACGGTCACGGTATCCGGTTGCACTTCCAGCAGGCCGCCGGCAACGAAGACGAACTCTTCTTCAGCCTGGCCGACTACCTTGATGCGGACCGCGCCCGGACGGATGCGGGTAATCAACGGCGTGTGGCGTGGGTAGATACCCAGCTCGCCCTGTTCACCCGGCAACGCGACGAATTCTGCTTCGCCTGAAAAAATCAGTTCTTCAGCGGAAACCACGTCAACGTGAATTGTGTGTGCCATGTGTGTCCTATCGGGTTGAAGAACCCCGCCTTCTGAGGGGCGGGGTTAGGCCCAGACTTAACTTAGTTAAGTTTCTTGGCTTTTTCGATTGCTTCTTCGATCGTGCCGACCATGTAGAACGCTTGTTCCGGCAGGTGATCGAGTTCGCCCGAAGCGATCATTTTGAAGCCCTTGATCGTGTCTTTGAGCGAAACGTATTTACCAGGCGCGCCGGTAAAGACTTCAGCGACGTGGAAAGGCTGCGACAGGAAACGCTGCATCTTACGTGCACGGGCGACCAGCAGTTTGTCTTCCGGTGCCAGCTCGTCCATACCCAGAATCGCGATAATGTCGCGCAATTCTTTGTAGCGTTGCAGGGTCGTTTGCACGGCACGCGCGGTGTCATAGTGCTCTTGACCAACGATCAACGGATCGAGCTGACGCGAGGTCGAATCGAGTGGGTCCACGGCTGGGTAGATACCCAGGGAAGCGATGTCACGCGACAGCGCAACGGTCGAATCCAAGTGAGCAAACGTGGTAGCAGGCGATGGATCGGTGTAATCATCGGCTGGAACGTAGACGGCCTGGATCGAGGTGATCGAACCGGTCTTGGTCGACGTGATACGCTCTTGCAGACGGCCCATTTCTTCAGCCAGGGTCGGTTGGTAACCCACAGCCGACGGCATACGGCCCAGCAGTGCCGATACTTCGGTACCAGCCAGCGTAAAGCGGTAGATGTTGTCGACGAAGAACAGAACGTCCTTGCCTTCATCACGGAACGATTCAGCGATCGTCAGGCCGGTCAGCGCAACGCGCAGACGGTTACCTGGCGGTTCATTCATCTGACCGTAGACCATCGCTACCTTGGAGTTCTCTGGATTTTCCAGATCGACCACTTTCGCGTCAGCCATCTCGTGGTAGAAGTCGTTACCTTCACGCGTACGCTCACCAACACCGGCGAACACGGACACGCCGCTGTGCGCTTTGGCGATGTTGTTAATCAATTCCATCATGTTGACGGTCTTGCCTACGCCAGCGCCGCCGAACAGACCAACTTTACCGCCTTTTGCAAACGGACAAACCAGATCGATCACCTTGATGCCGGTTTCCAGCAGTTCTTGCGATGGCGACAGTTCGTCGTATGCAGGAGCGGTGCGGTGGATCGACGCGACTTGCTCGTGCGACACTGGGCCGCATTCGTCAATCGGGTTACCCAGCACGTCCATGATGCGACCCAGGGTTGCTTTACCGACTGGCACCATGATAGGTTTGCCGGTATTCTGGATCATCATGCCGCGACGCAAGCCATCGGACGTGCCGAGTGCAATGGTACGGACAATGCCGTCGCCCAACTGCTGTTGTACTTCCAGGGTCAGTTCCGAGCCTGCCATCTTCAAGGCATCAAATACCTTAGGCATCGCGTTGCGGGGAAACTCAACGTCCACCACAGCGCCGATACACTGAACGATTTTGCCATCAGCCATGTTCGTTCCTTCAATATAGTTAAATTCGTTTAAACCGCAGCCGCACCGGCGACGATTTCGGAGAGTTCTTTGGTAATCGCAGCTTGGCGGGTCTTGTTGTAGATCAGCTTCAGTTCGCCGATCACACTACCCGCGTTGTCGCTTGCAGCTTTCATCGCGACCATCCGTGCCGATTGCTCGGACGCCAGATTCTCCGCGACTGCCTGGTACACCAGCGCTTCTACATAGCGCTCCAGCAATTCGTCGATGATGCTTTGCGCATCCGGCTCGTAGATGTAATCCCACGAGTGTGCGCTCTTGTCGGCGACCATCTTGTCAGCCGTCAGGGGCAGCAACTGTTCGACCACTGGTTCCTGCTTCATCGTGTTGATGAATTTGGTGTAGCACAGGTACACTGCGTCGAGCTTGCCTGCCTGGAACTCTTCGAGCATGACCTTGACAGGTCCGATCAATTTGTCCAGGTGGGGCGTATCACCAGTTTGAATGGCAGAAGCGACGATCTTGACGCCGATGCGATTCAAAAAACCCAAACCCTTGTTACCGATGGCAACTGCTTCAATCCGGTTGCCAGCTGCTTCCAGCTCGCGCGACTTGCTCGTCACCTGGCGCAGGATGTTGGTGTTCATGCCGCCGCACAGACCCTTGTCGGTCGTGACAACGATGAAACCCACTGCCTTCGCTTGCGTACCCTGGGCAGCTGCCAGGAACGGGTGCGTGTATTCCGGATTGGCATTCGCCAGATTGGCGGCGATATTCCGAATCTTGTCACTATAGGGACGAGCGGCCCGCATCCGGTCTTGCGCCTTGCGCATTTTGGACGCGGCGACCATTTCCATCGCCTTGGTGATCTTCTTCGTATTCTCTACGCTCTTGATCTTGCCTCGTATCTCTTTGCTTGATGCCATGAGTCCTTACTCCTTCTGCGCGTAGGGCGGCGCCTCACTCGAGGTGGGCGCCGCCTGGCCGCTTAATATGCGCCGGATTTCTTGAAATCAGCAATGGCCGCCGACAGAGTTGCTTCGCTGTCTTTGTCGAGTTGCTTGGTTTCTTCGATCTTGGCCAGCAGAGCAGCTTGCTTGGTCTTCATGTAAGCGTGGACACCAGCTTCGAACGACAGCACTTGCTTGACTGGCACGTCGTCCATGAAGCCTTTGTTCACCGAGAACAGCGATACGGCCATCAGCGAGATCGACAGTGGCGAGTACTGGGCTTGCTTGAGCAATTCCGTCACGCGGGCACCACGGTCCAGCTGCTTGCGGGTCGACTCGTCCAGGTCCGATGCGAACTGCGCAAACGCGGCCAATTCACGGTACTGCGCCAAGTCGGTACGGATACCACCGGACAGGTTTTTGATGACCTTGGTCTGGGCGGCGCCACCGACGCGCGATACGGAAATACCGGCGTTAATTGCAGGACGGATACCGGCGTTGAACAGCGAGGTTTCCAGGAAGATCTGACCGTCGGTAATCGAAATCACGTTGGTTGGAACGAATGCGGACACGTCGCCAGCTTGCGTTTCAATGATCGGCAGTGCCGTCAGGGAACCGGTCTTGCCTTTGACGGCGCCGTCGGTGAACTTCTCGACGTAGTCGGCGTTCACGCGTGCTGCGCGTTCCAGCAGGCGGCTGTGCAGGTAGAACACGTCACCTGGGTATGCTTCGCGACCTGGTGGACGGCGCAGCAGCAGCGAGATTTGACGGTATGCAACAGCTTGTTTGGACAGATCATCGTAGACGATCAGTGCATCTTCACCGCGGTCACGGAAGTATTCGCCCATGGCGCAACCGGAGTACGGCGAGATGTATTGCATGGCGGCCGATTCCGAAGCGGAAGCGGCGACAACGATGGTGTATTCCATCGCGCCGTGCTGTTCCAGCGAGCGCACGATGTTCTTGATCGACGAGGCTTTTTGGCCAATCGCGACGTAGATACATTTCATGCCCTGGCCTTTTTGATTGATGATCGCATCAATCGCCACAGCCGACTTGCCGGTTTGACGGTCGCCGATGATCAGTTCGCGCTGGCCGCGGCCAACTGGAACCATCGCATCGATCGACTTCAGGCCGGTTTGCATTGGTTGCGAAACGGACTCACGGGCGATCACGCCCGGAGCGATTTTTTCAATCGCGGCCGTCAGTTTCGTGTCGATGGCGCCTTTGCCGTCGATTGGCTGACCCAGCGCGTTGACAACGCGGCCGAGCAGCTCAGGACCAATTGGCACTTCCAGAATGCGGCCGGTGCATTTCACCGTGTCGCCTTCGGAGATGTGCTCGTAGGCACCCAGAATCACGGAACCGACGGAGTCGCGTTCCAGATTCATTGCCAGACCAAACGTGTTGCCTGGGAATTCCAGCATCTCGCCTTGCATCACGTCCGACAAACCGTGGATGCGGCAGATACCGTCGGCGACGGAAATAACCGTGCCTTGATTACGCACTTCAGCGCCGCCGTCAAGACCTTGGATCCGGCTCTTGATCAACTCGCTGATTTCAGATGGGTTGAGTTGCATACTAACTCCTAAAAGTGTTTCTCTCAGCTTGCGCGAGGGGTAAGGGTCTGTCTTAGCTGGCCTGCCGAAGCGCGTGTCTTACGACACCAATGCAGCGTGCAGTTGCTGCAGCTTGGCGCGCACCGAGGTATCGAGCACTTGGTCGCCAACAACCACGCGCACGCCGCCGAGCAGCGATGGATCCACTGTGACGGCAGGGTTGAGCTTACGACTGAATTTCTTTTCCAGCGTTGCGACCAGCTCGGCCGTTTGGCCTTCGCTCAGATCGAAAGCGCTCGTGATCTCGGCGTCAGCCGCACCTTCCAGACCATTTTTCAAGGCATGGAATTGCGCGCCGATTTCCGGCAGCAGGCTGATGCGGCCATTTTCGATCAACAACGTGACGAAGTTTTTGACTTCTTCATTGAGCGGCGATTTCAACAACGACAGGATGGTGGCGGCGACGTCGCTTTCCGAAACTTTCGGATTGCGCGCGTACGCCTGTACCTCGGGGTGGCTACCGATCTGTGCCAGTTCGGACACCAGTTCGGACCACGCCGCGAGGTTGCTTGACTCCTTACCAGCTTGGGCTACGCGGAACAAAGCTTCCGCGTAGGGACGGGCGACGGTTGCGAGTTCTGCCATGATTACAGCTCGACAGCAAGACGCTGCAACATTTCGGCGTGAGCCGTAGCGTTGACTTCACGCTTCAAGATCTGCTCGGCACCCTTGACAGCCAGGTCAGCCACCTGAGCGCGCAATTGTTCGCGTGCTTTCGACAGTTGCTGTTCCGCGTCCGACTGGGCTTGCGCAATGATACGCGCCGCTTCAGCTTGTGCATTTTGCTTGATCTCTTCAGCAACCAGCTGCGCGCGCTTTTCAGCGTCCGCAACGCGTTGCGACGCTTCTTCACGTGCACTGTTCAATGCCTCTTGCGCACGCTTTTCAGCGACAGCCATCGAAGCCTGACCTTGATCGGCCGCAGCCAATCCATCCGCGATTCGTTTGGCACGCTCATCCAGCGCTGTGTTCAGCGCTGGAAATACGAACTTCATCGAGAACCAGACCAACACCGCGAAGGTGATCATCTGGCCGATGAGCGACATATTGATGTCCATACCTTTGCTCCTAACTAAAAGTTTCTCCTAGGGTTGGAGCGAATTACTGAGCAACAGCCGTCAGAGCGGACAGGAACGGGTTAGCGAACGTGTACAGCAGAGCGATACCAACGCCGATCATCGAGATAGCATCCAGCAGACCAGCGATAACGAACAGTTTGGTTTGCAGTTGTGGCATCAGTTCTGGTTGACGTGCCGAAGCTTCCAGGAATTTGCCACCCAGAATAGCGAAGCCCAGAGCGGTGCCGATTGCGGCCAGGCCGATGATGATTGCTGCTGCCAGAACGGTCATGCTTTGTACTTGTGCGATCAGAGCTTGCATAAAATTCTCCTAAATTTAAAAACGAAAGATACTAAAAAAACAAAATATAAAGTTGCTGATTAATGTTTCTCAACCGCAAGGCTCAGATACACAACCGTCAACGCCATAAACACAAAAGCTTGCAAAGTTACAATCAAGATATGGAAAATTGCCCATGGACCACCCAACGCCCACTGTGCCCACCAAGGCAACAACGCGATCAAGATGAAAATCAGCTCGCCGGCATACATATTGCCGAACAGTCGCAGCGACAGGGAGATCAGTTTTGCAACCAACTCAACCATTTGCAGCAAGAAATTAACTGGTGCCAACAAGATCGTGCCGATGATGCCACTTGCATGGAAAGGCGCGGTAAACAATTCCTTGATCCAGCCGCCCAGGCCCTTGGCCTTGACGGAAAACGCGATAATGCACAGAACGACCGAGAACGACATCGCAAAAGTATGGTTCACGTCGGCGGTCGGCACCACGCGCAGCTTGTGCACGCCAAACCAGCTCAACACCGTCGGCAGCAGATCCACCGGCAAGAAGTCCATGGCGTTCAACAACCAGACCCACACGAAAATCGTGATGGCCAGCGGCGCGATGATCTTGCTTTTTGCGTGGAAGGCCCCATTAATAGTCTCATTGACCATTTCCATGATCATTTCGACGAAGTTTTGCAGTTTGCCAGGAACACCGGCCGTCGCACGGCGCGAAGCCATGTAGAAAACGGCAAGGAAAACAAAGCCCATGATGGCAGACACCCAGAAGGTGTCCAGGTTGAAGGCGCCATCGGCGCTTTTCAAGTGGGCCAAATGGTGGCTGATGTATTCTGTGGCGTTGGCCGGGGCAGCATGGCCCGCTTCAATAGCGTGTTCTGTGGTCATAATGAATTTAGATTTGTCGTTTCAGAGCACAACAGGCCCCAAAACCAATGATTAAACAGCGAGCAATGAAAACCAGTATGCTAAGGTTGCCACCGCGAAACCCAAGATCAGCCATAACCAGGCGGCCGACTGAAACAACACCAGTGCCAATATAAACAGCACCGCTGTAATAAATATTTTCACCATTTCCGCACGCAAGTGCGCGCGAAAAGCCTTTTTGGCGTCGCTACTACCGCGAACCACCAGCAAGGCATACGCCAGACTGCCAGCGACGGCGATCGCACCGCCGCATGCGGCGGACCAGCCTCTCACACTACCACCGAAAAACACGGTGAGCGTGGCAAAGCTGATCACGATTGCTAACTGCAAGGCAACTACTTTGTAGACGGGCTTGGCAATACTTTGTTGTGAATCGCTCAATTGCCAGGTTCCCAAAAAAATCTACACACGCAAAGACACGGGATTATAGTTGGCTTTGATCTATAGAGTCAAACGTTGCTGCACCGCAGCAGGGCGATTGCGGCGTGAAACTGACGCTTTACCGACTATTCGCCGCCATTTGCACCACTATATGGCAAAGTCGCTTGTCTGGCCGCTTCCAGCCGTGTTATCAAGGAATCACGTGGTGCATCTGGAAAGCATGGCTGGATTGTCCACACCGCACTCCCCATGTCTTTGCAGCTTGCTATTTAACCACGCAAGCGGGTCAACAAACCATCGAGCACGTCAAGATCGGCAAAATCGATCACCAATTGGCCACGGCCTTTGTTACCCATTTTGAACACCACGGGCGTGGCCAGCGCATCGGACAACTCTTCTTCCAGGCGCGCGATGTCGCCGGACTTTTCCTTTTGCCGCGGTTCGACCGGGTTGGCCGCTTCCTCGAGCGTGCGGGTGACGAGCTTTTCCGTTTCGCGCACCGACAGGCGCTTGGCCACGACCTGGTTGGCCAGCGTGATCTGGCTGGCCGCATCGACCGCCAGCAAGGCGCGCGCATGGCCCATGTCGATATCGCCGGCCATCAGCATGGTCTGCACGGGACTGGCCAGGTTCATCAGACGCAGCAGGTTCGACACCGCGCTGCGCGAGCGTCCCAGCGCAGTGGCCGCTTGCTCATGCGTGAAACTGAAGTCGGCGATCAGGCGGTGAATACCCTGCGCCTCTTCCAGGGGATTCAAGTCTTCGCGCTGGATGTTCTCGATCAGCGCCATGGCGGCGGCGGCCAGGTCATCCACATCGCGCACCAGCACCGGCACTTCCGTCAGGCCGGCCAGTTGCGAGGCGCGGAAACGGCGTTCACCGGCGATGATTTCATATTTGACAAGTCCGCTCAGGGTGTCTTGCCCGATCGGGCGCACCAGGATCGGCTGCATCAGCCCTTGCGCCTTGATCGAGGCGGCCAGTTCGTTCAAGGCCCCTTCGTCCATGCGCGTGCGCGGCTGGTATTTGCCGGCTTGCATTTGCGACACGGGCAAGCTGGAGGGTTGATGCGTGTCCGGGCTGGCGAAGTCGCCGCCGCCACCCAGGAGGGCGTCGAGTCCGCGACCCAGTCCTTTTAATTTTTTCGTAGCCATGCTGTCCTAATCGTGTTTTCAGAGTGAGCGCTCACATCATTCCTTGCGAGTCGCTCGCCCTTTGTTTACATATGTTTGATGCGCTCGACCATCTCGGCGCCGAAGGCGATATACGCCTGGGCACCTTTCGAGCTGGGATCGAAGGTCACGCCGGGCAAGCCGTACGATGGCGCTTCGGCCAGGCGCACATTGCGCGGGATGATGGTCTTGAAGACCTTGTCGCCGAAATGCTGTTCCAGCTGGGCCGACACTTGTTGTGATAATGTCATGCGCGGATCGAACATCACGCGCAAGAGACCAATGATCTTCAAGTCCGGGTTCAGGTTGGCATGTACCTTCTTGATGGTGTTGACCAGGTCGGACAGGCCTTCCAGCGCGTAGTACTCGCACTGCATCGGGATGATCACGCCATGCGCGGCGCACAGGCCGTTCAGGGTCAGCATCGATAATGCCGGTGGGCAATCAACCAGGATGAAGTCGTATTCGCTATCCACTTCGGCCAGCGCATCCTTCAGGCGGCGTTCGCGGTTGTCCAGTTCGACCATCTCCACTTCCGCGCCGGCCAGTTCGCGGTTCGACGGCAGGACATCGAAGCGCCCCGCTTCCGAACGCTGGCGTGCCGTTTTGACATCGGATTCGCCCAGCATGACTTCATAGGTCGACGCCTTCAGGCCGGCCTTGTTGATGCCGGCACCCATGGTCGCATTGCCCTGCGGGTCGAGGTCGACCAGCAGCACGCGCTGGTTCAACTTGGCCAGACCGGCGGAGAGGTTGACGCTTGTTGTGGTTTTACCAACACCACCCTTTTGATTTGCTACACAAAAAATTTTGGCCATGTATCTTCTAGTTGTAAAGAGATGCAAACTTCATCGTGCGCCCCGGCATCCGGCCGAAACGATTTATACTGTTTATTTCATTTATACGATATAAATCGTTTATATGGTTTATATCATTTATACCGTATAAACTGTTTATATGATTTATACCGTTTAATTTTCCAGTCTTTATATTCTTGCTATAAAGACCAGATGACGCTCTGCATTTAGCCCTGGCACCTGAATTGCGCGTAATTGCGTCACTTTCCAGTCTGCCGGCAGTCGCTCGCGCTCGTCTGGCGGTGCCACCCCTTTCAAGGCGATGAATTGCCCGCCCTCGGCCAGCACGTGGTGCGACCAGTTGACGAAGTCGGACAGGTCGGCAAAGGCGCGCGAGGTGATCACATCGAATTTCTGCGACACTTCCAGCTGTTCCACGCGCTTGGTGTACACGGTGACGTTGGCCAGGCCCAGTTCCGCCTTCACCTGCGTCAGAAAGGCTGTCTTTTTGTGCACCGTGTCGATCATCGACACTTTTACGTCAGGCCGCGCGATGGCCAATACCATGCCCGGCAAGCCGCCGCCGGCGCCCACGTCGAGCACGTTTTTGGCATCCGCGAACGCGGGCACGGCCGCCAGCGAATCGAGCACGTGCAGGGTCAGCATCTGCATGGGGTCGCGCACCGACGTCAGGTTGTACACGCTGTTCCATTTGGCCAGCAAGGCCAGGTAATCGAGCAGTTTTTCCGTCTGATCCGCGCTCAGGTCCAGCCCCAGCGCGGCGATGCCTTCATTCAAAATGGGGGCCAGTGCGGCCCGGTCAAACTGCTTCATTCAACAACCTCGTCCTTTAAAGTGGTGGTCTGTGCGGCACCGAAGCCGCGCTTTTTCAAATGCACCAGCAGCAGCGAAATCGCCGCCGGCGTTACGCCCGAAATGCGCGAGGCCTGGCCCAGGGTTTCCGGGCGCTGCTTGTCGAGTTTTTGCCGCACTTCGACCGACAGCGCGCCGATATCGAGGTAATTAAAACCGGCCGGCAAGGCCAGGTTTTCATAGTGTTCGTGGCGCTCGATCTCCTTGCTCTGGCGCTCGATGTAGCCCGCATATTTGAGCTGGATTTCCACCTGCTCGCGCACGGCGGGGTCCTGCACGCCGGGACCGGCCAGGGCCTGGCCTTCCATGCCCGTCATGCTCATCAGGGTGTCGTAGGCGACGTTCGGGCGGCACAGCAAGTCCGCCAGCGAATACTCGCGCTCGATGGCTTGGCCGACGATGCGTTCCGATTCGGCCGCCGCCAGGATGCGCGGATTGACCCACGTGGAACGCAGGCGCTGCAGTTCCAGCGCCACCGCTTCGCGCTTGGTCTCGAACGCTTGCCATTGGGCGTCGCCGACGCAGCCCAGGGTACGGCCGATTTCCGTCAGGCGCATGTCGGCATTGTCTTCGCGCAGGCTCAAGCGGTACTCGGCGCGACTGGTGAACATGCGGTACGGTTCCTGCACGCCCTGGGTGATCAGATCGTCGACCAGCACGCCCAGATACGCCTCGGAGCGGCCCGGTACCCAGGCTTCCTTGTCCTGCGTCAGCAGGGCCGCATTCAGGCCCGCCAGCATGCCTTGCGCGGCCGCTTCCTCGTAGCCGGTGGTGCCGTTGATCTGCCCGGCGAAGAACAGGCCGGCCACGGCCTTCGTTTCCAGCGAGGCTTTCAAGCCGCGCGGGTCGAAGTAATCGTATTCGATGGCGTAACCGGGGCGCAGGATGTGGGCGTTTTCCATGCCCTTCATCGATTGCACCAGGGCGATCTGCACGTCGAACGGCAGGCTGGTGGAAATGCCGTTCGGATAGAACTCATGCGTCGTCAAGCCTTCCGGCTCGAGGAAGATCTGGTGCGATTCCTTGCCCGCGAAACGGTGAATCTTGTCTTCGATGGACGGGCAATAGCGGGGGCCCACGCCCTCGATCACGCCCGTGTACATGGGGCTGCGGTCGAGGCCAGCGCGGATGATGTCGTGCGTCTGGCTATTCGTATGCGTGACCCAGCACGGCACCTGGCGCGGGTGCATGGACGTGTTGCCCATCACGGAAAACACGGGCACGGGATCGAGGTCGCCCGCCTGCTCTTGCATCACGGAAAAGTCAATCGTGCGGCCATCGATGCGCGGCGGCGTGCCCGTCTTCAAGCGGCCTTGGGGCAGCTTCAATTCCTTCAAGCGGGCGGACAGCGAAATGGCGGGCGGGTCGCCGGCGCGGCCAGCCGAGTAATTATTCAAGCCCACGTGGATCTTGCCGTCGAGGAAAGTGCCGGCCGTCAGCACCACGGCGCGCGACAGGAACTTCAAACCGATCTGCGTCACGGCGCCGACGACGCGGTCGCCTTCGACGATCAGATCATCGACCGCTTGCTGGAACAGCCACAGATTCGGCTGGTTTTCCAGGCGCGTACGGATGGCGGCCTTGTAGAGAATGCGGTCGGCCTGGGCGCGCGTGGCGCGGACTGCCGGGCCTTTCGAGGAGTTCAGGATGCGGAACTGGATGCCGGACTCGTCGGTGGCAATCGCCATCGCGCCGCCCATGGCATCGACCTCCTTGACCAGGTGGCCCTTGCCGATGCCACCGATGGAGGGGTTGCACGACATCTGGCCCAGTGTCTCAATATTATGCGTGAGCAATAGCGTCTTCTGCCCCATGCGGGCGGAAGCGAGGGCCGCCTCGGTACCGGCGTGACCACCACCGACAACGATGACGTCGAATTCTGTAGGAAATAACATGATAAATAGGTAACAGTGCAAGTAAAAATGCGGGAAGAGAGCTCCGATTATAGAGTCTTTTTGCGAGCGCAACCTTCCTCGGGCCAATTTTTGCTTAATTTTTACTCAGCAGTGGCAAGCCATCGGCCGTTTCTGTTTCACGTGGAACACGTAACTGGCCTGGGCTGGGGCTGCGGTGCTCGTGAATGTTTGCTACAATTGCCGCATCGTCCGCAAGCGTGGTCACGCCAGTGGCCATCGTGACGAGCATCCAGGAGGACGGCCTCCCCCATCATGGGCACACACCGGGACGGCCCGCTCTGTATAAGGAGCCGCCATGGCCTGGATACTGTTACTGATTGCCGGCATGCTTGAAGTCGTGTGGGCATACTCGATGAAACTCTCCGAAGGTTTCAACCGACTCACCCCTTCCGTCATGACCATCGTCATGATGATCGCCAGCTTCGGCTTGCTGTCGATTGCCATGCGCACCCTGCCCCTGGGCACGGCCTACACCATCTGGACCGGCATCGGCGCCGTCGGCGCCTTCATCGTCGGCATCGTCTTTCTGGGCGAGCAAGTCAACACCATGCGCGTGTGCGCCGCCGTCCTCATCGTGTGCGGCATCGTACTGATGAAGCTGTCGTCCAGCCACTGAGAGGAATTCCCATGCTCCTCGAAAACTATTTTCCCGTCCTGCTGTTCATTCTGATCGGCATCCTGGTCGGCATCGTCCCCATGCTGCTGGGGCGCGTGCTCGGTCCGCACAAACCCGATCCACAAAAACTGTCCCCGTACGAATGCGGCTTCGAAGCGTTCGGCGACGCACGCATGAAATTCGACATCCGCTTCTACCTGGTCGCCATCCTGTTCATCCTGTTCGATATCGAGGTGATCTTCCTGATGCCGTGGGCGGCCAACGTCAACGAACTGGGTTTGCACGGCTTCTGGGCCGTCATGGGCTTCTTGAGCGTACTGGCCATCGGCCTGGCGTATGAATGGAAACGCGGCGCGCTGGAGTGGGAGTAAGCCCCACTTCTGGTTCCACGTGAAACATGCGCAGGGCGGGAAAGCGGAGTAAGCTTGGCTTCTGTCCTCACTGTCAGGAGTCTGCATGTCCGCCTTCCAGTTCCGTACCGTGCCGCATCTGATCGTTGAACCAGGCGCCGCCGCCCAACTGGGCGCGCACATCGCCCATCACTTCCCGAGCGTGCGCCGCGCCCTGCTCGTCACCGACGCGGGGTTTCTGCGTACGGGCCTGGCCGATGCTCCCCTGCACAGCTTGCAGACGGCGGGGATCGAGGTCCACGTCTTTGCCGACGTGCAAGCCGATCCGCCCGAAGCCATCGTCCTGGCCGGCGTGGCCCAGGCGCAGATGTTTCACGTGGAACTGATTATCGGCCTCGGTGGCGGCAGCTCGCTGGACGTGGCCAAGCTGATCGCCGTGCTGGCGCCGGGCCACCAGGAACTGGCGCAACTGTATGGCATCGGTAATGTGCACGGCCAGCGCCTGCCCCTGGTGCAATTGCCGACCACGGCCGGCACCGGTTCGGAAGTGACGCACATCGCCATCGTCACCACGGGCGCCACCAGCAAGCTGGGCGTGGTCGCGCCGCAACTGTATGCGGACCTGGCCATCCTCGACGCCAGCCTGACCCTGGGCTTGCCGCCCGCCGTGACAGCCGCCACCGGCATCGACGCCATGGTGCATGCGATCGAAGCGTACACCAGCCGCCTGCTGAAAAATCCCCTGTCCGACATGCTGGCCACCCAGGCACTGTCGCTGCTGTCCAGCAACCTGCTCACCGCCTGCCGCGATGGCGGCAACTTGCCGGCGCGCCAGGCCATGCTGCTGGGCGCCATGCTGGCCGGCCAGGCGTTTGCCAATGCACCGGTGGCCGCCGTGCATGCGCTCGCTTATCCCATCGGTGGTTTGTTCCACGTGCCACACGGCCTGTCGAATGCGCTGGTGCTGCCGCACGTGTTGCGTTTTAATCTGTCTCACGCGGCACCGCTGTATGCGCAACTGGCGGCCGTCTTGCAGCCTGGTATCGTGGGCAGCGAGGAAGCGCGGGCCGTGGCCCTGATCGACGCCATGCAGGCGCTGGCGCGCGCCACCGGTATCGCGCGCACCCTGCGCGAGGTGGGCATCGCGGCCAGCGACCTGGACCGGCTGGCCGACGACGCCATGCTGCAGACGCGATTGCTGGGCAACAATCCGCGCGTCGTCACACGCGAGGATGCCCGCGCCATCTATGCGGCCGCGCTATGAGACTCAGTCGGGCACATCCACCACCGTTCCCGTCACACTGATCGCATTGCCTGCCGCTGGGGTCGACGCTATCGCCGGCAGGTTGACAGCCGTGATCAAGGTCGACGCATCGGCGCGCGTTACCGTGCGCACCACCTGCGATGGCGGCAAGGCTTGCTTGGCAGACAAATGCGCATACATGGCATCGAGCGCCCGGTTCAGGTACACATGTAGCGGCACGATCAGGGTCGGCAAGGCGCTGCTGAAGGAATCGAAGTGGTTGGCATGGGTCACCTCGATATAGCGCAGCTTGCTATTGCTCCCTTCCACCGCAGCGTTCAGGCCAAGATAGGCGCGCGACGCGTGATTGACGGGAATCAGGGTATCGCTGCGACCGTGCACGATGATGGCCGGCTTGCCGTTCAGTTTGCCGCTGGCCGCTACCTCGGCCACGCCTGCCCGCACGCGCGCGCTCTGCCCTGCCAAAGTGCCTTCCAGGTTGGCGCCGCTGACGGCGTCGCGCCCCGTCGCCAGGCTGCGCAGGCACAGGAAGCCATCGAGCGACTGGTCCGCCAGACTGGTCGAGGGTGATACGCCGGCCGTGTAGCCCTTGGCGCCGCCCACGCTGTTCTCGTACACGACACTGCCGAGGATGCCGTTTTGCGCGGCAAAGCTGGCCGCCTTTTGCGCCGAGGTGAACGCGATCGGATTGCCGCTGCCATCGGTCTGCGCAAACGTGAAACCGCACACCTTGTCCGTCACGGAGAATTTCCCATAGGCATACGCGTACGTGACGGCCACCAGGATATTCGTGCCCGCGTGCGCCGCCTGCAGCGGGTCGGAGTCCGGCAACCAGCCATATGCGCGCAAGCGCTGCTTCGCGTCCGCCTGCTGCGCCGCCAGATCCGCGCCGTTCAATAGCCCCTTGCTGACGAGCGCCGTGCAGCGTCCCGCATTGCCGGCCACGGAAGCGATGCACGGCTGGTACAGCGCCGCATAGGTGGCGTAGTCGAACAGCGCGCGCCCCGGTGTATTCACTACCACCCCACCCTGGCGTACGCTGTAGGCACTCGACGCCGCCGGTTGGACCTGCGGCTCGCTGGCCGCCACGCCGCTGATCAAGCCTTGCGTATCCTGTTCCGCTGCCAGCAAGGCCGAGCCGGCGCCGTTGGAAATGCTCGAGGCGATCGTGATGGTGTTCTTCGGCGTCAGGCGCACGATGCGCGAACTGCCATCGCGGGCCAGCACGCCATAGCGCTCGTTCAAGACGTAATACGCCATCTCGACCGCCTGCAAGGTCACCTTGCCCCAATCCTTCTCCGGGTTCTGTTGCGAATGTGCATGCTTGAAGGCGATGCGGTTCGGATAGGCGGCGGCCCAGGCCAGCCGGTCGGCGTCGTTCAAGTCCGGTGCGAAGAGCGCGCTCTTGCCGGCAGTCACCCTGCCCGCGCGCACGCCATTCTGCACATTCACGCTGTCGTCTTCAAACACATACAGGCCTGTGCCGGAACCCTTGTCCGCATACGCCACGGCGCAACCCTTCTTCAAGCCCCACTCGCCGGAGCTGCCGATGGCGCCATAGATGCCGCGCGAGCCGCTCGACGTGCCCGTGACGATGCAGGCATGCTCGGGGTCGAAGCTGGCCGGCACCTGCACCATCAGGGTGACATTCTTCTTGCCCGTGCCGTCATCGGCATAGGCGATGTATTCGCTGCCCGCCACCAGGCCTTCGCCCGTGCCCACGTTTCCGGACGCATCCACGTTCGGTCCGTACAGGGTGCCATAGCCGCTGTTGGCGGCAATGTCGAGCACGGCGCGGTAGTTGGCGTAGATCGCATTGCGGCGCAGTTCGAGCGGCGTCGGCTGTTCCGTATTCGCATACGCGGGTGCGGCGCCCGCCAGCCCCGTCTTGCCCAGGCCGGCCGTGAGTAAATCATTCGTCTTGCCGTCGTAGTCGGCGCGCGTGATGCTGCCCAGGTAGCCGGGCATCTGGTTCAGCTCTTCCGGTGCATGGTTGCTGCCGCAGGCTGCCAATGCCAGCAGGGTGCACAGGCGCATGCCAGTCGTGCCCGCGCGCGTGATCGTCATTTGCATGGTGGTTCTCTCCGTTGAGGTAACAGTGGACGCACAATGAAAAACGCCGGACGAATCGTCCGGCGTTGCTTGAAATCAGACAGCGGCTTTGGCTGGCCTGCCGCCGAAGCGCGCGATGGCTTCGCCGACAATGCCGCGCCGGAACAGCAGCACGCAGATGACGAAAATCACCCCCGTGACCATGCCCACCGATTCGCCCAGGGTACCGAACCACTCGATGCCCGTATGCGTGGCCAGATAGCTACCAACATCGCCCAGCTTGTTTTCCAGCGCGATGATCAGCACGGCGCCGAGGATGGGACCGGACAAGGTCCCCATGCCGCCCACCAGGGTCATCAGCACGACCAGGCCCGACATGCCCCAATACACATCGGTGAGGGTTTCAAAGCCCAGCACCAGGGTCTTGGTGGCGCCGGCCAGTGCCGCCAGCGAAGCGGACAGCACGATGGCCATCAGCTTGTACTTGTTGACGTCGTAACCGAGCGAGATGGCGCGCGGTTCGTTTTCCTTGATCGCCTTGAGCACCTGGCCGAACGGTGAATGGATGGTGCGTACGATCAGGGCGAAGCCGGCGACAAAAATGGCCAGCACCACGTAGTACAGCACCGTGTCATTGCCTAGGTCTATCATGCCCAGCAAGGTTCCACGTGGAACACCCTGCAAGCCATCTTCGCCGCCCGTGAAGGGCAGGCGCAAGGCGAGGAAGTACACCATCTGCGCCAGCGCCAGGGTGATCATCGTAAAGTAGATGCCCTGCCGGCGGATCGCCAGACCGCCGATCACCAGGCCCAGCAAGGCGCCCGTGGCGACGCCGGCCAGCAAGCCCAGTTCCGTTGGCCAGCCCCAGGTGCGCAGCGCGTAGCCGGTGACATAGCCGGCGCCGCCAAAAAACGCCGCATGGCCAAACGACAGCAAGCCCGTGTAGCCGATCAGCAAGTTAAAGGCACAGGCAAACAGGGCAAAGCACAGCAACTTCATCAGGAAGACGGGATAGCCGTAAAACGGGGCCGCCAACGCCAGCAGCAAGGCAATGGCGTAGCCTACATTCTTATTCATCGTGGTAGCTCCAATACATGACTGATGAGGATTACTTTTCTTTGCCGAACAGACCGGCGGGACGCAGCAGCAGCACGATGACCATTACCACGAAGACCACGGTGGCCGAGCCTTCCGGGTAGAACACGCGGGTCAGGCCCTCGATCACGCCCAGGCCCAGGCCCGTCAGGATGGAACCCATGATGGAACCCATGCCACCGATCACCACCACGGCAAACACGACGATGATCAGGTTCGAGCCCATCAGCGGCGAAACCTGGATGATCGGTGCAGCCAGCACGCCGGCGAAACCGGCCAGCGCCACGCCGAAGCCAAAGGTCAAGGTCACCATCAGCGGCACGTTGATGCCGAACGCTTCCACCAGTTTCGGGTTTTCCGTGCCAGCCCGCAGGTAGGCGCCCAGCTTGGTTTTTTCGATGACGAACCAGGTCGCCAGGCAGACGGAAAGCGAGGCGATCACCACCCAGGCGCGGTAGTTCGGCAGGATCATGAAACCGAGGTCCGTCGCGCCGGCCAGCGCTTCAGGCACGGCATACGGCTGGCCCGAGACGCCATAGAAAGAGCGAAACACGCCTTCCATGATCAGGGTAATGCCAAAGGTCAGCAGCAAGCCATACAGGTGGTCGAGTTTATACAGCCAGCGCAACATGGTCTTTTCGATCAGGATGCCGACCAGGCCGACGAGGATCGGGGCGATGACCAGCATGGCCCAGTAATTGATGTCGAAATAACTGAGGCCCATCCAGGCCAGGAAGGCGCCCATCATGTACATGGCGCCGTGCGAGAAATTAATAACGTTGAGCAAGCCGAAGATGACGGCCAGACCGAGGGACAACATGGCATAGAACGAGCCGTTGACGAGACCCAGCAGCAGCTGGCTCATCATCGCTTGTATTGGAACGCCGAAAATTTCCATGGCATCACAGTATAAAAAGCACCGCCGGGTAGCGGTGTGGTATCAAGGGAAACGCGCCACCGCAAACGGCTGCGGCGGCGCAAGGCGAACCCTGCGAGCGAAGTGCAGGACAGAGCACCCGCGCAGCGGCGGGCACTCTTTGGATGTTGCTACAGCCTTACTTCCACAGCGAACACTTCGATTCAGCCTTGGTCACATACGCTTGCGCACCGGGCACGGTGGCCACCACCTTGTAGTAATCCCATGGGTATTTCGACTCGGACGGTTTCTTGACTTCCATCAGGTACATATCGTGCACCATGCGGCCATCGGGACGCACTTCGCCATTCTGCGTGAACATGTCGTTGATCTTGGTCTTCTTCAGATACGCCATGACTTTCTCGGTGTCATCCGTGCCGATCGCCTTGACGGCTTTCAGGTAGTTTGCTGCGGCCGAATAGTCGGCCGCCTGCAACATCGACGGTTCCTTCTTCATCTTGGCGAAATAGCGTTTCGACCAGGCGCGCGTTTCCGCATTCAAGTCCCAGTACCAGCCATCGGTCAGGTACATGCCTTGCGTCAGGTTCAGGCCCAGCGAATGGATGTCGTTGATGAAGATCAGCAGACCGGCCAGCTTCATCGATTTCGTCAGGCCGAACTCGTTGGCCGCCTTGATGCTGTTGATGGCGTCGCCGCCGGCATTGGCCAGGCCCAGGATTTGCGGCTTGGACGATTGCGCCTGCAGCAGGAAGGACGAGAAATCCGAGGCGCCCAGCGGATGCTTGACGCTGCCCAGCACCTTGCCGCCGGCCGCCTTGACGACCTCGGCCGTGTCTTTTTCCAGCGAATGGCCAAACGCGTAATCGGCCGTCATGAAATACCAGCTCTTGCCGCCCTGCTTGACGATGGTGCCACCCGTCCCGCGCGCCAGCGCTACCGTGTCGTAGGCGTAATGCACGGTGTAGGGTGTGCATTCTTCATTCGTCAGGCGCGAGGAACCGGCGCCGATGGCAATGAAGATTTTTTTCTTTTCTGCCGCCACCTTGGCCATGGCCAGGCTGGCGCCGGAATTGGTGCCGCCGATCAGCATGTCGACACCTTGCTGGTCGAACCATTCACGCGCCTTGGAGGCGGCGATGTCGGCCTTGTTTTGATGGTCGGCGGAAATGAATTCCACCTTTTTGCCGGCCAGTACCACGCCGGCATCGGCGATCGCCATCTTGATGGCTTCCGCGCCACCGAGGCCGTCGACGTCGGAATACACGCCCGACATGTCGGAAATAAAACCGATCTTGATGGTGTCGCCCGATACCTGGGCGTGCGCGGCGCTGGACAAGCCCAGTGCGCAAAGAGTGGCGGTGGCAATGGCGATAGCGTTACGTTTCATAGTGTCTCCGTTGGGATTATTGTTTGCTATTTAAACGATTGCTCGACGACGATACGGAACTACATGGGCATTACACGCCAAGCAGCTCGGTCAATACCGGCATCTTGGCTTCCAGTTCGGATGCAGCAAAAGTCTCGACGATCTGACCGTGCTCCATCACATAAAACCGGTCTGCCAGCGGTGCGGCAAACCGGAAATTCTGTTCCACCATGACGATGGTGTAACCCTTCGCTTTCAGGGTGGTGATCATGCGCGCCAGCCCTTGCACGATGACGGGCGCCAGGCCTTCGGAAATTTCATCGAGCAGCAGCAGGCGCGCGCCCGTGCGCAGGATGCGCGCCACCGCCAGCATCTGCTGTTCCCCGCCCGACAATCGCGTGCCCTGGCTATGGCGGCGTTCCTGCAAATTCGGGAACATGGCGTAGATTTCCTCGACCGACATGCCCTTCTCGCCGCTGGCCAGGGTGGGCGGCAGCATCAGGTTTTCCTCCGTCGACAGCGAGGAAAAAATGCCGCGCTCTTCAGGACAATAGCCGATGCCCAGGTGGGCGATTTTGTGCGTGGCCAAACCTATCGCTTCGACGCCATTGACTTTGATGGAACCCGTGCGCGCGCCCGTCAGCCCCATGATGGCGCGCAAGGTGGTCGTGCGGCCGGCGCCATTGCGGCCCAGCAAAGTCACCACTTCGCCCTGCTCCACTTTCAGGTTCACATCGTGCAGGATGTGCGATTCGCCATACCAGGTGTGCAGTTGTGCAATTTCCAGCGCGGGTGCCTTGTTACTAGCGCTCATCAATGTGCCCCTTCCAGTTCGGCGTGGGTGGTGCCCATGTACGCTTCCATCACTTGCGGATTGCGCGACACTTCCGCGTAACTGCCTTCGGCCAGCATGGCGCCGCGCTGCAGGACAGAAATCTTGTCGCAGATGCCAGAGACCACGCTCATATTGTGTTCCACCATCAAAATGGTGCGGCCGACCGAGACTTTCTTGATCAGTTCGGTGACGCGGTGCACGTCTTCGTGGCCCATGCCCTGGGTCGGCTCGTCGAGCAGCATCATTTCCGGTTCCATCGCCAGGGTGGTGGCAATTTCCAGCGCCCGCTTGCGTCCGTACGGCATGTCGACCGTGATGGTATCGGCAAACTCCGTCAGGTCGACTTCGGCCAGCAAGGCCATGGCGCGGTCATTGAGCCGGTTCAAGGAACGCTCGCTTTGCCAGAAGTGGAACGAGGTCCCCAGCTGGCGCTGCAAGCCGATACGCACATTTTGCAGCACGGATAGATGCGGGAAGACGGCGGAAATCTGGAAGGAACGGATCACGCCCATGCGGGCGATCTGCGCCGGTTTGGCTGCCGTAATATCTTTCCCATTGAACAGGATCTGTCCACCGGTGGGGACCAGGAATTTGGTGAGCAAGTTGAAACACGTGGTCTTGCCGGCGCCGTTAGGACCGATCAAGGCGTGGATATGGCCCCGCTCTACCTTCAGGTTCACCTCGCTCACTGCGGTGAAACCCTTGAATTCCTTGGTCAAATTTCTTGTTTCCAAGATTACGTTTGACATCGTGTCTCCTAGTTGTACTTTTTGTACTACTTAGTCATTTTTATAATACACAACTTAAATTTAACGCACAATACAGTATAACTACGGGGATTTTTCACCAGCCCGAATAGCGCAAACCCGCGCTTTGCCACAGTCATTTCCAGGCCGCATGTATCATTTGCGCCGCTTTTTCCGCAATCATCACGGTGGGCGAGTTCGTGTTACCAGAAGTAATGTACGGCATGATGGAGGCATCGACCACCCGCAAGCCGTCCACGCCGAGCACGCGCAGCTGGCTGTCGACCACGCTCGACGCATCGCCTGCCACGCCCATGCGGCATGTGCCCACGGGATGAAAGATGGTGGTGCCGATCTGGCTGGCCGCCTGCGCCAGCTCTTCCTCGCTCTGGAATTGCACACCAGGCTTGTATTCCTGTGGCGCAAATTTTTTCAAGGCCGGCGCGGCGGCGATGGCGCGCGTCAGGCGCAAGGCGTCGGCCGCGACCTTGCGGTCCGGCTCGGTACTCAGGTAATTGGGCACGATCTTCGGCGCCGCATAGCTGTCGGCGCTGGCGATGTGCACGTGACCGCGCGAAGTGGGGCGCAGATTGCAGACGCTGGCCGTAAACGCGGGAAACGCGTGTAGCGGTTCGCCGAACTTGTCCAGGGAGAGCGGCTGCACGTGGTATTGCAGGTTCGGTGTGGCTTGCTGCGCATCGGACTTGGCGAACGCGCCCAGCTGCGACGGCGCCATCGACATGGGCCCGCTCTGAAATAGCGCATATTGCAAGCCGATCTGCATTTTGCCGACAATATTGCTGGCCATCACGTTCAAAGTCTTGACGCCCTGCACTTTAAAGACCATACGCAACTGCAAGTGGTCCTGCAAATTGCCGCCCACGCCAGGCGCATCGAGCACGGGCGTGATGCCGTGTTCGTGCAGCAAGGCGGCCGGGCCGATGCCGGACAGTTGCAGCAATTGGGGCGAACCGATGGCGCCCGCCGTCAGCAGGGTTTCACGCCGGGCCGTCGCCTGCCACTGCGTGCCGCCGCCCGTAAACACGATGCCCGTGCAGCGCGGTCCCGATTCTGTCGCCTCCAGCAGCAGACGTTCCACGTGGCAACCCGTCATGATGGTCAGATTCGGGCGCCGCGATGCCGGTTTCAAAAACGCTTTGGAGGTATTCCAGCGGATGCCGCGCCGCTGGTTGACGTCGAAATAGGCGCTGCCGCTGTTGTCGCCACCGTTGAAATCGCTGGTTTTCGGAATGCCGACCTGCTGCGCCGCGTCGCGGAACGCATTCAAAATATCCCACGACAGCCGCTGTTTTTCCACACGCCATTCGCCACCCGCGCCATGGTTTTCCGACGCGCCGCCGTGGTAATCCTCGCTTTGTTTAAACAGCGGCAAGACTTTATCCCAGCGCCAGGAGGCGTCATCCGTCAGGTCGGCCCAGTGGTCGTAATCGCCGGCCTGGCCGCGCATATAGATCATGCCGTTGATGGAGGAGCTGCCCCCGAGCACTTTTCCGCGTGGATACATCAAGCTGCGCCCGCCCAGGCCCGCGTCCGCCTGGGTGGAATACAGCCAGTCCGTGCGGGGATTGCCGATGCAATGCAGATAGCCGACGGGGATGTGTATCCACACGTAATCGTCCTTGCCGCCCGCTTCCACGAGTAAAACGTTGGCATCCTTGTCGCGTGTGAGCCGATTGGCCAGCACGCAACCTGCCGTACCGCCACCCACGATGATGTAGTCGTATTCGCCTGCCGATTCCAATGAAGCTCCTTTCGGTATGCCATCAAGCTGTCGCGCGGCGTGTCTCCCCGCCGCGTCCCGTTACCAGAGTCTGTCTTTCTTCATGCATGCATGGCTGTTGAGCCGCATTGAGATTACCACCAGTGCCGGGCCAGAGCGACATTATTCGTGGCAAGCCTCGCGACACGCTCAAAAGCAGGGTAAAACAGGGGGCTGCAAGCTGTGGATAACCGTATGGATATCCACAGGGACGATATGTGCGTAAACGAAAAATTTTTTCGGCGGCGTTTTTTTGTCCAGAAACCGTCCCAGGCAGATACAAGCCTTACTCAGCGCTTATCCGCACGCCAAGCGATTGTTTACAAGGATAAATCGGGACTTATCCACAGAAGATGCCGCCGTTAACTACTATTACTATTCTTGTATACGATCTTGTTAAGGTAAACCCGACAACGCGCGCTTTGCCTATGCTTCGCACTCGGAAAGGTTCACCAGCCTGTCTTCAAAAAAAAGCGACAAACGGCTGACAAAAAAAATCGCGCCAACAACTGAGCAACGAAAGCCGGCGTGGCCGGCATCACGCACACAGCACTGCCAAACCGTTTTGCAAAATGGAAACGTCAACAGACCTGACCAGGCACAGTGCCAGCAAGCCATTCAATGTCAAAAAGAGGGAAATTTACAACGATTGTGGATAAGTCACTTGATATCCACAGGATGATTTGTGAGTAAACACGAACTTTTACGCAGGCCCGCATTTTATACAATTTTGCTCCTCGCGTGATACAGCGATTATGCACGCTTTATTTTGCGCGTAAACGATTGATCCTGTTGAAAAAAAGCGACTTATCCACAGAAAAATCCGCGTTTACTATTACTACTATTTTTATATATAGATCTATTGTAAACCGATAAAAAAAGCGGAAGTCCGGGGATATTTTCAAAAAGCATGCAAAAAGCATCCCCAAAAAAAGCCAACGGCGACAGCGCGACCCACTGCCAAACCGTCTTGCAGGAATCACCTCGATGCCAGCGTTCGCGCAAGAACAGCACCCGTGGTCGCTCAAGCTTGATTGCCAAACAGGGATCTGAGCGTACGATGCACATCAAACATGTCACTACAGCAAGAAAACCCGTGATTTTTGCTTGCTGCTGTGGATAAGTGCCTGCATATCCACAGGATGAGATGTGGGAAAAGTCGATCTTTGTCCACAGCCCGATTTTTATCCCAAACAAGTCCTCGCTCGATACAATGCTTGTGCGCCTACTTTTTTGTGCGCCAAGTAGATGATTTTTATACGGTATACCGACTTATCCACAAAAAAATGGCCGTTTACTATCACTACTATTTTTATGTATACATCTTTATTTAAAACACAGAGACAAACGCGAACGGTGGAAAAGTCGCCAAAACAGCTGTTTTCACCATGTAAACCGTCTGGCAATTCAAAAAACCTGTAAAAACAGCATGAAATCACACAAAAAAATGCGTTTAGGCATCATCAGTGCCTTGCACGAAGAACAGCAGGGGCTGGTAGAAGCCATGCAAGGCCCCCAGAGGCGTTCGCACGGCATGCGCGACTACACCCTGGGGACCTTGTGGAATATCGACGCTGTGTGCGTCCTGTCGCGTCTGGGCAAGGTTGCCGCTGCCATGACAGCTTCTATCCTTGTGGAAAAGTATGGAGTTACCCACATCGTCTTCACCGGCGTGGCCGGTAGTGGGGATAAACACGTCAAAGTTGGCGATATCGTGGTGGCGGAAGCATTGCTGCAGCACGATATGGATGCCCGCCCCCTGTTTCCCCGCTTCGAAGTACCGCTGACGGGCTTGCAGCGTTTTGCCACGGACCTGGAACTGAGCACGCAACTGGCAGCTGCCGCCGAAGATTTCCTGCGTGACGATGTTTCCAGCGTGCTCAAGGCGGCCGATATCGTGGCATTTGGCTTGCAGCACGCGCAAGTGCACCGGGGCCTGATCGCCAGCGGCGACCAGTTCATCAGCAGCGCCGCGCATCTGCACCAGCTCAAAGTGGATATCCCCGACCTGCTGGCCGTCGAAATGGAAGGTGCCGCCGTGGCGCAAGTCTGTTTTGAACTGGGCGTGCCGTTTACGGTCATGCGCACCATTTCCGACAACGCCAACGAAAAGGCCGCCGTCGACTTCATGCGTTTCGTGCAAACCGTCGCCTCGCCGTATGCGTTTACGGTGATCCAACAGCTATGCCAGCGTCTGGCTGGCTGATTTTTCATCACGCGTGCATAAAAAAAAGGCAGAACCACTGGTTCTGCCCTTTTACATTCACTGCCTGCTTACATTTTAAACGCTGAGCATCATTAAACTCGCGTTACCACCGGCTGCCGTCGTATTCACGCACAGCGCCCGCTCAGCGACCAGGCGCCATAGGGGGATGACACCCTCCTGCGTGGTGGCGATGGTGCCCACCAGGGCCCCTTCCCGTGCCGCCAGCAGCGGTTTGAGCTGGCCATCGAGGCTAGCCTCGATCATGGCGATCTGGAAATCATGCTGGACCGACGCCAGGCTGCTGACGACCTGGATGCGGTCCTTCAGCGCCGCCGGCAAGTCGCCCGGGATCAACTCCGGCGATTGTGCCAGCACCAGGGCCTGGTTTCCGGTGGCCAGGACTGCCGCCAGCTGGTTCATCAAGGTGCCGGAGGTGGCCGCCGCGCACAGAATCGTGCCGCGTGCCGCAAAGCTCAGGGTATTGCGTTCACCGGTTGGGCCTGGCAAGACGGTGCTGCTGCCCAGCAAGGTCGTGCGCGCGTATTCCTGCGCCAGTTGCTGCACCTGGTCGTGGCCATGCATCTTGGCCCACACGGTCAGCGCATCGAGCGCTGGCGGCGCCTGGCGCTGGTGCTGCGCACCGGCCGGTGCATTGCGCTGCAGGCGTTTCAGGTACAAGGGGCCGCCCGCCTTCGGACCGGTCCCCGATTTGCCTTCGCCGCCGAACGGCTGCACGCCGACGACGGCGCCGACGATGTTGCGGTTCACATAAATATTGCCCACGTGCGCGCGTTTGGTGATGAAAGCTATGGTTTCATCGATGCGCGTATGGATGCCCAGGGTCAAGCCGTAACCGCTGTCGTTGATCGATTGCACCAGTTGCGGCAGTTCGGCCCGCTTGTAGCGGATCACGTGCAGCACGGGACCGAAGACTTCCTGCGTCAATTGCGCCAGCGACTTGATTTCCAGCACGGTCGGGGCGACGAACGTGCCTTTGACGGTCGGCAAATCGAGCGAATAATGGTCGATGGCCACGGTTTTCATCTTGTTGATGTGTGCCAGCAGATTGCTTTGCGCTTCCGCATCGATGACGGGACCGATATCGGTGGCCAGGCGGTCAGGATTGCCAACGCGCAATTCCTGCATGGCGCCCTTCAGCATGTGGATGGTCTTGTCGGCAATTTCCGCTTGCAGGAACAGCACGCGCAAGGCCGAGCAGCGCTGGCCGGCGCTATCGAAAGCGGACGACATCACGTCTTGCACTACTTGCTCCGGCAAGGCGGACGAATCGACGATCAGGGCATTTTGCCCACCCGTTTCGGCGATCAGGGGAATATCGATGCCTTCGGCCACGGCGCGTGCGGCCAGGTTGCGGTTGATCAATTGCGCCACTTCCGTCGAGCCCGTGAAAATCACGCCTTTCACGCGCACGTCATTGCACAGGCCGGCGCCAACGATGTCGCCGCTGCCGGGCAAAAATTGCAGCGCACCGCGCGGCACGCCCGCCGCATGCAGCAATTGCACGGCGCGGTGGGCGATCAGCGGCGTTTGCTCGGCCGGCTTGGCCAGCACCACGTTGCCGGCGGCCAGGGCGGCGGCCAGTTGGCCCGTAAAGATGGCCAGCGGGAAATTCCACGGGCTGATGCAGGTAACGGGGCCGAGCGCCAGGGTGTTCGGCGCGTGTTCCACCTGCGCCGCGTAGTAGCGCAGGAAGTCGACGGCTTCGCGGATTTCCGCGATCGCGTTTGGCAAGGACTTGCCCGCTTCGCGCACGGCCAGGGCCATCAGCTCGATATGGTGTTCTTCGAACAGGTCGGCCGCGCGTTGTAGCGCTTGCGCGCGGACCGAAGGCTCCGTGGTTTGCCAGTCGATGGCATACGCACTGGCACTGGCCAGGGCCGTTTCCACGTCGGCCGGACCGGCTTCCATGACCTTGCCCACGACATCGTCGTGCTGGGCCGGATTGTGCAGCATGTGCGTAGGGCCATTCAGGCTGACCGCGCCATCGATCAGCGGCGCTGCCTGCCAGGTCTGCTGCTGCGCCAGGCCGGTGGCCAGGGTGCGCAAGGTGTCTTCATTCGACAGGTCCAGGCCGGCCGAGTTCCTGCGTTCGCTGCCAAACATGTCCAGTGGCAGTGGAATCGACGGGTGCGGCAAGCCGCCCTGCAGGCGCGCCTGTTCCAGGGGATCGCGGATCAGGCTATCGATGGCCACGCTTTCATCGACGATCTGGTTGACGAACGACGAGTTGGCGCCGTTTTCCAGCAGGCGGCGCACCAGATAGGCCAGCAGGGTTTCATGCGAGCCGACGGGCGCGTAGATGCGGCACGGCTTGTCGAGATTGTCGGGGCCGACGACCTGGTCGTACAGGGTTTCGCCCATGCCGTGCAGGCACTGGAATTCGTAGTCGCTAATACCGTCGCGCTTCGCCCAGGTATAGATGGTCGCCAGGGTTTGCGCGTTGTGCGTGGCAAATTGTGGATAGATCAGGCTGCTGGCGGCCAGCAGTTTTTGCGCACACACGAGGTAAGAGACGTCCGTGTAGACCTTGCGTGTGTAGACGGGATAGCCTTCCTGGCCATCGACTTGCGCGCGTTTGACTTCCGCATCCCAATACGCGCCCTTGACCAGGCGCACCATGAACTTGCGGCCGCTGCGCTGCGCCAGGTCGACCAGGAAATCGATGGCGAAGGGGCAGCGTTTTTGATACGCCTGCACCACGTAGCCGATGCCGTCGAAACCGGCCAAATCTGTATCAAAGGCAAGCGCTTCCATCAGGTCGAGCGACAGTTCCAGGCGATCCGTTTCTTCCGCATCGATGTTGAAGCCGATGTTGTACTGTTTGGCCAGCAACAGCAGTGCTTTGACCTTCGGCAGCAATTCTTCCATGACGCGGGCGCGCTGGGCGCGGCTGTAGCGCGCATGCAGGGCCGACAGTTTCACGGAAATGCCGGGGCCGTTGCGGATGCCGCGCCCGTTCGAGGCCTTGCCGATGGCATGGATCGCCGTTTCGTATGAGGCATAGTAGTTGGCCGCGTCCTGCTGCGTCAGGGCCGCTTCGCCCAGCATGTCGTATGAGTAGCGGTAGCCGCGCGTTTCATTCTCGCGGCTGTTTTTCAGCGCTTCCTCGATGGTCTGGCCTGTCACGAACTGGTTGCCCAGCATGCGCATGGCCAGGTCGACGCCTTTGCGGATCAGCGGTTCGCCGCCTTTGGCGATGAGCTTGGTCATGGCCGAGCCGAGGCCCGTTTCGCTGCTGGTACTGACCAGTTTGCCGGTAATCAGCAAGCCCCAGGTGGCCGCGTTGACGAACAGCGACGGCGATTCCCCCAGGTGCTTCTTCCAGTCGCCCTTGCTGATTTTGTCGGCGATCAGGCGATCGGCCGTCTGACTGTCGGGTATACGCAACAGCGCTTCAGCCAGACACATCAATGCAACACCCTCTTCCGACGACAGCGAGAATTCGTGCATCAGTGCATCGACGCCGGAGGCGCGTGTGCGTTTGTGGCGCACGTTCGAGACCAGGCGGTGCGCCAGCGCTTGCCCTTCGGCCGTCGTTTCGGTACTGCTGGGGCGCACTTGTTGCAACAGCCACTGCACGGCGGAAACCTCATCGCGCCTATAGGCGGAGGTGATGGCGGCGCGTTGGGGTGTCGCTTCGGGCAGGATTTCTGCCTGGAACGCAGCAAAAGGAATCGGGGTAAAAGCCGAGGGGCCTGCAGGGTGCATAAGTGCTCTTTACAAGGAAAAAGGGGACGAAAACTGACGTAATTCTTGCTCTTTTTTGGTGCAAAAAAATACAGAAAGTCGGACGTTAAGATGATTCGATTGTAAAGGGGATTCTTATGGATTAATTCTGGTAATACAGGGGGCTAGCAATAGATAGTTTTTGATGCGACAATTTAACCAAATAATATTAATTTGGGGGTGATGGTAATGCTGGACAAGATCAGTAAGAAAATCTTGATGGAATTGCAGAGCGATGGACGCATCAGCAATGTGGAGCTGGCTGCGCGCGTGAACCTGTCGCCGGCCGCCTGCCTGGAGCGCGTGCGCAAATTGCACGAATCCGGTTACATCATGGGCTATACGGCCCAGTTGAACCCGCAGCTGCTCGACGTCTCGCTGCTGGTGTTCATCGAAGTGGTGCTCGATCGCACGACACCGGAAGTGTTCGACGCCTTCAAGCATAGCGTACAAATCATCCCAGAGGTACTGGAATGTCATATGGTCGCTGGCGGTTTCGATTACCTGGTCAAGGCGCGCGTCAAGGACATGGCCGCCTACCGCGAATTCCTGGGCAAGACGCTGTTGCAGAAAGGTGTGCGGGAAACCCACACTTATGCCGTCATGGAAGAGGTCAAAAACACCACCAAATTGCCAATTAAGTGACCTTGGTGTAGCCGCCCCACTTTTCTGATTGAGCTATCGGAACAAATGTTGTAGGGTAGAACTACACACTGCTATCCAGTAGCCGCCTGAAACGCCGCGCAGACGTGATGTTCAGGGTGCAAGGTGGGCAATCGTGCCCACCCGCATACGGTTACAGCACGTCCCTTTCGCGGGACGTGACGGGTTCGCGCAGCGGGGGACAAATGAAGCAGTTGCAGCATCAGCTGGTGCGTTTCTTTGCATTCACGATCCTGGCCATGGCCGTCGCCTGTTGCCTGGCCTATCTGCTGCTGCTGTCGGGCGGCGACCATCCATATCTGATAGCCTGCGTGGCTGCCGCCATCGGCGCGGCGCTGCTGGCGTTCGCCGGACGTCCGCGCGGCGAGCCGGGCTTGCACCAGTTCGCCGACACGGTGGGCAACGCCATCGACGCCATCATGATCGGCGCGGCGGAAACCTCGTATTTTGTCGATTCCGTCAAACAGAAGGTGGAACTCGATGTGCGCACGGCCAGCGACATCGCCGACAGTTCCGCACAAAATGCCGTGATGACGGAAAAGATCGCCGCCAACGCGGAACGGGCCGCCAAGGTCGCCGCCGGCGTGCGCGTGGAAAGCGTGGCGGCGCGTGCCGAAGTCGATCAGGGGCTGCACCGCATCAACAAGGCCCGCGAGGAAGCGCAAGGCGCCTCCAGCACCATGCTGAGCTTGCAGGACAAATCCAAACGCATCACGGGCTTTACGGAAGCCATTTCCGATATTTCCGCGCGCACCAACTTGCTGGCGCTGAACGCCGCCATCGAGGCGGCGCGTGCCGGCGAGCACGGGCGTGGTTTTGCCGTGGTGGCGGGGGAAGTGCGGCAATTGGCGCAGCGCACCAAGGAAGCCTCCGATGAAATCAGCGTGATGGTGCGCGAAATCAATGAACAGTCGGAAAAAGCTGCGCGTGGCATGAGTTCGCTGGCGGAGGGCGTGACGGAAGCGGCGCGCAATGTGGAAAGCGTGCATGCCTCGCTCAGCCATATCGAACAGTCATCGGGCGAGTCCGAGGACGCGATCGGGCAAATCGCCCGCGCCTCGCGCGAACACGTCGAGACGACGCAGCTGATCGCCGACGCCATCGAGCAAATCCGCGACAGCATGCTGTCGACGAATGTCGCATTGCCGCGTGCCACGCAGTCGGCCATGGCCCTGGCAGAGCGGGCCGAGGCGATCGCCGGCGCTTTGGGCGAATCGAGTGTGGCCACGCCGCACGATGAAATCCGCGAGACGGCCCAGCGCGCCGCGCGCGAGGTGGGCAAACTGTTCGAGCAAGCGATCGCGTCGGGGCGCATCACGCGCGAAGCCCTGTTCGATCGCCACTACCGGCCCATCCCGAACACCAATCCGCCCAAGCACAACACGAAGTTCGACGCGTTTACGGACAAGGTCTTGCCGGAGCTGCAGGAAGGCGTGCTGGCGGCATTGCCCCATCTGGCGTATGCGGGCGCCGTCGACAACAATGGATACTTTCCGACGCACAACAAGAAGTTTTCCCAGCCGCTGACGGGCGATTACGCCACCGATATGGTGAATAACCGCACCAAGCGCATCTTCAGCGACCGCACGGGCAAGCGCTGCGGCAGCAATACCAAGCCTTTCCTGCTGCAGACCTATAAACGCGACACGGGCGAAGTCATGCACGATTTATCCGTGCCGATCCACGTCGATGGCAAGCACTGGGGCGGTTTCAGGATTGGTTACCGCTCCAGCAGCCACGCATGAAGAACATCTGATTAAATCTACTGCGCGTCGTAATTTGCGGCCTGCGATGCTCACTGTGCTAGAGCACAGTTCCGCTTCTCGGCCACAACTTACTTCCGTTCGCTACGATTTTCTCAGACGTTCGTGCCGTTAATTTTTTCACTCGATATGGGGCTTGGGTGCCACGCCGCCGCCGGCCGCCGTGGCCGTGCGTAAAGTGGGCGTGTTCATGCTTTCCAGATGATTACGCAGCCATTTGTGGGCGGGGCTGCGCGCATCGCGCTCGTGCCACAGCATGTCCAGGTGGACCGCTGGCAGGGTCAATGGCAAATCCTTGTACAGCAAGGACTCCGTCATGCCCGTTGAGGCGATCAAATGGCGCGGCAAGACGGTGATCAGGTCGGAATTGGCGACGACTCTGCCTGCCGTGAAGAACTGGTTGACCGTCAGCAAGATGCGCCGTTCGCGGTGGATCTGCGACAGCGCTTCGTCGATCAAGCCATGCGCGCGGCCGGAAAAGCTCACCAATAAATGGTTCGCCGCGCAATAGTTATCCAAGGTTAATTCCTTGTCGGCCAGCGGATGGCCGCGCCGCATCACGCACACATACTTGCCGGAATACAAGCGCTCGTGGCGGATGGGCGAACCCGTTTCGCTCGACAGTTGCGCCGCCACGCCGGGAAAGAAGCCCACAGCCAGGTCGATATCGCCGCGCAGCAACATGGGACGCGGTTCGCGCGTGGTCAGTGGCATCATGCGCACGTTGACGCCCGGTGCTTCCCGTTCGATCGAGCGCATCAGCGAGGGCAGCCAGAAGGCGGCCGTCGCATCGGCCATGGCCATGCGGAAAGTGGCGTGGGTCTTCGACACGTCGAAGGTTTCCGGCGTGACGGCCGCTTCCAGGCTGGCCAGGGCCGAGCGCACGGATGGCCACAGCGCTTCGGCGCGGGGCGTGGGTTTGACGCCATATGCGGTGCGGATCAGCAATTCGTCACCGAGGCTCTCGCGCAGGCGTTTGATGGCGTTCGATACCGCCGGCTGCGTCATCGCCAGGTGGCCGGCTGCGCGCGTCAGGTTTTGTTCCGTCATGACGGCGTCGAAAACACGCAGCAAGTTCAGATCCAGCGTCAGAAAACTCATGGAAAGCCCAAGATAAAAGTTGAATTGATTACTTGAGAGTGTAAACCGCGCCGCGCGCGAATATTTTCACTCGTCAAAAAATATTACCGTTTTCCATTCACGATTCATATAATTGGTATCAAGAAATGGAATTAGATTTATATGTTGCACTGCACTATAGTACTGGCAAATTCTATAATGCACTGGAACAGTATGTCTACCTTCGCCGCCGCCCTGTACGCAGTATCCGCACCCGTGCTGGAGATTTCCCTGCTGAACGCCCTGCAACTCGTGCTGGTGATCGTCGCCGTGGGCGCGTTCGCCCTGCTGTTCAAGCCTTTGCTGGTGGGCATCGCCCGCGCCATGGTGCTGGTGGTGCGTCCCAAGCTGAGCCGCGAAGAGCGCCTGGCGCGCCAGCAGATGCGCGAAGCGCAAGCCTTGCAACGCACCCTGGGCACGATGGATGGCGTGTCGCCCAGCAATGCCACTGAATTGCGCGCCCTGTCGACGCGCGCCTGAGCGCTAAATTGTTGCAGTATGACAAGCCGGCCTGCGCCGGCTTTTTTTACGCCCGCGTTTTGCTTCAGGCCGCTTTAGGCCATATCGCCCAGCAAATGCGCGCGCAGCAAGCTGTCGGCCGGATGGGCGCCGATCCAGATCTTCAGCAGCGCATTATAAAAAGCCAGGTCCGGTACCGTGTCGCCCACCTGCTTGCCGTTCAGCTTGCACAACGTTCCCTCTTCCGGCAGCCAGTCCACCGTCAGGATGTCGCCTTTTTTCAGGCCGGGCACCATGGCGAACATGGCGCCGAACTGCATCGTTTGGCTCAGCAGGCGCGTGCGGTCGGCCTGGTCGGAGCTGCGCTTCAAGCCCTGCATGAAGGCGTGACCCAGCTCGTCGGAAGTGATGTCGCGCAGCATGACGATTTCCAGACGGCGCGGCCCCGGCAGGGCCAGGATGTCGGTCAGCTGGGTTTTCTTTTCCGGCAGGTACAGCGCAATCGTGTAGACCTTGAAGATGACCTTGTAGCGCACGCCAGCGCCGTTGAGTTTCAACTCGCGGCTGGCCAGCTGCACGGTCTCGTCCAGTTTGACGCCGCCCACCTCGATGGCCAGCGCTGCTTGTGCCAGGGCAGCGCACAGGCAGGCACAAGCCAGGGAGCGGCCCAAGCGGGATGTGCTGATTTGCATCTTCTACCTCCGTGGAAACCATGGGCTGTGGATAACTGAGCACACAGTGTAGAACAGTTGGTAAAAGAGGGCCGCGCGGAGCGGCGGCGGGAGGGAAAAGCTTAGGTTTTTGCGGCAGGCAGCTCGGCCTGCAGGCGTTCGTACTTGGCCATCAGCTGTTCCGGCGTTTCGCGCCAGGCGGGATTGAAGGGGATGCAGCTGACGGGGCACACTTGCTGGCATTGCGGCTCGTCAAAGTGGCCCACGCATTCGGTGCACTTGTTGGGATCGATTTCGTAGATTTCCGCGCCCATGTAGATCGCGTCATTCGGGCACTCGGGCTCGCAAATATCGCAATTGATGCATTCGTCGGTGATCAGTAATGCCATGATTTCACTCTTACTTATTGCGATGATGCAGCGTTGGCAGCAATCTTGTTTTGCAGCCAGCGGTTCACCGAGGGGAAGACAAACTTGGAGACGTCGCCGCCCAGTGCCGCGATTTCGCGCACGATGGTGCCCGAAATGAACTGGTACTGGTCGGACGGTGTCAGGAACATGGTTTCGACATCGGGCAGCAGGTAGCGGTTCATGCCCGCCATCTGGAATTCGTATTCGAAGTCGGAGACGGCGCGCAAGCCGCGCACGATGACCCGCGCTTCATGCTTGCGCACGAAATCCTTGAGCAGTCCGGAAAAGCTTTCCACTTGCACATTCGGATAGTGACCGAGGACTTCGTTGGCGATTTCCAGGCGTTCGTCGAGCGAGAAAAACGGTTGCTTGTTCTTGCTGTCGGCCACACCGACGATCAGCTTGTCAAACAGACCCGATGCACGGCGCACCAAATCTTCATGACCGCGCGTGAGCGGATCGAATGTTCCTGGATAAACGGCTACAACCATTGCGGCTCCCTGATGATGCACCAATATAGACGCGCATTATGCCTGAAATTGGTGCTGCGCCTCGGGCCAGGGAGCCTTTTTGCCTCATTTATAGGCAGATTCAGGCAGTTGCCGGCACTTTGTTGTAAGTTAGCAAATGATAATAAACGGTGCCCGCCTTGTCGGCACGGATGACTTCCCACGGCGCCATCCACTCGGGTTTGTCCAGTTCGCTGGCTTCATCGAAGACCAGCGGCAAGCCCGATTCCGCGTAGACCATGCCGCCTTCCTTGAGCAGGTTGGCGCACAAGGGCAGCACTTTGGCCAGGAAATCCTGCTGGTAAGGCGGGTCGAGGAAGATCAGGTCGAAACGCTGGCCGCGCGATGCCAGGCCTTGCGCCGTCAGCAGGGCGTCGCCGCGCAGCAGTTGCACATTCTCGGCGCGCAATTTCACCTTGTTTTCTTCCAGTTGGCGGATCACGGGCGTATGCGTGTCGACCATGGTGACGGACGCCGCGCCGCGGCTGGCCGCCTCGAAGCCCAGTGCGCCGCTGCCGGCGAACAGGTCCAGCACCTGGGCGTTGGCCCAGTCGCCGTCGCGCAAGTGGTTGATCCAGTTGAATACGGTTTCACGTACGCGGTCTGGTGTCGGGCGCAGTCCCAGTGCCTGTAAAACAGGCAGCACGGAACGCTTCCACTGGCCGCCGATGATGCGCACCTGGTTCGGTGGCGGCGCGTGGTGGACGGGGACTTTGGCGGGTTTCTTAATTTTCTTTTGCATGGGTATTTCTTCAATTCGGTGGCGGCCACTATAGCATATGGCCCCACCTCCCCTGCTGGCGCTGCCTGTCTATTTGGCTTGTGTGGCCAGGGAATTGAAATCGTCGATCCAGCCCTGCATGCGCTTGACGGCGTGGGCTTTTTGCGCCGGCGTGGCGATCTTGATCACCGTCAAGACCATCTGCGCCGTGCTGCTTTCGTAGGCATCGAAGAAGGCCTTGCGCTCGGAATGTTCCAGGCGCTCGAAACTGTCCTTGATCAGCGTCGTGATCAAGGTCGCGGCCGCTTCCTTGCCGAGCTTTTCCTGGTGGACTTTCTTGACCAGGTTCAATACGTTCTGCTGGCGCCGCATGCGTTCGTCGAGCCAGATCTCATTGTTCAGCGGACGCGCGTCGGACGCCTTGCGGATGATCGCTTCCTGCTCGCTGCTGAAGCTGCCGAACCACAGTTCGAATTGCTCCATGGCTTTCTTGTAGCGCAGTTTCTGGCGCTTCTCCTGGTCGCCGCTCAGGTATTTCTTGCGGTAATCGTCATTGTTGGACTTGAACTTCTTTTCCATCTGTGCGATCTGCTCGGGCTTGAGCGAGCGCGCCAGGTCGGCCAGTTCGGGCGCCGCCTTCAGCAGCAACGCCTGGGTGCGCTGCTTGATCTCGCCGTAGTCGGCCATCAGGTCTGCTTGCGTGATATTGCCTTGCAGCTGCTTCTGGCCCGTGCGCAGGATGTCCACGTAATCCTTCAATTGCGTCTTGCGGTGCCAGTCGAACAGCTTGTCAATGTCGTCGCGCACCCAGCCCTTCTGGTCGCGGTCCAGGTCGACATACGCATTCAGCCACCAGTACAGCACGGTATCGCCATTGTTGTAGGCCAGGCGCAAGCCGCTGCAGCCGGCCATGACGACGAGCATGAGGGCCAGCACGGCATAAGTAAACCGCTTGAAGGGCGTGGAAGTGGGGGCCTGCGTGTTAAACTTTTTCATATTCTTAACTTATAAAAGACGGTCTATGAACGTTGTCATTCTCGCTGCCGGTATGGGCAAACGCATGCAGTCGGCATTGCCCAAGGTATTGCACCCGTTGGCTGGCAAGCCGCTGTTGTCGCACGTCATCGACACGGCGCGCGGCCTGGCGCCGTCCCGATTATGCGTGATTTACGGGCATGGGGGCGCCGCCGTGCTGAAGTTGCTCGACGGCTACAAGACCAGCCATGCCCTGGCGATCGACGCTGCCGAGCAAACGCAGCAGTTGGGCACCGGCCATGCGGTGCAGCAAGCCGTGTCCTTGCTCGATGACAGCGTACCGACCCTGATCCTGTACGGCGACGTGCCGCTGACCAGCGCCGCCTCCCTGCAGCAACTGGTGCAGGCCGCCGGCAAGGACAAGCTGGCCATCTTGACCGTGGAACAGGACGATCCCTTCGGCCTGGGCCGCATCGTGCGCGAGCACGGCGCCATCGTGCGCATCGTCGAGGAAAAGGATGCCACGCCAGAAGAGCGCGCCATCAAGGAGATCAACAGTGGCATCATGGTCGCGCCCACCGTGCAGCTCAAACAATGGTTGTCGGCCTTGTCGAACGACAATGCGCAGGGGGAATACTATCTGACCGATATCGTCGCGCAAGCCGTCGCCGATGGCGTGGCCGTCACCTCGGCCCACCCGGCTGCCGTGTGGGAAGTGGCGGGCGTCAACAGCAAGGTGCAACTGGCGCAGCTGGAACGCATCCACCAGAACAATATCGCGCAAGCGCTGCTCGAGCGTGGCGTGACCCTGCTGGACCCGGCCCGCATCGACGTGCGCGGCGAACTCATTTGCGGCCGCGATGTCACCATCGACGTCGGCTGTGTGTTCGAAGGCAGAGTCGAACTGGGCGATGGCGTGCGCGTGGGCGCCAACAACGTCATCATCAACGCCACGGTGGCCGCTGGCGCGCACATCAAGCCGTTCTGCCATATCGAGGACGCCGTCGTCGGCGCCGCCTCCATCATCGGCCCCTACGCGCGCCTGCGCCCCGGCACGGTCCTGGCGGAAGACGTGCATATCGGTAACTTCGTCGAAGTGAAAAACAGCCAGATCGCCGCGCACAGCAAGGCCAACCACCTGGCCTATATCGGCGACGCCACCATCGGCTCGAAGGTCAACATCGGCGCCGGCACGATTACCTGCAACTACGATGGCGTGAACAAGTTCCGCACGGTGATTGAAGACGACGCCTTTATCGGCAGCGACAGCCAGCTGATCGCGCCCGTCACCGTCGGCAAGGGCGCCACTCTGGGCGCCGGCACGACCTTGTCGAAAGATGCGCCGGCCGGCAAGCTGACGGTCTCGCGCGCACGGCAAGTGACCATCGACGGCTGGACGCGCCCCGTGAAAATCAAGAAGTAAGCGCAACGTGCCGTTTTGCACACAGGCAGGTCTCGCGACCTGCCTTTTTTATTTGTGGATAACTATGTGGGTAAGCCGCCGCACAAGTAGCGGATAAGTCTGTGTGCAAGCCCGTGCATAAGCTGTTGGCAAGTTTCTTCCTGCTGCCTGGCATGCGCCTGTCGCTCCCTTTTCCTTCGATTGCCGCTCGCCGCCAGCATTGTCGCGGCGCTTATCCCTGCATTGTGGATAAGTCTGTGCGTAAGGCTGCGGATAAGCGCTGGATAGCCTGGGTACAAGTGGGGATAACTGTTTTTTTGCCACCGGCTTGCCTTTGGTTGCTGTGGGTAAGCCTGTGGAAAAGCGCGTGAATAGGCGGTGGATAGCATGTGTGCAAGTGCTGCCATCGATCAGGGCAGGCCTGGCGACATAGGCACGGGTATTCCACTGCTGCCCGCCCAGTTCACATCTGGCCCGGCACCGGGATACACGGCGTTGCGCTGGTCCAGGTTTTGCAGGCGCAGCAGAAGGGAAGAATGTGACGTTGGGCAAATCTGAGTAATTCCCGACTGATTCAGTCGGGAATGCCGGGGCAGTCAGGCGGGCAGGCGCAGGGCGAAGCTGATGGTGCCGTTGTTGCCGGCGCTGTCGAGGGTGACCTGGCCGCCGTGCAATTCGGCGATGCGCTGTACCAGGTACAGGCCCAATCCTGCACCAGCCTTGTGCTGGGCGATGCGGCCGCGGAAGTATTTCTGGAACAGGCGCGGGATTTCATCGGCAGGCAGGGGCTCGCCCGCATTGCTGACGACGATTTGCACGCCGCCGTCATCGAGTGTGGCGGCTTGCACGCGAATCGCCTGGGTCTGCGGCGCATGCCGGTCAGCATTGCTGAGCAGGTTGCGCAGGGCCACGCGCAGCAGGCTGGCATCGGCCACGACGCTGTCGGGCAGCGCCTGTACGCTGGCATCGATGCGGCCGTCGGGCCATTCGGCCAGCAGGGCGTGCAGCAGGGCGCGCAAGTCGCATGGCTGGGGACGGAATGTCGCCGCGCTTGTTTCCATGCGGTCTGCGCTCAGGTATTCATCCACCAGTGCCGTCATGCGGCCGCTCGCTTCGCGCAGGTTCTGGCAGCGCTGCAGGGTTTTTTCCCGTGGCGCCTCCGTGTTGCGGGCAATCTGCTGGGCCGTGGTGTTGATGATGGCCAGCGGCGTGTGGAATTCATGCGACACCATGGCAACGAAATCCTGCTGTTCTTCGCGCGTGCGGGTTTCCACTTCCAGGGCGGCACGCAATTCGCCTTCGAGTGCGGCGCGCCGGCCGATTTCCTGTTGCAGCGCCAGCGTGCGCCGCGCCACCTGCTCTTCCAGCCGTTCATTCAGGGCGCGCACGGCACGCACGGCTTCGGCCTGTGCCCTGTCCTTGGCGCGGCGCAATTCCGCGTAGCGGCGGTTGAGGCGCAGGCTCATCAGCATCATGTGGACAAAGGCGCCCAGGGTGGCGGCATGGTTGGTCCAGAAATTCGGCGGCACCACGGCCATGTTGCGCAGGAAGCTGATGATGACACCGGCGTAGAAGATGCCGAAAATGAACAGAAAGGCATGCGCCGGGCGATGGCCGCGCAGCGCCAGCCAGCTGGCCAGGCCGATGAACAGCACGATCAGCGGCAAGGCCGTCATTTGCACCACCAGCACGCCTGCAGCATAGTCGCCGCCCAGCACCAGCAGCGCCCCGAACAGGGCGGCGGCGGCCGTGATGCCCACCACGGCACGGCTGAAACGGGGATACAGGGCGGGCAGCTCCAGCTGCAAGGTGGAAAAACGCGCGCCGATGGCAATCGACATGGCCATCGATACGCCCAGCATGGGGTCGGACAAGCCGTTCGGCATGGCGAAGATTTGCTGGGGAATGGCGATCGTCAGCGCTTCCGTGGTGGCATTCGTCAACACATACAGCAGGTACCAGCCGCTGTGGGCTTCGCGTGTCATGCGCCAGAAAAAGATATGGAACAGGATCAGCAGCAAATAACTGCCGAACTGCAAGCCGTAATACAGGTATTCGCGGCGCGAGGCGTTGTCGAAGGCATCGCTGGGCAGCAAGGTCAGCTCCGTCGACATGGCTTTCTTGCTCTGCAGGCGTACCAGCCAGCGCTGCGGCTGACCGGGTTGCAACTGCACGGGAAACACCACCTGGCGCGCATCGATGGGCCAGGCGTCGCGGATCACGTCGGCGCCCGCCTCTTGCCGCAGCCAGTGTCCGGCCTGGTCCTGGCGATACAGGCGCACGTCATCGAGCACGGCGTTGCTAAAGCGCAATACCCATTCATCGGGCGACTGCGCCGCGCGCGTCACCTCCAGGCGCAGCCAGATGGCATCCTGCGTATAGCCGGCACTGACGGCGCCAGGCAGGGGGCGCCAGCCGGGCGCGGCCAGTGCGGCCTGCGGACCCAGCTGGCCGGAGGGGTCGCGCAGCATCTGCATGTGGCCGCTGGTCGACACGGGTTGACCGCTGGCTGGCAGCAACAGTGGCGCCGATACGGGCGCGGCCGCCCCGGCCAGCGCTTGCAGGGTGGTGAACAACAGGACAATGGCGAGCAGGATTTTCATGGCGCAGGAGCTTACCATGCGGGGCATGACGCCCCTGCGGCTTGCTATTACCTGCCCAAGAGCGCCGACCTGGATGAACTGGCGGCCACCCTGAGCGCGCTGGCGCGGCGCCTGGGCGAACCGGCCGCTGCTGCCATTGCGGCGCCCGTCACGGCCTGGGTGCTGGAACTGGGGCCGCGCCGCCTGCTGCCGCCCGGAGGCGACGCCATTGGGCTGTCGCAACAGGATGTGACGGTGCTGCACGTCCTGATGGCCGAACCGGAGCGTATCGTCAGCCGCCAGCAGATCGTCCAGTCGCTGGGCGAGAATTTCCTCTGCTATGACCAGCGCCGCCTGGACACCCAGATCAGCCGCCTGCGCCGCAAGGAGGAGGCCGCCGGCATGACCTTGCCCATCAATACCGCGCGCAATGCCGGCTACCGGTTTTATGCCGACGCGCAAGTGCGTCCCTGAATGTTCCCTTTGCGCGCGGCTGTGGATAAGCCTGTCGATAAGTGGTGCAAAAGCCTGTTGGCAAGCTGTGGGAAAGCGGTGTAAAAGTCAGCGTGGCAATGCTTCGCTCGTGGGTATGAATAAGTGCAACACGCTTGCCGGGGTACGGCCTCGTCCAGTCTGGAGTTTGCTGGAGAAAAATCGTCCTGCCATCGCTCGCGGCGCCTGGCCTGCTTGTGTATAAACCTGTGTAAAAGTGCCGTATAAGCGGTGCGCAAGACGCGTATAAGCATGTGGGCAAGCGGTGGATAATCGGCGCATGGCAAATCAGATGGCGATGCGTGTCTCGAACTTGCTGCGAAACGTGGAAAAGTAGCTTTTCACGTTGCGCACATTCGCGTGCGCGGCAAACAGGCGGTGCGCCAGCGCGTGATACGCGGGCATGTCGGCCACCTGCACCATCAGCACGAAGTCGGGTCCGGGCGAGACGCGGTAGCACTGCAGCACGGCGGGCTCGTCCGCCACGACTTGCTCGAATTCCGCCATGCGTTCCGCCGCCTGCACGTCGAGCGTGATTTCCACGATGGCCGTCAGGCGCGCGCCCACCAGCTGCGGCGCGACGATGGCCACTTGCCGCTCGATGACGCCGCTTTCCCGTAAATGCTTGACGCGCCGCAAACAGGTGGGCGCCGAGACATGCACCGAGCGCGCCAGTTCACTGTTGGTTTGCGATGCATCAATTTGCAAGGCGTTCAGGATGCGACGATCGATCTCGTCGAGAGTAATGTTGTGTTCGCTCATGATTTTGATGAATTAGAGAATAAATTGAGTTTAAATGAAATAATATTTCACCGCAAAATAGGTGTGAAATATTCAGTCAAAAATACACATATTTAGAAAGCATATTTCATGCGCTCTGCATTAGCATGCGTGCATTGATGAATTTTTAGACAGAGGTTTCCATGTGCGGCATCGTCGGCGCGGTAGCGCAACGTAATATCACTCCCATCCTGCTCGAAGGCTTGAAGCGCCTGGAATACCGTGGCTACGATTCCTGCGGTATCGCCCTGCACGCCGATGGCCGTTTGCAGCGTTCGCGCTCCACTTCGCGCGTGGCCGAGCTGGAAAAGCAGATCGCCGAAGAGGGCTTGAGCGGTTTTACGGGCATCGCCCACACGCGCTGGGCCACGCATGGCGCCCCTGTCAACTTCAATGCCCACCCGCACTTTTCCCCAGCGGAAGAGAACGCCCGCGTGGCGCTGGTGCATAACGGCATCATCGAAAACCACGATGAGCTGCGCGCCGAACTGACGGCCTTGGGTTACGTCTTCCAGAGCCAGACGGATACCGAAGTGATCGCCCACCTGGTCGAGCACATGTACAACGGCGATTTATTTGAGACCGTGCAGCAGGCCGTGAAACGCCTCGATGGCGCGTATGCGATCGCCGTCTTCTGCCGCGATGAGCCGCACCGCGTGGTGGCCGCGCGTCAGGGCTCGCCCCTGATCGTCGGCCTGGGCAATGGTGAAAACTTTGTCGCCTCCGACGCCATGGCGCTGGCCGGCACGACGGACCAGATCATCTATCTGGAAGAAGGCGACGTAGTCGACCTGCAACTGTCGCGCTGCTGGATCGTCGACGTCGATGGCAAGCCCGTCGAGCGCGAAGTGAAAACCGTGCATGCGCACACGGGCGCTGCCGAGCTGGGTCCGTACCGCCACTACATGCAGAAGGAAATCTTCGAGCAGCCGCGCGCTATCGGCGACACGCTCGAAGGCGTGACGGCCATCATGCCGGAACTGTTCGGCGACAAGGCCTATCCCATCTTCAAGCAGATCGACCGCGTGCTGATCCTGGCCTGCGGCACCAGCTCGTATGCGGGCATGACGGCGAAATATTGGATCGAAGCGATTGCGAAAGTGCCCGTCAGCGTGGAAGTGGCCAGCGAATACCGTTACCGCGACAGCGTGCCGCACCCGAACACGCTGGTCGTCACCATTTCGCAAAGCGGCGAGACGGCCGACACCCTGGCCGCCCTGAAACATGCGCGCAGCCTGGGCATGTTGCACACCTTGACCATCTGCAACGTGGCCACCAGCGCCATGGTGCGCGAATGCGCGCTGGCCTACATCACGCGCGCCGGCGTGGAAGTGGGCGTGGCCTCCACCAAAGCCTTCACCACGCAGCTGGCGGGCCTGTTCCTGCTGACCCTGTGCCTGGCGCAAGTCAATGGCCGCCTGTCCGAAGAGCAGGAAGCGGCGCACCTGAAAGCCATGCGCCATCTGCCCGTCGCCATCGCGTCCGTGCTGGCGCTGGAACCGCAAATCATCGCCTGGTCCGAGGAATTCGCGCGCAAGGAAAACGCCCTCTTCCTGGGCCGCGGCATGCATTACCCGATCGCCCTGGAAGGCGCGTTAAAGCTGAAGGAAATTTCCTACATCCACGCCGAAGCGTATCCGGCCGGCGAACTGAAGCACGGCCCGCTGGCCCTGGTGACGAATGAAATGCCCGTCGTCACCATCGCGCCGAACGACGCCCTGATCGAAAAGCTCAAATCGAACATGCAGGAAGTGCGCGCCCGTGGCGGCCAGCTGTACGTCTTCGCCGACGTGGATTCCCGCATCAGCTCCGGCGAAGGCTTGCACGTCATCCGCCTGCCCGAGCACTACGGCGATTTGTCGCCGATCCTGCACGTGGTGGCGCTGCAATTGCTGGCGTACCACACGGCACTGGCGCGTGGCACGGATGTGGACAAGCCACGCAATCTGGCGAAGTCGGTGACGGTGGAGTAAGCAGGCCGGGGGCCGTCCCGGGCCACCAGGAACGGAAAGAAACGCCACCTCCGGGTGGCGTTTTCTTTTATCCAGCACCGCCGTTCACTATCTGGACAAACCATACGAGTGACTTTTTTCTGTCACCGCGGAATCCATTGTGCGAGAATGCCCCTCCCCCCTGGATGGTGCGCATGATGATAAAACTCGCCGCAATCATGACTGGAATGACACTCGTGCTGGCAGCTTGCAAGCCCGCAGCCACAGCACCTGCGCATGATATTCCTGCGGCAATGCGCCAGACCGCGACCACCCTGCTGCAGTCAACATTGCTGCACGCGACCTCGATTGCTGTCGTGTATCGCGGCAAGGAATTCATTCTGCATCAAGGCGAGCTGGAGACCGGCAAAGCCAATCCGCCGAACGATACAACGCTGTATGAAATCGGCTCGGTCAGCAAAACTTTTGCTGGCCTGCTACTGGCGAACGCCGTGCTGGATGGGAAGGCGGCGCTCGACGATCCCATACAAAAGTACCTGGCGGATGCCTACCCGAACCTGCAGTCGCAGGGGCAGCCCATTCGCCTGCGCCATTTGGTCACGCACACCAGCAATATGCCGGGCATGTTGCCATTGCAGGTGAACACCGTCTTGCAGGATTTCACGGCACACGCCACGCCGGCAAAGCTCAATGCAGCCTACGCCAACTACGGACAACAGCAATTCTGGCAGGACTTGCACACGGTCAGCATCAAAGGTCCGCTTGGCAAGGACTATGCATATTCCAGCGCCGGTAGCGAACTCATTGCGCACACGCTCGAAAAAATCTACGGCATGCCCTATGACGTCCTGCTCACGCAATTCCTCGCGCGTGAAGCCGGCATGCAAGATACCAGGCTGAGAATCACCGCCAGGGATACCGGCCGGCTGGCGCCCGGCTACCACAGCGACAATCCCGTCATGACCACACCGATGCCACAACTGCCTTGGGGGGCGGCCGGCAACCTGAAGTCGACCATGCCGGATATGGTGAAGTACCTGCGCCTGCAATTGGGCGCCCATCCCGCGGTCGTCGAATCGCACCAGCCTTTGGCGCGCTTTCAGGACGACTTCAGCATCGGCTATTTCTGGAACATCGGCAGCAATCGCCAGCTGGGCACGCATTATGTGCACCATGGCGGCGTGCCACGCGCGCAAAGCTACGCCTACGTCGTTCCTCAATATCAGCTTGGGGTCTTCATCATCACCAACCAGAGCGGCGACGCGACTGCCGGTGCCATGGAAAGCGCGCTGGCGCATATTTTCGACACGGTGGAATCCATGGAAAGCGCGAAGCAGGCTGGGCCCAGGGAATAGCCGCGCGTGATGTCGCTCGCGCGCCAGGGCTGAGCGCGAGGCATCAAGGGGCTGGCCAATGCGTCACTGAGCCATGGCCGGCTGGCGCGCCAGCGCGATAAAGGCCCGCACGTAGTCGATGGCGGTGTCCGTCTCGCGTGCGCCCAGGAAGATCTGCTTGGCGATGCCGCGCGCGCCCAGGCGCACCGGCACCACGTCCATCTTGGCCGCGTATTCCTCGACCAGCCAGCGCGGCAGGGCGGCCACGCCGCGGCCGCTGGCCACCATCTGCAGCATGATGTCGGTCGTTTCGATGGCTTTGTGGCGCTTGGGCGTGACACCGGCCGGCAAGAGGAATTGATTGTAAATATCCAGGCGCTCGATGTCCACGGGGTAGCTGATGAGCACTTCCTGGGTCAGTTGCTGCGGCTTCACATACGGCGCCGACGCCAGGGCATGCCCCTTGGCCACGACCAGCACCTGCTCGTAGTCGAACACGGGTTCGAATGCCAGCCCCGGCTTGTACAGCGGGTCGGGCGTGACCAGCAGGTCGATCTCGTAGCCGAACAGCGCGCCGATGCCGCCGAACTGGAACTTCTGCTTGACGTCCACATCCACATCGGGCCAGGCGGCCAGATACGGGGAGACTATTTTGAGCAGCCACTGGTAGCAAGGGTGGCATTCCATGCCGATGCGCAACGCACCGCGCTCGCCCTGCGCAAACTGGCCCAGGCGCTCTTCGGCCAGGTCCAGTTGCGGCAGCACCCGGTTCGCCACCGCCAGCAGGTACTGGCCGGCCTGCGTCAGGCGCAGGTTGCGCCCTTCGCGCAGCCAGACGTCGGTGCCCAGTTGCTGCTCCAGCTTCTTCATGCTGTGGCTCAGGGCCGACTGGGTCAGGTGCAGCACGCCTGCGGCGGCCGTCAACGACCCTTGTTTTTCGACCTGCTGGACGATGCTGAGGTGGATGCGTTCAAGCATTTGAATGAGCCAAGTTCATGGATGTATGAAATAAGACCATTATACTTCATCGATCTTCGCCGCTATCATCGATCCTCTTGCTGTTGGCATTCTTCGCCCTCGCGCATCACTCCCTATGAAAGCAAACATGACACGTCCACTTCGCTTAGTCGCGGTTTCCGGCGGGCTGCAACGCCCTTCCAAGGCGGCAGCCCTGGCCGAGCACCTGATGGACCTGATCGCCGATGAAGTGCTGTGCGAACAACGCCTGATCGAACTGGGCCAGCTCGCCCCGCAGCTCGCCGGCGCGACCTGGCGCTCCCACCTGCCCGATGCGGTGGAGCGGGAACTTGCGGCGGTCGAGCAAGCCGACATCCTGGTGGTGGCAACACCGGTCTTCCGCGGCTCGTACACGGGACTGTTCAAGCACTTCTTCGACTTCATTGATCAGGATGCCTTGATCGACAAGCCCGTCTTGCTGGCGGCCACCGGTGGCAGCGAGCGCCATGCCCTGATGATCGACCACCAGTTGCGGCCGCTGTTCAGCTTTTTCCAGGCACGCACCTTGCCGCTGGGCGTCTACGCGACCGACCGGGATTTCCTCGACTACCGTCTGCACAACGCGGCCCTGATCCAGCGCGCCACGCTGGCCGTCCAACGGGCATTGCCCTTGGTCGGCCTGACGCGCCAGGCGCAATCTGCCACCGCTGAAGAGCTGGTCTCGGCCTGATACGCATCAGCACGGTCACCAGGCAAGCAACATATTCATCTTTTCGCAGCAAACAGGACACCAGATCACCATGAGCCAAGATTTTGCATTCAGCATCAAGAGCATTGTTTTCGATGAAAATTATCACCCATCGGACAATACGCGCCTGACGACCAACTTTGCCAATCTGGCCAGGGGAGAGCGTCGCCAGGAGAACTTGCGCAACACCCTGAAAATGATCGACAGCCGCTTCAACAACCTGGCCCATTGGGACAACCCGAAGGCAGACCGCTACGCCGTCGAACTTGAAATCATTTCCGTCGCGTTGAATATGGATGCCGCAGGCGCGAATATTCCGCTGATCGAGATATTGAAGCCGAATATCCTCGATAAAAAAACCGGAGAGCGCATCGCCGGCATCGCCGGCAATAACTTCTCCTCCTACGTGCGCGATTACGACTTCAGCGTGCTGCTGCCAGAGCACAACAACAATACATCGACCTTTGGCACGCCGGACAATTTCGGCGATTTTCATGGCAAGCTGTTCAAGCACTTTGTCAGATCAGCTACTTACAAAGCGCACTTCAGCAAGGCGCCGGTCATCTGCATCAGCGCCTCGAGCAGCAAGACCTATCAGCGCACTGAAAACCAGCACCCCATCCTGGGCGTTGAGTATCAACAAAATGAGTTCTCCTCGACGGATGAATATTTCGAGAAAATGGGGATGCAGGTGCGCTATTTCATGCCGCCAAACAGTGCGGCACCGCTGGCGTTTTATTTTATCGGCGACCTGCTGGGCGACTACACCAATCTTGAGCTGATCGGCACCATCAGCACGATGGAAACGTTCCAAAAGATCTACCGGCCCGAGATTTACAACGCCAATTCTGCGGCGGGAAGACTCTATCAGCCCAGCCTGAAGAACCAGGATTATTCGTTGACGCAAATTGTCTATGACCGGGAAGAGCGCAGCCAGCTGGCAGTCAAGCAGGGCAAATATACGGAAGAGCACTTCATCAAGCCCTACAAGCATATTCTTGAACAATGGGCTGCGACCACGCTCTCTGCTTAATCAACATACACGACATTACTGATCATGAAAAAATTATTGCCTACCTCCACTGCCGGCAGCTTGCCCAAACCTTCCTGGCTCGCGCAGCCTGAAAAACTCTGGTCGCCGTGGAAATTACAGGACGAGGAATTGATTGAGGGCAAACAAGATGCTTTACGTTTGTCACTGCAGGAACAGCAGCAGGCAGGCATCGATATCGTCAGCGATGGCGAGCAGACCCGCCAGCATTTCGTCACCACGTTTATCGAGCATCTGAGCGGCGTTGATTTTGACAAGCGCGAGACCGTCAGAATTCGTGACCGCTACGATGCGAGCGTGCCGACCGTCGTGGGCGCCGTGAGCCGCACCAAGCCGGTTTTTGTGGAGGACGCCAAATTCTTACGCCAGCAAACCAGCCAGCCGATCAAATGGGCCTTGCCGGGTCCCATGACGATGATCGATACGCTGTATGACAGCCATTATAAAAGCCGTGAAAAACTGGCCTGGGAATTTGCCAAGATCCTCAATCAGGAAGCCAGGGAACTGGAGGCGGCCGGCGTCGACATCATCCAGTTTGACGAACCCGCATTTAATGTGTTCTTTGATGAAGTCAATGATTGGGGGATTGCCACGCTGGAAAGGGCAATCGAGGGGCTCAAATGCGAAACGGCCGTGCACATTTGCTATGGCTACGGCATCAAGGCCAATACCGACTGGAAAAATACGCTGGGCTCCGAGTGGCGCCAATATGAAGAATCGTTCCCCAAGCTGCAGCAATCGAATATCGACATCATCTCGCTGGAATGCCACAACTCGCGTGTCCCGATCGACCTGATTGAACTCATTCGTGGCAAAAAAGTGATGGTCGGCGCTATCGACGTGGCAAGCAATACCATTGAAACGCCGCAGGAAGTGGCCGACACCCTGCGCAAGGCGCTGCGCTTTGTCGATGCCGACAAGCTTTACCCGAGCACCAACTGTGGCATGGCGCCCTTGTCGCGTCAGGTGGCAAGAGGCAAATTGCATGCGCTCAGTGCAGGTGCGGAAATCATCCGAAGAGAAATCTCTTAACAGGCTTGGGAAATACCGAAACCCCGCCTGCGCCTAAGCCAACTGCCCCAGCATCACCTGCAAGCGCTCCGCCATCCGTGCCCGCAAGGCTGCGTTCAGCAGCGGCGCCACTTGCGCAAAAGCGTCCGCGATGCGCACCAGCAAGGCATCGAGATACTCCTCCGCCTGCTGGCGCGTGGCGAAGCCGAAACGGGTGTGATCGCGCAGCATGGCGTCGCGGGTGATGTCGCGGCGGCCGGCGCTCACTTGCATGACCAGCGTTTGCGGGTCGTCTTCCGTATCCGGCACGACATCGAACGCGGGCGAGAGGCGCCAGCGCTGTGCATCCAGGTCGAACAGCACGGCGTGGTTGCGCGGATGGTCGTCGTTGTTGCCGACGACGCCGTTGAAGACCATGCGGCCGAACAGCTCGATGGCGTCTTCCGGTGGCGCGCCGATGCGCCGGAGCTCCTCGGCCAGGCGGGGATAGCTGGTGCCATCGCTGTCGGCCGCGTCCACCGGCGGATATTGCACTTGCAGCAGCGAAGCGGCACTGACCGTCATGACGCGTTGCGCGCCGCGCCGGTCGTAACGCAGGATGCGCACGACGCTGCGTTCGGCCGTCAATGCATGGTGGCGCGTGTCGGCGAAACGCAGGCCGGCCGCCTTGCCCCATTGCATCGTTGCATGTTCCAGCAGTGCCAGGTCGACCGTATCGGTCATCAGTCCCGGTTTCACCAGCCAGTAATCTTCACCGTCCTGTACCGTGGCCTTCGGCCGTGCGCCGCCCATGCTCGGGGTCGCGAACAGGCGCTTGCGCAAGGGCGCATTGAGTGGCGGCCGGCTGTCCGCGATGGCCAACAGTTCCTGCACCAGCGCGTCAAGCTGATGTAGCCTGGGGCTGGTCAGCTTGGCGATGTTCGGTTTGGACGTATCGCCCACGGCCAGCGCACCCCAGCGGTCGCCGTCGCCGGACAGGCGCAAGAACTGGATCGCCGTGGCTTTTTCTTCCAGCTGGTGTTCTCGGCGTATCAGCATCTGCCCCCAGGAATCCGGACTCGCGTCGCGCAGCACGTCATGCAGGCCGCCATAGCGGCGCGCCAGGTGTTCCATGCCGGGAATGAAAGGCAGATTGACGGGATCGATGCTCCAGGACAAGCCTGCATCGGCATAGCTGGGCGCGTACAGAAAGCTACCGATGCCGGTCTGCGTATCGAGCACATAGCGGCCCACCACTACCCACACGCCGTTGTCGGGCCGCTGCAGATAGACAAACAAGGGACGGCTAGAAGTAGCCATCGTCGCCCTCGTTCAAGGCGGGGCGGCTGCGGATGTTGGGGCTGTCCATTTGCCACAGCGCCACGTCGGGTTCAGGCGCCGTGATGGCGAGGATACCGAGTACGTGGAAGGCGGCCAGGAACAAGCCTACGTTGACGGACGCTTCGCCCCGTTCCATGCGCTGCAGGGTGGGATGCGAAATGTCGAGGCGGGCACACAGGTCGCGTGCCGTGATGTTTTGCTGCACCCGCTGCTTGCGCACGCACTGGCCCCATATCCTGAGCCGCTCGTTGACGAGCGTCGGCATGGCGTCTTCCGGGCGGGCACGTTTTGTCATGATAAGGAAGTGAACATATTTTTTACATTGTAGTCCTTAATTGAAAGAATATGTTTGTTATTGTTTCATGATATATAAACATAAAATTGAACTTAACCGTTATAAATACAATTTTATGTTCATCTATATTCCTCAGTTTCTTGCCGCACGAAAATTTCCGCCATCTATCGCTGGAGTGCGCTAGGCTGTCGCTGTTTGCCGTACAGTTAAGCTTACTCCCGTAATATCCATCGCCCCTGTGCCGGCCGCTGCAGCCGCTGCGCCTGCTGGCGCGATGCTGTCTCGCTTTCACCCGTATTGACCTGGCCGATAGGACCGCATGATTTCATTCCGTACCCCCCATTTTTCTTCCCCGCGCCAGCCCTGGCGTGGCTGGCTATTGCCGCTGCTATTGACCCTGCTGCTGGCGTGCTCGCTGGCCGCGCCACCGGCCTGGTCGCAGCCCGTCGACGATGCCGCCACGGCCGACCAGCGCCTCGATGGCTTGCGCAAGCAGATCACGACCATCCAGAAGGCGCTCGATGGCGATGCCGATCTCGATGACGCGACTCTGTCGCAGATGCGTGCCGATGCGCTGGCGGCCAGCGCCGAGGCGGACAAGGTGGCCGATGCGCTCGCGCCCACGCTCGCCAGCGTGCAGGCGCGGCTGGCCGAGCTGGGCAAGCCGGCGGCGGGCGCGAAAGAGGCCCCTGACGTGGCGGCGCAGCGCAGCCAGCTGGACCGCACCAGCAGCGCGCTCGATGCGCAGGTGAAGCTGGCGCGCTTGCTGGCCGTGGAAGCGACGCAGGCGTCCGAGCAGGTGTCGACGGCGCGCCGCGCGCAGCTGCAGGCGCGCCTGGGCGAGCGCACGGCGTCCATCCTGGCCGGTTCCTTCTGGAAACAGCTGCATGCCGAATTGCCGCAGAATCTGCAACGCCTGCGGGCGCTGGAGCTGGAGCTGGCCAACGCCGCACGCGCCACGCCGTGGTCGGCCTGGGGCGGCTTGCTGGCCGGTATCGTGGCCGTGATTGGCGCCAGCGTCTGGGTGTCGCGCTATCTGCTGGTGATCACGGCCACGCGCGTGCCGCATGGCCGCTTGCGCCGCTCCTTGCATGCGCTGGCCGTGCTGGTGCTGGCGGCGGCCACGCCGGGCCTGGTGGCCGAATTGCTGGCCATGGGCTTGCGCTGGGAGGGCGGCCTGTCTGAAAAAACCTCGACTTTCCTCAGCAGCTTGATCGGCATCATCTGTTTTGCCGGTTTTACGGCGGGCCTGGGCCACGCACTGCTGTCGCCCTGGCGCGTGTCGTGGCGCTTGCTGCCCCTGCCCGACGCGCTGGCGCATCGCTTGCGCCATTTTCCATCGACGTTTGCCTTCATCGTGGTGCTCGTATGGGCCACGGAACGGGTCACCATCGTCATCAATGCGGGCCTGTCGACGGCCGTGGCCGTCAATTGCATCGTCGCCCTGGTGATGAGCACGACCATCGCCTATGGCTTGATGCGCGCCGAGCGCAGCTGGCGCTTGTTGCGCCAGGCCGATCCCGCCACCCTGGTCACGCCGCTGTGGCTGCGTTGCGTCACGGTGCTGCTGTGGCTGGCGCTGGCGTCGAGCGTCATCAGTTTGCTGGTCGGCTATGTGGCCTTCGGCAGTTTTATTGCCAAGCAAATCGCCTGGGTCATCGTGGTGGTGGGCAGCACCTATCTGCTGACGGTGCTGGTCGATGATATCTGCATGCTGCTGGCCTCCACGCCGCCGCCGCCGGACGTCGTCAATCCCGTGCTGGCCACGCCCAAGGCACGCGACCAGGCGGCCGTGCTGCTGTCGGGCATCGGCCGCGCCATCGTCGTGCTGCTGGCCCTGATGCTGCTGCTGGCGCCGTTCGGTGAAGGTCCGGGCGAGCTGTTCCAGCGGGTCGGCAAGCTGCAGGATGGCTTGGCCATCGGCGAGGTGGCGATCCGCCCTGCCGCGCTGATCCAGGCCCTGCTGGTGCTGGTGGTGGGCTTTGTGGCGCTGGGCCTGTTCAAGCGCTGGCTGCAAAACAGTTATTTGCCGACTACCAATCTCGATACGGGCATGCAAGTGTCGTTCATCACCCTGTTTGGCTATATCGGTGGGGTGCTGGCCGTGGCGCTGGCCCTGTCGGCGGCCGGTATCGGCCTGGAACGCATCGCGTGGGTGGCGTCGGCCTTGTCGGTGGGTATCGGTTTCGGCTTGCAGGCGGTGGTGCAGAACTTTGTGTCCGGCCTGATTTTATTGGCCGAGCGTCCTGTGAAAGTGGGCGACTGGGTCTCGCTCGGTGGCGTGGAGGGCGACATTCGCCGCATCAATGTGCGCGCCACGGAAATTCAGCTGGGCGACCGTTCCACGGTGATCGTGCCGAACTCGGAATTCATCACCAAGACGGTGCGCAACGTCACCCTGGCCAATCCGCTGGGTCTGGTGCAGGTCAAGCTGCCGCTGCCGCTGGGGACGGATGCGCAAGCGGCGCGCGCGCTGATCCTGTCCACCTTTGTCGACAATCCCGACGTGCTCGACACGCCGGCGCCCAGCGTGCAGCTCGACGGTATCGACAATGGCCTGTTGCTGTTCAACGCCACCGGCTATGCCTCGTCGCCGCGCCTGACGTCGGGCATCCGCAGTGCCCTGCTGTTCGAGCTGCTCAAGCGCCTGGACGAGGCGCATATCGCGATTGCCAAGCCCAGCACGATGGTGCTGAGCACCGTGCAGGCGCAGCCGGAGACGCCGGCCATCTCGGCGGCGGTACCTGCACCGACAGTGGCGCCCGCACCCGTACCGCCGCTGACGAGTTAGTCAGCGCACGGTCGACCACAGCAGCGCCGCCAGGTACAGGCCGATGCCGAACGCCGTGTGTGCCATCAGGCTGCGCAGGCGGGCGGCAGTCGGATGCGGCGTCTTGCTGGCGGCGACGCCGGCGCCCATGCCCGGCTGCAAGATGCAAAACGGCGCGGCCACGCTCACCAGGCCCGCCAGCAGGGCCGGCGCGAACGTCGGCCCTTGCACCCACTCCTGTCCCGCCAGCGCCAGCAGCACGGCCGCAAACAGCACGCCGATCACGTAATGGGCGGTCCAGCCCAGGATGGCTTCATCGCGCACGGGCGCCGCCTGGGCGATGTTGGCATGCGTCACCGTGCCGCGTGGCAGATGGCCCAGCCAGCGTCCCACCATCGCCAGGTTCAGCGAGGGGATGCACCAGAAGCGTTTCAAGGCCACCGCCCACACATCCATCACCGCCGTCGCGCCCACGCCGATCGCCAGCGCGTCGAGCCAGAGTATTTGCATCGCTGTCACCTTATAACATTCAATTGATTGCTTGAATGTTATAAGGGTGCTAGCATCGTGTCAATGAAAAATGCTGATATCGAATTGCTCACCGGTTCCGCCGGATTTGCCCATATTTTAGGCAGCGCGCCGCGTCTGCACCTGCTCGAGCAGATCGCGCAGGGCGAATTTGCGGTGGAGCAGCTGGTGGCGTTGACGGGCCTGTCCGTGGCGAATACCTCGCAGCATTTGCAGCAGCTGCGGCGCGCCGGCTTCGTGCAGGCACGCCGCGACGGCAAGCGCGTGCTGTACCGGCTCGGTAGCGGCCCTGTCATGCAGTTGCTCGATGCGCTGGCGCTGTATGCGCAGCATCAACGCAGCGAATTGCAGGCGCTGAGCCGGGGCGACCACGTGGAAGCGATCACGGGCGAGGAGTTGCTGTCGCGCTTGCAGGAAGCCAGCATCACCGTGCTCGACGTGCGTCCCGCGCAGGAATTTGCCGCCGGCCACTTGCCCGGTGCGATCAATATTCCCTTTGATGACTTGCAGCGCCGCCTCGGCGAATTGCCCGCGAACGCAGAAATTGCCGCCTACTGCCGCGGCCCGTATTGCGTGCTGTCCGTGCAGGCCGTGGCGGCCTTGCGCCAGCACGGCTTGCATGCGCGCCGTCTCGGCAGCGGTTACGACGACTGGCAGGCGGCCGGCTTGCCTGTCGTGAAGGCGGCGTGATGGCGATCCCGAACAGCAAGCAGGAACTCGTCGACGCCATCAACACCACGTACGCCAAGCTGGCGCAGGAGCTGGCGCGCGTGCCACCGGCCTTGGCGCGCGATCCCGTACTGGAGGGGCAAGTGAAGGGCACGCGCATGAGCGTGTGCGATCTGCTCGCGTATCTGGTGGGGTGGAACGAGCTGGTTTTGCACTGGCACGCGCAGCTGCGCGACGGCAAACGCATCGAGGACATCGCCTTTCCCGCCGAAGGTTTCACGTGGAACGCTCTGGGTGCCCTGGCGCAGCGCTTCTATGCGGACTATGCTGCACTGGACATGGACGACTTGCTGCAGCGCCTGGAGCAGGCGAAAAACCAGTTGCTGGCGCTGATCGACGCGCATGACGATGCGCAATTGTATGGCCAGCCCTGGTACACGCATTACACGATGGGGCGCATGATCCAGTTCAATACCTCGTCGCCGTATGCGAATGCGCGCACGCGCTTGCGGGCCTGGCTCAAGACTTTGTAGGGGCTGGATCGGCAGGCTTGCACGATTGCATCAGTACTCTCAGAAACGTTTTCAGGCAGGATAGTGGTTTCACGCGTAACTATCTGAAGGATCACCATGCTGACCATCGCCCTCGCCCAGATGAATCCCACCGTGGGCGACTTCGACGCCAATGTCGCCGCCATCACCGCGCGCATGCAGCGCGCCAGCAGCGATGGCGCCGATCTGCTGGTGTGTCCCGAACTGTCGCTGTGCGCATATTACCCGGGCGACCTGTTCGAGGACGCCGCCTTCCTGCGCGCCATGCAGCAGGCGCTGAACAAGTTGCTGGAAGCGTCCACGCGCTGGCCGGGGCTGGTCACCGTCATCGGCACCGCGCGGCCCAACCCCGGCGTCGGCAAGCCGCTGTATAACGCCCTGCTGGCCATCCGTGACGGGCAGATCGTGGCCGAATACTACAAGCAGCTGCTGCCCACGTACGGCATCTTCGACGAGGGCCGCCATTTCGAGCCGGGACCGCCCGGCGCCTGCACCCTCGCTATCGCCGGCTGTAAAGTCGGCTTCATGATTTGCGAGGATGGCTGGAACGACGATGGCCGCGCCTACGCCATCAACCCTTTCGAGGCCCTGCATGCGGCGCGACCGGACCTGGTCGTCAGCATCAACGCCAGCCCGTCCGACATCGGCAAGCGCGCGCAGCGCCACGTCGTGTTTGGCGCCGCCTGCGCACGCGTCAACTTGCCCCTGCTGTTCGTCAACCAGGTGGGCGGCCAGGACCAGCTCGTGTTCGACGGCGCCTCGTTCGCCATGTCACCTACCCTGGGCGTGCAATTCGAGGCGGCCCGCTTCGTCGAAGATTTTCAATTGCTGCGCTTTGCCGCTGGCCGCTTTAGCCGTACCGATGGCGCGGCGTTTCCCGTACCGGACCCGGACGGCATCTCTGCCGTGGAGTTTGCGCGGCGCCAGATCGTGCTCGGTTTGCGCGACTACGCGCGCCGCTGCCGCTTTCAAAAAGTGGTGGTCGGCTGTTCGGGCGGCATCGATTCGGCGCTGACCCTGGCCCTGGCCGTCGAGGCGCTCGGCGCGCCCAATGTCGTGGCCATCACCATGCCGTCCGTGTTTTCCAGCGCCGGCTCCGTCACCGATTCCGTCGCCCTGTGCGCCAATCTGGGCATCTCCCTGACCACGCATCCGATACGCGACATCGTGGCGCAGTACGAGGCCGGCTACGCTCAAGCCTTCGACGGCAAGTTGCAGGGACTGCCGCTGGAAAACCTGCAGGCGCGGGTGCGCGGCACGATCCTGATGGAGTACTCGAATGCATTTGGCGCCCTGCTGCTCACCACCGGCAACAAGAGCGAAATCTCGGTGGGCTACTGCACCCTGTACGGCGACACGAATGGGGGATTGGGGCTGATCGGCGACCTGTATAAAACCGAGGTGTTCGCCCTGTCGCGTCACATCAACGCCAGCGCCGGGCGCGAACTGATTCCTGTGGCCGTGCTGGATAAACCCCCGTCGGCTGAACTGGCGCCGGGGCAGCGCGACACGGACAGCTTGCCGCCCTACCCCGTGCTCGATGAAATTTTGAAGTGGCATATCGAGGGACGGCGTTTGCCGGCGCAGGAAAGCGCGCAAGCACTGACCCTGGTCGACCAGCTGCGCGAGACGGACGAGGGACGGGCCCTCGTGACGCGCATCCTCGGCATGGTCGCCCGCAACGAGTATAAGCGGCGCCAGGCGGCACCCATCATCCGCGTGCGTTCGCGCGCCTTTGGCAGCGGGCGCCAATTGCCGATCGCCGCCCACTACCCTACCGGAGACGACGCATGACCTTATCCTATCCCGCCGATGCGGCCATCCTGATCGGCCGCTTCCAGCCTTTTCACAATGGCCATGCCGGCTTGCTGCAAACGGCGTTGACGACCGCTGCCCAGGTGGTGGTGGTGCTCGGTTCCGCCTTCCATGCGCGCAGCCCGAAGAACCCGTTTACGTGGCAGGAACGGGCGGCCATGATCGCCGCGACGTTACCCGAGGCGCAGCGCGCGCGCGTGCATTATGTGGCCGTGCGTGATTACTACGACGATGGCCTGTGGGCCGACGCCGTGCGGCGCGCTGTGGCGGGCGCCTTGCCCGCAGCGCAACGTGTGACCCTGGTGGCCTGCTTCAAGGACGCCACCAGTTACTACCTGCACCACTTCCCGCACTGGCAGCTGCTGAACCTGGAGATCGATGCGGGCGCGCCCATCGGCGCGACGGCGATCCGCAACGTGCTGTTCGAGGCTGAAGACGTGGATGTGTCGCTGAGCGCCGTGGCGCAGCTGCTGCCGGCGGCCATCGGCCAGTATGTCAAAGCGTGGACCTTGCTGCCGTGGTACGCGCCGCTGGTGCAGGAATACCGCGCCATCGAAGCGTACAAGGCGCGCTGGCGCACGGCGCCGTATGCGCCCATCTTTTGCACCGTGGATGCATTGGTGCAGACGGGCGGCCACGTTTTACTGGTGCGCCGTGGCGGCTATCCGGGCAAGGGTTTGTGGGCCTTGCCCGGCGGCTTTCTGGAGCCGCGCGAACGCCTGCTGCAGGGCGCCCTGCGCGAACTGGCGGAAGAAACCCAGCTGGGCGTGCTGGCGCCCACCCTCGTCGAGGCGCTGGTCGGCGTGGCCGTGTTCGACCACCCGGACCGCAGCCAGCGCGGGCGCACCATCACGCATGCGCATTATTTTGACTTGAAGACGCGCCAGTTGCCGGAAGTGACGGCGGCCGATGATGCGGCGCTGGCGCAGTGGGTACCCGTGGCCTCGCTGCCGACCATGGAAGAGCAATTCTTCGAAGACCACTTTCATATCCTGAACCACTTCCTGCAATTGACGCACGAGGGGCGCTGAAGGACCGGGGAGGCCCGCAGCGCCCTCCGGCGCTCAGGACGTCACGCGCTCCCAGCCATGCTTGACGGCCGCCTTGAAGTCGTCCCACGCCGACTGCGGATACGTGTGTTCCCAGTTGCTGCGCAGTTCAGGCTCGACCTGCTCCCAGCTTTGCCCCCGGTAGCTGTCGCTGCCCGCCATTGAATGGCCATAGCGGTAGGCGGGATCGTAGTCGTCGAAGCGCGCGCCGGTGGCGACATAGGTGACGCTCCAGTGGCTGCGGTAGTACTGCTCGTCGTCGTCGCTGGTGCCGGGCAGGTTCTCGGCGCCGGGATAGCGGCGCACGTTGGTGCCCGTGCCGGAAGGCGGCGGCGGCGACGCCATGCCGCCCGCAAATTGCTGCGACCTTGCCGCCTCGTTCAGGTTGCCGGCGGACGTGCCTTGCTGCGATGGCGCGCTGGACTGCATGCTGGCGCCCTGGCGCATCGCGCTGTCGTTCTGCGGCGCGCCTTGCCAGCCGCCAGCGCGCCAGTGGTCGGCGTGCGCATCGATGTCGAGCGGCGCGTAGCGCTCGACGAGGTCGGTGGCGCGCTGGATATCGGCGTCGCTCGCCCCTTCCAGTGTCAGCACGACATGCCCGCGCCGCACGGCTTCCGCATAGATGTGGCGGTCGGCGTGGCTGCCAAACAGGTCCGTAAAGAAATGCTTGACGCTGTCGAGCAGGCTGTCGCTGTCGTCACGGCGGATGTTTTCCGTGGTGGACATATCTTCATTGCCCGCATCGTGCAGGCGGATGCTGGCGCCGGGGAAGCCAGCCGTGATCAGGTCGTGCCGGGCGCGCTCGGCCATGTCGCGCAGGGCGAAAACTGCTGCCAATGTATGTGCCATGATGGTCTCCATTCGGTGAACAACGTCCTTCCAGTGTAGGCCGTGTCCAGCGAAAGGGGCGCTCGTTTGCCCCTTGGAAATCGTTGTGCTGATCAAGTATTAACGACGTGACATGTGGGCCGTGGCGCCACGTGAAACCTCAGGCGGGCGTACCGACGAACGCGCGCAAAAAATCGATAAAGGCGCGCACCTTTTCCGCAATATGCTGGGTGTTCGGATACACGGCATACACGCCCTGCTGCGGGAAAACGACCTCGGGCAGCAGGCGGCGCAAACGTCCCGCGCGCACATCCGCTTCCACCAGCCACTGCGGCAGCAGGGCCACGCCGCAGCCGCCCAGGGCAAAGCCCAGCAGGGCCGAGGCGGAGTCGGAATGGATGGCGGCGTCGTCCTGCGCGGCGAAGGCGGCGGCGCCGTCGGGCGTCTGCACCTCCCAGCGCAGCGGCGAGGCCAGGCGGCTGTGCGCCAGCCAGCGCGCGCGCTGCAAGTCGGGCAAGCTGGCGATGTCCCTGGCGGGCAGGCTGGCCAGGTAGGCGGGCGAGGCGACGGGCCAGATCGCATATGGCTCGATCAGCGCGGCGCGGTAGCTCGAATCGTTGAGTGAACCCATGCGGATGGCCAGGTCGTAGCGACCCGAGATCAGGTCTTCATGCGAGGACGACGAGGAATGCTGGATCTGCAGCTGCGGATGGGCGGCGGCAAAGGCGATCAGCGCGGGGATCACCGTGCGGCTGCCGTATTCGACGGTGGTGGTCAGGCGCAGGGTGCCGCGCAAGCCCTGCTGGCCCTGGCGCGCCGTTTCGATGGCGCCGTGCGCTTCGCTCAGCACGCGCTGGCAATCTTCGTAAAAGCGCCGTCCCACGTCGGTCAGCGCCAGGCTGCGCGTACTGCGCGTGAGCAGCGACACGCCCAGCTCCGCCTCCAGCTGTTTCAAATTAAAACTGACGACGGCCTTGCTCTGGCCCAGCACGGCGGCGGCCGCCGTCAGCGAGCCGGCGTCGACGATGGCGATGAAAATACCCAAGCGGTCAAGACTGATCATAAATAAGAATGAGGAGGCATGCGGGTTGTAGAGGTTTGTCAAAATTTCTTTGACAGTGTAATCGGGGCTGGCCCGTTACGCAAATGACGATGGGCGCTTAAGCTGGCCGTTTGCCATTCGGAGCACCATGGACTATCGCAAAAAGGTCGCGGCCATCTATCTGCTGGGGTTTTTCGTTGACCTGATCAACATGTTCATCACCAGCGTCGCCTACCCCGACATCGGCCATGCCCTGCACGCTTCGGTGGCGCAGCTGGCCTGGATCAGCACCGGCTACATTCTCGGCCTGACCATCGTCATCCCCGCCAGCGCCTGGCTTGCTGCCTATTATGGCAGCAAAACCGTGTTTATGGCATCGTTGCTAACTTTTTTATGCGCCAGCATCGGCGCCGGCCTGGCGCCCTCGATCGAGGCGCTGATTGCCTGGCGCTGCGTGCAGGGCTTGGGTGGCGGCTTGCTCATTCCGCTGGGCCAAAGCATGACCTACCAGTTATACAAACCTGCCGAGCGCCCCGGCCTGTCCTCCGTCATCATGCTGGTGGGCTTGCTGGCGCCCGCCCTGTCGCCCGCGCTGGGCGGCGTCATCGTCGATAGTCTTTCCTGGCGCGCGATTTTCTACCTGAACGTGCCATTCGCCGCGCTGGCGCTGCTGCTGGCCGCCTGCTGGCTGCGCCCCGACCCACCGCGCGCGCAAGTGCCCCGGCTCGACACGGGCGGCCTTGTGGCGGGTAGCACAGCCATCCTTTTGCTGTTGCTGGGCCTGACCATGCTGGGCACGCCGGGCCAGTTGCCGGCCGGCGCCAGCGTGCTGGCGCTGGGCGCCGCCTGTGCGTGGGGCTATGTGCGCGGCGCCTTGCGCAAAGCCACGCCGCTGCTGAACCTGCGCCTGGCCGCCGAACCGCTGCTGCGCGTCTCCATGCTCATGTATCTGCTGGTGCCGGGCGTCTTCATGGGCGTGAGCCTGCTGGCCATGCTGTACCTGCAGGGCGTGCTGGGCATGCAGGCATCGACGGCGGGCGCGCTGATGCTGCCATGGGCGCTGGCCTCATTTGGCGCCATTTCGCTGACCGGCAAAAGCTATCGCCACGTGGGTCCGCAGCCGCTGTTTATCGCGGGCGCCCTGCTGCAGGCGGCGGGCATGCTGATGCTGCTGCGCGTGGATGCGGCGGGCCAGGTATTCTGGCTGGCCAGCGCGTATGCAGTGATGGGTTTTGGCGGCGGTTTGTGCAGCAGCACGGCGCAAAGCACGGCGTTTTTGCGCACGCCGGACGGGCAATTGAGCCAGGCCAGCGCCGTGTGGAATATCAACCGCCAGCTGGGCTTTTGCCTCGGCGTGGCGCTGCTAAGCGTACTGCTGAATGGCTTGCTGGCGGCGCACGGAATATCGACGCTGGACGACCCCGCCCAGCACGCGCGCGCGGTGCAGGTTTTTCACTGGTGTTTTGCCCTCGCCGCCGCCTCGTGCGTACTGCCTTTGGTGCTGTGCGCGCGCATCGATAACCGCGCCGTTCTCGACCTTTTACATCACCATGGAGTAGCGAAAAAATGAACGCAACGAACCCCTGTTTTGACGAAGTTTTATCCACGCACGCGCTGATCCGCGACTGGCTTTCCGGCGAGGCGGCGACACCAGAATATTGCGCCCAATTGCTGGCGCATTTTTCACCCGCTTTCACGATGGTGGCACCCGGTGGCAAGCAGCTCGATCACGCCGGATTGACGGCGTTTTTCCGCGCCGCTGGCGGTAGCCGTCCGGGTTTGCAGATGCGACTTTCCGACCTCGTTTTAATCCAGGAAAGCGCGGCCGGCGCCACCGTGTCCTACCGCGAATGCCAGTCGCTGCCGGGTGGAGAACACACCGAGCGCCTGTCGACCGTCGTGTATGACAAAACACCCACTGGCGCCCTGCTGTGGCGCCATCTGCACGAAACGTGGGTGGTTTAATTTAACTCAAATCATGCAAGTCTTTTTGCTGCGCCGGCGCGATGGAAAACTGCGAGAAAACCACTTCCAGGCCACCACGTTCCGGCGTGCAGCACATGGGGCCGACCAGGTAGCGCGATGCCGCGGGAAACGGCGCCAGGCGCAGCAGCGGCCAGCGCTGGCCATCGGTCGAGTACTGCACCCGTATCACGCCTTGCGCCACCGTCACGCGCAGCCAGAAACCGTCCGGCATGGCGGGGGCGGTGCTGACGGCCCAATCCGATTTGTCCAGGGTCAATACGCTGCTCAATAACAGCTGGCCATCGGAAAATTCGACACCGCATTTGATCCAGTTTTGTGCGTCGACGCGCACCATCATGCCGGCCTGGTCATACAGCGCGGAATACTGCGCCGCCACGTGCAGCTGCGCCGTGAAATCGCCGGCGATTTCCTCTCCGAAAAAGTGGCCGCTGTCGCGGATAAAACCATACGAGGTCTTGCGCCAGAAATCGGTTTTTTCATCCGTCGTCACGCGCAATTGCGCGCCTTCGGCGGACCAGTTTTCCGGTGGATTGAGCCAGCTGCCTTGCGTGAACATCGCATCTCCTCGTGAGCAAAAAAATGCTACATAGTTTGCCCCCATCCCAGTGCCTTGTACAGGGCAATCGCATCGATGTAGGACGCCGTTTCCGCCAGCAGCGCTTCGCGCCGGATATCGAACAAGGCGCGCTGGTTTTCCAGCACCGCCTGGTAGCTGCCGGCACCTCCCTGATAACGCGTGCTGGCGATGCCGAGGGCCGCATTGCCGTGGCGCGCCGACTGCAACAAGGAGGCTAAACGCGTCTGGTTTTCCGCCAGCTGCGTGACGGCGTTTTCCACGTCTTCCTGCGCGATTAACAGGGCCTGCGCAAAGCGCGCCAGCGCGCCGTGCGCCTCGGCTTGCCTACCGCGCAAGCGTGCCCGCACGTTGCCCAGGCGGAAGGCAGGATAGCTGACGGTAGGCGCCACCTCGAAGGCGCGCGCGCCGCCGTCGAATACGCCGCTGCCGCGCAGCGCAAAGAAGCCCAGGAAACCGCCGAGGCTCAGGCGCGGATACAGGTCCGCCGTGGCGGCGCCCACATCTTCGCTGGAGGCGGCCAGCAGGCGTTCGGCGCGCACCACGTCGGGCCGCTGCTTGATCAGCTGGTTGACGTCGCCCAGCGGCAGCTGGCCCGCCAGCGGCGCCTGCTGCCGCGGCGTGGTGGCCAGCGCAATGGCGCCTGGCGCTTGGCCGCTCAGCACATCGAGCCGGTACTGCGCCTGCCGCAAGAGCGCCTGCAAGCGGGGAATGGCCGCCTCGCTGCGCGTCAGGTTGGCCAGCGCGTTGTGGCGCTCTTCCGGCAAGCCGCTGCCGGCGCGGATGCGTGCGTCGGTCAGGGCCACCGTATCGCGCCAGCTTTGCACCTGCGCCTGCGTCAGCGCCAGGTTTTGCTGGTAGCCGAGCGCCTCGTAGTAATTGCGCGCCACCTCGGCGGCAATCGTCAGCTGCACTTGCCGCAAGTCCGCCTGCGCCGCCTCGGCGCGCGCCTGGGCCGAGCGGGTGATATGCGCCAGGCGGCCGAACAGGTCGATCTCCCATTGCGCATCGAAACCCGCACGCGTATTCGTGCTGGCGGCGCGGCTATCGGCTGTGTTTTGCTGCACGCTGCGTTGCCATCCCGCCTGGCTGGTGACGGCAGGCAGTTCATCGAGGCGGCGCTCGTCGAAGATGGCGCGCGCGGCCAGCAGGTTGGCCTGCGCCTGCGCGATATCGAGGTTGTGTTCGAGTGCGCTGGCGATCAGTTGCGACAGGCGCGCATCGTCGAAGTACGTCCACCAGGGGGCGTCACTGGTCGCCGTTTGACCTGGCGCGAATTGCGCTTGCTGCGGACTGGCCAGGTGGACGTCGGGCGTGCCCGGCGTGACATAGGCGGGACCGACGGCGCAGCCGGCCAGCACGGACAAAAGGGAAACAAGATAGCGGTAATTTTTCATAGGGATTCCTTCAGCGCATGCGACAGCTCGCGGGCGCGTGGCGTGGCATGGTCGGCCGTATGGCGCCGGGCCAGAAAGGTGTACACGGTGGGCAGCACGAACAGCGTGAAGAAGGTGCCGATCAACATGCCCGAGACGATCACCACGCCCAGGCCGAAGCGGCTGTTGGCGCCCGCGCCGGAAGCGAACAGCAGCGGCACCAGGCCCACCACCATGGCCGCCGTCGTCATCAAGATGGGGCGCAAGCGGATCTGCGCCGCCTTGCGGATGGCGCTGAGGCGGTCCAGCCCTTCATGCACCTGCAATTCGTTGGCAAACTCCACCATCAAAATGCCGTGCTTGCTGATCAAACCGATCAGGGTCACCAGGCCGATCTGCGTGTAGATGTTGACGGTGGCGTAGCCCAGCGCCAGCGGGATCAGCGCGCCGCAAATCGACAGGGGCACCGTGATCAGGATGATCAGTGGGTCCGTCAGGCTTTCGTACTGGGCCGCCAGCACGAGATAAATCACGACGACGGCCGCCAGGAAGGCCAGCAGCAGCGCATTGCCTTCCGTGGCGAACTGGCGCGCATCCGATTGCCAGTCGTAGCTGAAGCCCGGTGGCAGCGTTTTTGCCACGCCATCGAGGAAGGTCACGGCGTCGCCCAGGGTCACTCCCGGCGCCGGCACGCCCTGGAAGGTAGCCGCATTTTGCTGGTTGAATTGCGTCAGCATGTTCGGCTCGATTTGTTCGCTCACCGAGACCACGGCGGACAGGGGCAGCAGGCTGCCATCGTCGGCGCGCACGTACTGCTGCGTCAGGGCTTGCGCCGTGAGCCGCTGTTCGCGCGGGCTTTGTGCGATGACGTCATAGGCGCGGCCATCCATGCCGAAGCGGTTCAAATAATTCTCGCCCACCAGCACGGCCAGCGATTCTCCGATGTCCTGCATGCGGATGCCCAGGCTGTTGGCCTTGGAGCGGTCGACGCGCACTTTCACCACGGGGTTGTTGTAATCGAGGTCGCTGTCGACGACGGCGAACAGGCCGCTTGCGCGCGCGCGCTGCTTGACGTCTTCCATGGTGCGGAACAGGGTGGCGTAATCCTGCGCGCTGCGCAGCACCATCTGCACGGGCAAGCCGCCGCTCGATCCGGGCAAGGGCGCCAGCTGGAAGGCGAAGATGCTGGTGCCTTCCACGTCGCCCACGGCATGCTGCAGTTCGGCCTGGATGACAGCCGCATTGCGCGAGCGTTCGGCCCACGGCGTGAGGTTGATGCCGCCGATGCTGGACGCCGGGCCTTCGCCGCCGTTGATGATCCAGCGCGACGCCGTTTCGGGGATATTTTTGTAGATGGTATCGAGCTTGTACGAAAAACGCTCGACGTAATCGAGGTTGGCATGCTGCGGCGCCTTGATCGCCGTCAGCACGCTGGCCTGGTCTTCCGCCGGCGCCAGTTCGCGCTGCGGCAGCAGGTACAAAAACGGCAAACTCACCATCACCAGCGCGGCGAAACCGGCGCTCAGCCAGCGGTGGTGCAGGGAGCGGTCCAGCAGGCGCGCATAGCGGCTGGTGAGGCCTTCGAAGAAGTGCTCGGCGGCGCGCGCCATGCGCCCTTCCGATTGTTTCGGCTGCAGCAGCAGAGAGCTCATCACGGGAGACAAGGTCAGCGCCACCACGCCCGACACCACCACGGCGCCGGCCAGGGTCAGCGCGAATTCCTTGAACAGCGCGCCCGTGAGTCCCCCCATCATGCCGATCGGCGCATACACGGCCGCCAGCGTGATCGTCATGGCGATCACGGGCCCGGCCACTTCGCGCGCGCCCACCAGCGCGGCCGCCACGGGCGTCTTGCCTTCCTCGATATGCCGGTGCACGTTTTCCACCACGACGATGGCGTCATCGACCACCAGACCCACGGCCAGCACCATCGCCAGCAAGGTCAGTAGATTGATGCTGAAGCCGAAGGCCAGCATCAACGCCGCCGCACCCAGCATCGACAAGGGGATCGTCACGACGGGAATCAGCACGGAGCGCAAGGAACCCATGCACAAATAGATGACGATGACGACGATCAGCAATGCTTCGAGCAGGGTGTGCGCCACCTCGTCGATGGACGACTGGATGAAGCGCGCCGTCTCGAACGCCAGCTCGACTTTTACGCCCGGCGGCAGGGTTTTCTGGATCTCGGGCAGCAGTTTCTTGATGCCGTCGACGATCACCAGCGGGTTGCCGCCCGGCGTGGGTGACAGGCCCAGATACACGGCCGGCACGCCGTCCATGATGCCGCTCGTTTCCGTGGCGGCCGCGCCCAGTTCCACCGTGCCCACGTCCTTCAAACGCACGAGTGCGGCGCTGTCTTTTGCATCGCCGCCCTTGGTGATGACCATGTCGCGGAACTCCGCCACGCTGGTCAGATCCGTATTGACGCTGATGTTCGAGACGACGAATTGTCCTTTGATTTTGCCGGGCGCCGCCTGGTAGTTATTGCGCCGCACGGCGTCGGCCACGTCGGCGGCAGTCAGGCCGCGCGCCGCCAATTTTTCCGGGTCGATCCACAGACGCATGGCCAGCTGCTGGCCTCCATATACGTCGACTTTGGCCACGCCGTCGATGGTGGCGAACATCGGCTGCACCACGCGCGCCAAGTAATCGGTCAGCGCTGGCGCCGGGACGCTCTCGCTGGCAAAGCCGACATAGGCGACGGCCGACGAGTCGCCGGCCGAGCGCTCGATGACGGGGTCAAAAGCGCCTTCGGGCAGCTTGTAGCGCACCTGGTTGACCTTGGCCATGACTTCCGTCAAGGCCTGCGTGGAATCGCGGTTCAGTTCCATGCGCACGGTGACCGTGCTGCTGCCCTGCACCGAGGACGAGGTCAGGTAGTCGATGCCTTCCACCGACGATACGGCTTGCGCAATCGGCTGCGTGACAAAACCCTGCATCAGTTCCGCCGAGGCGCCCGGATAGTTGGTGGTGACGGTGATGGTGGACGATTCGAGCATCGGGTATTGGCGGATCGGCAGCTGCTTGATGGCGATCACGCCCAGCATCAGAATCAAGGTGCTGATCACCAGCGCCAGCACGGGGCGGCGTACGAATAAATCGGTAAATGTCATGGTGATGGCCTTCCCTTACGAACCGGCCTTGGGCGCGGCGCGCTTGGCCTCGTCCAGGGTGTTGGCCACGGCTTGCACGGCCATGCCGTCGGCCAATTTCAGCTGGCCCGAAGCGACCACGCGCTGCCCTTCGCGCAAGCCGTCCAGAATGGCCACGCGGCCCCCTGCCCGCTCGCCCAGTTTGACGCCCACGCGCTTGACGGTAAGCGGCTGTTTTCCCTCTTGCTGCGCCACAAACACCGTGTCGCCATACGCGCTGTAGGTCACCGCCGTTTCCGGCACCGTCAGCTGATGGCCCGCTTCACGGGCCACGCGCACGTTGGCGTACATACCCGCCTTCAGGGCGCCGCGCGGATTGGTCAGCGCCGCCTGCACCTGCACCATGCGCGAACGGGCGATCAGCGGGTCGATGGCGTTGATCTTCGCCGTAAAAACGTCGCCGGGATAGGCGTCCACCAGCACTTGCACGGCCTGGCCCGGCGCCAGTTTCGCGCTGCTCTGTTCATCGAGGGCGAAGTTCACCAGCAGCGACTTCGTATCGATCAGGCTGGCTACCGTATCGGCCGCGTTCAGGTACTGGCCCGCGTGCACCTTGCGGATGCCCAGCTGCCCCGCGAATGGCGCGCGGATGGTTTTTTGCGCGATCAGCGCCTCCGTCTGGCGCACGTCGCCCAGGGCCGCGTCGCGCGCGGCCAGGGCGCTGTCGAGCTGCTCCTGCGTGGCCGCCTTTTCCTTCACCATCTGCACCGTGCGGGCATGGCTGCTTTCCGCGTTTTTCAGTTGCGCGCGCTGGCGCAGCAGCATTGCCTGTTCTTGGGCGTCATTCAGCTGTACCAGCACGGCGCCAGCTGCCACCTGCTGGCCCGATTCGAAGCGGATCTGCGTGATGCGTCCGCCCGTTTCGGCCGCCACCTGCACCTGGCACGCCGCTTCCAGCTCGCCCACGCCAGCGAAGTAGCGTTCCTGCGTGCCCAGCACGACGGGCACCAGCGCCACCTTGGTGGCCGGGGTGGCGGCATCGGCCGCATGCGTAGCGGCTTGGGAAGCAGCGCGCGGGTACAGCGCGGCGCCCGCGACGGCCAGGGCGATGGCCAGCGCGGAAGCGCCGACGAGTTTCGTATTCATGATGTAGTCCTTTACGGCAGTACAAAAAGACAAAGAAGAGGCGCAGCGGAGGCTGATCAGGTCCGCTGCGCGTTGAAGAGGAAGAACAAACCCAGGGTCCACAGCAGCAGCACCAGGTGCGTCGTCTGCAAGCCTTCCTGCGCGATCCAGTAGCCGAACCACAGGCCGCCCAGGTGCATCAGCAGCAAAAAGGCGGCCATGGCGCACAGGGCCAGGTTCAGCCAAGGCAAGCCAGCGGGCAGGCCGCCGCCGAGAAACAGCGTCACGCCCGTCCAGGCGGCGCTGGCGGCGGCAAGTTGCAGCGCCAGCACCACGCCCAGCGATAGCCGGTGCAGGGTCAGTGAGGTGAGGGCGCGGCGCAGCAGCGGCGTCTGGATGGTCGGGTCCTGGCGCAGCGGGTCCATGCGCATGGTGTTGCCGATGGCCCAGACGGCGCCGTGGAAGGCGTGCAAGTTGTTGATGGCGGCCAGGCTTAGCCAGATGGCCAGGCCGGTAGCGAGGATGGCGTGAAACAGCCAGATCGAGTGTTGCAGCTGCATGGGATTCCCGTCCAAAGAGTGTCTTGCCGGCAAGCGGACGTGGAAACTCCTCGACAGCGGGGAGCTACCGGCCTATTATGCAAGCAATTAGTTGGTTAACTGGCCCCATGATAGTTGAGCGAAATGAATTACACAAGTAAACGTTTGGATAATAGCGAAGCGCCGCAAACCACGGAGCGCATCCTGTATTTCATCAAGACCAAGGGACCCGTCTCCACGGCGACCCTGGCCAAGACCCTGGACATGACGGGCGAGGCGGCGCGCCAGCAAGTGCAAAAGCTGGTGGCGGCGGGTCTGATCGAAGGACGCCAGGAAGCGCAGGCGGGCGCCGGGCGGCCGCGCCAGAACTGGGTCTTGACGGAAGCGGGCAATGCGCGCTTTCCCGACACGCATGCGCAGCTGACGATCAAGCTGATCGGCTCGGTGCGCCAGCTGTTCGGCGAGGCGGGGCTGGATAAACTCATCACGCAGCGGGAAGAGGAAAGCCGCGGCGCATATGCCTTGGCATGCTCGGCGCCGGACTTGCCCACGCGGCTGCAGCAGCTGGCCGCCGTGCGCGATGAGGAGGGTTATATGGCCCGCGTGGAAGCGGACGGCAAGGACTGGCTGCTGATCGAAGACCATTGCCCCATCTGCGCCGCCGCGCGCACTTGCCAGGGCTTTTGCCGCTCCGAATTGCAGCTGTTCCAGGAAGTGGTGGGGCCGGGCGCCAGCATCGTGCGCGAGCAGCATGTGCTGGCGAACGCCATGCGCTGCGTGTATCGGATCAGGGTGCTGCCCTAGTCTTTCGGAAACAGCGGCCAGGTCAGCAGCGCCACCAGCCCCGCCAGCCACCACACGACGGGCCAGTTGCTGGCCGCCAGCAGGTGCGGGATGGCGATCGGCGTGAGGAACAGCCCCACGTAGACGGCCGTATTCGCCATGCCCAGGGCCGTGCCCGCATTGGCGCCGCCCGCTTCCGTCGCCAGCTCCGTGTAGGCCACGCCATGCCAGGCGGACACGGCGATGCCGGCAACCACCACGGCGGCCATCAGCAGCCAGCCCGGCACCTCCGTCCAGGCGATGCATCCGAGCAAAATGAACGCAGCCAGCGCCACCAGGGCCGAGCCGCGCAAGTAGGCGGGCCGGTTCGCGTGGCGGTCCGTGTGGCGTCCGCTCCAGATGCGCATCACCATGGCGCCCGCCTGCAGGGCCACCATTACGGCCGTGATGGCCGCGAGGCCCAGGTGGCCATGGTCGTGCAGGAACACGGTGGCGTAACTGAGCACGGCAAATTGGGGCACGCACAGCAAGCCGATGGCGGCCACCATGCGCCAGACTTTGCGATTGCGTAAAGGTTGCGGTGGCATCACCTCAGACACGCCCGTGGACGCGTTTTGCGGCCCCGTGGCGGCCTCTGCAGAGAAATCTGGCTCATGCATCCAGCGCCACGTAAAAAACGCCGACAGGCCGCATATGAGCGCCAGGGCGCCAAACACGGGCATGAAGCCATAGGACGATGCCAGGCTGGGCAGGACGAGGGCGCCGAGGCCGCCACCGAGCGGCACGGCCGTCTGGCGGATACTCATGGCGAAACCCCGTTCGCCGGCGCCGAACCAGCGCATCACGGCGCGGCCGCTGGCGCCATTCACGCTGCCGCCCAGCACGCCCACCAGCGCCAGCCCGGCCGCCAGCGCCCATAACGGCGGCACGGAGCCGTCAGACGGCGTGATCCACAGCAGCAAGGTCAACAGCGCCAGCATGGTACCCAGCAAGCCCGTCAGCAGCACGGGGCGGTCGCCCCAGCGGTCGGTGGCCATGCCCCATGGCAATTCGGTCAGGGCCACGCCCAGGCCCATGGCGCCCAGCGCCACCCCCAGTTGCATATTGCTCAGGTGATAGCCGCTGCGCAGCCAGATGGCCGTGGTGGGCATGCCGTTGGCGGCGGCGGAAAAACTGGCATTGGCGGCCACGCCGACGGCCAGTACCTTCCAGCGGTGGGCATCGCCCAGCGCGGGCGCGGTGACAGGAAGGGAAACGGCAGGGCAGCTGGTACTCATGGCATATAGGGGAAAAGTGGTTGACCCTGAGAGTGTTGCGCAGTACGATCATTCTGAATATCAGATAATTTACGTTACACCATCCCATAAAATCGGACGATTGCATTTGCCCCATGAGCCTGCTGAATTTCGACATCGCCTTCTTGCGCAGCTATGTGGCCGGCATCGAGCTGGGCAGCTTTGCCCGCGCGGCCGACAAGGTGGGCCGCTCCACCTCGGCCGTCAGTGCGCAGCTGAAAAAACTCGAGGAGCAGGCGGGCATGCCGCTGTTCCGCAAGGATGGCCGGGGGCTGGCGCTGACGCCGTCCGGCGAAGTCCTGCTCGGCTATGCGCGCCGCCTGCTGGAACTGAACGACGAGGCGGCCGTCGCCCTGCGCGGTGCTGAACTGGAAGGCTGGATCAGGCTGGGCTTGCAGGAGGATTTTGGCGAGGCGCTGCTGCCCGAGGTGCTGGGGCGCTTTGCGCGCGCGCATCCGAAAGTGCGCATCGAGGCGCACGTGGCGCGCAACACGGCCTTGATGCAAGGCCTGGCCATGGGCCAGCTGGATCTGGTCCTGCTGTGGGGCGGCGCCTGCATCGCCGACGTGGCGCAGTATCCGCTGCCGCAGCGCCAACAGATTGCCGAACCGGCCATGCGCTGGATCGCCTCGTCCAGCCTGGCCTGGCGCCCCGAGTCGGGCGAACCGTTACCCTTGATTACGTTTGACCGCGACTGCCTGTTCCAGCGCTGCGCCACGCAGGCGCTCGATGGAGCAGGGATCGCCTGGCGCACGGCGTTTACCAGTCCCAGCCTTGCGGGCCTGTGGGCGGCGGCCGCCGCCGGGCTGGGCGTGACGGTGCGCACGGCGTACGGCCTGCCCTCGTCCGTGCGCGCGCTCGACCATGTGAACGCGGGCTTGCCCGCCCTGCCCCCGTTGTCGCTGGAATTGCTGCATGCATCAACCGTGCCCAGGCCGCCCGTCGAGCGCCTGGCCGGCCTGATCATCGAGTCGCTGCAACAGGATGCCGCTTAAAACGCCAGCGCTGCGGGGCGCAGCACGATTTCATTGACATCCACGTCGGCCGGCTGCCCGATCGCATAGGCGATGGGGCGATGGGGCGATGGGGCGCTGGGGGCGGCGGCGGTTGGCGTCAGTATCGGACCTGCCTTACTGTTGGCATTGGAAATATCACCATTGAAAAGTGCAATAAATGCAATTAATTATGGTAATATTTTTTGATGTGCTATCCATCCGGCTGCGCTAAACCAGTTAGTTGTCATGCAGGTATTTCCCTATGTATCGACCATCCCGACGGCATTTTCTGTTCAAAACAGGAATAGGTGTAGCAACGCTGACGATGGGGGCCGTGTCGCCTGGCAGATTCTTTTCGCCTGCCCACGCCGCCAATCCGTCGGGCAGGTCCGTTGGCGCCAATACTGCGGTGACCAATGTATTCCGGCTTGGCGGCGGTGCGCAGGTGCTGCAGTCGATCGCGGGTGCAGCGGCAACCCTGACTTTGCAGATGCCGAACAATGGCGCAAGCGCGGGCGTTGTTGACGTGAGCAATGGTGATGGATTGAGCAATACCGATGTCTATATTTCGCTACTGCAGCAAACCTTGCGACTATCGGCGATGGGGTCCACGGTCACGCTGCCTGCGGTGGATTTGTCGGGTTCCGCCTGGACTTTGGGTATCTTGGTCAGAATACAGGATGGAGCGCCTGGTCCGAAGCCGCTGCGTCTTCTGACGGTGGCGAATGCGGCGGGACCACCTCTATGGTTGGGCTATGAAGGGCCGTCGTTCGCGAATCCCGGTTGTATTCGCCTTCTCATGCCCAAGTTTGTCGGACAGTCTTCCGAAGTGATTGCCGCACGTCAGGGGGCGAACTCCGAGTATTCCGCATTTGCCAAAACGGGACGCTGGGTCTGGATCTTTTTACGCAGAAATGCTATCGCTGGCACGGAGCAAATACTTGCCGTTAACAATGGACAGGAAATTAGCGCGCAGGTTCATGCGGGCTCGCTATCCATCTTGTGGGCGCCGTTGGTCGCCATGCCGCCAGATAATCGCCTGGCGACGGTGTATGGCATGAGTGGCCCTGCCATGGCGAGCGGGACGTACGCTGCCATTGGCGGCGACGTCATCGTTGGTCCTGATGCTGCCGGTTCTGGCGGATTCGATATCGCGAAAATGTTTTTCACAAACAATGCAATGGATCCTCGACAACTGGGCATTATGGCTGCAGGTCAGTATTTCAGCAGCGCTGGCGTTAGTGTTGATGGCGCGAAAGACGTGTATTTCAATTTGAACACGAACGTGGCAGCACATTTGCATGACATCGTACGCAAAACGCGTGCCCTGGCGGCAAACTTTGCAGAAGGCAATTCTTTGGCGGGCCTGACTCCGCCAGCCGAGTTAAGCTGGATGAACTGTTATGTGGGACAGACAGGCACTGCATCCATATGTTTTTCTTATGACAGTGAACGTGCTGTCGTGGTAGTGGCGCAGCAACCGGATGGCCCGGTGGAAACGATTCGAAATATACCGGCGCCTGCAGCCATTTCTGCCCGCCGTGAACTCAGCAAAGACGATTTTGGTATCCATTACATTCGCTGGCCCTACGATCCCTCGGTGAATCCCGCCAAGCCCGGTTTTTTTTATTCCAATAATCCTTCTCGCTGGCATACGGAATACGATGGACGTATAGGCTGGGTCCGTGCCTTTGATCCGAATATCCACGGCCGCATATTCGAGGGAATTTTTACGTCGGCAGGCCTCACCGCAAATATTGGCAGTCGCCCCAACAGCCAATATGGGAAAAAGACTGGCCAGAAATTTTACACAGGCATGCTCAGGCCGGACGGCTCCTATGATTTTTCCAAATTACAGCTTTTGCTAGGCAGTGCCCGTGCCAAGGGTGTGCGCGTACTGCTGAACTTGAGTTTGAACAGCATGACGTATGTGGAGGCGAAAGATGGGCAAGCCGGAATGTTCGTAGAGCAAGGCTTGTCCACTGGCGAGTTTTTATCGGCGAATTCCACTGCTTATTACGTGCGTATTAAAAATTTCCTTGGCGCCTTGCTCGATGTCGCCAGCGTGTATGGCGATACCTTGGGTGCGCTGGAAGTAGCGAATGAAGCTGGGCCGGACTATTTTGCGGCAACTAATATTCCGATTAGTTATTTTGATTCGCAAGATTATTTTGCGAGCAATGCCAGCACCTACAGTACCGGTTTTATAAATAACCTGGCGGTATTGTGTCGCTTCGCCAAGGATCTGGTCGCCGAGAAGGGCTTGGCGATCCTGGTATGCAGTCCGCCGTTTCAGGGAGGGGAAGCGTCTCTTGCCGCGGCTTTCTTGAATGCCAGTGCCCAGCATCCGGTCACTGTGGGGAACCGGGGGGACGGTGCTGGCAAGACCGGCAAAGATTACATCGATGTCCTGGCTCACCACAATTATGGGTCGTTTTCCCGGCGCGGTGGGCCGGGTGCTCCACCTGACAGCAAGACGGTGGACAAGGCTTTGCTGGATAAGGCCGGTTACGGCAACCCGGCAGCCGATGCTGCTTACCCGAACAACACTATCATCGGCGACCTGACCTTGACCGGCAATCGCGTGAAGTGGGCTGTCGCCAGGGTTGGATGGACCGGCCCCGTATGGAATACCGAGTTCAATATGACAGGTAGCACCGATAAAAATACATGGGGGCCAGCCAATATGACTGCGGTCGGCACCGAACGCTGTTACCGGCAAATGCTGCTGGCGTCAATCGCCGCTGGCTACGACAAATGCTTTATTTATGCGGCTGATCATGCTTCCCTGGGCAGCTATGCGCATGTGGGCCAGATTCCTGCAGGGGAGTATGCCGACGCGTGGTTCAAGGACTTGCAGCAAGCTGCCCCCAATAGCGCTGTGATTGCTGCCGTAATCGACGAATTCATTGGTGGCGAGACCTGTGTTTTTGGATTGACAGGCGTCAATGCCCATCCTTTTTACTGTGTTGGAACGGGCCGCTTGAAGATTGCATCACCGGAAACTGACGGTTTTTTTGTCGAACAGTGATGCGATGATCCGGCGCCGCGGGACGCCGGCATTTGCCGGCCCCAGCGCGGGCGGCAGGCGCGCCGTTGGCGCCGCGTCTGCGATGCCGTGGCGATGCGCCGGGGCAGGGTCAACTGGCCGCTTGCCGGGCGATCAGCGCGCGGCTGTCGAAGGCCAGCGCGGTCACGCCCGCCATCGCCACGGCCAGCGCCAGCAGCATGCCGCCATAGCCGATCTGGTCGAGGAGGGCGCCGGCCGCCAGCGGCACCAGCAGGCGCCCCGCCGCGAACAGGCTTGCCTGCACGCCGTAATCGGCGGCGCTATGGCCGGGCCGCGCGAAGTACATCATCAGGCCGAATGCCAGGCTGGCCGCCGCGCCCATGGCCAGCGCCACCAGCAGGGCGGCGGCGATGAAGCCTGCCGGCGGCGGGCGCAGCAGCACGGCCAGCGCCAGGGCCAGCAAGGCAAGCAGGCTCAAGAGCGTCACGGCGGGCAAGGCCTTGGCGACGCCGATGCGGCGCGTCACGCGCACGGCCAGCAGGCTGGCCAGCGCCGCCACGCTGCCGCCGCCGACACCGGCGATCAGTGCCACTTGCTGGGCAGCGAAACCATGGTCGAGCAGCAGTGGCTTCAGGTAAAACCAGGCACTGCCGATGAAGGGAAAGCACAACAGCAGCAAGGCATTCCAGCGCGGCGCGGCCGGCTGCGCAAAATAGCCGCGCCAGTCGGCGCCCCGGTGCGCTGTGGCATCGCCGGCATGCGCCGTGCGCGCGGTTTTCCCCAGCAGGAGCAGTCCCGCCGCGCCCATGCCAATCCCCGCTGCCATCAGCCAGAATGGCGCGCGCCAGCCCCAGCGCGTTTGCAGCAACAGCATGATGCCGCCGCCCACGATGGCGCCCAGCGACAGGGCCGCCGAACGGATGCCGCCCGCGCGCAGGCGCTGCGCTTCGGGCAGCACGCGGATGGCCAGCGCATTGACGGGGATATCAGCCCAGGTGGTCAGCAAGGCGACGGCGCACGCCAGCGCGAACAGTTCATTGCGGCTGTGCAGCAGTTCGCGCCGTCCCATGAGCAGCATCACCGCCGCCAGCAACAGGCATAGCGCAATCGCCCAGGGCCGGTAGCGCTGCGTGCTGGCATCGGCCGCGCCGCGCCGGCGTTCGACAGGCAAGGCCAGCGCGAACTTGAACAGTGCCGGCAAGCCTGCCAGCTGGAACAGGCCGATATCCATGCCGGACCAGCCATGTTGGCGCATGATCAATGGCAAGCCCAGCCACAGATAGATGCTGGGCGCCGTCAGAGAAAGGTTGAGCCAGCCGAACAGCGCGTGCAGCAGCGTGATGCGCAGCGCCGGCTTCACCGTCCATCCTTGCGGGCGATCAGCACTTGCACGGGCGCCATGGGGAAGTCGCTGGCCTGGTATTGCTCGATGCGGGTAAAGCCGGCGTCGCGCAAGTGCCGTGCCAGTTCCCCTTGCCGGGTGACGGCGCGTCCCAGCATACGCATGGGCAAATAGTAGGGCAGCACCCTGGCCGCATCGTCCGGCGTCGGGGCGATTTCCGCCTGCACGCACACCAGCACGCCGCCCGGTTGCAGGGCCGCGTGCATCTTGCGCAGGGCCGCCGGCATGTCCGGCACGAAGTGCAGCACGGACGAGCACCACAGCATGTCGTAGCCGCTGCCGATATCGTCGGCAGCCAGGTCGCCGCCGATGGTATCGAGGCGCGCCGACAGTCCGGCATGGGCGATATTGGCGGCGGCTACGGCCACGGTTTCCGGCCAGTCGAAGACGCTACCCTGCAGGCCGGGATGGGCTTGCGCCAGCGCAATGGCAACCCAGCCGGGACCGCCGCCCAGGTCCAGCAGGCGCAGCGCCGTGTCGCGTCCCGCAAACGGCGCGATGCGCTCCATCACGGACAGCGCGGCGCGCATGGTGACGGCGCGCTGTTCCTGGCCGATTTGCTGTTGCGCGGCGGCGGCCCAGTTGACGCCATTGGCGATGTTGCCGGGGGAAGGCGAAGCCTTGCCGCCCTCGCGCACGAGCGTGCTCAGCTGCGTGGCGAAATGGCGCAGCGCGTGCAGCCGGTACAGCCAGGCATCGCCACAAAAGGCCACGGAGGCACGGCAAAAATAGTGCAAGCTCGTCGCCGTGCAGCGGTAGCTCGATTTGCTGTCGCCCAAGCCTGGGGCCTCGTCGCGTTCGAGCACATGCATGCTCCATAGCAGTTCCAGCAACAGCGCCGTATGCGGCGCATGCAGCGACAATGTCCGGGCCAGCTGCGTGTGCGTGTGCGGCGTGGTCAGCACATCGAAAATGTCCAGTTCCAGGGCGGCGGCCAGCGCGTCCGCCTGGACCGGCGCCACAGCCAGGTCCCAGTAGGGTTGCAGTGCATGGGGGGTATTGAATGCCATATGATTTCCTTTCAAAAAATGCAGGTGGATCAGCGTGACCAGCGCAGGCGCAGGCCCGCTTCGCGGGGCGGGCTGACGACGCTGACGATGCCGTTCTGGTAGCCCACCGCGTCGTAGCGGCGATCGGCCAGGTTGCTGACATAGACGCTCACATCCCAGGCGCCCGTGCGGTAGCCGGCATTCAGATTGAGCAAGCCATAGCCGTTGCGTCGGTAGCGGTTGGCCGCATCGAGGAAGATGGCGCCCGTGCCGCTGAGCGCAGCCTGTGCATGCCAGCCGCTGCCCGCGTCGTAGCGCAAGGCGACCTGGCCGCTGCGGTCGGGCGCGAACGGGTTATGTTGTCCGTCATAGTTGTTGGCGCCATCGCGGAAGTGCCCGAAGCGCGTGCGGTTGAGTGCCAGTGCCGCCTGCAATTGCCAGCCGCCGCCGAGCAGGTAATCGAGCTCCGCTTCGGCGCCCGTGGAGCGGGCGCTGGCCGCGTTCGTCAGGTAGACCAGGCCGGGGCTGGGCATTTGCTGCACCTGCATGTCGTCTACCTGCATGCGGTAGAAGGCAGCCGCGTAGCGCAGGCGTTTGCCGGCAAGCCAGCCTTTCGCGCCCAGTTCCAGCGCGCGCACGGTTTCCGGAGAGAACGCGGTGTAACGCGACGAGGGCGCGAAGACGTTGTAGCCGCCCGCGCGAAAGCCCTCGCTGGCGCCGGCATACAGCAGCAGCGCCGGTGCCGCTTGATATTGCACGGCCAGCTTGGGCGTCAGCCGACTCCAGGCGCTGTCCTGGCGCACGCCCGCAGGCGTGCTGTAGCGCACTTTGTCGCGCTCGTAGCGCGCGCCGCCGTTGAGGATCCAGGCGCCGCCCAGGGGCACGTTCCAGTCGGTGAATGCCGCCGTTGAATTACCGCCCAGTTTGGCTGCGCTGCGGCTCAGGCCCATGGGCAGTTTCTGTTCGTTCAGCAAGTCATGGTCGTCGCGGTCGCCATACAGGCCCGCCAGCCATTGCGCCGTGCCCAGCCGCCCCTCCAGGCGCACCTCCTGCGAGGTGGTGCGGAAATGGTGGTCGCGCGCGATGTGCAGCAGGTCGGCCGGGCGGAAATCCGTATCCTGCTGCGCCTTGTCGAACACATCGCTGCGCGCCGTGATGGCGCGCAGCTTGATGCCGTGCGCCAGTTGCCGCGTCACATCGAGCGAGACGCTGCTGCCGCGCATGTGGTTCCAGCTGGGCGTGCCCGATTGCACCGTGGCGCGCGCGGCCGTGGGAGCGGCCCAGAGCGCGGCGCCATCGTCGTAGGAAAAATGCCGGTAGCGCACGATGGCGTCCGTCAGCGCATCGGGCGTCCAGCGCAGCGCCAGCTTGAGGTTTTCGCTGTCGCGTCCATCCTCCTTGCGGCCCGTGTTGCGATTCGCGATAAACCCATCCTGGCGGCGTTTTTCGCCGCTGATGCTGGCATACAGGCGGTCGGCGATCAAGGCGCGGCCAAGGTCGGCGCGCAAGGCACGTCGGTTGCGGCTGCCCGCCTCCACTTCCACGCTGCTGCGCGGCACATTGCCGGGTAGTTTCGAGTAAATATTGATCACCCCCGCTTCCGCATTGCGACCGTACAAGGTGCCCTGCGGGCCGCGCAGCACTTCTATCCTGTCGATGCCCAGCAGGTTGTCGTCGAAACCCTGCGCCATCAGCACGGGTACGCCATCGTTGAGCAGCAGGGTGGCGCTGGAAAAGGAAAAGAAATTCGCCGTCATGCCGCGCATCACGGGCGACAGCACGCCAGCCTGGCCGAAGGGCTGGAAGGACAGCCCCGGCGTCAGCGGGCCCACGTCTTCCAGCCCCCGCGCGCCAGCCGCGCGCAGGGCCTCATCGTCGAGCACCGTCACGCTCGCTGGCACCCGGTCGAGCAATTGCGCCTGCTTGCTGGCGCTCACGCTTACCATCGGCATGGCACTCTCATCGGCCCGCGCGGCGCAGTGCAGCGAAAACAGCAAGGCAGGCAGGAAGTAATGGGGCCGCAAGGGATAGCGGGGAAGAAAAGGCGTCATCTGGACAAGGCTCCTGCAAAGGTGGGCATGACGCTCATTTTATGCAACAATGAGAATAGTTATCATTTGCATTTGTATGCGAGACGGCGCATTTCGTATGCGCGACGGTGCGCAGGGACAGGGAGGAGCGATGAGGGAACAGGACAGGGAAGCGGCTGGCTGGACGCGGCGCCAGCTGGACCCGGGGTTGAAAGAGTGCCGCGCCGACCAGCGTCAGGTCGAGCAGGGCTTGCTGCTCGTGCATTCCGATTACCGCCCGCGCCGTGCGCTCGTCGAGCAGTCGCAGCATGACGATGCGGGCGGCCTGGTCATTACCATCGGCCTGGAAGGCGCGTCCGGCTACACCACGCGCGATGGCGGGCAATTGCATTTCCGGGGAGGGCATACGACGGTGACGGCGTTTCACCACGTCAGCGGCGAGCGCCGTTTCGAGGCGCATCACCGTGCGGCGCAATTGCGCGTGCTGGTCGGCGAAGAGGCGCTGGCGCGCTACTGGCCGGAAGGATTGGCATCCCTGCTGCCCAACGGTGGCGCGCGCCAGCTGGCGCATGCGGCCACCACACCCACTGCCGCCCTGCACGCGCGCTCGCTGCTGCGCGCGACAGACCCGCTGGCTGTGCATATCGGCGTGCTCAGCTTGCTGGCGGAGCAGTTGCGGACACTGCGGCCGGCGCCCGTGCCCGTGCCGCGCTGGTCCGACGCGGATATCGCCAGACTGGAGCGCGCCTACGCGCTGATGCAGGAACAGATGGCGCAGGAACTCACGCTCGACTACCTGTGCGCGCAAGCGGGCCTGAGCCTGTTCAAACTCAAGCAGGGGTGGCGCTACCGCTACAACGACAGCCCGCAGCGCACCCTGCTGGCGCTGCGCATGCAGCGGGCAAAGTTACTGCTGGAAAATGGGTGTCAGGTGGCGCAGGCGGGCTGGCAAACCGGTTATCGCTATCCAGCCAATTTCAGCGCCGCGTTCAGCCGTTATTTCGGCTACGCGCCGAAGACCGTGGGACGCGCGGGCGGGTAAAAAGACGGTGTAGAATCGGCGGGCACGATGTACTCATTCGACCTACAAGGAGACATGATGGCCCGCAAAATCTTTGTCAATCTGCCCGTCCAGTCGCTGGAACGTTCCGTGGCGTTTTTCACGGCCCTGGGCTTCAGTTTCAATGCCCATTTCACGGATGAAACGGCGACGTGCATGATCGTCGCCGACGACATCTTCGTGATGCTGTTGACGCACGACAAATTCAAGCAGTTCACGCCCAAGCAGCTGTGCGATACCACGGTGGCGACGGAAGTGCTCGTGTGTTTGTCGGCCGAGAGCCGCGGCGAAGTCGATGCGCTGGTGGCAAAAGCCGTCCAGGCGGGCGGCAGCATCTACAAGGAGCCGATGGATTTCGGCTTCATGTATGGCCACAGTTTCCAGGATCTGGATGGGCATCAATGGGAGTTGATGTACATGGAACCTAATTCTGTACCCCAATAGCAGCGTAGGTCGGATTAGCGGCGGCACGCCGCGTAATCCGACACGATCCGTCTGCTCAGCTTAAGAAGCCAGCGCCAACAGATCAACCACTTCCAGCCCTGCCAGGTCTTGCGTCGTGTTGCCCGCAAACGCGGCGCGGCTCGGTTGGCCGTTTTTCAGCCAGGTGCGCGTGACGTCCTTGATCTGCGCCAGGGTGCAAGTCAGCACGCCGGTGCGGAACTGCTGGCGCACGGCTTCCGTCGTGCCACGCTGCTGCATGTTCCACGCCGTCAGCGCTTCCGCGTACGGCGAGTGCGGCTTGTCGAGGCCCTTGATGACGCAGATGATGGCTTCTTCCACCTGCTCTTGCGAGAAATCGCCGTCGAGGATTTGATCGAGCGTCGTGCCGAAGTCGGCGAACGTGCCGGCCAGGCGCGGATCGCGGTAGGAACTCAGGGTGAACGTGCCGGCGCCGGCCGCGTAGCTGGCGCTGCCGCCATACGCGCCGCCTTTCTCGCGCAGCGCCGTATGCAGCACCTGATTCGTCATCAGTTCGGCGGCCACGGCCAGGGCGGCAGCGTCCGGATTGTGCACGCCCGGCACGGCCCAGGAAACGAAGCAATGGTTGATCTGGCTCGTCGCATGCAGAGCCGTGTTGGCCAGCGGCAAGGCGGCAGGTGCTGGCGTGTCGCTTGGCGTGGCCACGTCCGTGCCGGCTGCCGGCAATTCCAGCAAGCGGGCCAGGGCGATGCCATCGTGCTCCAGGCCGGCGCACAGCACGGTCGGCTGCTGGGCGATGATGTGCGCATGCAGGGTGTCGAGCTCGCGCGCGATTTCCTGCAAGCCTGCCGAGGTTTTGCTCAGCTGCTGCAAGCGGCGGTAGAACGGCAGTGCGGCCGGGCCGCCGACGATGTCGTCGAAGCGGCGCGTGGGTGACAGCGGTGCTGCCGAGGCCAGCATGGCGTAGCGGTTGCCCGATTCGGCCAGGCTGCTCAACTTGTCCTGCACCAGACTTTCGATCAGGAAAGCCAGACGCTCCTCTTCATCGAAACGGGGCTTGGCGATCCACGCCGACAGCACGGCGGCAATCGCCGCGTGTTCTTCGCGCAAGCCGCTGGCCGAGAACGACAGTTCCACGCGCATCGCTTGCTGCGGGCGGGGAATCGCTTCCAGGCCGATGTGGAACGAAGGCACCATGCTCTGGCGCCAGGCGCTGGCGTCGTCGAACGACATGTCGCCCACGCCCAGTTCCGGCGCCAGGTCCGTGTACAGGCGCAGCCATGGCCACGATGCTTCCGGCAGGCTCGACACGTCGTACAGCACGTTGGCATAGCTGATGCCGTTCGAGGCGATGGAAAACGCCACGGCGCCGTCGATCGCCGGGGGAATCGGCAGGGCCGGGCGCGGCGCGGCGCTGACGTCACCGGGGCGGATGCGCGGCAGCACTTCCGAATTCGATGGCAGCTGCTGATGCGCTTCCAGCGCGGCGGACTCGGCGACAATGTGCTCGCGCTCGACATCCGTCAGGCGCGCCTGCAGGGCCGCCAGCTTGGCGTCTTCCTGGGCGGCACGGTCCGTGAAGTAGGCGCTGTCGGGCACCACGTGCGTCGTCAGACGGGTCGGATTGGCGATCAGTTCGCGCACCAGTTGCTTGAAGAATTCCGGATCTTCGATCTGCTGTTCCAGCGTTTCCAGGATGGCTGCATTGTCGAACGCGTCCATCACGTCGCCGCCATACATGGCAAGCGGCAAGGCGTGCAGCAAGCGGCCCAGGCCGTAAGGCATGCGGCCGCTGCTGATTTCACGCTGGCTGTATTTGATATCGCGCAAAGCCGCGTGCAGCACGGCGGCGGGAATGCCCTCTTCCGCCGTCTCTTCCAGGGCCGTCCAGATGCGCTGGTGCGCATCGGCGATCTGTTCCTGCGTCAACCCTTCCATGCCGATGTGGAACACCATCTGGCGGATGCCCGCGTCGCGGCCATTCATGTCCGATGGGCGGCCATAGCCGGCCGATTCCATGGCGCGCATGACGGGCGCCGACGATTCACCGAGCAAGCCGTGCGACAGCAGATGCGCGTGGTAATAGGCGATGGGGTCGCTCGACTCGCCCATCAGCCAGGCGAATTGCAGGCCGAATTCATCGTCGCGCGCTTCCTGCGACGGAATCTTGACGATATTTTCCTGCGGCGCGCTCCACGCGGGGGCCAGCTGCGGCAGGCGGCGTTCGGAGAAACCGCTGAGTTTGGACAGCACGCGCTCGGCCACTTGTTCCTGCACGGCCGACGCTTCGATATTGCCGGCGGTCATGATCACGGCTTGTGACGGGTGGTAATGGCTGGCGTGGAATTCTTTCAGCATGGCATGCGTGAGTTCCGGGATCACCAGCGGATCGCCGCCCGATTCCACTTCATACGTCGTGCCCTTGAGCAAGGTGCTGGCGATGCCGCTGTCGAGTGCGCGCATGGGGCTGTTGAAGGCGCCCTTCATTTCATTGAAGACGATGCCCTGGTACACCAGCTTGTCGCCTTCGAACGCGTGGCGCCAGCCTTCCTGGCGGAAGTTCAGGTAATCGAGGTTCGGGAAGAAGGCTGCGTCCAGGTACACGTCGAGCAGGTTGAAGAAATCCTTGCGGTCGGTACTGGCGAACGGGTACACGGTGCGGTCCGGATAGGTCATCGCATTCATGAAGGTGGCCGTCGAGCGGCGCAGCATCGAGAAGAACGGGTCGCGCACCGGGTAGCGTGACGAGCCGCACAGCGCCAGGTGTTCGAGGATGTGGGCGCGCCCGTCGCTCACTTCGGGCACAGTGGGAAAGGCCACCAGGAACACCATCTCAGCCTGCTCGGTATGCATGTGGATATGGCGCATGCCCGTTGCTGGCTCGACATATTGCTCGATGGTTGCCTGCAAGACTGGAATGAAGTTGCTGCTGACTTTTTCAAATGTGCTCATGCGGTATGGGATCTTTTCAGTAGGTGAAACGGATAGTCGGTGGGGCTGCATCACATGTGGGGGCAAAGTGGCGGAATGCCAGGACTGGCCGCCAGGGCGGGGTGTCACTTTGATGCCTGCGTGAAGTTTTCCCTATTGTACTAGGAGTATTCGTGCGCCGCCGCCAAGGCCTTGCTGGCGGCTGGAAAAGCGACAGTATTGCAAAATTAGCCATTTCCGGGTGGGTGGCGTCTGCGAATGAAAGCTTAGCGTACCATGCGCCTTTTCCCTCTTGCTGACTGAACCGAAGGCGCTTACCTTGTCCAGACTGTCCTTTCGCCAACTGTTATTTGCCGCCTTCATTTTGACGACGGGCATTTTGACGGCCACCTCCGTGCAAGCCCTGCTGACCCTGGAACACCTGGCGCGGCTGGGGCGCGAGACGGCTGCGCAGGCGATTGCCTTGACGGAACAGTCGCAGCGTTTGTCCGAGCGCACCCTGGCCATGGAGCGCAGCGCGCGCCAGTTCCTTGTGCTCGATGATCCCGTGTTCCGCGAGCGCTATGCGGCGGCCCGCGACGAAGCGACGGCGGCGCTGCAAGTGCTGAACCGGGCCACGCCCGAGTTTGCCTCGCAGCTGGCCGACGAGTGGACGGCGCAGGCGCAGTCGGCGTGGGAAGTCTTGCAAGCAGGTAAGCGCCGCAAGCGCGATGGCCACGCCGTCGTGTATCGCGCGTTTGCCCGCATGACGCAGATCAATGACAGCCTGGCGCGCGAAAGCAAGACGGAAATCGGCAGCCGCAACGACGCCCTGCTGGCCGAGCTGGAGCGCCAGCGCCGCGTGCTGGGCGTGCTGGTGGGCGGCGCCGTGCTGCTGGCGGCCGTGCTGGCGACCTGCTTCGGTTTTCTATTGTCGCGCCCGCTGCGCCGCATCGAGTCGGCCATCGGGCGCCTGGGCGAGAAACGCTACGACCAGCGCATCGTCGTCGGCGGCCCGGCCGATACGCGCCGCCTGGGTCAGCAGCTCGACTGGCTGCGCCAGCGCCTGGCGGACCTCGATGCCGACAAGGAACGCTTCCTGCGCCATATTTCGCATGAGTTAAAAACGCCGCTGGCGGCCCTGCGCGAGGGCGTTGCCTTGCTGGAGGACGAGGTGGCCGGCAAGCTCAGCGATGGCCAGCGCGAAATCGCCGGCATCCTGCAGCAAAACACGGCCTCCTTGCAAAACCAGATTGAAGACTTGCTGCGCTACAATACTGCCGCCTTTGACGCCCAGCATCTGGCGCACAGCAAGGTCGACTTGCTGGTCTTGCTGCAAGATGTGGTGGCCGGGCAGCGCCTGCAATGGCTGGCGCGCAGTTTGACCGTCGAGGTGCAGGGCGAATCGCTGATCGTGCAGGCCGACCGCGACAAGCTGGCAACAGTGCTGGCGAACCTGCTGTCGAATGCCGTGCGCTTCAGTCCGGAAGGCGGCACCGTGCGGTTCAGCTTGTCCAGCGAAGGCCGCCGCGCGTGTATCGACTGCATCGACGAGGGTTCCGGCGTGGCGCCCGAGGATGCCGCGCGTATTTTTGAACCGTTTTACCAGGGAGTGCGCCAGGCGGCCGGCGCGCGCAACGGCAATGGCATCGGCCTGTCCATCGTGCGCGAATATATCGCCGCCCACGATGGCAGCGTCACTCTTTTACCGCGCCAGGCTGGCGCGCATTTTCGGATAGAACTGCCCTTATGATGACGAGAACTTCCCTGGCCGGCATGGCCGCCTGCGCGCTGCTATTGGGCGCTTGCGCCGCCAAGCCTTCCACCCAGACGCCCGTGCTGGTGCAAACGCCGCCGCGCGTGGTGGTGGTGATGGACCCCCAGCTGACCGAACTGCTCGCGTATCAGAGCGCCTTGCGCCTGATGACGCCGTCGGAACTGGTGAAAGCACAGCTGGACCTGGCGAAGGCCGATCACGCGCCGTCCAACACCATTCGCCGCGCCATGCTGCAAGCGACCTTGCGCGGCCCCGGCGACCTGGCACGCGCGCAAGCCTTGTTGGAACCGCTGGCCACGGCCACGGGCAAGGACGCGCAACTGCTGGCGCCGCTGGTGCAATTGCTCAGCAGCCAGTATGCGGAACTGCGCCGCCAGGACGAGAGTATCGACAAGCTCAATGCGCAGCTGCGCGACGCCCAGCGCCGCAACGACTTGCTCAATGAAAAACTCGAGGCGCTGAAAAACATCGAGCGCAGCCTGTCCGTGCGCCCTGCCGCGGGAGCGCCGAAATGAGCGAGCAGGCCCATATCTTATTGGTCGACGACGATCCCGACCTGCTGCGCCTGCTGACCATCCGCTTGAAGGCGGGTAATTATCGCGTGACGGCCGTGGGCAGCGCGGAAGCGGCGCTGGCGCGCCTGGCCGTGGAATTGCCGGCCCTGGTCATTACCGACGTGCAATTGCCGGGCCGCGACGGCCTGGCCCTGTTCGATGAAATCCGCCGCCAGCACGCGGCCCTGCCCGTCATTTTGCTCACAGCCCACGGCACCATTCCCGATGCCGTCGAAGCGACGGCGCGCGGCGCGTTTGCGTATCTGACGAAACCGTTCGACGGCAAGCTCTTGATGGAAAAAGTGGCGTATGCCATCAACTTGTCTACCGTCATGCCGGCGCCCGCGTCCGGCGACGAGAGCTGGCGTGCCGAGCTGATCAGCCGCAGCGCGCAGATGGCCGAGTTGCTGGCCGAAGCCAAGCTGGTGGCGGGGTCCGACGCCAGTATTTTGATCCGTGGCCCCAGCGGCACGGGCAAGGAATTGCTGGCGCGCGCGCTGCACAACGCCAGCCGCCGCGCCAAGGCGCCGTTCATCGCCGTCAACTGCGGCGCCATTCCCGAGCAGTTGCTGGAATCGGAACTGTTCGGCCACGTCAAAGGCTCGTTTACGGGCGCCGTCGGCAACCGCGAAGGCCTGTTCCTGGCGGCCGATGGCGGCACCCTGTTTTTAGATGAGATCGGCGACATGCCGCTGCCGCTGCAGGTCAAACTGCTGCGTGTGTTGCAGGAGCGGGCCGTGCGCCCTGTCGGTGCCGACCAGACGCGTCCGGTCGATGTGCGGCTCTTGTCCGCCACGCACCGTGACCTGGACGTGGCCATGGCGGAAGGGCAATTCCGTGAAGACCTGTATTACCGCCTCAACGTCGTGACATTGACCTTACCGCCGCTGGCCGAGCGCCGCGAAGACATCTCCCTGCTGGCGAACCATTTCCTGCAGAAACTGGCGGCCAAGTACCAGAAACCCCTGAACGGTTTCGCGCCCGACGCCCTCACGGCCCTGGTGGCGGCGCCATGGCCCGGTAACGTGCGCCAGCTGGTCAATGTGGTCGAGCAAGTGTGCGCGCTGGCCACGGCGCCGCTGGTGCCCCTGAGTCTGGTGCAGCGCGCGCTGCGCGTGCCGTCGCTGGAAGCGCTCAGCTACAACGAAGCCAAGCAGCGTTTCGAGCGCGACTACCTGATTCAGCTGCTGCGCCTGACGGATGGCAACGTGGCCGATGCGGCCCGCCTGGCCGACCGCAACCGCACGGAGTTCTACCGTTTATTGCAGAAATACGAGCTGACGCCGGCCCTGTTCCGGGGGGATGGCGACCCTGTCGCTGAATAGCGACAAAAATAAAGTGTTATTAATCAAAGACTTATATTAAAACATTGATATTGTTGCCACAATCTGTCGCTGTCAGGCGACAAAAAAGCCGGTTTTTCGGGGCGGATCCGGCGGAAACGGGCTGAAAAAATCGAGTCTGCATGTAAGTAATTGATTTTTAAGGGAAATTAAAAGCTGGCACGGTGCTTGCTGTATGGGTAGATGTGACGCTTCAACGTGTTGCTGTTTATTGCTATAGCCAAGTAAGAAGCTTTTAACTTCATTGAGAGGAACTACCATGCAAACATCGAAACTGTTCAATACCCTGGTCGCCGCTATCGTACTGTCGGGCGCCTCGATCACCGCTTCGCATGCCGCTGACTCCGCACCAAAAGCACAAGCTCCTGCTAAGACTGTCGTGGCCGCCAACGCCGCCGCTGCCGTCCCTGATGAAACCATCACTTCCTCGGCCAAGGCAGCCCTGAGCGCCGATGCGCAAGCCGCTACCCTGCCAGTCAAGGTAGCAACCCAGCAAGGTGTCGTCGTCCTGTCGGGCGATGTACCGAGCGCCGAAGCGGGTGACCGCGTCGTGCAGATCGTCGCTTCCGTGAGCGGCGTGAAAGAAATCAAGAACGAGCTGAAAGTCAAAGCCGCCGGTTAATCGCCCTCGCGCTGTACTTTACTCCGGGTTGCCCTGTCTGCGGACAGGGCATTTTTTTGTGCCATTGTGTCCACAAGCCACGTCCGCTGACAGGCAGGTAGCCAGGCAATAGGGTTAGAATAGCCGGCACTGGCGCCGTTTCCGGCGCTTTTTGTCATCCATGGCGCAGTGTTGCAAGGCTGGGCCGCTACCAGGCTACCGCATGTCTTCTTTTTCCCCCGCTGCCCTGCTGCGCAATCTGAAACCCGATAATTTCACCATCGCCCTGCTCGTCACCGTGGCGCTGGCCAGTTTCCTGCCTTGCACGGGCACGACGGCCGTGGTCTTCGGTCACGTCACCACCGTCGCCATCGGCGCCCTGTTCTTCCTGCATGGTGCCAAGTTGTCGCGCGAAGCCGTGGTGGCCGGCGTCATGCACTGGCGCCTGCATTTGCTGGTGCTGGCCAGCACGTTCATTTTGTTTCCCCTGCTGGGCCTGGCCCTGCGGCCGCTGGCGCTGACTTTTCTCACGCCCGAGCTGTACGTGGGCATCCTGTTCCTGTGCGCCCTGCCATCGACCGTGCAGTCGTCGATCGCCTTGACAGCCATGGCGCGCGGCAATGTACCGGCCGCCATCTGCAGCGCCTCGGCCTCGAATTTCATCGGCATTTTTCTTGCTCCCATCCTGGTCGGCTTGCTGGTGGCGAAAGGCGGGGCAAGCAAGTCGTCGGTGGACGCCGTGCTGTCCATCGTCATGCAGCTGCTGCTGCCCTTCCTGGCCGGCCAGTTCCTGCGCCGCTGGATCGGCCGCTGGGTCGACCGCCATAAAGCCACCTTGAAATACGTCGACCAGGGCTCGATCTTGCTGGTGGTCTACACGGCCTTCAGCGAAGCCGTCAGCGAAGGCCTGTGGCACACGATCTCGGTGGAAACGCTGGTGGCGCTGGGCGTGTTCAGCATCTTGCTGCTGGCGCTGGTCCTGGGCCTGATGACGTTCATCAGCCGCCGCCTGGGTTTTAACAAGGAAGACGAGATCGCCATCGTCTTTTGCGGTTCGAAGAAAAGCCTGGCCAGCGGCGTACCGATGGCCAAGGTGCTGTTTGCCACCCACTCGCTGGGCATGGTGATTTTGCCGCTGATGCTGTTCCACCAGATTCAGCTGATGATCTGCGCCGTGATTGCGCAGCGCTATGCGCGGCGCGATGAGGAGCGGGAAGTGCCGGCGACGACGCGATAATGCTAGTCCTGCAATAGCGTCAACGCGTGCTGCAAGCCCTCGACGATCACGCGATACGCCTGCCGCCGGCTCGCCTCGTCTAGCGCGCGCAGCACATACGCCGGGTGATACACGCTGACCACCCAGCGTCCATCGTGCTGCGCCGGCGTGCCGAGCAGCGGCGTCATGCTCGCCGCGCCATCTTGCATTATTGATTTCAATGCCGTGCTGCCCAGCGCGACGATCACCTGTGGTTGGACCCGCTCGATCTCTTCTTCCAGCCAGCCATGGCAGGCGAGGATTTCACGCTGCGCGGGCGTCTTGTGCAGGCGGCGCTTGCCGCGTGGTTCCCACTTGAAATGCTTGACGGCGTTGGTCAGATAGAGGCTGTCGCGCGCCACGCCCGCTTCCCGCAGTGCCTGCTCCAGCAGTGCGCCGGCCGGGCCGACAAACGGCAGGCCCGCCAGGTCTTCCTGGTCGCCCGGTTGTTCGCCGACGAGCATGATGCGGGCGGTTTGCGGACCCACTCCGGGTACGGCTTGCGTGGCGTGCTGCCACAATTCGCAGCGGCGGCACTGGTCCAGCGTCGTGGGCGCGTCGCGCGCGGGCTGGGCGCGCTCGGCCGAAATCGGAATCATGGCCGCGCCGCTGCGCTGGCCGACAGTGGCCGTCTGGCCCGTGCGCCGCTCGCCGTTGGCCGCGCCGCTGAGCATGGCGGGCACGATGGCGCCTTCGGGCAGGTTTTTCCAGAAGCGTGAAGGGATGTGGCTGTGCAGCAAGTCGGCATTCACGCGCGCGGGGTTGAAGATGCTGCGGTAGTAGGTCAGCCACAGCGCTTCGCCCGCATCGTCGATCTCGGCCGCGCCGCGCAGCAGGGCCGGCCCCGCGTGCAAGGTCTGACCGTCCCACAGCATGCTGGCCGTCGGCGTGGCGATCATCCAGCTGGTCGATCCCATGCGGCGCGCGAAGTGGCGCGCCACCTGCGGCAGCACCTCGTGCACGGGTTCGAACCAGGCGACGAAGCGGGGTGCGCCCTCGGCCTCGCTGCGTTCGCGGAAGCGCACGTACGCATGCATGTCGTGCTCTTCTCGCCGGACGGCCTTGGCCATGGCGTGCAGGCGCGCGCCGTCGGCGTCGGCCGGCGAGAGCACGTCGTGCTGGCCCTGCTGCCAGCGCCAGAGTACCTGATACAAGAAGGCCCAGCGGTCATGCACGTTGAAACAGGCGGCGTTTTCCAGCAGTTCCACCAGGGGACGGGGCAGGCGCAGCGGCGGCGCGCTGGTATCCGTGGCATCCGGCGTGGAGGAAAACAGGTCGCCATCGCCCGCTTGCGACTGCCAGGCCACGTCCGCAGGTGGCACGCCACGCGCGATCAGTTCGCGCGCCGCCGCGCGCCATGCGTCGAACGATTGCGCCAGCCGCACCACGCGCTCATTGACTTCTTTCATGCTGCCTGCAGTTCCGGCCACAGATTCAGCTGCTGCGGCGCATCGGCCATGGCGCGGCGCAGGTGCTCCGAGGCGGTGGTGTCGCGCGCGGGAAAGTAATCGGCCGTGATGATGAAGGGGGCGATTTTCTTCATGCTGCAGCGCAAGCGCGACAGGTCGGCGTAGCGCACCTGCCGCAGCCGGCGCAGGTCGACGATGCGCTGCGCGTTGCGCAGGCCGATGCCGGGCACGCGCGCGATCATGTGCTGCGCGGCGCGGTTCAAGTCCAGCGGAAAATGTTCGCGGTGCGCGAGCGCCCAAGCCAGTTTCGGATCGATATCGAGCGCCAGGTTGCCACCGCTGGCGGGCAGCAATTCGCTGGCCTGGAAACCATAGCTGCGCAGCAAGAAATCGGCCTGGTACAGCCGGTGTTCGCGCAGCATCGGCGGCGGCGCCAGCGGCACGCTTTTCGGGCTGTCCGGGATGGGGCTGAAGGCCGAGTAGTACACGCGCTTGAGCTTGTAGCTGCCGTACAGGGTCTCTGCCGTGGAGAGGATCTGCTGGTCGTCGCTGGCGTCGGCGCCGACGATCATCTGCGTGCTTTGCCCGGCCGGCGCGAAACGGGGCGAGCGCGGTTCTTCCGCTTTCTCATCGAGCTTGCGGCGGATGGCGCCCATGGCCAGCTTGATCGTGTGCACGCTTTTTTCCGGCGCCAGTTTTTGCACGCTGTCCTGCGTCGGCAGTTCGATATTCACGCTGAGCCTGTCGGCGTAGCGGCCCGCCTGCGCGATCAGGGCCGGGTCGGCGTCGGGGATGGTTTTCAGATGGATATAGCCGCGGAACTGGTGTACCTCGCGCAACTCGCGCGCCACCTGCACCAGCTGCTCCATCGTGTAGTCGGCCGACCGGATGATGCCGGAACTGAGGAACAGACCGTCGATGTAATTACGCAGGTAAAAGTCGCTCGTCAGCTTGACCACTTCGGCCACGGTAAACCGCGCGCGCGGCACGTTCGAGCTGCGCCGGTTGACGCAGTACTGGCAATCGTACAGGCAGTAATTGGTCAGCAGGATTTTCAGCAGCGAGACGCAGCGCCCGTCCGGCGTGTAGCTGTGACAGATGCCCATGCCCGTAGTGGCGCCAAAGCCGTCCTTGCCGATGGAGTCGCGCCTGGGCGCACCGCTGCTGGCGCAGGACGCGTCGTACTTGGCCGCGTCGGCCAGGATTTCCAGCTTGTCCGTCAATTCCATGGTGCGCCTCGATATACTGTGTTTATATACAGTATATCAGGGAATGCGCCTTGCGCTGTCTTGACTTGCACCATGGCAGAACGTTATATATCAGTGTATATTACGGGCCTGGTTCTCTTCTCATCAAGGATACGATCATGCGCCTCACTTCCCTCGCCAAGCTCCTCGGCACCGCCCTCCTCGCTACTGCCGCCACCTCCGCCTTTGCCGGCGAAGTGGTGGTGTCGGCCGCGGCCAGCCTGACGAATGCGTTCAAGGATGCGGCGCAAGGCTATGAGGCGCAATATCCGGGCAGCAAGGTGTCCTTGAACTTCGCCGCTTCGGGCGTGCTGCTGCAGCAGATCGTCAAGGGCGCGCCCGTGGACGTGTTTGCTTCGGCCGACCAGGAAACCATGGATGCTGCGCAAAAGCAGGGTCTGGTGCTGCCGGCCGACCGCCAGGATTTCGTCAGCAACAGCCTGGTGCTGATCGTGCCGCACGATAGCAAGCTGGGCATCAAGAGCTTGAGCGACCTGACGCACAAGGGCGTGACCCGCGTGGCCATCGCCAACCCGGCCAGCGTGCCCGTCGGCCGTTACTCCGAAGGCGCGCTGAAGAAGGCGCAGTTGTGGGACGCCGTGCAGCCGAAAGCCATCGGCACGCAGAACGTGCGCCAGTCGCTCGACTATGTGGCGCGCGGCGAAGTCGATGCGGGCTTTGTCTACGCCACCGACGCGGCCATCATGAAAGACAAGGTCAACGTGGTGCTGGAGGTGCCTTTGGCCTCGCCCGTGCTGTATCCGATCGCCACCATCAAGGGCAGCGGCAATGCGGCCGAAGCGAAGCGCTTCGTCAGCTACCTGCAGACGGCGCCGGCGCAAGCCATCCTGGCCAAATACGGGTTTAAAAAGCCATAAAGTAAAACGACTGCACATGGATATCGCCTGGACCGCGCTGGCCCTGTCGCTCAAAGTAGCGGCCTGGGCCACGGCGCTCAATCTGTTGCTCGGCATCGGCACGGGCTATCTGCTGGCGCGCACGCGTTTTCCCGGGCGTGAGCTGCTCGACGCCCTGTTGACCCTGCCGATGGTGATGCCGCCCACCGTGCTCGGCTATTACCTGCTGGTGTTGCTGGGCCGGCGCGGCACCCTGGGCATCTGGCTGCAGGACAACTTCGGCATCAACCTCATCTTCACCTGGCAGGGCGCCGTCATCGCTTCCACGGTGGTGGCTTTTCCCCTCGTCTTCAAGCCGGCGCGCGCCGCCTTCGAGGCCGTCGACGGGCAACTGGAGCAGGCGGCCCGCGTGCTGGGCATCTCGGAAATGGCCATCTTTTTCCGCGTGACTTTGCCGCTGGCCTGGCGCGGCATCCTCGCTGGCGTGCTGCTGGGTTTTGTGCGTGCGCTGGGCGAATTCGGCGCCACCCTGATGGTGGCCGGCAGCATCCCCGGCAAGACGCAGACCCTGTCGGTGGCCGTGTATGAAGCCGTGCAGGCGGGCCAGGACGACGTGGCCAATACGCTGGTCGTGATTATCTCCTTTGTCTGCATCGTGGTGCTGCTGTCGGCTGGCCGCCTGGCGCCCGGGCGCATCGCGCACAAATGAGGCCTATGATGATGCCCATGCAACTCGACCTCGACATTCGCGCCACCTTGCGCTCCGGCAAACGCCGCTTCGACATGCAGGTGCAATGCACCTCGAACAGCCAGCGCATCGCCATGTATGGCCCCTCCGGCGCCGGCAAGAGCATGACCTTGAAAGCCATTGCCGGACTGTTTACACCGGACGCCGGCCATATCCGCCTGAATGGCCGTACCTTGTTCGATTCGGCCGCCGGCATCAATTTGCCGCCGCAGCAGCGCAATGTCGCTTACCTGTTCCAGGATTACGCGCTGTTCCCGCACCTGACGGTGCGCCAGAACGTGGGCTTCGGCCTGAGCCGCGGCTGGTTCAATCCGCGCGCGCGCGAAAAATTGCAGAAGGTCGAGCATTGGCTAGCCGCCTTCCACTTGCAGGAATTGGCGCACCAGTATCCCGACGAGTTGTCCGGTGGCCAGCGCCAAAGGGTGGCGCTGGCGAGGGCACTCGTGGCCGAGCCAAACGCGCTGCTGCTCGACGAGCCGTTTGCCGCCCTCGATCCGGCCCTGCGTGTCAAAATGCGCCTGGAACTGAGCCAGTGGCAGCAGCGCCTGGACGTGCCCATGATCCTGATCACCCATGATCCGGAAGATGCGCGCATCCTGGGTGAGCATGTGCTGTACTTGCGTGACGGACAGATCGATAACAGGGAAGAACACATGGCATTGGGTGAACGGATTGGATAAATCGGCGGCAGCGGAAATCGGCCTGCAAGGCTCGGTATGGATGACGGTGGGCGGAGAAAACCTGGGTGGTGCCGGCAGGGTGGAATTGCTGGGCGCCATCGCCGAATGCGGCTCCATCACGCAGGCGGCCAAGCTTGTGAAGATGAGCTACAAGGCGGCCTGGGACGCCATCGACGCGATGAACAACCTGGCTGGCGAGCCGCTGGTTGAGCGCTTGACGGGCGGCAAGGGCGGCGGCGGCACGCGGCTGACGCAACGGGGACGCCAGCTGGTCGACAATTTCCGCATCATCGAGCGCGAGCATGCCCGCTACCTGCGCCAATTGGGCAGCCAGGCCGAAGGCATCGCCGACGATCTTTTACTCATACGGAGAATGGCCATGAAAACCACGGCACGCAATCAATTCCTGGGCAAGGTGGCCGAACTGAAACAAGGTGCCGTCAACGATGAAGTGACCCTGGCATTGCCAGGCGGCCAGCACATCGTTGCCATCGTCACGCAGGGCAGCAGCGCAAGCCTGGGCCTGGTGCCGGGCGCGGAAGCGTTTGCGCTGATCAAGGCGTCGTCGATCATCCTCGTGGCGGACAGCGCAGGGGCGCGCTTTTCGGCGCGCAACCAATTGGCCGGGCTTGTGACGCGCGTGCAGACGGGCGCCGTCAACACGGAAGTGGTGCTGGACTTGCCGCGCGGCGGCACGATTGCCGCCATCATCACCAACCAGAGCAGCACCGACCTGGGCATCGCCATCGGCAGCAGCGTGACGGCAATTTTTAAAGCGTCCAGCGTGATTCTGGGCGTGCCGGCGTAAATTGCGTAGGTCGGATTAGCGCGCAAGCGCGTAATCCGACATGATCCGCCAACAATGTTGTCGGATTACGCGGCGTGCCGCACCTCGGCGGCCCCCGCTAATCCGACCTACTCTTTTAATCTTTCAGCCTCGACAACCAATTCGCCGCCGCCGCCAGCGCCTGCTCGAGTTCCTGCGCCGTCTGCGCCAGCAGGCTTGGCACCTCGTCCAGGCGGCCCGCGTCGATGGCTTCCTCGGTGGCAAACGCGGCGCGGATCAGGCGTTTCGTGCCCAGGGTGCCGACGGAGCCGCGCACGCCGTGCAGGATGCGCGCCACGTCGCTGTGGCGCCCCGTTTGCAACGCGGTTTCGGCGTCGCGCACGGGCGTCATGCCCTTGTTCAGCGCGTCTTCCACCATGCGCCGCAGCACGCCGCGCCCTTTCGCATCGCGGCCCATCACGCGCATCAGCGGCGCCATGGAAAACACTTCCTCGTCGGCGACGGGCGCCGGCTCGGCCGTCTGCACGGGCGGGCGCTTCGGCAGGTGGCGCAGGATGACTGCCATCATCTCTTCCACCACCACGGGCTTGGCGATGAAATCGCTGATGCCGGCCGTCATGCAGCGCTCGCGCTCGGACGCCAGCACGCCGGCCGTCATGGCGATCACGGGCAAGTTCAAGCGCAGTTCCGTGCGGATGATATGGGTGGCGCTGAAGCCGTCCATGACGGGCATTTGCATGTCCATCAGCACGATATCGTAGCGCAGCGCTTCCGTGCGCAGCCGCTCCACCGCTTGCAAACCGTCGCCCACCACGTCCAGGGTGGCGCCCATGTGCTCGAGGATGCCGCGCGCCACGGCCTGGTTCAAATGATTGTCTTCCACCAGCAGGAAATGCACGCCTGCCAGTTCCGTGCCCAGTGGCTGGTGCAAGATGCGCTGTTCACCGCCGTCGTTCTTGGCGATCAGCGCCTGGTGCAGGGCATCGAACAGGCTCGAACCCGTGATCGGCTTCATCAGCACGACATCGGCCTCGGCCGCGCTGGAGATTTCTTCCAGGTGGTTGCGCGCGAAGGCGTTGACCATCACCACGATGGGCTGGCGCTGGCCGCTGGCCGCCTGGCGGATGGCCTTGGCCGTGGCTAGGCCGTCCATGACGGGCATGTGCCAGTCGGCCAGCACCACGTCGTACGGTTGTTGCTGCGCCAGGCGTTCGCGGTACAGTTCGATGGCGGCAAAGCCGGAGTCCACTTCGTCGGCCAGCCAGCCCCAGGCCTCGATCAGCTTGACGATCAGTTCGCGCGTGGTGCGGTTATCGTCGGCCACCAGCAGGCGCAGCTGGCCCAGGGCCGGCGTGCGCCGCGTTTCGGGCGGCTGCGCCAGCATCTCAAACGGCACGCTGAACCAGAAGCGGCTACCCTTGCCTTCGCTGCTGGCCACGGCGATATCACCGCCCATCATGTGGATCAGCTGCTTGCTGATGGCCAGGCCCAGGCCCGTGCCGCCGAAGCGCCGCGTGATGCTCTGGTCGCCCTGTGAAAAGGCGGCAAACAGTTGCTGTTGCTGCAGTTCCGTCATGCCGATGCCCGTGTCGCGCACTTCGAAGCGCAGCCAGGCGCGGTCTTGTTGGCTTTCGGCCAGGCTGACGGCCACCACCACTTCGCCGCTCTCGGTAAATTTGATGGCGTTGCCGGCCAGGTTGACGAGGATCTGCTGCAGGCGCTGGGCGTCGCCCATCAGGCGCCGCGGCACGTCGGGCTCGACGGCGATGGCCAGTTCCAGCTCTTTTTCACCCGCATTCATGGTCATCGTCGTGGCCAGCGTGTTCATCACCTCGTCGAGGTCGAATTCGACGGGCGACAATTCCATGCGGCGCGCCTCGATCTTCGAATAGTCGAGCACGTCGTTGAGGATGCCCAGCAGCGACTGGCCCGCCACGCGCACCATGGTCAGATACTTGCGCTGTTCCGTATCGAGTCTGGTATTGCCCAGCAAATACACCATGCCCAGCACGGCGTTGAGGGGCGTGCGGATTTCATGGCTCATGTTGGCCACGAAATCGCTCTTCGCGCGGTTGGCCGCCTCGGCCCGGTCGCGCTCCTGCTCCAGCTCCGCCGCGCGCGCTTCGAGTTCCTGCTGCAGGCGGTCGCGTTCGCTCATCAGGCCGTTGAACGCTTCCGTCAGTTCGCCGATCTCGTCGCGCTGCCGCACCGGCACGGGCGTGAAACGGCTGCCGCTGGTGCGCATGGCTTGCAGCGTGTCGCGCAGGCGCACCAGCGGCGATAGCAGGCGCACGGTGACCCAGCCCAGAATAAACGCGGCCAGCAGCGAAGCGAGGACGCTCCACAGCACCAGCCGGTACAGCACGCCATCGAACGGTTCGAATGCATCGTCGAGAGGCAGCGAGGCGGCCAGCAGCCAGTTCACCGATTTCAGGCGTTTGAAGCTGTTGACGGCCGTGATGCCGCGGCTGTTGGTGCTGACCATGCTGCCTTCGCCATCTTGCTTCAGCAATTGCGTGGTGGTCAGGTTGGCGTTCGGCTGGCGCGGCTGCAGCAAGCGGCTGGTCTCGGGGTGCAGCACGTAGCGTGGCACGGCGCCGCGCGTGAGGACGAAGTAATAGCCGCTCTTGCCGATCTTTTCCGAACGCAGGCGTCCCAGCAGGTTATCCTTGTACAGGCGCAGCACACCGATCACCACGCCGGCCACCTGGCCATCGGCGGTGAGCACGGGCGCCACCATCTGCACGATGGGCATGCCGCTCGACTTGCCCAGCATCGGTTCGGTGATCATGGGCTGGCGCGTGCGCAGGACGGTCTGGAAATACTCGCGCTCGGCGACGTTGATGCCGGCGCGCCCCGCCACTTCCGGCATGTCGGCCACGATGGCGCCTTGCGCATCGAGCACCAGCACGTCGTCGAACAGTATCAGCATCGAGCGGCGCGCATAGTATTCGCGCAACTGGGCGGGCCGGGCGATCAGTTCCGGCGGCTGCTGCCTGGCCGTCAGGGTGACGATCTGCAGCAGCATGCCCAGCTTGTCGTCGAGCTCGGCAGCGGTGCGGGTGATCAGGGCAGATTGCTGGCTCAGCAGTACTCGGGTGAAGTCGGCGCGCATGTGCTGCACCTGTATCATGGTGACCAGCGCGATCATGGCGACCGAGGTCAGGCTGGTGACCAGCGCGACTTTTGCTTTGATGCCGAGAGGCTTCATGATTTCCTTTTCAGTACCGGGTGGTACAGGCGGCAGCTAATGCTGTCGGGAATTTTCCTATCAATACATCAACTTGGCAAGCGGCGCCGCGCAAATTGCCTTTCCCACATGGGCTTTTAACGATGTTGCCATATAATTAAAGTCAGAACGTCGTTTATTCAGCGGAAATGCGGTGAAATTGGCACACGGCAACCCTGTATGCAGTAAACTCGTTATTGCATTTTCTAAAAGGTACCGACATGACTGAAGCGCTACTCACTCCCACCATGCCCACAGTGACCGTGGAAGCGTTGCGTGCGCGATGCTCGACCTGCAGCATGCATCAATTGTGCCTGCCGATGGGCCTCGATGTGGGCGACATGGACAGGCTGGACCAGATCATCGGCCGCCGCCGCAAGATCGTGCGCGGTGCCTCGCTGTTCCGCATCGGCGACTCGTTCCAGAATCTGTACGCGATCCGCCTGGGGCACTTCAAGACGTACCAGATCAATCCGGGCGGTGAAGAGCAGGTGACGGGTTTCCAGATGGCTGGCGAACTGCTGGGCATGGACGCCATCAGCGCCGACCGCCACCACTGTAATGCGGTGGCGCTGGAAGACAGCGAAGTGTGTGAAATTCCTTTTTCCAGCCTGGAACAATTGCTGGGCAATATGCCGACCCTGCTGCGCCATTTCCATCGCATGATGAGCCAGGAAATCACGCGCGAGCAAAGCGTCATGCTGTTGCTGGGCAATATGCAGGCGACCCAGCGTTTTGCCGCCTTTATCGTCAACCTGGCCTCGCGCTATGAAGCGCGTGGCTATTCGGCCAGCAAATTTCAGCTGCGCATGTCGCGCGAGGAAATCGGCAATTACCTGGGGCTGACCATCGAGAGCGTCAGCCGTTTATTGTCGAAATTCAAGAAGGAAGGCTGGCTGCGCGTCTCCAACCGCGAGATCGAGATCTTGCAGCCGGCCAAGTTAAAAGCTATCACGGCCGGCACGGACGTCTGCAAATAAGGCTTACAGCTCTTCATCGGCATGCAGCGCGATGCTGCGCTGCAGCGGCCAGGTCCAGATGCCGGACAGGCGCCACTCGCGTTTGTCGTTTTCCACCAGTACTTGCCAGCGGCTGCGCTCGAGCATCGGCAGCGCCACGGAGAAATTGCCGGCCGCATCGGGCTGCACCAGCAGCTTGATATCCTTTTCCGGCAGGGTCGCATGCGCCAGATGCAGCTGCAACGGACCCTGGTAAGCCTTGCCGAAGCTGTGCACTGAACCACTCAGGCGCGCTGACGCCACATCATAGGACAGGCTGGTATCCATCGCCAGGTCGCTGGCGATCGTATCGCGCCGCAAGTCCTGGTTGATCGCCTTGCCCTGCTTGTAATAATCACCCACCACCAAGGCATCGGGCTGCGTAAACGCGATATACGCCATGCAGCTGCCGACGACCACGGACAGGCCGGGACCGATCATCAGCAGCCATGGCCAGCGATGCTTGTACCACGGGGCAACGGGGGCTTGCAGCTTGAGACTGTCGGACATGATATTTCTCCTGTTTAATCGGCCAATCCCCATGCGGGGACTGGCCTTCCTGCAACTTCATGGCGGCGGCGAGGGCACCCGGTCCCCGTCCGCCTTTCCTTGTTAACGCGGCACGATGAATACCGCGCTTTCACGCACATGCAGCGACGGGTCGTCCAGCGAGTGCAATTCGATCGCAATCTTGTTCGAACCCTTTTCTCCCACGCCGTGCGGCACGCGCAGGCGGATCGGCCAACCCAGCGTTTCCGTCGGCTGCAAGGTCACCTCTTCGCGCGTCAGCAAGGTCAGGCCGGGCAAGCCGGAAGCGCTGATTTTAAAGTGCTGGGTTTGCTCCGAGGTATTCATGATCTGCAAGCGGTAGACGTTTTCGATCATGCCGTCTTCCACTTCGCGTCCCATCGAACCGCGGTCGCGGATCACGTCCATTTTCAGGGGCGTGCGCAGGGCCAGCGAGGTACACACGGCAATGATGATCAGGGCCAGGATGGAAGTGTAGATCAGCACGCGCGGGCGCATGGCGCGCTGGCGGATCTGCTTCGAATTGAAGTTGTTTTCCATCGCATGGTCGGTACTGTAGCGTACCAGTCCCCGCGGCCGGTCGACCTTGTCCATCACGGTATTGCAGGCATCGACGCAGGCGGCGCAGCCGATGCATTCATACTGCAGGCCGTTGCGGATATCGATGCCGGTCGGACATACTTGCACGCACAGGGTGCAGTCGATGCAATCGCCCAGCTTGTCGTTGTTGCCAGCCTTCTTGCTGATGGCGCCACGCGGTTCGCCGCGCTTGGCATCGTAAGTGATGATCAGGGTGTCCTGGTCGAACATGGCGCTCTGGAAGCGCGCGTAGGGGCACATGTATTTGCACACCTGCTCGCGCAGCCAGCCCGCGTTGCCGTAGGTTGCCAGGCTGTAGAACAAGACCCAGAACCATTCCCAGGGACCGAAATTGAGGGTGGTCACCTCGCGCGCCAGTTCCTTGATCGGCGTGAAATAGCCGACAAAGGTAAAGCCCGTCCACAGGGCGATGGCGCCCCATGCCAGGTGCTTGGCCGTCTTCTTGAAGGCCTTGCGCACGGACGGTCCCTGCTTGTCGAGGGCCATGCGCGCGCTGCGCGTACCCTCGATGCGGCGTTCGACCCACAGGAAGATTTCCGTGTATACCGTTTGCGGGCAAGAGAACCCGCACCACACCCGCCCGGCGATGGCCGTGACGAGGAACAACAAATACGCACAGATGATCAGCAGGGCCGCCAGATAGATGAAATCCTGGGGCCACAGCACGACGCCGAAAATGTAGAACTTGCGCGTGGTCAAATCGAACAGCAGGGCTTGCCTGCCATTCCAGGTCAACCACGGCAAGCCGTAGAACGCCAGCTGAGTAAGCCATACGCATACCCATCGCCAGGTAGCGTAGCGTCCTTTGGCCTCGCGAGGGTAGATCTGCTCGCGGGCCGCATACATCTTGATGACTTGAGGTTCCATTACATCATTTCACGGACGTCTGGGGATTCGACAGGCTCCAGACATAGGCCGACAGCACGTGGACCTTGGACTCGCCGAGGAAATCGCTGAAGGCCGGCATGGTGTTGTTGCGTCCCTTGCGTACGGTTTCCATGATGGTATCGGCACTGCCGCCGTACAGCCAGATCTTGTCCGTCAGGTTAGGCGAACCGAGCATCTGATTGCCCTTCGCATCGGCGCCATGACAGGCCATGCAGGCACCGAACTTGGCTTTGCCCAGCACGGATTTGACGGGGTCCGAGGTGGAACCGGACAGGCTCAGCACATAATGGGCCACGTTCTCGACATCCTTTTCGGAGCCCAGGGCGGCGCCCATCGGTGGCATCTGCCCATTGCGGCCATGCATGATGGTGGTCTTGATGATGTCGGGTTCACCGCCATACAGCCAGTCCTTGTCGGTCAGGTTGGGGAAACCCTTGTTGCCGCGTGCATCCGAACCGTGGCATTGCGCGCAGTAGGTCAGGAACAAACGCTGGCCGATGGCATGCGCCTGCGGATCGGCGGCCACCGTCTTCAAGTCCTGGCTCAGGTACTTGTTGAACAGGGGACCGTAGTCGGCTTCCGCCTTCTTCAGCTCTTCCTCATACTGGCCCGTCGATTTCCAGCCCAGGCTGCCGGCATAATTGCCCAGGCCCGGGTACAGGAACAGATACGCCAGGGCGAAGACGATGGTGATGTAGAACAACCACATCCACCAGCGCGGCATCGGCGTATTGAGTTCCTTCAAGTCCTCGTCCCAGACGTGGCCCGTGGTGCCGTCGGCAGGCGCGCCTTCGACCACTTTGATTTTCGACTGCGAGTACAGCAGCACGCCGCAGCCGATGATGCCCAGCAGGGACAGTACGACGATGTAGATATTCCAGAAGCCATTGGTAAAGTCAGCCATGGTTGCGCTCCCCTTGTGCCGGTGCGGCATCGGCCGCGTAGTCGAGCGCCTCGTCGTCGAACGGCAGGCGTGCCGCCGCGTCGAAGTCGCTATTGCTGCGGCTGAACGTCCACCACAGGATGCCTACGAACGTCGTAAAGGAAACCACCGTCATGACGCTGCTGGCGCTGTCAAACAGGTTCTCGATTGCCATGCTAATTCCTTGTTTTGATTAATGTACCGAGGCCTTGCAGATAGGCGACCAGGGCGTCTTCTTCCGTCTTGTCCTGCAGCTGCGCCGGGCCGGCGGTGATTTCCGCATCGCTGTACGGCTGGCCCAGGCGTTGCAGGGCGCGCATCTTCGGCATGATGTCGTCAGGCACCAGCTTGGTCTTCGCCAGCCATGGGTAGGCCGGCATGTTCGACTCGGGCACCACGTCGCGCGGGTTGTTCAAGTGCGTGCGGTGCCATTCATCGCTGTAGCGGGCGCCCACGCGGGCCAGATCCGGCCCCGTGCGCTTGGAACCCCACTGGAACGGACGGTCATACACGAACTCGCCAGCGACCGAATAGTGGCCATAGCGTTCCGTTTCCGCGCGCAGCGGACGTACCATCTGCGAGTGGCAGTTGTAGCAGCCTTCGCGCACGTAAATGTCGCGGCCCGCCAGGCGCAGCGGCGAATACGGCTTCAGGCCGGCGACCGGTTCCGTCGTGCTCTTCTGGAAGAACAGGGGAATGATCTCGACGGCGCCGCCGATGCTGATCACTACCGTGACCAGGGCGATCAGCAGCCAGGGGTTTCTCTCAATCCATGCATGTGAAAATTTCATTTGCTTTTGCTCCTATCAGGCGTGCGCCGCGTTCAGTTCCGGAATGCGGGCGACGGGGAGTTTGCTGCCGCGCAAGGTCATCCAGGTGTTGTAGCCCATGATGCACATACCCGACAGGTACAGCAGGCCACCGGCCACGCGCACCACGTAGTACGGATATGTTGCTTTCACGCTCTCGACAAAGGTGTAGGTCAGGGTGCCGTCCGGATTGACCGCACGCCACATCAGGCCCTGCATCACGCCGGCGATCCACATTGCGGCGATGTACAGCACGATGCCGATGGTGGCCACCCAGAAGTGCACGTCGACCAGACGCGTGCTGTGCATCTGCGTGCGGCCCGCCAGGCGTGGCAGCAGATAGTAGATCGAACCCATGGTGATGAAGCCCACCCAGCCCAGAGCGCCCGCATGCACGTGGGCAACGGTCCAGTCGGTGTAGTGCGACAGCGAGTTGATGGTCTTGATCGACATCATCGGACCTTCGAAGGTGGCGATACCGTAGAACGACAGCGAGACGATCATGAATTTCAGGATCGGATCGGTGCGCAGCTTGTGCCAGGCGCCCGACAGGGTCATGATGCCGTTGATCATGCCGCCCCAGCTTGGTGCCAGCAGGACCAGCGAGAAGACCATACCGATTGATTGTGTCCAGTCAGGCAATGCCGTGTAGTGCAGGTGATGCGGGCCCGCCCACATGTAGGTGAAGATCAGCGCCCAGAAGTGGACGATGGACAGGCGGTACGAGTACACGGGGCGCTCGGCCTGTTTCGGGATGAAGTAGTAGACCATGCCCAGGTAGCCGGCGGTCAGGATGAAACCCACCGCGTTATGGCCGTACCACCACTGGATCATGGCGTCCTGTACGCCCGCATAGGCGGAATACGACTTGGTGAACGAGGCTGGCATGACGGCGCCATTGACCACGTGCAAAATCGTCACGGCCAGGATGTAGGCGCCGAAGAACCAGTTGGCCACGTAGATATGCTTGACCTTGCGCTTGATCAGTGTGCCGAAGAACACGATGGCGTAGGCGATCCAGACGACGGCGATGAGGATGGAGATAGGCCATTCCAGTTCGGCGTATTCCTTGCCGCGCGTCAGGCCCATGGGCAGGGTGACGACGGCGCACAGGATCACTGCTTGCCAGCCCCAGAAGGTGAAGGCGGCCAGTTTGTCGGAAAACAGGCGCACCTGGCAGGTGCGTTGTACAACGTAGTACGAGGTGGCGAACAGGCCGCAGATGCCGAAGGCGAAAATTACCGCATTCGTGTGCAGCGGACGCAAGCGTCCGTATGTCAGCCATGGTATGTCGAGGTTCAGGGCAGGCCAGGCCAACTGAGCGGCGATGATAACGCCAACCAGCATGCCGATGATGCCCCATACCACAGTAGCGACCGCGAATTGCTTCACGATCTTGTAGTTATAGTTCAGCGATTGATCCACAAAGACTCTCCCTGGAATTACTATTTATGATGGTGGCCAGAGAGTAAGTGTTTGACTGCGAAAAAACTTTGATGTGGATCAAAATTCCCCGGATGAAATAAGCATAGCTAACTGACATCGAAATAAATTGTGATTTGGGTAAAAAAAGCCATGCAAGATCCCTGCAAGCGCTGGCTTGATATAGCTTAAAACATGTAGATTAGCAACGGTTTACAGTGGACGGTCCAGTCATGATGAGGGCTAGCCATGAGTCATGCCGATAGCGCGCCAGCGGATGGTGAAGATATTAAGTTGGTTGTGGGAAAGTTCAACGGAACGTCCCTGTTCAGCTACAGCCTGCTCGACTGCCTGCAGCAAATGCCGTCGCCGGGCATCGTCATCTTCGTGCATGGCGTCAATTCCGACGGCGAGTGGTACCGCGCGGCCGAAGCAGGCCTGTGCAAGGGCCTGAACACGCGCATGAAGCGCTGCAACGAGCACCTGTGCCACGCCACGCCCGAGGCCGGACAATTGACGCCGCTGCGCTATCGAAGCGAACTGAGCGATGACGGCTATGTCGATCCCGACTATACGGCCAGCACCTTCATCGTGCCGCAAGCGCATTTCTCGCCCGTGATCCAGTTCCGCTGGGGCTACAAGGCCAGCGACAAGGAATTGCAGCAGTATGGCGATTCGGTCTACCTGAACGAACACGCTTACTGGGGCGGCGGCCCGTTCGCCAATGGCTGCTCCTCGCTGCCGGACCTGTGGGGCGAGGGCTTGTCCGATGCCCTCTTCCTGTTCATCCATATCGAGCATCTGAATCCCGTCAACGACCGCATCGTGTATGCCTGCCCGCCGCGCCCCTACTTCGTGCTGGCCGCGCTGCGCCTGGCGCACCTGGTGGCGGCCATCCGCCGGCAGCAGGCCGACGTGCCCATCACGCTGGTGTGTCACAGCCAGGGCAATATGGTGGGCATCGCTGCCGCGTTTCTGGGTAACAAGATGCCCGACGTGCGGGATGCGGCAGGCAAAAGTGGCCGTTGCGTGGCCGATACTCATGTCTTGTGCAACCCTCCGTACAGCCTGTTGCGCAGAAACGACACCGAAGGCTGGCTGCAGGGGCAAGTCAGGGATGTCGATGGCAATGTGGGCCGGCAAAGCGGCAAGGCGCGCCGCCAGACCCTGGCGGCATTTTTCGACATCGTGCGCGCGGCTGGTTGGGTCTCAGCGCCGAACAGATCAAGGCCACGCGCGGCGACGGTGTGTTTACCCAGCGGGTGTTTGCGCAAGGCTTTCCCGTTGGCCAGCATGGCGATTATGACTATTGGAGCAATCACTATCGCCAGCCCGCGCGGGGCAGCGCCGATTTCTGGCATCCTCATTCGCCGATCTCCAAATACGATCCAGACAAGGGCGTGCGCGCCAGCATCAGCGCGACCGGCAAGGCGGCGAGCGTGCGCACGGCCTCCGCCATGTCGGCCCTCATGAAGATGCTGAAGACCCCCATCAATGCCGTGCCGCCCGACGACTGGCGCATCCCCGTGACGGCGCCCGCCTTGCCGGAAGTGTTTACACCGCAGGCCGTGCGCTTTGGCGTACCCAGCCCGCAGTTCGACCAGAATCTCGATCCGCCTGGCACGCACCGCCATGCGGGCAAGGCACGTCAGAAAGGCGAGCCGTATGCCGATACAAGCGTGGGCGGCACGCCGCAGGGCGACCGCGATACCGAGGCGGCACTGCGCTACGAAGACCATGCCCGCCTGCGCATGAAGGCCCGCCGCGAGAAGCTGGACGGCAATGACGGCAAGGCGATGATGGAAGACGACCTGTCCACCGCCACGCCGGAATATTTGGAATGGCGCAAGCAGGAAATCCAGGGGCAACTGGTGGCGACCTGCGACACGCATGCCACCGACCACTCCACCATCCTGACCAATCCCTGGCACGCGGAAAAGGCGCTGGCGTATGACGTGGCGATTGGGGTGTGTCATATCAGCGAGGAGGCGATGCGGGAATTGAGAGTGATTGCGGATTGGCGATTGTTGAAGGAGCTGGAAAAAAGGGGTAATCCAAACAGAATTTTTCTTGAGTATTTCAAGCTTGGTTTGTTTAAGAAAAAGCCGTTATTGGAGTGGGTTAAAAGTGATGGCAGCACAGGGCGCATGCCTTCTGAAATTGTGGATGAGCGCATGTACAAGCGCCCGGAGACATCCTGATGTACAACTTGATTGCTACTCTTCCGCGCAGGGTGGGCTGGAGCATCTTTGTTTTCAGTCTTGCGTCTGGTATTGCACTTTGGTCGGTATTGCAGGCCCCGCCAGTCGACGTTCCTCTTGAAGAAGGATTGCTGATGAAACGACTATTGTTGATGCCGGCATTGCTGGCGCTTGCCGTGCTTTTTTTAACGTCAGCCTGCGCCAGCAAGACGCCAGTCGCGGCACTGGTTGCCGCCGTCATCCCTGCTGCGCCCGAGCAACCGTACATGGCGCAAGTCGTGGGCGTGCAGTGGCTCAATCCCCTGCAGCGGCGCGACTATCCGACTGAATGGCAACTGTTGTGGACACTGGGCCTGGCGAAGCCAAACAAGGACGATAGCAAAGTGAAAGAGAACCCCGTGCGTTTTGGCAAGGTGCAATCGATAGGCATGATTGCCTATGGTAATGATGGGACAGAAACCTTTAAAGGCTACCATCACAAATACATTACCGAGTTGATTTATCTTTTCCGGGATATCTACTTTTCCTGCAAAGAGTATTTTTACAATGCGCACTCGCTGACCGACAAATCCACGCGCCGCGAACTGGCTGGCATCCACGTTGAATACGCGCTGCCTGCGGGACGTCTCGATCCCATAGAAGCCGGAAAATATGTGCAGGATACAATCAGGCGCGCCTTCAGCATCGGCAACCCCTCCTTCCCCGACTCCTGGACCACAGCCACGCCGCCCGACGTGCGCGTCACCATGGGCGGCGCCAATGCGGGCTTCACGTCCTTGGCGGCGGGCCTGGCCTACCTGCAGGCCAACCCCGACAAGACCGTGTGGGTGATGAACTGGGATGCGCCCAGTTATCCGCCCAAGGATGAGCAGATCAATGAAAACATGGTCTTGCTGGTGCTGGCCGGCCCCGGCTACAAGACGGATCGCGCGCCGCTGGCCTGGCTGGGCTTTCCCGCTACGCGCAAGGTCGCCGATTTCACCGCCGACAAGGGACAGTCCCCGCGCGCCGTGCAGGCGTGGAGCGCTGGCATCGACGCTGCCGCCCGCAATGCGCAATTGAACGACGACGCCATCGGCTACGTCATCCACGATGCGGGTGCCGTCTATCCGTTCTCGTCGGAGCGCATTGGTCCGCTGGCGCAATGCCTGACGCAGCAATTGCCCGACTTCGATTTCAACCGTCAGATCTTCGACATGACGGCCTTGCTGGGCGAGACGGGCGCCGGCACGGCGCTGACCAACGTGGCGCTGGCCATCGCTTATGCGAACCACGTGGGCCGGCCCGTGCTGGTGGCGGGCAGCAGCGACAGCGAGAGTGTGACTGCCGTGGTGGTGGCGCCGCCGGCCGTCGTGCGGCCCATCGACCACGAACAGCCGTGGTTCCGCGCGCGCGGCGGCAATACCGTGTTCTTGCCGTGGTGGGGCCGGCGCTTCGATGCGCGGCCGGGGTCGCAAGGCTATTCGCGTTGAGTGGCCGGAGGGGCGGCCGCTTCCGGCGGCGGCGTATCGTCGTCCTGCAGCACGCGCAGGCCCGGTCCGACGAGGTCGTCGAACTGGCCGCTGTCCGAGGCCGTGAAATACACCCACAGCGCGATGAAGACGACCACGACGCTTAAGGGGATGAGGAGGTACAGTGCTTCCATGTTCAGGCTTTCCGCAAGCGCAGGGCGTTGGCGATGACGACCGCCGAGCTGGCAGCCATGCCGACGCCGGACAGCCAGGGGTTGAGGTAACCCAGCGCGGCGGCCGGGATGGCCGTCAGATTGTACAGGGTGGCCCAGCCCAGGTTTTCGCGGATGATGCGCATGCTGCGCGCCGCCGTTTTCGCCGTGTCGAGCACGGAAACCAATTGGCTCGACAGCAGCACCGTGTCCGCATGCGCCTGCGCCAGCGCGGCGCCGGACCCCATGGCGAACGAGACGTCGGCGCCGCTCAGCACGGCGGCGTCGTTGATGCCGTCGCCGACCATCGCCACGACGGCGCCCGTCGCTTGTAATTGCTGCACGAAATCGAGTTTTTCATCGGGCAGGCATTCGCCGCACGCCGTGTTGATGCCCAGCTGCGTCGCCACGCTTTGCGTCAGCGCTTCCTGGTCGCCACTCAGCAGCACGACTTGCTTGCCGCGCCGCTGGAAATACGCGACCACTTCACGCGCTTCCGGGCGCAGCGCATCGCTGAGCAGGAAACGCGTGAGCCAGCGCCCCTGCGTGCCCAGGTACAGCGGCGTCATGCCTTGCATGCCGACGGCCGTGTCGCCCAGCGGCGGCCCGGCGATGGCGGCGACAAAGGCCGCATTGCCCAGGCGGTAGCGTACGCCATTGATCACGCCTTCGAGTCCCTGGCCCTGCACTTCCTGCAATTGTTCCGCATGCGCGCGCGGCTGCTGTCCTGGCAACACTTCGGCGGCGGCCAGGATCGCCTGTGCCAGCGGATGGGCGCTGCCCGCTTCCAGCGCGGCGGCCACCTGCAGGCAGGCGTCCTCCGTCATGCTGCCGAGTCCCTCGATCTGTTGCAGCACGGGCCGGCCCAGGGTCAGGGTGCCCGTCTTGTCGAAGACGATATGGGTGGCGCGGTGCAAGGTTTCCAGCACATGCGGCTGGACGATCAGCACGCCGCGCCGCAGCAGGCTGTCGGTGGCGGCCGCCAGCGCCGTCGGCGTGGCGAGAGACAGCGCACACGGGCACGACACGACCAGCACGGCGATGGCCACGGGCCAGGCCCGCGACGCATCGTGCCAGCTCCAGAAGGCGAACACGGCGACGGCAAACAGCAGCAGGCCCAGCACGAACCAGGCGGCCACTTTATCGGCCCACTGCGCGATCTGCGGCTTGCCGCTGCCGGCCCGCTCGATCAGTTTCAATAAATCGGACAAGGTGCTTTCGCGCGCCGGTTTCAAGACGCGCAGGATCAATGCCGCGCTGGCGTTGATGGCCCCGCCCGGCACCTGCTCGCCCGTCTTGCGCCGCTGGGCCGCGCTCTCACCCGTCAGCAGCGATAAATCGAGCGCGCTCGTGCCTTCGATGATGACGCTGTCGGCGGCGATTGCCTCGCCCGGTTTGACTAAAATGATGTCGCCCACTGCCAGGCTGCCGGCCGGCACCAGGATGGTGGCGCGGTGGTCGGGAAAGCCCGCCATCAGCGACGCGGAGGCGGGCAAGGCGTGCTGCAAGCGCTCCAGCGCCGAGGCTGCCTTGCGGCGCGCCTGCAGCTCGTAATAGCGGCTGCACAGCAGCAGGAAGATGAACATCGTGGCCGAGTCGTAATACACCTCGCCGCGGCCCGTAAAGGTCGCCACCACGCTGCCGAAGAAGGCCGCCAGGATGCCCAGCGCCACGGGCACGTCCATGCCCAGCGTGCGTGCGCGCAGGCTGGCCCAGGCGCCCTGGAAAAACGGCATGGCGGAATAGCAGATGGCCGGTAAGGTGAGCAGCAGGCTGGCCCAGCGCATCAGGCTGGCCATACTGTCGTCCAGTGTGCCGTCCTCGGCGGCCAGGTAGGCGGGCGCCACGTACATCATCACCTGCATCATCGACAGGCCCGCCACGAACAGCTGGCGGCCCAGGGTCTTGCTGGCCTTTTGCAGGCGCTCGCCATGGCGCACGGCATCATACGGATACGCCGTGTAGCCGACTTGCCGCACGGCTTGCAGGATGTCGCCCGGTTCACATTCGGCGCGGCTCCAGCGCACGTACAGGCGCTCGGTGGCGACGTTCAGGCTGGCCGCCTGCACGCCGGGCAGGCGCGTCAGCTGGCGTTCGATCAGCCAGACGCAGGCGGCGCAGCGGATGCCTTCGACGGACAAGGTCGCTTCGCAGCTGCTGGCGTCGCGCGCGAATTGCGCGTCGTCATTGCTGTACAAACGCAATTCGGGCGGCATCAGGGTGGCATCAAATGCGTTGACGGCGTATTCGTCGCGGTCGCGGTAATACGCGCTCTGGCCGATGTCGACGATGGTTTGCGCCACCGCTTCGCAGCCGGGGCAGCACATGGCGCGCGGCAGTTCGTCGATGGTGACGTGCCAGTTGGAACCGCTGGGCACGGGCAAGCCGCAATGGAAGCAGGCGGACGGTTGTAACACAGCATTCATAGGTTTGTTTTCATGCATCTTTTCATGGATGGCCAGTGACGCACAGGGCGTCGAGCCAGCCCAGCGACACGCCATTCGCGGCGCGCAGCAGGCCCAGCAAGCCAAAGCCCAGCACCAGCAAGCCGCTGGCGATGCGCACGGGACGGCGCTGCATCTGCGCGCGCAGGCGCGTGCCCAGCAAGCCCATGCCCAGCAGCATGGGCAGCGTGCCCAGGCCGAAGGCGGCCATGGCGGCGGCGCCTTGCAGGGCCGAACCTTGCAGCATGGCCGTCAGCAGGGCGCTGTAGACCATGCCGCACGGCACCCAGCCCCACAGGCCGCCCACGGCCAGCGCTTTTAGCGGCGTATCCATCGGCATCAGGGGTTTCAACAAAGGGCGCACGCGGCGCCAGACGATATTGCCGGCCGCTTCCAGATGCGCCAGGCCGCGCCAGGCATCCATCAGGTACAGGCCCAGGGCGACGAGCATCAGGTTGGCCAGCCAGTAGCCGGCCACTTGCAGGGAAGCCATGTGCAGCATGCCCGCGCCCGCCAGGCTGCCGGCCAGTGCGCCAGCCAGCATGTAGCTGGCGATGCGCCCGCCGTTGTAGGCCAGCACGCGCAGCACGTTCGATTGCAAGCTTGTCTGCAATGCGGGGCGCGCCACGGCGATGGCAATCACGGGGCGCGTGGGCGCCGCCGGTGCACCGCCGCTGATCGACAGGGCACCCACGATGCCGCCGCACATGCCGATGCAGTGCACGCTGCCGGCCAGGCCGACCATGAACATGGGCACGAGGCTGAGGGCGTTCATCGGGCGGCGTTACACCGTTTTCGAGTAGCGCAGCGGTTGCACCGCATCCGGCGCCGCGTTGGCGCGGGCTTGCGTCAGGTAGCGGTCGAAGACCATGCAGATATTGCGGATCAGCAAGCGCCCTTTCGGCGTCACCGTCAGCCAGTCTTCCTCGATGACGAGCAAGCCGTCACGGGCCAGTTCGCGCAGCTTTTCCAGCTCGGCGGCGAAATAGCTGCGGAATTTGACGGGGTGGGCTTGCTCGATGGTGGCGATCGACAGTTCGAAATTGCACATCAACATCTGGATGATGATACGGCGCAACAAATCATCGGTATCGAGCTTGATGCCGCGCGCGATCGGCAGCACGCCTTCGTCGAGCTTTTCGTAGTAGGCGTCCAGCGTCTTTTCATTCTGGCTGTAGACGGCGCCGACGGAACTGATGGCCGACACGCCGCAGGCGATCAGATCGGCTTCCGCGCGCGTCGAATAACCCTGGAAGTTGCGGTGCAAGCGGCCCTGGCGCTGCGCCACGGCCAGGTCGTCCGTCGGCTTGGCGAAATGGTCCATGCCGATGTAGACATAGCCGGCGGCCGTCAGGCGCGCGATGCACAGGCCCAGCATGGCCAGCTTGGTGGCGCTGTCGGGCATGTCGGCGTCGAGGATGCGGCGCTGTGGCTTGAACAGGTGCGGCATGTGCGCGTAGTGGTACAGGGCGATGCGGTCGGGGCTGGCGCTGATCACCTTGCGCAAGGTTTCCGTCATGGTCTCCAGGTTTTGCTTGGGCAAACCGTAGATCAGGTCGATGCTGACCGAGCGGAAACCGGCGTCGCGCGCGGCCTGCATGATGGCCACCGTTTCCGCTTCCGGTTGGATGCGGTTGACGGCTTTTTGCACGTCGGCATCGAAATCCTGCACGCCCAGGCTGATGCGGTTAAAGCCTTGTGCGCGCAGCGAAAACACGCGTTCGCGCGACACGGTGCGCGGGTCGATTTCGATCGAATACTCGCCGTCTTCATCGGAAGCGAACTCGAAATGCTGACGCAAATGCAACATCAGCTCATCCATCTGCTTTTCGCTCAGGTAGGTCGGCGTGCCGCCGCCGAAATGCAGCTGCTCGATCTGGTTCATGCCGGCAAACAGCTTGCCCTGCATGGCGATTTCCTGTTTCAGATAGCTGAGATAGGTGGCGGCCTTGCTGCGGTCTTTGGTGATGATCTTGTTGCAGGCGCAGTAGTAGCACAGGGTGTCGCAGAACGGCACGTGCACGTACAGCGACAGCGGACGGCGCCCGCCGCGCATGCGCAGCGCGGCCAGCGCTTCGAGGAAGTTGCCGTAGCCGAAGTCGGCACTGAAACGGTCGGCGGTCGGATATGAGGTGTAGCGGGGGCCGGACTGGCTCATCTTGCCGATGATGACCGGGTCGAATTCGACGACGGCGTCCAGGTCGGCGGAAGCACTGCTGAGTAGTGTAGGCATGATGTGTATAAGGTCTTGAAAGGTGTTAAGCGGCCAGGCGTTTCAGAGCGGCGGGTTTGCCCGTGTTCGCGGCGCCTCCCTTGCCGCCAGGCATGGCGACGCGGCGCGGTGGCGGCATCTTGCCGAAATTGAACAGGCTCACGGCTTGCGACAGGCTGGCCGCTTCTTCCGCCAGGCGCGTGGCGGCGGCGGCGGCTTCCTCCACCAGGGCCGCGTTCTGCTGCGTCACCTGGTCCATGTGGGCGATGGCCTGGTTGACCTGGTCGACGCCGATGCTCTGTTCGCGCGAGGCGATGGAAATTTCCTGCATGATGGCGGTGACTTGCTTGACGGAACTGACCACCTGCTCCATCGTGGCGCCGGCGCGGTTCACCTGCAGCATGCCGGCGCCCACCTTGCCGACGGAAATCTCAATCAGTTGCTTGATGTCCTTGGCTGCCACGGACGAGCGCTGCGCCAGGTTGCGCACTTCACCCGCCACCACGGCAAAGCCCCGGCCCTGTTCGCCGGCGCGGGCCGCTTCCACGGCCGCGTTCAGGGCCAGGATATTCGTCTGGAAGGCGATGCCTTCGATCAGGCCGATGATGTCGACAATTTTCTTCGACGAGGTGTTGATGTCGTCCATGGTGGTGATCACTTCGGAAACGATCTCGCCACCCTGCACCGCCACTTTCGAGGCGGCCACGGCCAGCTCGTTCGCCTGCACCGAGTTGTCCGCGTTCTGTTTCACCGTCGACGAGAATTCCTCGATGCTCGAGGCCGTCTCTTCCAGGCTGGCCGCCTGCGATTCCGTGCGGCCCGAGAGGTCCATATTGCCGGCGGCGATTTGCTTGGTGGCCACGGCCATGGTTTCCACGTTGATACGCACGTCGCGGATGGTGGCGATCAGGTTGCTGTTCATCTGTTGCAGCGCGCGCAGCAATTGGCCCATTTCATCCGTGCTGTCCGTTTCGAAACTGCCCGACAGGTCGCCGGCGGCAATTGCCCGCGCGCCGTTCAGGGCCTTGCCCAGCGGCTTGAGCACGGACATGCGCAAGGTGTACCAGAGGAAAACGTTGATCAGGAAGCCGAACAGGGTGGCGCCGAAGATGGCGTAATTGGTGATCTTGCCGCCGCTGGCGAACAGGCTGATGACGCACACCAGCAGTTGCAGACAGTTGACGATGGAGGTGGCGGCCCAGATGCGCAGGTTGAGCGACATGTGCGTCAGGTTGTGCAGCAGGTGCGCCAGGCCCGGGCGCACGATTTGCCCGTTCTTGATGACAATGTTGCCGCCTTCCTTGTTGCGGATGGCCGCGTAGGCTTCCTCGGTCGCCTTGACCTGATCCTTGTCAGCCTTCACGCGCACCGACATGTAGCCGATGGTCTTGCCTGCTTCGCGGATGGGCGTGACGTTGGCGCGCACCCAGTAAAAGTCGCCGTTCTTGCAACGGTTCTTGACCAGGCCCGTCCACGGCGTGCCGGCCTGGATCGAGGTCCACATGTCGGCAAACGCTTCGGCCGGCATGTCCGGGTGGCGCACGATATTTTGCGGCGAACCGATCAGCTCTGCCTCGCTGAAGCCGCTGACCTGGCTGAAGTACGGATTCACATACACGATATTGCCGTTCATATCCGTTTTCGACACGATGGCCTGATCGTCCAAGACGAGAACTTCACGGTTAGTCACTGGCAAATTTTGGCGCATGGTCGCGGCTTCCTGATCAGTTAAAGAGCTAATTTGTGAGTAAGACTTGCACGATTGCAAGAATGGAGATCAGTGTAAGGAGTCGCCTGCGCAAATTTATTGATGTAGATCAAAATCCTCCAGATTGGTCGTGCTTGCACGCATTTAGGGATAGCAATGCGGCATTGTTTTAAAGCTACTGGTTGCCGGTGGAGGCTAATCCACGCCCGCCGTCAGGGGCCGCAAGCCGCCCACGGCGTAGCCTTGCGCGTAGTCGACGCCCAGTTCGCGGATGATGGCCAGGGTTTCCGCGTTTTCCACGTATTCGGCCACCGTTTTCAAGCCCATGACGTGGCCTACTTCATTGATGGCCTTGACCATGGCGCGGTTGATGGCATTGGTGGCGATGCCGCGCACGAAGATGCCGTCGATCTTTAAATAGTCGACGGGCAGTGCCCGCAGGTAGCCGAACGAGGAAAAGCCGCTGCCGAAGTCGTCGAGCGAGAAGCGGCAACCCATGGCCTTGAGCTGGCGCATGAACACTTGCGCTTTTGGCAGGTTGGCGATGACGGCCGTTTCCGTGATTTCAAAGCAGATTTGTTCGGGCGCAATCGCGTACTGCACGAACTGCGCCGTGATGTAGTCGTGCAGGCCGGGGTCGGCCAGCGACATGCCCGACAGGTTGACGGAATACAGCGCCGGTGCCCGGCGCCGGCTTTCCGCCAGCGCGGCCAAGGGCGGCAGGCTGTCGCGCACGCTCTGGATATGCTGGCAGACGGCGCGGATGACCCAGCGGTCGATGGACAGCATCATGTCGTAGCGTTCGGCTGCAGGAATGAAGGCGCCGGGCAAGATCAGGTCGCCCTTGCCGTTGCGGATGCGGATCAGCACTTCATCATGTTGTTCCGGGCTGTCGCGCAGGTGCACGATGGGCATGGCGTACAGGCGGAAGTAGTCGTGCGTGAACGCTTCGTTCAGGCGTGAAATCCACAGCATTTCGCCATGCCGCTGCGCCAGCATGACGTCCGACTCCTGGTAGACATGGATGCGGTTGCGGCCCTGCTCCTTGGCCAGGTAGCACGCCTGGTCGGCGGCGCTCAGCAGCTCGCTCATGGATTTGCTGTCCTGGTTGATTTCCGCGATGCCGATGCTCACGCCCAGCTCGAAGCTGCGTTCGTCCCAGGCGAAGGGGAATTCGTGGATGGCTTGACGCAGCTGTTCGCCGATCAGGCGCGCATGCTCGAGCGGACAGTGTGGCAGCAGCACGCCCAGCTCGTCGCCGCCGAGGCGCGCCAGGATGTCGCTGTCGCGCATCTTCCCCTGCAGCATCTTGGCCAGCAGTTGCAGCAGCACGTCGCCGGCGCCATGGCCGCAGGTGTCGTTGATGACCTTGAACTGGTCCAGGTCGAGGTACAGCAGCGCATGCGTGTGGCCGCTTTCTTTGGCCGTATGCAGTGCGCCCGCCACCAGGTGTTCGAATTCGCGCCGGTTGATCAGGCCCGTCAGGGCATCGTGCGTGGCTTGCCACGACAATTGCTGGCTCAGCTTGCGTTCGTGGCTGACGTCGCGAAACACGACGACGGCGCCGAGGATCTCACCGTCGCGCGACCAGATGGGCGCGGCGGACTCTTCAATGGCGATGCGCCGGCCTTCGCGCGTGATCAGCTGCGAACGTGGGGAAATACCGATGGCCTGGCGCTGTTGCAGGCAGCGCATGGCCACGTGCTCGCGTGCTTCGCCTGTGCGTTCATCGGCCAGCGGCAAGGTCAGTCCGATGTCCAGGCCCTGTGCCATGTCGCTGCTCCAGCCCGTCAATTGCTCGGCCACGCGGTTCAGGTAGCGCGTCTTGCCCTGCGGATCGGTGGTGATGACGCCGTCGCCGATGGAGCTGAGCGTCACTTCGGCCAGTTCCTTGCGCTCGGCGATCATGAGTTCGCGCAGTATGTGCTCGGTGACATCCCAGATGATGCCCAGGGTGCGCTCGGGATGCCCGGCGCCATCCACGAAGACCTGCGCCTTGGCCGCCAGCCAGTGTTCGCTGCCGTCGGGCCAGATGACCCGGTATTGCAGGGCGTAGCCGCCGCGCCGGCGCACGCCGTCTTGCAGCACTTTGATCACCTTGTCGCGGTCGCTGGCATGCACGCTGTCGAGAAAGCTGCGGAACGGCTGCGTCAGCGCATGTTCTTCCAGGCCCAGCAAGGCGGCACCCCTGGCCGACCAGATGACCGTGCCGTCGATGACCTGGCCAGCGACGATGCGCGAATCCCAGATGGCCATGTGCGCAGCTTCCAGTGCCATCTGTAGACGTTTCTGCTGGTCGCCCATCATCCTCTCCCGACATGGATACAGAATAGATGCGCCGCTGCTGTTTAAGTTCCCGGCGCCTCGGCAGAAGTAGCGGGTGCGGCGCGTGCCATGTCACGCACATTCTTTTGCACGGCCACGGCGGCAAACAGGCTGAGCAGGAATGCCATGGCATAAAAGCCCTTTTCGCTGTTTTGCAGGGTGGCATTCCACAGGCCGGTCAAATAGGTGATGGCGCCGATCAGCGGTGCCGCCCAGGAGGCAGCAATGAAGGCGCTGCTGCGGCGTTGGATGGGGGAAGGCTGCATAGGGTCTCCATGGGCAGGCAGGCGCCGCCGGCATGGCCGGGACGGCCGGCACGGATGCGCCTGCCGCCCCATCAGACCAGAAGGCTTATTTGTTTGGCTTGATCATGCGTAATAAAGCCGACACGGCCGTGACGCCGGCCAGCACCAGGCCACCGGCGATGAGGCCGGCCACCGCGTTGATCAGGCTGGGGGTGACGGCGGCCAGCACGGGGCCGATGCCGGCCACGCCGGCCACCGTTACTTCCGCGTGGTGCAGCATGGTGCTGGCCCACGGCCAGCCGTGCGTCAAAATACCGCCGCCCACCATGAACATCGCCAGCGTGCCCACCACGGACAGGAATTTCATCAGTTTCGGCGCCGCCGACACCAGCATGCGGCCAAATGCGCGCACGCCGTTCATCAGCGCGCCCGCTCCCTTGCGCGCGGCCAGATAAAAGCCCGCGTCATCGAGCTTGACGATGCCGGCCACCAGGCCATACACGCCCACCGTCATGATGAGGGCGATGCCGACGACGACGGCCACCTGCTCGGCGAAGGTGGCCGCGGCCACCGTACCGAGGGCGATGACGATGATTTCCGCCGACAAAATGAAGTCGGTGCGGATGGCGCCCTTGATCTTGTCCTTTTCCAGCGCCACCAGGTCGACCTGCGGGTCGCGCAGCGCCTGTGCCAGCTCGGCCTTGTGGCTGTCATCCGGGTGCAGGTATTTATGCGCGATCTTTTCAAAGCCCTCGAAGCACAGGTAGGCGCCGCCCACCATCAAGAGCGGCGTGATGGCCCACGGCGCAAACGCGCTGATGGCCAGCGCGGCGGGCACGAGGATGGCCTTGTTCTTCAGCGAGCCGACGGCGACGGCCCACACGACGGGCAATTCGCGCTCGGCGCGCACGCCGGCCACTTGCTGCGCGTTCAGGGCCAGGTCGTCGCCGAGCACGCCGGCCGTCTTCTTGGCGGCTACCTTGGTCATCAGGGAAACGTCGTCGAGGATGCTGGCGATGTCGTCGAGCAGGGCCAGCAGGCTGGAGCCGGCCATCTCAGCGCGCTCCCGCAGTGGTGACAGGAAATATTGGAGCGAGGAAAGTGTTGTTTTTCATGATGTTATTCTTGGTTGTACGGCAAGGGGTGACGTGGGTAAGGCATCCTTGCGATCTTACCTCAGGCAGGGCCGGCAGGGCCGCACGGGCCGGGTTAAAATTGCTCCTTGTCAGCATTTTTGGATACCGCATGCACTTTGCCACCTGGATCACCTTTGTCATCGCCGCCTCCATCATTGCCGTTTCGCCCGGCTCGGGCGCCGTGCTGTCGATGTCGCACGGCCTGTCCTACGGGGTCAGAAAGGCCAGCGCCACCATCCTCGGCCTGCAGCTGGGGCTGCTGGTGGTGCTGGGCATCGCCGGCGCCGGCGTGGGTTCCTTGCTGCTGGCGTCCGAAGTGGCGTTCAATATCGTCAAGACGGTGGGCGCCTTGTATCTGATCTACCTGGGCCTGTCGCAGTGGCGCGCCAGGGTGGCGGTGACGGGCGACCTGCATGCCGACGCGGTGGTGCCGTCCATGCGCCGGCGCGTGCTGACGGGTTTTCTGACCAACGTGACGAATCCGAAAGGCATCATCTTCATGGTGGCGGTGTTGCCGCAATTCATCAGCCCCACGGCGCCGCTGCTGCCGCAATTGCTGATCCTGGCCGTCACCATGTGCACGATCGATCAGATCGTCATGCACGGCTACGCTTTCCTGGCATCGTCGATGCAGCGCTTTTTCCGCGATGCCAAGGCCGTGAAGAAGCAGAACCGCTTCTTTGGCGGCTTGCTGATGGCCGTCGGCACGGCATTGTTCTTCGTCAAGCGGGGTGGCCAGGCGGCATCCTGAGTCCAATCAACATGCAAACATTTGTAAGCCCGCTTGCGATGCCCGCACGATGCGGATGTAATCGATAGCAATCATCCTTGTACGTCTTGCCTGGAGCGCTGCCATGCGTCCTATCCTGTCTCTCCCCCTCTTGAACACCATGTGCGCCATGCTGCTGTCGTCGGCATGCACCTTCGCCCTGGCGCAGGACCCGCCTGCCCGCGTGGGGCGCATTTCCACCGTCGAAGGGCAGGTGCTGGTGCGCGCCGGCGATGGCGAGGCGCAAAACGCCCTGCTGAACTGGCCCGTCACGACGGATAACCGCCTGAGCACCATGCGCGGCGCGCTGGCGGAATTTCGCGTGGGCGCGGCCGCCGTGCGCCTCGATGGCGATTCCGAGCTGGAAGTGAGCGAGCTCGATGACGACAGTTTCAAGCTACACCTCGGCTATGGCACGGTCAGCGTGCGCGTGCGCAATCCCGATGCGCTGCGCGGCTTCGAGCTGACCACCGCCCAGGCCCGCGTGATCCTGACCCAGCCGGGCTGGGTGCGCATCGAGGCGGGGCGCCAGCCCGGCACCAGCGTCGTCAGCGTGCTCGACGGGGTGGCCGACGTGGATGGCGCGACGGGCAGCGTGACCTTGCGTGCCGGCAAGCGCGCGGAATTGACGGACGAGGAGTTGCGCACGGGTGCCTTGCAGCGGATCGCTTTCGACAACTGGCCCGAAGCCTTGTCCTCCGCCGCGCCGGCCTTGCGCTATGTCACGGACGATACCACCGGCTATGAAGAGCTGGACCGCTACGGTGCCTGGCAGGACGATGCGCAATATGGTCCGCTGTGGCTGCCCAGCGCGGTGCCGGCCGGCTGGGCGCCGTACAGCGACGGGCGCTGGACGTGGATCGCGCCATGGGGCTGGACCTGGGTCGACAATGCACCGTGGGGCTACGCGCCCTCGCATTATGGCCGCTGGGTGCTGCTGGGCCAGCGTTGGGGCTGGGCGCCGGGGCGCGAGCGCGGCCGCGTGCCGTGGGCACCGGCCCTGGTGGGCTGGGTCGGCGGCCATCACGGGACAAACCATGAGCAGCGTCCCGGCGTCGGCTGGTTTCCCCTGTCGCCGCATGAGCGCTATGTGCCCGGCTACCGCGCCAGCGCGGACTATGAACGCCGTATCAACCGCGTGGCCGAGGGGCGTCGCCCCGTGGCGGGCGAACGCGAACGGCGCGAGGGCATGACGATGCTGCCCGGCGAGCGTTTTGGCGGATCGCGCACGGTCGATGTGCCGCGCCGCAACCGCACCAGCATGCCACCGCCCGTCATGCAAAGCTTGCCCTTGAGCACGGCGCCTGCGCCTGCGGGCAACTGGCAGCGTCCCGTTGATGCGCCGCGCGGCGACAACGGTGTCCGGCGCGACTGGGTCAACCGTCCCGGCCGCCTGCAGACGGACGATGGCCAGACGCACCTGGCGCCGCGTCCCATGCCGCCGAACCGGCCGCCCGTGCCGGCCCAGCCGCAGCAGCCGCCAATACCGCCGATACCGGCCCAGCCCCTGATGCCGGCGGTGCCAGCCTTGCCGCCCGTGCAAGACCAGGTGGGCCGCCCCGGGTGGCGTGGCGAAGAACGGCCGCGCGCCGAGCGGCCGCAGCCGCGTCCCGTCAGCGAACGCAGCGGGCCGCCACGTGAACGCAGTAATGACAGAGGCAATGAGCGCGGCAATCCCGGCCGCAACAGCCGGCTGCAGCAGGAAGCGGAGCGCTGACGGTCGTGCCGCCTGTCGCGCCGTATCGACGTTCAGGCCGCAAAAGGCGCAGTTCGTCACATACCGCAGGTAAAGCCGGCGTAGTTTGCTTACAGTACGACCACTGCTTTTCCTCCACGTCATGGCAGCGACTTTTCCGGCTATTTTGTCCAAACGAAATAGTTTTCGCCAGCTTACAAAGCTGGCTTTTTTTTTCCGCGCCCCTGGCGCCATGGCAACGGCGCAGGCGACCCCAAAGTTGGCTACAATACGTCTTTATGCAGCCGCTGCGCGCTATGCGCGGCGCCGCCTGTCCTGACCGGCACTGATAGGATTTCCCATGCAAACGACCCCTCCCACCGAACATATCATTCCTCCCAGCGAATCGCTGATCGAATACCCGAGCGACTTTCCCATCAAGATCATGGGTCCGACGCACGTCGATTTCGCGCCGACCATGCTGGAACTGGTCATCAGCCATGATCCGACCTTCCACGAGGGCCGCATGGAAGAGCGTCCGTCGGGCAAGGGCAATTACACGGGCCTGACCGTCACCGTGCGCGCCATCAGCCGCGAGCAGCTCGACGCCCTGTACATGGCACTGTCGGGCCACCCGATGGTCAAGATCGTCATGTAAGACTGGCTGCCGCCACGCTGGCCCGGCTCTTCGTGAGCAGCCAGACGGCGGCAAAGGCGCCACTGGCCGCTGCCGTCACCCACAGCAGGGGCTTTTCGCTGCCATCCGTGATGGCGGCGATGACGGCGCCGCAGGCGGCCGTGATGGCCATCTGCACGAAGAAGAACAGACCCGAGGCGCTGCCCGCCTGGGTGCCATATGGCTGCAGCACGGCCAGCTGGCAGGCGGGGATTGCCATGCCCACCGATACCATCACCAGCAGCATCGGCGCCACCAGCGACGCCACGTGCTGCGGCGCCAACGTACCCGCCAGCAACAGGCTGACCGTCCCCGCCAGATTGATCAGCACCGCCACGCCCAGCATGTGGTCGGCGCCCAGGCGCGGCCCCAGGGCGCGGAACAGGCTCGACCCCGCGATATAGCCGCTGACCGTCAGCGCGAACACCAGCGCATACGCGTGCGGCGACAGATGCATGCCCCTTTGCAATAGCACGGACGATTCTGCGATGAAGGGGAAATACGTGCAATATACACAGCCGATGGCCAGCGCATAGCGCAGGAAATACGCGTCGCCCAGCAGGCGGCGGTACAGGGCCAGGGTATTGCCTTGGGGGACGGCGTCAGCCGGCCTGGTTTCCGGCACATACGCGGCGATCAGGCCCAGTGACAGTGCGCCCAGCAGGCACAGCACGCCAAACACGGCGCGCCAGCCGAAGGCCGCGTCGAGCACGCTGCCGGCCAACGGCGCCAGGATCGGCGACAGGCCCATCACCATCGATATTTTCCCCAGCATGCGCGCCTGCGTGGCGGCGTCAAACCGGTCGCGCACCATGACCCTGCCGATGATGGTGCCGCTGCAGCCGCCGAAGGCCTGCAGTACGCGCGCGGCGATCAGCACGTGCACGTCGCTGGTGAAGGTGCAGACGATGCTGGCGAGCACAAAAATGCCCGTGCCGGCCAGCAGCACGGGACGGCGTCCGTAACGGTCGGCCAGCGGCCCGCAAGCGAGCATCGAGGCGGCCGAGCCGGCCATGAACAGGCTCAGGGTCAGTTGCAACTGGGCATCGCTGGCATGCAGGGCATCGGCCATGGCTGGCAGCGAAGGTAAATAGATGTCGATGCTGATGCGCGACAGGCAGACCAGCAGCAGCACGATACCGCCCCAGGCCCATACAGCGAGTTGTTTCTGCATTGTTTTATACGATCCTTGCAAACGTGCGCCCCGTTGGCGCACCGGAACGGTGAGAGTAGGATGGTTGTGGTGTAATGCGAAGTGCCAGTCATCAGAAAATTCATTGGACCACTTGGACGATCATCATGCCGCGAGGAAAATCACCGCACGCCCTGGACTTGCCGCGTCCCACCAGCTGGCTAGCCAAGGCGGGCGTCAACAAGCAGGATGGCGCGTATGAAGCGCTGCGCTCGGCCATCCTGACGAAGATGCTGCCGGCGGGTAGCCGGCTGCCGTCCAGCCGCACCCTGGCCGAGCGCTGGGAGTTATCACGCGGCACCATCGAAACCGTGTTCGACCGCCTGCACGCGGAAGCCTATGTGACGCGCGTGCCCGGCTCCGGCACGCGCGTGTGCGCCGTGGTACCGGAACGTTTTTTGATGGCAGGTTTCGCCGATGCCACCCCGGCCGCACCGTCCGTCGTGCCTGCGCCCGCCCCGGACACGGGCGTGCGCGACGGTTTGCCGTTTGTGGCGCGGCGCGCCGACGCCAGCCTGTTTCCCATACCTGCCTGGTCCAAGTGCGCCACGCGGGCGCTGGCGGCTGCCACGCCGGAGCAGCTGTGCAGCGCCGATCCGGCCGGCTTGCCCCAGCTGCGCCAGCAGATCGCCGACTTCCTCGCCAAGTACCGCGGCATCCGCTGCGACCCGCAAGACATCGTTGTCACCACTGGCATCCGCCACGCGATCGACTTGCTGGCGCGCGGCATCGTGCGCGATGGCGACAAGGTTTGCCTGGAAGAACCGGGGTACCCGGCCGCGCGCGCCCTGTTCGCCCTGGCGGGCGCCGTGCCGGTGGACATTGCCGTCGACGCCGAGGGCATCGATTGCACCGCCCTGGCCGCGCACACCGATGCCCGCCTCGCGTATGTAACGCCGGCGCACCAGTCGCCGCTGGGCGTGACCATGTCCGTCACGCGCCGCCTGGCCCTGCTGGAATGGGCGAACGACAGCGGCGCCTGGGTGGTGGAAGACGATTACGACAGCGAATTCAATTACCACAGCGCCCCGCTGGCGGCCCTGAAGGCGCTCGACCAGTATCAGCGCGTGATCTACTGTGGCAGTTTCAACAAGACCCTGTTTGCCGGCCTGCGCGTGGGCTTCATGGTGCTGCCGCCCCCCTTGCGACCGCCACTGCTGCGCATCGTGCAGTTGACGGGCCGCGCCGTGGGTGTGACGCAGCAGCTGGCGCTGGCTGCCTGGATGGAGGAAGGCGCTTTCGTGCGTCATTTGCGCCTGGCGCGCCTGGCCTACAAGGAGCGGCGCGATCTGCTGCTGGCTTGCCTGGAACAGGTCGCCCCTGGCCGCTACACGATTTCAGGCCAGCAGGCGGGCTTTCATTGCGTGCTGTGGCTGGCGCCGGATGCTGACGAACGGGCGTTTTGCGCGCGCGCCGCGCAGGAGGGGCTGGCACTGCAGCCGCTCGGCGACTTTTGCCATAGCGCCAGGCTGGCGCCGGCCGTGCTGCTCGGTTACACGGCGCTGAGTCTGGCCCAGGTGCGCCACGCTGCACAAAAATTGGGCAGATTGCTGTTGTTGCCAGAGTCTGCCCCGGAATGAAACGGCGGCCTGGCTTATAATCACGGCTTCGCCGCAGCGTCCGCAGGGCGCCGGCAGCTGATTACAGAATCTGTCATGACCACCACCCGCACCGAAACGGCGCTGATCCGCGAGCTGGGCCGCGTCGATTACGAGCCGACCTTTGCCGCCATGCGCGCCTTTACCGACGCGCGCACGACGGACACGCGCGACGAACTGTGGATCGTCGAGCATCCGCCCGTATTTACTTTGGGCCTGGCGGCCGACCGTGGCCATTTGCTGGCCGGCGCCGAGAATGTGCCCGTGGTGCAGACGGACCGGGGCGGCGAAGTGACCTTCCACGGCCCCGGCCAGGTGGTGATTTATCTGTTGATGGACTTGCGCCGCAACAAGCCGGGCGGCAAGCTGTATGCGCGCCAGTTCGTGCATAAAATCGAGCAAGCCATCATCAACGTGCTGGCGGCGTATAATCTCGCTGGCGAACGCATCGATGGCGCGCCTGGCATCTATATCGCCGGCGGGCCAAGCAAGGGTGCGAAGATCGCCGCGCTGGGATTGAAAGTGCGCGGCAACGGCTGCACCTACCATGGCGTATCGCTCAACGTGGCGATGGACCTGGCGCCGTTTTCCTGGATTAACCCCTGCGGCTATTCCGGCCTGAAGACGGTGGACATGCGCAGCATGGGCGTGGTGGCGCCGCTGACAGACGTGCAGCGGGCCCTGGCCCATGAATTGACCGTATTACTCGATGTAAGCGAAGTAAACAGCGCCGCAGGCGCGCCTCAGGCAACGGATGCCTGAGCAAACAAACCAAACTTTGCCCCTCAAGGGCTTGCAGCCATGACTTCTGAGACCATTTCCAGCACCGCCCCCGCCGCGACCGCCACTCCCGCGTACAACCCGAGCGAAAAGCAAAAAGGCGCCAGCAAGACGTCGCGCATCCCGATCAAGATCATTCCGATCGAGCAAGTCGAGCGCCTGAAAAAGCCGGACTGGATCCGCGTCAAGGCCGCATCGGCATCGACCCGTTTCTATGAAATCAAGGATATCCTGCGCGAAAACAAGCTCGTGACGGTGTGCGAGGAAGCCAGCTGCCCGAACATCGGCGAATGTTTTGGCAAGGGCACGGCCACCTTCATGATCATGGGCGACAAGTGCACGCGCCGCTGCCCGTTCTGCGACGTGGGCCATGGCCGCCCGGACCCGCTGGACAAGGAAGAGCCATCGAACTTGTCGAAAACCATCGCCAAGCTGCGCCTGAACTACGTCGTCATCACCTCCGTCGACCGCGATGACTTGCGCGACGGCGGCGCCGGCCATTTCGTCGAGTGCATCCAGCAAACGCGCGCCCTGTCGCCAAACACCCGCATCGAAGTGCTGGTGCCCGACTTCCGTGGCCGCCTGGAAAAAGCGTTGGACCTGTTCAAGGATGGCTTGCCTGACGTCATGAACCACAACCTGGAAACGGCGCCGCGCCTGTACAAGGAAGCGCGTCCCGGCTCCGACTATATGCACTCGCTGAAGCTGCTGAAAGACTTTAAAGCCATGTACCCGGACGTGAAAACCAAGTCCGGCATCATGGTGGGCCTGGGCGAGACGGACGAGGAAATCCTGCAAGTCATGCGCGACATGCGCGAGCACGACATCGACATGCTGACCATCGGCCAATACCTGGCGCCATCGAACAGCCACTTGCCCGTGCGCCGCTACGTGCACCCGGACGTCTTCAAAATGTTCGAAGAAGAAGCGTATAAAATGGGCTTCACCCACGCCGCCGTGGGCGCCATGGTGCGCAGCTCGTACCATGCGGATGAACAGGCGCACAGCGCCGGCGTGGAATCGGCGCTGAATTTCTAAGCCCTTTGCGCCGTATCAAAAACCGTCCGCTTTAGCCGGGCGGTTTTTTTTGCCTGATTGAGGTGATGTACAACATCCTGTACAATTGCTGGCATGTACTTCCAAGGGAGCGATGGCACGGCATGAATATCCTGACTTTCAGCGAGGCGCGCGCGGGCCTGAAAAGCGTGATGGACGACGTCTGCAACGACCACACGCCCACCGTGATCACGCGCGTGAATGGCGAACACGTGGTGATGCTGTCCTTGTCGGACTACAACAGCATCGAGGAAACCCTGTATTTGCTGGGCACGGCAAAGAATGCCAGCCGCCTGATGGCGTCCGTGGCGCAGATCAGGGCGGGCAAGGCGCAGCCACGAGCATTGGCGCGGCATGAAAAACCGGAAGACTGAAAACAAGCAGCAGGCGCGCGCCGCCGTGCTGGCCTGGACCGATCATGCCTGGGAAGACTATTTGTTCTGGCAAGAGAACGATCTGAAAATCCTGCAAAAAATCAATGACTTGCTCGATGAATGCCTGGCCGATCCATTCAAGGGCACGGGCAAGCCGGAACCGCTGAAGGGCGATCTGAAGGGTGTCTGGTCGCGCCGCATCGACCGCCAGCACCGGCTCGTGTATTTACCCGACGCGGGCTGTATCTACGTGGCGGCCTGCCGTTATTATTACGACGACAAATAGGCATTGCCCAGCCGTACCGTAACGCGGTAGCGGACGTGACGCGGCTATACTGATCAATGATGTTTTAAAAACATGCTTGACGGGGGAGCCATGGACGTACGCATCGAGGCATCGTGGAAGGCGCGGCTGGAAGGGGAATTCGCCCAGCCCTACTGGGAACGCCTGACGGCCTTCGTCAAGGCGGAATATGCGGCGGGGCCGTGTTGTCCTCCCGGTAAAACCATTTTTCGGGCATTCGACCTGACGCCGTTCGAGCAGGTGAAAGTCGTGATCCTGGGGCAAGACCCATATCACACGCCCGGCGCGGCCATGGGCTTGTGTTTTTCCGTGCCGGAAGGCCATCCGCCGCAACCGAGCTTGCAAAACATTTTCAAGGAATTAGCCACGGATGTGGGCGTCGAGCGCGCGCGCGCGGATTTGTCCGACTGGGCGCGGCAAGGCGTGTTCCTGCTCAACAGCGTGCTGACGGTGCGCGCCGGGACGGCCGGCTCGCATGCGGCCAAGGGCTGGGAAAAGCTGACGGATAGCGCGATTGCCCACCTGTCCGCCGAGCGCGAGCACCTCGTGTTCCTCCTGTGGGGCGGCTATGCGCAAGCCAAGCGCAGCCTGATCGACCCCGGCCGGCACCTGGTGCTGGCGGCGCCGCACCCGTCGCCCTTGTCGGCCAGCAAAGGTTTCTTTGGCAGCAAGCCGTTCAGCCAGGCCAACGCGTATTTGCAGGCGCATGGCCAGACGCCCATCGCCTGGGGCGATGGCTGATTCCTGACGGCAACCGACAGCGGCAGGCGTTGCTCCCTGCCGCTGTCTTCGCGCGACTTACAACACCTGGACAGAACCGTAGCGAGCGGATGTGCGGCGTGGCCGAGAAGCGCAGCTGTGCTTTAGCACAGCGAGCATCGGAGGCCGCGCCCCACGCCGCGCAGTAGGTACTGTCAGGTGTTAAAAACTGGTGGACAGGCCGGCGTAGATGCTGCGGCGGGCGCCATACTGCGGCGCCCCCACGCCCACGCCGGAACCGTCGCGCAGCAAGTACGACTTGTCGAACAGGTTGATCAGGGCCAGGCGTCCTTCCACCTTGCCCACGGGCGTATTCTTCCACGTGTGCGTGAGCGCCGTGTTGACGGTGAAGTAACTGGGCAAGTGGCCGGAATTCGGGGCGCCGCCGTCCGGCGTCATGCGCAGGCCGCTGCCGTACAGGAAGTCAGCGCTCACTTGCGAATCGCCAAAGTGATAATGGCCGCCACCGGACAGCGTGTATTTCTGGTCATGATCGAGGTAGACATAGTGGGAGCTGATGGTGTTCAACTCATCGGCGCCAAACAGGGCTTGCCCCGAATTGATGTTGCGGCCCTGGGCCTTTTGCGTGCTGGCGTTGAGGAACAGGCCCCAGTTTTTCTCGCTGTAGATGGCGGACAATTCCAGGCCCTTGGCGTAGCCGTCCGCATAGTTGAATGGCGTCAGTATCAATGCCTGGCCGAACTGGCCTTCGTCCAGCAGGTTGTTGATCTTTTTATAGTACACATCGGCCGTCACGGTCAGTTTCGCATTCACCTGGTGGCTGATGCCCACGTCATAGTAGTGCGTGCGTTCGGCCTTGACGTTGTCGGACTGGCCGATTTCCGGCGCATTCGTCGTGTTGGCGTACAGGTTGATGCTGGCTTGCGCCGCCAGTTCCTGCGGTGGCGGCGTGAAGTAGCGCGAATAGCCGGCGTGCAGGGCCGTGCCCGGCGCGATCTGGTAAGCCAGGTTGACGCGCGGGCTCCATTGCTGCTCGCTCGTGTAGGCCGCAACCTTGTCGAAGCGGGCGCCGTAGTTCAGGGTCAAGGGTTTGCTGATATGCCATTCATCCTGCAGGTACACACTGGCCAGGGTGCCCGTCTTGCCGCTGTTGTCGGCAATGCTGATCGGTGTGGTGGAGGCTTGCGCGCCGTCAATACTCGGGAAGACGGCCACCGTGTTGTCGCTGGTGGTCTTCTGGCGCGTGTAGGCCAGGCCCGCCCGCACGGTGTGGTCCTGGTGCAACTTGTAGCTGATGTCGAATTGCGCGCCGGAAGCGCTGTTGGCGCGGCGCGAGTCGGAAGCCACGCCGTTGTAGATCAGGTCGCCGATGGCGTCGGGCGTGAAGTGCAGTTCCGAATACTGGTGGAATGCCGACACCTGGTAATTGATGTCGCCCAGGCTTTTTTGCAGCGACAGCACCAGAAAACGGTTCACTTCGCGCTGGTTTTCATTCAGCTGCGACGACGGTAACGTGGACGTGCCCGCCTGCGCATCGCTGTGGCCGTCAAGGGAAAAGCCTGGCGCCTGGTTCGGGTTGTTGGGGATCTGGAAGCGGCCGTTGTAGGTGCCGAACATGGCGCCCAGGCGCGTGTTGTCATCAAGAAAATACGACAGGTTGCCGAACGATTTGTTCTGGCGCGTCTTGTCGTGCAGGGCGCTGCGCGTGGCTTGCGGATTCTCCACGCCCAGGGCATTGCCCAGGTAGCTGCCGGACAGGTAGTAATTGAACTTGCCCACGCTGCCGAAAAATTCGGCACTCGGTTCCACATGGTCGTGGCTGCCGAGCATGATGCCGATGCGCCCGCCGGGCGTCAGTCCGCCCTCTTTTGTTTCAATATCGACGATGCCCGCCGTGCGCAGGCCGAACTGGGCCGGCAAGGCGCCCGTCATGAAATCGGTCTTGTCGATCAAACGCGTGTCGATCGACTGGCCAAAGCCGCTGATGCTTTCCGGCAGTTGCACGCCATTGATGCGGTATTGCACGTTGGCATGGTCATCGCGCACGTGCAGGGCGCCGGAGCCCTTCGAATCCTGCGACACGCCCGGCAGGCGCAGCAGCACCTCATTGAAGGGCGTGTTGTCGCCCTGGCCCAGCATGTCGACCATGTGGCTGTCGATGCTGTAGATGGTGGTGCCGACTTTCGGCGACAGTTCGATGCGCGCGCTTTTCAAATGGGCGGAGGTGACTTCGACCTTCTGCATGTCTTGCGGGACAGCATCGGTATTGGCCTCGGCAGGCTCGGCGGCATGGGCGGAAAAGCTGAACAGGCTGGCAAGGGCGAGCGACAGCGCGCTCAGACGTGGAGTGTGTTGCATGGTAAACCTCGAAAATAGTCAACGCCAGGCGGCCCGGCGCGCATGCAAGCGCGACAAGGGGCAGCCTGAAAAAGGAAAAACGGCGTGGGAACTACAGTGAGGCGGCAGGCGGGCCGCGCACGGGCGGCAGGACGAGGGCGGCGATGGGCGCCAGGGTAGCGGGCGCGATGGCCAGCAAGCGGTACGGCAATAACTGGGCGGGCGGCTCGGTGATGGCCGGCGGCACGGCGATGTCGGCCACCTTGTCGATGACCGTGGCGCACAGCGCGCACTCTTCCGCGTCGAGCGTCGTCTTGTGCAGGTGCGAGGCGGCCGTCGACAGCAGGAACACGAGGGCCAGCGCACTGAACAGGGCCACGCACAGCTGCCACGGCGCGCGCGCGAGGGCGGACGCCGGGTAAGGCTTGCGGGATGGCTGGCGGGAAGACATGGGCGCATAGTAGCAAGAAAATCGCCCCGCTGTCAGCGCTTGTTGCGTGATTTGCGCCAGAGCGCGCTTACAGGGTGGCGCGCAAGTCGCGCGGCGACAGGCCGTAGTGCTGGCGGAAACGGGCCGCGAAGCGCGATGGCGAGGCGTAGCCGCAGGCGGCCGCGATGTCGCCGATGGGTAAGATGCCAGATTGCAATTCCTGCAAGGCCAGTCCCAGGCGCACGTCTTCCAGGATGGCGCGGAAGTGTCGCTGTTCCAGGGCCAGCTGGCGGCGCAGGGTGGACGCACCCAGATGCAGATGACTGGCAACCCTGGCCACGCTCCAGTCAGCGCCCGGGTCCAGCAGCAGCACTTGCTGCACGCGCGCGGCCAGCGGATCGCGGCGGTCCAGCAGCAGCGGGCCGCAATGGCCGCCCAAGGCCAGGGCCAGCAGCAAGCCTTCCGCCTGGTGCGCCAGCAGTGGTGGCGGCGCGTCGGCAGCCAGGCTGGCCGTCAGCTGGTCCCAGGCCAGTGCCGCGTGCACGTCGAGCGGCACGCACAGGCTGGCCGTGGCCGCCTGGCGCAGCTGGGTATCGACGAGGCCGCCATGGCGCGCGCGGAAACGGGCGATCAGGGCCGGCGAAAAACTCAGCACTTCGGCCCGGTAGCCTTGCGCGCCGGGCAGGTTGGCCACGCCCAGTTCCTGTCCCGCCGGCATCAGCACCACGTCGTGCGTGCCGGCGCGGGCCTGGCGGGCGCCCCATTCCAGCAGCTTGGTTCCGTGCCGCACGCGGCACAGGGCGCTCTGGAAGACGGGCACGCGGCGCAGGGTTTGCGCGCGGCGCGCCTCGATGGTGCCGTGGGCGATGCGCAGCTCGCTCAGGGCCACCGCTTCCATGTCATCGGCCATACAGTCCTGTCAGCTGCGCCTTGCCCAGCGCGTTGGCGTTGAGCATGTAGCCGAGCATGGCGCCGCTGGTGTGCTGGTCCAGCGGCAGCTTGTCCACGCTCAAGGCCCACACCGTGAGCTGGTAGCGGTGCGGCTGGTCGCCCGGTGGTGGGCAGGCGCCGCCGTAGGCGCTGTCGCCGTAATCGTTGCGTCCTTGCACGGCGCCGGTGGGCAAGGTGGACGTGGTCGTTCCCGCAGCCAGGGACGTGGTGCTGGTTGGGATATTGAACACGCTCCAGTGCCACCAGCCGCTGCCCGTGGGCGCGTCCGGGTCGTACACGGTGATGGCGTAGCTTTTGGTGCCGGCTGGCGCGCCGTGCCACGACAATTGCGGCGCCAGGTTGCCGCCCGTGCAGCCGAAACCCTGGAATACTTGCGTGCTTGCCAGGGTCTGGCCAGGGGCGATGTCGGCGCTGGTGAGGGTGAAATCGGCGGCGTGGGTGCCCAAATGCAGAGCCAGGCCCAGCGTGACGGCGAGGAAGCGGGAGATAGTCATAATTTTCCTTTCGATAAGTATAGGGGAAAGTGTATGCCGTGCAAGCTGTACCCGCGAGGCCGATGCGCTCGCTGATGGTGCCAAAACGCTCGCTTTTACCCGAATCCGGCCTTGCCATGAGCGTGTTGTCTGGTTTGCCCTTTCTTGTAGCGCATGATTTTCACTGCGCGGCTTTCATGCTATCGTTCCGCAGCCCAAAATTTCCCCAAAGTTTCCATGTCCCAACGCTCGCTCAAGTGCTTGCTCAGCAAACTGCATCTGTATGCGGGGCTGTGGTTCGGCGCCCTGTTCGTCCTGCTGGGCTTGACGGGGTCCGCCATCGCCTGGATGCCGGAGCTCGACGCGTATCTGAATCCGAATTTGTTGCAGGCGAGCACGCCCGCGCCTGGCCAGGCCTTCCAGGTGACGCCGCGCACGCTGCAGGCGGTGGTGGATGGGCTCACGGCCGACCCCGCCTACGGCAAGCCGAGCCAGCTCAATCCGCCCGCCGATGCGCGCGACGTGTATGTGGCGTCGTACCGCCAGGCCGGCAAGCCTTCCTCCTTCAGCCAGGCCATCGTGCGCCAGGTGATGGTCGACCCCTACACCCTGCAAGTCAAAGGCGAGCGCGAGTGGGGCCGTTTCGGCCTCACGCGGCCACTGCTGATGTCGGGCATGTTTCATTTGCACCGCTATTTATTGTCGGGGGAGGTGGGCAAGACCATCACTGGAATTTCCGGCGTGATGCTGCTGCTGATGGCGCTGAGCGGCATCTACCTGTGGTGGCCGCGCCTGCAGTGGACGGCGATCAAGCGTGCCCTGACGGTGTCGCATGGCGGTTCCTGGCCCCGCTTTCATTACACCTTGCACAAGGCGGCCGGTTTCTTTGCCGCGCCCGTGCTGGCCGTGCTCGCCTTTTCCGGCATCTATTTCAATTTGCCGCAATTGATCGTGCCCCTGGTGGCGCTGGTATCGACGGTGCCGGACACGGCAAAATTGAAAAATGTAGCGCAGGATGGCGCCCTGCTCGATGCGGGCCAGGCCATGGCCGCCGCGCAGCGGCTGTATCCGCAGGCGCGCGTGTCGCGCATCGTGCTGCCAGCGAAACAGGACCAGCCGTATGACGTGCGCGTGCGCCAGCCTGGCGAAATCGCCCACGGCGACGGTGCCACGCGCATCACCCTGGACGCGCGCAGCGGCTTGCCCTTGCGCATACGCGATCCCTTGCGGGCGCCGGCAGGGGATGTCTTCCTGGGCTGGCAATTCCCCCTGCATTCGGGGCAGGCGTTTGGCGTGGCCGGGCGCGCCTTCATTACGGTATTTGGCTTGATGCCGCTGCTGTTCCTGCTGACGGGCAGTTTGGTGTGGTGGAAACGGCGGCGCGGCCGGAAATAAGCGGCCGTCAAACCGATGCGGGGAAAGTTGCTATCATCATAGTATTTTCCGGCGTAGCCACTGTCCGGATTCACCCGCACAAGGACCCGCATGAGCCATCCCGACATTACCGTAGCAATGTTGAATGAACGCGGCACCGGCCGCCTGCCCGGCCACCTCGGCATCGTCATCACGGCCGTGGGCGATGGCCAGCTGACGGCGGAATTGCCCGTGCTGTCGCACCTGCTGGCGCCGAACGGCTATCTGCACGCGGGCAGCGTGGTGACCCTGGCCGATACGGCGTCCGGCTACGGCTGCATCGTCAACCTGCCCGAAGGCGCGAACAACTTCACCACCATCGAGCTCAAATCGAACCACCTGGGCACGGTCCGCGAAGGCACGCTCACCTGCACGGCGAAAGTTGAGCACAAGGGCCGCAACACGCAAGTGTGGGATGCCGTGGTGAAAAACAAGGAAACGGGCAAGACGATTGCCCTGTTCCGCTGCACGCAGATGATTCTGTATCCGAAATAGGCCGGCAGGTCGGGTTAGCAGCAGCGCTGCGTAACCCGACATTTCCTTATAGCCTGACCCAGTTACCTTTATACAAAACCGGTCCCGTCGGTCCGTTCGGATTCGGCGAACCGCCTTTCGGCTCCAGGGTGACGGCCAGCAAGGCCACGTCGCTGCCGATGGCGCGCTGCGACAGGGCCAGTTTCACACTCCCCTTGTCTGCCAGCAGACCCAGCGAACGGGGGGGGCCGCTCTTCGGCACGGCCCACAGTTCCAGGTCGCGATCAGCAGGCACGGGCGCGTTGCCTACCATGCGCACCTCGAGCGCGCCGTGGCGGCTGTCGGCCGTCAGCAGCAGGGCCGTTTGCGCTTTCTCGTCCGTCAGGCTGGCGACATAGCTGATTTGCGGCGCGTCCAGCATGCGCGTGGCCACGACGATCACCAGCAAGGCGGCGATGGCGCTCGAGGCCAGGCCCAGACCACGCCAGAACGACAGCGCATCGCGCCATAGCGACCAGCCGCCCTGCGGCTTCAGGTGCAATCGCTGCTCGATCTGCTGCCAGACGCGCTTGGGCGGCGCCGCGGGCGTGGCGAATTCCGCCATCGGTTCCAGGCGCTGGCGCCATTCGGCCGTGATATGGCGCAGATCGGCATCGTTGTGCAGCCAGCCTTCGAAACGCCGCCGCGCGCCCCCTTTCAAGGTGCCCAGCACGTATTCGGACGCCAGTTTCTGGCGCAGTGTGTCATTGCCGCGGATATTCATGATGCCTCCCGTTTCGCCAGGCACGTGCGCAGCCGTTCCAGGCTGCGGCGTATCCAGGTCTTCACAGTGCCGATCGGCAGCGACATCTGCTGCGCCACTTCGCTGTGCGACAGGTCGTGATAGAACGCCAGGGCGACCACCTGCCGGTGCAGCCCTTCCAGGGCCGACATGCAAAACGCCAGCGCCTTGGCGTCACCGCTCATTTGCAGCGATTCGATCGGCGTGGCCTGGGGGTCTCGCAGTGCATTCATGACTTCGCTATCAAACTGGTCTGCATCGATTTCCACGCTATCGTCGCTGCGCCGCAGCACATCGAACGCCTTGTTGCGCACGATGGTGGCCATCCAGGTCATCGGCGCGGCCAGATGGCTCTGGTAAGTGGCGGCATTGTTCCAGATGGCGACGAACCCCTCTTGCAAGGCTTCTTCAGCGAGCTCTTGCTTATGCAATATACGCAGGGTGTAGCCAAACAGTTTCGATGCGGTGCAGTTATATAGCTGGCGGAACGCCGCGGCGTCCTTGTTGCCGGCGGCAAGCAGCCAGGCTTTCAGTTGCTGCGGGTCGAGCGATTGAGCGGCGAGGGGCACGGCTGGCCTTCACAAGGTGAATGGGATCACGGAAGGAAGGTTATAACAGCTTGGCAACACCTGGCAACAGGGTTTTGTGCGGTGCTGGGGACTGAATCAGCCGCCGATGGCCTTTTCCAGGAGTTTATGCAGTTCGGCAAACTCGGGCTTGCCTACGTAGCGCTTGAGGATCTTGCCCTGCTTGTCGAGCACGAAGGTGGTGGGCGTGAGGGCCACGTCGCCATAGGCCTTGGCCGCCTCGCCCGTCACGTCGAGCGCCACCTTGAACGGCAGCTGGCGCGTTTCGGCGAAATTGAGCACGTAGTTGGCCGGATCGTATTTCATGGCCACGGCCACGAATTCCAGGCCCTGCCCCTTGTACTTGTTGTAGGTGTCGACCATCTCCGGCATTTCTGCCACGCAGGTGGTGCACGAGGTGGCCCAGAAATTGACCATCACCACCTTGCCGCGCAGGCTGTTTGAGGTGATTTTCTCGCCATGGATACCGTGGAAGGTCACGTCCGGCGCGCTTTGCTTGTCATTCAACGACAGATAGCCGGCTGCCGCCACGCCCGCCACGAAGACGGCGATCAGGGCTGGCTTGATCCAGGACTTGCTTGCGGAGGGCGAAGTTGACATGGAAAAGTTTCACTAATGTTGAGCAACGATGCGGCCATTATAGTCGCATCATCACTCAGGCGCCGTAGGCCGGATGGGGGAGGACTTTATTGCTGGACCGTATCGCTGACCGTGCTCGTCGTGCGCTGCTGCGGTGGATCGGGCTGCAATTGTTTCAATTCCGCTTCCGAAATGTAGTCGAACAGCTTGACCACTTTCTGCACGCCGCCCACGCCGCGCGCCACGTCGGCCGCGACCGTGCCTTCGCGCTGGGTAACGCGGCCCATCAGGAAGACGGTGCCGTTTTCCGTGACGACCTTGAACGAGGCGGCCGAGATGGTTTTCATGTCGACCAGGCTGGCCTTGACCTTGGCCGTGATCAGCGCGTCGTTCGAGCGCGAGGTGTAGCTGGCCGGGCCGGCGATGATCAGTTCATTGGCCACCGATTCCACGCCCTCGATATTGCGTACTTCGCGTTCGACGGCATTTTTCATCGCCTCATCGCGCACTTCGCCTGTCAGCAGGACGCGGCGGTTGAAGCTGGTGACATTCACGTGGCCAACATCGCCGACGATGGAGGGAATGCGCGATTCGCCTTTCAGGGCGATCGACTTGTCTTCGGTCTGCGCGCCCAGGGTGCGGCGGTCCGCTGCGGCAACGCCGCCCATCACTGCGCCGCCGACCATCAGTTCGATGCAGCCGGTGAGCGAGGTGAGCATGGCGCCGCACAGCAATGCGGTAGCCAATGGGCGTTGTACGCGTTTCCAGCCTGGGCCAGTACCGAATTTAGTCATTCACGTCTCCTCCGAATAGCGCGACGTCGATGCCGTCGCAGATGCAATGTATGGTGGTCAGATGGACTTCCTGGATGCGCGCGGTGCGCTCGGCCGGCACGCAGATATGCACGTCGGCGTCCGTCAGCATCTTGCCGATGGCCCCGCCGTCCTTGCCCGTCAGCGCCACGACGCGCATTTCGCGCTCGAGCGCCGCTTCCACGGCGGCCAGCACGTTGGCCGAATTGCCCGACGTGGAGATGGCCAGCAGGATGTCGCCGGCCTGGCCGAAGGCCTGCACCTGCTTCGAGAAAATCTCGCGGTAGCTGTAGTCGTTGGCCACGGCCGTCAGGATCGAGGTATCCGTCGTCAGCGCCAGGGCCGGCAGCGGAAAGCGCTCGCGTTCGAAGCGTCCCACCAGCTCGGCTGCGAAATGCTGGCAGTCGGCGGCGGAACCGCCGTTGCCGCAGGCGAGGATCTTGTTGCCGTTGGACAATGCATAAAACATCAGGTCGATCGCCTGTGCAATGGGTGGCGCCAGTACGGTAGCGGCCTGGATCTTGAGTTCGGCACTTTCGTGGAAGTGCGAGAGGATGCGTTGATTATTCATAGTCTGCCGATTATAGTGCAGGCGCGCGGCATGGCGAACAAGCACTGTTAAAAATGCTTACATATCGAGGATGTTCTGCAGCCAGCTGATGTGCCCGCCATCGATGGCCAGCGCGTCGAAGCGGCACGGCGGCAAGGCCTTTTGCCCCTGCAGCCAGGTGTGCGCGGCCACCACCATGCGCCGCTGCTTGGCCGGCGTGATGCTGGCCAGGGCGCCGCCGTAGGCTGCACTGCTGCGTAGCCGCACTTCGACGAAAACGATGCAGGCGCCATCGCGCATGATCAGGTCCAGTTCGCCGCCCTTGCACAGATAATTGCGTTGCAGCAGCACCAGGCCTTGCAGCAGCAGATACGCGAGCGCATCGTCTTCTCCCTGCCGTCCCCGTTCCCGTTTGTTCCAGAAAGCGAAGGGCGGCATGGCGCATGTCCTTACTGTACCGGTGGCGTGGCCGGCGTGGCCGGCGGCCAGGTGCCCAGCACGCCCTGCTGGTAGCTGGCGGCTTGTTCCGTGCGTTCGAACACGCTTTGATCATCGTCAAAGCGCACGGCCAGACGGCCCGTCACGCCATCGAGCGTGAACGGCGCGTTCGGGCGCAACGCCACTTCGCGCGCCACGCGGAAGGCATCGATGCCCAGCGCATACAGGCGCTCCATGTCGGCCGTCAGGCGGCGCTCGGCAGGCTGCGGCGGCTGCGGATACACCATCACTTGCGGATGGTCGCGCTGGACTTGCCATGGCAAGTCCAGCAGCCGCGCGCCGTCGAGCTCGGGGCCGCTGGCGCCGCGCCCGGCGCCGGGATTCAGGGATGAGGTGCCATACAGGGGCAGATCGCTGCCGATGGCCACGCGCAGCTGGCGCGCCTGGTCGGCGTCAAGTGCGACAAACAGCAGGCCCGGCGGCGTCGCGGCCAGGCGTGCGCGCAGCTGCACCAGTTCCGCATCGCTCAGGTAGCCGTTCGTGGCCGTCAAGTCCATCACATCGACCTTGCCGCCCTGGCGCAGCCATTCCTGCTTGAAGGCGGCGCTGATGCGGCGCTGCGAGGGCGAACCGGCCGACAGGATCAGCGCGCTGGCGCCCGGTTGTTCGCTGGCGGCCCAGGCGGCGACCTGGCGCGCTTCCGCCTCGATCGACAGGCCCATGACCAGCAGCTTGGCCGGCAGGCGCGCCTCGCCGCGGTTGTCCGGGTGGTTCAGGGCGATCGTCGGCTTGCGTACCAGGTCGCTGTTCGCCACGGCCGTCACGGCCGAGCGCGACAAAGGCCCCACGACGACATCCTGTTCCTCTTGCGCTTGCGCAAACTTGTTCAGCACGTCGCTGCTGCCGTCGCCCGTGTCGATCACCGTCACTTCAAAGCCGCTGCGGTCGCGCTCGTACGCAGCCATGAAGCCGGCGCGCAGCAGTTCGGCGGCCGGGCCCAGGGAAGCCGAGCGCAGCGGCAGCAGCAGGCCGATGTGGTGGACCTTGCCGTCGGACGGCGCCGGCGCCGTGGCGGCCGGCATGTCCTGCGGCGTGCCTGTCGCCGGCTTGGTGGTGATGGGCGCCAGCGGCGCGCCGTTGCCGTCGTACGCGGTAATATCGGGCACGGCCACGGCAAACGTCACCGGTTCGGGCGCGGGCGGCTTGCGCGGCACGGGCGGTGGCAGCGGCTTCGGTGGCGGCAGCGCCCTTGTGTTAGATTCAATAGGCGCGCACAATTGCCCGGGCGCGTCGCAAGGCGTGCTGCAAGCGCTCAGCATGCCGGTCGCGGCACAAACAAGCAGTAACTTCACACTATTAGCAAGCATTTAACCTCCAAAATGACCGTACAAGAAATCAGTTCCATCGCCAGCCTGCCCATCATGACAGAGGCGGCGCACCAGGTCTATCCTATCGCAACATTGTATATAGTGGCCACGCCGATCGGCAATGTGACCGATATCAGTCTGCGCGCGCTGCATTTGCTGAGCATTGCCGACGCCGTCGCCTGTGAAGATACGCGCAACACGGCGCACCTGCTGACGCGCTTTGGCCTGAACAAGCCGTTAATTGCGGCGCATCAACATAACGAGCGCGAAGTGGCGCAGACGCTGATCGCCCGCCTGCATGCCGGCGAGCGCATCGCCCTCGTCTCCGACGCGGGCACGCCCGCCGTGTCCGACCCGGGCGCGCGCATCGTCGACGCCGTGCGTGCGGCCGGCTTGCGCGTGCTGCCCCTGCCCGGTCCGTCGGCGGCGATCACCGCCATTTCCGCCAGCGGCTTGTTGAATGACCAGTTTTACTTCGTCGGCTTCCTGCCGGCGAAGGCCAAGCAGCGCGAAAACATGCTGCACAGCCTGCGCGGCGTGACGGCGACGATGGTGTTCTATGAGGCGCCGCACCGCATCCTCGATTGCGCCACGGCCCTGGTGGAAGCGTTCGAGCCCACGCGCCAGGTGGTGTTCGCGCGCGAACTGACGAAAATGTTCGAGGAAATCCACCGCTGTCCCCTGTCCGAAGCGGAAAGCTGGATCCGTGCCGACGCGCACCGCGAAAAGGGAGAATTCGTCGTGCTGCTGGAGGGCGCGACGGAGGCGCAGGACGCGGAAGACGTGGAAGCGGAACGCATCCTCAACATCCTGCTGGCCGAATGCAGCGTCAAGCAGGCGGCGAACCTGACGGCGCAAATCACGGGCCGCAAAAAAAACGCCCTGTATGAACGGGCGCTGCAGTTGAAGGGGCAGGAATAAGGGATCAGGATGGCGGTTGGACATCCAGTGCCCTGGCCGCTACGAGTAACTGTTCCACATGCGCGATCAACTCGTCGACAAAGCCCTCGGTGACATCAAGATCGCCTTCGTATTCGGCCAGATTACGCTTCCGGTGCGCCTGATTGAATAGCAGCCATTGCTGCGGCGTAAAATCCAGCGTGTGCTCCAGGCTTTGAAAGACGAGATAGCGGTTGTCGCTGCGATAACCATGTTGACGCAGCGCAGACAAGGCGGCCGCATGCGCCGCGTTATACGCCAGGTCGAAGCGGCTCTCCAGCGACAGTATCAATTGCCTGGCATCGCGCAGGCGCAAGGTGGCCGAGCGCAGCAAGCCCGCGCGTTCGCGTGCGTCCGCTGGCTCAGCCTTGAGCTGGCCGATGCGCGCCAGGTTCGCCAGCGCCTGTGAGCTCGATGAGGTCATCGTTGGAGCCTTTGACAAAAATCTTTGGCTGTTCGAGGATGCGCACGACGAACGACTTGCCGTCGTCTATTCTTTGCCGCCATTCTTCTGGCGTGTACAAGGTCGGGTTGATGCTGCGCCCCAGCTGCTGCTGCGCTGGCTGCAAGGCTGCCAGCAACTGGGTGTTCGATGCCATGCTGCCGATGACCATCAGATCGATGTCGCTGTGTGCGTGTTCCGTGCCCTTGGCCATGGAACCGTACACAAAGACCAGGTCTATTTCTTGCCAGTACGGTTGCAGCGCGACGCGCAGCACATCGGCGACGCCAAAGGTTTTCAGCACGATGCTGCGTAGCTCGTCGAATATCGGCGCATTGCGGTTGGCCTGGTAATGCTTCTGGTTGCCCACTTTTTTGACGGTCACCAGGGCCGATTTCACCAGCTTGGCCAGTTCGCGTTGCACGGCGCCCGAGCCGATGGCCGCGAAGGCGATAATTTCATTCGCATAGAAAGAGCGTTGCGCCTGGCCAAAGAGCAAGGCCAGCACGCGTTGCTGTGTCTTGGAAAACAATGTATCTGCGAAAGTACCCATATTGGGTATGTTAGTACCCAATATGGGTATAGTCAAGCCGGCTCTCACCACTTGCAGCCGCTATCCTTCTTGTCGAGCAACATCAGCACGGGCGCCAGCAAGCCTGCGCCCGCATAGGCGGTGCGGCAATCGCCGCGCTTGCCTTGCGCGATGTCGCGCGCCAGCTGGGTTTCCGTTTGCAGCGGCTTGTCGGGGATTTGCCCCACGGCCGTGCCCACCTTGGATGGGTCGCGCTCGCCGGCCATCTTGCGCGCCGTCTTCCTGGCCGCTTCCATGTCGAACTTTGGCGTCTCTTGCGTGAAGGTATCGGCACTGGCCGCCGGCGTGGCCGGTGAGGCCGGCACCACCGTGATGGCTTGCGGGCTGGCCGCTGGCGCCGTGGCCACTGCCGGCGTTTCGCGGGCAGCGGCGAGTTTCGGCTTGCTGACGGGTTTTGCTTCGCGCTTCGGCTTGATGACCTCGACAGGCGGCGGGGGAGGCTTGGTGGCCAGCGGACGTATCCACACGGCGATCGATTCCACGCGCGGGGCCGTGTCCGGCGGCACAGACGGCTGCACGTGGCGCCACAGATAGATCAAGGCGCCATGCAGCAGCAAGGATACGGCTATGCCCAGCGCGATGCTGCGGCGATGCGGCAAGGGCTGGCCACCGCCGCTTCCGCCGTTTCTTCCAATACTGAAATCCATTGCCGTCGTCGCCTTCATGTCTGATCGGGAAAACTTGCAAACCGAGTGTCGCATATTTCATGCATGCTGAAAATACAGGGCTTCCAGTGCTGCGCGTAAATAATTTACACAGAGTTTCACCTGACCCTTGACCGAAGTCGATACGGCCTGTATTATCTTGGTCTTCGGAGTGTGGCGCAGCCCGGTAGCGCACCTGGTTTGGGACCAGGGGGTCCAAGGTTCGAATCCTTGTACTCCGACCAAATTTGTAGAAAAAAACCCAAGAGTTTCGACTCTTGGGTTTTTTTTCGTCTGTACGGTTCAGGTACGTTCGGGGTCGGTCGGGTCGGTCGGGTTAGCGCGCAGCGCGTAACCCGACAACATTGTTGGCCATGTCCCTGGTGGCGTCGGATTACGCGCTTGCGCGCTAATCCGACCTACCTCAAACAGCGGCGCGTTTCGCCGCGATGGCGTTGCCCGCCCGGCTCGATCCCTTGCGGCCCAGCTGCTGCGAGATGAACTGCCCCGCGTCCACCACCAGGTCCAGGTCGATGCCGGTGGCGATGCCCAGCCCCTGCATCATGTACAGCACGTCCTCGGTGGCCACGTTGCCGGTGGCGCCCTTGGCGTACGGGCAGCCGCCCAGGCCCGAGACAGACGAGTGATAGATCGCGATACCCGTTTCCAGGCTGGCGTAGATATTCGCCAGCGCCTGGCCGTAGGTGTCGTGGAAGTGGCCGGACAGGCCACCCACGTGGAAGGCCGCGATGGCGCGCTGCATCACCGCCTGCGTTTTGCGCGGTGTGGCCACGCCGATGGTGTCGGCGATATCGATTTCGTCGCAACCGAGGTCGCGCATGCGGCCCACCACGTCGGCCACGGCGTCCAGCGGCACTTCTCCCTGGTAGGGGCAGCCGAAGGCGCAGCTGATGCTGCCGCGCAGGCGCAGGCCGTGTTCCTTGGCCGCCTTCGCCACGCCTTCGAAGCGGGCGATCGATTCGGCGATCGAGCAGTTGATGTTCTTTTGCGAGAAGGCCTCGGAGGCGGAGCCGAAGATCACCACTTCATCGGCCTTCGCCGCCAGCGCCGCTTCGAAACCCTGCATGTTCGGCGTCAGCGCCGAATACATCGTGCCAGGGCGGCGCGCGATCTTTTCCATCACTTCCGCGCTGGTGGCCATCTGCGGCACCCATTTCGGCGAGACGAACGACGCCGCCTCGATATTGGCGAAGCCGGCCAGGGTCAGGCGGTCGACCAGCTCGATCTTGACGGCGGCGCTGATGGTGTCCTTTTCGTTTTGCAGGCCGTCGCGCGGACCCACTTCGACGATCTTGACCTGTTTCGGCAAATGCGGTTGATTGCTCATCTCAATATCCTTGCAAACGGTTGACGATGCCGGCGACAGAGTCTCCGGCGTGCAGGCGGCGCATCTTGGCGGCGATCTGCGCCACGCTTTCGCGGCGCAGGGTGGCCGCCGAAATATGCGGCGTGATGGTGATGCGGGGTTCTTGCCAGAACGGGTGCTGCTGCGGCAGCGGCTCGTTGCGGAACACGTCGAGCGTCGCCCCGGCGATATGCCCGGAGCGGATCAGCGTCAATAAATCAGGTTCGGCGAGATGCGCGCCGCGCGCCACGTTGATGACGTAGGCGCCCGGCAGCAGCATCGACAGGCGGGCGCGGTCGAGCAGGTTGTGCGTGTCCGGCGTGAGCGGCAGCATGCACACCAGCAGGCGCGTGCCGCGCAAGAAGGCATCGAGCCCCTCTCCGCCCGCAAAACACTGCACGCCATCGATGTGCTTCTGGCTGCGGCTCCAGCCGCGCAGCGGAAATTCGAACTGCGCCAGCGCTTGCAGCACGCGCGTGCCCAGCACGCCCATGCCCAGCACGCCGACGGGGAAATCCATCTTGTCGAACGCGGGCAGCGGCTGCCAGATGCCGGCGCGGCCCTGCGCTTCGTAGTCGTCGAAGCGGCGGAAGTGGCGCAGCACGGCGTGGCTCACATACTCGGCCATCTGCACGCCCATGCCCGCGTCATCGAGGCGTACCAGCGGCACGTGCGCGGGCAGCGCCTCGCCAAATTTCAGGAGCGCGTCGACGCCCGCGCCCGTGTTGAAGATGGCTTTGACTTCGCTTAATGCGGGCAGCATGGCGGCGGGCGGCTGCCATACGACGGCGTAGTCGCACGGCGCGAACGTGGCGCGTTCGCGCCAGAAGACAATTTCCGCTTCGGGCAGCAAGGTTTTAAAATCGGCGATCCACGCCGCTTCCTTGCCGTCCGAGCGTTGTAACAGGATGCGCATATGCTTACCTCTATGCGGCAGCCTTGAAGGCCAGCAGCGGCGCGCCGTCGGCCACCTGGTCGCCGACCGCATACAGCACGTCTTCCACCAGGCCGTCGTGCGGCGCGGCGATCGTGTGTTCCATCTTCATCGCTTCCATGATGACCAGAGGCTCGCCCTTCTTGACATCCTGGCCCTTGTTCACCAGCACGGCGACGACCTTGCCCGGCATCGGTGCCGTTAGGCGCCCGCCTTCCGCTTCCGTTTCGCCCGCATGCGCCATCGGGTAGTTGTAGTGCAGGGTGTGGTGCAAGCCGCCGGTGAATACGTGGAACTGCTCGCCGTCGCGCAGCACCGTGCCGTGCACGGCACGCTCACCGAGCTTGATGTGCAGCTCGTTGCCTTTGCGCGCCGTCAAGGTGAGAGTCTGGCCGTTGAACAGCCAGCCATCGGTCTTGTAGGCGATGCGCGCGGCATAGGCCTTGCTGTCGCCGGCCAGTGCGAATTCATCGGCGAACGACAGGTTGCGGCCCAGGGTGCTGTTCAGGCGCCAGCCCAGTGCATTGCCCCACGGGTCGGCGGGGTTGCTCGACTGCGCTTCGGACGCGGTTTTTTCTTGCGTCAGCAGGCTGACTGCCGCCAGCGCCAGGGCCGTGTCGGGCGCCGCCTGCAGGGCGGGGAACAGCGACGCCTGATTGCGCTCGATCAAACCCGTGTCGAGGTCCGCGCTGGCAAAGGCCTGGCCTTCGACCAGGCGTTTCAAGAAGGCGATATTGCTGGCCAGGCCGACGATCTGGTATTCCGACAGCGCCTGCGCCATGCGCGCCAGCGCTTCGCGGCGATCCGCGCCCCAGACGATCAGCTTGGCGATCATCGGGTCGTAGAAGGGAGAGATGGCGTCGCCCTCGCGCACGCCCGAATCGATGCGCACGGCGGCCGGAACCAGCGTGCCACCGAGCTCGAACGTGACGGCCGATGGCGACTGCATGTGACGCAGGGTGCCGATCGACGGCAGGAAGCCCTTCTCCGGATTTTCCGCATAGATGCGCGCCTCGATGGCGTGGCCGTGGATCGTCAGTTCGCTCTGTTTTTTCGGCAGCGGCTCGCCAAAGGCGACGCGCAACTGCCATTCCACCAGGTCGGTGCCGGTGATCATTTCCGTCACCGGGTGTTCCACCTGCAGGCGCGTGTTCATCTCCATGAAGTAAAACGAGCCATCCTGGTTGGCGATGAATTCGACCGTGCCCGCGCCCACGTAGCCGACAGCCTTGGCGGCGGCGACGGCCGCCTCGCCCATGGCGGCACGGCGCTCAGCCGGCATGCCCGGCGCCGGCGCCTCTTCCAGCACCTTTTGATGGCGGCGCTGCACCGAGCAATCGCGCTCGAACAGGTAGATGCAGTTGCCGAGCGTGTCGGCAAACACCTGGATTTCGATATGGCGCGGGCGCGACAGGTATTTTTCGGCCAGTACCTTGTCGTCGCCGAAAGAGCTGATCGCTTCGCGCTTGCACGAGGCCAGTGCGGCCTTGAAGTCGGCGCTGTTCTCGATGACGCGCATGCCCTTGCCGCCGCCGCCAGCGGACGCCTTCAGCAGCACGGGGTAGCCGATCTTGTCGGCCTGGCCGTGCAGGAAGTCCGCATCCTGTTCCTCGCCGTGGTAGCCGGGCACCAGCGGCACATTGGCTTTTTCCATCAGCGACTTGGCGGCCGATTTCGAGCCCATGGCGCGCATGGCGGATGCCGGCGGGCCGATGAAGACCAGGCCTGCAGCCTGGCAGGCATCGGCGAAGTCGGCGTTTTCGGACAGGAAGCCATAGCCGGGGTGAATCGCCTGCGCGCCTGTCGCCAGCGCCACGGCGATGATCTTGTCGCCGCACAAATAGCTTTCCTTGGCCGGCGCGGGGCCGATCAGCACCGCTTCGTCGCACACGGCGACGTGCTTGGCGTTGGCGTCCGCTTCCGAATACACGGCGACGGTCTGTATGCCCATGCGGCGGGCGGTAGCGGCGACACGGCAAGCGATTTCGCCGCGGTTGGCGATCAGGATTTTAGTGAACATGGTCTCTCTCTATTCTCTCAAAAAGGGGCAGCTGTCTCTTGGTGGACGTTGTCTGCTGGTTTGTCGGTTTACGCGCTACGCGCTAAACCGACCTACGCATGGTGAGGCTGGATATCGTAGGTCGGGTTAGCCGGCACGGCGTAACCCGACAAGGCTGTCATCAGCAGCCGCACTTCTCTTTCTGCACCGAGTCCAGCATCGCGCCGCGCGTCTGCAGGCCCAGTTTGCCGAGCAAGACGCGGTCGTCTTCCGCTTCCGGGTTGTCGGTGGTGAGCAGCTTGTCGCCGTAGAAGATGGAGTTGGCGCCAGCCAGGAAGCACATCGCTTGCACGGCTTCGCCCATCTGGCGGCGGCCCGCGGACAAACGCACGCGCGCCTTCGGCATGGTGATGCGGGCAACGGCGATCGTGCGCACGAATTCAAATGGATCGAGCGCTTCCAGGCCGAACAAAGGCGTGCCTTCCACCTGCACCAGGTGATTGACGGGCACCGATTCCGGATACGGATTCAAATTGGCCAGCTGGGCGATCAGGCCCGCGCGCTGCAGACGCGTTTCGCCCATGCCGACGATGCCGCCGCAGCACACTTTCAAGCCTGCTTCGCGCACGCGGCCCAAAGTGTCCAGACGGTCCTGGTATTCGCGCGTGGAGATGACGTTGTCGTAGAACTCGGGCGCCGTATCGAGGTTATGGTTGTAGAAGTCCAGGCCCGCGTTTTTCAGGCGGTCCGCTTGTCCCTCTTCCAGCATGCCCAAAGTGGCGCAGGTTTCCAGGCCCAGCGCTTTTACCTTGGTCACCATCTCTTCGACTTTTTCCATGTCGCGCTCTTTCGGGCTGCGCCAGGCGGCGCCCATGCAGAAGCGCGTGGCGCCATTGGCTTTCGCCTGGCGCGCCGCGTCGAGCACCGTGTCGATGTCGAGGATTTTTTTCGCTTCCACGCCCGTGTCATAGCGGGCCGCTTGCGGACAGTAGCCGCAGTCTTCTTCGCAGCCGCCCGTCTTGATCGATAACAGGGTCGCCAGTTCCACGTCGCCATCGGGGAAGTTGATGCGGTGGGTTTGCTGGGCCTTGAACATCAGGTCATTGAATGGCAGGTCGAACAGGGCCAGTACATCGGCGACGGGCCAGGTGGCCGCTTCCGGCACGGTGATGCGCGCCGCAGGGCGGTGCAGTTCGACGGTTTTTGCTGCTTCTTGGACGTGAGACATGTGATTCCTTCGCTTCTCTTTTGAATACGTTTAAGTGTTGGGATGCTGCGCCGGCCAGTTGGGCAAGCCGGTGAAATCGAGATACGCCGCCGCCGCTTGCGCGCTCGGCTGCGCCAGGCGCGGCACCCTGCCCAGCAGCGGCGCCGGGATGCGCTCGATCAGCGCATCGATATTTTCGTCGAGGAAGCGCATTTCCACTTCCAGGGTGTTGGCGACCCAGCCGATCACCGTCAGGCCGCGCGCTTCGATCGCTTCCAGCGTCAGCAAGGCCTGGCTGATGCAACCCAGACGCATGCCGACCACGAGGATCACGGGAAGATCGAGCTGCTGCGCCAGGTCGGCCGAATCAAAGCCGGGCGACAGCGGCACGCGGAAACCGCCCACGCCTTCGACCACGACGGCGTCCGAGGCGGCTGCGATTTCCAGGTAGGCGGCCAAAATCGGCACCGACTCGATACTGACGCCTTCGAGGTCGGCGGCGATGTGCGGCGCTGCCGCTTCCTTCAGCATGTAGGGCGTGGTCAGGCTGCGCAGCATGGTGACGTTGCCGGCGGCGATCAGGCTGTCGGCGTCTTCATTATGCAGCTCGCCGTCGCGCATCTCGGCGCCGGCGGCGACGGGCTTCATGCCGCAGGCGCGCACGCCGCGCGCCACCAGCGCGTGCAGCAGGGCCGACGAGGTCAAGGTCTTGCCGATTTCCGTGTCCGTGCCGGTGACGAAACAGGCAAAGCGCGATGGCAGGCCGGCAATGGCCGGAGCCGGCTGCACGGCCGGCGCCAGGTCCGCCAGCACTGCCGCCACGATAGGGTCATCAAGGCTCATGGCGTGTCCTTTCCAGGGTGTTGATTGCATTGATCAGTTGCGCCACTTCCTGCGCCGTGTGGCCGGCCGACAGGGTCACGCGCAGGCGCGCCGATCCCGCTGGCACGGTGGGCGGGCGGATGGCGCCGACCCACAGTCCCTGCTGGTACAGTTGAGCGGCGACGGCCAGCATGTCCGCGTTGTCGCCGATGATGACGGGCTGGATGGCGGACAGTGATGGCAAGGCTTGCCAGTGTTGCAGTTGCAAGCCCTCGTTCCATTGCGCCACCAGCGCCGCCAGGTGCCTGCGACGTTGTTTTCCTTCCTCACCGGCGATGATGTCCAGGCTGGCCAGGAGCGCATGCGCGAGCGCGGGCGCGGCGGCCGTGGTGAAGATGTAGGGGCGCGCCTTCTGGATCAGCGTTTCGATCACTGCTTCGTGCGCGCAAACAAAAGCGCCACCCACGCCGGCCGATTTGCCCAAGGTGCCCACGTAGACCAGGTGCGGCGAATGCAGGTCGAAGTGTTCCAGCGCGCCGCGGCCATTCTCGCCCAGCGCGCCGAAGCCATGCGCATCGTCGACCACCAGCCAGGCGCCATAGCGCTCGCACAGGGCCAGAAGCGCGGGCAGCGGCGCCAGGTCGCCATCCATGCTGAAGACGCTGTCGGTGACGACAATCTTTGTCTGCGCCGTGCTGGCCGCCAGCAGGGCCGCCAGGGCATCGAGGTCCGCATGCGGATACACGCGCGTCTTGACGCGGGCCAGGCGCGTGCCGTCGATCAGCGAGGCGTGGTTCAGCGCTTCCGAGAAGATCTCGGTCTCCGCGTCGCCCGCCGCCAGTGCGGTCAGCACAGCTAAATTAGCCATGTAACCCGTGCAAAAATACAGGGCGCGCGCCTGTTCCAGGTTGGCGCCGACGAAAGCGGCCAGCCGTTCTTCCAGCTGCGCGTGGGCGCGGCTGTGGCCACTGATCAGGTGAGAAGCGCCGCTACCGGCGCCATACAGGTCGGCGCCTTCTTTCAGCGCGGCGACGATGCGCGGATGCGACGCCAGGCCCAGGTAGTCATTGCTGCAAAAGGCCAGCATGTCGCGCCCGTCCACCGTCAGGCGCGGCGCGCACGGCGTGTCGACGGTGCGGCGGCGGCGGATCAGGCTGCGCTCTTCCAGCCCTTGCAGCTGCTGTTGTAATCGTGCGATCAGTTCCATCTCAGGCCCCGATCACTGTGTTGAAGACGGCCAGCGTCTGTTGGCCCAGGCCCGCGATTTCCTCGTCGTCGAGGATATACGGCGGCATCAGGTAGACGGTCGAACCGATGGGGCGCATCAGCAGTTCGTGTTCCAGCGCCGTGCTGAAGAAGCGGCGCGAAAAATCGGGCGCCGCATCGACGGCATCGAAGGCCCAGATCATGCCCTGCTGGCGGAAGTGTTTTACGCGCTCATGCTGCGCCAGCGGCGCCAGGGCGCGCGTAATCTTGGCGGCGCGCGCGCGGTTGGCCACCAGCACATCGTCTTCCTCGAAGATGGCCAGGGTCGCCAGCGCGGCGCGGCAGGCCAGCGGGTTGCCCGTGTACGAGTGCGAATGCAAGAAGCCGCGGCGCACATCGGTGCTGTAGAACGCCTGGTAGATGTCTTCGCGCGTCATCACCAGGGACAGGGGCAGATAGCCGCCGCTGATTCCCTTGGACAGACACACGAAGTCGGGCCAGATGCCGGCCTGTTCGCACGCAAAGAAAGTGCCCGTGCGGCCGCAGCCGACGGCGATTTCGTCGAGTATCAAATGGACCTGATAGCGGTCGCACAGGGCGCGCACCAGCGACAGGTACAAGGGGTCGTGCATGGCCATGCCGGTGGCGCATTGCACCAGCGGCTCGATGATGATGGCGGCGATCTTGTCTGCCTTCTGCTGGAACAGCTGTTCCACGTCGGCCGCCGCGCGGCGCGCCACGTCTTCGGCAGATTCGCCCTCAAACGCCTGGCGGAAGTCGGGCGACATCACCGTCTGCGAGGCGCGCAGCAGGGGGCCGTAGGCATCCTTGAACAGGGCGACATCCGTGACGGCCAGCGCGCCGATGGTTTCGCCGTGGTAGCTGCCTTTCAGGCAGACGAATTCCTGTTTTTCACTCTTGCCGCTGTTGCGCCACGCGTGAAAACTCATTTTCAGGGCGATTTCCACGGCCGAGGCGCCGTCGGACGCGTAAAAGCTGTGGCCAAGCACGCCGCCCGTCAATGCCGACAGCTTTTCCGACAGTTCGACCACCGGTGCATGCGTGAAACCGGCCAGCATCGCGTGTTCCAGGCGGTCCAGCTGGTCCTTGAGTTCCGCATTGATGCGCGGATTGGCGTGGCCGAACAGGTTCACCCACCAGGAGCTGATGGCGTCCAGGTAGCGTCGGCCTTCGTGGTCATACAGCCAGGCGCCGCGGCCATGGCTGACGGGGATGAGCGGAACGCTGTTGTTGCCACTCGCGTGATGCTGCATCTGTGTGCAAGGGTGCCACACGCTGCGCAGACTGCGTTCGACCCAGCCCGATTGTTTTTCTGCTTTCAAAACTGCTCCAATGATATTGCTAGCCCATGAGCCAACTCGGCTTGCGCTTGTCGAGGAACGATTGCACGCCTTCGCGGCCCTGCTCCGAGGCGCGGATCTGCGCGATGCGCTCGGCGGTGTCCGCCAGCAGCGCGTCATCGACCGGCTGGCCAACGATCTCGCGCACCAGCGTTTTCGCTTGCGCCACGGCGTGCGGGCTGTTGCCCGTCAGCGCTTTGAGCACTTCAAAGGTTTTCGCGTCCAGCGCGCTTGCCTCGACTACCTCGTGGGCAAAGCCGATGCGCAGCGCTTCCTGTGCAGAGAATCGCTCCGCGGTCAGGAAATAGCGGCGTGCCGCGTTTTCGCCCATGGCCTTGATGACATACGGTGAAATAGTGGCCGGGATCAGTCCCAGCCGCACTTCGCTCAGGCAGAAATGCACGTCTTCCGCAACCAGAATGATATCGCATGCGGCGACGAGGCCCATGCCGCCCGCATAGCAGTCGCCCTGGATCTTCGCCACCACGGGCTTGGGACACAGGTAAATCGTGCGCAGCATCTGCGCCAGTTGCAGTGCGTCGGCCTGGTTTTCGGCATGCGTGTAGCCGGCCATCTTCTTCATCCAGTTCAAGTCCGCACCGGCGCAAAAGGCCGCGCCATTCGCGGCCAGCACGATGGCGCGCACCATGTCGCTGCGTCCCAGCCCCTCGAAGGCGCGTGCCAGTTCGGCGATCGTCGTCTCGTTGAAGGCATTGCGCACATCGGGGCGATTCAGGGTCACGGTGGCGACATTGCCCTCGATGACCAGCTTTAAGGTTTCAAATTCCATGATCTTCTCCCTCAATGCCGCTTACATGCGGAATACGCCGAACTTCGTGTCCGGGATTTCCGCGTTCAAGGCGGCCGACAGGCCCAGGCCCAGCACCATGCGCGTGTCGGCCGGGTCGATCACGCCATCGTCCCACAGGCGCGCGGTGGCGTAGTATGGGTGGCCCTGGTGTTCGTATTGATCCTTGATCGGCTGCTTGAAGGCCGCTTCCTCGTCCGCGCTCCACTGCCCGCCCTTGCTCTCGATGCCGTCGCGTTTGACGGTCGCCAGCACGGACGCGGCCTGGTCGCCGCCCATGACGGAAATGCGCGCATTCGGCCACATCCACATGAAGCGCGGAGAGAACGCGCGGCCGCACATGCCGTAATTGCCGGCTCCGAAGCTGCCGCCGATGATGACCGTGAATTTCGGCACGGCGGCCGTGGCCACGGCCGTCACCATCTTGGCGCCATTGCGGGCGATGCCCTCGTTTTCGTACTTGCGCCCCACCATGAAGCCGGTGATATTTTGCAGGAACACGAGCGGGATCTTGCGCTGGCAGCACAATTCGATGAAATGCGTGCCTTTCAGCGCTGATTCGGAGAACAAGATACCGTTATTGGCGATGATGCCGACTTTTACGCCATAGATATGCGCGAAGCCGCAGATCAGGGTGGTGCCGTAGCGCGCCTTGAATTCGTCGAAATCGCTGCCGTCGACGATGCGCGCGATCACCTCCCTCACGTCGAACGGTTTGCGCGTATCGACGGGGATCACGCCATACAGTTCCTGCGTCGGGTATGCCGGTTCGACGGATGCACGCAAGGCCATCTGCTGCGGCTTGGTGCGGTTCAGGTTCGAGACGATGGTGCGCGCCAGCGACAGCGCATGCAGATCGTTTTGCGCGAGGTGGTCGACCACGCCGGACAAGCGCGTGTGCACGTCGCCGCCGCCCAGGTCTTCGGCCGTCACCACTTCACCCGTCGCCGCTTTCACCAGCGGCGGGCCGCCGAGGAAAATCGTGCCCTGCTCCTTGACGATGATCGATTCATCGCTCATGGCCGGCACATACGCGCCGCCCGCCGTGCAAGAACCCATCACGACGGCGATCTGCGGGATGCCCTTGGCCGACAAATTCGCCTGGTTGTAGAAGATGCGGCCGAAATGGTCGCGGTCGGGGAAGACGTCGTCCTGGTTCGGCAGGTTGGCGCCGCCCGAGTCGACCAGGTAGATGCAGGGCAGGTTGTTCTGGTCGGCGATTTCCTGGGCGCGCAAATGCTTTTTCACCGTCATCGGGTAATACGTGCCGCCCTTGACGGTGGCGTCGTTGCAGACGATGACGCATTCCTGGCCCGAGACGCGGCCGATGCCGGTGATGATGCCGGCGGAAGGCGCCGCATCGACGCCCTTGGCGTCCTGGTACATGGCATAGGCCGCCATCTGGGAAAACTCGAGGAAGGGCGTGCCGGGATCGAGCAGCATCTGCACGCGGTCGCGCGGCAGCAGTTTTCCGCGCGCCAGGTGCTTGGCGGCTGCCGCTTCGCCGCCGCCGGCCGCGATTTTCTCGACCTTGTCGCGCAGATCGTCGACGATGGCTTGCATGGCCGCGGCATTGGCCTTGAAATCTTCACTGCGCGGATTGAGTTTGCTTTCGATGTGCGGCATTGCTGTTCCTTTTTATGATCGCCCGGTCTCTCGGGTCGCGCTATTCGGGAAAACTGCCGTCGAGATAAAACCAGCGCATGCCACCGTCACCAGCCTCGCGCACGAAGCGGCTCACTTCATGCAGGCGGTGCGCGCGGCCGTTGACCTTGTAGCGGGCCACGAATTCCACGCTGTCGCGGTGTATCTCTTCGGCTTGATCTGCTGATATTGCTTTACGTTGACGTAAACGTAAAGCAGATTTTACCTCAAGTCCCAGCCAGTGGACTTTTTCTTCTTCGGCAAATAAAGCGTCGGTGGGACGGGTGCTGGCGTGCCAGGTGGCGCGCAGGTAGGGCTCATCGCGCAAGGTGAACGCCGTGTAGCGCGAACGCATCAGGGATGCAGCCGTGGGCGGCAAGGCGTCGCCCGCGATATACGGGCCGCAGCAGCTGGCGTAGGAGGCGCCGCCACAGGGGCAGGCGGCAGATGTCGAGGGTGTGGGCATGCGGTAGCGATATGGAACAGAAAAGAGGGAACAGGAAAGTTCCGCAATTATCCGCCATATCGGCAGCGGCGCGTGCGCGCCGCCTTGGCCTGCTACTTTTTCGGGCTGAGGAAGTCCAGCGCGAACGGCGGCGCCTTGCCGGCCATGAGATCGGCGAGGATGCGCGCCGTGCCGGCGGCAAACGTAAAACCCAGCGGGCCGTGGCCCACGTTGAGCCACAGGTTGGCGTAAGTACTGGCGCCCACCAGCGGCGCGCTGTTCGGCGTGGCGGGGCGCAGGCCAGCCCAGGCCGTGGCCTGGTCGTAATCGGCGCCGTGCGGCATGGCTTCGCGCGCCAGCCGTGTCAGGCCGGCGATGCGGTTCCAATCGATGCTGTTGTCGGCGCCCACCATGTCGACCATGGCGGCCACGCGCAGGTCGCCTTTGATGCGCGCATACAGCACCTTGCGCTCAAAATCCGTGATGCTGATCTCGGGCGCCTTGTCCTGTGCGCGGATGGGCGCCGTCAGGCTGTAGCCCTTCAAAGGGTACAGCGGCAAATAAATGCCCGCCGTGGCGGCCAGGTCGCGGCTCTGGATGCCGGCCGCCAGCACATAGTGGTCCGCCTGTAACAGGCCCAGGCTGGTGTCGACGCCCGTGATCCTGCCCTTGTGCGTGACGAGACGGCGCGCCTCGCCTTTCAGCAGGAGAGAACAATTCGGGTGCTGCAGCAGGCGCGCTTCCAGCGCCAGGCAAAAAGCGTGGCAATCGGCCACCGCCTCGCCCTCGGTAAAGATGCCGCCCGCCAGGGAGCCTTGCAAGGCGGCCAGCGCCGGTTCGCGCTGCACGGCTTCCTGTGGCGACAAGACGAGGCGCGCCTCTTCCGATTCGGGCCGCGCCACGGCCCGCTGGAAGATGGCGGGCGAGCGGTAGACGATGAGTTTGCCCGCATCGCGCCAGGCATACGCCTCGGGCGGCACGCTCAGTTCCAGCTGCGCCATGCCGGCGCGGCTTAATTCTCCCAGTTGCAGCAGCTTGGCCGTCGTGCGGGCATTGCTGGCGCTGTTGCAATTACGCAAGAAACTGGCCATCCAGCGCCACTGGCGCCAGTCGGCCTCGGGCCGGAAGCGCAGCGGGCCATCTTTCTGCAGCAGCCATTGCAGGGCTTTCAGGGGGACGCCCGCGTCCGCCAGCGGTGCCACATAGCGATAGCTGAGCTGGCCGCCATTGCGGTAGCTGGCGGCGATCGCCACTTGTTCATTGCGTTCCAGGACAGTGACCTTGTAGCCGGCCTCGGCCAGCCACCAGGCCGATGTCAGACCGACGACGCCGCCGCCGATGATGATGACGTGTTGCTGCATGTTGCCTCGCTGCGTTGCGCTCCCATGGTGCGGGAGCATTCGGGAAGAGCTTAGAGGCTGGCCGTTCAGGGAGCCAATGAAACATCATGGTGCAGCCATAACTTTCAGGAATGCACCATTTCAAGGCAGGGATTGATTGTTGGCAATCGCACCACGGTAGAGCGCCGTGAGGATCAACTCCTCGCTGCGCCCCATGGCGGAATACGTGCCGGGATACTGCGCGGGATCGCTGCCCGTGCCGCCCACCAGCATCACCATGCCATTCCTGTTCTTGAAATCGAGCACGAAGGCGGAGACGAGGCCATACGCGTCGCCCAGGTGGCCCACGACCGTGAAACTGGCGCCCTCGACCAAGCCATTGCCCTGCCCCGCCAGCGCATCGAATTGCTGGTTGCCCAGTCCCCAGGCGCGGTACAGGCCCCGCTCGCTGTCGCCATTGCCGCCATCGGGCGCCAGCTGCCATTGCCGGGCAAACATCAGGGCGATGCTGGCCGGCTGCAACAACTGCTGATGTTGGTAGCGGCCACCGTCGAGCAGCATTTGCATGATCTTGCCCAAGTCAGCAGCGGAAATGCGCAAGCCGCCCGTGGGGCTGAAGACGGTGGCGTTGCTGCCGATCACATAACGCTCGATGCCGGCGGGCGGGCGCTGGTGAACATCATCGGCCTGGGCGATCCAGGGGCCGTGCGGCTGCCAGGTTTCCGTCTCCAAGGTGCGCTTGCGGTACAGGGTGGCCGTGTTCGCCACGTCCTCCGCCGGGAATGCCGCCGGGTGGTAGCCGCCGCGCACATCGAGGGGATCGAGCAGCAGACGCCGCATCAGCAAGTCGAAGCGCTCGCCCGTGACCTTTTCCATCACGGTGCCGATGACTCCCCAGTTCAGGTTGGAATATGTAAAGTAACTGCCGGGCGCCGCAGCCGTATCCCACATCGCGTCGCCACCGGCTGTAAACACGTCGCGCAAGCTGCGTTCGGGGCCCCAGGCATAGCCGCCCGCGTCGCGCAGCGAAGAAGTGTGGCTGAGCAAGCTGCGCAAGGTCACGGCTTGCTGGGGGAAATGCGGGTTGCGCAGGGAAAATCCCAGATAAATGCCCACGTCCTGATCCAGGCTCAGCTTGCCCTGCTCGACCAGCCGCATCAGGCCCACTGTGGTCATCATCTTCGATACCGAGGCGATGCGAAACAGCGTGGCCGGCGTCACGGGCAAGCTGTCCGCCGGCGTGGCGCCGATGTGCCGATAGCCAAATTGCTGCTGATACGACACCTTGCCATGGCGAATGGCCAGCACGGACAGGCTGGCCAGCGGGTGGGCCGGGTCATCGACGATGGCGGCCAGCGTCGCATCGAGCGCACGCTGCTGTGCCTGTGGCACGCGTGGCTCAGTGCCGCTGCCGGGCGGGGTGGCCAGCGCCGTCCAGGTCGTGCCCAGCAGCAGCAAGCCCAGCAAACCCGTCATTTTGTTGATCATGCTTTCCCTGTGTCATGGTGAATGGAGGTCTTGGCAGCATAGGGTGGGATGCTTGACTACGCCAATGAAAATTGCTTATTTATCTATAATGCAAAGCTATACGTACGGTAAAACATTGTTTTTTTAAGTGTATAACCGTTATTTATGGCCATTTTCCATTTATTCATGGGTGGATGGGCTACGCGCAAGCGCCATCGCTATTACACTAGGAGGACAAGGAGAACTGTATGAGCCAGACCAGCGTAGAACTCAAGGTCGATTTAAATGACAATTCGCCTTTATATATGCAGATCGCCCGCAAGCTGAGCGATGACGTACGCAACGGCCGCTACCAGGTAGACCAGGCCCTGCCCTCTGAACGTACCCTGTCCGAACTGCTTGACGTATCGCGCGTGACTGCCCGCAAGGCCATCGACCAGCTCGTCGAGCAAGGCCTTGTCGTGCGCCGTCGTGGTTCGGGCAACTACATTGCCCCGCGCATCGAGCAGCCGCTGTCAAACCTGTCGAGCTTTTCCGAGCAGCTGCAGCAGCGCGGCTACCGCCCCGGCTCGCGCTGGCTCAAGCGCGAAGTCGTCATCGCCAGCAGCGATGAACAGCTGAGCCTGGGCCTGGCGCAGAACACGAAAGTGGCGCGCCTGGAGCGCTTGCGCCTGGCCGACGACGTGGTGATGGCGTATGAAGTGAGCGTGCTGCCCTTCAGTGTGGTGCCGGACCCGGCTGCCGTGGGCGATTCGCTGTACGAATACTTGAACAGCATCAAGAAGGCCCCCGTGCGTGCCTTGCAGCACATCCGCGCCATGAATGCGACGGACGTGCTGGCCAAGCAACTGGGTATCCCCGATGGCCAGGCCGTACTGTTCATCACGCGCATCGCCTACCTGGAGTCGGGCGAAGCGGTGGAACTGACGCATTCGTATTGCCGCAGCGATCATTACGATTTTGTGGCGGAAATGCGCCGCGCGCCATAAATCTACTGCTATCTACTGCTCGATCAGGCGGATCATGGATTCGGCCACGCCGACGGACGACTCCCAGCTCATGCCGGTCACCAGCCGGCCATCGACTTCGACGTGACTCTTGCCGTTGGCGCCGTGTCTGAATATGCCGCCATGGCGCTTGATGCTGGCTTCCGCCGAAAAGGGATAGGCCTTGTATACCGGTGATTCCTTGTTGAGAAACGCATCGGGGAACGAGGTGAGCACCTTGCCCTGGATCAGGAAAGTACCGTCACTGAGCTTCAGGTTCTTGATGCCCTCGGTGCCATGGCAGATGGCTGCGATCACCCCACCTTGTTGTTCATAGATGCGTACAGCGATGTCCTGCAGCGGCTGGTTGTCCGGGACGCCGACGATGGCCGCGCCGCCGCCGACGAAAGCCATGCCCGCATACTCGTCTGCCCTGACCTCGGCGACGGGTTTGGTATGGGCCAGTGCCCACATGAAGTCACTGTCGTACAGATGCTTCTTGAGCAACTCATCCGACGTGATGATCATTTCCAGGGGAATGGCGCCACCGTCGGGACTGACGAAGTCGACCGCGTACCCTGCTTTGCGAAAGGCGTCGTAGGTATACGCCAGCTCGGGAAAATTATTGCCTGCGTTAACCTTTGTGCCCGGATATTGGTGCACATTCGACACGACCAGCAGCACCTTGCGTGCCTGGCGCGGGGCTGCCGGCTCGCGATCGGCCGACTTGCTGATGATCTTCCAGTTGCCGGCGATCTTTTTCAACAGAAATACATCCACATAACGCACGCCTTGCCGGGGAATGTGGATCTCGGCCTTGGCGCTGGCCACCTTGCCGCTCACCTCCACCTTGATCAGTCGCCCATGGCGCCCATTGAATTGCCCTTTTTTCTCTTGGGAAAAGAGTTTGGCGTATTCCAGACCGCTCAACTCCCATTCCGCATCGTTTTTGCCGTCCAGGTAAAGGCGGGCGGAGGCATGGAAGGCCTGGTTGATCTCGTCCGGTACGTTGAAGCTGGTGCCATGCAGATACAAGCGTACGGTCTCCCGGATGGCATTTTCGTCCTGGTCTGCGGTGGCGGCGGTGCCGGTGGCGGCGCTGCTGAGCAAGCAACAGGCGAGTAGCGTGCGCATTAAAAATTGAATCATGGATTTACCCTGCATGTAGAACTGCGTTTATCGGAGCAACGACTATTTCAGGTCGCTGGTGGTCGATAAGTTATCGAAATGCAGGGGAATGGATGTCGCCAAACAGGATTTCAGACTCCGGAATGGCGATTCCGGAGCGGTTTTACGCGGAAACAGCCCTGGCCGCCTGGCCAGATTGGGTGCGGAAGCTGGCGGGAGTCTGCCCAGCAACTTTCTTGAAGGTCGAGTAGAAGGTGGAACTGGAATTGAACCCGCAGCGCTCGGCAACGATATCCATGTTCAGTTGCGGCTCGTCCGTCAATAGCTGTTTCGCTTCGGCGATACGATATTCGTTGACGTAGGTGTTGAAGCTCTTGCTCAGCTTGTCATTCAGTACTTGCGACACCTGCGCCTGCGTGCATCCCGCCCGCTTGGCCAGTTGGGCCAGGGTCAGGTTCGGATTCAGATAGGATTTCTGCCCGCTCATCTGTTGTTCCAGCGCAGCGAGCACGGCAAGCCCATCTTCGTGCGTCAGGCGGCTATGCTGGTACTTCTGCTTCGGCTCGGCAAGCGTCGAGGTTTCCTTTCTCAGCAGAAAGACCATGACCGCGACATGCAGCGAGAAGGTGAACGACAAGGCGCCGACAATATACGACGTGAACGGCGTGCTCGCGTATGCCGCCAGCATGACACAGCTGCCTGCAAAGACGCTCAGCAGTAGCACACTGCTGGTGGCCATCCGCTGTCCGTCGTTCAGCCATGCATGGCGGCTTTGCCAGAGCAACTTGGCAGTTGCCAGCAGGTAGCCTAGCCAGAACACGTGAATGGCATGACTCGACAGGTCCCACACAGCACGATACGCGGAATACGGAAAGGCAACGCCCATGCCTATCAGCAGGAAGGACAAGCCGAGATGCCAGCGCCATTGTGGTCCGGCAGGCAGTTGTGCGCGCCCGGCCAGGAAAGAGCGCACATAGAGATAGGTCAGGGGACCGATCAGCAGGCAGGCCGACAGGCCCAGCTGTCGGAATTCGATGGCGATCGCCGGGTTGAAGTAGAGGAAGGCGGATTTGGCGGTGCGCACCCCGACGGCAAGCAGCAATGCACCGAGCATACAGTCGGCGAGGCAGCGGGGCCGACGGCTGAAAAAATAGACGGCCAGGAAAATGCCGTTGATGGCGCCAAGGGCGCTAAACAGGAACAGCAATTGGCGAGCGATCATGGGGCGTGTCGTGGATGTTGGCGTCGAACGGAAGTATAGACACAAACGCGAGCGTATCGAAGTAGCAGTAGTACGCCACGTTCCTGCGCCAGCCATAAACTCCCGTTATGCCTGCACACCAAGCTTTCATGGCTGATCTTGCACATCGGTATTAAACTGGTTTCACGTTCAACTATGTTCTGAAATCATGTTGAAAACTGAAACCCCGAGCCGGCGGCATCCGGATCTGGACCTGTATCCCGTGGAGCAACTGGTGGCGGCGCTGGTCGATGACCAGTTCCGGGCCGTCGAGGCCGTGCGGCTGGCCTCGTCCGACATTGCTGCCGCCATCACGGCCGCCCTGCCCCGCATCGCGGCCGGCGGACGCTTGCTGTATGTGGGGGCCGGCACCTCGGGACGCCTGGGCGTACTCGACAGCGTGGAACTCAATCCCACGTTTTCCTGGCCGCCCGAGCGGGCTGTCGCCATCCTCGCCGGCGGCGTTGGCGCCATGTTTGTGGCCGTCGAAGGGGCGGAAGATGATGTACAGCAAGGCGAGCGGGATTTGCTGGCCCTGCAACCGCAGGTCAACGATGTGGTGATCCTGCTGGCCGCCTCCGGCGCCACGCCGTATGTGCTGGGAGCGCTGCTGGCCGCGCGCACGGCAGGCGCCTTGACGATCGGCATCGCCAACAATGTGGATGCCCCCTTGGCGCACGAGGCGCAATGCGGCATCGTGCTCGACACGGGCACGGAAGTCATTTCCGGCAGCACGCGTCTGAAAGCGGGCACGGCGCAAAAAATCACCCTGAACACGATTTCCAGCGCCCTGATGGTGGGTTTGCACAAAACTTACGGAAACTTGATGGTAGACTTGAAGCCGACCAACGCCAAGCTGATCTGGCGGGCGGTGCGTCTGACCATGCATGCCACCGGTGCCAGCGAAATGCAGGCCAGGGCCGTGCTGGAGCAATGCCACTATCACGTCAAGGTGGCGATAGTTGCCTTGATCAAAAAAATCAACACAAACCAGGCACAGGCATTGTTGGCCGGCGCGGACGGCAGTGTGCGGGCGGCACTGGCGGCGTGATCCGATGGCGCGGCATTCTTCTGTCTGGGAGACCAAGAAGGATGTATGGAGCTAGTGAAACAAGCCGCCCCGGCGCGCACGAATAAGCCGTGGCTGTGGATCCCTTCCCTGTATTTCGGCCAGGGCATCCCCTATGTAGTGGTCATGACCTTGTCCGTGATCATGTACAAGAACTACGGTTTTTCCAATACGGATATCGCTCTGTATACGAGCTGGCTGTACTTGCCATGGGTCATCAAGCCCCTGTGGTCGCCCTTCATCGATATGTACCGCACCAAGCGCTTCTGGATCGTCGGCTTGCAGCTGGTGATCGGCGCCGCGCTGGCGCTGGTGGCCCTGACCACGTCGCTGCCGCATTTTTTCCAGATCAGCCTGGCCATCTTCTGGCTGATGGCCTTCAGTTCCGCCACGCATGATATCGCCGCCGACGGCTTTTATATGCTGGGCCTGGAAGAGCACCAGCAGGCGGCCTTTGTCGGCGTGCGCAGCACCTTTTACCGCCTGGCGATGATCGCCGGCCAGGGCGGCCTGGTGTTTCTGGCCGGCTATCTGACGCATGCGACGGGCAATGTGCAGCTGGCATGGTCGGTCGTGTTCGCGATTCTGGCGGGCCTGTTCATCGCCCTGTTCCTGTACCACTATTTTGTCTTGCCGAAACCGAAAGAGGACCGTCCCAGCATCCAGGATGCCGGTGTTTCTCCGCTGCAAGAGTTCATCGCCACCTTTGCCGCCTTCTTCAAGAAGAAGGATATTTTCGTCATCCTGGGCTTTTTGCTGCTGTTCCGCCTCGGTGAAGCGCAACTGCTCAAACTGGCCGCGCCCTTCCTGCTCGACCCCGTCGCCAAGGGCGGCCTGGGCCTCAGCACGGAACAGGTGGGCTTGGTCTACGGCACCATCGGCGTGATCGCCCTGACCCTCGGCGGCTTGCTGGGCGGATTCATCATTTCCCGCTTCGGCTTGAAACGCTGCCTGTGGATCATGGTGCTGTCCGTGCACTTGCCCGATTTGGTCTTCGTTTACCTGGCCAGCGCCTTGCCCAGCAGCATCTATGTGATCGCCGGTGGTATTGCGTTGGAGCAATTTGGCTATGGCTTCGGTTTCGCTTCCTACATGTTGTACATGATCATGGTGTCCGATGGCGCGCATAAAACGGCCCATTACGCCATCTGCACGGGTTTCATGGCCCTGGGCATGATGCTGCCGGGCATGGCCAGCGGCTGGATACAGCAAATGCTTGGCTACCAGCACTTCTTCATCTGGGTCTGCATCGCCACCATTCCTGCTTTCATCATGGCCGCGCTGGTCAAGATCGATCCCGAATTCGGCAGGAAGGCCGAGGCCTGATTCTTTTGAACCGTGCGCCCGCAAGGATGGCGGGCGCACAGTAAAATGCCCGCACCGATACACCTGCGCTTCACCACTGCAAGGAATTGTTTTGTTGTCTACTTTGAAAAAACGCCTGGGCGCCACGGCTGGCGTGCTGGCCGCGCTGGCCACCGCCACATTGCTCAGCAGCTGTACCAGCACCAAAATGCCCTCAGCAGTGACGCCGGGCGACGCGGGCTTGCCGGCTGTGCCGCCCGTGCAGCACATCACGGGCGAAGTGCCGCCGCCGGCGCCGCGCGAATTCCGCGCCGCCTGGGTCTCGACGGTCGCCAATATCGACTGGCCCAGTCGCAGTAATTTGCCGGTGGCCAAGCAGCAAGCCGAGGCAATTGCCATCCTCGACCGCGCCAAGTCCTTGAATCTGAACGCGATTGTGTTACAGGTGCGCCCTAGCGCCGACACGATTTACCCGTCGCAACTGGAGCCATGGTCGGAATACCTGACCGGCAAGCAAGGCCAGCCGCCATTGCCCATGTATGACCCGCTGGCTTTCTGGGTAACCCAGGCGCATGCGCGCGGCCTGGAATTGCACGCCTGGTTCAACCCTTATCGTGCCCGTCACGCGACGGCCAAGTCGCCGCTGGCGCGCGACAGTTTCGCCTCCACCAACCCGGCGTCCGTCAAGCAATACGGCCGCTACCTGTGGATGGATCCGGGCGATGCCGCCGCCTCGAAGCACACGACGGACGTGGTGCTCGACGTGGTGCGCCGCTACGATATCGATGGCGTGCACATCGACGATTACTTTTATCCGTATCCGATCGACGCGCCTGGCGCCGGTGCGGGAGCCGAGACGGCCGCGCTGGACGCGGGTAATGGCGCCGCCAAGCGCGAACTGCCGTTTCCCGATGAGCCTTCCTGGCAGCAATATCTGCTGGCCGGTGGCCAACTGGACCGCCCTTCCTGGCGTCGCCAGAACGTCAACCAGCTGATCGAATCCTTGTATACCGGCATCCACCGCGAAAAGAGCTGGGTGCGCTTCGGCATCAGCCCGTTCGGCATCGGCCGTCCCGACCGCCGCCCTGCCGGCATCGTCGGTTTCAGCCAGTACGACAAATTGTATGCGGATGCGGAACTGTGGCTGGCCAAGGGCTGGCTCGATTATCTGTCGCCGCAGCTGTACTGGCCCGTGGCGCAGGCGCCGCAAGCGTTTGGTGTGCTGCTCGACTACTGGCTGGCGCAAAATCCGTATGGCCGCCACGTGTGGCCGGGTTTATATACAAGCCGCATCGACAATTCCGCCAAGTCCTTCACGCCGCAAGAGATCATCAAGCAGATCGAAGTGACGCGCACGCGCCCCGGCGCGAATGGCCAGGTGCATTTCAGCATGGTGCCCTTGATGCAGAATCGCAAGGGTGTCAGCGAGCAACTCAAGGCGACCGTCTACCAAAGCCCTGCCCTGATTCCCGCCACGCCGTGGCTGGGCAAGGAAGCGCCGGGTACGCCCGTGCTGGCCTTGCGCCGCGATTCCACCAGCCTGAACGTCAAATTGACGTCGGGCGGCGGCAAAGCCGTGGCGCAGTACGCGGTCTGGGCCCGCTACGGCGAAGACTGGCGCTTTAGCGTGGTCACGGGCATGCAGGGCGAGCTGACCCTGGTCGACGATGCCACCGGTAAAGTCAATGCGGTGGTGGTCAGCGCGGTGGACCGTCTCGGCAATGAAAGCCCCCGCGTCACCGTGCGCGCACCGTTTACGGCCGCCGCCAAGTAATTGTTGACCGTTCAACGGTAGTCCATAACCTGCAGGCATGAAACATGCGCAAGCTTTCATGCCTGCAAGCCCAGCTTGGCTTTACACTCTTGCCATGATTTCCTTCCCTACAGCCAATAATGCGGTGCCCGTGCTGGGCCTGGGCATCGACGCGGGCGGCACGCAGACGCGCTGGGCCCTGGCCACTGCGGATGGCGTCATCGTGGCCGACGGCGCCGTGGAAGGCTTGTCTGCCTTGCAAATGAGCAGCGACGCGGGCCGCGCAGCCGTGCACGCCGCGTTTGCCAGGCTATGCCAGGTCGTGCTGGCTGTCGGCCGGCCGCGTGCCGTGGTGGCGGGCTTGACGGGATTTGGCGGCGACGACGCTGTGCTGGCGCAAACGCTGGCCACCCTGCTGGCGCTGGACGCCGCCCACGTCCGCGTGGGCAACGATATCGACATCGCCTACCGCGACAGTTTTGAACCAGGCCAGGGTTATCTGGTCTACGCTGGCACGGGCTCGATCGCCGCCTGGATCGATGCGGATGGCGTGTTTCACCGGGCGGGCGGGCGCGGCGTGCTGCTTGACGATGGCGGCGGCGGCTACTGGATCGCCCGCGAAGCCTTGCGCCACATCTGGCGCCGCGAAGACGAGGCGCCCGGCAGCTGGCAAGGCTCGCCCATGGCCGAGGCCGTTTTCGCGCATATCGGCGGTAGCGATTGGTCGCTGTCGCGCGCCTTCATGTATGGCCAGGACCGGGGCGCCATCGGCCGGCTGGCGCTGGCCGTGGCCGCCAGTGCGGATGCCGACCCGCTGGCGCTGGACATCTTGCAGCGTGCGGGACAGGAACTTGCGCGTCTGGCGCTGGCCCTGACGGCGCGCTACGGCCCCCGTCCCGTGGTGCTGGCGGGGCGCGCGGCGCAGTTGCACCCGGCTATCGCCACTGCCATGCGCGCCGCTTTGCCTGTATCGTTGCAGATGGAGCAAAAAGTTGCCCGCTCGCATGAGGCCGCGGCCAAGCTGGCAGCCAGGACGGCCAGCTTGTATGCCGGCAAAGACTGACTATTTTATTAACCCGAACATGGATCTTTCATGAAAAAAATCGCCCTCGCCCTGCTGGTGGCCCTGCTCTCCGCCTGTAGCACGCCCGCGCCGCACCTCGACCATAGCTTGACGGCGCGCAGCCAGAGCCCGCGCGTGAAATTCATCGTCATCCATTACACGGTCAGCGACTTGCCCCGCTCGATCAAGATCCTGACGGAACAAGTCGTCAGCAGCCATTATTTGCTGACCGACACGGACAAGCCGAAGTTTTACGTCTTGGTCGACGAATCGCGCCAGGCCAATCACGCGGGTGTGAGTAACTGGAAGACTTATACACAGTTGAATGTCAGCTCGATCGGCATCGAGATCGTCAACCCCGGCTACAAGGACACGCCGGAAGGCCGCCTCTGGTATCCGTTTCCGCAGGCACAGATCGATGAGCTGATTCCGCTGCTGAAAGATATCCAGGCCCGCTACAACATCGCGCCGGAAAACATCCTGGGCCATAACGAGATCGCCCCGCAGCGCAAGCAGGATCCGGGCCCCCTGTTCCCATGGCGCCAGTTGGCCGATGCGGGCCTGATCGTCTGGCCGGACGCGAACCGTGTGGCCGCGCAGCGCCTTATTTTTGAGCAGCAAGTGCCGGACGCCGTCTGGTTCCAGAAAAAGCTGGCCCAGCACGGCTATGCAACGCCGAATACGGGCATCTTCGATGAAGCTACGCGCAATGTGCTGATCGCCTTCCAGATGAAATACCGCAACACATTGTTTGACGGCACGCCCGATGGCGAAACGGCGGCCCTGCTGGAAGTGCTGACGACGCCGGCCCCAGCGGTTGCAACACCTGCTGTTGCAACAAAGTAGCATGGCCGTTCCAGCCCATGACTTTTTCTTATATGCTAAACGTTGACGGCCCAGGTGGCCACGGCAAGGTAAAGGAATAGCTCATGCGGCTGCGTCATATCGAAGTGTTTCACGCCATTATGCAAGTCGGCACCATCAGCGGCGCCGCCCAGGTGCTGCATATCTCGCAACCGGCCGTGACCAAGGTCTTGCAGCATTGCGAGTTGCAACTGGGCATGCCGTTATTCGAGCGCGTGCGGGGCAAGCTGTACCCGAAACCGGAGGCGCACCGTTTGTTTGTCGAGACGGAAAAGCTCAACCGCGATTTATTGGGCATTCGCCGTCTGGCGGCCAGCCTGAAGGGCCATGCGGTGGAAACCATCCGCCTGGTCTCCACGCCGACGCTCGCCATCAGCGTCTTGCCGTTCGCCATGACGGAGTGGCGGCGCGACTTTCCCCACACGCGTTGCCAGCTGGCGACCCACCATACGGGCGAGATCGTCAATACCCTGCGCCTCGGTGAAGCAGACCTGGCCGTGTCGCTGCAAGACCCGCGCCATCCGGGCATCGTGGCCGAACCGATCGCGCAGGGTGTCATGACGGTGATCGCCCCGGCCGGCACCTGGCATGCGGCCGATTGCGGCACACCGTTGACGGCGCATGGCCTGAATGGCGAGCTGATCGGCCATGCGGACAACGATCCGCTGGGCGAACTGGTGGTGGCCGCCTGCGAGGCGCAGGACATCCACCCCGTCTTTTCTACCGTGGTGCAAACCTATCAAATTGCCCGCTCCCTGGTGGAAGCGGGCGCCGGCATGGCCGTGGTCGACCCGTTTACGGCTGCTTCCGGTTCGCCCGAGCGCCTGCAGCGCCGGCCTTGGGCACCTACCATCCCGATCCAACTGTATTTATTGACGGCGAGCCACTCGCCGCTGTCGCATGGCGCGCGGCGCCTGGCAGACAGCATCGGCGTGGCGGCGCGTAATTGTCTGGAAAGAGGAGCATGATGTCTGTTGCAAGTTTGCAATTGGAAGCGGTCGGCAGCGATCCGCAATTTCGCCACCTGAGCACCATCGCCGGCATCGCCGTCGACTTGCGCTATGCCACGCCCGACAATTTCGTCGGCCGCGACTTATACAGCCCCATCGATTGCGCCTGGCTGCACCGCGATGCGGCCACGGCACTGGAGCAGGCCGTGGCCTGGCTGGCCGCGCATCGCCCCGATCATCATCTCTTGGTACTCGATGCCCTGCGTCCGCAGCGGGTGCAGCAGCAACTGTGGGATGCGTTGCAGGGAACCGAGTTGCTGGGCTATATCGCCGAACCGTCGCGCGGCTCGATTCACTCATTTGGCATGGCGCTCGACATTACCATCGTCGGCCCGGACGGCCGGGAACTGGACATGGGCACGGGCTTTGATGATTTAAGTGAGCGCTCACACCCTGTGCTGGAGCTGTCCTTGCTGGAAAAGGGAGAAATTACCGAGGAACACGTGGCGCATCGCCGTTTGTTGCGCGACGCCATGTTCCAGGCGGGTTTCTTCGGCATCAACAGCGAATGGTGGCATTTCGATTGCGGCGACCGGGTGCTGGTACGCCAGACCTACACCCGGGTACTCTGATTAGAAGACCTTTAATCCTTTCAGCATCACGATCAGGATCAATACAGGCGAGACAAAGCGCAGCAGGAACAGCAGCACATGCGCCAGAGTTCTATTCTGCAACTGGCCGTGATTGCTGATCGCCTCGATGAAATGCTGTTTGCCCCAGGCCCAGCCTGTAAACAAGGCAATCGCGATGCCGCCCACGGGCAGGAAGATATTCGATGAGACGAAGTCGAACAGGTCAAACATATTCAAATTAAACAGCTTGAAGTCCGCCAGGGTGCTGTTGCTCAGGGCGCATACGGAACCGAGCACGGCCAGCAGCAGCATGGTCACTACGGTGGCCTTGGTGCGCGTCCAGCCGAAGCGCTCATGGAAAATCACCACCGGTACTTCCATCAGCGACAGCATCGCGCCTGTGGCGGCCACGGCGGCCAGGATAAAGAACACCACCATCAGCGCTTGTCCCATCGGGATTTGCGAGAACACGGCCGGGATGGTGATGAACACCAGCGACGGTCCCGCGCTGGGGGCGAAACCAAACGTGAACACGGCAGGGAAGATGGCGATGCCGGCCAGCATCGATACGCCGAGGTCGGCCGCCATGACGCGCAGCGTGGTCACGGGGATATTCTGGTCGTCGCGGAAATAGCTGCCATAGGTCATCATCGTGCCCATGCCGACGGACAATTTAAAGAAAGCCAAGCCCATGGCCGTCAGCACGACGGAAGCCGTCAGCTTGGAAAAATCAGGACGAAACAAAAAGGCCAGGCCTTCACCTGCTTTATCGAGTGACAGGCTGACCGCACATAGCAGCAGTAGTAACAGGAACAGCAGCGGCATGAGTTTCTTGGCGATCGCCTCGATGCCCTTGGTCACGCCCAGCATCAGTATGCCACCGATAAACAGCAGCACGCCCCATTGCCAGAACAGCGACTGCAGGGGATTGCTGATCAGTGAAGCGAAGGCCGCTTCCGTCACCAGCTTGTCGCTGCTGAGGATGGAGCCATCGATGGCCTTGGCGATATACGCAAACACCCAGCCCACCACTTCCGAGTAAAACGCGACGATCAGGAAGGCGGCGATCATGCCGATGACGCCGACCAGCCACCAGGGTTTGCCCTTGGGCGCCAGTTGTTCCATGGTGGAGATCGGATTAACCTTGGCGCGGCGGCCCAGGGTGATTTCCGCGATCATCACGGGCAGGCCTACTAATAAGGTGGCGAGTAAATAGATGAGCAGGAAGCCGGCGCCGCCATTGGCGCCCGTCAGGTAGGGGAACTTCCAGATGTTGCCGAGACCGACTGCGGAACCGAGGGTGGCGGCGAGTACGCCGAAGCCAGTGGTAAAGCCAGCTCGTTTCAGGGTCAGGCCTGATCCTTGAGCTTGTTGTTTCATGGTGAATCTTCTATGGTGGGACGCGAATTTGCGCTGAGGGGGCGAAATTGTAGCAGTTGGCCGCAAATACCCCGGAAAAGCCTTGCTACTGGCGGGGCGCTTTGCTATAGTTCGCCTCCCCAATGAGACGCAGTTACTGCGGCACTTGAGGATCACCGGAAACGGCGATGAGCAGGAAAAGAAGGAGTTGACGGATGTAGTGAAATGCTTCATAATCTTCCTTCTTCGCAGCTGACAAACACAACGCTTTGTCGATAGCGCGAAAGTAGCAAATAAGCAGTACCGAATACAGTTCTTTAACAATTAACAGTCGATAAGTGTGGGCATTTGATGTAAGTGCAGCGTCAATCTTCGGATTGGCGTCTAACTTAAAATATCAAATGTTCACAAGAAATAATGAAATAGGCGCTACGCAAGTAGTGGCCTGTCAGTTTTTTGAGTGAGCGACCCGTCGCAAGACGGTGCCAATAAAATGGCAAAGTAACAGAGATTAAACTGAAGAGTTTGATCCTGGCTCAGATTGAACGCTGGCGGCATGCCTTACACATGCAAGTCGAACGGCAGCACGGAGCTTGCTCTGGTGGCGAGTGGCGAACGGGTGAGTAATATATCGGAACGTACCCTAGAGTGGGGGATAACGTAGCGAAAGTTACGCTAATACCGCATACGATCTAAGGATGAAAGTGGGGGATCGCAAGACCTCATGCTCGTGGAGCGGCCGATATCTGATTAGCTAGTTGGTAGGGTAAAAGCCTACCAAGGCATCGATCAGTAGCTGGTCTGAGAGGACGACCAGCCACACTGGAACTGAGACACGGTCCAGACTCCTACGGGAGGCAGCAGTGGGGAATTTTGGACAATGGGCGAAAGCCTGATCCAGCAATGCCGCGTGAGTGAAGAAGGCCTTCGGGTTGTAAAGCTCTTTTGTCAGGGAAGAAACGGTGAGAGCTAATATCTCTTGCTAATGACGGTACCTGAAGAATAAGCACCGGCTAACTACGTGCCAGCAGCCGCGGTAATACGTAGGGTGCAAGCGTTAATCGGAATTACTGGGCGTAAAGCGTGCGCAGGCGGTTTTGTAAGTCTGATGTGAAATCCCCGGGCTCAACCTGGGAATTGCATTGGAGACTGCAAGGCTAGAATCTGGCAGAGGGGGGTAGAATTCCACGTGTAGCAGTGAAATGCGTAGATATGTGGAGGAACACCGATGGCGAAGGCAGCCCCCTGGGTCAAGATTGACGCTCATGCACGAAAGCGTGGGGAGCAAACAGGATTAGATACCCTGGTAGTCCACGCCCTAAACGATGTCTACTAGTTGTCGGGTCTTAATTGACTTGGTAACGCAGCTAACGCGTGAAGTAGACCGCCTGGGGAGTACGGTCGCAAGATTAAAACTCAAAGGAATTGACGGGGACCCGCACAAGCGGTGGATGATGTGGATTAATTCGATGCAACGCGAAAAACCTTACCTACCCTTGACATGGCTGGAATCCTTGAGAGATCAGGGAGTGCTCGAAAGAGAACCAGTACACAGGTGCTGCATGGCTGTCGTCAGCTCGTGTCGTGAGATGTTGGGTTAAGTCCCGCAACGAGCGCAACCCTTGTCATTAGTTGCTACGAAAGGGCACTCTAATGAGACTGCCGGTGACAAACCGGAGGAAGGTGGGGATGACGTCAAGTCCTCATGGCCCTTATGGGTAGGGCTTCACACGTCATACAATGGTACATACAGAGCGCCGCCAACCCGCGAGGGGGAGCTAATCGCAGAAAGTGTATCGTAGTCCGGATTGTAGTCTGCAACTCGACTGCATGAAGTTGGAATCGCTAGTAATCGCGGATCAGCATGTCGCGGTGAATACGTTCCCGGGTCTTGTACACACCGCCCGTCACACCATGGGAGCGGGTTTTACCAGAAGTAGGTAGCTTAACCGTAAGGAGGGCGCTTACCACGGTAGGATTCGTGACTGGGGTGAAGTCGTAACAAGGTAGCCGTATCGGAAGGTGCGGCTGGATCACCTCCTTTCTAGAGTTTGCACGAATCAGGTAACTGATTCACACATCAAATGTTCACACTTATCGGCTGTTTAATTAAGAAGAAACAGTAGTCGTAGTAGTTCCGCGTTGGGGCTGTAGCTCAGCTGGTTAGAGCACCGTGTTGATAACGCGGGGGTCGTTGGTTCGAGTCCAACCAGCCCTACCAGCTAATTAGTAAAATCTCAGGGGGATTAGCTCAGCTGGGAGAGCACCTGCTTTGCAAGCAGGGGGTCGTCGGTTCGATCCCGTCATCCTCCACCACGTTTTACTCGAAAGTGCAAATGTAAGCCACGCCACCTTGGTGCTGGGTTTAGATTTGATCTTTTAGCGATCAAAGCTGTTTCGTTCTTTAACAATCTGGAAGAAGTAAAGATTATTTATTGATCAAGTCTATGCGTGCAGCAATGCATGAGGCGACTTGATGGGTAATGATTGTATGTATCAACAAACAAGCAACAACGTTGTACTTTCTTATCCCTGTAGCGCTCTTTCATTATGCAAATGATGAGAGGCTAACGTTATAGGGACAAGCGAATAAGTGCACATGGTGGATGCCTTGGCGATTACAGGCGATGAAGGACGTAGTAGCTTGCGATAAGCTGCGGGGAGTGAGCAAACACACTTTGATCCGCAGATTTCCGAATGGGGCAACCCACCCTTTTAGGGTATTGCATACTGAATACATAGGTATGCAAGGCGAACGCGGCGAACTGAAACATCTAAGTAGCTGCAGGAAAAGAAATCAACCGAGATTCCCAAAGTAGCGGCGAGCGAAATGGGAAGAGCCTGTACGTGATAGTCGGACTGATAGAAGAATCCTCTGGAAATAGGAACCGTAGCGGGTGATAGTCCCGTATTCGAAATCAGACCGGTGATACTAAGCGTACGACAAGTAGGGCGGGACACGTGACATCCTGTCTGAATATGGGGGACCATCCTCCAAGGCTAAATACTCGTAATCGACCGATAGTGAACCAGTACCGTGAGGGAAAGGCGAAAAGAACCCCGGAAGGGGAGTGAAATAGATCCTGAAACCGTGTGCATACAAACAGTAGGAGCGGACTTGTTCCGTGACTGCGTACCTTTTGTATAATGGGTCAGCGACTTACATTCAGTGGCAAGGTTAACCGAATAGGGAAGCCGTAGAGAAATCGAGTCCGAATAGGGCGATCAGTCGCTGGGTGTAGACCCGAAACCAAGTGATCTACTCATGGCCAGGATGAAGGTGCGGTAACACGCCCTGGAGGTCCGAACCCACTAATGTTGAAAAATTAGGGGATGAGCTGTGGGTAGGGGTGAAAGGCTAAACAAACTTGGAAATAGCTGGTTCTCTCCGAAAACTATTTAGGTAGTGCCTCAAGTATCACCATCGGGGTAGAGCACTGTTATGGCTAGGGGTCATTGCGACTTACCAAACCATTGCAAACTCCGAATACCGATGAGTGCGAGCTTGGGAGACAGACGTCGGGTGCTAACGTCCGGCGTCAAGAGGGAAACAACCCAGACCGCCAGCTAAGGTCCCAAAGATTGGCTAAGTGGAAAACGAAGTGGGAAGGCTAAAACAGTCAGGATGTTGGCTTAGAAGCAGCCATCATTTAAAGAAAGCGTAATAGCTCACTGATCGAGTCGTCCTGCGCGGAAGATGTAACGGGGCTAAGCCAGTCACCGAAGCTGCGGATATTGTTCTGTGATTTATCACAGATATATATGGTAGGAGAGCGTTCTGTAAGCCTGCGAAGGTGTCTTGTAAAGGATGCTGGAGGTATCAGAAGTGCGAATGCTGACATGAGTAGCGATAATGGGGGTGAAAAGCCTCCACGCCGTAAGCCCAAGGTTTCCTGTTCAACGTTCATCGGAGCAGGGTGAGTCGGCCCCTAAGGCGAGGCAGAGATGCGTAGCTGATGGGAAGCAGGTTAATATTCCTGCACCGTCGTATGATGCGATGGGGGACGGATCGCGGAAGGTTGTCCAACTGTTGGAATAGTTGGTTTTTGGCTCATAGAAGGCACTTAGGCAAATCCGGGTGCGGAATTCAAGGGGTTGAGACGAGTGCACTTGTGCACGAAGCAATCGGAAGTGGTTCCAAGAAAAGCCTCTAAGCTTCAGTCATACGAGACCGTACCGCAAACCGACACAGGTGGGCGAGATGAGTATTCTAAGGCGCTTGAGAGAACTCGGGAGAAGGAACTCGGCAAATTGGTACCGTAACTTCGGGAAAAGGTACGCCCCGGTAGCTTGATTGGTTTACTCCATGAGGGTGAAAGGGTTGCAATAAACTGGTGGCTGCGACTGTTTAATAAAAACACAGCACTCTGCAAACACGAAAGTGGACGTATAGGGTGTGACGCCTGCCCGGTGCTGGAAGATTAAATGATGGGGTGCAAGCTCTTGATTGAAGTCCCAGTAAACGGCGGCCGTAACTATAACGGTCCTAAGGTAGCGAAATTCCTTGTCGGGTAAGTTCCGACCTGCACGAATGGCGTAACGATGGCCACACTGTCTCCTCCCGAGACTCAGCGAAGTTGAAATGTTTGTGATGATGCAATCTACCCGCGGCTAGACGGAAAGACCCCATGAACCTTTACTGTAGCTTTGCATTGGACTTTGAACCAATCTGTGTAGGATAGGTGGGAGGCTTTGAAGCGGGGACGCTAGTTCTCGTGGAGCCAACCTTGAAATACCACCCTGGTTTGTTTGAGGTTCTAACCTTGGTCCGTTATCCGGATCGGGGACAGTGCATGGTAGGCAGTTTGACTGGGGCGGTCTCCTCCTAAAGTGTAACGGAGGAGTTCGAAGGTACGCTAGATACGGTCGGACATCGTGTTGATAGTGCAATGGCATAAGCGTGCTTAACTGCGAGACTGACAAGTCGAGCAGGTACGAAAGTAGGACATAGTGATCCGGTGGTTCTGTATGGAAGGGCCATCGCTCAACGGATAAAAGGTACTCTGGGGATAACAGGCTGATTCCTCCCAAGAGTTCATATCGACGGGGGAGTTTGGCACCTCGATGTCGGCTCATCACATCCTGGGGCTGTAGCCGGTCCCAAGGGTATGGCTGTTCGCCATTTAAAGTGGTACGTGAGCTGGGTTTAAAACGTCGTGAGACAGTTTGGTCCCTATCTGCCGTGGGCGTTGGAAATTTGAAGGGGGCTGCTCCTAGTACGAGAGGACCGGAGTGGACGTATCTCTGGTGTACCGGTTGTCACGCCAGTGGCATTGCCGGGTAGCTAAATACGGAAGAGATAACCGCTGAAAGCATCTAAGCGGGAAACTTGCCTTGAGATGAGATTTCCCAGAGCCTTGAGCTCTTTGAAGGGTCGTTCGAGACCAGGACGTTGATAGGCTGGGTGTGGAAGTGCAGTAATGCATTAAGCTAACCAGTACTAATTGCCCGTACGGCTTGTCCCTATAACCTTAGCAGGTACAGAGGATAAGACGGTACAACGTTGCGTGTGTGTTGATACTACTATTCATTACCCAATCTTTGCTTCTTCCAGATTCAGGCTTTGTGGCTCAACTGAGGACAAATGCCAGTACAAGTTATGCCTGATGACCATAGCAAGTTGGTCCCACCCCTTCCCATCCCGAACAGGACCGTGAAACAACTTTGCGCCGATGATAGTGCTGCAACCAGTGTGAAAGTAGGTTATCGTCAGGCTTGTTATTCGCAGTAGAGAAAAACCCGACTAGCAATGGCCGGGTTTTTTTTCGTCTGGCGGTTTTGTTTGGCGCTGGTGGTGCTGTCGGATGACGGCTTGCGGCCTAATCCGACCTACAATGGCGGTATGCGCATTCTGATCATTGAAGACAACCCCGATATTCTTGCCAATCTCTACGCCTATCTGGAACCGAAGGGCCATGTGCTCGATTCGGCCATGAATGGCTATGCCGGCCTGGCCTTGCTGGCCCAGCATGAATACGATGTGATCGTGCTCGACGTCATGCTGCCCGGCCTGACGGGACTGGAACTGTGCCAGAAACTGCGCAGTGAATTGCGTAATAGCACGCCAGTGCTGATGCTGACGGCGCGCGATACCCTGCAAGACAAGGTCGCCGGTTTTGATAGTGGCGCGGATGATTACCTGGTCAAGCCATTCTCGCTGCTGGAGCTGGAAATCCGGCTGAAAGCCTTGCTGCGCCGCGCGCGCGGGCAAACGACGGCGGCCGCCGTGCTGGCTGTGGGTGAGCTGCGTTTCGACACGGAAAAATTCGAAGTCCGACGCGCGGGCCAGACCCTGACCTTGACTAGGACCGGTTACATCATCCTGAAATGCCTGATGAACGAAGCGCCCAAGCTGGTGCCACGCGAGCTGCTCGAGCATGAGGTCTGGGGCGATGACCGGCCCGACAGCGATGCCCTGCGCACGCACATCCATGCGCTGCGGCAAGTGCTCGACAAACCGTATGCCTTTCCCATGCTGCGCACCATTCCCGGCATCGGCTATAAATTATTGAGTAGCGATGCGCCCGTTTAAATCGTTGAAGCGACGCATCATCGTTGCCTACCTGCTGTTTGCTCTTGTGGCGAGCATCTTTTTTGCCATTATTGCCGCCATCGCTGTCGAGGGCATCGAAGTGCGCCTGGTCGACGAGCGCCTGAAAGAAGTGGCGGCCTGGGCCTCACCCAGGCATGCGGCCGGCTTGTCTGTCGAAATGCCAGCCGGCTTGAGCTTTCATCACGCTGAAGATACGCCGTTGCCCTTGCGTGGCCTGGCGCCCGGCATGCACGAGAAAACCGTCGACGGTGTCGATTTGCACGTGCTGGTCGGCAGCGATGTGCATGGGGAATTCGTCGTCATCGATCATGCCACCGAGTATGAAAAGATCGAGCTGGTGGTGTACAGCATGTTTGCCCTCGCTTTTATCGGTTTCCTGATTTGCGCTTCGCTGCTGGGCGCCTTCATCGCCAATCGCTTGATCACGCCAATCATGTCGCTGACGCAGGCCGTCAAGGCCGGACAGGCGGCGTTGCCACTGCAGGACAGTGCCGATGAATTGGGGATATTGGCACGCGCTTTTGCCGAACGTACGGCGGAGTTGACCGAAGTTCTTGACCGTGAACGCTTTTTTACGGGCGATGTCAGTCATGAATTGCGCACGCCGCTGACCGTGATCACGGGGGCGGCGGAAATCCTGATGGAACACGGCGGCGATGACCCGCTGGTGCGCTCCGCCTCCGAACGGATCTACCGGGCTGCGCACGAAGCGAGCGACTCCGTGACGGTGCTGCTGCGCCTGGCGCGCGCGCCGGAATTGCTGGAGTGCACGTCACTCTCCGTGGCGGAACTGGCTCGCCAGGAATGCCTGCGCTGTCAATCATATACGGCAGGCAAACCGCTTACCCTGGTGTTCGCGGATGGCGAGGACTTTCTGGTCAACGCTCCGCGTGAATTGCTGGCCGCCGCGATTGGCAACCTGGTGCGCAATGCCTGCCAGTACACCTTGCAGGGAGAAGTGATCGTGCGCCTGGCCGGACGCGCGCTGATCGTCGAGGATACGGGGCCGGGCTTGCCCGAAGCAGCGCGCGCGCGGCTTCTGCATCAACCCGTACCGGCCAATCTGAGTGGTTCATCCGGCACAGGTCTGGGGTTGGGCCTGGTTCAACGCATCTGCCTGTATCTGGGCGCGGACCTGGCGTTCAATGTCCGCCCCGCTGGCGGCACCATGCTGCGGATTGATTTCATCTAAGCCGGCTTTTTGCGAGCACTTAACGAAAACTTAACGCCCTGTTGACGCGTAATTCATGCCGATACTTGTAAGGTGATTCTGGAAGCGCGTCTTGCCCCGTCCGTGTTGTGCACGGCGGGCAGCGTCATGTTCTCTTCATATTGACACTGTACGATGACTTCCATGGCTGCAGTCCTGTGCCGCCAGTCCCTTTCATCTCATCAAGTAATGTGTGCACCCATGCTGGCCAAGCTTAAACTCGTCAAAACTCCCAAAGGCATTGATAGCTTCCTGATGCTGTCAGCCATGCTGATCCTCTGGATCGGCAATTACAGCAACCTCGACCTCATGATCGCCGACAGTATGTTTGATGGGACGCGTGGGCAATTTGCCGGCGCTGACAGCGCGCTGGTGGGCAGTTTTCAGTTTGGCATGACCTTGCTTGGCGCCGCCGTGATCGGCCTGGCCCTCTGGGATACCTTGCGTCCGCTGGCCTGGCTTGCATCACGCCGCAGTGCCTTGCGTGTCGTGGCCCTGTCGGCCGTCTTGGTGCCGCCAAGCATCTATTTGCTCTCTACCTTCAGCGATGTGCCTTGCCCCACGGATTTGCTGCGCTATGGCGGACTGGAACCTTACGCGCGCATGCTGGATACATTACCCGCCAGTGCGTCTGCCATGGCTTGCCTGCCGGCGACCCAGGCAAACACTGCCTGGTGGATGCTGGCCTTACCATTGTTCTGCCTGCCAGCACGGCCACGCATGGCGCTTCTGCTGGCAGCGATCATGCTGCTGTGCGGTTTGGCGGCAGGCTGGCAGCAGCAGTTGCAAGGTACGCAATTTTTCACGCACACCTTGTGGTCTGCCTGGATCGCTGCTTTCCTGATATATCTGCTGCATCATTTGTTCCGGGCCGAGGACGCGTTGGCCTGAAACACAAAAGTACGTCACAATCTGCCTGTCTAGTTGTCGTTTCATACAAAAACAGGAGCACCATGAACGAGCAGATTGCGAGAGAAGTGGTATTGGTCCGTGCTATCGAAACGGCCGATCAGAAAAAAGAAGTCCTCAGCGAGGATGACCGCATGTATGCCAGCCGCAGCGCGCGTGAGCTTGCGCAGTGGCAAGCCTCGGGCAAGCAGGCCGAAGTCACTGGTGACGATTTCCTGCAACAGCGCTCCGAGCTGATCCTCAAACGCATCACCGAGCGCACCCCCGCCTTCGCTGCGTTTGCGAAGCGTCGCAACGGCATGAAAACCCTGGCGCTGACCTTGCCATTGCTGGCCCTGCTGCTGGGTGCCGGGCTCGACCGCATCACCGATCCGCACCGCGTCGACCTGCTGTCGGCGCCCTTGCTGCTGATCATCGCCTGGAATGTGCTGGTCTACCTGAGCTTGCTGATCTGGCTATGCATCCCCTCGCACTCCCTGGGCTGGCCAAAAGCTGGATTAGTACGCCACCTGAGCGTGGGCCGCCTGGCCTTGCCGCGCAAACTGCCGCATGCCCTGTCCTCGGGCTTGCTCAGTTTCATGGGGGAATGGGCGCACCTGAGCGCCAAGCTGACGGCCGCGCGCCTGAGCCGTACCATTCATTTGAGCGCCGCCATGTTTGCCATCGGCGCCGTCGCCTCGCTGTATGCGCGCGGTTTCCTGTCGCAATACGCGGCCGGCTGGGAAAGCACCTTTTTGAGTGCCAGCCAGGTGCACAGCCTGCTTTCGACCCTGTTTGCGCCAGCGATTGCCCTGTTTCATTTGCAAGGTTTTTCGCTGGCGGAAATCGAAGCGCTGCGTTTCCCGCAAACGACGACCGTGGAAGGTGGCGCGCGCTGGGTGCATTTGTATGCGGCAACGATTTTTCTGCTGGTCGTCGTCCCCCGCCTGATCCTGGCCCTGGTCAACAATTGGCGCGCCGCGCGCCTGGCCAAGCACTTTCCGCTGGATCTCGATCAACCGTATTTCCGCAAGCTCAATGAAAGCATCGGTGTGGCCACGGGCGGCATGCTGCGCGTCTTGCCGTACAGCTTTACTGTCGATGAGGCGCGCCACAAGGGCCTGGGCCAGTTGTCCATCATGCTGTTTGGCGAGCAGGGGCGCATGATGCTGCGTCCATCGACGTCGTATGGCGAAGAGCCGCAGGAGGTCTTGCGCGGTACCGACTTGAATGATCCGCAAGTCAATATCACGGCCGTGCTGTTCAACCTGACGGCGACGCCTGAAAAGGAAAATCACGGCGCCTTCCTCGATTACCTGGTGCAATCGTCGACACGCGGCATCGCCGTCCTGATCGACGAGTCCAGCTATTTGGAGCACGCTGGCGAGCAGGCGGATAACGGCGCGCGTCTGGCGGAGAGAGTTTCATTGTGGCAACATTTCTGCCAGTTCCATCAAACCACGGCCACCCTGGTCAATTTGCTCAATCCCGCCTTGCACCCGCTCGACGCCGGTGTCGGCTTGAAAGTATCGGCCGCAGCATGAGTGTGAATGTGAATAAAGATGTCCAGGATGAAGCGGTGCAGATTCAGTTTGCGCTGATTTCGCATACGAATAATGGCAAGACGACGTTGGCGCGCACCCTGGTGGGCGTGGATATCGGCGAAGTGCGCGACGCCGCGCACGTGACCGTGTTTGCGGAATCGCACACCTTGCTGGCCACGCCGCAGGGCGATGCCTTGCAATTGTGGGACACGCCTGGCTTTGGCGACTCCGTGCGCCTGCTCAAGCGTCTCGGGCAGTCGGGTAATCCCATCGGCTGGTTCCTGCGCGAAGTGCTGGACCGTTATCGCGACCGTCCGTTCTGGCTCAGTCAGCAAGCGTTGCGCACGGCCAAGGACGCGGCCGACGTGGTGCTATACCTGGTGAATTCTTCGGAAAACCCCAGGGATGCTGGTTACTTGCCGGCGGAAATGAAAATTCTCGAATGGCTGGGCAAGCCGGTGGTGGTCTTGCTCAATCAGATGGGGCCGCCGCGTCCGGGCAATGAGGAGCACAGCGAGCAGGCGCGCTGGCGCGAGCATTTACAGCAATATCCCATCGTGCGCGACGTACTGGCGCTCGATGCCTTTGCTCGCTGCTGGGTGCATGAACGTGTGTTTTACGAAGCCGTGGGCAAGTTGTTGCCACAGTCGCAGCAAGCCGGCTATGCACGTCTGTTTGCTGCCTGGCAAACGCAGAATACGGCACGTTTCCAGCAGGCCATGCGCTTGCTGGCCACGCAGCTGGCGGTGGCAGCCCAAGATCGCGAAGCCATCGAGCCCGTGTCCAAGGGCTTGTTGAAATCGGCCTTGCAAGTCGTGGGTATCGGCAAGAATGCTGAACAGCAAAGGCAAGAAAAGGCGATGGCCAATCTGGTGGCGCGGCTCAATACGCACAGCGGCGAAACGACGCGTGAACTATTGATCTTGCACAAACTCGATCCTACCGATGCGCATAAGATCAATAGCCGGATACGGGAAAATTTCGCCGTGCGCGCGCCGATCGACAAGGCGCAGGCGGGGTTATTGGGCGCCATGATTTCCGGTGCGGCGACGGGCTTGTCGGCTGACCTGATTTCCGGCGGCCTGACCCTGGGCACGGGCGCCTTGCTCGGCGGCGTGGTCGGTGCACTGACGTTTGCAGGCGCAGCCTGGGGTTTTAATTCCGGCACGGACCGCAACGAGCCCACCATGCAATTTACGGATGCCTTCCTGCGTACCCTGGTGGTAGCGGGTGTGCTGCGTTACCTGGCGGTGGCGCACTTTGGCCGCGGCCGCGGCAACTTTGTGGAAAGCGAAGCGCCGGCCTTCTGGCAAGATGAGGTCGAGCAAGCGGTCGCCCGTCATGACGCGGCTTTACTTGAGTTGTGGAAAGATCTGCGCCGTGAAAAATCGCCTGAGCAAGCCGCCGAGCGCGTCACCCCCGTGATTGCCGCCATCACCTCCGATACGCTGGCGCGTCTGTATCCGGCTGTGGCGCGCCTGGTGTAGTTCATCAACCTGTCAGGCATGGGCCTGCAGCCACTGCTGCAGAAATTGCACGCAGCCCCTGACCTTGGCCGAGTTCGACAGCCGCGAAGCGGTCACCGCCCCTGCATCGGCAGCCTGTTTTCCACATCCCATGCCATGCAATGTGGATATTGGGATTATGCATTTCCTGATTGTATTCTGATGCGGCGTCAGTATCATCAAGGCATCCATCTATCGACAGGAGAAGTTCATGCCCACACACAGAATCGCAGTCATCGCCGGCGACGGCATCGGCAATGAAGTCATGCCGGAAGGGCTGCGTGTTGTCGAGGCCGCCGCGCGCCGCTTCAATATCGACCTGCAGTTTACGACCATGGCATGGGCGAATTGCGACTATTACCTGGAACATGGCCAGATGATGCCCTCGGACTGGTTTGCCCAACTCAAGGATTTCGACGCCATCTATTTTGGCGCCGTGGGTTGGCCGGACAAGGTGCCTGACCATATCTCGCTGTGGGGTTCGTTACTCAAATTCCGGCGCGAGTTCGACGAATACGTCAACTTGCGTCCCGTGCGGCTGATGCCGGGCGTGCCGTGTCCGCTGGCGAACAAGAAGCCGGGTGATATCGACTTTTATGTGGTGCGTGAAAATACGGAAGGAGAATATTCCTCCGTGGGCGGGCGCATGTTCGAGGGGACAGAGCGCGAAACGGTGCTGCAGGAATCCGTGTTTACGCGCAAGGGCGTCGACCGCATCCTCAAGTATGCATTTGAGCTGGCGCAAAGCCGGCCCAAGAAACACCTGACCTCGGCGACCAAATCGAATGGCATCGCGATCAGCATGCCATTCTGGGATGAGCGGGTCGAAGTGATGGCGCCAGCGTTCCCCGATGTGCAATGGGATAAATACCATATCGACATTCTGGCGGCCCGCTTTGTATTGAGCCCTGAGCGCTTCGACGTAGTGGTGGCGTCGAATCTGTTTGGCGATATCCTGTCTGACCTGGGCCCCGCGTGCACGGGAACGATTGCCATCGCGCCGTCGGCCAATATCAATCCGCAACGCACTTTCCCGTCAGTATTTGAGCCAGTACACGGTTCCGCCCCCGATATCTATGGCCGGAATATCGCCAACCCGATCGGGATGATCTGGTCGGGCGCGATGATGCTCGATTTCCTCGGTAATGGCGATGCCAATTACACGGCCGCACATGACGCGATTTTGGGCGCCATCGAGCAGGTGCTCGAGCATGGTCCGCGTACGCCGGACATGGGCGGGGGCGCCAGTACGACCGAGGTGGGCATGGCGGTTGCCGAATTGCTGAAATAAAGCTTGCCGCCCGTGGACGGCTTTGCTATAGTTCGCCTCCCCAATGAGACGCAGCAGTTTGCGAAACAACGGGATCGCTGGAAACGGTGAGGGTAGTAAAAAAGAAGGTTGACGAAATGCTGAAAAAGCTTCATACTCTTCCTTCTTCGCAGCTGACAAACACAACGCTTTGTTGATAGCGCGAAAGTAGCAAATAAGCAGTACCGAATACCGTTCTTTAACAATTAACAGTCGATAAGTGTGAGCATTTGATGTAAGTGCAGCGCCAATCTTCGGATTGACGTCTAACTTAAAATATCAAATGTTCACAAGAAATAATGAAATAGGCGCTACGCAAGTAGTGGCCTGTCAGTTTTTTGAGTGAGCGACCCGTCGCAAGACGGTGCCAATAAAATGGCAAAGTAACAGAGATTAAACTGAAGAGTTTGATCCTGGCTCAGATTGAACGCTGGCGGCATGCCTTACACATGCAAGTCGAACGGCAGCACGGAGCTTGCTCTGGTGGCGAGTGGCGAACGGGTGAGTAATATATCGGAACGTACCCTAGAGTGGGGGATAACGTAGCGAAAGTTACGCTAATACCGCATACGATCTAAGGATGAAAGTGGGGGATCGCAAGACCTCATGCTCGTGGAGCGGCCGATATCTGATTAGCTAGTTGGTAGGGTAAAAGCCTACCAAGGCATCGATCAGTAGCTGGTCTGAGAGGACGACCAGCCACACTGGAACTGAGACACGGTCCAGACTCCTACGGGAGGCAGCAGTGGGGAATTTTGGACAATGGGCGAAAGCCTGATCCAGCAATGCCGCGTGAGTGAAGAAGGCCTTCGGGTTGTAAAGCTCTTTTGTCAGGGAAGAAACGGTGAGAGCTAATATCTCTTGCTAATGACGGTACCTGAAGAATAAGCACCGGCTAACTACGTGCCAGCAGCCGCGGTAATACGTAGGGTGCAAGCGTTAATCGGAATTACTGGGCGTAAAGCGTGCGCAGGCGGTTTTGTAAGTCTGATGTGAAATCCCCGGGCTCAACCTGGGAATTGCATTGGAGACTGCAAGGCTAGAATCTGGCAGAGGGGGGTAGAATTCCACGTGTAGCAGTGAAATGCGTAGATATGTGGAGGAACACCGATGGCGAAGGCAGCCCCCTGGGTCAAGATTGACGCTCATGCACGAAAGCGTGGGGAGCAAACAGGATTAGATACCCTGGTAGTCCACGCCCTAAACGATGTCTACTAGTTGTCGGGTCTTAATTGACTTGGTAACGCAGCTAACGCGTGAAGTAGACCGCCTGGGGAGTACGGTCGCAAGATTAAAACTCAAAGGAATTGACGGGGACCCGCACAAGCGGTGGATGATGTGGATTAATTCGATGCAACGCGAAAAACCTTACCTACCCTTGACATGGCTGGAATCCTTGAGAGATCAGGGAGTGCTCGAAAGAGAACCAGTACACAGGTGCTGCATGGCTGTCGTCAGCTCGTGTCGTGAGATGTTGGGTTAAGTCCCGCAACGAGCGCAACCCTTGTCATTAGTTGCTACGAAAGGGCACTCTAATGAGACTGCCGGTGACAAACCGGAGGAAGGTGGGGATGACGTCAAGTCCTCATGGCCCTTATGGGTAGGGCTTCACACGTCATACAATGGTACATACAGAGCGCCGCCAACCCGCGAGGGGGAGCTAATCGCAGAAAGTGTATCGTAGTCCGGATTGTAGTCTGCAACTCGACTGCATGAAGTTGGAATCGCTAGTAATCGCGGATCAGCATGTCGCGGTGAATACGTTCCCGGGTCTTGTACACACCGCCCGTCACACCATGGGAGCGGGTTTTACCAGAAGTAGGTAGCTTAACCGTAAGGAGGGCGCTTACCACGGTAGGATTCGTGACTGGGGTGAAGTCGTAACAAGGTAGCCGTATCGGAAGGTGCGGCTGGATCACCTCCTTTCTAGAGTTTGCACGAATCAGGTAACTGATTCACGCATCAAATGTTCACACTTATCGGCTGTTTAATTAAGAAGAAACAGTAGTCGTAGTAGCACCGCGTTGGGGCTGTAGCTCAGCTGGTTAGAGCACCGTGTTGATAACGCGGGGGTCGTTGGTTCGAGTCCAACCAGCCCTACCAGCTAATTAGTAAAATCTCAGGGGGATTAGCTCAGCTGGGAGAGCACCTGCTTTGCAAGCAGGGGGTCGTCGGTTCGATCCCGTCATCCTCCACCACGTTTTACTCGAAAGTGCAAATGTAAGCCACGCCACCTTGGTGCTGGGTTTAGATTTGATCTTTTAGCGATCAAAGCTGTTTCGTTCTTTAACAATCTGGAAGAAGTAAAGATTATTTATTGATCGGTTTGCCGTAAAAAGCAAATCGATGGGTAATGATTGTATGTATCAACAAACAAGCAACAACGTTGTACTTTCTTATCCCTGTAGCGCTCTTTGGTCACCTAGTGATCAGAGGCTAACGTTATAGGGACAAGCGAATAAGTGCACATGGTGGATGCCTTGGCGATTACAGGCGATGAAGGACGTAGTAGCTTGCGATAAGCTGCGGGGAGTGAGCAAACACACTTTGATCCGCAGATTTCCGAATGGGGCAACCCACCCTTTTAGGGTATTGCATACTGAATACATAGGTATGCAAGGCGAACGCGGCGAACTGAAACATCTAAGTAGCTGCAGGAAAAGAAATCAACCGAGATTCCCAAAGTAGCGGCGAGCGAAATGGGAAGAGCCTGTACGTGATAGTCGGACCGATAACAGAATCCTCTGGAAATAGGAGCCATAGTGGGTGATAGCCCCGTATGTGAAATCGGACCGGTGATACTAAGCGTACGACAAGTAGGGCGGGACACGTGACATCCTGTCTGAATATGGGGGGACCATCCTCCAAGGCTAAATACTCGTAATCGACCGATAGTGAACCAGTACCGTGAGGGAAAGGCGAAAAGAACCCCGGAAGGGGAGTGAAATAGATCCTGAAACCGTGTGCATACAAACAGTAGGAGCGGACTTGTTCCGTGACTGCGTACCTTTTGTATAATGGGTCAGCGACTTACATTCAGTGGCAAGGTTAACCGAATAGGGAAGCCGTAGAGAAATCGAGTCCGAATAGGGCGATCAGTCGCTGGGTGTAGACCCGAAACCAAGTGATCTACTCATGGCCAGGATGAAGGTGCGGTAACACGCCCTGGAGGTCCGAACCCACTAATGTTGAAAAATTAGGGGATGAGCTGTGGGTAGGGGTGAAAGGCTAAACAAACTTGGAAATAGCTGGTTCTCTCCGAAAACTATTTAGGTAGTGCCTCAAGTATCACCATCGGGGGTAGAGCACTGTTATGGCTAGGGGGTCATTGCGACTTACCAAACCATTGCAAACTCCGAATACCGATGAGTGCGAGCTTGGGAGACAGACGTCGGGTGCTAACGTCCGGCGTCAAGAGGGAAACAACCCAGACCGCCAGCTAAGGTCCCAAAGATTGGCTAAGTGGAAAACGAAGTGGGAAGGCTAAAACAGTCAGGATGTTGGCTTAGAAGCAGCCATCATTTAAAGAAAGCGTAATAGCTCACTGATCGAGTCGTCCTGCGCGGAAGATGTAACGGGGCTAAGCCAGTCACCGAAGCTGCGGATATCCTTTATTGGATATGGTAGGAGAGCGTTCTGTAAGCCTGCGAAGGTGTCTTGTAAAGGATGCTGGAGGTATCAGAAGTGCGAATGCTGACATGAGTAGCGATAATGGGGGTGAAAAGCCCCCACGCCGTAAGCCCAAGGTTTCCTGTTCAACGTTCATCGGAGCAGGGTGAGTCGGCCCCTAAGGCGAGGCAGAGATGCGTAGCTGATGGGAAGCAGGTTAATATTCCTGCACCGTCGTATGATGCGATGGGGGGACGGATCGCGGAAGGTTGTCCAACTGTTGGAATAGTTGGTTTTTGGCTCATAGAAGGCACTTAGGCAAATCCGGGTGCGTAATTCAAGGGGTTGAGACGAGTGAACTTGTTCACGAAGCAATCGGAAGTGGTTCCAAGAAAAGCCTCTAAGCTTCAGTCATACGAGACCGTACCGCAAACCGACACAGGTGGGCGAGATGAGTATTCTAAGGCGCTTGAGAGAACTCGGGAGAAGGAACTCGGCAAATTGGTACCGTAACTTCGGGAAAAGGTACGCCCCGGTAGCTTGATTGGTTTACTCCATGAGGGTGAAAGGGTTGCAATAAACTGGTGGCTGCGACTGTTTAATAAAAACACAGCACTCTGCAAACACGAAAGTGGACGTATAGGGTGTGACGCCTGCCCGGTGCTGGAAGATTAAATGATGGGGTGCAAGCTCTTGATTGAAGTCCCAGTAAACGGCGGCCGTAACTATAACGGTCCTAAGGTAGCGAAATTCCTTGTCGGGTAAGTTCCGACCTGCACGAATGGCGTAACGATGGCCACACTGTCTCCTCCCGAGACTCAGCGAAGTTGAAATGTTTGTGATGATGCAATCTACCCGCGGCTAGACGGAAAGACCCCATGAACCTTTACTGTAGCTTTGCATTGGACTTTGAACCAATCTGTGTAGGATAGGTGGGAGGCTTTGAAGCGGGGACGCTAGTTCTCGTGGAGCCAACCTTGAAATACCACCCTGGTTTGTTTGAGGTTCTAACCTTGGTCCGTTATCCGGATCGGGGACAGTGCATGGTAGGCAGTTTGACTGGGGCGGTCTCCTCCTAAAGTGTAACGGAGGAGTTCGAAGGTACGCTAGATACGGTCGGACATCGTGTTGATAGTGCAATGGCATAAGCGTGCTTAACTGCGAGACTGACAAGTCGAGCAGGTACGAAAGTAGGACATAGTGATCCGGTGGTTCTGTATGGAAGGGCCATCGCTCAACGGATAAAAGGTACTCTGGGGATAACAGGCTGATTCCTCCCAAGAGTTCATATCGACGGGGGAGTTTGGCACCTCGATGTCGGCTCATCACATCCTGGGGCTGTAGCCGGTCCCAAGGGTATGGCTGTTCGCCATTTAAAGTGGTACGTGAGCTGGGTTTAAAACGTCGTGAGACAGTTTGGTCCCTATCTGCCGTGGGCGTTGGAAATTTGAAGGGGGCTGCTCCTAGTACGAGAGGACCGGAGTGGACGTATCTCTGGTGTACCGGTTGTCACGCCAGTGGCATTGCCGGGTAGCTAAATACGGAAGAGATAACCGCTGAAAGCATCTAAGCGGGAAACTTGCCTTGAGATGAGATTTCCCAGAGCCTTGAGCTCTTTGAAGGGTCGTTCGAGACCAGGACGTTGATAGGCTGGGTGTGGAAGTGCAGTAATGCATTAAGCTAACCAGTACTAATTGCCCGTACGGCTTGTCCCTATAACCTTAGCAGGTACAGAGGATAAGACGGTACAACGTTGTGCGTTTGTTGATACTACTATTCATTACCCCAATCTTTACTTCTTCCAGATTCAGGCTTTGTCGCTCCACTGAGGACAAATGCCAGTACAAGTTATGCCTGATGACCATAGCAAGTTGGTCCCACCCCTTCCCATCCCGAACAGGACCGTGAAACAACTTTGCGCCGATGATAGTGCTGCAACCAGTGTGAAAGTAGGTTATCGTCAGGCTTGTTATTCGCAGTAGAGAAAAACCCGACCAGTAATGGCCGGGTTTTTTTTCGTCTGGTGGTTTTGTTTGGCGCTGGTGGTGGATGTCGGCTTACGCGCGTTGCGCTAAGCCGACCTACGCCGACCTACGCCAACCTGCGCCGACCTGCGGCCGGAGCCTCCATAGCGCCAACGCAAGAGTCATCGCCAACGTGCGCGGCGGGGGGATGCGCTCCAGTGGGGCACATCCCGATCACGAAGTGACTGACCGCGGCTGTTCATCAGACGAAAAAAAAGCAGCGCTACGCGCTGCCTTTCTGTCTTTGCGTCCCTTTTATTGACCGGCAACCACCGGCGTGGCGCCGCTCCTTGCGACCCACTCGATCAGCGCATCGACGGCGGCGCGGCCATTGCCATTGCCCACCAGGTCGCTATTGATCATGGCGACCACCACGCATAGCTGGTTGTTGGCGTCAGGTACATAGCCGGCGATGGCCACCACATTCTTCAATGTGCCCGTCTTGATGCGGGCGCGCGCGGCGGCCGGGCTGTTCAGCAGGCGCTTGCGCATGGTGCCGTCCAGTGCGACGATGGGCAGGCTCGACTGGAACTCGGGCGCCCACGGACTTTGCTGCATCGCTTGCAGCACGCCTGCCAGTTGTGCTGGCGCAATGCGCCCCGTGCGCGACAAGCCGGATCCGTTGTCGATCAGCATGCCCTGGGTGTCGATATAGTGCCGCTGGAACCATTCCTGGATCACCAGTCGCGCCCGATTGGCTGTATCTTCCGGCGCCGCCATGGCAACGGGGCGGCTGCCCAGCCAGCCATCGCTCTGCAAGCTGCCCAGGCTCAGGAACAAGGTGCGGGCCAGGGTGTTATCGGAGGTCTTGTTGATATCGCGCAGCACTTCCGGCAAGGCACGCGCCACATGGTCGGCCAGCATGCGCGTGCCGACCGGCTCGGCCGTCGGCGGCAAGCCCGTCAATGGCGCTTCGCGTACCGTGCCCGTGATCGTGCCGCCCAGGCGTTTCCATGTTGCACGGAACAAGCGGTCTGCATAATCGTTGCGATCGAGTACATTGATGCTGGTGGCCTTGCTGCAATTTTGCGGGAAGGTGCCGTGCAAGATCACCTGCAGCTTGCCGCTCGCATCGCGCCGGTATTCAGGCGGGCGCCAACCGTCTTCCCACCGGGCACAGCTGCCCTTGACCAGTTTCATGTCGCTGGTGATGCTGACGTTCTCCAGCGGCGGCTGCATCAGGATGCTCAATTGCCGGTCCGTCGAGTTCATGTTGATATCGAGCAAATTGGTGTTCAGCAACAAGGCATCGGGAATGACGTTGTAGCGGAACTCGGCCGACTCATCGAAGGGCGGCGTACCGATATCGGGCCGGGCCGGCTGGAACAGCTGGCGGTCGAGGATCAGGTCGCCCTTGATTTTGACGATACCCTGGTTGCGCAGGGTTTGCAGCATGTGTGCCAGCACGTCCGCGTTGAAATCCGTGTCGGCGCCGCCGCGCAGGATCAGGTCGCCTTTCAGTACGCCATTGATGACGTCGGCGCTGGTGCGCAATTCCGTGCGGCCGCGGAAGATGGGGCCCAATTGCTCCAGGCCCACGGCCGTTGTCACCAGTTTCATGGTGGACGCGGGCTGCATGCTGCGTTCGGCGCCATGCGACAGCACGGTGGCGTTGCCGCGCAAGACGATGGCGCCCATGGCGTCTTCGGGAATATTCGCGCTGCGCAGCAGCAGGCTGACGGATTCGGGCAATTGCGCGTGGGCAGTCGACAGGCCAAGACCCGCCAACAGCGCAGCCATCAGAACAGGACGTAACATGGTGCTCCTTAGTGGAAAAAGACGTAGGCGACAAAGACGGCCGTGACCACGCCAGCGAAATCGGCGATGAGGCCGGCCGTGATCGCATAGCGCGTCTTGCGGATGCCCACCGAGCCGAAGTACAGGGCCACGATATAGAAGGTGGTGTCGGCCGAGCCCTGGAAGACGCAGGCCAGGCGCCCGACGAACGAGTCGACGCCGTAGGTGTTCATGGCGTCGATCATCATGGCTTTCGAGCCTGAACCGCTGAGCGGCTTCATCATGGCCGTCGGCAAGGCCGGCACGAAGTCCGTATTGATGCCCAGGTTGGCGAAGAACCAGTTCATGCCGCTCATCAGGAAATTGAACACGCCCGCGTTGCGGATCACGCTGATGGCCACCAGCATGCCGACCAGGTAGGGAATCACGGTAATCGAGGTCTGGATGCCGCCCTTCGCCCCCTCGATGAAGGCGTCATACACGTTCACCTTCTTGCGCAGGGCGCCGATGATGAAGATGGCAATGACGCTGATCAATACCAGGTTGCTGACCACTTTCGAGACCAGTTCGATTTCCTGTTTCGTCAGGTATTGTGTGAAGTACCAGATCATGGCGACGATGGCGCTCGTCATGCCGCCCATCCAGCCCAGCACGACGCGGTTGAGCAGGTTGATGCGTTGCTTGATGGACACCGTGATGATGCCGACCACAGTGGCCACATAGGTGGCGATCATGCAGGGGATAAAGATGTCGGACGGGTCGGCTGCGCCGAGAATCGAGCGCTGCGCCATGATGGCCAGCGGAATCAGGGTCAGGCCCGAGGTGTGCAGCACCAAAAACATGATTTGCGCATTCGTCGCCTCTTCCTTGTTCGGGTTCAAGGTCTGCAGGCTTTCCATGGCTTTCAAGCCGAACGGCGTGGCCGCATTGTCCAGGCCCAGCAGGTTGGCCGAGAAATTCATCACCATGTGGCCCGTGGCCGGGTGGTCTTTCGGAATTTCCGGGAAGATGCGCGAAAAGAAGGGAGCGATCACTTTCGCCAGCCAGCCGACGATGCCCGCCTTTTCACCGATGTTCATGATGCCCAGCCACAAGGTCATCACGCCCGCCAGCGGCAGGGCGATATCCATCACGCCCATGCGCGCCGTCTCGAACGTGCCGTCGATGATGCGCTTGAAGATATCGGTATCGCCGAGAAACAGCCACTGCAGCACTGCGGCCAGGAAGCCAACGAGGAAAAAGCCGGACCAGATGTAATTAAGTGCCATATGCGATCAGTTCTGTGTGTCGGGAGTGAAAAATGTCTGCAAACAAAGTATAGGGGCAGCCCGATACGAGTTGATGAAAGAATGCAGCAATCGCATGCCAAAAAGTTATAAGCTGGCAGCCTGTTTTCATTGGCGCCTCGTCGCTTGCCCGCGTAGTGTGGGGGATGCCTGTCGCTTATCGTTGTTCGTTACCCCTGTCTGCACTGGATCACTGATGATGTTTTTACGCAAAACCGCCTGCGCCGCCGGCCTGGCCCTGTTGACGCTGTTCGCTGTACCGGCCCACGCCGCCACCGATGCCCGCGCGAACAAGACCTTGCACTTGTTTTTGAGCACCAGCGAGACGGGCCTGGACCCGGCCGTGGCGTCGGACCTGGCCAGCCTGAACTTGATGGAAAACATCTTTGACCCGCTGCTGCGCTATGACTACCTGGCGCGGCCGGTGCAGCTGCAGGGCAACACGACACGCGGCATGCCAAGCTTGGAAGATGGCGGACGCACCTATACCTTTCACTTGCAGCCCGGTATTTTCTTCACGCCCGATCCCGCCTTCAAGGGCCAGCCGCGCGAAGTGACGGCGCAGGATTATGTGTACAGCCTGACGCGGCTGTATGACCCCAGCCTGAAGTCGCCGTGGCTGTTCTTGCTGGAAGATAAGCTGGTGGGCGATGCGGCCCTGAAAGCCAAATTCAGCTACGACACGCCGATCGCCGGCTTGCAGGCGCTGGACAAATACACCTTGCGCATCCGCCTCAACGCCATCGACCCGAACTTCCTGTTTTACCTGGCCATGCCGGCGACAGCTGTGGTGGCGCGCGAGGTGGCCGAAGCGTACCCGGCGGCAGGGCAGATCGGTAATCACCCCGTGGGCACGGGGCCGTTCCTGGTGAAGGAGTGGAAACGCAGCGACAAGATCGTGCTGCAGGCCAATCCGACTTTCCGTGCCACCGTGTTCCATACCGAGGCCAAGGCGCTGGCTGCCTTGCCGGTCGACGCGCGCGCCATCGCCACTGCGCTGGAAGGCAAGCAATTACCGCTGGTCGAGCGCATCGAGGTGCGCATCGTCGAGGAATATCAATCGCGCATGCTGGGTTTCCTGAAAGGTGAATTCGATTACCTGGAGCAAGTGCCGGAATCGATGACGGACATGGTGCTGGAAAACGGCGCCCTGAAACCGGCGCTGGCCGCCAAGGGCTTGCAACTGACGCGCTTTCCCGTGCTGCAGACGTATTACATGTGGATGAACATGGACGACCCCGTGCTGGGTGGCACGAGCAAGGACAAGCTGGCCCTGCGGCGCGCCATCGCCCTCAGCTACAACAGCCGCGAAGACATCGGGCTGCTGAAAAAGGGTCTGGCCTTGCCGGCGCAGTCGCCGCTGCCGCCGAATGTGCTTGGTTACGACAAGGCTTACCGTAGCCCCGTCGGCTACGATCCGGCGCTAGCGCGCGCCCTGCTGGACCGTTTTGGCTACAAGGTGGGCGTCGATGGTTTCCGCACCCAGCCCGATGGCACGTCTTTGCTGCTGACCATGCACACGGAGCCGAGCACGGTGGGACGGCTGCGCGATGAATTGTGGCGCCGCAACCTGAATGCCATCGGTCTGCGTGTGGAGTTCAAGAGCGACAAGAAGACGGAAATTATCAAGGCGTCGCGCCTGGGCAAGGTGCAGATGTTCGAGACCAACTGGATCGCCGACTTCCCCGATGGCGATAACTTTATGCAATTGTTGTATGGCGGCAACGTTGGCCGCGCCAACTATGCCCGCTTCAACTTGCCCGATTACAATAAACGCTATGAGGAGGCGCGCCTGCTATCCGATACGCCGCGCCGACGCAGTCTGTACTTCGACCTGTTTCAGCTGATCCACGCTTACACGCCGTGGGTGTTGCTGACGCATCCCATCTCTGCCGACCTGCAGCAACCGTGGCTAAAAAACTACAGGCGCCACCCCGTGGAATTCACGTCCTGGCGCTATCTGGACGTCGATCCCGCCAAGGGCCGCCCCGCAGGCAAGTGACCACGTCACTGAAAAGGGCATTCATTCCAAAAAGTTATGGTTAGGAAAGCATTTTTCATTGGCTGGCTGCGGATGCATCGCGCTACTCTGAAAATGAAAACAAATAAAGTCATGCGCAAATGTCATAAAAAAATGTACTGCGAGACAGACATCTGCGACGTGAAAAAACAGCCTGACTTGATAACTCAAGTTTCGATTGCCCAACAAGGAGAAGACCTGTGAAATTGAAGAAGCTAGCGCAGTTGGTGGCATTGATGGGGGTGGTGGGGCCGGTGATGGCACAGGAAGCAGCGGCGCCAGCGATGCAACGGGTCGAAGTGACTGGCAGCAGCATCAAGCGCGTGGCCAAGGAAGGCGCGCTGCCAGTGCAAGTCATCACGTTTGACCAGATCGAAAAACAGGGCATCACGTCGACCGAGCAACTGGTGCGCACCCTGTCGGCCAACGGCACGGGCGCCGATAACATGACTTCGGGCAATAACGTGTTTGGTGCCGATGCCGACCGCGTCAGTGGCGGCGCCTCGTTCGCCTCGCTGCGCGGCCTGGGACCGTCGAGCACGCTGGTGCTGTTGAACGGCCGCCGCATCGCCACGCACGGCGCCAGCGGCAAGTCGGTCGACCTGAACTCGATACCGCTCGGTGCAATCTCGCGCGTGGAAATCCTCAAGGATGGTGCCTCGGCCATCTACGGCACGGACGCTATCGGCGGCGTGATCAATTTCATTCTGAAAACTAATTACAGCGGCGTGGAAGCGTCCGTCTCCACCAACGACACGCAAGCGGGCGGCGGCGCCACGCGCCGCGCTTCCCTCCTGGCCGGCACGGGTTCGCTGGAATCAGACCGCTACAACATCATGGCCAGCCTGACCGTCGACAAGGCCGAGCGCCTGAACGGCAGCGACCGCTCCTTCGTGAATGGCTACCAGCCGGGCCGCGGCCTGTCGCCCGATACCACGGGCACGCCGTTTGCCAACCAGATGGCGGGTGCCGGCACGGCGCTGGGCGCCTCGTTCCAGCTGCCTGGCGATGCGAATAAATACCTGCAAGCCAATCCGCTGAGCTTCCAGGGCAAGTGCGACAGCATCGCCGGCATGTCGCAGTACCAGACGGCGCTGTGGAAAGACGTGACCTCACCGCTGCGCACCAAGTATTCCTGCGCGTACGACTATGGCGCCGACTATGTGCTGCAATTCCCTGTTGAACGGGCCAATCTGCTGTCGCGCGGCACCTTCCAGCTGGCGCCCGACCACCGCATGTTTGTCGAAGTACTCGGTTCGCGCACCAAGGCCACGGCCATTTTGACGCCGATGCAGGTGCAGGCGACCGTCGCCAACAAGAATTTGTATCCGGTCGGCGGCGCGTATTACCAGGACCTCTCGGCCTATATCCCTACCTTCGACAAGACCAAGCCGATTTCCTATAAATGGCGCGCGAATGACGTGGGCAACCGCACGCAGGAAAACACCACCGACAATGCCCGCGTGCTGGTGGGCTTTGAAGGCAACTTCGGCAAGTGGGATTACAAGGCCGGTATTTCGCGCGCCGAGAGCAGCACCAAGACCAAGCTGACGGATGGTTATTCCTACACGGACAAGCTGTACGCGGCCCTGGCCACGGGCATCATCAATCCGTGGGTGGGCGCCGGCCAGAGCCAGACGGAAGCGGCCAAGCAATTGATCGAATCGACCAAGTTCCGTGGCGACTTCCAGCACGGCAAGACGACCCTGACGCAGATCGACGGTTCCGTTTCGGGCGAACTGTTCCAGCTGCCGGCCGGTGCGCTGGCCATGGCGGCCGGCTTTGACTTGCGCCGCGAAGGTTATAGCTTCGGGCAAGACGTCGACGCCACCCAGATCCTGCTGGCGCCGGGCAATGCCGCATTAAAAGATGCCAGCCGTACCGTCAAGGCCGTGTATGCCGAGTTGCTGGTGCCGGTCACGAAGGACCTGGAAATGCAGCTGGCCATCCGCCGCGACGATTACAGCCTGGTGGGCGCGACGACGAATCCGAAAGTGGCCTTCCGCTACCAGCCGACCGACTTCCTGCTGTTCCGCGGTTCGGCCAGCAAGGGTTTCCTCGCGCCAAGCTTCCAGCAGCTGTATTCCGGTTCGCTGAGCCAGGAATTGCCGAACGGCGTGGTCGACCAGGAAGGCTGTGCCAAGCATCCGGGCGTGCCCGAATACTGTGCCATCGACCGCCTCGACTACAAGACGGGTGGTAATACGAACCTGAAGCCGGAAACGTCGAAGCAGGGCAGCGTCGGTTTTGTCATCGAGCCATTCAAGGGATATTCGGCCTCGTTCGACTACTGGGCCATCAATACCAAGGACCGCATCCTGAACCGCACGCCGCAAATCGTGCTGGCCAACTACCAGGCGCTGAACCAGTACATCCACCGCAATCCGGACGGCACCATCGAGTACGTGCAGGCGGGCTGGATCAATGCGGCAGGCAGCCGCGTGCGTGGCCTCGACGTGGGCTTGCGCGGCGAAGGCAAGATCGCGGACGCGAAATGGACGGCGACCCTGGACGGCACGTATATGGACAGCTTCAAGTTTGCGGAATATCAAGGCCAGGAATACCAGGAACTGGTCGGCAAGTTTTATACACGCGATCTGTACTTGCGCTGGAAACACAATGCCAGCTTCGGCGTGTCGCGCGGCGACTGGAGCGGCTTGCTGATCCAGAGTTTTTCGTCGGGCTACAAAGACCAGGTACCGAATAATGGCAAAGGCGCGCCGCCACCGGGCTTCAAGCCGGACGTGTCCAGCTACACCACGTATAACTTGTCGGGCACGTACACGGGCTTTAAAAATACGACGATTACCGTGGGCATCCAGAACCTGTTCGACCGCGATCCGCCTTTCACCGCACACAACGTGGATGAAGTGGTGGGCGCCGGCTGGGATCCGCGCGTGGCCGACCCGCGCGGCCGTTCGCTGTCATTCCAGCTGAAGTACAAGTTCATGTAAGGCAGCGCTGCCGGCGGCGATCCCGCTGGCGTGCTAACCTCGTGCGGCGGCGCCTGGCGTCGCCGTTTTTATTCCAGGAAAGGGCCGCATGTCCAGTCAGACCAATTTCAGCCGGCGCCGCTTCGGCGGCTTACTGGCCGCCACCTTGGGGGCGGCAGGCACACCGGCATGGGCGGCGGCGCAAGGGAAGGGCAAACGCATGCAACAGCAACACGCATTGATCAAACCGGCGCGCCTGCGCGAAGGCGACCTGGTCGCCATCATCGCACCGGGCGGCTTTACGGATGAGGACGCCATCGCCAAGGCTCAGCGCAATATCGAATCGCTGGGTTTGCGCGCCAGCCTGGGCGCCAACATCCGCGCCGTGCACGGCAACTATGCGGGCACGGTGCAGCAGCGTCTCGACGATCTGCACGCGGCATTCCGCGACCCGGAAGTCAAGGCGGTGTGGGCCATCCGCGGCGGCTCCGGCTGCATTTCGCTGCTGGCGCTGCTCGACTACGCCTTGATCCGCGCCAACCCGAAAGTGCTGATCGGCTATTCCGACATCACGGCCCTGCACCTGGCCATCGGCCGCCAGACGGGCCTGGTGACCTTCCACGGCCCCGTGGCCTCGTCCACGTTTTCCGAGTACACGGTGACGCAGCTGCGTAACGTGCTGATGACGCCGCAAGACAGCTACACGATCCCGATGGCGCTGGAGAATCACCGCCGCGCGCAGACGCAGCCGAATTTCGCCATCCGCACCGTGCATGGCGGCCAGGCGACGGGACGCTTGACGGGCGGCAACCTGTGCATGGTCAGCGCGCTGGCCGGCACGCCGTATGCGGCTGATTTCCGCGAGCACATCCTTTTCCTCGAAGAAATCAATGAAGTGCCGTATCGCATCGACAGGATGTTATGCCAGCTCGACCTGTCCGTGGGCTTCAACAAAGCGGCGGCCTTGATGCTGGGCATTTTCGAGCATTGCGAGGCGGCCGAGGGCGACACTGCGCTGAGCCTCGATGCTACCGTGGACCAGCATTTGCAGCCTTTACGCGTACCGGCCGTCAGCGGCTACTCGTTTGGCCACATCCGCCACCAGTTCACGCTACCGATGGGCATATTGGCGACCCTGGATGCGGACCGGCAAACCTTGACCTTGCTGGAGCCGGCCGTCTGCTAGCGCACGGTGCAGCAGGGCGATTGTCAGTATGCTAGTGTGATAAGGCGTGGCACGAGGCCGCGCCGTCTTCCTCACCGCACCCGACATGATCAACCGCCACGCCAGTACCTACATCCTCAGCCATCCGCTGGCCTTCGTGCTGCAGGTGCTGAAGGGTTTTCGCGCCAACCAGGGCTTGCTGCTGGCGGGCGCCGTCGCGTATTACTCGCTGCTGTCCATCGTGCCCCTGCTGATGCTGGTGGTGGTGGCCCTGTCGCACGTGATCGCGCAGGATGAATTGCTGCAAACAATCGGCCATTACCTGGAATGGCTGGTACCGGGACAATCGAAGGCCATCGTGGGCGAGATTGCACACTTTCTCGACAACCGGGGCGTGATCGGCTGGCTGTTGCTGCTGACCATGCTGTTTTTCAGCTCGCTGGCGTTTACCGTGCTGGAAAATGCCATGAGCGTGATCTTTATTCACCGCGTGGCCATCCGCCGCCGCCATTTCCTCATTTCCGCCGTGCTGCCGTACTGCTACATCCTGTGCCTGGGCATCGGTATTTTGCTGATCACCCTGGTGGCGGGCGGCTTGCAGGTGATGGGCGAGGAAAGCGTGCGCTTCTTGCGCCACGACTGGGGCCTGGAAGGCGTGTCCGGCGTGCTGCTGTATCTGCTGGGGCTGGGCGGCGAAATCCTTGTGCTCAGCTCGATTTACCTGGTCATGCCGGTCGGAAGATTATCGATTACGCATGCGCTGATCGGCGGCGTGACGGCGGCCCTGCTGTGGGAAATCGCCCGCCATGTGCTGGTCTGGTATTTTTCCACCTTGTCGCAGGTGAATGTCGTGTATGGCTCGATGACGACGGCCATCGTCGTGATGTTCAGCCTGGAAATCGGCGCCACCCTGCTGCTGCTGGGCGCGCAAGTGATTTCCGAATACGAAAGAGTGGCGCGTGGTGGCGAAGAGGACAAGCCGCTGGCGCTAAGGACTTGATTTAAAAAGGTTGTTGCATCGCACAAAAGGCTGTGCTATACTCCGTTCAGTGATTGAGATTTGGCAGCAAATCATCTCACCATCCAGTTTCAGCGCGGCGACCGACAGGTGTAATGTCGATGGCGTGACAGAGCGAAGAGTGGATTTTGTAATTCCGGATACGATGGTCGATTTACACCTTGGAGTCACCATGCAGATAGCATGGGAGTCCGAAAATCAGGAGGCACTTTGCAGATAGCACTGGCGTCCATGACACGATTAAAGCATTGGTAATACATTGGAACGAAGCCCGCGCTAGCGGGCTTTTTTTTCGTCTGTAGCTGGCGCGTTTATAAACCTACTGCGCAGCCCGCTCTCGAATCGGCGTTACTCGCCGTACCGAAGTACGGCTGCGTTACTCAATCCGATATCGGGCTTGCTCGCTACGGTTTCTAAAAGCGCCGAGACTGTTACTTCCAAATACTTTTACAAGGCCCGGGCGATCAGGATTTTCTGGATATCGCTGGTGCCCTCGTAAATCTGGCATACGCGCACGTCGCGGTAGATGCGCTCGACGGGGAAATCGGAGACATAACCATAGCCGCCGTGCACCTGGATGGCGTCCGAGCAGACTTTTTCCGCCATTTCCGACGCAAACAGCTTGGCCATGGCCGCTTCTTTTAAACACGGCAAGCCCGCATCCTTCATGGCCGCCGCGTGGCGGATCAGCTGGCGCGCCGCTTCGATTTGCGTGGCCATGTCGGCCAGGCGGAATTGCACGGCCTGGTGTTCATAAATGGGTTTGCCGAAACTTTCGCGCTCGCGTGCGTACTGCAGGGCCGCTTCATACGCGGCGCGCGCCATGCCCACGGCTTGTGAAGCGATGCCGATGCGTCCGCCTTCCAGGCCGGACAGGGCGATCTTGTAGCCTTGTCCTTCTTCGCCTATTAAATTTTCCGCCGGGATGCGGCAGTTGTCGAACAGGATCTGTGCCGTGTCCGATGAATGCTGGCCCATTTTCTGTTCCAGACCCGCCACGATGTAGCCGGGTGTATTCGTCGGCACCCAGAAGGCGCTGATGCCGCGCTTGCCGGCCGCCTTGTCGGTGACGGCCATGACGATGGCCACGTCCGCATACTTGCCGCTGGTAATGAATTGTTTCGTGCCGTTGATGACGTACTCGCTGCCATCGCGGGTGGCCGTGGTACGCAGGGCCGACGCATCGCTGCCCGTGTGCGGTTCCGTCAGGCAAAACGCCCCCAGCATGGCGCCTTGCGCCAGCGGGCGCAGCCACTGCTCCTTTTGCGCATCGTTGGCGTACATCATGGCGATGCTGCATACGGGGCAATTATTCACGGAAATGATGGTCGACGTGCCGCCATCACCGGCAGCGATTTCTTCCAGCACCAGGGCCAAGGACACGTAGTCGAGGCCGGCGCCACCGAGCGCTTCCGGCACGGCCACGCCAAAGGCGCCCAGCGCGGCCAGTTCCTGCAATTCTTCCTTGGGGAAATGATGTTCCTTGTCCCAGCGGGCCGCATTGGGCGCCAGGCGCTCGCGCGAAAAACTGCGCAGCGCTTCCTGGATCATCGATTGTTCTTCATTGAGTATCATGGACGTCGTCTCGTATATTTTTATAGTGGATGCGGGAATTACCAGCCGATGGGCTTGCCATCGTAATTGCGGAACACGGCCTTGTCCGTGGCCGGCAGGCTGGCCAGCGTGGCGCGGATGCCGGCTGCGCTTTCTTCCGGGGAAATATCGGCGCCGGCGCCGCCCATGTCCGTGCGCACCCAGCCCGGGTGGAAGGCGACGCAACTGACGCCTTGCGGGCCATGCACGAGGGCCGTGTCGATCAGCACGGAATTCAAGGCGGCCTTGCTGGCGCGGTACAGCGAACCGCTGGGGTTGCCCCGTTCGCTCAGGGAGCCCATGTGCGAGGACAGCACGGCCAGTTTCCCTTTGGCATTGGCCACCAGCGGCGCCAGGATCGGCAGCAGCCGCATGGCCGCCAGCACGTTCGTGTGCATGACGGCATCGAAATCTTCTTGCGTGGGGAAACCGTCGTGACGGGGGCCATACACGCCCGCGTTGAGGATGGCTACGTCGAGCTTTTCATCGTCGAGCTTCCAGCCCAGGGCGGCGCAGCCTTCCACATCCGTCACGTCGAGCTGATGCGCTTCCGCACCAAGTTCTCGCAGGGCATCGCAAGCGTCCGGCGTGCGCGCCGTGGCGATGACACGCCAGCCATCGTGGCGGTACTGACGGACGATTGCGTGGCCGATGCCGCGCGAGGCGCCGATGATCAATGCGGTAGGCATATTTCTTCTCCCTGGAAAGTCAAATGAAAAGGCGCGCAACCAACAACCATGCGCGCCTGTCGTCAACAGATCAGCTTATACCAGTTCGATCGCCATCGCCGTCGCTTCGCCGCCGCCGATGCACAGGGCCGCCACGCCGCGCTTGCCGCCGGTTTTCTTCAGGGCGCCCAGCAGGGTGACGATGATGCGCGCGCCCGAGGCGCCGATCGGGTGGCCCAGCGCGCACGCGCCGCCGTGGATGTTGATCTTGCTGTGTGGAATGTCGAGGTCGTGCATGGCGGCCATCGGCACGGCGGCGAACGCTTCATTGATCTCGAACAAGTCCACCTTGCTGCTGCTCCAGCCTGTTTTCGCGTACAGCTTCTTGATGGCGCCGATGGGGGCCGTGGTGAATTCGTTCGGCGCCTGCGCGTGCGTGGCGTGGCCGTGGATCTTGGCGATGACGGTGCAACCGAGTTTTTTCGCCGTCGATTCGCGCATCAGCACCAGGGCGGCCGCGCCATCGTTGATCGACGAAGACGAGGCGGCCGTGATGGTGCCGTCCTTCTTGAACGCCGCTTTCAAGGTCGGGATTTTTTCCAGGCGGGCCTTTTGCGGACCTTCATCGATGCTGACGATGGTGTCGCCGCCGCGGCCGGAGACGGTCACGGGCACGATTTCCCATTCGAAACTGCCATCCTTGGTGGCCGCTTGCGCGCGTTTCACCGATTCGATGGCAAACGCATCCTGCGCTTCGCGCGTGAAGCTGTACTGGCTGGCGCACTCTTCGGCAAACGTGCCCATCGAGCGGGCATTACCCTTTTCATCGCGGCTGTAGGCGTCTTCCAGGCCATCCATCATCATGTGGTCATAGATCATGCCGTGGCCGATGCGGTAGCCGCCGCGCGCCTTCGGCACCAGGTAGGGGGCGTTGGTCATCGATTCCATGCCGCCCGCCACCACGACGTCGGCGCTGCCGGCGAGCAAGGTGTCATGCGCGAACATGGTCGTCTGCATGGCCGAGCCGCACATTTTCGACAGGGTTACGGCGCCCGTGGAATCGGGCAAGCCCGCCTTGCGCAAGGCTTGGCGCGCGGGCGCCTGGCCTTGGCCGGCCATCAGGCAATTGCCGAAAAACACGTGTTCCACGGCGTCCGGCGCCACGCCGGAGCGTTCGACGGCGGCGCGGATGGCCACGGCGCCCAGGTCGCTGGCGGTGACGTTGGAAAAATCGCCCTGGAAGGCGCCCATGGGGGTGCGCGCGGCACCGACGATTACGACTGGATCATGCATGTTGGATCTCCGGTTGGGTTGAGGATGATGATTGCTTACAAAAACGCAGGTGCTGCGGATACGGGAAGACGTCCTCGATATGGCCGTCTTCGATGCGCTGCTTGCGCGCCTGCCAGTATTGCGCCGTCAGCAGGTCGGCATGGTGCTGCATGAAATACTTGCGGATGCGCGGATTGCCCAGCAGGAAAGTGCCGAATTGTTCGGGAAACACATCGTGCTTGCCGATGGGATACCACGGTTCGGCCGACATTTCTTCCTCCTCCGTGCGCGCCTGGGGAATGACGCGGAACTGGCAATCGGTGATGTACTCGATTTCATCATAATCGTAAAAAACGACACGCTGATGACGTGTCACGCCAAAGTTTTTATACAGCATGTCGCCGGGGAAAATATTCGCTGCGACCAGCTCCTTGATGGCGTTGCCATACTCGATGATGGCGTGCTCCACCAGGTCATCGCGGCCTTCCTTCTCGGCATTGCTCAGCCACATGTTCAGCGGTACCATGCGCCGCTCGATGTACAGATGGCGGATGATGATCTGCTCCTGGTCTTCTTCGATCAGCGAGGGAGCGAACTGTTTCAGTTCGGCCAGCAGTTCCGCAGAAAAGCGGGCGCGGGGAAAGGCCACGTTGGAATACTCGAGCGTGTCGGCCATGCGGCCTACGCGGTCGTGGTGTTTCACCAGCAAATACTTTTGCTGGACTTGGGCGCGCGTGGTTTCCTTGGGCGGCGGGAAAAAATCCTTGATCACCTTGAAGACATACGGAAACGACGGCAGGGCAAACACCAGCATCACCAGGCCGCGGATGCCGGGCGCGCTTTCGAAGTGGTCCGATGAGTGTTTCAAGTGCTGCAGGTAGTCGCGGTAAAACAGCGTCTTGCCCTGTTTTTGCAGGCCCAGTATCGTATAAATTTCGCTGCGCGGTTTGCGCGGCAGCAAACTGCGCAAGAATTGCACATAGGCCGACGGCACTTCCATATCGACCAGGAAATACGCACGCGTAAATGAAAACAGCACGGCGATCTGCTGCTGCTCGAACAGCACCGTATCGAGCACCAGCTTGCCGTGGCGGTTGTGCAGGATCGGCACGACAAACGGGTATTCGCGGTTGCCGTTGATGCCCTTGCCGACCAGGTAGGCGCCTTTGTTGCGGTAGAACAAACTGGTCAAGACCTGGAGCTGGTGGTTCGGCTCCAGCCTGTCGCTGCCGAACAGCTGCTGCAGGCGTGCTTCCACTTGGGCCACGTCACGCTCCAGGTCGGCAAATGCGCAGTCCAGCTGAAAGTTCCTCAGCATGCGCGTCAGGGTGTGGCGCAAGCCATCCTTGCCCGGGTAGTACACGCGGTAGGTGGGCGCCGGGTCTTGTGTTTCGATGTATTCCGTGGAAACCACGGGACGCACGAAAATATAGTCGTTATTGAAATACGTGCGGTGCAGGATGTTGCAGCAGACGGAATTGAAGAAGGTTTCCGCCAGTTCCGGCTGCTTGTGCTCCGTCAGCATGCCGATGTAGTGCAGCTTGAGTTCGCGCCACACTTCGTCGCTCAACTCCGACTCTTCGTACTCATCTTCGAGCATCTGCACGCATTCCTGCACGCGCTTGTCATAAAAGTCGATGCGTTCGCGGGCCGCCGTCTGGGCCGCGCTCCAGGCGCCTTGCTCGAAATACCGCTTGGCGTGCTGGCTCGTTTCACGGAACAGACGGTAATGCTTGTCAAAGCCGTCGCGGATGGTGCGCGCGATATCGAATGCAATCTGGGAAGAGAGCAATTTGGGGAAGGCAATTTGCGTCATAGTTGTGCTCGCATGAATGGCTCATCACCCAGTCGATAACCGCGCGCCCGTGCTTACTTGGTTTCCGCAAACAATTCGCGGCCGATCAGCATGCGGCGGATTTCGCTGGTCCCGGCGCCGATTTCGTACAGCTTGGCATCGCGCCACAGGCGGCCGGCCGGATACTCGTTGATGTAGCCGTTGCCGCCCAGGGCCTGGATCGCTTCGCCCGCCATCCAGGTCGCCTTCTCCGCACTATACAGAATGGCGCCGGCCGCATCCTTGCGCAACTGGCGCACGGCTTCCGGCGTGGTGGCGCGGTCGCAAGCCTGGCCCACGGCATACACATAGGCCTTGCACGCCATCATGGTCGAGTACATGTCGGCCAGTTTGCCTTGCATCAATTGGAATTCGCCGATGGCCTGGCCGAATTGCTTGCGGTCATGTACGTAAGGCACGACCAGATCCATGCAGGCCTGCATGATGCCCAGCGGTCCGCCGGACAGCACGGTGCGCTCGAAATCGAGGCCCGACATCAGCACATTGACGCCCTTGCCCAGGCCGCCCAGCACGTTTTCGGCCGGCACTTCGCAATCCTGGAATACCAGTTCGCCCGTGTGCGAGCCGCGCATGCCCAGCTTGTCGAGCTTTTGCGCGATGGAAAAGCCCTTGAAATTCTTTTCGATCAGGAACGCCGTCATGCCGCGCGCGCCCGCGTCCAGGTCGTTTTTCGCGTACACCACCAGCACGTCCGCGTCGGGACCGTTGGTGATCCACATCTTGGTGCCGTTCAAGACCCAGCGGTCGCCCTTGAAGTCGGCGCGCAGTTTCATGCTGACGACGTCCGAGCCCGCGTTCGGCTCCGACATGGCCAGCGCACCGATATGCTCGCCCGTGATCAGTTTTGGCAGGTATTTGGCTTTTTGCTCGGCCGTGCCGTTGCGCTTGATCTGGTTCACGCACAGGTTCGAGTGGGCGCCGTAGGACAGGCCGACGGAGGCCGAGGCACGCGAGATTTCTTCCATGGCGATGATGTGCGCCAGATAGCCCATGCCGGCGCCGCCGTATTCTTCGCTGACGGTGATGCCGAGCAAGCCCATGTCGCCCATCTTGCGCCACAGGTCCATGGGGAACTGGTCGGTGCGGTCGATTTCGGCCGCGCGCGGCGCGATTTCGGCGGCGGCAAATTGTTGGATTGCTTCGCGCAGGGAGGCGATGTCGTCGCCGTGGTCAAAGGTCAAGCCTGGGAGATGGAGCATGTCGTCCTCGTCGTTATAAGTGTGGCGGTCATGGGTGCCGGGTCAGTGAAGCTATGATACTCAGTTGTGACGTTTACGTAAACGTAAAGTGATGCGCGTAAAGCGATGCGTGTGCGGCCAGCGCCTGCCGCGTGGCGACTCAGCTTGTCGGCACCTTATCCCTGTTCAAGTCCGCCAGCATGCGCGCGCACGCGTCCTCATGCGCGCTGATTTCCGCCAGCGCCATTTCGATATCGATGCGCTGCTGCTCCAGCGTCTGCCGGTGCTGCGCCAGCACGCCCAGGAAGCGGTCCATCTGCGCGCGCGTGTCCTTCGGCGATTCATACATGTCGACCAGGCTCTTGATTTCCGACAGGGCCAGGCCCAGGCGCTTGCCGCGCAGGGTCAGCTTCAAGCGGGTGCGGTCGCGCGGCGTGTAGACGCGGCTGCGTCCGCCTGCGCCTTCGCGCTTCGGGCTGAGCAAGCCCTGGTCTTCATAGAAACGGATGGCGCGTGCCGTGATGTCGAATTCCCGCGCCAGTTCGGTAATGGTATAGGTCGTCATTGCTGCGGGCGGTGTCGGTTGCATGGGTGATCGGTAGCTGGATGGGTGCTGCGGGGCAGGCGGGTGGCAAAGTGCCGTTTACGTCAACGTCAATACTATTGTAGCGTGCCCTGCCCGTGCTGCAACAAAGAAAAAAACGCCTGTGGGCAGGGGAATTTGGCGAATAAGACAACAGTTACTGAAAATAAATTGATTCTTCTTGCGCAAACACGCTTAAGATCGAGAGTTGGTGGCCAAGATGACACCAAAAAGAGCTTTCCTGGCATAACGGCGACATTCTTTTCGCTGCGATGGCAGTAAAATTTTTGGGGCAGCAGGAACGATCAAAAAACAACGTTTTACTATGAGCACGTTGTGCTGGCTGTTTCCATATTGAAAACAAAATGGCCCTTCTGAAAACTTTGTCTACAAGAAATTGTATGACATGGGCATTGCGTGTATCGGTAGAGCAGGGCATTATCCGATACCGTACGTTGTAATGCCAAACCGAGGCTTTGAATCGTGCTGCAGCGCGAAAATCAAGGCCAGCCGCGAATTTGAACCGAAGCCACACAGAATCACAAGAGAAAATTTGGGCCACTTTTGCACCTGAAAAGCCTGGCTGGAGTGTTAATTGTTAATTTATACTCTTTTCAAATGTAACAATCTGTATGGTCATTCAAGAAACTGACTTTCATGTTACAACATGAAATAGTACACCTATGAATTCTTCTAACGAACGCGAAAGCTTCAGCCAACGACTTCAGTTGGCTCTCAAAAACGCCCATTACTCTCCAGACAGCCCGACCAGACTGGCCCGGGAATTCAATATCCGTTTCGACGGACGCCCGATTACCGTGCATGCAGCTAGGAAATGGTTAGTAGGTGAAGCAATTCCCACGCAAGAGAAATTGCGCATGATTGCCCAATGGTTGGGCGTTCCGGCGGAATGGTTGCGGTTTGGCGGCCCGGAAAGCGCCACGCCGAATGGCGAAGCGGGCAGCGCTTTATCGCGTTTTGAGTCCGCCGATGTGAAATTAATTGCCGATTTGCAAAGATTAGATGAACATCATCGTCAAATCGCGCGTGAATTTATTCGCATGCTGGTCAGAGTCAACTACCAAAAGTAAGCATTCAGGCCCTCCCCGGTCGGCGCCGTCCGCTTTTCGCAGGCGGTGCTTTCCCTGTCCTTTTATTTGCGCAGCGTCATACTGGAGACATGATTTTGCCGCACAATAAGACCTCGCATGTTGCGCTGCAGCGGAATTATTTGACAATAATCCCGTACGCAGCGGCGCGGCGGCCAATACCAGCGCATAATCACAGCAGAAGCAGCCAGTTCATCCACTACGGAGCCGAGCATTTGAGCCGTCTTATGAAAAGTAACTACAGCAATACCGCGCAGCTGAAGGACTTGATGACCGTGCCTCCCATGACTGCCGCGCAACATGCGGAAGTCATGCGCAAACGGATCGCCCACCGCAGGATGGTTGAAGAGGCCAGGGATTTGAAGCAGGCCAGTGCCCTGCAGTTCGAAAAACGCTAGTGGTGGATGCCTGACCAAAGCTACTGCGCGTCGGCATAGGCGGTCTGCGATGCTCACCGTGCTAGAGCACGGTTGCGCTTCTCGACCACCTCTTCCTTCCGCTCGCTACGCTTTTGTCAGGCATCGTGACGTGCGTAGTTTTCAGTAGTTTTTCAGTTTGTTGTTGATGGCTCTGGGGTTTTCAAACCATTCCACCGCGGCGCCAGGGCGTGCTCGATGCCGAGCAGGTCGATGACGCGCGCCACCGTGTGGTCGACCATCTCCGCGATGCTGTGCGGGTGGTGATAAAAGCTCGGTAATGGCGGGAAGATGATGCCGCCCATTTCGGTCACGGCCGTCATATTGCGCAGGTGCGCCAGGTTGAACGGCGTTTCGCGCACCATCAGAATCAGGCGCCGGCGCTCCTTGAGCACCACATCGGCGGCCCGCGTAATCAAGTTATCCGACAAGCCATGCGCCACGGCCGCCAGCGTCTTCATCGAGCACGGCGCGACGACCATGCCATCCGATTGAAACGAACCGCTGGCGATCGACGCGCCGATATCGCGCAGCTTGTGCACGACGTGCGCCTGCGCTTCGATGTCCTTGCGCCCCACGCCCGTTTCCTGGTGCAGGGTCAGTACGGCCGCATCCGACAAGACCAGATGCGTCTCGACGCCGGGAGTGGCGACCAGCAATTGCAGCAGCCGCAAGCCATACACGGCGCCCGTGGCGCCCGTGATGGCCACGACGATACGGCGCGGCCGCGCAAGCTGGCTATCAGGCATCGATCAGGGATTTCAATTCGCCCGATTCAAACATTTCATTCATGATGTCGGAACCACCGATGAACTCGCCTTTCACATACAGCTGCGGAATGGTCGGCCAGTTCGAATAATCCTTGATGCCCTGGCGTACTTCCGGGTCGTCCAGCACGTTGACGGTAGCGATGTTTTCCACGCCGCAGGCCTTCAGGATCTGGATGGCGCGGCCGGAAAAGCCGCACTGCGGAAATTGGGCGGTGCCTTTCATGAACAGCACGACCGGCGTGCTCGTCACGGTTTCTTTGATCCAGGTTTGTACGTCGCTCATAGCTGCCTCTGATGGGGAAATAAATAGATGCCGTCATTTTATAAGAAAACGACGGCACGGGTATGCGCTCAAGTCATAAATCGGGCAAGTCAGCCACGCCGGCAAGCCGGCATGGCGCTTAACCGCGCAGCTTGGCGAACGCGGCGGCCATGCTGCCGGCCGGCTCGGGCGCGTTGCGCGACTGTGACTGGTGCTGCGCCAGGCCGCGGCGGTCGTTGCGGTCGCCCTTTTGCTCGGGCTTGCTGCCCGCCTGTGGCGCGCTGTCCGTCAGGCGCATGGTCAGCGCGATGCGTTTGCGCTTTTCATCGACTTCCAGCACTTTCACGCGTACCACTTGTCCCGCCTTGACCACCGTGTGCGGGTCTTTCACAAACGTGTTCGACAGGGCGGAAATGTGCACCAGGCCATCCTGGTGTACGCCGATATCGACGAAGGCGCCAAAGGCGGCCACGTTGGTGACCACGCCTTCTAAAATCATGTCCGGGCGCAAGTCGCGGATTTCTTCCACGCCTTCCTTGAAGGTAGCGGTGGTGAACTCCGGACGCGGGTCGCGGCCCGGTTTTTCCAGTTCCTTCAAAATATCGGTAATGGTCGGCACGCCAAACGTTTCATCGGCGTATTTTGCCGGGCTGAGGGTTTTCAGCAAGGCGGTCTCGCCGATGACGGCCTGGATATCCTTCTTGATGTCGGCCAGGATCTTTTCCACCAGCGGGTACGATTCCGGGTGGACGGCCGAAGCGTCCAGCGGATTGTCGCCACCCATCACGCGCAGGAAGCCGGCCGCCTGTTCAAACGTTTTGTCGCCCAGGCGCGGCACGGCCTTCAAGGCCGCGCGCGAAGTAAAGGCGCCCTTCATGTCGCGGTAGCTGACGATGCTTTGCGCCACGCTGGCCGACAGGCCGGAGACGCGCGCCAGCAGCGGTGCCGAGGCCGTATTCACATCCACGCCGACGGCGTTCACGCAATCTTCCACCACGGCATCGAGCGAGCGGGCCAGCTGGCTTTGGCTCACATCGTGCTGGTACTGGCCCACGCCGATCGATTTCGGATCAATCTTGACCAGTTCGGCCAGCGGGTCTTGCAGGCGGCGCGCGATCGACACGGCGCCGCGCAAGGACACATCCATGTCCGGCAATTCCTTGGAGGCGAATTCGGACGCCGAATATACGGACGCGCCCGCTTCCGAGACGACGATCTTCGTCATCTTCGCTTCCGGGTGCTGCTTGATCAGGTCCTGTGCCAGTTTATCGGTCTCGCGCGAAGCGGTACCGTTGCCGATCGAAATGAGCGACACATTGTGCTTGGCGGCCAGGCGGCCCAGCGTGTGCAAGGAGCCATCCCAGTCGTTTTTCGGCTGGTGCGGGTAGATCACGGCCGTGTCGACGACTTTACCGGTGGCGTCGACCACGGCGACCTTGACGCCCGTGCGCAAGCCGGGATCGAGGCCCATGGTGGCGCGCTGGCCGGCCGGCGCGGCCAGCAGCAGCGCTTTCAGATTGGTGGCGAAGACATTGATGGCGTCCAGTTCCGAGCGTTCACGCAGCGCGCCCATCAGTTCCGTTTCCAGATGCATGAAGCTTTTCACGCGCCAGGTCCAGCGCGCGGTGTCGGCCAGCCACTTGTCGGCCGGACGGCCTTGTTGCTTGATGCCGAAGCGGACGGCGATGCGGCCTTCGCACGGATTGTGCGGCGCATCCCATTTCGGTTTTTCCGCTTCCGTGTCCAGGCGCAGGGTGACGTCGAGAATACCTTCGCGGCGGCCGCGCAGCAGCGCCAGCGCGCGGTGCGATGGCACTGTCGAAATGGTTTCCGAGTAGTCGAAATAATCGGCGAATTTTTCGCCTTCGTCCTGCTTGCCTTCCACCACTTTCGATTCGACGATGCCGTGTTCCTGCACGTATTCGCGCAAGGTTTGCAGCAAGGTTGCGTCTTCGGCGAAACGCTCCATCAGGATCTGGCGCGCGCCGTCGAGGGCTGCCTTGGTGTCCGCCACGCCAGGATTATTCCCGTCGGCACTGGTAAACGCGTCGCGCAGGAACTTGCCCGCTTCCATTTCCGGCGTCAGTTCGGGATTGTCCAGCAAACAGTCGGCCAGCGGCATCAAGCCCGCTTCGATGGCGATCTGCGCCTTCGTGCGGCGCTTCTGCTTGTAGGGCAGGTACAAATCTTCCAGGCGCGTCTTGTCTTCCGCGTGCATGACGGCGTCGAGCAGCTCGGGCGTCATCTTGTTCTGTTCCGTGATCGAGGCCACGATGGCGGCGCGCCGCTCTTCCAGTTCGCGCAGGTAGCGCAGGCGCTCTTCGAGCAGGCGCAGCTGGATATCGTCGAGGCCGCCGGTCGCTTCCTTGCGGTAACGGGCGATGAAGGGCACGGTGGCGCCTTCGTCGAGCAGTTCGATGGCGGCGGCAACCTGCACCGGTTTGGCGGCAAGTTCAAGGGCAAGGCGTTGTTCGATAGTGGGCAGCATGGTTGTTTCCAGAGCGATCAAGCCTGGAATGATACGCAATCGGCGCGATTGCGCAATCTTGACAGCGCAAATGGACTGTGCGTTGACAACAGCGTCAGCGGGCCGGCAGCAGCGGGCTGGCGGGCGCTGGAGCTGGCGGCCTCTGCGGCGTGACGGATTTGCCAAAGGCATTGCCCATGCGGTGTTCGAGGGCGGCGCGGTTGTACAGGCCCAGCTGGTTCGACGGACGCTGCACGGTCGCTTCCGCGCCGGACAGGGTGGGCGGCGGCCGGTTCACGGTGTTGCTGTTGGGTAATAATTTTTCACTCAAGCAAGACATCGATGGCGCGCGCTTGCCGTTCACTTCCACCTCCGCGCAGCCCTTCTCCGGCGCGGCGGCTTTCACGACGACGGTGTGCTCGTCCGCCTGCGCGGCCAGGGCGGCACAGGCCAACAGCAATAGCGATAACAGGCGTGCCATGGCGGCTCCCGGAGCGGTGGAGAAGCGCTCAGCATAGCAAAGTCATATGTCGCAGCGATGACACGCCAGCCCGGTCGCTTTGTGACCAATGTCATGCAGTTGTCATTTTATGAAGCTACCATCCTGCCATTCTGCTTGAACTGGCACAGTCAAGACACTTCATGAGCAGGCTCTCGTTGATTTCCCTGGACAATGACACGAATCCACCGCCGCACCGCAACAGGCAACGCCCTGGCCCTGTCCGCCTGCTTGCTGATGACATTGATGACATTTGTGCGACCGGCTGCCAGTGCGTCCGGCAATGACGCCGGCACGCAGGCCATCGTGCGCTTCGACTTGCCCGCCCAGCCGCTCGATGCGGCCCTGGTGGCGTTTGGCGAAGTGACCGGGTATTCCGTGCTCGTCAGCAGCCAGCTGGCGGCGGGCAGAGTGGCCGCGCCCGTGCGCGGCGACTACACGCCGGCCGAGGCGCTGCAGCGCTTGCTGGCCGGCACGCAGCTGGGCGCGCGCTTCAGCGGCAGCAATGCCTTCACCCTGCTGGCGCTGGCCGACGCTCCCGTGGCACCGGCGCCCGCGCCCGCCGAAGCGGCCCCCGCCACGCCACCGTTGCAGGGCTATGCGGCCATCCTGCAGCGCTCGCTCACGCGCGCCCTGTGCCGGCTGCATCCGGACGCCTTCGGCCGCTACCGGCTGGCCTTCCAGCTGTGGCTCGACGAGCGGGGCAAGGTGCGCGCCGTGCACGTGCTGGAACCGAGCGGCGTGGCGCAGCGCGACCGCGCCGTGCTGCAGCGCCTGCGCAGCCTGCTGATGGATGGTGCGCCGCCGGCGGGCTTGCCGCAGCCGCTGACGATCCTGTTGACGCCGCGGCCCGACCCGGACGCCGATTGCGCGCCGTATCTGCAGCTGGCCGTGGCGCCCTGAGCATGTCGGAATTACTCAAAACCACCTTGCGCAAGCTGTTCCTGGAACGCTACGGACAGTTTCGCCGCCACCTGCAGCGCCGCCTGGGCTCGGAAGACCTGGCCAATGACGCGCTGCATGAAACGTATCTGCGGGTGGAACGGATGAACGCGCCCGAAGCGATCAGCTACCCGTCCGCGTATCTGATGCGCATCGCCATCAATATTGCGGAAGATCAACGCCGCGATAATGCGCGCCTGCTCAGCCTGCCCGATATCGATGAGCTGTACGAGATGGCCGATGAATTGGCCGACCCGGCCCGCACCTTCAGCGCGCGCGCCGAGCTGGAAGAACTGGAACGGGCCTTGCAGGAGTTGCCGAAACGCCGGCGCGCCATCGTCATCGCCGCCCGCGTCGACCAGTTGCCGCACCGCGATATCGCCGAGCGCTTCGGCATTTCCGCCCGCACGGTAGAGAAAGAATTGCGCGCCGGCCTGGAACATTGTTGTGAGCGCATGGGGCGCGATTTCATTCAGCGCTTCGGTCCCGGCGCGGGAAAAACGTCTAAACATCATGATTGAACAAGCGGAAGACGACATGAGTGTCATCCAGAAGGAAGCGCAGGCGTGGGTCGTGCGCCTGGCCTCGGGCCAGGTCAGCGAGCGCGATGCGCAAGTGTTTCGCCACTGGTGCGCGCGCAGCCGCAAGCATGCCAACGCGTTTGCCGAGGCACGCGCCGTGTGGGGTGCGATGGCGCCGGCCGCGCGCGCCGTCAAGCGGGCGCAGCGGCCCGTGAACACGGCGCGGCGCGCCTGGATCGGTGGCGCCGTGGCCGCCTCGCTGGGCTTGCTGGTGCTGCGTCCACCGACGGACCTGTGGCCGGCCGTGGCGGGCCTGGGCGCCGATTACGCCACGGGCACGGGCGAGCAGCGCGAAGTGGCGCTCGACGGCGGCGTGCTGGTGCAGATGAATACGCAGACGCGCCTCGATGCGGCGCCCGTGCAGGACGGCGCCGCGGCGCTGGTGCTGCTGGCGGGCGAGGCGGAATTCCAGGCCGGCCTGCGCGGCGCGGCGCGGGTGCGCGTGCAGGCCGGCGACGGCACGGTGTCGGCCGGCAGCGCGCGCTTCAATATCCGCCTGTTCGGCCAGGAAGTGTGCGTGACGTGTCTGGCGGGCCGCCTGCGCGTGGCGCAGGCCGGCAACGATGCGGAGCTGGCGGCGGGCCAGCAGCTGCGCTACCGGCCCGAGCATTTCGGCATCGCGCGCGCGGTGGCCAAAGGCGACGTCAGCGCGTGGCGCCAGCGCTTGCTGGTGTTCAAGCAAAGCACCTTGGCCGAGGTGGTGGACGAGGTGAACCGCTACCGTCCCGGCAAGCTGATCCTCAATGGCGACGCCTTGAAACAAACCCGCGTGCAAGCGAGCTTTTCGCTCGACCGCCTCGACGACGTGATCGCCCTGATCCAGGATGCGTATGGCGCGCGTGTGACGCGGCTGCCGGGCGGCATCGTGCTGTTTGGCTGAGCTCCATGGCGGGGCGCCAAGGCGGCGCGCCAATTATGACATTTTCATGACCTTTTGCAGTCCCGGACCTTGTTCCCTGTCAATGCTGCTGGAAGCCGCGAATCAGTGCCTGCCGCCCGCCCCGTGCGTGCCGCGTGCCCTTTCGCGATATCGGTCAGCAACGGAACATGAAAAGGGAATGTCGCCATGCAGCGAAGCAAGTCGGTCACGAAACACGCATCCTCCTCCGCCATGGCGGGCAACCGGACCGGGCGCCCGGTGCGCTTGAAACCGCTGGCGCTGGCCATCGCCATGCTGCTGCAGGCCGGTGGCGCACAGGCGCAGCAGCCGTTCAGCGGCGCCTGGTTCGCCGGCAAGGGTGCGCAGCAGGGCACGGCTGCGGCCACGGGACGCTTGCCGAATGGCCAGCCGGCAACCTCGCTGAACAATCCTTTGCTGCAGCAGCAAAAGGCCGAAGGCAAGCTGCAGCAATCGCTGAACAACTTGCTGCTGGCCGCGCGCGGCATCGCCGCCGAGCAGGCGGCGCAGGCGGCCGCGCGCCAGGCGGCGCTGGCGGCGGGCGGCGCCCCCGACGGCCTGGTCAAGGGCGGCTTGCAGGTCGACAGCAACAGCCTGACGGCCGGCTGGCTCAATGCCCAAGGGCCCGTGCAAACCCAGGCTGACGGCAAGACCGTCGTGAAGGTGGTGCAGACGGATGACAAGGCGATCCTGAACTGGGAAAGCTTTAACGTCGGCAAGAACACTACCCTGCAATTCGACCAGAAATCGCACTGGTCCGTATTGAACCGCGTGAATGATCCGCTGGCGCGCCCCAGCCAGATCCAGGGCCAGATCAAGGCCGACGGCACGGTGATGATCGTCAATCGCAACGGCATCGTGTTTACGGGCAGCAGCCAGGTCGATACGCGCAATCTGGCTGCCGCCGCCATGGGCATGAGCGACAGCCAGTTCAATAGCGGCCTGTACGGCAAGGCGCAGGGCACGGGCGCCGTGCCGACCTTCGCGAATGACTTGCTGCTGGGCCAGAATACCTACACGCACGGCAAGGCCGAGGCCGATGTCGTCGTCGCCGCCGGCGCGCGCATTGACACGCGCAAGCCGCAGACGGTGACCGAGGGCGGCGGCTATGTGCTGCTGGCCGGCCGCAGCGTTGACAACGCGGGCGCCATCACCACGCCGAATGGCCAGACCACCCTGGCGGCCGGCGACGCCATCGTCGTACGCCCGGGCCAGGGGTCGGACAAGAACCAGTTTTCTAGCACGCGCGGCAATGAAGTCGAGATGCTGCGCGTGGCCGGCAGCGGCGCCGGTGCCGTCGTCAACAACGGCGTGATCCAGGCGGCGACAGGCGACATCACGCTGAGCGGCAATAGCGTGCGCCAGGATGGCGTGCTGTTGTCGAGTACGACCGTCAATGGCCGTGGCAGCATCCACCTGGCGGCGGCAGGCGAGAACGCCGGCGTCACCCTGGCGCGCGGCAGCGTCAGCGCCGTTGTCATCGATGACAACGGCGCCACGGCGCTGGACGTACAGCGCGATACCTTGCTGAAAGACACGGGCAAAGGAACGGACACGCCGCAGGACCGGCGCGACCAGTCGCTGGTGCGCATCGTTTCCGCCGGCAACGTGGAGTTCGAGGGCGACTCGCTGACCCTGGCCACGGGCGGCCAGGTGCTGGTCGATGCGGCCCGCCGCAGCCACGTGGCGCGCGACGCCGCCATCGACGTCTCCGGTGCCGTCGGCGTGAAGGTCGACATGAGCAGCAACAATGTGCTGATCAACGTGCAAGGCAACGAGCAGCGCGACGCGCCCGGCAGCCGCGATGCCAAGTATCTCAACAACAGCGATGTGTGGGTCGACCGGCGCGACCTGGTGCTGGTACCGGCCGGCACGAATGGCTACGCCACGGACCGCTGGTACACGGCCGGCGGCTTGCTGGAAGTGAGCGGCTACCTCAACACCAGTGGCCACGGCATCGGCGAGTGGGCGGCCCAGGGCGGCACCGTCGGCTTTGGCGGCGGCGAAGTGGTGACGCAGGCCGGTTCGCGCATCAACATCGCCGGCGGTTCGCTGGACGTGCAGACGGGCATGGTCAAGCAGACGTGGCTGAAGGGGGCCTATGGCGCGATGTTCAAGCTGAGCACGGCCCCCGGCGACAACCTGTACACGGGCTTGTACCGCGGCTATGAAAGCACGCATGCGCGCTGGGGCGCGAACACGACGGAAACCCATGCGAATGCCTTGATCGGCCCGCGCGAGCGCCTGGAAAACGGCTATACGGTGGGCCGCGATGCGGGCCGCCTGATCGTTTCCACGGGCGCGGCCGTGCTGGAAGGCGATATCGATACCTCCGCGTTCCAGGGCGAGCGCCAGCAGCGCAAGCGCGATGACGGCATGGACAGCTACAAGCAGGCGCAGACGTCGGCAGCGCGCGCCGGTCAATTGATCGTCGGAAAAATGACGCCCGTCTTCGATACGAAGGCGGGCCAGCTGCGCGACAGCCCGCAAGCCGTGCTGGAGAACGTGCAAATCGGCAAGGTGGCCGGCATCGCCGATGGCCAGCTGCTGGGCGATGCCTTGCCGGCCGCGCGCAGCAAAGCCTTGCAGCTCGACGCGGACTGGCTCAACGGACTGGAGCTGGGCGCACTGAATATCTATGCCTACGACAAGCTCGACGTCAATGCGGATGTGCGCGTGGCCGATGGCGGCGACATCGCCCTGCACGCCACCGATGTCGCGATCAAGGCCAATGTGAGCGCGCGCAGCGGCAGCATCGCCGCCGGCAACATGGTGTCGCGCTATCTGGCGAACATGGGCGCCGTGTGGCTCGATGCGCCCGTGTCGCCGGAAGGGCGTCCCACGGGCCCGGCCGGCGTGCGCGTGGCGCCCGGCGTGCGCCTCGATGCGCGCGGCCTGTGGAGCAACCTGGAACTCGATCCGGGCGCCGTCGCCGGTTTGCCGTATATCCATGGCGGCAAGGTGACCCTGAAGAGCTCCGGCGGCATCGAGCTGGCTGGCGGCAGCGTCATCGACGTCTCGTCCGGCGCCGCCCTGATGAGCAACAGCAGCCTGCAGGGCGGCCGTGGCGGCGACATCACCCTGGCGGTCGACTTGCCGCGCGAAAAAGCTTCCACCGGCGCCTTGCTCAAGCTCGACGGCGAGTTGCGCGGCCATGGCGTGAAGGGCGGCGGGCGCCTCGTGATCGATAGCGGCACGGCTGTCAGCATCGGCGGCAAACTGCTCGAAGGCGATGTGCTGCCAGCGGGCAGCAGCGCCCCCGTCGGCCTGCGCCTGAGCGATGAATTTTTGATTGCCAAGGGCGAGAAGGTTCCCTTTGATTTCGCCATCATCACCAGCCTGATCAAGCCGGGCCAGACCCTGGCCAAGCCCGTGACGGCGGATGTGTCGACGCTGAAACCGCTGGTGCTGGGGGCCGACTTGCTGGTACCGCAGGGCGCGAACTTCTTCATCGATGGCACGAGGTATGTCCAGGGTGGTTCCATCGCGCCCGCCGGCAGCGTGGTAACGGCCATCAACGGTCTCAATGCGGGATTCGTGGTCTCGGCGGCGGTTTTTCCGAACGGCTTGCCCATCCTGCCGCTGACGACCCGGTATGCGGCCGGCAGCATCGCCGCCGACGACGTGCGCACGCCGCGCGGCGTGCTGCTGCCGACTGGCACCATGCTGGGACGCGACGTTGCCGTGCAGCCCATGCCGGCGCTGGGCGCCAGCCTGTTCCAGAGCGGCTTTGCCGATTACGCTGTCACGGGCCGCGACGGCGTCGTGGTGGTCAAGGATGCGCAGATCGATGTGCGGATGCCCGTGCTGCGCTTCAATCCCGCCACCGGCCACACGGTAGCGGGCGGCACCGATCCTGGCGCCGCGCTGGAAGTGTGGACGCCAGAGCTGTATCAGGAAGATGCGCGCAAGGGCCGCCTGACGCAGCGCGCCGGCGCCGACCTGACGCTGTCGGCCGGCAGTCCGAACGTGAAGGGGGGACTGGTGGTGGCAGAGGGCGCCGTCGTCACGGTCGATCCGGGCCGTCAGATCAGCCTGACAGGCAATGGCCAGATGAGTATCGATGGCCGGCTCGACGCCTGGGGCGGCAAGATCGCCATCCTGCCGGGCAGCTTTGGCACGGGCAGCGATATGGATGTGCCGAACGGCAAGGGGCAAGCCACCTCGATCTGGATCGGCGAACACGCCGTGCTCGACGTCGCCGGCCGCGCCACTGTGGCCACCGACATGCGCGGTGGCCGCTATGGCCGCGCCGACAAGGGCGGCAGCATCGAAATCGGCGCCCGCTACAAGGCCGATGCCGCCAGCGTCGATGCGGCCGATGCCTTTGTCGTGGTGCGCCCGGGCGCACTGCTCGACGCCAGCGGCGCGCAAGCCACGCTGGACTTGCCGAACCAGGGCGCCGTCAACGTGGCCGGCAGCGGCGGTTTGATTGCGCTCAGTTCCTACAACGGCATCTTTGCCGACGGCACCATGCGCGCGGCGGCCGGTGGCGCTGGGGCGGCAGGCGGCACCTTGGCGATGGCGCTGGACACGCCCAATTACGGCCAGGTGGACCGCCAGACGCTGCAAGGCGCCACCGTCGACAATGTGGTGCGGGTGCCGCGCGAATTCGTGCTGGCCCAGGTGCAGGGCGACAGCGTCTTGCCGGCCGACCTGCGCGCGGGCCAGCACGATGACGCCTTGCGCTACGGCAGTGCGCGCCTGGGTGCCGACCGCGTGCAGGCCGGCGGCTTCGATAACCTGGCCATGCATGTCAACGGCATGCTCAGCATGGATGGCGACGTCAAGCTGACGCTGGGCCAGAGCCTGCGCCTGAGCGCCAGTTCGCTGGGGCTGGAGCAGCAAATGCAGTCGGATGCGGCCGGCCGGGACAAGTTGCAAAGTCTTGCCAGCCAGGTGCACCTGGCGGCGCCGTATGTGCGCCTGGGTACGGCCGTGCGCGGACAGAAGGATAATTACATCGTGCCCAATGCCGTGAAAGGCTCGAAAAACTCGGGCAAGGGGCGCGGCATGCTGGGCGTGCCGCTGGTGGCCGACGGCTCCCTGCTGCAGATCGATGCGGGCATGCTCGATCTCGCGGGCGAGGTCAATATGGGCACGCGCGGCGAGATCGTGCAGAGCAGCGGCAAGCCGCTGGCCGTCGAACGCTATGCCTTCGAGCAACTGACCCTGAACAGCCGCGGCGACTTGCGCATGTCGAACAACGCCGCCCTGTATCAGCCGGGCAATGCCACCCTGGCCGCCGCGCAGATTTATCCTGCCACGGGCGACAGTGGCATGGTCACCGTGGGCCAGAGCAGCCGGGTCGACGAGTTCGGCAATATCCGCGTCACGCTCGATCCCTTGCGCACGCTGAATATCGAGCGCAGCGCCGGCAGCGCCACGCCGAACCAGCCGTTTTCCGTGTTTGGCAGCCTGAACCTGATTGCGCCCACCATCAAGCAGCATGGCGTGCTGCGCGCGCCGCTGGGCCAGATCACCCTGGGCGCCGAAGGCTATGAAGCCTACACGGGCCATGTCAAGCTGTTGCCGGGCAGCCTGACGTCGGTCAGCGCGAAAGGCTTGACGATGCCATACGGCGGCACGCTCGATGGCCTCAGCTACCTGTATGACGGCAACGATGTCGTCTTCAATGGCGTGGGCAATGGCCCCGAGATCGCCTTGACGGGCGCCGCCGTCGATGTGCAAGCCGGCGCCGTGCTCGACCTGTCGGGCGGCGGCACCTTGACGGGCGCGGCCTTCCTGGCCGGGCGCGGCGGCTCCACCGATGCGCGCCTCAATCCGCTGGTGCAGATGAAGCCGAATGGCGGTTTTACCTTGCCTGGCCTGAATACCAATCCCGTCTACGCCATCATTCCCGGCGTGCAGCCGGACGTGGCGCCGTTGATGGCAGAGCAAGGCGCGGGCAAGCCGGCCGTGGGGCGCCAGATCACCATAGCCGCTGGCGTGCCCGGCCTTGCTGCCGGCACCTACACCCTGCTGCCATCGCATTTCGCCTTGCTGCCGGGCGCCTTCCGCGTGGAATTGAATAGCCTGGCCGGCGCCGTCGAGGCGGGCAGCACGGTGGCCATGCGCAATGGTTCGTATGCCACGGCGGCGCAGACGGGCATCGCCGGCACGGCCATCCGCGACGCCGTGCCCGGGCAGGCCATCCTGACGCCGGCCGACGTGCTGCGCAGCTATTCGCAATACAATGAAACGGGCTATGCCGCCTTTGCCATGGCGCAGGCCACGCGCGACGGCGTGCCGCGCGCCATGCTGGAACGCGACGCCAAGGCCGTGCGCGTACAGCTGATCGCCCCGTCCCTGCACAGCGTCGAGGAGAACCACACGCCATTGATGATGGATGGCAGCGCCCTGTACGCGCCGGCCGAGGGTGGCTTTGGCGGTTCCCTGCTGCTGGGCACGGGGCGCCATGCGTCGACCCGCTACGAGGTGCTGGCCGACGGCACGGCGCCGCTGGCAAACTTCGATGGCGTCTCCGTGCACGCTTCGCAGATCAACGCCTTTGGCGCCCAGCGCCTGGGCATCGGCGGCTTGCCGCGCGTCACCTACAGCGATATCGGTACGGGCAGCAACCAGCGCGCCAATATCGCCGCCATCAACGAATCTGCGGGCGGCATCGTGCTGCGCGACGGCGCCGTGCTGAAGGCGGCCGAGGTGTTCCTGGTGACCACGAAAACCACCGATGGCATCTTTCTCGAGCAGGGATCGGGCATCAATACGCTGGGCCGCGGCAAGGCGGCCTGGGATTCGCGCGATGGCTATGTGTACCAGCCGATGGGCAGTGTGCTGGCCGTTTCGAACGGCTGGCTGGACATGCTGCCGGCCGTGCGTACGCCGTCCGATTCGGATGGTCCCGGCATCATCGACATCGGCGCGTGCGCGAAGACGATAGGCGCCTGCGGCGGCACGACCTCGTTGTATTCGGAAGGCACCATCGCCGCCGTGACGGAGCGCGCCTTTACCCTGCGCGACAACGTGCGCTACGGCACGCGCAACCTGGTGCTGGCGATGGGGGCGATCAATATCGGCAGCGAAGCTGCGCTGGCGGACGCCAGTGTCCGCGGCGCCCTGCCGGACGGCCTGGCGCTGAACCAGGGCGTGCTCGACCGCCTGCTGCGCGGCGACACCAGCACGGGCGCACCGGCGCTGGAAAGCCTGGGCTTGACGGCGCGCAACTCCTTCAACTTCTATGACTCTGCGCAGCTGTCGACCATCGACGCGACCACGGGCAAGTCCTCGCTGTCGCGCCTGGTGCTCAATACGCCCGCCATCTACGGTTATGGCGGCACGGACGCGCTGGCGCGCATCCATACTGACACCCTGGTGTGGCAGGGCGCGACGAATGCGCCCGGCGCCGTCGTCGCGGCTGGCCCCGGCACGGGCAGCGGCCGCCTGCAGGTCGATGCCAGGCGCATCGAGTTCGGTTTCACGCCGGACCGCCGTCCCGACACCATCCATAAGCTGGACCGTTTGATACTGGGCTTCGGCCAGGTGGCACTGAATGCCAGCGAGCAAGTCACCGCCAACAACAAGGGCAGCCTGTCCGTCTACCAGTCGCAGGGCGCCTGGGATACGGCCATCAACGGCTACCGCTACAGCGGTGGCAATGTGCTGATCAATACGCCGCTGCTGACGGGCGCGGCCGGCTCCGTCAACCGCATCACGGCGGGCGGCGAGCTGAAGGTGAGCGCGCCGGCAGGCGCAGCCGCCGCCACGCCGACGAATGCAGTGCTGGCCGGCGCCCTGGGCGCCGAAGTGGCGCTGAGCGGCAACAGCGTCAGCGTGGATACGTCGGTGGTCTTGCCGAGCGGAAAATTGACCCTGTCGGCCGAGCGCGATGTGTTGCTGGGCGACAGGGCCAAGCTGGACCTGGCGGGCCGCAAGATCGATTTCTACGACACCAGCAAGTACAGCTGGGGTGGCGACGTGATCCTCGATAGCCGCGAAGGCGATGTGCACCAGGCGGCCGCCTCCGTGATCGACCTGTCGGCCGTGAACAACCGTGCCGGCAAGCTGGCCGTGATCGCCACGGGCGAGGCGGCGGGCACGGCCGACTTGCGCGGAACTCTGCTGGGCGGCGCCAGCGGCAGCTATGACGCGGGCGGCACGCAGGTAGCCTACGCGGCTGGCGGCGTGGAGATCCGCGCCCAGCATCTCGGCGACTTTGCCGGCCTGAACCAGCGCCTGAACACGGGTAAGGTATTCGGCAGCCGCAGCTTCCAGCTCAAGCAGGGTAATTTGACCATCGGCGACGAGCTCAAGGCGCGCGAAGTGAGCGTGTCCGTCGACGGCGGCAACCTGACGGTGAACGGGCGCATCGACGCCAGCGGCGAGCAGGTGGGCAGCATCCGCCTGGCCGGCCGCGACGGCGTCACCATCCAGTCCGGCGCCGTGCTCGACGCGCATGGCACGCTGCTGCGCACGGACAGCTATGGCCAGGTGATCGAGGCGCCGAACCGCGCCGTGATCGAACTGGCGTCGCCTGGAGGCCGCCTGACCCTGGAAAATGGCGCGCGGATGGACCTGCGCAGCGGAGACAAGGGCGGCAACTATGGCAGCATCGACCTGAACGCGCGCCGCCTGGGCGGCGCCACGGGCGACGATATCGACATCGATGCGGCTGGCACACTGAACATTGCCGGCGCGCGCAACATCAACGTCAACGCCTTCTGGCAATACAAGGATGCGCCCGCCGGCACGGGCAAGGATGCGGATGGCCGCAGCTATCAGAGCATCACCCAGGCTTACCTGGATGGCAAGCACGGGGACAGCCAGGCCTTCATGGTCAATGCGCTGGCGAACGGCAACTTGATGAACAGCAAACTGCGCGGCTTGCGCGGTGACGCCAACGCCTTCCATCTGCGCCCCGGCGTCGAGATCGTCAGTGCCACGCCGGGCGGCGACCTGCATATCGATGGCGACATCGACCTGTCCGGCCACCGTTATGACGGCGTCAATCCGCTGGCGCGCCTGAGCGGCGTGTACGGTTCGGGCGAGGCGGGCGCGCTGGTGCTGCGCGCCGGTGGCAAGCTCAGCGTCTTTGGCAGTATCACGGATGGCTTCGATACTCGCAGCTTGCCGGTCACGTCGGACGACAAGGGCTGGCAACTGGTAAAGGGCCGCTTGCCGTGGGGCGGCGAGGTCGTCGTGCCGCAAGCGGGCCTGGTGACCCTGGCGGAAGACACGTATTTCAAATCGGGCACGAGCGTCAATTTCGCCGTACCGATGAAAGCCATGCAGTTGCGCGGCGGCACCTTGCTGGCGGCGCAGGCCACCTTGACGGACGAGTTGAACTTGCCAGCTGGCAGCGTGCTGGGCGGCGCCGTGCGCAATGCCGATGGCAGCGTGCTGTACCCGGCCGGCAGCGTCTTGCCGAAGGCGCTGACCTTGTCGAGCGGCATGCAGCTCGATCCCGGCCTGCGCCTGCCCGGCGCGGCCAGGGTGGCGGCCATGGTGTGGCCGGCGAATGTCGCCTTGCCCTTCCCGGAAGGCAAGCCCATGGACACGGGCGATAGCGTCAACTTTGTCAACGGCGTGGTGCTGGCCTCGGCGCTGGCGCTGGACAAGGGCAGCGTGCTGCCCGCCGGCACCGTGGTCAGGCTGCCGGGCGACGTCACCATGGTGTCGCTGCGCAGCGCGGATGGCAGCGGCAGCCAGGGCCGCAACCTGGCGCTGGCGCCCATGCTGGCCCAGGGTTCGCAAGCGTGGTCGCTGCGACTGGTGGGCGGCGCCGATACGGCGGCGGCGGACACGCGCGCGCTGCGCCCGCATGCGAAGGACGCCCATCTGATGCTGGCCGATGCGCATTACGGCATGGCCAATGCCCGCGAGCTGGTTCCAGGCACCGGCTTACCCGCACAGTATGTATGGGGCGACGATGCCGGCCTGCTTGGCGAGATACCTGGCATGCCGATCGACCTGGCCAACTTTGCCAGTGAAGAAGTGCTGCTTGGCTTCAATGAATATGGCGCAATCGTGGTCAAGATTGCCGATGGCACGGCGCCTCAATACGTGCACGTGACCGCGCCGGCGCGCCAGGCCCTGTTCAGCGTGCTGCGCACGGGCGCGGGCGACCTCGATTTGCTCGCCGCGGGCGACTTCGACATGCATACGCTGTATGGCGTCTACACGGCGGGCACGCAGTCGGCCTCGCCGCTGGTGGGCGGCAAGGACCTGTTCAATCTGCCGCGCGCGCGGACCGTCAAGGGCCAGCTGCTGGGGACGGACGGCGATGCTTTCATCCCGTTCGTCGACGGCGGCAGCCAGAGCCTGTACCGGGCCTGGTATCCCGAGCATGGCGGCAACCTGCTGCTGCGCGCCCAAGGCGACGTCAAGGGCGATACGCTGGCCGCTTCCATCAGCCGGCGCGAAGACGCGATCGGCTGGCTGCGTCCACAGCAGGACACCAGCGACATCGGCACCTGGCTGTGGCGCCAGGGCAGCGGCAGCACCGGTGGCGGCGTGCCGACGGCATGGTGGATCAACTTCGGTACCTATGTTCCGGGCACCGAAGGGCCGGACCTGTATTCGGGCATGCCTTTCCTGTCGGGTTTTACGGGCATCGGCACCCTGGGTGGCGGCAATCTGCTGCTGCAGGCGGGCGGCGACGCCGGCATGCTGGCCTCTCGCGCCGATCCGGGCGGCGAGTTCGCGCCGCGCAGCCAGGGCCTGAATGTGGCCGTGGGCAGCACGGGCAGGGTGACGCCGGACGGCAAGCTGCTGCTGACGGGCGGCGGCGATCTCGATATCCGCATCGGCGGCGGGCTGAACCCTGTGGCCGAGGTGCGCAGCTTCGACAGTAACAGCGACCGGCCGAACCCGAACACGCGTTTCGAACGCCAGGTGCCTGGCCTGAACAGCACGCTGACCAACCTGCGCGGCGCGCTGCGCCTGGAGGCGGGCGCCGTGGGCGGCATCGAATTGCGCTTCGACCGCGCCGATCCGAAGGAATCGCGGCCGTATGAAACCTACACGGCGGGCACGGCGATCGCCAGCGGCGGGCCTATCCTGGTGCCGGGCGACAGCGGCGTGCGCATCGATGCGCGCGGCGACCTGGTGCTGGGCGGCACGACCGATGCGGGCCGCGTGAAGCAGCTGACCAACGGCACGCCGTTCAACTACCAGGGCGTGGAGCGCAAGGGCGAGGGCTGGAGCTGGTTCTCGCTGTGGACGCCGGCCACGGCCATCGACCTGTTCAGCGCGGGCGGCAACCTGACGCCCACCTCGTCCTGGATCAACGCGACGGCCGGCGACAACCACGCGCCGTCGGACGGGCGCTTCGTCATGCCGTCCGTGCTGCGCGCCGTGGCCGCCAGCGGCAGCTTGTACTACGGCAATGCCAGCCTGGGTAGGCTGGGTGATGGCGGCAAGGTCGACATGCCGCAAAACGGCGTGATCCTGGCGCCGTCGCCGGTGGCGCCCCAATTTGTCAGGACGGGCACGGGCCAGCTGGAAATGCTGGCCGCCGACTCCATCCATGCGGCCGGCTATCCGATCACGCAGTCGGGCGCCGATCCGCGACTCTTGCCGAGCCCGTTCAATCCCGGTTTCGTCGGCGCCTCGGAGCCGGTGTGGTTCGGCCACTTGCCGCTGCATAACGTCAGCCAGGAGGCGCTGGCGCCTTCAGCGCTGAAATTGCTGGGGGCGACCAGCAACGGCGCCAGCGGTGCGCAGCAGACGTATCCGCTGTTCAGCATGACCCCGCCGACGGTCTCCGATTATGTGCCGGCGGGCCAGGTGCCCGCGCACTTCTATGCCAACAGCGGCGACATCGTGGGCTTGCGCACGGGCGGTATCGTGTACCGGGGCAACCTGAAAGGCGTCAGCGGCGCACTGGGCCTGTGGTACGAGGGCAGTGGGGCCGTGGCCGTGCGGGCCGGGCGCGACATCGTCAATTCCGGCACGCCGCTCGGCACTGTCGAGAACGTGCCGGACGGCGCGGCGGGATGGACCGGCCAGCCCTTTGCCAACAGTCCTGAACTGCCGGAAAAGCCGATCGTCTTCGGCAGCTCGTCCGCGCGCGGCAACTTGTTCGTACACCGTAATGCCGCCGACGTTTCCGTCGTCAGCGCCGGGCGCGATATCCGCTACAGCACCTTCTATGTGGCGGGACCGGGCCAGCTCAATGTGAGCGCCGGGCGCGACCTGTACATGGCCGACAAGGCGGAATTGCGCAGCCTCGGTTCCATCGTCAGTACCGGCGAACGCGGCAACGGTGCCGGCATCAGCGTGGCCGCCGGCGTGGGCCGCAATGGTCCCGACTATGCGGCCTTCGCGGCGCGCTACCTGGACCCGGCCAAGCTGGCCGACCCAGGCCAGCCACTGGCCGACCAGGCCGGCAGCGCCGTGTACGTCTACGGAGGCAAGCTGACCCTGGCCGACTGGCTGCGCGGCCAGTTCGGCTACAAAGGCGACGAAGCGGGGGCTTCCGCCTTCCTCGGCACGAAGCAGGCGGACCTGGAAAAGGCCGGCCAGCAGACGGGCGGCGTGCGGCGCGACCTGGCGCGCGAATATGCACTGGTCAGTCAGTTGCACCTGGTGAACTGGCTGACGACGCGCTTTGGCGGCGACAGCGGCCTGGGCATCCGCTATGACCCGGCCACCGATGCGCGCAGCTTCTTTGCCGCCTTGCCGAAGGAACAGCAGCAGGTGTACCTGAGCAATGTCTACTTTGCCGAGCTGAAGGCGGCCGGGCGCGAATACAGCGATCCGGACGGCATGCGCCGCGGCAGCTACCTGCGCGGCCGGGAGGCCATCGCCACCCTGTTCCCATCGCAGGACAAGGCGGGCAAGAAGATCGATTACCAGGGCGACCTGACGATGTTCAGCAGCGCGCTGTATACGGTCGATGACTACGGGGGCATTTACACCAAGCGGCCGCTGGCGGGCGTGCGCTACCTGAGCCCGCAGGAGTGGGCCGAGGCGGGGCGTCCATCGATGGACGTGCCGCACGTGATCGTCAACGATGCGGGCATCCACACGGATTTTGGCGGCGATATCGGCATCACGGTGCCGGGCGGGCGCGCGCTGATCGGCGTCGATGGCGGCTATGCGCCGGGCGAAGGCTCGGGCGTGCTGACGCAGGGGGAAGGCGAGATTCAGATGTATGCGCAAGACAGCATCCTGCTGGGCCAGAGCCGCATCTTCACCACGTTCGGCGGCAACATCCTGGCCTGGTCGGCCACGGGCGACATCAATGCGGGCCGCGGCACCAAGTCCACCGTCGTCTACACGCCGCAGCGCCGCACCTACGACAGCATCGGCCTGGTCAGCCTCTCGCCGAGCACGCCGAGCACGGGCGCCGGCATCGCCACCCTGAACCCGATCCCGGAGGTGCCGCCTGGCGACATCGACCTGATCGCCCCGCTGGGCAGCATCGACGCCGGCGAGGCGGGCATCCGCGTTTCGGGCAACGTCAACCTGGCCGCGCTGCAGGTGGTGAATGCGGAAAACATCCAGGTGCAGGGCAAGTCGACGGGCATGCCGGTCATTGCCGCAGTGAACGTGGGTGCGCTCAGCAATGCCAGCGCGGCCGCCTCGCAAGCCGTGACGGCGGCGCAGGACGTGCTGCAGCGCGAACGGGCCGCCACGCGCCAGGCGCAGCCTTCGCTGTTCACCGTGAAGGTGCTGGGCTTTGGCAACGAGCAGGCGGACGAGGGCGGTGTCGGCAAGCACCAGGGCGGTGAGCCGCAGGCGTCCAGCTACCAGCCGGCCGGCGTGGTGCAGGTGCTGGGTGCGGGACCGTTGACGGCGCCGCAGTTGCAGGCGCTCACGCCGAACGAGCGTCGCGGCTTGCAGCCGTGACCGCTGTACGCGCTTGACGGCAGGCCATTCCGGCTGCGGCGCCAGCGTCGTGGCCGGAGTTTTATGAACATTTGATGACAAACGTCAGTTCGTGCGTGCGGCGTTCGTCTAGGTACTGTCTTGCCGAGCATAGCGTTCGGCGCCGCGATACCGGGTAGGGCAACCGTTTGATTTTGAGGTGAATGGAATATGCGTGAGATGAAGAAACGAGGTAACGGCGCGCCGCAGGCGCCCGCGACCGCCTTGAGCCTGCTGTGCCTGGCCATGCTGGCGCTGCCCGGCATGGCGCGCGCCCAGGACGCCGTCCCGGCGGCCGCCCCCGTGGCCGCGCCGGAACGGCAAGTGACGATCGAGGAATACCTGGTGCGCGGCAATACCGTGCTCGATGCGCGTGCCATCGAAGAGGCCGTCACGCCCTTCCTGGGACCGGGCCGCACCCTGAAGGATGTGGAAGGGGCACGCGACGCCTTGGTCGCCGCCTATCAGGCGCGGGGCTACCAGTCCGTCTATGTCGACTTGCCCGAGCAGCAGGTGGAGCAGGGCGTGGTGGTGCTGCAGGTCAGTGAAACCAAGGTGGGCCGCTTGCGCGTGGTCGGTGCGCAGTACAACTCGCCGCTCGACGTGCGCCAGCAAGTGCCGGCACTGATGGAGGGCAAGGTGCCTGACTTTACCCAGGCGCAAGTGGAACTGACGGCCCTGAACCGTGGTCCCAAGCGTCAGGTGATGCCGCTGGTCAAGCAGGGCAGCCTGCCCGGCACCATGGACGTGGACTTGAAAGTGGACGACAGCAGCCCATGGCGCGCCAGCGTCGGCCTGAACAACGATTACAGCGCCGATACGAAGAAATTGCGTACCAGTATGTCGCTGGGTCACGACAACCTGTGGCAGATGGGGCATAGCGCCACCCTCAGCTTTTTCGGCACGCCGGGCGACCTGAACCAGACCAAGGTGTGGTCCGCCTCGTACGTGGCACCGATCGGCACGCAGGGCTGGAGCGTGGAAGCGACCGGCTACCAGTCGAACAGCAACGTCGCCAGCACGGGCGGCACCAGCGTGCTGGGCAAGGGCCACGCGCTGGGCATGAAAGTCAACTACACGGTGCCCAACAGCGGCATCTGGTGGCACAGCTTTTCTGCCGGTATCGATTTCAAGGATAACCAGGAAGCCTTGAAACTCAATGGCACGGGCAGCAATATTCCGCTCAAGTACGTGCCCCTGAGCGTGTCGTATAACGGCTTTGCGCAGACGGAGACGGCGACGTATGGCCTGGGCCTGTCGCTGGTGGCCGGCACGCGCGCCTCGTTCGGCTATGGCAGCGACAGCGCCGCCTACGACAACAAGCGCTACAAGGCTACACCCAGCTTCCTCGTCCTGAAGGGCGACGCCAACGCCACCTATACCCTGGGCAGCGGCGCGCAGCTGTACGGCAAGCTGGCGGGCCAGCTGGCCGATGCGGCGCTGGTGTCGGGCGAACAGATGGCCGCCGGCGGCGCCAATTCCGTGCGCGGCTACCTGTCGGCCGAAGCGACGGGCGACTACGGCGTGTCCGGCACGCTCGAATGGCGCACGCCCCAGCTGACGTATTTCAGCCGCCTGGAAAACTGGCGCTTGTTTGCCTTTGCCGATGGCGCGCGCCTGCGCCTGCGCGATCCGATGATCGAGCAGAAAGACCTGTTCGGCCTGGCCTCCGTGGGCGTGGGCAGCAGCTTCCAGTTCCTGCGCTACCTGAATGGCCGCATCGACTTTTCGTATCCGCTGCGCGATGGCCCGCGCACGCACAAACACGTGCGCCGCATCAATTTCAACCTGTCGGCCAGCTACTGACGGGCCAGCTCAACAGCACTGTACTTTTTTAGACTTTTCTTCGGAGAATTACTGTCATGCAACGTCTTCTTTTCTTGCTCACGATCCTGGGTACGCTCGTTCCCGGCCTGGCGCACGCCTGGTGGCAGCCCGACTGGGCTTACCGCAAACCCGTCACCGTCGATGCCGGCCCGAAGGCCGGCGCCGTGGGCGGCGATCCCGGCCGCATTCCCGTGCTGCTGCGCTTGCATTCGGGTAATTTCAACTTCGAAGGCGTCAGCGACAGCGGCGCCGACCTGCGCTTCGTGGCGGGCGACGATAAAACGGTGCTGAACCACCAGATCGAGCAATTCAACCCGCTGCTGGGCATCGCCCTGATCTGGGTCGACGTGCCGGCGCTGACGGCCGGTACGCCGCAAAAATTGTGGATGTACTACGGCAATCCGAAGGCGCCCGCGTCCGGCAACGGCCAGCGCACCTTCGACCCCGACTACAGCCTGGTGTACCACTTCGCCGAACCGGGCGTGCCCTCGCGCGACAGCACCGCCTACGGCAACCATGCCCAGACGGCCGTGCCGGCGCTCGACGGTTCCGTCATCGGTGCCGGTGCCCGCCTGGGCAGCGCGCCCCTGATGCTGCCCGCCTCGCCTTCGCTGGCGCTGGCCGCCGCTGCGCCATTTACCTTCTCGGCCTGGGTACGCCCGGACAGCCTGGGCGCGCAGCAAGTGCTGTATGCACGCCGCGACGGCGCCAATGAATTGCTGATCGGTATAGACCAGGGCGTGCCGTTCGTGCAGGTGAATGGCCAGCGCAGCAAGCCGGGCCAACCGATCCAGGCCGCGCAATGGTCGCACCTGGCAGTGAAGGCCGACAAAGCCAACGTGGCCCTGTATGTGGGCGGCCGCCCAGCCGTCTCGCTGGCTACCGCCCTGCCAGCCTTTACGACTGCCGCCTCGGTGGGCGCCGATACGCCGCCGGTCGCCTCTGGTGCCGCTACCCTGGCCAACTTCACGGGCGCCATCGACGAGCTGCGCCTGTCGCGCACGGCCCGTCCCGATGCGCTGCTGCTGGCCGATGCCGTTTCGCAAGGTTCCGAATCGCGCCTGGCCGTGTTTGGCGCCGATGAACAGCAGGCCGGCAAAAGCCATTTCGGCTTCATCATCGCCGCCATGCCGCTCGACGCCTGGATCGTCGTCGGCTTGCTGGGCCTGATGATGGCCTTGTCGTGGATCATCATGATCGGCAAGGGCCGCAGCTATGGCGCCATCGCGCGCGCCAACGCGCAATTCATGCAAGCCTTCCACGAAGCGGCCGGCGCGCCGCTCGATCACCTGGCGCGCAACGGCAAGCTGAGCGCCTCCGTGAAGACCGATTCTTCGCTGTGGCGTTTGTATGACGTGGCCATCGACGAGATGCGCCGCCGCCACGACCGTGGCTACGACCTGAACGCCGTCTCGAACGCCACCATCGGCGCCATCCGCGCCGCCATGGATGGCGTGATGGTGCGCGAAAGCGAACGCATGTCGAAACGCATGATCTGGCTCTCGACCACCATCGAAGGCGCGCCGTATGTCGGCCTGTTCGGCACCGTGATCGGCATCATGCTGGTGTTCGTCGTGGCGGCCATGGCCGGCGCCGTGGACATCAACTCGGTGGCGCCGGGCATGGCCGCAGCATTGCTGTGTACGGCTGCCGGCCTGGGCGTGGCGATTCCCGCGCTGTTCGGCTACAACTGGCTGTCCTCGCGTTCCGACGCCATCGTCGCCGATATGGCTGTCTTCGTCGACGAATTCGCCACGCGCCTGGCTGAAGAGCAGGGCGATGGACGGCAGATGCGTCCCGCGCTGCAACAGGCGTGAGGGGCATATAACCATGGCCACCTCCGCCAAGTTTACCCCCCGCAAGCGTAGCGGCGGCATCAACATCACGCCCTTCGTCGACGTGCTGCTGGTGGTGCTGGTGATCTTCATTTTGACCAGCAACGCCAGCATTCCCGGCATCAAGGTCGACCTGCCCAAGGCCAGTTCGGCCATGGCGCTGGAAAAACCGAAGACCAAGGCCATCACCATCGACAACGCGGGCCAGGTCTTCCTCGATGCCTATCCCGTCACCCTGCCCGAGCTGGAAGAGCGTTTGCGCACGGAAAAGGCCTTGACGCCCGACTTTCCCGTGATCGTGCGCGGCGATGCCGCCGTGCAGTACGCGAAAGTGGTTGAAGTGCTCGACTTGCTGCGCCGCATCGACCTGAACCAGGTGGGCCTGGTGACCGGCAAGCCGGCATGAGGAGCGCAAGGTGAAGCGTGACGACATGATGAAGACGGCCGCCTCGGAAGCGTCGGGCGCGGCGCAGTGGTGGCGCCGCTGGGGCGGCGTGGCCGGCGGCGCGCTGCTGGCCGCTGGTCTGGCCGCGCTGGTCTGGTATTTGCTGTCCGACACGGCGGCCACCAAGCGCGAAGTGGCGGCGCCGCCGATGCTGATGCTGCCACCGCCGCCACCGCCGCCGCCGGAACCGGAAAAACTGCCGGAACCGACGCCCGACAAGGTGGTGCCGGAAGTGTCGGAGCCGGAACCGACGCCGGCCGACAAGCCCATGGATGACGCGCCGGAAAGTCCGTCGCCGGACAAGGGCGACCCGGTCACCATCGACGGCGCGGCGCAGGCCGGCAGCGACGCCTTCGGCATCCAGGCCGGACGCGGCGGCGGCATGAGCGGCAGCGGCGGTGGCGGCGGCCTCGGTGCGGGATCGTATGGCCGCTATGTGGCCAATGCCTTGCAGATGGCGTTCGCCCGCGACCCGCGCACGCGCCAGCTGGCATTCGCCGACATCCGCGTCGACCTGTGGCTCGATGCGGAAGGCCGGACGTCGAAGGTCCACCTTGTGCAAGGCACGGGCAATGCGCAGACGGATGAGCAGGTGCTGGCCATGGTGCGCGAATTCCGCGCCGATGAGCGGCCGCCGGCGTCCCTGCGTTTCCCGGCTCGTGTATCCATTAAAGGCCGCCGGCCGTGAACACCCGACCAAACCTGCTGCGCGTTGTGATTTGCGGCCTGCGATGCTCACTGTGCATGCGCACAGCTGCGCTTCTCAGCCACAATTCACTGCCGCTCGCGGCGGTTTTTTCAGGCGTTCTTTACGACATTCATATTAATTTTTACCGAAAGAAGCGATGAACCTCATATTTTCTTCCCCACAGCGCCTGCGTCGCCTTCCGCTGGCGTTCGCTGCCCTGGCCCTGAGCATGGCGGCCGGCGCAGTGCAAGCCCAGGCCGCAGCACCGGCCGACAGCACCATGGTCAAACTGATCCGTGGCCTGATCCAGAGCGGCGCCCTGAACAAGGATGCCGGCGAAGCGCTGCTGGCGCAGGCGCAGAGCGAAGCGCTGGCCGCGGCGCAAGCGCGTCCGGCCGCGGCACCGGCCGCCCTGGCGCAGGTACAGCCAGGCGACGTGCGCGTGCCGTATCTTTCACAAACCGTACGCGAGCAGATCCGCGACGAGATCAAGGGCCAGGTCATGGCCGAAGCGAAGGCGGGCGGCTGGGCGGCGCCGAATGAAACGCCGGCCTGGACCAAGCGCATCCGCGTCGAAGGCGATGTGCGCGCGCGTTACGAATCGCGCTACTACGACATGGCCAACAGCAATATCGAGATCGACTGGCGCTCGCTCAACAGCGGCAGCGGCTACGACGTCAATTCGAACACCAACCTGGCACTGCCGGCGCTGCTCAACACGCGCGAAGACCGCAAGCATTTGCTGCGTGCGCGTGCCCGCCTGGGTATCCTGGCCGACATTTCCGACAGCACGCAAGCGGGCATCCGCCTGGCCAGCGGCAATGACGACAGCCCCGTGTCCACCACGCAAACCCTGGGTGGCGGCCTGGGCAAGAAAAACATCTGGCTGGACCAGGCCTGGCTGTCGTACCAGCCCGCTTCCTGGCTGAAACTGACGGCGGGCCGCTTCGATAACCCGTTCGTGTCCGGCGATGAACTGTTTTCCAGCGAACTCAATTTTGACGGCATCGCCGCCAAGCTGCAGCAGCCGGTGGGCGCGAACAAGGACGTTACCGTGTTCGGCACGCTGGGCCTGATTCCGCTCGAGTATTCGTCCGACAATGCGCCTAGCCGCAGCCAGGCAAAAATGTCCAGCGAAAACAAATGGCTGCTTGGTGCGCAGGTGGGTGCCTCGTGGAAAATCAATAGCGACCATCAGTTGCGCGGCGCGCTGGCCTACTACAACTTCCGCAACATCAGCGGCGAATATTCGCAGCCGTGTGCGCTGTACGCGGGTGCCGATGGCTGCAGCACGGACTGGTCGCGTCCATCAAGCATGCAAAAGGGCAATAGCTTGATGCTGCTGCGCAATATCGCGCTGAACCCGCTCGACCCGGCGAATACGCCGCAGCCGCAATTCGTGGGGCTGGCGTCGAAATTCCGCCTGGCCAATATCAATGCGCGCTGGGACAGCAAGGTGGCCGGCGGCAAGGACTTGCGCATCGAAGGCGATTATGTGCGCAACATGGCCTACGACAAGAGTGAAATGTGGGCGCGCGCCAAGGGCGGCATCATGAACAACTTCGGCGGCACGGGCGGCGTCTCGCAAGCCGATTTCAGGAGCGGCGGCAATGCCTACATGCTGCAGGCGACCCTGGGCAAGGCGAACACGCAAGCGCGCGGCGACTGGAACGTGCTGCTCGGCTACAAGCGCATCGAACCGGACGCCTTGCCTGACGCCTACAACGATTCCACCTTCCACCTGGGCGGCACGAATGCGCGCGGGTATTACTTGGGCGGCGCGTATGCGCTCGACAAGAATACGTGGTTGAACGGCCGCTGGACGTCGAGCCGCGAAGTGTTCGGTTCGGCGCTGTCGATCGACACCCTGCAAATCGAATTGAACGCGCGTTTTTAAGGAGCCATGATGTTGATATCCAACAAAATGCGCCTGCCTTTATTGCTGTTGAGCTTACTGGCCGCCAGCACCGCCCAGGCGCAGGGACAGAAGGGGCAAAGCATGGAAGAGCGCCTGCGTGCCGAATTGCGCAATGTCACGGCGCAATTGCAGCAGACGCGTGGCGAGCTGGAAGTGCTGAAAGCCAAGGGCGGGCCTGCCGCCAAGGCCGCGCCCGCTGCTGCCGCTGCGCCTGCCAGCGATGGCTTGAAAAGGGAGCTGGCCCGCAGCCAGTCGCAGCTGGCGCAGGAGCGCGCGCAACGGGAAAAACTGGGCGAGCAGCAACAGCGCAGCGCCGCCGCCGCGCAAGAGGCAACGGCCAACCTGGCGCAATTGCGCCAGGCCAGCGAGCAGCTGGCCGCCACGGGCAAGCAGATCGAAGCGGAGCGTGCGCGCCTCGACGGCGAAGTGGCGTCGCAGCGCGGCGCCCTGGCGCGCTGCGAAAGCAAGAATGCCCAGCTGTATGCGGCCGGGCAGGAAATCCTGCAAGCGTATGAGGGCCTCAATGTGCTGGACGTCATGCAAGCGCGCCAGCCATTCGCCGCGCAAAGCCGCGTCAAGCTCGAGCAAATCGCCCAGCAGTATGGCGACCAGTTGTACCAGGGTCGCTTTGATGCGCGTCAGACGGAAACGCCGGCCGCGCCCGCAGCAGCCCCCCAATAGTTTTATTTTCTTGAAATGAATGGAATGACGATGGAACACACCAACACCAACTTGCTGACCACCCTGAATGCGGAACAAACGGCCGAGGCCATCAAGGCGGCCGGCTGCGCCGTGACGAGCATCGAACACGACGGCGTCGTGCGCCTGCACAGTGCCAGCCATGGCATCGGCTTTCAAGTGCTGTGGGGCAATGAAACGGCGCCTGGCCAGTATGCGGACCTGACCCTGAGCTGCCCGCTGCGCGTGCAGGGCGGCGATTTGCCGGCCGGCTTGCTGGCCGAATGGCACCGCAGCAAGCGTTTTGCCCGCGTGGCCCAGCATGGCGATTTCGTCGTGCTGGAAATGGATGTGCTGGTCGCCGGTGGCGTCAGCCGCGAATACCTGAATATCAATCTGCAACTGTGGACGCAGATGATGGGCCAGTTCTTCTTGTTTTTGCGCAACTTTACGCCAGCCGATACGAGCACGGCACCGGTAGTCGAGGCCGCCAGTGTGGCGGAAGAAGAAACTGTGCCGGCCTGACAAGAGCCGTCCACGGGCGGCAAAGATGGCCGGTGACGGGCCACTTTTGCCGCTTGCGGGTCCCAAGTGTCGTATTAAATACTTATTTTTTAGGCATCGCGCATTAAAACTGTTCAAAGAGCGTGTGTGAATCAAGCCAGCAACGCCTGTATGGCGGATAATATTGCCTGTTGCCGATTTGGATACGACCTTTACACAAAAATGCGCCCCATGGATTTTACCCGCGACGAAACCAGTGAAACCCCAGTTGCCCCGGCCAGCGCGCCGGGAGCGCCTTTGCCGTATGCCGTGGCCACCTGGCTGCAGCGGGTGGAGGCTGCCGCCCATCCGAAGGCCGTGCTGAGCATTGCCGAACCAGACCCCAAACTCAACCAGCATCGATTGATCTACGTGCTGGCGCCCACCAGCGGTGGCCGCCACGTGGCCCTGTGTCTGTACAAGGCGCGGCTGCGGCCGAATGGCGACGTGGCGGCCGCTTCTCCCATCAGCGAAATCTTTTCCCTGTTGTCGGCGCCGCCCACGTTTTTGACACCGGCCGACGAAGACCTCGTGCGTTTCTTCGTGGCCATGCGCAGCGGGCAGAATTCGCAGACGGGCAGCGCCACGGAGCCGAAGGGCAAGGTGGGCGCGGCCCTGCTGAAAATGCTGGCCGAGCAAGATAAACTGTTGTGGGCCAATTCCTGGGCAGACGTCGGCAATGGCCTCGTGTACCCGTTGAAGGAAGGTCCCGTGCGTCCCGCGCGCCTGTTCTGGCGCGACGAAGGCAAGACCATGCGCCTGGGCTGGCAAGTGGACCCGCCGGAAGGTGCGAAGCACCATGGCGCCGACCAGATCGACTACATGCTGCCCACCGATCCGCCGTGGTACATCGACAATCTGTCGTGCGGCGTGCTGGAACTGAATCAGGGCGGCTCCGACATTTCCCTCGCCGATCTGCAGGCGCTGGTGGCACAGGCGCCGCCCTTGAATGCGAACGACAAGGTCCGCGTGTCGCAACTGCTGCTGGCGCAAGGCTTGCAGCATTTGATGCCGCTGCCGCAACCGTTGCCGCAGCGCTTGCGCAAGGACGTGCCGGCGCAACCGGTCTTGCTGCTCGACAGCGCTCTGCTGGCCGATGGCAGCGCGCAGCGCTGGAGCGATTTCGCCGTGCTGTCCTACGACTACGACGGCGAGCGCGTCGCGTTCGACCCGTCGCAGCGCGTGGTGCGGCAAGTGGGCGAGGTGACGGAAATTATCCAGAGAAATACGCTCGATGAAGCGCGCGCGCTGGCCACCCTGGCCGAGCTGCAATTCAAGAAGCCGGGCTCGGCCCCCTTGAGCGGCTTGAAGGGTGCCTTGCAACTGCCTTCCCAGGCGGAATGGCTGCGTTTTGCCGAGTCCGGCATCGACGCCTTGCGCAAGCAGGGCTGGATCGTGGAAAAGACGGCCAAGTACCGCTACGACGTGAGCGAAGCCGGTGACTGGTACGCGGAGATCGACGACCAGGACCCGGACAGCGGCAACGCCTGGTTCGAGCTGGAACTGGGCATCGTCGTGAATCACGAAAGAGTGCCGCTGCTGCCCGTGCTGGTGCAGCTGATCCGCAACGCGCCCAACGATTTCAACCCGAAAGTCATCGAAGCGCATGCCGACGCTGACCAGATGCTGGCGACCTTGCCGGACGGCACGCGCGTCGCGCTGCCGTGGGGCCGGGTGCGCCCCATCCTCAACACGCTGGGGGAACTGTACTTCAGCGACAAGATCAAACATGCGGTGCGCATGTCGACCCTCGATGCGGCGCGCCTGGAAGAGCTGGCGCGGGGGCTGGAACTGCGCTGGACGGGCGGCGAGCAATTGCGCGCCATGGGCCGCAAGCTGAGCCAGTTTGGTTCCGTGCAAAAAGTGGCGGCGCCAGCCGGGCTGCAGGCCACCCTGCGCGATTACCAGGCCGATGGCCTGGCGTGGATGCAATTCCTGCGCGACCATGACCTGGCCGGTATTTTGGCCGATGACATGGGCCTCGGCAAGACCGTGCAAACCCTGGCGCATATCCTGGTGGAAAAGGAAGCGGGACGCCTCACGCATCCGGCGCTCGTGATTGCACCGACGAGTTTGATGGGCAACTGGCAGGACGAGGCGGCCAAGTTTGCGCCCAGCCTGAAAGTGTTGCTGCTGCAGGGCAAGGACCGCGCCCAGCAATTCGACCAGATCGACCAATGCGACCTGGTGCTGACTACCTATGCGCTGTTGCCGCGCGACGAGGAAACCTTGCGCGAGCATGATTTCCACCTGGTCATCCTCGACGAATCGCACTACATCAAGAATACGCGCAGCAAGGCGGCGCAAAGCGCGGGCCTGCTGCGCGCGCGCCACCGCCTGTGCCTGTCCGGCACGCCGCTGGAAAACCACCTGGGCGAACTGTGGTCGCAATTCCACTTCCTGCTGCCGGGCTTGCTGGGCGACGAGAAGACGTTCAACACCCAGTTCCGCCATCCGATCGAGCGCCAGGACGATCCGCTGCGCCGCATGCTGCTGAACCGCCGTATCAAACCGTTCCTGCTGCGCCGCACGAAGGACAATGTGGCCAAGGAACTGCCGCCGAAGACGGAAATGGTGCGCAAGGTGGAGCTGACGGGGCCGCAGCGCGACCTGTATGAAACCGTGCGTCTGGCGATGGATCAAAAAGTACGCGAAGAAATCGACAAGAAGGGCGTGGCGCGCAGCCAGATCGTCATCCTCGAAGCGCTGCTGAAACTGCGCCAGGTCTGCTGCGACCCGCGCCTGGTGAAATCCTTGCCGGCGAAGAAGCAGTCGGCCGGTTCGGCCAAGCTGCTCGACCTGATGCAGATGGTGGAAGACTTGCTCGACGAAGGGCGCAAGATCCTCGTCTTCTCGCAATTTACCAGCATGCTGGAATTGATCGAGGAAGAGCTCGAATCGCGCGACATTCCCTATGCCTTGCTGACGGGCGAGACGAAGGACCGGGGCGCGCAAGTGGCGGCCTTCCAGCAGGGCGCCGTGCCCATCTTCCTGATCAGCCTGAAGGCGGGCGGCGTGGGCCTGAACCTGACAGCCGCCGACACGGTCATCCACTACGATCCGTGGTGGAATCCGGCGGCGGAAAACCAGGCCACGGACCGCGCCTGGCGCATCGGCCAGGACAAGCCCGTGTTCGTCTATAAATTGATCGCGAAGGGCACGCTGGAAGAAAAAATCCAGTTGCTGCAGCAAAAGAAATCGGAGCTGGCGCAATCGATCCTGGCCGAAGGTGAAGCGCAGAAGATGGCCCTCACGCAGGAAGACTTGCAGCAGATTTTCGCCCCACTCGAAGATTAACGCTGCCGCACGCTTATACTTGGCGCTTCTTTCTCGCCAGGTATAAAGCATGCTGCCCTTTCTCATCCTGCTGCTTGCCGGCGCCATCCTGATGGCGCTGCGTTTCGTTCAGTTGCGCCGCGCCCTGCTGCGCGCGCGGGCGGGCGAAGCGCAGTTCCGCCTGCTGGCCGAACACGGCCGCGACGCGGCCTTCCTGCTCGACGCCACCACCCTCGAATTACTCTACATCAGCCCCGCCGCGCAGCGCCTGACGGGCCATGACTTGCCCGCCTTGCAGAGCCACGCGGCGCGCCTGGCGCAAGACCTGCCGGCCCGCTTGCAGCGCTGGCGCGCTGGCGACGCCAGCCGCTTGTCCCTGCTGCGCGAAGTGGAACTGCCGCATGCCGACGGGCATCTACTGGCGCTGGAAATCAGCTCGACCATCGTGCCCGCCGTACCGGGGCGGGGCGAAACCGTCGTGGGCACGCTGCGCGATGTCAGCGAGATCCAGGCGCAGGAAGCGGAACGGGAAAAGGAGCAAAAGCGCTTCGCCTCGATGCTGTCGCATGAGTTCCGCACGCCGCTGGCCACCATCGACGGCGCCATCCAGCGCCTCGTCTCGACGTCGAAAGACGCCGACGAGGCCACGCGCAAGCGCTATGTGAAAATCCAGACGGCCGTCGACCGTTTGTTAGCCATGATCGACGACTATCTGTCGCCCGAACGCATGGCGGCGCTGGGCCGCGAGCGGGCCGCCGACGGCATCGCGCCGCTGGCCTTGCTGCAGCAGGCGGCCGCCACCGTGCCCGCCAGCCACCGCGTGCAGCTGGAACTGGACGAGGACTTGCCGGCCAGACTGCGCTGCGACGTGCCCGGCATGGCTCTGTGCCTGAAAATCCTGCTGGACAATGCCGTCAAATTCAGCCCGCCTGCGAGCAGCATCACCGTGTCGGCCAGGCTGGTGCCCGAGGGCGGTGTGGCACTGTGCGTGCGCGATGCGGGGCCAGGCTTGCGGGAAGAAGAACTGGCGCAGCTGTTCGAAAAAGGCAGCCGTGGAAGCCATGCCACGCATCCCGGTGCGGGCCTGGGCCTGTACATGGCGCGCGCCGTAGTGGACGTGCATGGGGGGAGTTTGCAGGGGCATAATCTGCCCGAAGGCGGGGCGCTTTTCCGCATTTGGCTGCCGCTTCCTGTCTAGACAAGGAAAAGCCTTGCTTCCGCTGAAGGCAACCGTGATAATTCCTTGACGTAAACCTATTGTGCCGTCCATCATGGTGCAGAAGTGAATGGCATGGTTTGCCCACGGTAGCTCACTAACGGAAGAATGGCGTTGCAATGACGAAAATACTGATCGTCGAAGACAATCTGGACTACGCCGAAGACATGGCGGAGTTTCTCGTTGAGCTCGAACATGAAGTCCATATCACCAGTTCCGCTGGCGGGATGTGGACGGCGTTGAGCCATGGCAATGTCGGCGTGGTGGTGCTGGACCTGGGCTTGCCTGACGAGGACGGCTTCAACGTCATCCCCCGCATGCGCCAGCTGTATCCGCAAATTGGCGTGCTGGTGCTGACGGGGCGTGTCGCTTTCGACAGCCGCATCCTGGGCTTGCGCCTGGGTGCCGACCACTATCTGACCAAGCCGATCAAGTTTCCCGAACTGGCCGCCCACATCGAGGCGCTCGACCGCCGCGTCGGCCCGCAAGATCCCGTGCCTGAGCCGGGCAAGTGGACCTTGAAAGTGAGCGCGCGCCAACTTGAGCTGATGGGCGCCGTCATCGCCCTGACGGAAAAAGAATTCAACTTCCTGCACTTGCTCACCATCAACACCCGCCCCGTGCCGCGCGATGTCATTGTGGCCGGCATGGGCGGCGAAGATCCCGATGCGGGCCGCCGGGTCGACATGCTCGTGTACCGCCTGCGCAAGAAAGCCAAGACGGGCCTGGGCCAGGACTTGCCGCTGCGCAGCGCGTATGGCGAAGGCTACAGCCTGTCGGCCAGTTTTAATCTGTCCTGATAGTCCCTAGTGCACCACCCGCAAGCGGGCCGCAGCATAAAAGGGACAGAGTCCATCGCTTTTCCCGATATTTTCAATAAAACAGGGTCAGAGTCGTGTCTGGCGCGCCAGAGTGTGTAAAATCAAGGCCTTAGCCTATATTTACCGACTCTGCCATGGCCCGTTTACCCCGTCTCATCATTCCCGCATTGCCCCATTACGTGATCCAGCGCGGCAGCAACCGCCAGCTGGTGTTCCAGGACACGGCTGACTACGCGCAATGCCTGTCCTGGCTGAAAACGGGCGCGAAAATGTTCAAGGTGGCCATTCACGCCTATGTTTTATTGCCTGATCAGCTACATTTACTGGCTACGCCAGCCGACGCGACGGGCCTGGGGCAGCTGATGCAGTGGCTGGGACGCTATTACGTGCCGTATTTCAATCAGAAATACGGCCGCGAAGGTGCTTTGTGGCAGGGACGCTACAAAACCTCCGTCATCGATGCCGACAATTTCTTCCTGACTTGCTGCCGCTACCTGGAGTGCGTGCCCGTGCAAACGGGCCTGGCGGCCCAGGCGCTGGACCATGCGTGGTCCAGCTATGCCCACCATGCGGGTGTGCGTCCCGATCCCCTCATCACCGACCACGCGCTGTACTGGGCGCTGGGCAATACGCCGTTCGACCGCGAGGCCGCCTATCTGCGCCTGTTCGAGCAAGGCCTGGGCAGCAGCCAGGTAAACACCCTGGAACAGGCTGTATTGAAGGGCTGGCCGCTGGGCTCGGACGCTTTCAAACAGGCGCTGGAGCAGAAAATGCAGCGGCAAGTGCTGCCTGCCAAGCGGGGCCGTCCCCGCAAAATCGCGGCCGCAACGGGTGCCAATTGAAAAGCATTCGCATTTAAAACAAAAGTGGTTTCTTTCTGATGTTTTATTGAAATTGGTTCGACTGCGTCCCTATTAAATTTTTAGAGCGGCAGAATCAAATTTAATTCGACTCCGACCCTAATTGTTGTAGTTGAGTTTTTTGTTGCGTTGCACTACTCTAGGTTTTCGATACTCATATGCAGCGGAGAAGCCCATGAAAGCGCAAGGCCTGTACGACCCAGCCAATGAACACGATGCCTGCGGCGTCGGTTTCGTCGCCCATATCAAGGGCAACAAGACCCATTCGATCGTCGAACAGGGTTTGCTGATTCTGAAAAACCTCGATCACCGGGGCGCCGTGGGCGCCGATGCGCTGATGGGCGATGGCGCCGGCATCCTGATTCAGATTCCCGACCAGTACTACCGCGAAGAAATGGCCAAGCAGGGCGTGGAATTGCCGCCGCCTGGCGAATACGGCGTGGGCATGGTCTTCTTGCCGAAGGAACACGCGTCGCGCATCGCTTGCGAACAGGAAATCGAACGCGCCGTGCGCATCGAGGGACAAGTCGTGCTGGGCTGGCGCAACGTGCCCATCGATACGGATATGCCGATGTCGCCCACCGTGCGCGCCAAGGAACCGGTCATCCGACAGATCTTCATCGGCCGCGGCCCGGACATCATGGTCACCGATGCGCTCGAGCGCAAACTGTATGTGATCCGCAAATCGTCGGGCCACGCCATCCAGGCGTTGAAGCTGCTGCACGGCAAGGAATTCTTCGTGCCGTCGATGTCGGCGCGCACGATTGTGTATAAAGGCTTGCTGCTGGCCGACCAGGTGGGCGTGTATTACAAGGACTTGCAGGATGCGCGCTGCATCTCGGCCCTGGCCCTGGTGCACCAGCGTTTCTCGACGAATACCTTCCCCGAATGGCCGCTGGCCCACCCCTACCGTTTGATCGCGCACAATGGCGAGATCAACACCGTCAAAGGCAACTTCAACTGGATGCGCGCGCGCGAAGGCGTGATGAAGTCGGCCGTGCTGGGCGACGACCTGCAGAAACTCTTTCCGCTGATCTATGAAGGCCAGTCCGACACGGCGTGCTTCGACAATGCGCTGGAACTGCTGTTGATGGCCGGTTATCCGATCGCCCAGGCGATGATGATGATGATTCCGGAAGCGTGGGAAAACCACACGACGATGGACGACAACCGCCGCGCCTTCTATGAATACCACGCGGCCATGATGGAACCGTGGGATGGCCCCGCCGCCATGGCGTTTACGGATGGCCGCCATATCGGCGGCACGCTGGACCGCAATGGCTTGCGTCCGGCCCGTTATATCGTCACGGACGACGACCTGGTGGTGATGGCGTCGGAATCGGGTGTGCTGCCGATCCCGGAATCGAAAATCATCCAGAAATGGCGCTTGCAGCCTGGTAAAATGTTCCTGATCGACCTGGAAGCGGGCCGCATCATCGACGACCAGGAACTGAAAAACACCTACGCCAACGCCAAGCCATATAAAGCGTGGATCAACTCGGTGCGCATCAAGCTCGACGAGATCAAGCTGGCCGAAGGCCAGGCGAAACACGACCGCGCCCAGGGCGAAAAAGAGCAGCCATCGTTGCTCGATCGCCAGCAGGCGTTCGGCTATACGCAGGAAGACTTGAAATTCCTCATGGCACCGATGGCCGTGGCCGGCGAAGAGGCGACGGGGTCGATGGGCAATGACTCGCCGCTGGCCGTCATGTCGAACAAATTGAAGCCGCTGTATAACTACTTCAAGCAACTGTTCGCGCAAGTGACGAATCCGCCGATCGACCCGATCCGCGAAGCGATGGTGATGTCGCTGGTGTCGTTCATCGGCCCGAAACCGAACTTGCTCGATACCAACAACGTCAACCCGCCGATGCGCCTGGAAGTGGCGCAGCCCGTGCTGGGCTTTGACGACATGGCGCGGCTGCGCAACATCAGCGCCCACACGGGCGGCAAGTTCAAGTCATACGAGCTGGACATCTGCTACCCGCTGGCCTGGGGCAAGGAAGGCGTGGAAGCGTGCCTTGCGTCGCTGTGCGCGGAAGCCGTCGATGCCGTCAAATCCGGCCACAACATCCTGATCGTCTCGGACCGCGCCATTTGCGCCGACCAGGTGGCGATCCCTGCGCTGCTGGCCACCTCGACCGTGCACCAGCACCTGGTGAGCAAGGGCTTGCGCGCCTCCACCGGCCTCGTCGTGGAAACGGGCTCGGCCCGCGAAACGCACCACTTCGCCCTGCTCGCTGGCTATGGCGCAGAAGCCGTCCACCCGTACCTGGCCATGGAAACCCTGGCCGAGATGGCGCACGGCTTGCCTGGCGATTTGTCGGCCGAGAAAGCCATCTACAACTACACCAAGGCGGTGGGTAAAGGCTTGATGAAGGTCATGTCGAAGATGGGCATTTCGACGTATATGTCGTACTGCGGCGCGCAAATCTTCGAAGCCATCGGCTTGAACAAGTCGCTGGTGGACAAATACTTCAAGGGCACGGCGTCGAACGTGGAAGGCATCGGCGTGTTTGAAGTGGCGGAAGAAGCGCTGCGCCTGCACGCGCTGGCCTTCGGCAACGATCCCGTGCTGATGGATAAGCTCGACGCAGGTGGCGAATATGCGTTCCGCGTGCGTGGCGAAGACCACATGTGGACGCCGGATGCGATTGCGAAGTTGCAGCATTCGACGCGCAGCAACAATTTCTCCAGCTATAAAGAGTACGCGCAAATCATCAACGACCAGAGCCGTCGCCACCTGACCCTGCGCGGCCTGTTCGAATTCAAGCTCGATCCGACCAAGGCGATACCGCTCGACGAAGTGGAACCGGCCAAGGAAATCGTCAAGCGTTTTGCTACCGGCGCGATGTCGCTCGGCTCGATCAGCACGGAAGCGCACGCGACCCTGGCCGTGGCCATGAACCGCATCGGCGGCAAGTCGAACACGGGCGAGGGCGGCGAAGATCCGAACCGCTATACGCAGGAATTGAAGGGCATCCCGATCCGCCAGGGCGACACCATGGCGTCCATCGTGGGCGCCGAGCAGATCGTCGTCGATATTCCCCTGCAGGAAGGCGATTCCATGCGCTCGCGCATCAAGCAGGTGGCGTCGGGACGTTTCGGCGTCACGGCAGCCTACCTGAACTCGGCCGACCAGATCCAGATCAAGATGGCGCAAGGCGCGAAACCGGGCGAAGGCGGCCAGTTGCCAGGCCATAAAGTGTCGGAATACATCGCCAGCCTGCGCTTCTCCGTGCCGGGCGTGGGCCTGATTTCGCCGCCGCCGCACCATGACATCTATTCGATCGAAGATCTGGCGCAGCTGATCCATGACTTGAAAAATGCCAATCCGCGTGCTTCGATTTCCGTGAAACTGGTGTCGGAAGTCGGTATCGGCACGGTCGCCGCCGGCGTCACCAAGGCCAAAGCCGACCATGTCGTCGTCGCCGGCCACGACGGCGGCACGGGCGCCTCGCCATTGTCGTCCGTGAAGCATGCGGGTACGCCATGGGAGCTGGGTCTGGCCGAAACGCAACAAACGCTGGTCTTGAATGGCTTGCGCAGCCGCATTCGCGTGCAGGCCGACGGCCAGATGAAAACGGGCCGCGACGTGGTCATCGCCGCCCTGCTGGGCGCCGACGAAATCGGTTTCGCCACGGCACCGCTGGTGGTCGAAGGCTGCATCATGATGCGTAAATGCCATTTGAATACGTGCCCGGTGGGCGTGGCCACGCAAGACCCGGTGCTGCGCGCCAAGTTCTCCGGCAAGCCCGAGTATGTCGTCAATTACTTCTTCTTCGTTGCCGAAGAAGCCCGTCAATTGATGGCGCAGCTGGGTATCCGCACGTATGACGAATTGATCGGCCGCGTCGATTTGCTCGATAAATCGAAGGCGATTTCGCACTGGAAGGCGCAAGGCCTGGACTTCTCGGCCATCTTCTACAAGCCGGAAACACCAAGCGGCCAAGCCTGCCGCCACGTGGAGTTCCAGGACCATGCGCTGGAGAAAGCACTGGACCACAAGCTGATCGCGCAAGCGCGCGCGGCGCTGGAGAAGGGCGAACGCGTCTCCTTCATCTCGCCGGTGCGCAACGTCAACCGCACGGTGGGCACCATGCTGTCCGGCGAAGTGGCGAAGAAATATGGCCACGCCGGCTTGCCGGACGACACCATCCACATCCAGTTGCAAGGCACGGCGGGCCAGTCGGCCTGCGCCTTCCTGGCGCACGGCATCACGATCGACCTGGTGGGCGAGGGCAACGATTACGTCGGTAAAGGCTTGTCGGGCGGACGCATCATCGTGCGGCCGAATACGGAATTCCGTGGCTGGGCCGTGGATAACATCATCATCGGCAACACGGTGCTGTACGGCGCCATTGCCGGCGAAGCCTTCTTCAATGGCGTGGCCGGTGAACGCTTTGCCGTGCGCAACTCGGGCGCCACCACGGTGGTCGAGGGTCTGGGCGACCATGGCTGCGAATACATGACGGGCGGCACCGTCGTGGTGCTGGGCAACACGGGGCGCAACTTCGCGGCCGGCATGTCGGGCGGCATCGCCTATGTGTATGACCCGGCCGGCGACTTTGCCACCAAATGCAACACGGCCATGGTCAGCCTGGACAAGGTCGTGTCGGCAGCGGAACAGCATCTCGACCGCGACGCCTGGCATACGCAGCACCGCGACGGCGTGCCGGAAGCCGATGAGGTCATCCTCAAGCGCCTGATCGAGCGTCACTTCAAGCACACGGGCAGCACCCGCGCCCGCGTCCTGCTCGACGATTGGGCTGCGGCGCGCGGTAAGTTCGTGAAAGTCTTCCCGAACGAATACAAGCGCGCGCTGATTGAAATGGCTGCCGATGCCGCCATGGACGTGCAAGCCGTCGCCGCCTGAGCCAGCCGAGATGAATGTGAAGGGAGCGGCCGCGCCGCTCCCGCCAGCTAAAAATACAAAGGAACTATCGTGGGTAAAATTACCGGCTTCATGGAATTCAAGCGCCAGGACGAGCACTATCTGGAGCCTGCCGCGCGCCTGAAGAACTACAAGGAATTCGTGCTGCACCTGTCGGATGCGCAAGCCACCGTGCAAGGCGCGCGCTGCATGGATTGCGGCATTCCCTTCTGCACCACGGGTTGCCCCGTGAATAACATCATTCCTGACTGGAATGACCTGGTGTACCGTGGCGCTTACCGCGAAGCGCTCGACATCTTGCATTCGACCAACAACTTCCCGGAATTTACGGGCCGCATCTGCCCGGCGCCGTGCGAATCGGCTTGCACCCTGGGCATTCACGAAGATCCGGTCGGCATCAAGTCGATCGAACATAAAATCATCGACATGGGCTGGGAACACGGCTGGGTCACGCCGCAGCCGGCCCCTTTCAGCACGGGCAAGAAAGTGGCTATCGTCGGTTCCGGCCCTGCCGGCCTGGCGGCGGCGCAGCAGCTGGCGCGCGCCGGCCATGCCGTCACCGTGTTTGAAAAGAGCGACCGTGTCGGTGGTTTGTTGCGTTATGGCATTCCTGACTTCAAGATGGAAAAATCGCACATCGACTTGCGCGTGAAACAGATGGAAGCCGAAGGCGTGGTCTTCCGCACCAGCGTACTGGTCGGCAAGGATTTCCCTGCCCATGTGAACAACTGGGCCAAGGAAACCATTTTCCCGGAAGACCTGGAAAAAGAATTTGACGCCGTCATCATGGCCGGCGGCGCCGAGCAGCCGCGCGATTTGCCCGTGCCCGGCCGCGAACTGAAAGGCGTGCACTTCGCCATGGATTTCCTGCCGCTGCAAAACAAGGTCAACGCGGGTGACAAGCTCAAGGACCAGATCAAGGCGACGGGCAAGCATGTGGTGGTGATCGGCGGCGGCGACACGGGGTCCGACTGCGTGGGCACCTCGAACCGCCATGGCGCCGCCTCGGTGGCCCAGTTCGAACTGATGCCGCAGCCGCCGGAACAGGAAAACAAGCCGCTGGTCTGGCCGTACTGGCCGACCAAGCTGCGCACCTCGTCCTCGCACGAGGAAGGCTGCGAGCGCGACTGGGCCGTGGCCACCAAGCGTTTCGAAGGCAAGGGCGGCAAGGTGGAAAAGCTGATCGCTTGCCGCGTGGAGTGGAAAGACGGCAAGATGAGCGAAGTGCCGAACTCGGAATTCGAGATGAAGGCTGACCTGGTTTTCCTGGCCATGGGTTTTGTTTCCCCTGTGCAACAGGTTCTGCAAGCGTTCGGTGTCGATACGGATGCGCGCGGCAACGTCAAGGCCAGCACGGACGGCACCGGTTGCTACCAGACGTCGGTGGCCAAGGTGTTTGCCGCCGGCGACATGCGCCGTGGCCAGTCGCTGGTGGTCTGGGCCATCCGCGAAGGGCGCCAGTGCGCGCGCGCCGTCGATGAGTTCCTGATGGGGGCATCGCTGCTGCCACGCTAAGATTTGAGCTGGATCAAGCCAGGGCCACGGCGCGCGATGCGTCGTGGCCCTTGTTCTTTTACTCATGCCGCCGTTTGTTGTGGCGGCGCACGTGCAGGCTCGCGCTTTTTACAATAAAATATCTGACTTTCGATTCATTAGTGTTGTATTCTCCCCCTGTCCCGGGCCGTGCGAGGGGGTGTCTCAGCAGAGGTTGGCGTTTCTGCACTACAATACGCCATTAAAATAGTGAGCTTCGTCGTGCCAAATCTTGTTGAGATCCGTGATTTACACTTTGCCTATGGAGAACGTTCGATTTTATCGGGCCTTCAAATGGATTTCCCACGTGGAAAAGTTGTGGCCGTCATGGGTGGCTCCGGCAGTGGCAAGACGACCGTATTGCGCCTGATCGGCGGGCAGTTGCGCCCCAGTTCCGGCTCCGTGAATATCGACGGCCAGATCGTGCATACGCTCAAAACCGACGAGTTATATCAAATGCGCCGCAAGATGGGCATGCTGTTCCAGCACGGCGCCCTGTTTACGGACTTGACGGCGTTCGAGAACGTGGCGTTCCCCCTGCGCGAACACACGGATCTCAATGAAGAGCTGATCCGCACCCTGGTGCTGATGAAGCTGCACGCCGTGGGGCTGCGCAATGCGGCGCAATTGAAGCCGGCCGAGATTTCGGGCGGCATGGGCCGCCGCGTCGCGCTGGCGCGTGCGATCGCGCTCGACCCCGAACTGATCATGTACGACGAGCCGTTCGCCGGCCTCGACCCGATTTCCATGGGCGTGACGGCCAATTTGATCCGCAATCTGAACGATGCGCTGGGTTCCACGTCTATCCTGGTATCGCACGACGTGAAGGAGTGTTTCGCCATCGCTGATTATGTGTATTTTCTATCATCGGGCAAGATCGTGGCGCACGGCACGCCGGCCCAGATGGCCGTGTCGACGCATCCGTACGTCAAGCAGTTCGTCAATGCCGAGGCCGATGGCCCCGTACCGTTCCACTATCCGGGCAAGTCGCTGGCCGACGACCTGGGCTTGCACGCGGGGGCAGGCCGATGATCGCGCGTTTCCTGGCGGCGATCGGAGCATGGTTGCGGCGGTCGGTACAAGACCTCGGCTTTGCCGTGCGTTCGTTCTTCCTCATCATCGCCTCCTCGGGTGGCCTGTGGCGCCGTCCACACTTGCTCATCGAGCAATTGTTTTACATCGGCAGCCGCTCGGTGCTGATCATCGCCGTGTCCGGCCTGTTCGTCGGCATGGTGCTGGGTTTGCAAGGTTATTACACGCTGAGCACCTTTGGCGCGACGCAGTCGCTGGGGCAGTTGGTGGCGTTGTCCTTGATGCGTGAACTGGGCCCGGTCGTCACGGCGCTGTTGTTCGCCGGCCGCGCCGGTACCTCGCTGACGGCGGAAATCGGCCTGATGAAGGCGGGCGAGCAATTGTCGGCCATGGAAATGATGGCCGTCAATCCGATCCAGCGCGTGCTGGCGCCCCGTTTCTGGGCCGGCGTGATCGCCATGCCTATCCTGGGCGGCATCTTCACGGCCGTCGGCGTCATCGGCAGTTACCTGGTGGGCGTCGTGCTGATCGGCGTCGATGAAGGCTCGTTCTGGTCGCAGATGCAGGGCGGTGTGAATGTCTGGAAAGATATCGGCAATGGTACCTATGTCAAAAGCATGGTCTTCGGTATCGCGGTGACATTCATCGCGCTGTTCCAGGGGTATCAGGCACAGCCGACACCGGAAGACGTCTCCGGCGCTACCACGCGCACGGTGGTGATTTCGTCGTTGATGGTGTGGTGGCTCGATTTCATGATGACGGCGTTGATGTTTAGCAAGTAATTGCCGATCAGCGAACAACAGCTGGCCTGGGCAGGATGTTACGCAGGCGGCAGCAAGTAAAAATTATTTAGGATTGTTTATGCAACGTAAATCTATAGATGTCTGGGTCGGCTTGTTCGTCTTGCTGGGTGTGGCGGCATTGATGTTTCTGGCGCTCAAGGCCGGCAATATGAGCTCGCTGTCTTTCAGCAAGACGTATACCATTAGTGCCAAGTTCGACAATATTGGCGGTCTCAAGCCGCAGGCGCCTGTCAAGGGCGCTGGCGTGGTGGTGGGTCGCGTGGCAGAGATCCGCTTTGACGACAAGACGTACCAGGCGCTGGTGAAACTCGACATCGAAGATGGCTACAAATTTCCGAAAGACAGCTCGGCCAAGATTTTGACGGCCGGTTTGCTGGGTGAGCAGTATATCGGCCTGGAAGCAGGCGGCGATCTGACGAACCTGGCAGAGGGCGACAAGATTGCCCGTACTCAATCGGCCACAGTGCTGGAAGACCTGATCAATCAGTTCATCTACAGCAAGGCAGCGGAAGGAAAGGACAGCAAATGAGCGAGTCGACCAAACAATCCCAAGGCAGCCTGGCGCGTATCGGCCTGGCCCTGGCCATCGCCGCCAGCGTGAGCGCTTGCGCCACCGGCACCAATCCGCGCGACCCGCTGGAAGGGTATAACCGCGCCATGTTCAAGTTCAACGACACCGTCGACCAGGTGGCCCTGAAGCCGGTCGCCACGGCCTACAAGAAAGTCACGCCATCGTTCGTGCAAACGGGCGTGGGCAACTTCTTCGGCAACTTGTCCGATGTGTGGAGCGCCGTGAACAATTTGCTGCAAGGCAAGGGTGAAGCGGGCTTGCAAGACGTCGTGCGCGTCAGCATGAACTCGACCTTCGGTATTCTCGGCCTGATCGACATCGCTTCGCAGGCGGGCATTCCGAAGCATAACGAAGACTTTGGCCAGACCCTGGGCTGGTATGGCATCCAGCCAGGTCCGTACGTGATGCTGCCGCTGCTGGGCCCATCGACCGTGCGCGACACGGTGGCCCTGCCGCTCGATATGACGGGCGACCCATGGCGCTACAAGGATCCGGTCAATGTGCGCAATATCGGTACGGTGACGCGCATCGTCGACAAGCGCGCCGCGCTGCTCGACGCGACCAACCTGATGGAAGCGGCCGCGCTGGACCGCTATGAATTCATCCGCGACGGCTTCCTGCAGGCGCGCGAAAGCAAGGTTTTCGATGGCGATACGGACCGCCGCGACCGCAAAGTGCCAAAAAACGACAGCAGCGATTATGCGCCGGAGTACGATGCGAAACCCCAGGCGGCCCCTGTGGAAGCCCCACCAGCGACCGCTGCGGCCGACGTCGCGCCAGCGGACCTCGTAACATCTGGTAGCAATACCGTGGCTTCCGAGGCCAGGCCCCAGGAGTAAACTCCGGTACAGAAACACCACGGCTGCGATCAACGCCAGCCGGTGCATAGCAACACCATGAAAGGTAGAACCATGAAATTGATGAAACAACTGCTGGCGATGGCGACCATCGCCTTTGCCACCGCCGCTCAGGCCGCCCCCGCGACGGAAGCGCCGGATGTGTTGGTCAAACGCATCAGCCAGGACGTGATCGAGACGGCCAAGGCCGACAAGGCGATCCAGGCGGGCGATATCAAGCGCGTCACCGAATTGGTGGAAAGCAAGATCTTGCCGTATGTGGATTTCCAGCGCATGACGTCCCTGGCCGCCGGCCGCTTCTGGCGCGACGCCACGCCGGACCAGCAAAAGCAGCTGTCCGCGGAATTTCGCACCTTGCTGATCTATACGTATTCGGGCGCCCTGTCGCAGATCAAGAACGAAACCGTGGAATTCAAGCCGCTGCGCGCCGACCCGAGCGACACGGAAGTGGAAGTGCGCTCGCAGGTCAACGTGGCGCGCGGCGAACCCATGCTCCTGAACTACCGCGTGGCGAAAACCCCGTCCGGCTGGAAGATCTATGACATCAACGTGCTGGGCGCGTGGCTGGTGGAAACGTATAAAAGCAGCTTCGCCAGCGAGATCAGCAAGGGCGGCATCGATGGCCTGATCAAGACCTTGCAGGCAAAAAACAAGGCTCTGGCCAGCCGTCCCGCTGCCAAAGCCAAATAATCGGCTATCATATAGCTCCTGAACCAGCTCCAGACCAGCGCAGCCCGACGCCATGCCCGACTCTCTCGATACCTTGCAATCCCTGACTTCCCTGACCGTGCACAATGCCACTGTGGCATTGGAGCAGGGGCTGGATGCCATCCGCTCGGGTCAGACCAAGTTCGACTTGCGCAACATCAAGGCTGTCGATTCGGCCGCCGTTTCCGTCATGCTGACGTGGCAGCGCGCCGCGCAGGATGCGGGCGGCGTGCTGGAGCTGAAAAACCTGCCGAACAACCTGAAAAACCTCACCAAGCTGTATGGCGTCTGCTCGCTCGTCTCGAGCACGCTGACGGCCGACGACTGCGGTAGCGCCGACGGCCACGCCGAACGCAGCCCGTCCGACCTGCATCATCATTGATCCTGTCCCACTCCCCGCATCAGCAGTAGCTTTCAAGCCGGCAGGCCAGCAGCGCCGCCGGATTGATCTCCAAGTGTTCCACGAATTTTCCAACTATAATTGACTGTTGCGCCGCCCTCGTCTGAAGGGGGCGCCCTGCACCGGCCAGCCGGCCTGGATGTCCCCGGCAACTGGCGCATCACACCAGACGCATTACACTTGAAACAAGCACATGACCGCAATTCAAATCACGAATGTAGAAAAGAGCTATAAATCGCTCAAGGCGCTGGGCGGCGTGTCGCTGGCCATCGAGGAAGGCGAATTTTTCGGCCTGCTCGGCCCGAATGGCGCCGGCAAGACCACCCTCATTTCCATCATCGCCGGCCTGATACGCCCCGACGCGGGCACCGTCAAGATCCATGGCCACGATGTGGTCAAGGACTTCCGCAATGCGCGCCGCAACCTGGGCGTGGTGCCGCAGGAGCTGGTGTTCGACCCGTTTTTCACCGTGCGCGAAACCCTGCGTCTGCAGTCCGGCTATTTCGGCCTGCCGAACAACGACAAGTGGATCGACGAGGTCATGGAAAACCTCGACCTGACCGGCAAGGCCGACACGAATATGCGCGCGCTGTCCGGCGGCATGAAGCGCCGCGTACTCGTGGCGCAAGCGCTGGTGCACAAGCCGCCCGTCATCGTGCTCGATGAGCCGACGGCCGGCGTCGACGTGGAACTGCGCCAGACCCTGTGGAAGTTCATCTCGCGCCTGAACCGCGAAGGTGGCCACACGGTCGTGCTGACCACCCACTACCTGGAAGAGGCGCAAGCCATGTGCCAGCGCGTCGCCATGCTGAAAACCGGCAAGGTGGTGGCGCTCGATACCATGTCGGCCCTGATCCGCCGCATCGCCGGCTCGCAGTTGCGGGTGCACCTCAAAAACGGCAGCCTGCCGGCCGACCTGCAGCACCTGGTGCTGCACCCGGAAGAACAGCAGGCGCCGAACAAGTTCAGCCTGCGCGTCAACGAATACAGCGAAGTCGAGAAAATCCTCGCCCGCCTGCGTGAAGCGGGCGTCGAAATCGATGAAATGCAATTGCAACAAGCTGACCTGGAAGATATCTTCTTGCAGATCATGGATAAAGGTACCGTATGATTTCGACAGGATTTCGCACCCTCGTCTACAAAGAGACACTGCGCTTCTGGAAAGTGGCGACGCAAACCGTGGCCGCGCCCGTGCTCACGTCGATGCTGTACCTGCTGGTGTTCGGCCATGTGTTGGATGGCCGCGTGGAGCCGAGCCCCGGCGTCAGCTACACGGCCTTTCTGATTCCCGGCCTGGTGATGATGAGCGTGCTGCAAAACGCGTTCGCCAATTCCTCGTCCTCGCTGATCCAGTCCAAGATCACGGGCAACCTGGTGTTCGTGCTGCTCACGCCCCTGTCGCACTGGGAAATCTTCTCGGCGTATGTACTCGCTTCCGTCGCGCGCGGCCTGGCCGTGGGCTTTGGCGTGTTTGCCATCACTTGCTGGTTCGCCGACCTGTCGTTTGTCGCACCGCTGTGGATCGTCATCTTCGCGTTTCTCGGCGCCGCCATGCTGGGCACCATGGGTCTGATCGCCGGCATCTGGGCCGAGAAATTCGACCAGCTGGCCGCCTTCCAGAACTTCCTGATCATGCCGGCCACCTTTTTGTCGGGCGTGTTCTATTCGATCCACTCACTGCCGCCGTTCTGGCAGACGGTATCGCATTTGAACCCCTTCTTTTACATGATCGACGGCTTCCGCTACGGCTTCTTCGGCGTGTCCGACGTCAGCCCGTGGCTCAGTCTTTCCATCGTCGCCGGTTTCCTCGTGATCCTGGCGCTGGCCTCGATCCGCCTGCTGAAAAGCGGCTATCGTTTGCGTCATTAATTGCGACACATCCCATTACTACCTTATTCAATATCAAGGACTTATCGTGACCACCACTCCAGAACTGATCCACGGCTACCTGTCGGCCGGCCTCGAATGCACGCACCTCGAAGTGGAGGGCGATGGCCAGCACTTCCAGGCCGTGATCGTTTCGCCCGCGTTTGCCGGCAAGCGTTTGATCGCCCGCCACCAGATCGTCTACGCGGCGCTGGGCGACCGCATGCGCGAGGAAATCCACGCGCTGTCGATGAAAACCCTGACACCTGAAGAATTCCAAGGATAAGCACATGGACAAACTCCTCATCAACGGCGGCAACCGCCTGAACGGCGACATCGCCATCTCCGGTGCGAAAAACGCCGCCCTGCCGATCCTGTGCGCGGGTCTCCTGACTGCGGGCGACCTGGACCTGACGAATGTGCCGCACTTGCACGACGTGGCCACCATGCTCAAACTGCTGGGCCAGACGGGCCTGAAAGTGCAACAGGACGGCGACCGCGTGGTCTTGAACGGCAGCGCCATCACCACCCTGGAAGCGCCGTATGAACTGGTGAAAACCATGCGCGCCTCGATCCTGGTACTGGGCCCCATGCTGGCGCGCTTCGGCGAAGCCAAGGTCTCGCTGCCGGGCGGCTGCGCCATCGGTTCGCGTCCGGTCGACCAGCACATCAAGGGCCTGGAAGCGCTGGGCGCCGAGATCCGCATCGAGGCGGGCTACATCTACGCCAAGTGCGCCAAGCTGAAAGGCGCGCGCATCGTCACCGACATGATCACCGTCACCGGCACCGAGAACCTGCTGATGGCAGCGACCCTGGCCGAAGGCGAAACCATCCTGGAAAACGCCGCCTGCGAACCGGAAGTCACCGACCTGGCGCACCTGCTGGTGGCCATGGGCGCGAAGATCGACGGCATCGGCACCAGCCGCCTGGTGATCCAGGGCGTCGACGCCTTGCACGGCGCCTCGCACGCGGTGATCGCCGACCGTATCGAAACGGGCACCTTCCTGTGCGCCGTGGCGGCCACCGGCGGCGATATCACGCTGCGCAATGTACGCACCGATATCCTCGACGCGGCGCTCGACAAGCTGCGCGCCATGGGCCTGACGATGACCTTCGGCGCCGACTGGATCCGCGCCGAGATGTCGGCCCGTCCGAACCCCGTCAGCTTCCGCACCACCGAATACCCGGGCTTCCCGACCGACATGCAGGCGCAGTTCATGGCCGTCAACACCATCGCCAACGGCGCCAGCCGCGTTACCGAGACGATTTTCGAGAACCGCTTCATGCACGTGCAGGAAATGAACCGCCTGGGCGCCGACATCACCATCGAGGGCAACACGGCCATCATCGCCGGCGTCAAGCAGTTGCGCGGCGCACCCGTGATGGCGACCGACCTGCGCGCCTCGGCCTCGCTGGTGATCGCGGCCCTGGCGGCCGATGGCGAAACCCTGATCGACCGCATCTATCACCTCGACCGCGGCTACGACCGCATGGAAGTGAAGCTGTCCGCCGTCGGCGCGAACATCGTGCGCATCAAGTAAAAACAAGAAAAGGAACGAGCATGAACGGATCGAACAACGGTGACAGCTCCCAGCTGATTCTGGCGCTGTCAAAAGGCCGCATTTTTGAGGACACCATGCCGCTGCTGGAAGCGGCCGGCATCAAGGTGCTGGAAAACCCGGAGACCTCGCGCAAGCTGATTTTGGCCACCAACGATCCGAACGTGCGCGTCATCATCGTGCGCGCCAGCGACGTGCCGACCTACGTGCAGTACGGCGCGGCCGATTTCGGCGTGGCGGGCAAGGACGTGCTGCTGGAACACGGCGGCGAAGGCCTGTACCAGCCGATCGACCTGAATATCGCCGCCTGCCGCATGTCGGTGGCGGTGCAGGCCGGCTTTGACTATGAAAAGGCCGTGCACCAGGGCGCGCGATTGCGCGTGGCCACCAAGTTCGTGCACACGGCGCGCGAGCATTTCGCCGCCAAGGGCGTGCACGTCGACCTGATCAAGCTGTATGGCTCGATGGAGCTGGCGCCTTTGGTGGGCCTGTCCGACGCCATCGTCGACCTGGTCAGCACGGGCAGCACCCTGCGCGCGAACAACCTCGTCGAAGTCGAGCACATCATGGAAATTTCGTCGCGCCTGGTGGTCAACCAGGCTGCGCTCAAGCTCAAGCGCGAGCGCTTGCAGCCGATTATCGAGGCGTTTGAACGCGCTTCGCAAGCCTAGACACCTTCAGTAGCAGAAAGCCGATTATGCCGATACAGATACGCAAGCTCGATTCAAGCCAGGATGGTTTCCAACAATCGCTCGATACGCTGCTGGCGTTCGAGGCGGGCACCGATGCAGCGATTGAAACGTCGGTGGCGAAAATCCTGGCCGACGTGAAAACGCGCGGCGATGCCGCCGTCCTGGAATACACCAACCGTTTCGACCGCATCCCGCATGGCGGCGCGGCGGAAATGGCGGCCTTTGATATTTCGCAGGCCGAATTGCAGGCGGCCCTGAATGGCTTGCCGTCGGCCCAGCGCGAAGCGCTGCAGATCGCCGCGCAGCGCATCCGCGCCTTCCACGAACGCCAGCGCGAGGAATTGCGCGGTTTTAGCTACACCGAGCCCGATGGCACGGTGCTGGGCCAGAAGATCACGCCGCTGGACCGGGTCGGCATCTACGTCCCGGGCGGCAAGGCAGCGTATCCGTCGTCCGTGCTGATGAACGCCATTCCCGCGCATGTGGCGGGCGTGGGGGAAATCATCATGGTGGTGCCGACGCCCGATGGCGTGAAAAACCAGATGGTGCTGGCCGCCGCCGCAATCGCCGGCGTGACGCGCGTGATCACCATCGGCGGCGCGCAAGCGGTCGGCGCGCTGGCCTACGGCACGCAGACGATCGCCGCCGTGGATAAAATCGTCGGCCCCGGCAACGCCTATGTGGCCGCCGCCAAGCGTCGCGTGTTCGGCATCGTCGGCATCGACATGATCGCCGGACCGTCGGAAATCCTGGTGCTGTGCGACGGCACGACGGACCCGGACTGGGTCGCCATGGACCTGTTTTCGCAGGCCGAGCACGACGAGCTGGCGCAAGCCATTTTGCTGTGCCCCGACGCCGGCTACATCGCGCAAGTCGAAGAGAGCATCGCCAGACTGCTGCCGACGATGCCGCGCCAGGCCACCATCAGCACTTCGCTGCAAGACAGGGGCGCGCTGATCAAGGTGCGCGGCATGCAAGAAGCGTGCGAGATCGCCAACAGCATTGCGGCGGAACACCTGGAAATCTCGGCGGAAAACCCGCAGCAGTGGGCCGAGCAGATCCGCCACGCGGGCGCCATGTTCCTGGGCCGCTTTTCGTCCGAATCGCTGGGCGACTATTGCTGCGGTCCCAATCACGTGCTGCCAACCTCGCGCACGGCGCGCTTTTCGTCGCCGCTGGGCGTGTACGACTTCCAGAAGCGCTCGTCCATCATTCACGTCAGTGAAGCGGGCGCGCAAACCCTGGGCCGTGTCGCCGCCACGCTGGCGTATGGCGAAGGCTTGCAAGCCCACGCGCGCAGCGCCGAACTGCGTTTGAAGCCGCAGCCATGACGAAGTTGGCGGAGCGGCCGGACTGGGTCAACCGGGTCTATTGCGAAGATGCGCTGGCGGGGCTGGCGCGCATTCCCGATGGCTCGGTGGACCTGATCCTGACGGATCCGCCGTACAACTTGGGCAAGGATTACGGCAACGCCTCGGACCAGCAGTCGGTGGCCGACTACCTGCGCTGGACGGAGGCGTGGATCGATGCGGCGCTGCCCAAGCTGAAAGCCAACGGCAGCCTGTATATCTTTCTGACCTGGCGCTATTCGCCGGAGATCTTCGTCATGCTGAAACAGCGCATGGCGATGATGAATGAAATCATCTGGGATCGCCGCGTGCCGTCCATGGGCGGCAGCGTGCGCAGCTTTTCATCGGTGCACGACACCATCGGCTTCTTCGTCAAGCGCAAGGATTACTACTTCGACCTTGACGCGGTGCGCATCGCCTACGACGCGGCCACCAAGAAAGCCCGTTCGCGCTCGATTTTCATCGGCGCCAAATGGCTGGAAGTGGGCTACAACCCGAAAGACTTGTGGAGCGTCTCGCGCCTGCACAAGGAACACCCGGAACGGGCCGACCACCCGACGCAAAAGCCGCTCGAAATCATCGAGCGCATGCTCAAGGCTTCGTGCCCGCCCGGCGGCGTGGTGCTCGACCTGTTCATGGGCAGCGGCACCACGGCGCTGGCGGCGAAACGCTGCGGGCGCGATTTCGTCGGCTTTGAGTTGAACCCCGATTACTGCGCCATCATCGAACAGCGCCTGGCGGCACTGGCGCAGGAGCTGGCCGCACCGGCCGCTCCCGCACCGAAGGCTGCCAAGGCGGCAGTGAAGAAGCCGGCGGCTGCCAAAAAACCGGCTGCCTTGAAAAAGCCGCCCGCAGTGAAAAAAACGCCGGCCCGCAAGGCGCGCAGCGCCGGCGTGCCGGAAGACGTCGTCATTTAGTCTCCATTTAATTTCATCAGGAGTGTTTGCAGCATGTCTTTCCTCGATCAGTTAATCAGCAACACCGTGCGCTCCGATGTGCGCGCCGTCAACAGCTACCAGGTAGCCGATGCCAGCGGTTACATCAAACTCGATGCGATGGAAAACCCGTATCTGCTGCCGCAGCAGCTGCGCGAGGCACTGGGCGCGCGCCTGGCCGGTGTGGCGCTGAACCGCTATCCGCCGTCGTACGCCAGCCTGCAGGCGGCCATCTGCGCCAATCTGGGCGTGCCAGCCGGCTACGACGTCATGCTGGGCAACGGCTCCGATGAACTCATTTCCATCCTGGCCATGGCTTGCGCCCGCCAGGAGCCGGGCCAGCGCGCCGTGCTGCTGGCGCCAGTGCCGGCCTTCGTCATGTATGCGCGTTCGGCGCAGTTTGCCGGCATGGATTTCGTCGGCGTGCCGTTGAACCCGGACTTCAGCCTGGACATGCCGGCCATGCTGGCGGCGATTGAACAGCACCGCCCGGCGCTGGTCTTCCTCGCGTATCCGAACAACCCGACGGGCAACCTGTTTGCCAGCGCCGACATCGAACGCATCCTCGCCGCCCTCGGCGACTCGGGCATCGCCGTCGTCGATGAAGCCTACGAGCCGTTCGCGCAGCACAGCTTCATGGGCCGCCTGCCCGAATTCGAGAACCTGGTGGTGATGCGCACCGTGTCGAAACTGGGCCTGGCCGGCATACGTCTCGGCTATATGTCGGCCGCGCCGGCCCTGCTGGCGCAGTTTGAAAAAGTGCGCCCGCCGTACAATGTGAATGTGCTGACGCAGGCGGCGGCCGAATTCGCACTCGAGCACCTCGACGTGCTCAATGCGCAGGCGGATCTGCTCAACAGCGCGCGCGACGACCTGGCGCTGCGCCTGGCGGCGTTGCCGGGCGTGACGGTGTTTCCCTCGAAGGCAAATTTTCTTCTGATTCGTGTGGCTGATTCCGACGATGTTTGTGCAAAACTGCTTGCCCGCAGGGTTTTAATTAAAAATATGAGTAAAATGCATGCTGCGCTGGCCAATTGCCTGCGCATCAGCGTCAGCACCCCGGAAGAGAATTCCCTTTTTTACGATGCCTTCAAGGCATCCCTCGTTTAGCCTATCGCCAGAGCCTCCCATGAACCGCACCGCAGAAATCACGCGCAACACCAATGAGACGCAAGTTCGCGTCGCCCTCAACCTGGACGGCACGGGCCAGCAAAAGCTCAATACCGGCGTGCCCTTCCTCGACCATATGCTGGACCAGATCGCCCGCCACGGCTTGATCGACCTCGATATCGAAGCGACGGGCGACGTGCATATCGACAACCACCATACGGTGGAAGACGTGGGCATCACCCTGGGCATGGCCGTGGCCAAGGCCATCGGCGACAAGAAGGGCATCCGCCGCTACGGCCATGCGTATGTGCCGCTGGACGAGGCGCTGTCGCGTGTGGTGCTCGATTTCTCGGGCCGCCCGGGCATCGAATACCACATCCCGTTTACGCGTGCCATGATCGCCGGCTTCGACGTCGACCTGACGCTGGAATTTTTCCGCGGCTTCGTCAACCATGCGGGCGTGACCTTGCATATCGACAACCTGCGCGGCACGAATGCCCACCATCAGTGCGAAACCGTGTTCAAGGCCTTTGGCCGCGCGCTGCGCATGGCTGCCGAGCTCGACGAGCGCGCGGCCGGCATCATTCCATCGACCAAGGGCAGCCTGTAAGCGCCCGCGAACCACTGTAGATTCCGAGATCAAACATGAATAAAATTGTGGTGGTGGATTACGGCATGGGCAACTTGCGCTCGGTGGCGCAGGCGCTGCGTGCCGTGGCGCCGGAAGCCGACGTGCGCATTTCCGGCGTAGCTGCCGATATCGACAGCGCCGACCGCATCGTCTTGCCGGGCCAGGGTGCCATGCCCGACTGCATGCGCAGCCTGCGCGAATCGGGCGTATTGGAGGCGCTGCTGCGCGCCGCCGACAGCAAGCCCGTGCTGGGCGTGTGCATCGGCGAGCAAATGCTGTTCGACGGCAGCGAAGAGGGCGATGCGGCCGGTCTGGGCTTGTTGCCAGGCAAAGTCGTGCGCTTCCAGCTCGACGGCCAGGTGCAGGAAGACGGTTCGCGCTTCAAGGTGCCGCAAATGGGCTGGAACCAAGTGCGGCAAACGGCGTCCCATGCGATGTGGGATGGCATTGCCGACAACGCGTATTTTTACTTTGTGCACAGCTATTTTGCTCAACCTCAAGAAGCGGCGCACACGGTGGGCGAGACTGTCTATGGCGCGCCGTTCGCTTGCGCCGTCGCGCGTGATAATATTTTCGCGACACAGTTTCATCCTGAAAAAAGTGCTGCCGCTGGCTTGCAGCTGTACAAGAACTTTGTTCACTGGCAACCTTGATGTGAGCTACGTGACCCTTTCAGCTTTTTTTCGCTTCTTCACTCACTTTAAACCACACTGACCATGCTGCTAATTCCCGCCATCGACCTGAAAGACGGTCACTGCGTACGCCTGAAACAAGGCGATATGGAACTTGCCACCGTATTTTCCGAAGACCCGGCCGAGATGGCCCGCCATTGGCTGATGCAAGGCGCGCGCCGGCTGCACCTGGTCGACCTGAACGGCGCGTTTGCCGGCAAGCCGAAGAACGAAGGCGCCGTCAAAGCCATCCTGAAGGCGGTGCAGGATTTCGCACTGGAAAACGATATCGAGGAAATCCCCGTGCAGCTGGGCGGCGGTATCCGTGACCTCGACACCATCGAGCGCTATCTCGACGCCGGCATCACCTACGTCATCATTGGCACGGCGGCCGTGAAAAGCCCCGGCTTCCTGCACGACGCCTGCGGCGCCTTCCCGGGCCATATCATCGTCGGCCTCGATGCCAAGGATGGCAAAGTGGCAACGGATGGCTGGAGCAAGATGTCGGGCCACGAAGTGATCGACCTGGCGAAAAAATTCGAAGCCTACGGCGTCGAGTCGATCATCTACACGGACATCGGCCGCGACGGCATGATGGGCGGCATTAACATAGAAGCCACCGTCAAGCTGGCGCAAGCGGTCAAGATCCCCGTCATCGCCTCGGGCGGCCTGCACAATATTGGCGACGTGGAAGCGCTGTGCGCGGTCCAGGCCGAAGGTATCGAAGGCGTGATCTGCGGCCGTTCCATCTATGAAGGCACGATCGACCTGGCGCAGGCGCAAGAACGCGCCGACGAACTGACCGACGCCGCCGTTTAAGCCAGCCCGGCCGGGGTGCGCCTGCGCGTGCCCTGGCCTGGCGACAATCTGGAACCCATCATGCTTGCAAAACGTATCATCCCCTGCCTCGACGTGACCAATGGCCGCGTCGTCAAAGGCGTCAACTTCACGCAATTGCGCGACGCCGGCGACCCGGTGGAAATTGCCCGCCGTTATGACGAGCAGGGCGCCGATGAAATCACTTTCCTCGACATTACCGCGTCCAGCGACAACCGCGGCCTGATCTTCGACATCATCGAAGCCGTCGCCTCGCAAGTGTTCATTCCGCTGACCGTGGGCGGCGGCGTGCGCGTGGTGGAAGACGTGCGCCGGCTGCTCAACGCGGGCGCCGACAAGGTCAGCATCAACACCTCGGCCGTGACGAATCCCCAGCTGGTATTTGAGGCATCGCAAAAGCACGGCTCGCAATGCATCGTCGTCGCCATCGACGCCAAGCAGGTGTCGCCCGGCAAGTGGGAAGTGTTTACCCATGGCGGGCGCACCGCCACGGGCCTGGACGCCTTTGCATGGGCCAAAAAGATGGAAAGCCTGGGCGCTGGTGAAATCTTGCTCACCAGCATGGACCGCGATGGCACGAAGGTGGGCTTTGACCTGGGCCTGACGCGCGGCGTGTCCGACGCCGTCAGCATCCCCGTCATCGCCTCGGGCGGTGTGGGCGGCTTGCAAGACCTGGTCGACGGCATCAAGGTGGGCCGCGCGGATGCCGTGCTGGCCGCCAGCATCTTCCACTATGGCCAGCACACGGTACAGGAAGCCAAGCGTTTCATGGCGCAGCAGGGCATTCCCATGCGTCTGGCGTAAACAAAATAGTACCCAGGATATAGAACATGCAAAACGGAACCATCGTAGCAAGCAATGCCAAGTGGCTGAAAAAGGTCAGATGGGACGAGCACGGCCTGGTGCCCGTGATCGCGCAGGAAGCGGGCAGCAATGACGTGCTGATGTTCGCCTGGATGAACCGCGACGCGCTGGCGCGCACGGTGGAACTGGGCGAAGCCGTGTACTGGAGCCGTTCCCGCAAAAAACTGTGGCACAAGGGCGAAGAATCGGGCCACACGCAAAAAGTGCTGGAAATCCGCCTCGATTGCGATGAAGACGTGGTCTTGCTGAAGATCGAGCAGGCCGGCGGCATCGCCTGCCATACGGGCCGTCATTCGTGTTTCTTCCAGAAATTCGAAGGCGACGAAAAAACGGGCGAATGGCAAATCACCGATCCCGTGCTGAAAGACCCTGAGACGATTTACGCGGAAAGCAAGAGCAAATGAGTGAAACTTTAAAGCGCCTGGCCGCCGTGATCGAATCGCGCAAGCTGGCCAATGGCGGTGACCCCGCCACCTCCTATGTCGCGCGCCTGTTTGCCAAAGGTGACGATGCCATTTTGAAAAAAATCGGCGAAGAGGCCACGGAAACGGTGATGGCCGCCAAGGATGCGCGCCGCGACAACGACCCGTCGAAGGTCCTGTACGAATGCGCCGACCTGTGGTTTCACTCGCTGGTGATGCTGGCGCAGTTCGACCTGACGCCGCAGCAGGTGCTCGACGAGCTGGCGCGCCGTGAAGGCCTGTCCGGCCTGGAAGAAAAGGCGGCACGCAAGGATGAATTGCGCGACGCCAGCGAAACAGACAAACACTGACCTACTGGAGCGTGCGTGGATAACTGTATTTTCTGCAAGATTGCTGCAAAACAAATTCCTTCGTCCATCGTGTATGAAGACGAGGACTTGCTGGCCTTCAAGGACATCAACCCGGCCGCCCCCGTACATCTGTTGCTGATTCCGAAGCGCCACGTGGCCAGCCTGTCCGACTGCGACGATAGCCATACGGACATGCTGGGCAAGCTGCTGCGCCTGGCGCCGAAACTCGCTGCCGAGTTCGGCTGCGCTGTCACGTATGAGGCCGATGGCACACCCGTCGGCGGCTTCAAGACCATGATCAACAGCGGCCCGAACGGCGGGCAAGAGGTGTATCACCTGCACATGCATGTGTACGGCGGCCCCCGCCCCTGGCGTGGCCAGCACTGATTTCGCCGTACGCCGGGTTCGCGTGTATACTACCGGCATTGGTCGACGCTATTCGGGCACCGTCCCGCAAGGAGAATGTGATGGGTTCATTGAGTATTTGGCACTGGGTGATCGTTCTGGTCATTGTGATGCTGGTCTTCGGCACCAAGAAACTGGGCAACATCGGCGGTGATATCGGCAAGGCCGTCAAAGGCTTCAAGGATGGCGTCAAGGGCGACGATGACGCCCCGGCAGCCAACACCCCTCCTGCTGCGCCATCGCAAGTGGCCGACAAAAGCACCATCGACGTCGAGACGAAAGAGAAAAGCAAGTTCTGATAGCGTGGCGGGGCGCTTGCCTCGTCCGGTAACAGCCCTTGTCCGCTTATGATCGATCTCGGTCTCTCTAAAATCGCCATCATCGGCGTGGTTGCATTGATAGTCATCGGCCCTGAAAAGTTGCCGAGAGTGGCGCGCATGGCCGGTACCCTGTATGGCCGCGCGCAACGCTACCTGAACCAGGTGAAATCCGAAGTCTCGCGCGAAATTGAAATGGAAGAGCTGAAAAACCTGCAGAAGGAAGTGCAGGATGCAGCCCATTCCGTCAAGCAAAGCGTGGAGAAATCCATGCATGGCGTGGAAAACTCGATCTCCGGCAACCTGGCCGAGGTGGAAAACGCCTGGCGCGGCGATTCCAGCTCGTATGATGGACACCACGATGCGCATGAAGCCATGCTGCGCGCCACCAATGACGACCTGGCCCGCAAGGCGCGCGAATTCCGCCGCAAGAAGCTGGTGCGCAATTCCGCCATCCCTGGCTGGTACAAGCAGCGCCATGGCGGCAAGCAGCACGTGCAGTCGGCGGCCGCCCGCGTGGCGCGCTTCCGTCCGCGCGCCAGTTCCTCCTCCTTTTACTCATGAGTAGCAAATCCCCGGTGGAAGAAACCTTTATCTCGCATCTGGTCGAGCTGCGCAACCGCCTGGTCAAGGCCTCGATCGGCATCGCCGTCGTCTGCGCCGTGCTGTTCTATTGGCCCGGCCCCTCGCAGATCTACGATTTTATTGCCGCGCCGATGATCGCCTCGCTGCCGGCCGGCTCGAAAATGATCGCCACCGGCGTGATTTCGCCGTTCCTGGTGCCGATGAAAGTGACGCTGGTGATCGCCTTCATCGTCGCCTTGCCCTGGGTGCTATACCAGATGTGGGCGTTTATCGCGCCCGGCCTGTACACGCATGAAAAGCGCCTGATCGCGCCGCTGGTCATTTCCTCGTCCCTGCTGTTCATGGCCGGCGTGGCCTTCTGCTACTTCTTTGTGTTTGGCCGCGTCTTCCACTTCATCAGCGACTTTTCGCCATCGTCGATCGCGGTGACGCCCGATATCGAAAACTACCTCGATTTCGTCATGTCGATGTGCCTGGCCTTTGGCGCGACGTTCGAAGTGCCCGTGGTGGTGGTGATCCTCGTGCGCATGGGCTTGGTTACTATCGCGAAACTCAAGGAAGTGCGTCCCTACATCATCGTCGGCGCCTTCGTGATAGCCGCCATCGTCACGCCGCCGGACGTGGTCAGCCAGTTCTCGCTGGCCATCCCCATGTGCCTGTTGTTCGAGCTGGGCCTGCTGGTGGCGCCCATCTTCGTCAGGGCCACCCAGGCGCCGGAAGAAGCGTCCTAGACGCTGTACCATACTCGTAAGCAAAAGCCGCTGACCTCTTTCGGAAGCAGCGGCTTTTTTATTGCCAGAGGGGGTAGGTGAGTGCTTACTGCAGCATCAATTTGCTGAGGATGCCCAGGTTGAGCAGGATCAGGGTGCTCATCATCCAGTACACGTGTTTCATGTCCGCGCCATGGCGCAAGTCCAGGCGTTCCAGGCGCGCATCGAATTTTTGCTCGGAGTGATCGAATCTGGCATCGAATTGCTGTTCAAGTGCATCTATTCTGCTATCGAACTTCTGCTCCAGTGCATCTATTCGGCTATCAAGTTTTTGTTCCAGTGTATCTATTCGGCTATCAAGTTTCTGTTCCAGTGTATCTATTCTGCTGTCGAGTTTCTGTTCCTGCGCATCTATTTTCACATCAAGGGCCCCCACCCTGGTGTCGACTCTTTGCGCCACCAGCTTGATTTCCCCCAGCAGATTGCGTGCCAGCGCCGCCAGTTCGCCATGCACGACCACGGCTGAGCCGAGCACATCACCCAGGGCTGCCGCATGCGCTTCCGCTTGCTGCGTGGGCACGCCGGCCGAGGCGAGGCGTTTGGCGTAATCGAGGGTGTCGAACTGGATGGGCATATGCATGGACGCTCCTGACTATCACCCTAGCAGAAAAATCGGCAATTGCCAGTGAGGAGTGCGGTGGCGCCTGCCTTCCCGTCAGCTTAATGGGCAGGGGCGCTGGCGGTTTGCGACGGCGCAAACGGATGCAAAAAGGGCGCCGCAGCGCCCTTTGCAAGCCGATGGCGAGCGCCAGTTAATTCATCAGTTCCTTGATGACTTTCACGGGGGCGCTGCCGTAGCTGAGGAATTGCTCGTGGAAATCCTTCAGCACGAATTTGCTGCCCAGCGCTTGCTTGCGCTGTTCGCGCAAGTCCATGATTTCGCTGTAGCCGCTGAAATAGCTGGTCAGCTGAACCGAGCTCAGCTGCACGCGGCGCCATTTTTCCGTCGCTTCACGCTTGGTCTGGAAGGCCTGGCGCGTCAGCAGGTCCAGCGCCTGCTCCTGCGTCATGCCCTGCACGTGCACGCTGTAGTCAAGGATGGTGTTGGTGACGCTGCGCAAGTTCCACTTCGAATACATCAGCCACATTTCCGGCGCATTGTTGCCATAGCCCGATTCAAGCATCATGCGTTCGCCATACACGGCCCAGCCTTCGATCATGGCGCCGTTGCCGAAGATGGACTTGACCAGCGACGGCGACTTGTTGGCATACACGAGTTGCGTGTAGTGGCCAGGGATGGCTTCGTGGATGTTCAGGATCTGCAAGATCCAGTGGTTGTACTCGCGCAAGCTGCTTTCCGCCTGTTCCGCCGTTTCGCCATCGAGCGGCGTCACGTTGTAATAGGTGCGGTCCTGCGGACGGTAGGGGCCGGGCGCCTCGATGCTGGCGCCAGCCACGCCGCGCTGGTAAGCGGGCGTTTCACGCACGACCAGGGGCTTTTTCGGGTCCATCGTCAGCAGGTTGTGGCTGGTCACCCATTCCTGCAACTCGGGGATCTGGCGGCGGATTTCCGGCACGAAATCGGCGGGCGCCACGTGATTGCTGGACAGCTTGTCGATCACCATGCCGATCTTTGCCGTGCGGTCCGCCGGCTTGGCCGTGGCGCCCATGGTTTTCACCCACAGCTCGTCGGACAGGCTATCCATGTGCTCAAGCAACTTTTCGCGCGCGGCCAGGGCTTTCTGGTACATCTGCTCGGCGCTCACGCTGGCCTGGATATCGTAGGCAAATTTCTGTTCGTACAAATCTTTGCCGATGCGGAAGGAGCGCGCGTTGCCGTTCTGCGCCAGCGCGGCATCCTGCTCCGTCAGCCAGGCGGCATATCCTTGCACGGCCGAGCGGGCCGCGGCGATGCGCGTGTGGTACAGCTGTTTTTCGAGCGGCGTCAGGATGGACGCCTGTGCCGTCTTGTTCAGATCGTCAAGCACGCTGAGCACGCCGGCGCTCTGGGCGATGGCCAGTTGCGTGTGTTCGCGCGTGGGGTTGACGATGCTGGCGCGCGCGGCCGCATAGTATTGCGGCACGCTGGCGATGCGCTTGAGCAAGGTGCGCAGGCGCTGCGGCTGCGCCGCGTATTCCGTGTTCAGGATGAAGTCGATGGAGCCGGCCACGTTGTACTGGGCGGGATTCCATTCGAATTCGCGGAAGGTGGTCAGATACCAGCGGTCCGATTGCAGTTTATTCGTCAGCAAGGCCAGGTCGGTACGTTGCTTGTCCGACATTTTGCTGGCATTCAGCTTGCCGAACTTGCCCAGCCATTCTTCGATGAAGGCCAGTTGCTTCTGGCGGCTGGCCGCGTCGGGAATGCTCAGGTTGGCGGCGCCATCGTACTTGCCGACCGAAATCGCGCTTTCCGGGTCCATGCGCCACAGGGCCGTGAGGAACTGGCCGCTCAGGTTATTCATGGAGCGGTCGCTGCTGTTCTCGCTGGCGACGGCGGCGACCGTGGCTGCCGTGGCGGCACTGACAACGGCCGCTTTCTTGGCGACGGTTTTTTTCTTGCTGCTGCTGGTACTGGCCTTGCCGTTCTTCTGCGGCTTCTTGGCGGCGCTGGCCGGTGTCAGGGTAAAGGCCAGCATCAATGCGGCGAGCGCAACTTTATTTTTTATTAGCATAGTTCATCTCTTGAATATTTTGCTGTTTGTTATCATCGGAAAATAATAAACTGATAATATAAGTAACAAACAACTATTGAAAGGTTGGCTTTGCTTGCCAGGGCGGCCAAAGATTAGCATTAATTGCCGCGCTTGCGCAGTTTTTTGCCAAGCCAGCCAGCCCCGCTAGACGACGATGGCGCTGCCTTGCAGCATCTCCTGCTGACGCGCATTGATGGCCGCCACGGCATCCTTGCCGCGCGCCATGCCGGTGGCGTGGATTTCGATGTCTTGCGTGTAGCGCTGGCTGACGCGCACCGTGTAGGACTGGAACAGCCAGCTCCAGAAATTGGTTTCGTAGACGGCTTCATCCATGTCGCGCCATTTGACGCCCATGAGTTTCTTTTTCCACGGCAAGATGCCGGACGCCAGCCACACGCCCGCCTCATCGTAGTACAGCTGATAGCTGCGGATGGTCAGCAGGCGGTAGCCGACGATCAGGGCCGAGCCGATCAGCACGACGAAGGCGGCGCGCGCGTTGTACTTGAAGGCCAGCGGCAGGGCGGCAAAGAACAGCAGCACGGCAATGACGAAGGTGCTGACATAGGCGGTCCAGGATTTGCCGCACAAAAAGGTGGCGCGCTGGCCGGCGCTGGTGGCGATAAAGTCGGTCATGGCGTGGGATAGAAACAGGGAAAAACGATCATCGCATGGAACGCGGTGGCGCCGCGCATTTTTTCAATCTCATTGCTTCAACCCCTCCTGCAGCATGCCCAGCATGTCGCTGGCCGACATGCGCGCGGCCGCGTCGCTGCCTTCCAACAGACTGTCGGCCAGGTCGCGCTTATGCTGGTGCAATTCGACGATGCCTTCCTCGATCGTGTGTTTCGCCACCAGGCGGTAAATCGTGACGGGACGCAATTGCCCCATGCGGTGGGCGCGGTCCGAGGCCTGGTCTTCCACGGCCGGATTCCACCACGGATCCATGTGGATCACGTAATCGGCCGCCGTCAGGTTGATGCCCATGCCGCCCGCTTTCAGGCTGATCAGGAAAACATCGCCTTCGCCCGCCTGGAAGGCATCGACGCGGCGCTTGCGCTCCTGCATGGGCGTGCTGCCGTCGAGATACTGATAGCTGACGCCATGCTGTTCCAGGTGCTGGCGGATCAGGGTCAGATGGTCGACGAACTGGCTGAAGACGAGCACCTTGTGGCGGTTTTCCAGCAAGCCCGACAGCAGCTCGGCGAAGGCCGCCAGCTTGCTGCTGGCCAGGCCCAGTTCCGGCGCCACCAGTTGCGGATTGCAGCAGGCGCGGCGCAGCTTCATGATTTCGGCCAGGATCTGGATGGCTTTCTTCGACGCCGGCCCTTCTACCATGGCCAGCTTTTCCAGCGCTTCGCGGCGCAACGATTCGTACAGCGCCGTTTCCTGCGGCGACAATTCCACTTCCAGCACGATTTCCGTGCGCGACGGCAACTCCGACAGCACTTGCGTCTTCGTGCGGCGCAAGATGAACGGTGCGATCAGACGGCGCAGCCGCAAGCGCGCGCCGGCCGCCGCCCGCTTGTCCTGATCTTTCTCAATCGGCCCGGCGAAGCGCAAATTAAACTGGTCGAGAGTGCCCAGCAAACCGGGGTTGATGAAGCGGAACAGATTCCACAATTCACCCAGGTGGTTTTCCAGCGGCGTGCCGCTGGCCAGCATGCGGAAGTCCCCTTGCAAGGCCATCACGGCTTGCGAGCGCTTGGTGGCGCCATTCTTGATCGCCTGCGCTTCGTCGAGCACGATGGTATGCCAGCGTACGCCGGCAAACAGGGTCGCTTCCTGCTGCAGCAAGCCATAGCTGGCCACCACCACGTCGAACGGTTGCAAGGTATCGAGCATGTCGGCCCGGTCACCGCTGCCGAACAGCTTGACCTTCAAGGTGGGCGCAAAACGCTGCGCTTCGCTGATCCAGTTCATGCACACGGACGTGGGCGCCACCACCAGGGTGGGGCCGTTGGGCGCGCGCGCCAGGATCAGCGCCAGCGCCTGCAAGGTCTTGCCGAGTCCCATGTCGTCGGCCAGGCAGGCGCCCACGCCCCAGTGCGCCAGGCGCGCCAGCCATGCGTAGCCGGCCAGCTGGTAGTCGCGCAAGTCCGCCTGCAGGGTGCTGGGCAGCTGCGGCTGATAGTCGTCGAGGGCGCGCAGGCGCAGCAAGTGTTCGCGCCAGAGTTTGTCGGCTTTTACGCCGCCCGCATCGTTGGCCAGTTCTTCCAGCGCGAAGGCGGCCAGCGGGTGGATGTGCACGCCATCGGCATGCGCTTCGCCATATGCGGCCAGCTCGGAAAGGCGGCGGTGCAATTCGTCGCTGAGGGCCAGGAACTGGTTGTCGCCCAGGGCCACGAAGCGGCTTTTATTGTTCTGCATCAAGTCGAGCAGGGCGCGCAAATCCATCACCTTGTCTTCATCGATCTGCACTTCGCCGCTGGCGGCAAACCAGTCTTTTTCGCTCTTGATATTCAAGCGCATCTGGCCGCTGTCGATGCGTTTCGACACGCGCATGGTTTCGCCTTCGGGCCACGCCAGAACGATGCCAGCGGGATCGAGCGCCTGCAGCTCCACCAGCAGTTGCAGGCCCAGCGCAGGCTGGCCCAGCAGCCACTCGCCGTGTTCCTCTTCCGCCTCTTCCAGCACCAGGCATTTTCCGATCAGCTGGCGCTGCGCTTCGCGTTCCCCGTTCAGGTCGCGCCGCGCTTGCACGGCCCGGCCCGCCACGTCGGCAAACACGCTTTCGGCACCGCTGCCGGGCGCGTAATAGGCGCCGTTGTCGAGCAGGGGGCGCACTAAAATCTGCATTTTCAAACCTTGCTGATACGGCAGCAGGTGCACGTGCAGGCGGTGGTCGGCCGTGATGACTTCCGCGTCGCCGGCGCCACCGCCGATATCCGATTGCACGGTGACCATCGATGAAATGGCGCCGATCGCCTGCATCACCTGTTTTTCCGCATGCAGCGGTACGGACAGTCCCAGGCCCACGATGGCGCCGATGCGCCGGTGCTCGTCGAGGATGTGCACCACGCGCAGGCGCGTCGGCGTTTCGCGCTGCACCACGACGCTGCCGCCGTTGTCGGGTAATGGCGGCTGCATGCCCAGCCACAGCTGCCCCTCGTGCGACTTGATCAGCAGCTCGGGCGCGCCGGCGATCAGTTCCACGCGCGTGTCAGGATGGTCGAGCCAGAACACCAGCGGGTGGCCCACCAGCAAGATAGCGGCCTTGTCCAGCTCGATTTCATAGCGCGGTGCCGACGAATAATATTGTTTGAACGGTGCGATGCTGCCTGCCGCGCGGGCGTCTTGCGGCGTGAGGAAATCGATGTCGCCCGCTTCCTCTGCCAGGCGTTTGAGGCCCATGGCGCGGCCCTTGCTCCAGCCACCGCGCGCGTCGCGTTTCTGCTCGCGCACTTCCACGGCCGTCAGGCCGAAACGCGGGTCGAACGCCACCAGCCACACCAGGCGCGAGACGCTGCCGATGGCTTCGGCAGGTGCGTTCTGCTGCAGGTTGATCAGCGCGCTCAGCTGGCGCTGCCACGCTTCCTGGCGCTCGAACCACGGCGTCATGTCCGTCAAGCCATGCTGCGCACGCTTGGACGTGGCATAGCGCTCCTGCTGCGGCTCGCCCAGCAAGCCCAGCAAGCCGGCCGCCTGCGCGGCGATCAGGTCGTAGCCGGCTGCGTCGGCTTGCTGCACCAGCAGGCGCAATTGATCCTTGCGTTCGCTCAATTGCGGCAGCGCCAGCCAGTAGTACAGCAAGGCCTGGAACAGCTGCGCCTGCAGTCCCGTTTCCCAGCTGCGCGTGGGGATGCTTTCCGCCAGCATGACGCCGGCACGCACCAGGCGCAAGGTATTCAACTGCTGGTAGACGATGCTGTCGTGGTTCGGCTGCGCATGCAGCGCGATATCGAGATAGGTTTCCGCGCTTTTCAGCAGCTTGGCGTCGTTGCCGCGCAGCAGGGCCAGCACGTACAGGTGGCCGCCGATGCCCGTAAAGCACAGCTTGCGCTTGCCCGCCTCCTTGCGCAGTCCTTTCAGGGCCGTGTCAAAGCCCGCCACGGCGTGCGCGTGTTCTCCGCGCAACAGGGCGATGCTGCTGTCGACAAACAGCGCCTGCGGCCCCTGCTGGCCTGCCAGGTAGCGCGCGGCGGCGTCGAGTTCGCCGCACAGCAGGGCATCCTCGGCCAGGGCCAGCGGCAGGGCGGCGCCGATATGGTCGCCGGCCGCCACCTGGCGCGCGTGGTGCGCGCGCGCGTAGCTGCGGATGGCGTGCGCCGTGGCCGGCTCGCGCGGGGCGTTGCCCAGCAGCACGGCGAGGATGTCATCCTGCAGTTGCGGCATGACGAAAGACAGCATCTCCGGCTCGAACGGGCGGCCGAAAATCTCGATCAGCGGATGCAGCTGCTGCGCTTCATAGCAGGCCATGCAGGCGGCCAGGATGGCCGCCACCTGGCGCACTTCGTCGTTGCGCAAGAGGGCGATGCGCAGGCGCGCCACGCCTTGCCGGTAGCTGCGCAATTCCACATAGCCATCCCAGTTGCGGCGCACGGGGTTGATGGTTTCGATGGCCTGGCATAGGTCGCGGAACGCCAGGTGTTCGATGGCCGCGCGCATGGCGGGCCAGCGCAGCTTGGCTTCGCAGGCATAGCCGCGTCCCACCACCTCGGACGCCAGCGCGTGCCGCGTCAAATGCTGCAGCATGCCCGTGACGGTGAGCAGGGCAAACGGCGTGCCGTCCGGCTCGACGATATTGGCGCGCTGCAAGTGTTCATACACGGCATGCTTGCCCACCGGCTCGCCCGCAATGGCCAGCAGGGCCAGGATCATCCGTTCGTGCTGCTCCAGGGCAGCGAATTCGTCAAGCAGGAGCTGGTCGAGATGCGGATCGGTCATGCGGGCAAATTGGCAATCTGCACGGGCGGCTCGCCGGCCGCCACGGGCAGGCCGAACACGCGCTGGTAGAAATACAGTTCCGCCTCCAAGGTGCGCACGATGTTTTCCGCCCTGCGGAAGCCGTGTCCCTCGCCTTCCAGTGGCACATACGCGACGGGTACGCCGCGCGCCTGCAGGGCGTCGACCATCTGTTGCGACTGCTGTGGCGGCACCACCTTGTCATCGAGGCCCTGGAAGAAGATCATCGGGCGCGACAGCTTATCCGTGTGGTGGATGGGCGAGCGCTCGCGGTACAGCGCTTCGGCCTGCGGCTGGGGGGCGATCAGATAATCTGTATAGCGCGATTCGAACTTGTGCGAATCGTCGTCCAGGCCCTTCAGGTCGGACACGCCGTAGTAACTGGCGCCGGCCTTGAAGACATCGTGGAAGGTCAGCGCGCACAGGGTCGTCAGGCCGCCCGCGCTGCCGCCGCGCACGATCAGGCGTTCGGGGTCGGCCAGGCCGTTGGCGGCCAGGTAACGGGCGCCGGCGATGCAGTCTTCCACGTCGACGATGCCCCACTGCCCGCGCAGCGCGTCGCGGTATTCGCGGCCGAAACCGCTGCTGCCGCCATAGTTGACGTCGAGCACGCCGATGCCGCGGCTGGTCCAGTACTGCGTCGCCAGTTTCAAGGTATTGCTGGCCATGCTGGTGGGGCCGCCATGGCTGATGACGATGACGGGCGGTAATGTGCCTGCGGGCGCCTGCACGTCGCCATTGGTGGGCGCATAAAAGAAGGCGTAGGCCGTGCGGCCGTTGCTGCTAGAAAAGCTCAAGCTGCGCGGCACGGACAGGTAAGCCAGCGCGGGCAATTGCGCGATCGATTGCGCCAGCACTTCCAGTTCGTGGTTCGACAGGTCGATGCGCGCCAGTTCCAGCGCGATGGTGGGGCTGCCGCCGAGCAACGCGACGAAGCCGGAGCCCACGCGCAGTTCGCGGATTTCCTGGTACGGGTGGGGAATCGGCTCCAGTTTCGCCTCGGCCACATTCAATTGCGCCAGGTAGCTGATACCGGCCTGGATATACGTGCAGACGATCTCGTCGTCGGACAGAAAACCGTACATGCTGGCGCCGAAGGTCCAGTGCGGCGTGGCAAATTCCGCTTCCATCGGGCACAGCGCCTCGATGTCGGCGCCATGCAGGCGGTATAAATTCCACCAGCCGCTGCTGTCGGAAACGAAGTGCAGCAAGCCGTTCGGCGACCATTCCGGCTGGCAAATCGACTCGCGCGCGCCGCCGGCGATCAGGCGTGGCGACCCCAGGCTGCCGTCCGCGTGCACGTCGGCCAGCCACAGTTCCGTGCCTTGCCACGGCAGGCGCGGGTGGTCCCAGCTGATCCAGGCCAGCTGGCTGCCATCCGGCGACAAACGCGGCGCCGCATAAAAGTCGTGGCCGCGCGCCAGCACCGTAGCGTGTCCGTCGAAGCCGACGGCGGCCAGGCAGTTTTCCGGATGCGCGTGCCCTTCTGTCGGATGCTGCTCGCGCACGGCGATCAGGCGGGCACGGGCCGCATCGACGACGAAGTCCGCGTGGCGCGTGTTGCCACCCGTGGTCAACGCTTCCGGCGCGGCGTCGCCGGTCACGCGGTACAGGCAATTGTCGGCGAAATGCGAAAAATACACGGTATCGCCGGCCACGGCATACGCGCCGCCGCCGTATTCATGCACGCGGGTGCGCACATTGAAGGGCGCCGGCGTGAGTTCATCGACCCGCGCGCCGCGCTGGCGCAGCAGGGTGTTGCGGCCCGCCTCGCTGGCGCGCCCGGCCAGCCAGAACACGTCGGCGCCATCCGCCCCGCCCAGGGCCAGCTGCGTCAGCGGCGAGGCGCCAGCGGCGACGATGGCCGCGCTGATCGGCGATGGCCAGATGCCATAAGGGGTGCTGGATGCGGTCGAGGTCATGCGGGCTCCGTGTCGTGGTGGAAAGGGGGGGGGCCTCCAGGCGGCGTCAGGCAGCGCGGCGGCGTGCATCATCATAAAGGAAGGGCCGGCACAACGAAAGTCATCGCTGTGCGTGGCAAATGCTGCAAAGCGGCACCTGAATCAATGATTTGCTGGCGATTGGATGCGATAATACCGCTTCTCCAAGCTCGATTGCCTGCCATGCCACAATTTGCTCCGCTCCAGAATGATACTTTCCTGCGCGCCCTGTTGCGCCAGCCGACCGAGCACACCCCTGTCTGGCTGATGCGCCAGGCGGGCCGCTACCTGCCCGAATACCGCGCCACGCGCGAGCGGGCCGGCTCCTTCCTGGGCCTGGCAAAGAATCCCGATTACGCCACCGAAGTGACCTTGCAGCCTCTGGAGCGCTTCCCGCTCGACGCGGCCATCCTGTTTTCCGACATCCTGACGGTGCCTGACGCGATGGGCCTGGGCCTGTATTTCGCCGATGGCGAAGGTCCGAAGTTCGAGCGTCCGCTGCGCACGGAGCAGGATGTGAAGGCCTTGCAAGTGCCGGACCTGGAGTCGCTCGACTACGTTTTCAAGGCCGTCACGCAAATCCGCACGGAACTCAATGGCCGCGTGCCGCTGATCGGTTTTTCCGGCAGCCCGTGGACCCTGGCGTGCTACATGGTGGAAGGCGGCGGCTCGAAAGAGTTCCATACCATCAAGAAGATGCTGTACAACCGCCCGGACCTGATGCACCACATCCTGGCCATCAATGCCACGTCCGTGGCGCAGTACCTGAACGCGCAAATTGATGCCGGCGCGCAAGCCGTGATGATTTTCGATTCCTGGGGCGGTGCGCTGGCCGATGGCGCCTACCAGGAATTCTCGCTGGCCTACATGCAGCAAGTGGTGGCGCAGCTGAAACGCGACAAGGATGGCGTGAAGATTCCCGCCATCGTGTTTACCAAGGGCGGCGGCCAGTGGATCGAGCAGATCGCCGACATCGGCGCCGATGCCGTGGGCCTGGACTGGACCGTCAACCTGACGCGCGCGCGCCAGCTGGTCGGCCATAAAGTGGGCTTGCAGGGCAACCTCGACCCGGCCATCCTGTTCGCCAGCCCGGAGCAGATCCGCGCCGAAGTGGCGAAAGTGCTTAACGCTTTTGGCGCGCCATCGGCAGGCACGGGTCACGTGTTCAACCTGGGCCATGGTATTTCCCAGTTCACGCCGCCGGAATCGGTGGCAGCCATGGTGGAAGCCGTGCACAGCATGAGCCGTGCCATGCGCAGCGGCCAGTAAACAAGCGCATTCCCCTGGCACAGGGGTAGAGAGGCAGGCTTTCCAGCGAAAGCCTGCCTTTTTCTTTGCTGCGTCTTAGCAAGAAATACCGACTTATGCACAATTTTTTTTGCTGCGGAAATAAGAGGCAGTTGAAAAGCCATGCCCGGGGATGCTCTGCAAGTACTTGATTATTAAGAAATAAAAAATGCCTTGCCTGGCGGACTTTGTTGCAATTGATAAGGTTATTCTTCCGTTCGCCAGCCTTATTCCTTCATTGTCCACAAAGTTATCAACAGATTCTGTGGATAAAATTGAAAAGTATTTTGTTATCCGATACTTAGCGTCGATGTTCAGGTTTCACCTGAAGTGCATGTTGCACTGCATGATCATTCAACAATGTTTCGCCGCCCTGCGGGTAAAACCGAACGCTTGCCCGGCAATTGTCAACTTTGCCGCATATGGTGGAGATTTTTGCGCAGGGCATGCATCAAAACGGTGCTTATTCCTGTACAAAAAAATCAGAAATGGTTCAGTTATGCACAGCGGCGGAAATGCCCCACGGATTTATCGCCTTCCGGGGATCAATTTTTAAGTCATTGATTTTAAATACTTAATTTTTCTTGCGTGCCCCTCTTGACGGCGATCAAAATTTTCTGTCCACATTTTTATGAAAGTTAATTTTGCTTTGTCCACAAAGTTATCCACAGAATTTTCTTCAGGCATGATGACACGCTGTGCTGCCTGCTGTTAGGCGTTTGACGGACGAAACAAGTATCATGGCCCGCTGGCTTGATGCCTGACCTCCCGCCGCGCGATTGACCCTGCCGCGCGGTTTTTATTTAGATAGGCCAAACCCCATGTCGCAGTGCATTTTGACGTCGTGCATCCTGAAAATCGCGCTCGACACGCCCCTGAACGCCCTGTTCGACTATCGCTGGAACGCGGCGGCGGATGCGGACGCCGGCGCGGACGTGCCGCTGCCGCAAGTGGGGCAACTGGCGCTGGTGCCGTTCGGCCGGCGCGAGGTGATGGGGCTGATCGTCGGCGTGTCCGACAGTACCGACGTGCCCGCCGCAAAATTGAAGGACGTGCTGGCCGTGCGCAGCCAGCTGGCGCCGCTGTCGGAGCAGTGGCTGGCGCTGGCCGCCTTCGCCGCCGATTACTACCAGCGTCCGCTGGGCGAGGTGGCGCTGCCGGGCTTACCGAAGAATCTGCGCGTGCTCACCACCGTGGCACTGGACCGCGCCATCAAGAAGCTGGCCAAGCTGGCCGATGCGCACGATGGCACGCCGCTGAACATGCCGGCCCTGAATGCCGCCCAGCAGGAAGCGGCCGATGCCATCGGCGGCGCCCGGGGTTTCAAGCCGACCTTGCTGTACGGCGTGACGGGCAGCGGCAAGACGGAAGTGTATCTGCAAGCCTGCGCCCAGGTGCTGGCGCGCGAGGACGATGCGCAAATCCTGATCCTGGTGCCGGAAATTAACCTGACGCCCCAACTGGAAGGCAATATCCGCGCGCGCTTTCCCGGCGTCATGCTAGCCACCCTGCACAGCAGCCTGTCCGAAGGCGAGCGCATGCTGCACTGGCTGGCCGCCCACCAGGGCCAGGCGCGCATCGTGCTCGGCACGCGGCTGGCTATCCTGGCGTCCTTGCCGAAATTAAAACTAATCGTCATCGACGAGGAGCACGACCCGTCCTACAAGCAGCAGGAAGGCTTGCGCTATTCGGCGCGCGACCTGGCCGTGTGGCGCGCCTGGCAATTGCAGATTCCCATCGTGCTGGGCTCGGCCACGCCCTCGCTGGAAAGCTGGCACCACGCGCAGACGGGGCGCTACCGCAAGCTGGAACTGCGCGAGCGGGCTGTCAAGAATGCGGTGTTGCCGCGCGTCAAGATCCTCGACATGGAGCGCGACAAGCCGAAAGATGGCCTGACCTCGCATCTGGTGGCCGCCTTGAAACTGCGCATGGAGCGCGGTGAGCAGTCGCTGCTGTTTTTGAACCGGCGCGGCTATTCGCCCGTGATCTGTTGTGAATCGTGCGGCTGGATCAGCAATTGCACGCGCTGCACCTCGTTCATGGTGCTGCACAAGCCCGAACACCGGCTGCGCTGCCACCATTGCAGCCTGGAATTGCGCATTCCCCGCCATTGCCCCACCTGCGGCAACGTCGATTTGCAGCCGCTGGGACGCGGCACGCAGCGGGTGGAAGAAGGTTTGCAGCAATTGTTTCCAGAGGCGCGCATCTTGCGCATCGATGCCGATTCCACGCGCAAGAAGGGCAGCGCGCAGGAAGCATTCGACACCGTGCACCGGGGCGAAGTGGATATTCTGATCGGCACGCAGATGGTGGCCAAGGGCCACGATTTCAAAAAGCTGACCTTGGTCGGCATTTTGAATCCGGACACGGCCCTGTTTTCACAGGATTACCGGGCCAGCGAACGCCTGTTCGCCCAGCTCATGCAGGTGGCGGGCCGCGCCGGGCGGGCCGCGCAGACGGAAGGGGGCAGCGTCAGTGAGGTGCTGATCCAGACGCGCTATGCGCGCCATCCGCTGTATGACGCCGTCGTCAACCACGATTACGACCATTTCGCCACCACCCTGCTGGAAGAGCGGGCGCAGGCGGCGTTGCCGCCGTATCTGTTCCAGGCCCTGCTGCGCGCCGAGGCGCCCGAGCTGGCCACGGCCATCGAGTTCCTGCAGGCGGCCAAGGAGTGCATGGCGCACCCGCAAGTGACCATCAATGACCCAATTCCCATGAGCATGACGCGCGTCTACAACGTGGACCGCGCCCAGCTGCTGCTGGAATCGCCCTCGCGGCCGGCCCTGCAGGCGTTTTTAAAAGAATGGTTAAGTGAGCTGCGCGCCATGAAGTCGCGCGTGAAATGGTCGCTGGAAGTGGACCCGCTCGATATTTAAGTTAATTCACTGAATTAGTTCAGATAGTCGCGCGCCGACTTGACGATCTGCTCGGACAGCAGCTTGGTAAATGGCGTGTCCAGGGTCCAGGCATGCCAGCTCAGCGGTACGTCCAGCGTGCTGCCCGGCAGCAGATCCACGAGGCGCTCCGTCGCCAGCGCTGGCGCGGCCAGGCGCTGCGGCATCAGGCCGTAGGCCAGGCCATCCAGGACGCAGCCGCGGCGCGCCGTTTCCACCGGTAAGGTGTGGTGCGGAAACGGTTCACGCATGCTCAATTTTTCAGCAAGGAAACGTGCCAGCAAGCCGTGCTGGCCCACCACGGCCGGCGCCAGCTGCACCGCCTCGGCACTGAAACCATCGCCGAACCAGTGGCCCGCAAACACGGGCGTGGCCACGCAGACATAGCGCAGCATGCCCAGCGGCGTGACGCTGGTGGCCGCCGCCGCGTCCAGTGCTGTGCCGGACTCGGCCGCCACGCAGCCAAACACGGAGCCGTCGCGCACCATCTGCAAGGCGCTGTCGCTGTCGGCCAGGCGCACGTCGAGCTGGCAGCGCGGCGGCGCTAGCAGGGCGTATAAAGTGTCGGGGAACCAGGTGGCCAGGCTGTCGGCATCGATGGCGATGGCGATTTCCGGCATGCTGACGCTGTTGCCCAGGTCGATGTCGAGCGACGCTTCCATCAGCTTGACGTTGCGGTGATGCACGATCAGGCGCTGGCCCAGGCCCGTCGGCACGGCTGGCTGGCCACGGATGATCAGCAGGCGCCCGCTGGCGTCTTCCAGCGCTTTGATGCGCTGCGAGACGGCCGACTGGGTGATGCCCAGCGCCAGGGCGGCCTTGTCGAAACTGCCGTGGCTGGCCACGGCGTCCAGCACGGCCAGCGCGCGATAATCGAGTGATCCCATTAGCTCAGCTTATAAATTTTAAAAATGATTAGTTATACTAATACATATATTGCAGCAAAGTAAAACCTTATTTTCGGCAAACGGGTAGTATCGAACGCTGTGAGCAACCTCAGTGGGATGGACAGCACCATGAAGACGATACAAGTGGATGTGGCCGTGATCGGCAGCGGCACGGCCGGCATGACGGCGCACAAGGCGGCGCGCATGCAGGGCAAGCGCGTGCTGATGATCGAAAGCGGGCCGTACGGCACGACCTGCGCGCGCGTGGGCTGCATGCCCAGCAAACTCTTGATCGCGGCGGCCGAGGCGGCCCATGCGGTGGCTGCCGCGCCCGCTTTTGGCGTGCATCCTGGCCCCGTGCGCATCGATGGCCAGCAAGTGATGAGCCGGGTGCGCAGCGAGCGCGACCGCTTTGTCGGTTTCGTGCTCGACGGCGTCAACGCCATCCCCGAGGAAGAAAAACTGCGCGGCCATGCGCGTTTTATGTCCCCCGGCACATTGCAGGTGGATGAACACACCCTCGTCGAGGCTGCCAGCGTGGTGATTGCCACCGGTTCCACGCCCATCGTGCCGCCCGAGTGGCAGGCGGCGGGCGACAGAGTCATCACCAGTGACGCCGTGTTCGAATGGACGGACTTGCCGCAATCGGTCGCCGTGGTCGGCAGCGGCGTCATCGGGCTGGAGCTGGGCCAGGCGCTGGCCCGCCTGGGCGTGCGCGTGACCCTGTTTGCGCGCGGCAATAAAGTCGCGCAGCTGACGGACCCGCTGGTGCTGCGCGAGGCGGGCGCCGTGCTGGCGCGCGAACTCGACATTCGCTTCCAGACCACGGTGGCGCACGTGGAAAAAACACCGGATGGCAGCGGCATCGTGCTGACCAGCCGCGATGGCGCGGGCACGGAAAAAACCGAGCAGTTCGAGTATCTGCTGGCCGCCATCGGCCGCCGTCCGAACGTGGACCAGATCGGCCTGGACACGGCGCAAATCGAACTCGACCGCCACGGCATTCCTCTGCATGACCGGCACACCATGCAGTGCGGCAAGAGTGCCATCTTCATCGCCGGCGATGCCGACAATGCCATGCCGCTGCTGCCCGAAGCGGCCGACGAGGGTCGCATCGCCGGGGAGAATGCAGCGCGCTTTCCTGACGTCAAACCTGGCTTGCGCCGCACGCCGCTGGCGATCGCCTTCACGGAGCCGCAGATCGCCACCTTGGGCGCCACCTACCAGCAACTGTGCTTGAGCCACGCGGGCCGCTTTGCCGTCGGTGCCGTGTCGTTCGGCAACCAGGGCCGCAGCCGCGTGATGCTGCAAAACCAGGGCTTGCTGCGCGTGTATGCGGAGTTCGGCAGCAAGCGCTTTCTCGGCGCCGAGCTGATCGGTCCACGGGCGGAACACCTGAGCCATTTGCTGGCCTGGGCATGCCAGGCACAGCTGACGGTGCCGGCCATGCTCGACATGCCGTTTTACCACCCCGTCATCGAGGAAGGCGTGCGCACGGCCTTGCGCGAGCTGGCGCTGCACCTGGAAAAAGACCCGGAACATGTGCCCGGCTGCGCCGATTGCTCGCCTGGCGTCTGATGCAATTTTGATATTTACACAATTTTGTAGACAAGCGCACATGATTGCGCGATCATCGTTGCCATATTGGAATATTGATTAAAAGCAAAAAACATTTCAATTGGTTCATGCCCACGACTTCCCGATGATAAAAAGGGTGGCGGCTAGCGATGACGGAGACGATGTGAAAATTCGGCGCATTTATGCGGGAGAACTCGCCTTGGGCGTGGCTCTGCCCTGGGACGTGCATGACGAGACGGGCAGCTTGCTGGCCAGGCTGGGCCACGTCATCAGCAGCGAGAACCAGATCGCATTGCTGCTGGCGCGCGGCGTCATCGCCGATACCAGTGCCGATGTGCCGCGCACTGCCACGGAAGCGCCGTCGGCCCTGCGCATGCTGAACCTTGTCACGGCGGGCCTGGCCCTCGTCTTGCCGGCCATCGCGGCCGGGCAGGCGGGCAGCCACGCGTCCCTGGCGCCGCTGGCGCAACTGGTGGAAGAGGCGGTGGTACTGGACGCCGACGTCGCGCTGGCCTGCATCCTGCACAACCAGGGCGCAGGCGACTTTGCCGTGCGCCACAGCGTCGACACGGCCGTCATCACGGCCTTGCTGGTGCGCGCCCTGAAACTCGATGATGGTGTGATCCGCAGCGTGCTGCTGGCGGCGCTGAGCATGAATGTGGGCATGCTGGAACGCCATGCGGATTTCCAGCACAAGGCGGGCCCGCTGGATGCGCAGGAACGCGCCTATTTGCGCGCCCATCCGCAAGCGGGTGTCGACTTGCTGCGTGCTGCCGGCGTGACGGACGCCGTTTGGCTGCAGGCCGTGCTGCAGCACCATGAAAATATCGATGGCAGCGGCTATCCGCTGGGCACGCAAGGCGAGGCGATCGGTATCGGCGCGCGCCTGATCATGCTGGCCGACCGCTATTGCGCGCGCGTGTCAAGGCGCAGCTATCGCCAGCCCCTGCTGCCGAACGTGGCCCTGCGTGAAATGCTGATGGCCGACAAGGCCACGCTGGATGCGCCGCTGGCCTCGCTGCTGGTGCGCGAGCTGGGCATCTACCCGGTCGGCACCTTCGTCAGACTGCTGAACGGGGAAATCGGCGTCGTCACGCGCAAGGGCTTGAATGCCACCACGCCCCACGTGCAATCGCTGATCGGCCCGCGCGGCGCGCGCCTGGACGTGCCGCTGCGCCGCGACACGCGCGTGGACCTGCACGCCATCCGCGAAGTGCTGAGCGCGGAGCAGGCGGGGCTGCAGTTTCGCCCCGACCAGCTGTGGGGCAGCAGCGCACGAATTTAGCGCGGGAGGTTAATTCAGCAGACCCGCATCCAGCCGCCCTTCGAGCGCCAGCTCGCGCATGATGCGCACCGTATCGATGTCGGACTCCTTGTAGGCGGAGCGGCGGAAGTCGTCGTACAGGGCGTTGGCCGCATCGGTGGCCGCGTCGTGGCCGTCGTCATACTGGAAGCGCACCCACAGGCTCGCTTCATCGGGCATCTCGATGGTCATCACCAGCGAAGACGCGCTGATATCCTGTTGCGCCGGCACTTCGTAGCGCACCTGCAGTTGCGGGATCAGCACCACCCTGTCGTTGATGACCAGCTCGCCATAGCGCAGGCTGCGCGCGAAACCGGCGTCGCTGCGCTCGCTGATCTGGCACTCGTCCAGGTGCGGCACGAACAGCCTGGGCGACTCGGCGCGCAAGACCAGGCCGCGCCAGACTTGTTCCAGGCTCAAGGTGTCGATCAGCGGGTTGAGCGGATCGTTGATTTCAATCAGATGTTCAAATTTCATGGGACTGTCATTCGATAAGTGGGCGCGCACGCGCGATATAGGCGGAATGGTACTCCAGCGCTGACATCGCCGCACGCATGGCATGGGCCAAGATGGCGGCACAGGGCGAGATATCAATGCCATTGCCTGTTTTTCATGCAGATCTTGCCGTGCAAATGGGGCGCGCGACGCTGTTACAATGGGCTGCTGTTCCCTGCGGAAATACCTTGATGTCCAAAGCACCACAGTTCGGTCTGAATGCGCCCCAAAGCGAAGCGGTTACCTACCTCGACGGCCCTTGCCTGGTGCTGGCGGGCGCCGGTTCGGGCAAGACGCGCGTGATCACGCAAAAGATCGCCCATCTGATCGAAGACCGGGGCTATGACCCGCGCACCATCGCCGCGCTGACTTTTACCAACAAGGCGGCGCTGGAAATGCAGGAGCGCATCGCCAAACTGTTGAAGCAACCACGCCAGGCCAAGCAGCTGACGGTGTCGACTTTCCACTCGCTGGGCGTGAAAATCCTGCGCCAGGAAGCCAATGGCGTCGGACTGAAAGACCGCTTTTCCATCATGGACAGCGACGACTGTTTTTCCCTCGTGCAAGACCTTGCCATTACCACCGATAAACAGGTGATACGCGGCATCCAAAATGCCATGTCTTTGTGGAAAAACGGCCTGATCGACCCGGACATGGCGCTGGCGCAAGCCAAGGATGAGGACGAAGCGAACGCGGCGCGCATTTACCGCAGCTATGTGGCGACGCTCTCCGCCTACCAGGCCGTCGATTTCGACGATCTGATCCGCTTGCCGGTGGAACTGTTCCGCAACAACGGTCCCGTGCGCGACAAGTGGCAGCGCCGCCTGCGCTACCTGCTCGTCGATGAATACCAGGATACGAATACCTGCCAGTACGAACTGGTGAAACTGATGGTGACGGGCATCGGCAAGAAGCCGATGTTTACGGCCGTGGGCGACGACGACCAGGCCATTTATGCCTGGCGCGGCGCCACCGTGGAAAACCTGAAGACGCTGGAGACGGATTTCCCCGACTTGCGCGTCATCAAACTGGAGCAGAATTACCGCTCCACCATGCGCGTGCTGAACGCGGCCAATGCCGTCATCGGCAACAATCCGAAACTGTTTGAAAAGTCGCTGTGGTCGGAACATGGCCTGGGCGAGCCGATCAAGGTGCTGGGCATGCAGACGGACGAGCAGGAGGCGGAGCAGGTCGCCATTATGATTTCGGCTGACCATTTTGAACGCAAGAACAAGTTTTCAGATTATGCGATTTTGTACCGGGGCAATCACCAGGCGCGCATCATCGAGCAGTGTCTGCGCAAGGAGCGCATTCCGTACACGATCTCCGGTGGCCAGAGCTTCTTCGACAAGGCCGAGATCAAGGACATCATCAGCTATCTGCGTTTGCTGGCGAACGAAGACGACGACCCGGCTTTCATCCGCGCCGTGACGACGCCGCGCCGTGGCGTGGGCCAGTCGACGCTGGAAGTGCTGGGCGCGTTTTCGGGGCAGTGGCAGTGCTCGCTGTTCCAGGCCGTCTTTAAAGGCGGTATCGAGGCCAAGCTGACGGACCGCCAACTGGGGCCGCTACGCGACTTCTGCAACTTCATCAACGACCTCGAATCGCGCGCCAGCCGTCCCGGCGCGGCCGGCAGCGGCGACAACGCGGCCGAAGTGCTGGACGACATGATGAAGGAAATCCACTACGAATCGTATTTGTACGATGCCTTCGAGGAACGGCAAGCGCAAAGCAAGTGGCAGAACGTGCTGGAATTCGTCAATTGGCTGAAGGAACGGGGCCGGGGCGGCAAGGACCGCGACGGCGAAGAAAAGAACGTGCTGGAATTGACGCAGATGGTGGCCCTGATGACCATGCTCGAAGGCAAGGACGAAGAGCAGGATGCCGTGCGCATGTCCACCCTGCACGCGTCAAAGGGTCTGGAATTCCCGCACGTGTTTCTGGTCGGTGTGGAAGAGGGCATTTTGCCGCACAAGGGCGACCCCGATGCACCGGCCGAAACCATCGCCGCACGCATCCAGGAAGAGCGCCGCCTGATGTATGTGGGCATCACGCGCGCCCAGCGCACCTTGCACGTCACCTGGTGCAAGAAGCGCAAGCGGGCGGGCGAGCAAGTTCATTGCGACCCGTCGCGTTTCATCAAGGAAATGCAACTTGACGTGGGCGACGCCGTGCCGACGGAGTCGGAAATCATTTCGCCGAAAGAACGTCTGGCGCGTATGAAGGCCTTGCTGGCCACGCCGAAAGTGTAAGCGGCGTTCAGGCTTCCACGGCGCCGTCCGGCGTGGTTTTTGGCACGATGGCCAGCTGCATGCCCAGCGCATCGAGCATCTTCAAAATGGTTTCGAAGCGCGGTTTGCTACCTTCGCGCAAGGCTTTATATGCACCTTCGCGCGTGATGTCGGCCCGGGCCGCCACCTTGCCCATGCCGTAGGCACGCACCACGTCGTTCATGGCCGACTGGAACAGTTCGGCGTTGCCGGTGGCGACGATTTCGCTCATGTAGGCGGCCACGGCGGCCTTGCTGGTCAGGTGTTGCGTCGGGTCAAATTTGCTCAGGCCTAAGGCTTCCAGGTCGTCGAGGTCGAAGGTGTCGTGATGGATGTCCTGGTTCATTTCTTTCGTGCTCCTGTGGATGCCGCCGCCCTCTCTTCAGGGCCGCCTGCCGGGCTTTCAAGTCCCTGAGGATCGCTTGCGCCTGCCTGATGTCGCGTTGCTGGCTCGATTTGTTTCCACCCAACAGCATCAAGATCAGGGTGCCCCGATTCGTTTCGTGAAAATACACGCGCCAGCCAGGTCCCGTCTGTAAAAAGCGCAGCTCGCACACGCCTTCGCCTACTGGCCGCCAGTCGCCACCGTGCTGCAAATGCTTGATGCGCGCATCGATGGCGGCCACCGCCACGTCATGCAGGGAGTCTTCCCAGCGCCGGTATTCGGCCGTCTTGCGCGTGTCGATCAGGTCAGGCAAGGTGGATACGTCCAGTGTAATCGTTTGTTCTCATTCCTCAAGCGGTTTGATTCAGCCATCAGGGAAGAATAGGCAGAAATGGCCACCTGACCGATGGGGAATGGACGAGGTTTGTGCTGGCGCACGCCGCTGCGGCGGTAGAATGCCGCTTTCAGTCAGGAATCACCGAGAGCACCATGGACAATGCAGAACAGATGGAAATACGTTTCGTCGATATCGAAATCAAGCTGGCGCAGCAGGAAGACCTGGTCGAGTCGCTGAACCAGATGGTGTACCAGCAGGGCAAGCGCATCGATCAATTGGAAGCGATGCTGCACAAGCTGGGCGAGCACGTGCGCGACGGGGCGCAGCAGGCGAATGGCGGACTGGTGAACGAGCGCCCGCCGCATTATTAATCAAGGAAATTGCCTGGTTACCGCTGCTCGTCCAGCGCGGTCCATGCCGGCAACTGGTGCTTGCGCCGGTCGCGGGCATAGACGCTGGCCATGGCGATGCCAAACAGGCTGCCTGCCGCGCAGGCCGCCACTAGCGCCGCCAAGGGCGATAATGGGGTGGCGGCATCGGGCCGCGACCAGAAAAAAATCCACATGATCAGGCCCCAGAACATGCCGAACCAGAGTCCCATGCCGAGCGCGGCACGCAGGAAGGACTGGAAATGCGGCGGCGGAACGGGCACGCCGGCCTTCCACAACAGGCGTATCAGCGGCGGCGCATAGTGGCTGCGGGCCATGCCCGTGTTGCTCAACAGTTCCAGGGCGCGTGTCTTGCGGTGCTCAAAGCTCATGGATTCTCCGGTTGCCGAATGGATACTATATGCCATACAGGTCAGCTGAGCATTGATATTTCTCATGGGGAGGCAGAGGAGCTGCCGTATTGGCGTGCATGTCTGGAGAGTCGGGCGTGAAAACCTTTCATGTATGGGCGTATCGCTACCATCAGTAGTTGCGGGTGACGCAAGTGTGTCAGGCTGTTATTATTTCAGGCTGGCCCGCGACACAATCGCGGCTCTCTTGCGTTTCTTGAAAGAAGACATGACCCGTCCAACAATGCTCGTCATCGCCGCCAGCCTGATGCTGGCACCAGCCGCCGCCGCTTTTGCCGCCACCACCGCGCCCACCACTGCCGTTACCGCGGCCGCCGCCTTGCCTGCCTCGAATCCGTTTGCGCAAGCGAGCAGCCTGCCATTTCACTATCCGCCGTTCGACAAGGTGCAGGACGCCGACTACGCCCCCGCCTTTACGGCAGGCATGGCCGCCAACCTGGCGGAAATCAACGCGATTGCGAATAACCCGAAAGCGGCCACGTTCGACAACACCATCGTCGCCATGGAACGTTCGGGCCAGCTGCTGAGCCGCGTGCGCACCGTGTTTTCCGTGATGTCCGGCTCGAACACGAATGAGACGATCCAGGGCCTGGAGCGCGAACTGGCGCCGAAAATGGCGGCCCACAGCGACGCGGTCATGCTCAACGACAAGTTGTTCAAGCGCATCGACAGCCTGTACGCCAAGCGCGACAAGCTGGGCCTCGATGCGGAATCGAAGCGTTTGCTGGAACGCTATCACACCGATTTTGTACGCGCGGGCGCCAAGCTGTCGGCGGCGGACAAGCAAAAGCTGCGCGCCTACAACGGCCAGCTGGCGGCCCTGTCGACCAAGTTCGCGCAAAATGTACTGAAGGAATTGAACGCCTCGGCTGTCGTCGTCGATACGCGCGAAGAACTCGACGGCCTGTCGCCGGCCGCCATCGAAGTGGCCGCCGGCCTGGCCAAGAAACGCGGCCTGGACGGCAAATACGTGATCGCCCTCGTCAACACGACGGGCCAGGCGCCGCTGTCGCTGCTGACCAACCGCGCCGTGCGCGAACGCATCATGGCCGCCTCGCAAGCGCGCGGCAGCCGTGGCGGCGAGTTTGACAATACCGCCGAAGTGCTGGAACTGGCAAAACTGCGCGCCGAACGTGCCGCGCTGATGGGCTACCCGAACTACGCGGCGTATTCGCTGGAAGACCAGACGGCGCACGACACCACCGCCGTGAACGCGCTGCTGGGCGAGCTGGCGAAGCCGGCCGTCGTCAATGCGCGGCGTGAAGCGGACGATATCCAGAAGGTCATCGATGCAGGCAAAGGCGGCTTCAAGGTGGGCGCTGCCGACTGGGCCTTCTATAGCGACAAGGTACGCGCCGAACGCTACAACTTCGATGAAAATCAGCTGAAACCGTACTTTGAAATGCACAGCGTGCTGACCAAGGGCGTGTTCTTTGCCGCTGGCAAGTTGTACGGCCTCACTTTCAAGCAGCGCACCGACTTGCCCGTCTACACGGCCGACATGCTGGTGTACGACGTCTTCAATGAAGACGGCACGCAGCTGGCCATCTTTACGCTGGACCCTTACGCGCGCAGCAACAAGCGCGGCGGCGCCTGGGCGAATGCCTACGTGGGTCAGTCGGGCTTGCTGAACCGCAAGCCGGTGATTGCGAATAACCTCAACATTCCAAAGCCGGAAGCGGGCCAGCCGACCCTGATGACGTTTGACGAAGTCAACACCATGTTCCACGAATTCGGCCATGCGCTGCACGGCATGTTTTCGAACGTGAAATACCCGCGTTTCGCCGGCACCAGCGTGCCGCGCGACTTCGTCGAATACCCGTCGCAAGTCAATGAAATGTGGGCGCTGTGGCCGGAAGTGCTGCAAAACTACGCCAAGCACTACCAGACGGGCGCGGCCATCCCGGCCGAGCTGCTGGCCAAAGTGACGGCGGCCGACAATTTCAACCAGGGCTATAAAACCACGGAATACCTGGCATCGGCCCTGCTGGACCAGCGCTGGCACCAGCTGACCCCGGCACAGATCCCCACCGACGTGCTGGCGTTTGAAAAAACCGCCTTGACGCAGGCCGGCGTCGATTTCGCGCCGGCGCCGCCACGCTACCGCACCACGTATTTCTCGCACGCGTTCGCGGGCGGCTATTCGGCCGGCTACTACGCGTATCTGTGGTCGGAAAAGCTCGATGCCGATACGGTCGAGTGGTTCAAGGAAAACGGCGGTTTGACGCGCAAGAACGGCGACTGGTTCAGAGCCAAGTTGCTGTCACGCGGCGGCAGCGCCGATGCGCTCGACATCTACCGCAACTTCCGCGGCCGCGATGCGAAGATCGAGCCGCTGCTGCAACGCCGTGGCCTGAACGGCAAATAAGTCGCCAAGTAAACCGCGTCATTCCGGCGTCAAAGCCGGGTCAATGAAAAAGGCTGCCTGGCGATTGGCAGCCTTTTTTATTTGGCGATGTTGATTGCAAACCGTGGTAAACCGCGCATTTTGCTCGATGCACCACAGGATCACCCATGTTGGATGACGCCTGTGTGACAGGCTGCTATGATCTGCCACTGGCCCGCGACGCGATCGCGGTTCTTCCCCGCGCTTCCTGAAAGATGTCATGATCCGTCCACAACTGCTCGTCATCGCCGCCAGCGTCATGCTGGCCCACGCCGCTCCATCCGCCCTGGCCGCCGCCGCTGCACCTGCCGCCGCCATCAGCGCCCAGAATCCCCTGTTGAAAGTCAGCCCGCTGCCATTCCAGATGCCGCAGTTCGGTCTGATCAAGGATGCGCACTACGCGCCGGCGTTTGCCGAAGGCATGAAACGTCAGCTGGCCGAAGTCAACGCGATTGCCAACAACCGTCAGGCGCCCACGTTTGAAAACACCATCGTGGCCCTCGAGCGCACTGGGCAGCTGCTGCACCGCGTGCAAAGCATCTTCAGCAACATGACCTCGACCAATACCAATGCCGTGCTGGAAGCGGTGGAAGTGGATGTGTCGCCCAAGCTGGCCGCGCATGGCGACGCGATCACCCTGAATCCGAAACTGTTTGCCCGCATCGACACCCTGTACGCCAAGCGCGACAAGCTGGGCCTCGATGCCGAATCCTTGCGTCTGCTGGAACGTTATCACACGGATTTCGTGCGCGCCGGCGCCAAGCTGTCCGATGCGGACAAGGAAAAATTGAAAGCCTACAACGCCGAGCAGGCGGGCCTGGAAACGGCCTTCGCACAAAACGTGCTGAAGGAAACGAATGCCAAGAGCATCGTCGTCGACACGCGCGCCGAACTGGCAGGCATGACGGACAGCGATATCGATACGGCCGCCGCTGCCGCCAAGGAACGCGGCTTGACGGGCAAGTTCCTCATCGCCCTGGTCAACACCAGCGGCCAGCCGCCATTGGCCGTATTGACGGATCGCAAGACACGCCAGCGTTTGATGGATGCGTCGCTGAACCGGGGCAGCCAGGGCGGCGAGTTCGACAACCGCGCCATCGTGCTGAAGCTGGCCAAACTGCGCGCCGAACGGGCCACCTTGCTCGGTTACGCCAATTACGCCGCGTATTCGCTGGAAGACCAGACGGCCAAGACGACAACCGCCGTCAACACCCTGCTGTCGGAACTGGCCAAACCGGCCGTCGCCAACGCGCGCCGCGAAGCGGCCGACCTGCAGCAAGTGGTCGATGCGGAAAAGGGCGGCTTCCAGGTAGCGGCGGCCGACTGGGCCATCTACACGGACAAGCTGCGCAAGCAGCGTTTCAATTTTGATGAAAACGAGCTGAAGCCGTACCTGGAACTCAACAGCGTGCTGAACAATGGCGTCTTCTTTGCCGCCAATAAACTGTATGGCATCAGCTTCAAACAGCGTACTGATCTACCGGTATACAACCCGGACGTGCGCGTGTACGACGTGCTGGACGCCAACGGCAAGCCGCTGGCCCTGTTCATCGCCGACTTCTATGCGCGCGGCAACAAGCATGGCGGCGCGTGGATGAATGAATACGTGTCGCAGTCAATGTTGATGGGCACGCATCCCGTGGTCGCCAACCAGTTGAATATTCCGAAGCCGCCGGCCGGTCAGCCGACCTTGCTGACGTTCGATGAAGTGACGACCATGTTCCACGAATTCGGCCATGCGCTGCACGGCATGTTTTCGAACGTGAAATACCCGCGCTTTGCCGGCACCAGCGTGCCGAGCGACTTCGTCGAGTATCCATCGCAAGTCAATGAAATGTGGGCCGTCTGGCCGGAAGTGCTGCAAAATTACGCCAAGCACTACCAGAGCGGCGCGGCCATGCCGCAGGAATTGCTCGATAAAGTCACGGCGGCGAAGAAATTCAACCAGGGCTTCATGACCACCGAATACCTGTCGGCGGCCCTGCTGGACCAGCGCTGGCACCAACTGGCGCCAGCGCAGATTCCGACCGACGTGCTGGCCTTTGAAGCGGCATCGCTGAAAGACGCGGGCGTCGACTACGCGCCCGTACCGCCGCGCTACCGCACCAGCTACTTCTCGCACAGCTTCTCGGGCGGCTACTCGGCGGCCTATTACGCCTACCTGTGGTCGGAAAAGCTGGACGCGGAATCGGTCAACTGGTTCAAGGAAAACGGCGGCCTGACGCGCAAGAATGGCGACTGGTTCCGCAGCAAATTGCTGTCGCGCGGCGGCAGCGTCGATGCGCTGCAACTGTTCCGTGACTTCCGTGGTCGCGATGCTACAGTGGAACCATTGCTGGAACGCCGCGGCTTGAACGCCAAGTAATCCGTCCTCATCAGAAGCTTGCGTTGCGTTGACATGGCGCACGCAAGCTTTCTGTGCCGACGGCGTAGAATTGAGTAAGATGTAAATAAGTAGGCAGTCGAAAGAGTATATGAGTCAGCAAGATTTGAATGGCATTACCCTGGAAGGTATCGTGACGCGCCTGCACGCCCACTACGGTTGGGACGGCTTGGCCAAGCACATCGATATCAATTGCTTCATCAGCGATCCCAGCATCAAGTCGAGCCTGAAGTTTTTGCGCAAGACCCCGTGGGCCAGGAGCAAGGTGGAACAATTGTTCCTGGACACGCAATTTACGGACTGACAGGAAAAAACATGGATAGCAAACTCAAGGAATCGCTGCAACAACTGCATTCGACACTAGCAACCAGCGGCCCCGTCGATGAAGAGCTGCATGGTTTGCTGCAAAAACTCGATGTTGACATCAAGTTGCTGATGGAAAAGCGCGCCGCGCAGGAACAGGAAGAAGAGTCGACCACCTATGGCCTGGCCGAGCGCAGCCAGGAATTGTCGGCCAAGTTCGCCGTCAAGCATCCGAAACTGGAGCCGGCGCTGCGGGAGTTGGGTGAGATTCTAGCCAATATGGGTATCTGATGCACCTCTGAAAACCTACTGCGCAGCCCACTGCCGGGCATCCGTTGCTCACCGTACCTTCGTACGGTTCTCCGCTACTCAACCCGGCATTGAGCTTGCTCGCTACGGTTTTGAGAGGCGCCGAGACGATGTTGATGCAATGATAAAAACTGCTCCTCAGTCACAATTTCTCGATGGGAATTTCCCAAGTGATTGAAAAATAAACGTTTTTTGTACTGAAATCCAACAGTAAAAATCAGGCCGCCAGGTTGGAAATGGCCAATTCCGGTACAATCCGTACCCTATGAGCTCCCCTACCAATTTATTCGCGACCGTTCCCAAGCGGTCTGCCCGCGCTGCCGTGGCGCCTTTCCTGCCGATGTCGCGTGCCGAGATGGACGCGCTGGGCTGGGACCAGTGCGACGTCATCCTCGTCACGGGCGACGCCTACATCGACCATCCGAGTTTCGGCATGGCCCTGGTTGGCCGCCTGCTCGAAGCGCAAGGCTACCGCGTCGGCATCATCAGCCAGCCCGACTGGCTGTCCGCCGACGCCTTCCGCATCCTCGGCAAGCCGCGTTTGTATTACGGCATTACGGCCGGCAACATGGATTCCATGGTCAACCAGTACACGGCCGACCGCAAGATCCGCTCCGACGATGCCTACACGGCGAATGCCGAACCGAATAAACGCCCGGACCGCGCCGTCACCGTGTACGCCCAGCGCGCGCGCGAAGCGTATCCCGACGTGCCGGTGGTCATCGGCAGCATCGAAGCGTCGCTGCGCCGCATCGCCCATTACGATTACTGGTCGGACAAGGTCCGCCGTTCTGTCTTGCCCGATTCCAAGGCCGATCTGCTGATTTTCGGCAATGCCGAACGGGCGCTGGTCGACCTGACGCACCGTCTGGCTGCCGGCGAAGCCATCAAGGATATCCGCGACTTGCGCGGCACGGCCTTCATGGTGCCGGCCGGCTGGCTGCCCGGCGACGACTGGGGCGTGCACAATTCCACCCGCGTCGACGTGCCCGGCAAGGTCGATCCGCACTACAGCCCGTATGAGATGGTGCAGGAAGACAAGACCGCCTGCGCCACGGAAAATGCCTCGAAATCGGCCGAAGTCATCAAGCCGATCCGCATCATGAGCCGCGAAGAGCGCCTGGCCATGGCCAAGGAAAAGCACGACAAGACGGTCGTGCGTCTGCCCGCCTACGACGTCGTCAAGGATGACCCGGTGATGTATGCGCATGCCTCGCGCGTGTTCCACCTGGAATCGAATCCCGGCAATGCGCGCGCCATGGTGCAGGCGCACGGCGAACGCGACGTGTGGCTCAATCCGCCGCCGCTGCCGCTGGCCATGGACGAGATGGATGGCGTGTATGACATGAATTACGCGCGCGCGCCGCACCCGAGCTATGGCAAGGCGCACATTCCCGCCTGGGAAATGATCCGTTTTTCCGTCAACATCATGCGCGGCTGCTTCGGCGGCTGCACCTTCTGTTCGATCACCGAGCATGAAGGCCGCATTATCCAGAGCCGTTCGGAACCGTCGATCCTGCGCGAAATCGAGCATATCCGCGATAAAACCAAAGGCTTTACGGGTACCATTTCCGATATGGGTGGTCCGACGGCGAATATGTACCGCCTCGCTTGCAAGGACAAAGAGATCGAAGTGTCGTGCCGCCGCCTGTCCTGCGTGTACCCATCGATCTGCGTCAACCTGGGCACGGACCACAGCAAGCTCATTTCCCTGTATCGCAAGGCGCGCGCCATTCCCGGCATCAAGAAAGTGCTGATCAGCTCGGGCTTGCGCTACGACCTGGCCGTGCGTTCGCCCGAATACGTCAAAGAGTTGGTGACGCACCACGTCGGCGGCCTCTTGAAAATTGCGCCCGAGCACACGGAAGAGGGCACTTTGTCGAAGATGATGAAGCCCGGCATCGGTGCGTATGACGAGTTCAAGGAAATGTTCGACCGTTTCTCGCTGGAAGCGGGCAAGAAGCAGTATTTGATCCCGTACTTCATTGCCGCCCATCCGGGCACGACGGACCTGGACATGCTCAATTTGGCCCTGTGGCTGAAGAAAAACAATTTCAAGCTGGACCAGGTGCAAACCTTCATGCCCACGCCGATGGCCATGGCCACGACCATGTATCACACACGCAAGAATCCTTTGCGTAAGGTCACGGCTGACTCGGAAGTGGTGGAAACGGCGCGCAGCGGCAAGATCCGCCGCACGCACAAGGCTTTCCTGCGCTACCAGGACCCGGCCAACTGGCCGATTTTGCGCGAAGCGCTGGTCAACATGGGCCGTGGCGATTTGATCGGCAATGGCGACAAGCACTTGATTCCTGCCTGGACCTCGTCCGAGTCGGGCGGCCTGGCCGCAGGCGAACGCAGCCGCCAGACGCATGGTGCCGGCACGCCGGACAAGTTCAAGGTCACGCCGGGCAAGAACCGCATCGCCCTGGGCGGCACGGCAGCGGCGCCGAAAGCATCGGCTGCCGAGTCGAAGGTACGGCCCTCGATCTTGTCGACCATCAAGACGAAGGCCAAGCCGGCCGCCGTGCCGATGGGCCGTGGCAGCAAGCCACCGGCCAAGGGCGGCCATGCCGCGCCAGCACGCGGCGGGCGCAAGTAAGCTGCCTTAGGCCTTCGGCCTTCGGGCATCGCCTGAAAACCCGGCAACGCACACTGCGTTGCCGGGTTTTTTGCTTTCCGTGCACCAAGGTGGTGCGCGAGATCTCCTTGGCGGCAGGATTTTTACCAATATTTAAAATTTGAATAGAGCAAAAGGCAATTTTCTCTTGTGGCAACTTGCTGTTTGAAAATATACTCGTTGCATATTTAGCCGTACGGCAACAAAGCTGCCATTCTGGCAAGCGATGCGGGCGTACGGCGTCAGCGTTGATATGAAAAGAGATGCCAATTGAAATGCCTTTCCTGCCAGGCCGAGAATAAACCGGGTGCAAAATTCTGTTCTTCGTGCGGCACGACGTTTGCCGTTGCCACGATTGTTGCCGCCCAGGTGCCAGGCAAATCCTGTGGCCAGTGCGGCCATGATTGCAAGGCCGATGCCAGATTCTGCCCCAAATGCGCGTTCAGCTTTGCCGTAGCGCCCGTTGCCGCAACGGCGCCGCCGCCTCTGCCGGAACCGGTCATTACGCCCGCCATCGAGCCCATGCCTGAACCTGCCCCGGCGCCAGTGGCGGAACCTGCCCCGGCGCCAGTGGCGGAACCTGTCGCGGCACCGGCGCCGCCGCCCGTGCTGGAAAAGCGCCAGCCTGAAGCCGCACCCGCACCCGCACCCGCACCCGCACCCGCACCCGCACCCGCACCTGTCCACGCGCCCGCACCAGAACTTGCTGCCGCACCCGCCAGCGTGCCCAAAGCGCCAGACGACAAGCGACCGCGTGGCCTTCCCCTCAAGCTGATTGCCGCAGTCGTCGCAGCGGTAGTGCTGCTGGGCGGTGCAGGCGGGTATTATTTCCTGTCAAGCAAGCCGCCAGCGTCGCAGCCGGCACCCGTGCCACCTGTGCCGCCGGAACCTGCGCCTGCTGCCGAGAAGCCGCTGGCCATCAGCGACCCTGCGCTCGATGGCGCCACGGCGGCCGAGCCTGCCGTGACGCCAGCGGTGCCCGCCCCGGCGCCAGCACCGGTTGCCGCCCCTGCGCCCGCGCCCGAGCCTGCACCAGCGCCAGCCCCTGCACCTGCCCCGGTCGTGGAAAAGCCCGCCAAGCCCGTCAAGGCCGCACCGCCAGCCGCCCCCGCCAACAAGGCTGACGGCCTGGAAAGCGTGATCACGGAGAGCCTGTCGGAAGCGAGCCACTGCATGAGCCAGCGCAAATACGACTGTGCCATTGCCAACGCGAATGCCGTGTTGCGCATGGACAAGGGCAACCGCTACGCGCTCGACATCAAGCGCAAGGCGAAAGACGCGCAAGACAAGGCGCTGTCGCAAATCCAGATCGAGTAAGCCGCGCTGCTTGCCTTCCCCCTATTTTGTTCCTCCCGGAGAATAACGTGAAAAACTTGAAACAAATTGCCAAGCCCATGGTAGCGCTGCTGGTTGTGTCCTCGATGCTGGCCGGTTGCGCCGCGCCGGGTGGCCCTGGCGCCACCGGCACCACCACCGCAGGCACGGAAGCGGCCAGCGGTGAATGCAATACGGCCATGCTGGCCGGCATCGGCGCTGTCGTGGGCGGCTTGCTGGGCGGTGGCACGAATACCGTGCGCGGCGCGGCCCTGGGCGCCAGCCTGGGCGCACTCGCCTGCGTGGCTTTGAATTATCAAAGCCAGCAAGTCAAGACGGCGCAGCAGGTGCAGGCCGACTATAAGGTGGCCAACAAGGGCAAGCTGCCCGAGCAGTCGACGCTGGTGAAGTATGAGACGGCCTTTACGCCATCCTCCGTACGTCCGGGCCAGAAGGCGCAGACCAATTCGTATATCGAAGTGGCAGCCGGCACGCGCGATCCGAACCCGCTGGTGGAAGAAGAATTGAGCCTGTACAAGCCAAATGGCGACCTGATCAAAACTGTGCGCAAGGTGGTCAGCAGCAATAACGGCAGCGGCGCCTACAAGGGCGGTTTCTCGATTCCCATGCCCGAAGGCGTGCCGCAGGGCATTTATCCCGTGCGTACCGCCTTGTACCTGAATAGCAAGCGTGTCGGCGGCCAGGACGTCAAACTGCAGATCGTCCAGCGCCAGGCGCCTGCGAGCGAGCTGCAACTGGCGCTGGCGTACTGACACTGCAATACCACGGGGCGGCCAGGCAGGCCGTCCCATCCCGATTTCCCCCTTCCAGGCTAGACATGACCATTTCCACAGAAGCACATAAACCGTTTCCCTTTTCCTCCGCCGTGGGATCGCTGATCGAAGCGACCGATGCCATCAAGAATTTCCGCGCGATTGCCCTGCTGGCCCTGACCTTCATCGGCGCGGTGCTCGTCGGCGGCGTGCTGACGATGCTCGCCGGCAGCATGAGCAGTGTCGTGCTGGCCTTCCTGGGCGGCTTGATGGCCTTTCTGGTGATGTTCTACGGTTCCAACGCCGTGGGCATCCTGCTGATGCGCGATGCGCAGGGCCAGCCTGGCTTGAGCCTGGTTGATGCCGTGCTCGTCTCGCTGTACACCAGCCACCGCCTGATCGCGGTCGTCTTCCTGGAATTTTTGATCGTGCTGGCGGCCATGATCGTCATCGCCATCATCTTGTTCGTCTGCAAAATCCCCGTGCTGGGCCCCGTGCTGTACGCGGTGGTCTTCCCCTTGTCGGCCATCGTGCTGGGCGTGCTGGTGTTTGCGCTGTTCTACGTGATGCTGCCACTGGCCGGCCCTGCCGCCTGGTCGGGCGCCAGCGTGTTCCAGATCATTGCCCGCCTGAACCTGATCGTGCGCACCAAGCTGGTGTCGGTGATCCTGCTGGAAGTGCTGCTGTTCCTGATCACGTCGTTTACCGCGCTGCTGATCTTTGGTGTGCTGGGCACGGGCGTGTCGCTGACCACGGGCATGTCGGCCGGCATCCTGGGTCTGGGCGGCCAGATGAATATGTACGCGCTGGCCTCGGGCCTGGGTGGCGGCAGCGGTTCCGGCTATATCATCGCTGCCGGCCTGGGCGGCGGCTTGCTGATGGCGGCCGCAGCCGTTGTGCCTGGCCTGATCTTCACCAAGGGCGTGTGCATCATTTACCTGAACGCCACGCGCAATGTCGATTTCAGCGCCTCGGAAGCGAGCCTGAACGACGGCCTGGCGGTGGTCAAGAAAAAGGCCGAGGAAGCGCGTGAACGTGCGCGCGCCCTCGCCGAGCAGGCGACGGCACCAGCCGCTCCAGCCGCTGCGCCGGCAGACAGCCTGCAATGCCCGAGCTGCAAGGCACCGGTCGCGTCCGATGACGTGTTCTGCGGCGAATGCGCGCACAAACTCAAGTAAGGCACACCATGGCTCACTTCTGCACCAAATGCGGCACGGCCTATGCCCCGGGGGCGCGCTTTTGCGATGAATGCGGCAATACCTTGCCTGCCGCGGCAGCGCCGGCGCCGGCCAGTCCGGCCGGGGCCGGCGTACAGCGGCGCCACGTCATGATTGCCGGCGGCGTGCTGGCGGTAGTCATCGTGGCTGGCGGCGCCCTGGCGTGGCTGCTGGCGCCCGAAGCGGCCTCGGCCAGCAGTTTCAGCCGCGCCATCGATGCCCACCTGACGGCCGACGAGGCGGCGCGCGACAAGTTGCTCTGCTTGACCAACTTGCCGTACCAGAAGGAAGAAATCCGCGTGGCCTCGTACGACAGTTCCACGCGGCAATGGCTCGATATCCTCGTGCGTAGCGGGCTGTACGCCGCTCCCGTCGAGCAGAGCAGCGGTGGCTGGCTTGCGCAATCGCAATTTGTCTACGCGCTGGCCGCCCCGGGCAAGGCAGCCTTGCGCGGCGACAAGCTGTGCGTGGCCAAGGGCGTGAAAGTGGCCAAGGTCAGCGGCTACGAGCAGGTGCGCGAGATAGGCGGTCAGCAGGTAGCAATGGCCACTGCCAAGCTGGCCTTGACCGATGAGGCGACGTGGCTGGCCAAATCGGCGGACCGGGCACTGATCCTGCAACGCTTGCCGCACGGTGACCTGGAAGTGGAATTGCCGCTGGCGCTGGTCGACAAGCAATGGCAAGTCACCGACCGCGCGCAACTGCAGCAGGCCGCCATGAGCATGGCCATGGCAGGGGCCTTGGGCAATGCGTCGGCCACCCAGGGACCGGGCATGCTGGACAAACTGAAAGGCCTGTTCAGCTTTGGCGGCCACCCGCTGGTGGGCAAGTGGAAGGCACCGATGGGCGGTGTGCTGGAGTTTACGCGTGACAGCGTCATCGAGAATGCCAAGGCAAGCAAAGGCACCTTTACCACCGAGGGCAATGTCGTGACGTTCGCGCCGGAAGGCGCAGGCGGCATGGCCATGCAAATCAGCCTGAGCAATAGCAACAACACGGCTACGCTCAGCATCGGCGGCATGCCGATCACGGTGCTGCAGCGCGTGCGCGATTAAGCATCCGGCGGGTGGCGCAGCGTGCCGCCTTGCATCATTCCAGAAGCCCGGCCATGCCGGGTTTTTTTACGCCCGCCAGGCAGCGGCGCGCCTGTCAATTTATCTTGACATCAAGATAGTACGCGTCCACACTGGACTTTTATCTTAATGTCGAGATAGTTACATGAGCTCTTCTTCTGCCCGTCCCGCCTGGGGCGACATTCTGCTCACGGCGCTGGCGCCCCTGATCTGGGGTTCCACGTATATCGTCACGTCCGAACTGCTGCCGCCGGACCGGCCCTTCACGGCAGCCCTGATCCGCGTGTTGCCGGCTGGCTTGCTGTTGCTGCTGCTGATGCGGCGCCTGCCCGCGCGGCGCGACTGGGGCCGCGTGCTGATTCTTTCCGCGCTCAATATCGGCGTGTTCCAGGCGCTGCTGTTCGTCGCCGCCTACCGCTTGCCGGGTGGCCTAGCGGCCGTGGTGGGGGCCATCCAGCCGCTGCTGGTGATGGGCCTGGCCTGGGGCGTGGAAGGACGCCGCCCAGCCCGCCTGGCCTTGGGGGCCAGCGTGCTGGGCGTGGCTGGCATGGGCGTCTTGTTGTTGTCGCCGCGCACGGTGTGGGAACCCATCGGCATCGCCGCCGCGCTGGGCGGCACGGCCTGCATGGCGGCCGGCACGTATCTGACGCGGCGCTGGAAGCCGGACTTGCCCGTGCTGGCGCTGACGGGCTGGCAATTGTTGCTCGGCGGCCTGATGCTGGCGCCCGTCGCCTGGCTGGCCGATGCACCGTTGCCGGCCTTGTCCCTGCAGCAAGTGTTGGCCTACGCCTACCTGTGCCTGGCCGGTGCCCTGCTGGCGTATGCGCTGTGGTTTCGCGGCATCGCCAGGCTGTCGCCCGTGGCCGTGTCTTCGCTGGGACTGCTCAGTCCCCTGATGGCCGTGGTGCTGGGTTGGGCCCTGCTGGGCCAGGCCATGACGGGCTGGTCGATGCTGGGCTTGCTGCTGGTGCTGGCTAGCGTGCTGGCGGTGCAGTGGGCCAGCGCCCGTCCCGCAACAAAGTCCTGACTGACGCGCATTTCCCCTCGGCAGGCTGATCGCATCAGCCTGCCCGTCCCCCTCTGGGCGCTCCCTTTTTGCTGCACCGCACATACTGTTTTGCTTGCACTGTAATAGGGCATTGAGGCACTATTCGCTTCGCGCAAACGTTTGCGCGCAACGAAATTCCATAAAAGCATGCTCTACACATGCTTGACCAACAACTCTGGAGACGCTCATGACATCCCGTATTCGCCTGAAAATGATTGCCGCCGCTGTCCTGGTGTGTGCCTTGCCCGCCGTGCCGGCGATGGCGCAGACACCTGCCAAACCGAAGGTGGCGCTGGTGATGAAGTCGCTTGCCAATGAATTTTTCCTGACCATGGAAAATGGCGCCAAGGCGCACCAGAAGGCGAATGCCGCCAAGTACGACTTGCTGTCGAACGGCATCAAGGATGAAACGGATACGTCTAGCCAGATTAAGCTGGTCGAGCAAATGATCGTCTCGCGCGTCAACGCGCTGGTGATCGCGCCGGCCGACTCGAAAGCGCTGGTGCCGGTGCTGAAAAAGGCCATCGACGCGGGCATCATCGTCGTCAATATCGACAACAAGCTCGACGAGGGCGCCCTGAAAGAGAAGGGCATCACCGTGCCGTTCGTCGGTCCGGACAACCGCAAGGGCGCCAAGGTCGTCGGCGACTATCTGGCCAAGCAGATCAAGAAGGGCGATCCCGTCGGCATCATCGAAGGCGTGTCGACTACCTACAACGCGCAGCAGCGTACCCTGGGTTTCCAGGACGCCATGAACGCGGCCGGTGCGAAAGTCGTCAGCGTGCAGTCGGGCCAGTGGGAAATCGCCCCTGCCAACACGGTGGCCGCCGCCATGCTGAACGCCAACCCGAATATCAAGGCCTTGCTGTGCGGTAACGACAACATGGCCATCGGCGCCATTTCCGCCATCAAGGCGGCCGGCAAGACGGGCAAAGTGCTCGTCGTCGGCTACGACAACATCAACGCCATCAAGCCGATGCTGGCCGATGGCCGCGTGCTGGCCACCGCCGACCAGTTCGGTTCGCAGCAAGCCGTGTTCGGCATCGAGACCGTGCTGAAAGCGCTGGCACAGAAGAAGAAACAGGCCGAGCTCGGTGGCGTCATCGAAACCAAGGTCGAACTGGTCGCCAAGGGCGCCAAGTCCTGATCGTTTGATCCCGCCGGGGCCGGCGCCCGCTTGCTCATCGAGCAGGCGCCGCTGGCCCCGCCGCCACTACCGCGGAGTTTTATCATGCCTACCGACATACCCCCGGCGCCATCAGCCGCCACCCCTCTATTGACCCTGGACAACATCGGCAAGTCCTATGTCGGCCCCGTGCTGGGCGGCGTGGGCTTGCGCTTCGCCGCTGGCCAGGTGCTGGCGCTGACGGGCGAGAACGGCGCGGGCAAGAGCACCTTGTCGAAGATCATCTGCGGCCTGGAGCAAGCCACGACGGGCACGATGCTGCTCGACGGCAAGCCTTACCAGCCCGCCTCGCGCGGCGCCGCCGAGGCGCTGGGCATCCGCATGGTGATGCAGGAACTCAATTTGATTCCCACCCTGTCGATCGCGGAAAACCTGTACCTGAAAAATTTGCCGCAGCGTTTCGGCTTCATCGACCGCAGCCGTCTGGAGCGCGACGCGCGCGAACAGATGGAGCAAGTGGGCCTGGGCGGACTCGACCCGTGGACCCTGGTTGGCGAGCTGGGCATCGGCCACCAGCAAATGATCGAAATCGCGCGCAATTTAATTGGTTCCTGCCGCCTGCTGGTGCTCGATGAGCCGACGGCCATGCTGACGCACCGCGAGGTGGAATTGCTGTTTCTGCAAATCGAGCGCCTGAAAGCCGAAGGCGTGTGCATCATCTATATTTCCCACCGCCTGGAAGAACTCAAGCGCGTAGCCGACCGCATCGCCGTGCTGCGCGACGGCCAGCTCGTGTGCGATGACGATATCGCCGGCCACTCCGCCGCCGACCTGGTCAGCCTGATGGTGGGCCGTTCGGCCGATGACGCCGTCGACCTGAGCGGCCGCACTATCGGCGCGCCGCTGCTGCGCGTGCGCGGACTGGCGCGCGGCAAGGTGGTCAACCCGACTTCGTTCGACTTGCGCGCCGGCGAAATCCTCGGTATCGCCGGCCTGATCGGCTCGGGCCGCACGGAATTGCTGCGCCTGATCTTCGGCGCCGACCGCGCCGACGCCGGTGACGTGTTCCTCGGCGACAGCGAGGTACCCGCCGCCTTGCACTCGCCGCAGGCCGCCGTGAAAGCCGGCATCGCCATGATCACGGAAGACCGCAAGGGACAAGGCTTGTTGCTGCGCCAGTCCATCGCCGTCAACACGACCCTGGCCTCGCTCGACACCGTCAGTGGCGCCGGTTGGCTCAACGATGCGGCCGAAGCGACGGTGGCCGACGATTACATTCAGCGCCTGGGCATCCGCTCGCGCAACAGCGCGCAAACGGTGGCCGAATTGTCCGGCGGGAACCAGCAAAAGGTGGTGATCGCCCGCTGGCTGTATCGCGACTGCCCCGTGATGCTGTTCGACGAACCCACGCGCGGCATCGATATCGGCGCCAAGTTTGATATTTATCAGGTGCTGGCCGAACAGGCGCGCCAGGGCAAGGGTCTCGTCATCGTCTCGAGCGACTTGCGCGAGCTGATGCTGATCTGCGACCGCATCGCCGTCATGAGCGCCGGCAGCATCGTCGAGACCTTCGAGCGCGGCGCCTGGAGCCAGGACGCGCTGCTGTCAGCCGCTTTCTCCGGCTATTTGACCCCCACTTCCACTCCAGCTGCGGCCTGATCCGCCGGAAAGATTCCCATGACCACCCATTCCTCTCCTTCGTATCTGCAGCGCAGCCTGGCCGACCTGAAAAACTATGCGGGCCTGATCGGCGCCCTGCTCGCCATGTGCGTGCTGTTCTCGTTTGCCAGCGAAAACTTCTTTACTCTGGCGACCTTGAGTACCCTGTCGAACAACATCCCGACCCTGGTGGTGATGGCCGTCGGCATGACCTTTGTATTGATCATCGGCGGCATCGATTTGTCCGTCGGCTCCGTCATGGCGCTGGCCGCTTCCGTGCTGTCGCTCGCTGTCGTGCACTGGGGCTGGCCCGTGTGGAGCGCGGCCCTGCTGGGCATGTTCGTCGCCGCCCTGTGCGGCGCGACGACCGGCCTGATTTCCGTCGGCTGGCGCATTCCCTCGTTCATCGTCTCCTTGGGCGTGCTGGAAATGGCGCGCGGCATGGCGTATCAAGTGACGAACTCGCGCACGGAATACATCGGCAGCGCCGTGGACGGCATCAGCTCGCCGATCGCCTTTGGCCTGTCGCCGGCCTTCATCGCCGCCATCGCGATTGTTGTCATCGGCCACCTGGTGCTCACGCGCACGGTGCTGGGACGCCACTGGATCGGCATCGGCACGAATGAAGAAGCCGTGCGTTTGTCCGGCATCAATACGAAACCGTCAAAAGTGCTGGTGTTTGCCCTGATGGGCTTTCTGGCTGGCGTGGGCGCGCTGTTCCAGGTCTCGCGCCTGGAAGCGGCCGACCCGAACGGCGGCGTGGGCATGGAATTGCAAGTGATCGCCGCCGTCGTGATCGGCGGCACGAGCCTGATGGGCGGACGCGGTTCCGTCATCAGCACGTTTATCGGCGTGTTGATCATTTCCGTGCTGGAAGCGGGCCTGGCGCAAGTGGGCGTGTCGGAACCCGTGAAACGCATCGTCACGGGCCTGGTGATCGTCGCCGCCGTGGTGCTCGACACTTACCGCCGCCGCGGCGAGCGTTCATAATACTGGCCCATGGCAACGATCAAACAAGTGGCGCAGGCGGCGGGGGTGTCGTTTACCACCGTGTCGCACGTCCTCAACAATACCCGCCCCGTCAGCGACGCGGCGCGCCGCGCCGTGCTGGCGGCGGCGGAGCAGTTGCATTACGTGCCCAGCGCGCTGGCGCGCTCCCTGCGCAGCCGCAGCACGGGCACCATCGGCCTGATCATTCCGAATAATACGAATCCGTATTTTTCGGAAGTGGCGCGCGGCATCGAGGATAGCTGCTACGCGGCCGGCTACAGCGTGATTTTGTGCAATTCCGATGACGACCCCGTCAAGCAGCGCGACTACCTGAACGTGCTCTTGACCAAACGCTGCGACGGCCTGATCCTGTCCGCGCTGGCCGACAGCGATGGCGAATTGCTGCGCAAGATGAAGGTGCCGGCCGTGCTGCTCGACCGCGCGCCCAGCGACCTGTCCATCGATGCGGTGGCCGTCGACAACCGCGCCGGCGGTGCCCTGGCCGCGTGCCATTTGCTGGGCCTGGGACGCCGGCGCCTTGCTTGCATCGCCGGTCCCCGCGAAGTGCGCATTTCCAACGAGCGCATAGCCGGTGCGCGCAGCGCCATGGCGGACGCGGGCGTGGTCCTGGCCGACGCCCTGTGCGTGCATGGCGATTTTACGAGCGCGGGCGGTTATGCGGCCGCGCTGGATTTGCTGGCGCTGCCGCCAGGCCAGCGCCCCGACGCCTTGTTCTGCTGCAATGATTTGATGGCCTTTGGCGCCTTGCGCGCCGCCGCCGAGCGGGGCATTGCCGTGCCGGCCGAACTGGCCGTCGTCGGCTTCGACGATATCGACCTGGCCAGCTTCGTGCATCCTGCCTTGAGCAGCGTGGCGCAAAACACGCGCGAGCTGGGCCATATCACGGCCGCCTGCCTGCTGGCGCGCATCGCCGACCCCGCCTTGCCGCGCCAGCAGCGCAGCATCGCACCCGAGCTGCACGTGCGCGGCTCCAGCGTGGCCGCCACTGTACCTTCTTCCGCACCTACTTCTTCACCTGCAACTGAACTGATGGGAATGACATCATGATCGTGGTTATCGGCAGCATCAATATGGACCTGGTCTTGCGCGTGCCGCGCATGCCCCTCCCCGGCGAAACCCTGACGGGCGGCGCGTTTCGAACCATTCCTGGCGGCAAGGGCGCCAACCAGGCCGTGGCCTGCGCGCGCCTGAGCGGCAAAGTAGCCGCCGGTGGCCAGCAAGTGGCCATGATCGGCTGCGTGGGCGACGACGCCTTCGGCGCGACCTTGCGCGCGGCGCTGGTGGGCGACGGCATCATCGACAGCCACATCACCACCTTGCCCGGTGTCGCGTCCGGCATCGCTTCCATCCTGGTCGACGACAACGGCCAGAACAGCATCGTGATTGCCGGCGGCGCCAACGATTTATTGAGCCCCGCGCATATCGACGCGGCAAAAGAGCTGATCGAGCAGGCCGATATTGTCGTGCTGCAGCTGGAAACGCCGATGGCCACCGTCGTGCACGCCATTAAACTGGCCCGTTCGCTGGGCAAGACGGTGGTGCTGAACCCGGCCCCGGCCGCCAGCTTGCCGGCAGGCGTGCTGGAACTGGTCGACTACCTGATTCCGAATGAAATCGAAGCGGCCATGCTGGCCGGCGTCAGCCCGGACGGCGCGGACGTCCAGGCGCTGGCGGCCGCGCTGCAAAAGCTGGGCAGCGACAACGTCATCATCACGCTCGGCTCCAAGGGCGTGCACGCGGCCCTGTATGGCGGCGATTTCACCTTCCCGGCCGAGGTGGTGCAAGCCGTCGATACGACGGCCGCCGGCGACACCTTTATCGGCGGCTTTGTCGCCGGCCTGGCGTCCGGCATGGACGAGGCCGAAGCGATCCAGCAAGGCCAGCGCGCAGCCGCCTGGAGCGTCACCAAGCCCGGTGCGCAAACCTCGATTCCCCACTTGCACGAGCTGTTCTGAGACCATGAAAAAAACACCGCTGCTTAATATTGCGTTGTCGCAAATGATTGCATCGCTCGGTCATGGCGACATGCTCGTCATCGGCGACGCGGGCTTGCCCTCGCAGCCGGGCGTGCCCCTGATCGACCTGGCCCTGACGCGCGGCATCCCCGGCTTCATCGATACCGTCAATGCGGTATTGACTGAAATGCAAGTGGAATACCATTTGCTCGCCAGCGAGTTGCCGCAGCACAATCCGGCCATGGCGGCGCAGGTGGCGGCCCTGGCTGTGCCCGATGCGCGCCAGGTGACGCACGAGGAGTTCAAGCAATTGAGCAAGGGCGCGCGCGCCATCGTGCGTACGGGTGAGTGCAGTCCGTATGCCAACATCATTTTGGTGGCAGGCGTCGTGTTCTAGCGCAAACGAACGTCAGATTGTTTGCCAAAAACATCAACGTTATTGTTCTTAGTGAAATAATTATCCATCCGCAAAAGGGGGCGGCTACAATAGTCGTACCCTGCCAGCTCGGCAGTTTCCAGTGGTGTCCTGCCATGCCGATGAAAGCATTCGACGCTTTCCGCTGCTGTTTCATTCTGCTGCTGTGCCTGACCACGCCCGCCCGCGCGCTGGAAGCTATCTCCCTGCAGCTCAATTTCACGCACCAGTTCCAGTTTGCCGGCTATTACGCGGCCATCGAGCAAGGTTATTACCGCGAGGCGGGGCTGGAAGTCAAACTGGTCGAAGGCAGCGGCGTGCCGCTTGCCGAGGCGGCCGTGCTGACGGGCCAGGCCGACTACGGCGTGGGTAACAGTACCTTGTTGCTCAGCCGTATGGCCGGCAAGCCCGTGGTGGTGCTGGCCGTGGTGTTCCAGCATTCGCCCAGCGTGCTGCTGATGCGCCAGCATGGCGGCGCACCGGACGTGCACCGGCTGGTGGGGGCGCCGGTGATGATCGGTGCGGCCACCGATGTGGCAGCCGCATCCGATGAAATCTCGCTGTTTCTGCAGAAAATGGGCGTCGCGCCGGAACAGATGCGGCACCTGCCGCCCAGCTACCGGATCGAGGATTTAATCGATGGCAAGGTCGACGCCATTGCCGCGTATTCCACCAACGAAGCGGATTACCTGGACCGGGCGGGCTTTCCCTACTACCAGTTTACGCCGCGCACGGCCGGCATCGATTTCTATGGCGACAACCTGTTTACCAGCGAGTACGAACTGCGCCGCCATCCCGAGCGCGTCAAAGCGTTCCGCGCGGCCAGCCTGCGCGGCTGGCAATACGCGATGGCGCACCGCGAGGAAATGGCGCATCTGATCCATGCCAAATACAGCCAGCGCCACGACCCGGCGCATCTGCTGTACGAGGCGCAGCAGATGGAAGTGCTGCTGCAGCCCGTGCTGGTGGAACTTGGCTACATGAATCCCCAGCGCTGGCAGCATATCGCCGACACCTATGCCGCCATGGGCGTGCTGCCGCGCAATGCCACGGACAGCCGCGCCTACCAGGGCTTCCTGTATCACCCCGTGCCAGGCGCCGACCTGGGCTGGTTGTATCTGTCGCTGGGTGTGGCGGGCAGCTTGCTGGCCGTGTCGGCTGCCTTTCACTTCAGCAACCTGGCGCGCGAGCGCCGCCGCACGGAAGAAACCATCCGGCAAGGGGAATTGCGCTTTCGCACCATGTTCGAGGAAGCACCGATGGGCATCGCCCTGATCGATACCGTGAGCGGACAGTTTCTGGATATCAATCCGCGCTATCTGGCCATCGCCGGGCGCAGCCTGGAGCATATGAAGCGCTCGAACTGGATGGAGATCAGTCATCCCGATGACGTGGCGGGTGAGCAGGCACACGTGGCGCAGTTGCTGGCGCGGCGCATGCCGGGCTTCCGCCACGCCAAGCGCATCGTGCGTCCCGATGGCGACGTGGTGTGGGTCGATGCCTCGGTGACGGCCATCGCCACGGCGTGCCACGGCGGCCCGCACCACCTGTGCATGCTGGAAGATGTGACGGACAAGCGGCAAACGGAAGCGCTGATCTGGCAGCAAGCCAATTTCGATACCTTGACGCAATTGCCGAACCGCCGCATGTTCCACGAGCGCCTGCGCCAGGCGCTGGCTCAGGGACGGCGCGATACGAGCCGCGTGGCCATCCTGTTCATCGACCTCGACCATTTCAAGGAAGTCAACGACACCCTCGGTCACCACCAGGGCGATATCTTGCTGATCGAAGCGGCGCGGCGCATCCGCGTGGGCGTGCGCGAAACGGATACGGTGGCGCGCCTGGGCGGCGATGAATTCACGGTGATCCTGTCCGACCTCGATGATCTGCAGCAAGTTGACCGCATCGCGCGGCAGATACTCGACGGCTTGCTGGCGCCGTTCCTGCTGGGACAGGAGCAGGCCTTCGTTTCGGCCTCGATCGGCATCACCCTGTATCCGGACGACGCGGGCACGATCGAGGACCTGCTCAAGCATGCGGACCAGGCCATGTATGTGTCGAAAGGCGCGGGGCGCAACCGCTACAGTTATTTTACGCCCGCGATGCAGGTGGCGGCCGTCAACCGCATGCGCATGGGGGCGGACTTGCGCACGGCCTTGCGCGAACAGCAGATGCAGCTGTATTACCAGCCCATCGTCGAACTGCACAGCGGCAATATTGCCAAGGTGGAAGCCTTGCTGCGCTGGCACCATCCGCAGCGGGGCATCGTGTGCCCGCCGGATTTCCTGGCGCTGGCCGAGAGCAGCGGCTTGATCGTCGACATCGGCGACTGGGTGCTGCGCACGGCGGCCGCGCAACTGCTGCGCTGGCGCGCGCAGGGCCAGGCCATCGGTTTGCCGGGGCTGCAACTGTGCCTGAACCAGTCGCCGCTGGAGCTGCAGCGTGAAGTCGAGGCGCCCGGCACCTGGCTGCGCCAGCTGATGGCGCTCGATGTGCCGGCTTCGGCTATCGTGCTCGACATGCGCGAAGATGCGCTGCTGGGCGCCGGCAGCGGCATGGCGCCGCGGCTGCAGCACTTGCGCGAGGCAGGCTTGCAGATCGCCCTGGACAACTTCGGCAGCGGCCCCGCCTCGCTGACGCAATTGCAGCAGTGCAGTATCGACTACCTGAAGCTCGACGGCGTGCTGGTGCGCAAGCTGGCGCCCGGTGCCAGCGAACTGGTGTTGTGCGAAGCCATCGTCACCATGGCGCACAAGCTGGGCTTGCAAGTCATCGCCGAAGGGGTGGAGACCGAAGAGCAGCGCGCGCGGCTGCTGGAAATCGGCTGCGATTTTGCGCAAGGCGAGCTGTTTGCGCCGCCGCTGGCCATCGAAGCATTCGATGCGCTGCTGCACGCCCGGCGGCCCTTGCACCCTTGAAACCGGCGCGCCCTGCCACCAGATGTCCACTGCCCTGCGGGACAGGGCCTCCGGCCTGAACGGGCTTATACTCGACAGGCTGGCGCCTGCGCCCGGCTCCAGCTGTCACCGGTTCGCGTCATGAACCGGGCGCGCAGGCAAACCTTCTTCCATTCACTCAACTCGAGGTGACCTCATGGGCATTTTCAGCAATATTTATAACAAAATCTTCCACCATTCGTCCGACGCTGCTCCGGCAGCCACGCCAGCGGCCGCTACCGACGCGCCAGCGGCACCGGCAGCCGCCGCTGCACCAGCGGTTGCCGTGCCAGTGGTGGACGTGGAAGTGGTGTTGGTCGACCTGGCCGGCAAGAACGCGGAAACACTCAATTGGCGCACGTCCATCGTCGACCTGATGAAATTGCTTCAACTCGACAGCAGCCTGGCTTCGCGCAAGGAACTGGCGCAAGAGCTGCACTTCACGGGCGACACCAATGATTCGGCCAGCATGAATATCTGGCTGCACCGCCAGGTGATGATCAAGCTGGCGGAAAACGGCGGCAAGGTACCGGAAGAACTCAAGAACTAAACACCTGGCGGCGGCAGGGGTATCCACTGTCACCGCTATCCAATCCCGTGGGAACTGCCTATCATGGAGTTCTCATGGTGTCGCGATAGCTAAAACTAATTGAAACTATTGTGATAATCAATTTTGCATATGGGATAAAACCCCTTACACTAGAGTCTTACTGATTCACCACACGAGAGGAAATGATTATGTCGCTCATCAATACCCAAGTTAAACCATTCAAGGCAACCGCATTCCACAATGGCAAATTCGTCGACCTGACGGAAGCGTCGCTGAAAGGCAAGTGGTCGGTATTCGTGTTCTACCCAGCCGACTTCACCTTCGTTTGCCCAACCGAACTGGAAGACCTGGCCGATCACCACGCCGAGTTCCAGAAGCTGGGCGTCGATGTCTACGGCATCTCGACCGACTCGCATTTCGCGCACAAAGCATGGCACGACACCTCGGACGCGATCAAAAAAGTGCAATACGCACTGATCGGTGACCCAACCGGTACCCTGTCGCGCAATTTCGAAGTCATGATCGAAGAAGAAGGCATGGCACTGCGCGGTACCTTCGTCATCAATCCGGACGGCTTCATCAAAGTGCTGGAAGTGCATGACAACGGCATCGGCCGTGACGCATCGGAACTGTTGCGCAAAGTCAAGGCAGCTCAATACGTTGCCGCTCACCCAGGCGAAGTTTGCCCAGCCAAATGGACGGAAGGCGCAGCAACGCTGACCCCATCGCTGGACCTGGTTGGCAAGATCTAAGTTTCGATGCACCACGTAGCAAACAAGTAGTTACCGCGATGCCGGACCGGGCGTCCGGCCCGGCATTCGCCTAAATATTTGTAAAGGAAGAAAAAATCATGTTAGATGCAACCCTCAAAACCCAACTGAAATCCTACCTGGAAAAAGTGGTGTATCCGCTTGAGCTGGTCGCTTCTCTCGATGACAGCGCAAAAGCCCGCGAGATGAAGGAATTGCTCCAGGAGATAGTCCTGTTGAGCGACAAGATCACGCTGGTCGAGCGCCTTGACGCTGGCGTACGGGCGCCGTCGTTCAGCATCAACCGTACCGGCTCCGATATCGGCGTGCGTTTCGCCGGTGTGCCACTGGGCCACGAATTTACCTCGCTCGTGCTGGCGCTGCTGCAAGTGGGCGGCCACACCATCAAGTTCGACGACGCCGTGATCGAGCAGATCCGCAACCTCGACGGCGATTACGAGTTTGAAACGTTTATTTCGCTCTCCTGCCATAACTGCCCGGAAGTGGTGCAGGCATTGAATGCCATGGCGGTGATCAACCCGCGCATCAAGGTCACCACCATCGATGGCGGCGTGTTCCCGAAAGAAGTGGAAGAGCGCCAGATCATGGCCGTGCCGATGATGTTCCTGAATGGCGAGCACTTCGGCCAGGGACGCACGAATGTCGAGGAAATCCTCGCCAAGCTCGACACCAACGCCGGCGCACGCCAGGCGGCAGCGTTGTCGAAAAAAGATGTCTTTGATGTACTGATCGTCGGCGGCGGTCCTGCCGGCGCGGCAGCGGCCATCTATGCGGCCCGCAAAGGCATCAAGACGGGCGTGCTGGCCGAGCGTTTCGGCGGCCAGACCCTCGACACCATGGCCATCGAGAATTTCATTTCCGTCAAGGAAACCGATGGTCCGAAGTTTGCCATGGCGCTGGAACAGCACGTCAAGACCTATGACGTCGATATCATGAACACCCAGCGCGCCAGCAAGCTGACCCCAGGCAAGCTGATCGAGATTGAAACGGCGAATGGCGCCATCCTGAAAGCCAAGACCGTCATCCTGGCCACCGGTGCCCGCTGGCGCGAAATCAATGTGCCGGGCGAGAAGGAATACCGCAACCACGGTGTCGCTTACTGCCCGCACTGCGATGGCCCCTTGTTCAAGGGCAAGCGCGTGGCCGTGATCGGCGGCGGCAACTCGGGTGTGGAAGCGGCGATCGACCTGGCCGGCCTGGTAAAGCACGTGACCCTGATCGAGTTCGGCGCGGAATTGCGTGCCGATGCGGTGCTGCAACGCAAGCTGCACAGCCTGCCTAACGTGACCGTGATCACCTCGGCGCAAACCACCGAGATCCACGGCGACGGCAAGATCGTCAATGGCCTCAGCTACACGGACCGGGTCAGCGGCGAGTCGAAAAAGGTCGAGCTGGAAGGCGTTTTCGTGCAAATCGGCCTGGTGCCGAACACGGAGTGGCTGAAGGGGACAGTGGCACTGTCGCGCCACGGCGAAATCGAAGTCGATGCCCGCGGCCAGACCTCGATCCCAGGCGTATTTGCGGCCGGCGACGTCACCACGGTGCCGTACAAGCAGATCATCATCGCCACCGGCGAAGGCGCCAAGGCAGCCCTGTCCGCCTTTGACCACCTGATCCGCTCGGATGACGAGGAAGTGGTTGAAGAGTCCGCAGTCAAGGAAGCACTGACGGCGTAAGCTGTCCAGCCACAAAAAAAACCGGAAGCACCGCAAGGCGCTTCCGGTTTTTTTACGTGTAGAGGAAACTTAGCTGCCCGTGTACAGCGGGTTGGCGGCGACATACACCTGCACGCCATCGACGGGCATGTCCTGCGGCGCGATCTCGCTCAGGGCGAATGTCGTTTGATGGTTAAAAGTTTGCACGTGCCAGGTAAAACGCTGGCCGGCGCGCGCGATGGTGACGGTTTCGCCGCGCGTGACGTTGATGTGGCGGGTGTCGGCCTGCAGCTCGATGCTGCGCTGGGCGGCGGCGTGCGGGGCGCTGCTGCCATAGTCGGCGGGCGTGCCCGTGGGACCGGCGGCAATGGCCGAGGTGGCAAAGGCGGCAAGGGCGGCGCACAAAATCGCCACGGCGCTGCGGTGGGTGTTCAACATAGTAATCTCCAAGAATAAGCCCGGCGCAGTGAATAACCGTGCCGTGTTGTTGTCGTAGCTGCACCGGGATCGCCGGTTTTTGCAGCACGGCATCGTAAGCGTTTCTTGGTCGATTTGCAAAGTTGTATTTGCTGTCTATATTTCCACCGTCGCCGCCAGCGGTACGTCCGGCACCAGGTGGCTGGTCAGCACGATGCACTGGCGCGCCAGGCGGGACGGGTCGGACAGGCGCTGGCGCAAGTACGCCATGGCGGATGCATCGAGGCCATTGAACGGTTCATCGATCAGCAGCAGGCGCACGGGCAAGGCCAGAGCCAGGGCCAGTTGCAGTTTTTTGTGCTGGCCCAGCGAGAGGGCGGTGATGCTTTGCTGCAAGGTGGACGTCAGGGCAAACGCGCTTAACTCGTCGTTCAGCAGCGACTGGTCGCTGCCAGGGTACAGGGCCAGGTGCAGGTCGAGAAATTCATGCACTTGCAGCCAGGGCAGGGCGGGCGCGTCGCCGCCGCAATAGAATGCCTGGGCACGGTAGGCCAGCGGCATGCGGCCACTGTCGACGTCATCGAGGCGGATGGCGCCGCGCGCGGGCAGCAGGGCGCCGCCCGCCAGTTTCAGCAAGGTTGTCTTGCCGGCCCCGTTCGCACCGCGCAGCCAGCTGATGCCGGGGCCGAATTGCAGATTGCAGCCCTGGAAGACGCTGTGCGTGGGGAAGTGAAAATCGAGGTGCTCGATGTGTAGCACGGGAGTAGGCAGGTTCAATTCCATAATTCGCTTCCGATGGCGCTCAAGGCAAGGATGGACAGGACGACGAGGACGACTCTACCCCGCGCCGTCAGGCGGGGCAGGCCGACGATGGCCAGCAGGGCCACGCTGGCCGTGAGGGCGTAGACCGAGGTCACGCGCTGCTGCAAGGCGGCGGGATCGATGCAGTACAACAAGACCGCGCCCGCCAGCAACACGGCAAACGGCGGCAGCAGGCTGGCGGCGCAAGCCAGGCGCATCAAGGCCGTGCTGGCCAGGGGCCAGGCGTTCAGCGATGGACGCAGCACGGCAATCTGCTCGCGCACGGCCTTGTCGCCACGGTCCGTCACAATGACCAGGCTGGCGCTGGCCAACAAACCGAGTAGCGGTGCTGGCACCAGGGGGGCGCGCAGCAGCCAGGCCAGCATGCTGGCGCCAGCCGTGACCAGCAGCACGCTTTGCTGGATGCCGATCATATTGTCATTGCGCCAGAACGGCAGCCAGAACAACTGGCGCCACAGGAACACGCTGCGCCAGCGGGGCCGTTGCGGTACATAGGTGCTCATCGTTGGCGCGCGCGCCCTGTGTGCCGGGCGTGGCGCGCGCAGGCGTTGTGCCACGATGAGTGTTGTCAGCAGCCAGGCCAGCAGCCAGGTGGCGACGGTGGCGGCGATGCCGGGCACGACAACCGGGCGCAGCCACGACGGCGACTGCGCCAGCCAGATGCTGGCCGAGACGGCATAGGCGAGGCCCAGCGGCAGCATCAGCAAACCGGCCACGGCGATATCGGCTTGCCAGCGCACACGCGTCGGCAAGGGCAGCTGGCGCAGCCAGGCGGCTATATTCGCCGGCAACAGGCGCTTGCGCAGCAGCCAGGCGGGCAGGCAGGTCAGCAAAGCTTGCGCGCCCAGCAGACCCAAGGCGGCAGGCCAGGGCCGGCTCACGGCAAGAAAGCCGGGCAGGGCGATGACGCTGAGCAGGCCCAGCAAGACGGGACCGGCCAGGAACACGAGGATTTCCATGGAACTGGCCAGGCTGGCGGCAAATTGCAGCAACGCATGATGTGCCAGGCGCAAGCGCAGGACGAGGTAGGGGGAAAGACTGTGTGGCAGGCGCATCAGGCAGGAGCGGCAGAGTCAGGAGGAGCGCTGATTCTAGTGCATTTTTCGGGCCGGAAATGGGAAAAGCCCTTCGGTTCAGAGAACCAAAGGGCTTTTCTTTTATTGGCGGAGCGGACGGGACTCGAACCCGCGACCCCCGACGTGACAGGCCGGTATTCTAACCAACTGAACTACCACTCCAAGCTCGTATGATCTGTGTTGCTGATCCATGAAGCACTGGATAATTTTCTGTATTGGTGGTGGGTGCTGAGAGGCTCGAACTCCCGACCTACGCCTTGTAAGGGCGCCGCTCTACCAACTGAGCTAAGCACCCGCATACCCAGAAAACTATCCCGACGTTTGTCACCACGTCTGGAAGAGGCACTATTATAGGGGGCGCTTTCGTGCTTGTGCAACTATTCTTGAGGGGGAAAAGCAGTTTTTTTGCTGAAAAGTGCAAAAATGTTCAAGCAAGGGAGTAATGACGTGTTTTTGGCTGCTGAAATGGGAAAAGCCCTTCGGTTCAGAGAACCAAAGGGCTTTTCTTTTATTGGCGGAGCGGACGGGACTCGAACCCGCGACCCCCGACGTGACAGGCCGGTATTCTAACCAACTGAACTACCACTCCAAGCTCGTATGATCTGTATTGCTGATCCATGAAGCACTGGACAGTTTTCTGATTTGGTGGGTGCTGAGAGGCTCGAACTCCCGACCTACGCCTTGTAAGGGCGCCGCTCTACCAACTGAGCTAAGCACCCGTTGCTTGTCTCAGAAAACCATCCCGACGTTTGTCACCACGTCTGGAAGAGGCGCTATTATAGGATGGCTAAAATCCTTCTGCAAGCGCTTTTTTTACATTATTGGGTAATACCCCACTGCGACAGCATCCACGCCATATTGAAGGCATTCTCGGCGATGGCGTTGTAGCGGCCCGAAGCACCGCCGTGGCCGGCGCCCATATTCGTTTTCAGCAGCAGCGCATTGCCGTCCGTTTTATGCGCGCGCAGCTTGGCCACATACTTGGCCGGTTCCCAGTACATGACCTGGCTGTCGTTCAGGCCCGTCGTCACCAGCATGGCCGGGTAATTCTTGCGCGCAATGTTGTCGTAGGGCGAGTAGCTGAGCATGTAGTCGTAGGCCGCTTTCTGGTTCGGGTCGCCCCATTCCAGGTATTCGCCCGTCGTCAGGGGCAGGCTGGCGTCCATCATGGTGTTCATCACGTCGACGAACGGTACGGCCGCGTGCACGGCGTGGAACAGCTCAGGGCGCATGTTGACGACGGCGCCCATCAGGAGGCCGCCGGCGCTGCCGCCCTGGATGATCAGGCGGTTCGGGCTGGTCCATTTTTCGCGCACCAGGTAGTCGGCGCTGTCGATGAAGTCATTGAAGGTGTTTTTCTTCTTCATCAGCATGCCGTCTTCATGCCAGGCTTCGCCCATGTCCGTGCCGCCGCGAATATGCGCCTGCGCATAGATGACGCCCCGCTCCAGCAGGCTGATGCGGCTGATGGCAAAACTGGCTTCCGTGGAAATGCCATACGAGCCATACGAGTACAGCAGCAGCGGCGCAGAACCGTCGAGCTTGACGCCCTTCTTGTAGACGATCCACAGCGGCACTTGCACGCCATCGCGCGCGGTCACCCACAGGCGCTGCGTGGTGTAGCGGCTGCCGTCAAAGCCGCCGACGATTTCCTGCTGTTTCAGCACCGTGCGCTTGCCGTCCTGCATGCTGACGTCGATGACGGTGGGCGGCGTGACGGGCGACTGGTAGGACATGCGAAATTGCGTGGCGGTAAATTCGGGCGTGCCGGCCGCCGTGGCCAGGTAGACGGGGTCGTCGAACTGCACCGTCTTCCAATTCTTGTGCGCAAAATCAAAGATGCGCGCGCGGTTCAGCGCACGCGCCTTTTCCATCACCACCAGGTAGCCCTGGAACACGTCGATGGACTGGATCACGGCATCCTTGTTGTGCGGCACGACGGGTTTCCAGTGTTTCGGCTGCGGCGCAGACAATGGCGCGCTGACGACGCGAAAATTCTTCGCCTCTTTGTTGGTCAGAATATACAGCTGGCCGTCGCGGTGTTCGACGCTGTAGCGATGGCCTTTTTCGCGTTTCAGCACGCTCTGGAAATGGCCTTCCGGCTTGTTCGTTGGCAACAGCAGCACTTCGCTGGTATCCGTGCTGCGCGCGGTGAGCACAAAGTAGCGCTGATCGCGCGTGCGGCTCACGCCGATGGCGAATTGTTCCACCGGCTCGTGGTAGACCTGCTGCGGCGTGCCGCCCAGGGCCAGGCGGAACAAGCGGTCCGCGCGCTTGGTGGTGGCGTCTTCCTGCGTCAGCATCAGCGTGGCATTGTCCGCCGCCCAGGCCAGCGACGTGACTCTAGGCATGGTATCGCCCAGCAACTTGCCCGTTTTCAAATCCTTGACATGCAGCTCGTACTGGCGGAAACCCGTCGTGTCGGTGGTATAGGCCAGCAATTGCTCATTCGGGCTGATGGCAAACGCGCGCACGGCAAAGAATTTGTGGCCTTCGGCCAATTGATTCTGGTCCAGCAGGATTTCCTCAGCTGCCTGCGCATCGTAGGCGCCGCCAGCGCCGACAGGGCGGCGGCAATGCAGCGGGTATTGCTTGCCCGCTTCCGTGCGCGTGTAATAGTAAAAGTTACCCTGGCGCGCAGGCACGGACAGATCCACTTCCTGCATGCGGCCCTTGATCTCCGCAGTCACCTTGTCGGCCAGCGGCTGGATCGGGGCCGTGACGGCCGCCGTGTAGGCGTTTTCCGCATTCAGGTAATCGATCACGGCAGGATCGGTCTTCTTTTGCAGCCAGCGGTAGTCGTCCGTGACGAGCGTGCCGTGGCGCGTTTCCTGCCAGGCTGTCTTGGCGGCGACCGGCGCGGTGGGCGTGGCAACGGTGGTGGTGTCGGCCAGCGCGGATGGCGCCAGGGTGGACAACAGCAGGGCCGGCAGGATGGATAACCAGGCGGAGCGGCGGCGCGCAGCGTGATGGGTAATGGACAAGGCGACTCCTTTGAATAGTTGTGTCAGGATTGTAATCTTGCCATTGAGAAAAGCAACTGCCAGGCACCACCAATGCGTGCGTTTCAACTTGCATCCACGGGCATTTCCAGCGATACTGTATATAACTACAGTATTCTGCCGCGAGGTGTCCTTGACCACATCTGCCTCCCCACTTCCCGAGCCACCCGCCCGCCGCTGGATAGCCCACCTGGACATGGATGCCTTCTTTGCCTCCGTGGAACTGCTGAAATATCCCGAATTGCGCGGCGAAGCTGTCGTCATCGGCGGCGGGCGCTTGCAGCAACCGGTGCTGCAGAGTGACGGCACGCGGCAGTTTGCGCGCATGCGCGACTACGTGGGGCGCGGCGTCGTCACCACCTCCACCTACGCGGCGCGCAAGTTTGGCGTGTTTTCCGCCATGGGCATCATGAAGGCGGCCAAGCTGGCGCCCGACAGCATCCTGCTGCCCGCCGACTTCGAGGCTTACCGCGAGTATTCGGCGCGCTTCAAGCAAGCCGTGGCCCAGTTGTGCCCCATCATCCAGAACGTGGGCATCGATGAAATCTATGTCGACCTGACGGAATACGGCGAGCAGGCGCCGGCCATGGCGGCGCGCCTGAAGGCGGCCGTGTTCGAGGCGACGGGCCTGTCGTGCTCGGTCGGCCTGGCGCCCAACAAATTGTTGGCAAAAATCTGTTCCGACCTGGAAAAGCCCGACGGGCTCACCATCTTGTCGCCCGAGGATGTCGAAACGCGGGTCTGGCCTTTGCCGGCAAAAAAGATCAACGGCATCGGCCCGAAGGCCACGGCCAAGCTGGAAGCGCTGGGTGTCAATAGCATCGGCGAGCTGGCGCGGGCCGATCTGACCATGCTGCGCACGCAGTTCGGCGACCTGTACACGGGCTGGCTGCGCCAGGCGGCGCTGGGCATCGACGAGCGGCCCGTGCAGACGAGCCGGGAAACCAAGTCCGTCAGCCGCGAAACGACATTCGAGCGCGATTTGCAGGTGGTGCGCGACCGCGCCACCCTGTCGGAAAAGCTGGAAAGCCTGTGCACGCGCGTGGCGGGCGACCTGGACAAACAATCGCTGGCGGGGCGCACGGTGGGCATCAAGCTGCGCTTCGAGGATTTCAGCACCGTCACGCGCGACATCACCTTGCCCAGCGCCACGGCGGACGCCGCCGCCATCCTGCGCGCCAGCCGCGATTGTCTGCGGCGCGTGCCATTTGACAAGAAAATCCGCCTGCTGGGCGTACGCATCTCGACCTTGTCCGATCCGGCCGTCGTGACGCGGCAGATACCGGCCCAGGCGGAGCTGTTTCCAAGGCTCTAGCGGCGTTTCCTACAATATACATACCGCGCCGGACCGCGCTTTTGACGGTATTTTCACGTCGAAAGTGTAGAATGGCGTTCCCCTGGCACTACTGAAACAAACGGAAGACAAAAACTATGTGGTTCAAGAATCTTCAGATTTACCGCCTGCCCGCACCGTGGGCTTACACGCCAGAACAACTGGAAGAGGCCTTGTCCTCGAACAAATTTACGCCGGCGACCAGCATGGATCTGATGCGCCAGGGCTGGGATACGCCGCGCCCGAACGGTGGTCTGGTGCACGTGGTCAACAAGCAAATGTTGATCTTGCTGGGCACGGAAAAGAAACTGTTGCCAGCGACCGTCATCAACCAGGTGGCCAAGGCCCGCGCTGCCGAGATGGAAGAAGCGCAAGGCTTTGCGCCCGGTAAAAAGGCCATGAAAGAATTGAAGGAACGCGTGGCCGACGAGTTGCTGCCGCGCGCCTTCAGCATCCGCAGCAATGTCTGGACGTGGATCGACCCCGTCAATGGCTGGCTGGTGGTCGATGCGGCCAGCCCGGCAAAAGCCGATGAAGTCATCAAGCTGTTGCTCAAAGCCGTGGATAAACTGCCGCTGGAAAGCTTGCGCGTGCAGCGCTCGCCGGTGGCGGTGATGACGGAATGGCTGCAGGCCGACGATGCGCCTGCCGGCTTCACAGTCGACATGGACACGGAATTGCGCGCCACGGGCGAAAGCAAGGCCACCGTGCGCTACGTGCGCCACACGCTGGAAGCGGACGACGTGCGCCGCCACATCGCGGCCGGCAAGCAGTGCACGCGCCTGGCCATGACGTGGAACGACAAGATCTCGTTCGTGCTGACGGAGTCCCTGGCCATCAAGAGCGTCAAGCCGCTGGACGTGATCAAGGAAACGGAATCGAGCACGAAGAACGACGACGAGCGTTTCGACGGCGACCTGATGCTGATGACGGGCGAGCTCTCCAAGCTGATGGCCGACGTGGTCGAAGCATTGGGCGGCGAAGCGACTGCATAAACGCAGTCATGTCGGTACGAAAAAGGAGCTTCGGCTCCTTTTTTTCGCCTGTGCTTTTAGCCCTGTCCCGGCATCGGCTTACAAGGGCTGGAACACGCCGGCGGCGCGGTTCTTTTGCACATTGTCCCAGGCGAAGATCTGGCCATTCATGGCCACGTACACGCCCGCTGGCAAGGTTTGCGCCACGCCGCAGGCAAAGCCCAGGTTGAACAGGGCATCGGAGTTGTCGATTTCGTAGGGAATCATGGCGCCCGTCAAAATCACCGTTTGCTGCAGGTTAGCCGCGCCCAGCACTTGCGCCGTCTCGCGCATGGTGTCGGTGCCGTGGATGATGACGATGGCTTTCTCCTGTGCCGCGCGGCACGAGGCCAGCACGCGCTGGCGGTCCGCATCCTGCATGTCGAGCGAATCGAGCAGCGGCAGTTGCTCCAGGGCCACGGGTGCCGTCATGCGCGCGCGGGCTATCGCTGCCGGCAAATGACTGTCGGAAAAGCCCAGGGTACCGTTCAATTCGTTGTAGTGTTTGTCGAAAGTGCCGCCGGTGGCGAGTATGCGCAAAGTCATGATGTGGTCACGATGTCAGTGGAGAATGACGCGCATGATAGCGTGGATTGTGTGCCTTGCGTGAATGGCGGGTCCGTTGCGGGCCGTTGCAGATCGCATCTGGAAAATTTGGCCATCTGTGAGTACACTGGTTTCTTTGTTTGCCTGCCACCCCGACTCCGTATGAAAGCGCTCGCTCCCGGCACCGTCATTTTTCACCGCCACCGCGGCTATGGCGTCATCACGTCCGTCAATTTGCTGACGGGCTGGATCGCCGCCCGTTTCGGCAGCGAAGCGCGCACCCTGGACCTGAACCTGTCGACCGACGATGTGCAGTTTGCCGATGGCGAAGCGATTTTGTTTCGCCGCGCGCCGCCCGACCGCATGCCGCATGCGCGTCTGATGGCCATGGTGCGCGAGCTGCACCAGGCCGGCTATCAAAAACTGTATCTGTATTCCTGGCCCAAGCCGTCCGGCCTGCACTGGCGCTGGCATTTGTTTACCGGGCCGCGCGACTGGATGCAGCGACCCTGGCGCGAAGGCTGGTACGGTTCGGGCGCCGATTACAACGTCAACCCCGTGATGGGCTGGGGCGATACGCCCGGCGCCACCACCGGCGAGCTGATCGATGCCCTGGCGCGTTTCGATCCGCAAGGCCTGGCGCAGGCGCTGGGGCGCGACGACGACCATAGCGCGTGGTTTGGCCGCGTCTGCGATGCGCTATTACCCAACTACATGTACAGCCTGGACATGCAGCGCACTCCGGGCGAGCCCTTGCAGGACATGCCGCCCGTGCCGGTGGTCGCCGTGCGCGCCGGCGTGGCGCCGTATGCCGGGCCGGACATCGCCTGGCCACCCGGCTGGGCCGGCCTGTGGCGCGGCCGGCACGCGCTGCCCGCGCCCGCCATCCGCATCACGGGCGAACCTGACCTCATCAAGGGGTTTCAACGCTCCTGAGGGGCTTGCCGCGCATGCTGCAACACCTCGGGATTGAGCAGGCGCGTGCATTGATGCTGCGCAAAATCGACGATGTTTTGCAAGGCGTAGCGGAAGTACAGTTCATAGCTGTCACGCTCGACGTAGCCCAGGTGTGGCGTGGCCAGCACGTTCGGCAGCAGCAGCAATGGCGCGCCTGGCGGCAGCGGCTCGTCCGTGAATACGTCCAGCGCGGCCGCGCCCGGGCGCCCCTGCTGCAGCGCGGCTTCCAGCGCGCCCTCGGCCACCAGTTCGGCGCGGCTGGTGTTGACGAAAAGCGAGTTTGGCTTCATGCGCGCCAGGTCCTCGGCTGTTACCAGGCCGCGCGTCGTCTCGGACAGGCGCAGGTGCAAGCTCAATACGTCGGCTTGTTCAAAGAACGCTGCGCGCGACACCGCCGCCGTGTCGCCAGCGGCCACGGCCGCCGCGCGGCTCGCTTCGCTGCCCCACACGAGAATGGTCATGCCGAAGGCGCGGCCATAGCCGGCGATCAATTGACCGATCTTGCCGTAGCCCCAGATCGCCAGGGTGCGCCCTTTCAATACCGTGCCGAGCGTGTTGCGCGCCGGCTCGATCGATGACGTTTGCCACAGTCCTTCCTGCAGATGTTGCGCATACGGCACGATCTTGCGCTGCGCCGCCATGATCAGCGCCCACGTCAGTTCGGCCGGCGCCGTGGGCGAGCCGATACCTTCCGCGATGGCGATACCCAGCTCCGTGGCGGACGCCACATCGATGTGGCCGCTGACCTTGCCCGTTTGCGAAATCAGTTTCAGGTTCGGCAGTTTCGACAGCAAGGCGCGGTTGAAACTGCTGCGTTCGCGGATCAGCACCAGCACGTCGAACGGCGCCAGGCGGATGGCCAGCTGGCCCAGTCCCCGCGCCGTATTGCTGAACACTTTGACCTCGTGGCCATCGAGCAATGGGAAACAATCGAGGCCGCGCACGGCATCCTGGTAATCATCGAGTATGGCAATTTTCATGGTGGATGGCCGATTTTAGTGAGGATTTGGTAGGGAAATAACAGGATACGGGAAATGCTGAATAGCCTACTACATTAGTCAAGCTATTCTCCTACATTTTTGCGAGAATAGCTGATTGGCGGGTGTACAATCGCCGGCACTTTTGAAGCTTCCTGAGTATAGTTATAGCGCAAACCGTTCCCGCAGCCTGGGCGCATGATCCAGGTAAACGACAACACCAGAGCCCTGCCCGCGTGAAGACGCCGCCCGCAGTGAGCCGCAGCCACCTCTCAACGATGCTGCCTGTCTTGCCGGAATGACCAGAATTTCTTTTATTGGTATTGGAGGTAATATGAATCAGCCCGTCATGGGTGGCGTCGCCGCACTCAACGTCCCAGCTTATATTAAACAACAGAAACTGATCAACTGGGTGGCCGACATTGCCGCGCTGACCAAGCCGGAGCGTATTTACTGGTGCGATGGTTCGCAGGAAGAGTACGAGCGCCTGTGTGCCGAAATGGTTGCCAGCGGCACCATGAAAAAACTGAATGCCGAAAAGCGCCCGAATTCCTATCTGGCCTGCTCGGACCCGAGCGACGTGGCCCGCGTCGAAGACCGCACGTATATCTGCTCGGCAACGAAAGAAGCGGCCGGCCCGACGAATAACTGGACCGAGCCTGGCGAAATGCGCCACACCCTGAACGGCCTGTTCGACGGCTGCATGCGCGGCCGTACCATGTACGTCGTGCCCTTCTCGATGGGCCCGCTGGGCTCGCCCATCGCGCACATCGGCGTGGAACTGTCCGATTCGCCGTATGTCGCCGTGAACATGAAGGTCATGACCCGCATGGGCCGTGCCGTGTACGACGTGCTGGGCACCGATGGCGCCTTCGTGCCGTGCGTGCACAGCGTGGGCGCGCCGCTGGCTGCCGGCCAGCAAGACGTGAAATGGCCGTGCAACAGCACCAAATACATCGTGCATTTCCCGGAAACGCGTGAAATCTGGTCTTTCGGCTCCGGCTACGGCGGCAACGCCTTGCTGGGCAAGAAATGCTTCGCCCTGCGCATCGCCTCGAACATGGGCTACCAGGAAGCGCAAGCGTCCGACAACAACCCGGGCTGGCTGGCCGAACACATGCTGATCCTCGGCGTGGAATCGCCGGAAGGCAAGAAGCATTACGTCGCGGCAGCGTTCCCATCGGCCTGCGGCAAGACCAACTTCGCCATGCTGATCCCGCCGGCAAGTTTTAACGGCTGGAAAGTGACCACCATCGGCGACGATATCGCCTGGATCAAGCCCGGTGCCGATGGCCGTTTATATGCCATTAACCCGGAAGCCGGTTATTTTGGCGTGGCGCCGGGCACCAACGAAAAAACCAATTACAACTGCATGGCGTCCATGCGCGACAACACGATCTTCACCAACGTGGCGCTGACGGACGACGGCGACGTCTGGTGGGAAGGCTTGACGAAAGAAGCGCCAAGCCACCTGATCGACTGGCAGGGCAAGGACTGGACGCCAGCGTCCGGCACCAAGGCGGCGCACCCGAACGCGCGCTTCACAGTTGCTGCCACACAAAACCCCGTGATCGACGCCGCCTGGGACGATCCGGCCGGCGTGCCGATCTCGGCCTTCATCTTCGGCGGCCGCCGCTCGACCACCGTGCCGCTGGTCACCGAAGCGCGCAACTGGGTCGAAGGCGTCTACATGGCTGCCACCATGGGTTCCGAAACGACGGCCGCCGCCGTGGGCCAGATGGGCGTCGTGCGCCGCGATCCATTTGCCATGTTGCCGTTTATCGGCTATAACATGAGCGATTACTTCCAGCACTGGCTGGACATGGGCGTCAAGGTGGGTAAAGTGAACCCGGCGGCCCTGCCGAAGATCTACTGCGTCAACTGGTTCCGCACGGACGAGGCAGGCAAGTTCGTCTGGCCTGGCTTTGGCGACAATATGCGCGTGCTGAAGTGGATGCTCGAGCGTATCGAAGGCACGGCGGGCGGCGTGGAAAACCTGTTCGGCACGACGCCGCAGTATGGCGACCTGAACTGGGATGGCTTGCCATTCACGCAAGAACAGTTCGACACCATCACTTCGATCGACAAGGCGGCGTGGCGGGACGAATTGAAATTGCATACGGAGCTGTTTGAAAAACTCGCGTATCATCTGCCGCAAGAATTGACAGATCACAAGGCTGCGCTGGAAAAGCGTTTGGCTGAGTAAGCGTTAGTAGTGGGGGAGAAACACGCCGGCAAAGACTGGCGTGCGATAAATGACACGCCGGCAATGACTGGGGTGCTAGCAAAAAGAGAAACGGCGCGGATTGCATGAGCAATCCGCGCCGTTTTTTATGGCAGGTACAATAATTGTCCTGTGGAAATTATTTGTTGTCATGCCTATTCAAAACATGAAAAAAACGATCATCATCCTTAGCACCGTGGCCGCCTGCCTGCTCGGTAGCCGCGCCCATGCCGAGCATCGCCAGGATTGTGAAAGTGCGGACTATGCCAAGCAATATGACCATACATTTTCTGCCGGCATGAAGAACAATGTCGAGCGCCTCAGGGAGCAGCAGGCCGGACATCAAAAAAACCTGGACGGCATGGTGGCTGCCTTGAAACAAAGCGGTGTGTGGTCGGATGACGACTCCGTGACGTTCTTTACGAATATGTGGACGGATGAGAGTGGGAAGGCTGTGGAGGCTGGCAGGAAGAAGGCGACCGAGCGATGGAAGATTCAGGTGCTGACGGTGCAGTTTTGGGACGCCACCATGAACGACCACCCAGCACAGAAGGCGCGCGGCATGTGTTTGCTTGCTCCCCGTGTACTTGATGAGGCCGTAGTCTTTTACGATGCGCTGGAAAAGGTCTGGAGCTATATGGAAATGAAAGTTGCGGAAGTAGCCAAGGACAAGAACGTGACCCTGCCGGCATTGCCGTAGACCCGGCATAAAAAAACGGCGCGGATGCTGAGGCAATCCGCGCCATTTTTTAAGTGCTGCTGCTTATTGCTTCAACAGTGGCCCCAGGTATTTCCCCGTCACGCTGGCCGGGTTCAGCGCCACGTCTTCGGGCGTGCCCGTGGCAATGATCTGCCCGCCACCGGCACCGCCTTCCGGGCCCAGGTCGACCAGCCAGTCGGCCGTCTTGATGACGTCCAGGTTGTGCTCGATGATCACCAAAGTGTTGCCCTGGTCGCGCAGGCGGTGGATGACTTTCAGCAGCAAGTCGATGTCGTGGAAGTGCAAGCCCGTGGTCGGTTCATCGAGGATGTACAGGGTGCGTCCCGTGTCGCGCTTGGACAATTCCAGCGACAGTTTGACGCGCTGCGCCTCGCCGCCGGACAGGGTGGTGGCGCTCTGGCCCAGCTTGATGTAGCCGAGGCCCACGTCGAGCAGGGTTTGCAGCTTGCGCGCGATCAAGGGCACGGGCTTGAAGAACTCATGCGCCTCTTCCACCGTCATGCCCAGCACTTCCGTGATGTTCTTGCCCTTGTAGTGCACTTCCAGCGTTTCGCGGTTGTAGCGCTTGCCGTGGCACACGTCGCACGGCACGTAGACGTCGGGCAGGAAGTGCATCTCGACCTTGATCACGCCATCGCCCTGGCATGCTTCGCAGCGCCCGCCTTTCACGTTGAACGAGAAGCGGCCCGCGCTGTAGCCGCGTTCCTTGGCGGTTGGCACGGTGGCGAACAGATCGCGAATCGGCGTAAACAAGCCCGTGTAGGTGGCGGGGTTCGAGCGCGGCGTGCGGCCGATCGGCGCCTGGTCGACGGAAATGACCTTGTCGAAGTGCTCCAGGCCGCTGATCGATTCGTGCGGCGCCGGCTCCGTCTGCGAACCATATAAATGGCGCGACAGCGCCGGGTACAGGGTATCGTTGACCAGCGACGATTTGCCCGAGCCGGAGACGCCCGTCACGCACGTCATCAAGCCCACTGGCAAGCTCAGCGACACTTTTTTCAGGTTGTTGCCCGTCGCGCCAGTAATGACCAATTGCTTTTCCGGATTGCTGGCGTGGCGCTTGGCTGGCACGGCAATTTTCAGCTTGCCGTTCAGGTATTGCGCCGTCAGCGATTTCTTGTTCTTGAGAATGTCTTGCAGGGTGCCTTCGGCGATGATCTCGCCGCCGTGTACGCCCGCGCCGATGCCCATGTCGACGATGTAGTCGGCCGTGCGGATGGCGTCTTCATCGTGCTCGACCACCAGCACGCTGTTGCCGATGTCGCGCAAGTGTTTCAGCGTTTCGATCAAACGGTCATTATCGCGCTGATGCAAGCCGATCGACGGTTCGTCGAGCACATACATGACGCCCGTCAAACCGGAGCCGATTTGCGACGCCAGGCGGATGCGCTGTGCTTCACCGCCCGACAGCGTGTCGGCGCTGCGGTCCAGCGACAGGTAGTCGAGGCCCACATTGTTGAGGAACTTCAGGCGCGAAATGATTTCTTTCACGACGCGGTCGGCGATTTCCTTCTTGGCGCCCGTCAGTTTCAGCTTTTCAAAAAATTCCAGCGTCTCGCGCAGCGGTTTTCCCGCCACTTCATAGATGGCGCGCTGCTGCTTGCCCGTGCCGACCTTGACGAAGCGCGCTTCCACGCGCAGGCGCGCGCCATCGCACGAGGGGCAGCATTTTTCATTGATGAACTTGGCCAGTTCTTCCTTGACGGCCATCGAATCCGTCTCGCGGTAGCGGCGCTGCAGATTGTTGACCACGCCTTCGAACGTGTGTTCCTTGATGACGGTGCGGCCCCGTTCGTTGACATAGGTAAACGGAATCACTTGCTTGCCGGAACCGTACAGCACGGCTTGCTGGGCATTCAGTGCCAGCTGCTCGAACGGCATGTCCAGGTCGAATTCATAGTAGGCGGCCAGGTTCGACAGCATCTGGAAATAAAACTGGTTGCGGCGGTCCCAGCCCTTGACGGCGCCCGATGCCAGCGACAGGTTCGGGAACGCGACGATGCGTTTCGGGTCAAAGAATTCGATGTGTCCCAGGCCGTCGCATTCGGGGCAGGCGCCCATGGGGTTGTTGAACGAGAACAAACGCGGTTCCAGTTCCTGCAGGGAATAGCCACACACATTGCAGGCGAACTTGTTGGAGTACACGTGTTCCTGCGCGGTATCCATTTCGTAGGCAATGGCGCGGCCATCGGCCAGGCGCAGGGCCGTCTCGAAACTTTCCGCCAGGCGCTGCTTGATTTCCTGGTTCACCTTGACCCGGTCGATGACGACGTCGATCGTGTGTTTTTCCGTCTTCTTCAATTTCGGCAGGTCATCGACTTCATAGATCTTGGCCGCATGCGTGCCGCTCTGTACGCGAAAGCGCACGAAGCCCTGCGCCTGCATCTGCTCGAACAGGTCGACATGTTCGCCCTTGCGATTCGCGACGACGGGCGCGAGTATCATCAGCTTGGTGTCTTCCGGCATGGCCAGCACGGCATCGACCATTTGCGACACGGACTGGGCGGCCAGCGCGTTTTCCGGGTGGTCGGGGCAGTAAGGCGTGCCGACGCGCGCGTACAGCAGGCGCAAATAATCGTGGATTTCCGTCACGGTACCCACCGTTGAGCGTGGGTTATGCGACGTTGCCTTCTGTTCGATGGAGATGGCCGGTGATAAGCCCTCGATCAGGTCGACGTCCGGCTTTTCCATCAATTGCAGGAACTGGCGCGCGTAGGCGGACAGCGACTCGACATAGCGGCGCTGGCCTTCCGCGTACAGGGTGTCGAAGGCCAGCGAAGACTTGCCGGAGCCGGACAGGCCGGTAATCACGATCAGCTTATTGCGCGGCAAATCGAGATTGATATTCTTGAGGTTATGCGTGCGAGCGCCGCGAATGCGGATCTGTTCCATGTGATTGCCTTGCTTTCAGTGAGTGGTGCGGCCGGCGCATTGTGCCTGGGTGCAGATGAGGAGCCACAACGGGTCAACCTGTAACTATAGCCGGGTTTTGCTCTGCATGCCTGAGGCGTCCATGGGCGGATTGCGCCGCCAGGCGAACGTGCCCCGACAAAGTTTGATACAGATGCGTGCAGACGTTTAAACACTGTATATAATACCAGTATTCAAGTTTCTTGTTTTCACCTGCCGTGAAAAAAACGTGCTGCCGCACGGGAGAGGGCATCCGCCAGAAAGCGTGTGCTTTGCGCCGCGTGGTCGCTTATAATCCTCGTTTAGTACACTAAACTAACGCGCGGGACACCGCCTCCCGCTGCAGTTCATCAGGAGTTATTCATGGCATCAGTCAACAAAGTCATCATCGTCGGCAATCTGGGCCGTGACCCGGAAATCCGCTACATGCCTAGCGGCGACGCGATCGCCAACATCGCCGTGGCCACTTCGTACAAATCGAAGGACCGCAATACGGGCGAACAAAAAGAATTGACAGAGTGGCACCGTATCTCGTTCTTCGGCCGCCTGGCGGAAATCGTCGGCCAATACCTGAAAAAAGGTTCGTCCGTCTACGTCGAAGGCCGTCTGCAAACGCGTAAATACACGGACAAGGACGGCGTCGAGAAGTACGCAACCGACATCATCGCGGAACAGATGCAAATGCTGGGCGGTCGCTCCGGCATGGGCGGCGACGCCGGCGGTGGCGATGACAGCTACGGCGGCGGCGGTGGTGGTGGCGGCTACGACGCCCCGGCCCCGCGCCAGGCACCCGCTCCGCGTCCAGCCCCGGCACCGGCACCACGCCCGGCACCGAAGCCAGCACCGAACTTCTCGGATATGGATGACGATATTCCGTTCTAATTCGGTCAAGGTCGTTTTTTGTTGCCTGAAGCCTGTTTTCCGAGAGGAAAACAGGCTTTTTGCGTTATGGAGAGAGTAACGCTTACCTTGCAAGCGCTTCCAGGCGCGCCATCCCGATCCAGCCCATCTGGCCCCGGCAGTGCCCGCTCATCACGCGTACATGGGCAAGAGCTTCGGCTGTGCTTCCTGGTGGATCATTCTTGATATCAAGGATGGCAACCGTGTCCCCTTTCAGCGGCTGGCAGGCATGCATGGCGTTGCCTTCGATGGTTGCTTCCTTCCATAACACGTTGCTCGCGGTGAGCTTTGCCATGCGTTCGGGCGTTTGCGCTCCTGCCAGGCTGCAGCTGAGTGCCAGGACGATGGCAATGAAATTGGCTTGTTGCATATCTCCTCCATTGAGTCAGTCAGAAAAACCAGCAATGGATAAGATCATCGGCAGGCGAAAAAATTCAATGCCGCTGGCCTGGAGGGCAGGTGCGCATGCTGAATTACGCAAACCTCAATCGTGCAGCCGCATCTCCAGGCTGTAGCTGGCCACCGCATTCCTGCGCGCCGCGTTGCGCATCAAATATACCTGCACTGTGTACTCGCCATCGGCCGGCAGTTTCGCCTGGTAACTGTTGCCACTGGTCGAGCCGATGAACAGGGCTTCGTCCTGGCCTGGCTGGCGGATGTTGAAGTAATTCGATGGCTGATTGGTCTTGAGCTTGACGCTGAGGGTCTGGCCGGCCTTGCCAGTGAGCGTGTATTCGGCCGTGGCGTAGCCCTTGATCTTGCCTTTCACGCTGTGCGCGTTCTTGCTTGCCGTCAACTCGACGGTTTCCTTGTGGACCGGATCGGCGCTCCAGGCGGGCGTGGTGAAAACCAGGGCCGCCAGCAGCAGGCTGGCGCGGAGGGGTAGTGGACGACGCAGCATATGGCACTCCTTTGAACGTGGATGAATAAGCAGGTGATGATGAGGCCATTCATCTTACGCCAGCGGCTGCCAGGCGCCTGTACGGCAGCGCGCGCATGGCCAGTTCGAGGATGGTTTTTCCCCCTTTCTTGATCCAGGTACTTTTTTTGGCTGCGCACGTTTCAAGTTGCGGAAAAATTTCAATTTCAGGTAGGCTGAAGCGTCTCTACGCTGCGGAACCGGCCGCAGGCGCTGCTGCGCCGGACCGGTTTTTTGCTGCTCTTTTTCCCTATACTGAAAGGAACGCAAATGGGTATTTCCGGAAAAGTCGCGCTGGTCACGGGTGCCGCGCAAGGTATCGGCAAGGCCATCGCCTTGCGCCTGGCCAATGATGGCGCCGATATCGCGCTGGTGGATTTGAACCAGGACAAGCTGGACGCGGCGGCCGCCGAAGTGCGCGCGCTGGGGCGCCGCGCCGTCACCTTCATTGCCGACGTGTCACAGCTCGATCAGGTGAGCGCCGCCGTGGCGTTTGCGGAACAAGAATTGGGCGGCTTCGACATCATCGTCAACAATGCCGGCATCGCGCAAGTGCAGCCCTTGCTCGACGTCACGCCGGAAGAAGTCGACCGCATCATGCGCATCAATGTGCAAGGGACGCTGTGGGGCATCCAGGCAGCTGCCAAGACGTTCAAGAAACGCCAGCAGAAGGGCAAGATCATCAATGCCTGTTCCATCGCCGGGCATGACGGCTTTGCCCTGCTGGGCGTGTATTCGGCCACCAAGTTTGCCGTGCGCGCGCTGACGCAGGCGGCGGCCAAGGAACTGGCGGCCGACGGCATTACCGTCAACGCGTATTGCCCCGGCGTTGTCGGTACCGACATGTGGGTCGAGATCGACAAGCGCATGGCCGAACTGACTGGCGCCGAACTGGGTGCGACGTACAAGAAATACGTGGACGGCATCGCGCTGGGACGTGCCGAGACGCCGGAAGACGTGGCGGGGCTGGTTTCCTTCCTGGCGGGGCCGGACTCGGACTACATGACGGGCCAGGCGCCGCTGATCGATGGTGGTCTCGTGTACCGTTAAAACACTGACGGCATAAAAAACAGGCCACGCTGTCGGTGACGGCGTGGCCTGTTTGCGTTGGTTCAAGCAAGCCTTAATTGAACGTGATTTCCTTGCGGTTATCGCGCGGGACGCGGTCGATCATCTTGTTGTAAGGATCAACACCTACTTCGAACGGTTTGTCCTTCACGGTGATGGTGATCACCGGGTCGCTGCCCGACACCTTGCGCTTGTCCGTGAAGAGGACTTTTTCATCTTTTTCTTTGGCGCCAGGGGCGCGCGCGAAGATGGCGATTTCCACCGGCTCGTCATAGGCGCGCGCGCTTTCCTTGCCCTTGCCGTCGGACTCCAGCTTGGCCAGGTGCAGCTGCATGGTGACATCCCACTGGCCATCCTTGCGCTGTACGGCCGACGCTTGCGTCACGCGGTTGTCGTAGAAGACGATCTTCTCGAACAGGTCCGTGATCAGCGCCTGCTTGTCCTGCGGCGCTTCGGCGCGGATGTAGGCCAGCAGTTCCAGGGTGGTGGTGAACGGCGCCTGCTGATAGCCCTTGTCCTGCAGATAGCGTTTCAGGGCACGGTTCAGGGCTTCCTCGCCGAGCTCGTCGCGCAGGCGGTAGAACACCAGGCTGCCTTTGTTGTAGTGGATGTATTGCTGTCCTTCCACGCGCGCCAGCGGCTGTTCCTCGATGGCTTCTCCGCCGCGCCCGCTCAGATAGCGGTCCAGTTCATAGCGCAGGAAGCGGCGCATTTTTTCGCGGCCATATTCCTTTTCCATCACCATCAGCGCCGAGTACTGCGACAGCGATTCCATCAGCATGGTGGCGCCCTGCACGTTGGCGCCGATCACCTGGTGGCCCCACCACTGGTGTGCCATTTCATGCGCCGTGACGTAGAACACGTAGTCGATGTCATCCTTGTCGCGCAGGTCGGCGATGAAGCCGATGCCTTCCGAATACGGAATCGTATTGGCAAACGACTGCGCGAAGCTCTGGTAGCCAGGAAACTCCAGGATGCGCACCTGCTTGTGCTGGTAGGGCGTGAACTGGGTGGTGTAATAGTCGAGCGACTTTTGCACGGAGGTAATCATGCGATCCGTGTTGTAGCCATGCTTTTTATCAAAGTAAATTTCGATCGGTACGCCATGCCAGTCGCCTTTCTTTACCTCCCAGCGGGCCGACAGGTAGGCAAAGAACGGCATCATCGGCTGGTCCATCTTGTAGCGGTAATAGCGGCGGCCATCCTTTTCCCAGCTTGCCTGCAGGTAACCAGGAGCCAGCGCGATCTGCTCGCCGCTGGTGGAGACGGTGGTGTCGAAATTGATCCAGTCCGCTTCATTGCCAAAGACGGTGTTGCCGTAGGCGGACTTGTCTTCCAGCTTGGCCATGCGCTGCGGTTCGCCCAGGCCGCGTTTGCGGCGCTCATTGCGGTTCGTCAACTCCATTTCCTTCGCATAGCCGAAGTGGGGGAAAAAGGCCTGGTTGTTGAAGAAGCTGCCGTTCAGGTTGACCTGGTCCGGCGCGCCGTCGTTGGTGAAACCCTGGTGCGTGACGGCCACCGTGAAGTCCAGCGGCAGGGTGGCGCCCGGCGCCAGGGGCTGGGCCAGCTTGAGGATGCTGAAGCCGAGTTCCTTGTCATCGAGCACGACCTTGTGCTCAGGCAAGTTCAACCAGTGCGTTTCCAGGTCCGGGTTGAGCTGGATGCGCAGGGTATCGAGCGGCTGCTGCGTCTTGTTTTGCAGCACGTAGTGGCCCTTGATCAACACCTTGCGTTGCTCAGGATAAATATCCACATCGGCCTGGACGTCGGTGATCTTCAGCTGCGGCAAGTCCTTGTATTGTTTGTACAATTTCTCGTAGCGGGCCTGCTTGTCCATGCCGATGTCCGACGTCTCGTACTTGTTCAGCACGTTCGTGTTGTAGAAGATCCAGCCGCCCGTGCCTGCCCAGCACAGCACGACTACGGCCAGGGCGGCACCGGCGCGGCCTTGCAGGCGCTGGCGGGCCAGGCGCACGCGCGCGCGCCAGTCGGCGGACAAGCCGCGCACCCAGAACGCACGGGCCAGCATGACGAGTGCCACGGTAAACAGGCTCCAGTACAGAGAGAACCAGACCCAGCCCGTCAGGAAGTGGCCATAGCCATTCATGTCCGAATACTTGATGGCCGGCGTGCCGCCGAAGGCGTACAGGTTGTGTTCCAGGTGCAGCATGCCCAGCACGGCTTGCGCCACCATCAGCAGGATCACCAGCAGGTAGCCGATGAACTTGTTATTCGACAGCACTTGCAGGGTGAGGGCGCACAATCCCATCAGCACGAAGAAGAGGGAACCGAGCAGGGTGCCTTTCAGGTACAGGCCCAGTTCCACGGGCGCGCCGCCCTTGACGAGCTGGAAACCGATGGCGGTGATGACGCCCACCAGCAGGTAGCCGGCGATGACGCCGACCAGGGCCGTGCATTTGGCCAGCAGGGGCACCCAGCCGGGCACGGGCATGGCATCGCTGACGTCAGCGATCTTGACCTGGCGCTCCTTGAAGATCAGCTCACCGGCATAAAAGGTGACGATGATGATCAACAGGAAGCTGAAGCTGTTGTTGATGCTTTGCAGCATCAAATGGGTCATCGGATACACGGCCGTGCCATACATGTTCTTGCCCACGCTGGAGCCGGCGATCAGGTTGATGACGCCAAACAGCAGCATGACGAGGAAGGGCACGCTCTTGAAGACGCCGGCGGCATCGAAGCGCAGGATCTGCCACCACTGGCGCCAGGCCGTTGCCGGGGTAAAGGTAGGAATGCTGCGCGGCAGGTGCAGCGGCGCGGTGACGGCCGGCGCGGCCGCTGGCGCCTTGTGCTTGCCGAACAGGCGCTTGCCCGTACCCGTGCGCTGCGGTTTGAACAGGATCACGGTGGCGGCAAACAGCACGACGGTGATGCCCAGCCACAGCAAGCGGTTGGCCAGCAGGAAACCGGACAGTGGCGGCAGGCTGGCATTCGACTCGGCGGCCGTGAAGTAGCGCGTCATGCGGCCAAAGGCGCGCACGCCGAACGGGTCGAGCAGCACGGCGATCCATTCGTTGTTGATGTCGCGCGTAAACACGCCGGCCACGGCCCACAGCACGAAAAAGCCCAGCACGCCCACGTACACGAGCATCATCGAACGCGTGGTGGCCGCCAGCAGCATCAGCAGGGCGCCGATGAAGAGCAGGTTGGGGATGACGATGACGGCGAAGCTCCAGGCATACGTATGCAGCGAGAACGCGCCCACGCGTTGTGCATCGACCCAGGGCATGACGGGGCCGAGCATGGTGGCCAGGGCAATGGCGACGAAGATCACCAGGCAGGCGGCAAAGCCGGCGGCGAAGCGGCCGAACAGATAGTCCCACTTGCGCATGGGCGTGGCGAACAGCATGTCGGCCATGCCCACTTCGCTGTCGCGCAGCACGGCGCCGGCGATGAAGACGGTGACGAGAAACATCGCCAGCAGGCTGAAGATGCCCAGCATCTGCGCCACCACGGTGGGAGCGTTGCGGTTGATGTTGCCGATGGCGCCACCGATCTGCACCGAGTCGCTGGTGGTGGCGCCAAAGGCCATCAGGGCCATGATGACGGCAAAGACCCACAGCAGCGGCTGTTTCAGCTGGTAGACGAGGTCAAACTTGAAAAATTCCTTCCACATGGCGGCCCCTTACGCTGCCACGGCGGCTGAGGTGGCCGGTGCGGCAGCGGGAGCGGCGGCGCCGTGGCGGGCAGCGTTGCGCACGTGCAGGAAATACACGTCTTCCAGATCCGCGGCGATCTGCATGAAGCCGCTGTCGGGCTGGCTGTCGGCATATACGTTGATTTGCGGCTTGCCGCCCACCAGGCGCGTCGACAGCACGTTCAAGGTTTGCTGGTACTGCGCCAGTTCGTCCGTCGTGACACTGCGGCGCCAGACCTTGCCGTGCAGGGTATCGATGGCCGCCTGCGGCTCGCCCTGCACCAGTACCTGTCCCTTGACGATCATGGCCATGCGCGGGCACAAGTCCGTTACATCGTCGACGATGTGCGTCGACAGAATCACCACCACTTGCTCGCCGATCTTCGCCAGCAGGTTCAGGAAGCGGTTGCGTTCGTCCGGGTCCAGGCCGGCAGTGGGCTCATCGACGATCACCAGGCGCGGTGCGCCCAGCAGGGCCTGGGCGATGCCGAAGCGCTGGCGCATGCCGCCCGAATACGTGCCCAGGTTGCGCTTGCGCGCTTCCCACAGATTGGTTTGCTGCAGCAAGGCTTCCACGGCTTCCTTGCGCGGGCCCTTTTCCGTCAACCCTTTCAAGACGGCAAAGTGGTTGAGCAAGGTTTCCGCGCTGACCTTCGGATAGACGCCGAAATCCTGCGGCAGATAGCCGAGCTGGCGGCGCAAGCCAGCCTTGTCCTTGAGCACGTCGATGCCATCGAAATGGATGCTGCCGCTGTCGGGATCTTGCAAGGTGGCAATGGTGCGCATCAGCGAGGACTTCCCTGCGCCATTCGGCCCCAGCAAGCCGAACATTCCGTTGGGAATCTCCAGGCTGACATCATTGATGGCCTTGACGCCATTGGCATACGTTTTGTTCAGCTGTTTGATCGATAGCATGTGCAGCACTCTCCAGAGCTTGGGTCTAAAAAGCCGGCAGATACCTGTCTGCCGGTCTGTGCAAGGGGATCGCCCTTGTTTTCTGTCAACCGCGATGGCGGATGTTACTTAAAGGAAATAATATATAAGCAATTGGAAAAAAGTAATCTTTTTGCGACCGGAGGTGGAAAAACGGGCATGAAATGCCCCAGGCGGGGATGAGTGACGGTGATAAGATCGCGCACTGGTTCGACACCACAGTGGAGGAAAGCTTTTCATGCATGCCATAGACAAGATCATCGCCTTGCGCGCCATTGCCCCGGGCGAAGAGGCGGCACTGGCGCGGCTGTTTCAACTGTACTGTTATGACAATGCCGCCTGGAGCGGTGAAGCGCTGCTGGCCGATGGCCGCTACGACGTGTGCGATGCGGGGCTGGCGTCGTATGTGCACGCAGCTGGCCACACGGCCAGCTGGATCGAGGTCGATGGTGAACTGGCCGGCTTTTTCATCACGGAGCCTGGCATGGCGGGCGGGTTGGCGGTGCAGGAGTTCAGCGACTTTTTTATTTTGAAGCAATACCGGCGCCGGGGCGTGGCGCTGGAAGTGGTGCGCAGGGTGCTGCTGGACAGCGAGCAGACGTGGCTGGTGGCGATGTTTCGCGCCGATGCCGCTGCCTGCGCCTTCTGGCAGCAGGCGTTTGCGCGCCTGCCGTTTGCCAGGGTCGAGGCCTACGACGATCCGGACTTGCCGCAGTTCCAGCTGACCTTGCTGAAATCGGCGGCCTGAGCTCGTTTAGAAGCGCACTTTCACATACGCTGACGGTCCCGTCAGGCGAATGTTCAGGTCGGCATCGCGTTCGCTGTCGCGGTGCAGCTTGATTTTCGAGATGCCATAATCGGCCACGAAGCCGATGTTCTTGAACGGAAACCATTCCACGCCGATATTGCCGCCGTAGATGTGGCCATTGATGCGTCCGCCGTTTTTCTTGATGCCCGACGCTTCCGCATACATGCGCAAGTCCGGCGTGAAGGCGTGGCGCCAGCCCACTTCCAGCAGCGGCGCGAATGCATGCTCGCTGATGGAATCGCGCGCCGTGGCCGTTTCGCCATTGACGACGCCGGTGGCCGTGCCGTTCAGGCCGGCGTGGTAGTAGGCGGCGCCCAGGCCGATGCCGAAGGTGTCGTTGCCGCTGCCCAACCACCATTTATAGGCCAGCTTGGCCAGGTCCAGCTTCAGATCCGCATTCGCCGTGGCCGTGCCGGTGACGGGCTGGCCATTGATGATGGTTTCGCCCGTCAGGCTTGGCGTGTAGGATTTGTCGTAGCGGTAGTAGTCGAAAGCCAGGCCGTGGCGGTCGCCGATCAGCACATCGGCCTTGATGCGCGGGATGGTGGTATGGCTGGGCTTTGATTCGGGGGCGTCGATGCGGCCAAACTGCGTGTCGGCGCCGATATTGATGCGCGGATCGGCGGAAAATGCCCCGACCGAGATGCTGACACGGTCCAGCGTGGGCGATGGCTCGGCCCGCGCCGTGGCGGCCGCCGTGGCCATGCCCAGCACACCCAGCATCATGGCACCGCGCAAGGCGAGGTGGTGCGGACGAGGTGGGGACAGGCGGGCGGGGACGGACGTAACAACCATAGGACTACTCCTCAGAATAAAGTGAAACTGTCGCGATGCTTGGGCGGCCCACGCTGGGCAACAGTGCAATGAGGAAATGGTAGCAATTGTTACTTTTAAATTACGTAGCCGCACGGCGCAAGTGGCCGTCGGATTTGTCCTACCGTGTGTAACAGCTAGTATTCATACCGGCATTGCCTGCAACGCAGGACGCGGGCAGAATGGTGTGCAAGAAGAGGAGACACCGCATGAAAATCGCCGCCATTTCCGATATCCACGGCAACCTCGATGCGCTTGAGGCCGTGCTGGCCGATATCGCCCGGCGTGGGGTCGACGTGACCGTCAACCTGGGCGATATCGTCTCGGGCCATCTGCAGCCGCGCGCCACGGCGGCGCGCCTGATGGGGCTCGACTTGCCCACCATCCGCGGCAACCACGAGCGCCAGCTGCTGGGCGACCCGGCCCGCATGGGCGTGTCCGACGCTTTTGCGCGCGCGCAACTGCTGCCCGAGCAACTCGCGTGGATCAATGCGCTGCCCGCCACCTTGCGCTTGCGCCACGATGTGCTGCTGGTGCACGGCACCCCGACAAGCGACCTCGTGTATTTTCTCGACAGCGTCACGCCGCAGGGCAGCCGCGCCGCCACGCCGGTGGAGGTGGCCGAACGCGCGGGCGCGGCCGACGCGGCCCTGATCCTGTGCGGCCACACGCACATGCCGCGCCAGGTGCGCCTGGCCGATGGGCGGCTGATCGTCAACCCGGGCAGCGTCGGCTTGCAAGCCTACGACGACGATCATGCTTATCCGCACGTGATGCAGAACGGCACGCCGCATGCGCGCTATGCGATTGCCGAACAGGCGATGGACGGCGCCTGGACGGCGCAGTTGCACGCCGTGGAATATGACTGGGAGCAGGCGGCGCGGCTGGCGCTGGCGAATGGCCGGCCCGACTGGGTCGTGCCACTGCGCACGGGCCGTGTCGGCGTGCTTACCTGAACTCTTCGGCCACCAGGTTGTACTTTTGCATCTTGTGATACAAGGTCTGTTTCGGCAAGCCGAGTACCGTGCTTACTTCGCTGACGTTGCCGGAATATGCGCGTAGTTCCTGTTCGATCAGTGCGCGTTCGAAGCCGTTCACCTGCTCCGCCAGCGACAGGGGGCTGGCCTGATTGCCCGCCAGCAGGCTGGAAGCGCCGCCGGCGATACCGAGCACGAAGCGGTCGGCGATATTGCGCAGTTCTCGCACATTGCCGGGCCAGGAATGGGCCATCAGGTTGCGCATCTGTGCGCTGGAGACCACGGGCGCGGTGCGGTTGTAGCGGGCGGCGGCGGCCAGCACGAAGTGCTCGAACAGGATGGGAATGTCTTCGCGCCGTTCGCGCAAGGGCGGTAAATGCAGCACGATCAGATTCAGGCGGTAGTACAGGTCGCTGCGGAATTTCTGCTGCTGCGACAAGTCTTCCAGGTCCAGCTTGGCCGCCGCGATGACGCGCACGTCGACGGGCGTGGGCACGTTGGAGCCGAGCCGTTCGATATAGCGTTCCTGCAGCACGCGCAGCAATTTCACTTGCAGGGACAGGGGCAGGCTTTCGATTTCGTCGAGGAAAAAAGTGCCGTGGTCCGCGTGCTCGATCTTGCCCACCTGCCGCTTGGCCGCGCCCGTGAATGCGCCCGGTTCGTGGCCGAAGACTTCGCTTTCAAATATGCTTTCGGGAATCGCGCCGCAGTTGACGGCAACGAAGTTGTGCTTGCGGCGGTGGCTGAAGTCGTGCAGGCAGCGGGCCACCATTTCCTTGCCCGTGCCCGTGTCGCCATAGATCAGTACGTCGGCCGGTTCGTCTGCTACGTCGAGTATCAAGCGCCGTATGTCGCGCATCGCCACGGAATTTCCCAGCAGGCGCGATTCGATGCCGCCGCCGTCCTCGAGCTGGCGGCGCAGGCTGTGCACTTCCAGCGTGAGTCGCCGCGTTTCCAGCGCGCGCAGGATGACGTCGACCAGTTGTTCGGACGAATACGGCTTTTCGATGAAATCATAGGCGCCCGTGCGCATGGCGTGCACGGCCATGGTGATGTCGCCGTGGCCGGTGACGAGGATCACGGGCAGGTTGGCATCGAGCGTCTTGACCGCTTGCAGCAATTCCAGGCCGCTCATGCCCGGCAGGCGCACGTCGCTGACCACGATGCCGGGGAAATCGGGCGTGAGCAGTTTATAGGCCAGCTCGGCCGAGTGGAAGGCCAGCACGTCCAGGCCAGCCAGTTGCAGTGCCTGCTCGCTGCCTTCGCGTACGGTGGGGTCGTCTTCGACCAGCAAGACCTTCAAGCCGTCAAACATGTTTTTCCTCCTGCGTTGCAATCTGTAGTTCGATGGTGAAGATGGCGCCGCCGCCGGGGGCGTTTTCGGCGCGCAGCACGCCGCCGAACTGGCGCGTGATCTGTTCGGAAATGGCCAGGCCCAGGCCCAGTCCCAGTCCTTGCGGCTTGGTCGTGAAGAACGGTTCGAACAGGTGTTCGTACACTTCCGTCGACAGGCCCGGTCCCGTGTCGGCCACATGGATCAGCACATGCTCGGGCGTGCATGCGACGGACACGCGCAGGCTGCGCACTTCGCTGCCGTTCATGGCGTCGAGCGCGTTGGCGTACAGGTTCACCAGCACCTGTTCCAGGCGGTTGCTTTCGCACATGGCGAAGATGTCTTCAGGCGGCAGTTGCAGGGTGAAACGCACATTTTCAACCTGCAGCCGGCGCTCGACCAGGAACAGGGCATTGCTGATCGCCGTGGGGATCGAGACGGAGGTCAGGCTGGTGGTCGACTTGCGCGCAAAAATCTTCAACTGACCCGTAATGGTCCCCATCCTGGCCGCAATTTGCGAGATCTTCGCCAGGTTGCGCCGCGCATCGTCGAGCCGTCCGCGCTCGAGCAGGATGACGGCATTGTCGGACATGGTGCGCAGCGCCGTCAGCGGCTGGTTGAGTTCATGCGTGATGCTGGCCGACATTTGCCCCAGCACGGCCATCTTGCCGGCCTGGAACAATTCGTTTTGCGTGATGTGGAGTTTTTGCTCGGCCTTGCTGCGCACCTCGATTTCCTGGCTCAGGCTTTGCGTCATGGCATTGAGTTCCGAGGTGCGTTCCTCGACCATGGCTTCCAGGTTGTCGTAGGCATGTTGCAAATCTTCGCGGGCGCGCAATTTTTGCGCCACGGCTGCGCGGCGCTGGCGCAGGTAAAAGAACAGCAGCATGAAAAAACCCAGCAGCACGCAAGAGAAGGCGGCTGCCGCGCGCGCGCTGGCTTTTGCCTGCGCCAGGTCGGACAGGTAGATAAAAGTCCAGCCTTGCGGTGACTTGAGCTTGATCTGTGTCATGACGCTGGAGCTGATCTTTGGTGGCGTGTCGGCATGTTCCTGCTCGCGCACGCTGATCACGCGCGCGCCATTGCCCAGCTGGCGGTCCGAGACGAAGGGGATGGCTTCGAGCTGCTTCGAGTAATACTGGCGCGTGCGGTTGAGTTCTTCGACGATGGCGGGCGACAGCGGCGCCAGGGTCTTGTATTTCCAGTCCGCCATGGAACTGAGAAAGATCACGCCGTGCTCATCGGCCAGCATGACCTTGTCCGCGCCTTGCACCCAGCGTTTTTCCAGGGTTTCCAGGTTCACCTTGACCGTTGCCAGGCCCAGCATGTGGCCATTCTGGTAGATGCCATGGGCAAAGAAGTAGCCGGGCTCGAGCCGCGTCGTGCCGACGCCATAAAAACGCCCCGGCGTGCCCCGCAGGGCGTCCTGCGCGTAGGGGCGGAACGAGATATTGTCGCCAATAAAGCTGTCGGGCTGCTGCCAATTGCTGGCGGCCCGCGTGTTGCCGTCGAGGTTGCTGATGAAAATGGTCGACGATTTCGCCTGGGCATTCATCTGCTCCAGGTAATGGTTGACCGTATCGACCAGCACGGGATCTTCCGGGTGCTGCAGCAGGCGGATCACGTCGCGGTTCAGTTCCAGCGTCTTGGGCAGGAAATCGTATTTCTCCAGCGCGTTTTCCAGGCTGCTGACATACACCTCGAGGCGCTGCGCGCCACTCGCCTGCAGCTTGCCGATGGCGATGCGCTCCGTCCAGAAATATACGAGCCAGACGGTCGTCAGACACGCTGCCAGCACCACGCCCCAAGCCAGCGTTTCGCGGCCCGAGCGTTGCGCCAGGCGCTGACGCCAGGAAAGGGAGGGTTTGTTACTGCTATTCATAAAATCAGCTGCCAACTTGCAAGAACCCACAGTATCGCATTTAAATATTGCGTAAAAAGAAAAAGCCGCCGGATATGCATCCGGCGGCTCACGCTTTTATGTCACGGACAGCTCGATGTCCTTAGAACGTGTGGCGCATGCCCAGGTTGAAACCGCTGTTACCGGTGCCATCGTCGGTGGCATTGCCAACCTTGTAGGTAGCGCCGTTCTTGTTGCTGATGTGGCCGTAACCTGTGTACAGGTCGCTGCGCTTGGACAGCGCATAGAAGGCGCCGATGGCCCACTGCTGGGCGTCACGGTTGGCATTGCTCTTGTCGTTGTGGCGGATGTAGGACGCGACCAGCTTGGTGGCGCCGAACGGGGCGCTGAAGCCAACGAGGATGTCGTTGCTCTTGCTGTCGTCGAAGGCGCGGTTGTCGGCGTAGCCGAAGTTGCCTTGCAGCACGCCAAAGTCGTAGCGCGTGGCCAGCAGGGTGTTGCGCGTTTGCTTCGCCACCAAATTTTCCTGGCGGTGGTGCGTCAGGGTCACGTTCAGCGGGCCGTCGATGTAGTGCACGGCGCCGCCCATGCTGCGGTTTTTCGCATTGTCGCCGGCCACTTCGCCAAAGCCATACGCCAGGTCGGCCGACAGCTTGCTCCAGGTCGGCGTGCTGTATTGCACCATGTTGTCGATGCGATAATTCGTCGCCATAATGTTCGATGCCGTGCCGGCCAGGCCGATGACAAACGGATCGGCCACGTCGCGCAGGGCCAAGTAGTACGGCGTATATTGGCGGCCCAAGGTGACGGCGCCGGCGCTGCCGGTCAGGCCGACGTATGCCTGGCGGCCGAACAGGCGGCCGCCCTGGCCCGAGGTGCCGGTATCGATGTTGAAACCGCTTTCCAGCACGAAAATGGCGGCCAGGCCAGCACCGAGGTCTTCCTTGCCTTTGAAGCCGATGCGCGAGCCCGAGGCGATGCCGGAGGCGACGCGGTTCAGGCGGTCGCCGGCCGCATCCTTGTCGAACACCAGGCCGGCGTCAGCCACGCCATACATGGTCACGCTCGATTGCGCCAATGCGCCGCCGGAAGCTGCGCCAAGGGCCAGCAGGGTAAACAGGACTTTTTTCATGAAAATCTCTCTAATAAGTTGGAATGACTACTGATCGCACTACCTGACTGCTTGTTACTCAACATGGACAACAAATAAATGGCCCGCTTGTGGCGGGCCATGGCGCTATCAGGCTTTGCTAGCGTGGTCAGCTTCGCCCCAATGGCTTTCCGTGTTCTGGTTGGCGGCGTTGGCCGCAGCGGCTTCTTCCTCGGTGGCCAGGCCACCTTCCCACTTGGCGACGACGGCCGTGGCGACGGCATTGCCGACCGCGTTGGTGGCCGAGCGACCCATGTCGAGGAATTGGTCGACGCCCATCAGCAGCAGCAAGCCCGCTTCCGGGATATTGAACTGGTTCAGGGTGGCGGCAATCACCACCAGCGAGGCGCGCGGCACGCCGGCCATGCCTTTCGAGGTCAGCATCAGCAGCAGCAGCATGGTGATCTGCGTGCCGATCGACAGGTCGATACCGTAGGCTTGTGCAATGAACAGCACGGCGAAGGTGCAGTACATCATCGAGCCGTCGAGGTTGAAGGAGTAGCCCATTGGCAACACAAAACTGGAAATCTTGCGGTCCACGCCGAACTGGTCGAGCGCCGTCAGCAGTTTTGGATACGCCGCTTCCGAGCTGGCCGTCGAGAATGCCAGCAGGAATGGTTCGCGGATCAGGCCGACGAGCTTGAAGATGCGCGGGCCGATGACGACAAAGCCGGCGCCGATCAGCAGTGCCCACAGGCACAACAGGCCCACGTAGAAGCCGCCCATGAACTTGGCGAACGTGACCAGCACGCCCAGGCCGTGGGTGGTGATGACGGAGGCCATGGCGGCGAACACGGCCAGCGGAGCCAGGTTCATGATGGTGCCGGTGATGCGCAGCATGACTTGTGCCAGCTGGTCGACGACGGCCGTCAGGGTCTTGCCCGATTCGCCCAGGCCGGCCAGTGCGCCGCCGAAGAAGATCGAGAACACCAGCACTTGCAGGATTTCATTGTTGGCCATGGCCTCGATCGGCGACTTCGGCACCAGGTGCGTGAAGAAATCTTTCAAGGTGAAGGCGGCCGTTTTCAAATTCGTTGAAGCGTGTACGTCCGGCAATGGCAAGCCCAGGTTGGTACCGAGCTGCATCAGGTTCGACAGCACCATGCCCAGCGCCAGCGAGACCAGCGAGGCGACGACGAACCAGCACATGGCTTTCAGGCCGATGCGGCCGGCTGTCTTGCCGTCGCCCATGTGGGCGATGCCGACCGTCAGGGTGGAGAACACCAGCAGCGCAATGATCATCTTGATCAGGCGCAGGAAGACGTCGGTGACGATGGAAATATTGCCAGCGATCTGAGCGCTGAGCTTGGCATCAGGGAAGGCGGTGTTGCATCCATAACCGACGGCAATGCCGAGGATCATGGCAATCAGGATGTACAGGGTTAATGGCCGTTTCTTTTTCATTATGACTCCTCCGGTGAAACGCCGCTGTGAGCGGATTATTGATAGCGAGCAACTCAAGCTTGGAGTCAGTATTTCTCAAAAACAAGCCCTTGCGTGCCAGCGATTATTTGCAGCAAAACCTGTACATAGCAAAGGATATGCCTGAAATGGGAATTTGCGGCCTAACTTCTTAAGTTGTTGATTTAAGGAAGCTTTTTTGTTGCTTAGATGTCGCAATTTGGCGTGCTTGCGCGAAATATTGGACGTGACGGGCCATCGCTGTATGACTTTTCATACGCTAGTTGCGGCAGGGCGGTGGTGCGGCAAAAAGACAAGATTATCAGGACAATAAAAATTCTATGGTCACCCTCCTTTTTGCAAGCTGATTTTGTATGATGTGAGTAGGCTTGCTTAAATCTATCCGGCGAAGTCGTTCTTATTGCTCTTGACGAAGGGGCGCACGAACTGCGGCGAGATCAGCTTGGCCTCATGGCCAAAGCCGGCCAGTTGCCGGGCTATGAAGTGCGCCCCGGCGCAGGCCTCCATGACGATGGTGCAGGGATGAAAAGTGGCGAGAAACGCGATCAGTTGTGGGCGGCTGAACTTCTTGTGCAGCAGTGTTTTACCTTGGCGATCCTGTCCGTGGACATGAAAGCTGTTTTTGCCGAGATCGATGCCGATGAGCATGACGCTTTCCATGATGGTCTCCTTCAGAAATGAAAACACCCTATAAGTTTAGTAACTTATAGGGTGGAGGGTGACCATCTCATTAGCCCTCCGAAGAGGGGCTTGATGTGACGCGATGCGTGTTCTCTAGATGTTAGAACTTGATATTCGCCGTCAGGCTGAAGGAACGGGGCTGGCCTGGCGTGTAGCGGAAGCCGGACTTGTTGATGGCCGCCACATAGGTCTTGTCGGCCAGGTTGTAGGCGTTCAACTGCAAGTCGAGGTTTTTGTTGACGGTATACGTTGCCATGGCGTCGAAGACCCAGTAGGCATCCACGCGGGCCGGCGTGCCGACGGCGCCATCGGTGCCGCGCAGCATTTCACCCACGTAACGTGCGCCGCCGCCGATCTTCAGGCCAAACGGCAGGGTGTACGAGGTCCAGCCCGTGAACGCCTGTTTCGGCGTGTAGCTGAGGTTATTGATGCCGCTGGCCGTGACGACCTTGCCCGACTCGACCTTGGTATTCATGCGTGTGTAGCCGGCGCTGACCAGCCAGTTCGGCATGATCTCGCCCACCATGCCGATTTCGATGCCCTGCACGCGTTTCTTGCCATTCTGATAGTAGATCAGGTCGACGGGATCTTGCTCTACTTCATTTTTCACGTCCGTCTGGTAGACGGCGGCCGACAGCGACAGTTTTTGTTTCAGGAAATCCCACTTGGTGCCGATTTCCTTGGTGGTGGTTTCCTGCGGATCATACATCGGATTTTGCGCGCTGCTGGCGCCCGTGCTCAGCGTGAAGTTGGTGCCCGGCGGCGCCTTCGAGGTGGCCCACAGCGCATACACGCTGCTGTCCGGCGTTGGCTTGTACAGGGCCGAGATCTTGCCGTTGGCGAAGGTGTCGTTCAGGGTGATGTGAACAGGAATAGGCGTGCCTACCGGCAGTTTTTGCACCTGGCCTGCGGCGACGGCCGTTTGCAGGGTGACGGAGTCATAGCTGGTGTTGAAATGGTCGAAGCGCACGCCGCCGTTGAAGATCCATTTGTCGCCGAACTTGATGGTGTCGAAGACATAGGCGCTTTGCGTGTTGACTTCGCCTTGGCTGTAGGCGCCGCTGCGCACGGGCTGGTAGCCGGTGACGGGGGCGCGCGGGTTCGGATGGTACAGATTGGCGTCCGGCATGGTGCCCAGGCTGGCAGGCACATAGCTGTAGTTGGTCTGCTTTTCGCTGGTGAATTCGGCGCCGGCCACGACGGAGTGCTTGAGCACGCCCGTATCGAATTGCGCGCTGACCACGGTCTGGTTGGTCAGAATCGTGTTTTCCTGATCCTTGACGGTGCGCAGCGAGCGCGCCAGGGTCCAGGTCGACGAATCGGTGGCCACCGGCGTCTTCAGGTTGGCGGTGCTGCCCATGAAGGCCGTCAGCAGGTAGTCCTGCTTGGTCTTGCCGTAGCGCGTGGTGTTCTGAATCTGCACGTTGGGCAAGAAATCATGATCGATGCGCAAGGTAGCCATATCGGCCTTGACCTTGTCGTGGTCCGCGGTGGAACCGTAGAAATTCTTTGGATCGACCTTGGCGGCGCTATTCAGGAAGGTGCGGATGACCTTGTTCGTCGGCGTGATACTGTCCGGCGTGCTGTAGCCGGGCAGGCCGATGGTGGGTACGAAGCCGTCGGGCACGTTATTTTGATCCACGTGCAGGTAGCTGGCCGTGATGCGCGTCGGCTTGCCGATGCCGAAAGTGACGGTAGGCGCGAAGGCCCAGCGCTTGTTCTTGACTTCGTCGCGCGCCGGATTGCCGCTGTCTTGCGTCATCAGGTTCAGGCGGAAAGCCGTGCCGGAATCGGCGTCGATGATGCGGTTCCAGTCGGCCGTAGCGCGTTTCTGCTTGCCGCTGCCGGCCGTCAGCAGCGAATTGAACTTGTTTTCCATGGTGGCCGTCTTGCTGACCAGGTTGATCGAACCGGTGGGCGAACCGCGGCCGCTGTCGGTGCCCGCCGGGCCTTTCAGCACGTCGATCTGTTCGATGTTGAAGACGTCGCGCGAGATGGAGCCCACGTCGCGCACGCCATCGACATAGATGCTGCCCGAGGCATCGAAGCCGCGCATGTAGACCGCGTCGCCTGTGTTCGTGTTGCCGTTTTCACCGAGGAAGAAGGTACCGACGCCAGGCGTGTTGCGCAGCGCGTCCGTCAGGGTCAGCGCGCCTTGCTGTTCGATCAATTCCTTCTTGATCACGACGATGGTTTGCGCCGTGTTGACGAGATCTTCCGTGTATTTCGGCGACGAGGCTTTTTCGGCCTTGAAGTCATTTTCCTTGGAGCCCACGACCTTGATTTCGTTCAGGGTTTGCTGCGATGCCGGGGCACTTTGGCCGGCGGGGTCGGCCGCCTGGGCGGCGACGGGCAGCAGCATCACGGCCAGGGCGGCGCCGATGTGCTGGTTGAAACGGGTTGGGGCGTGTTTGCGGCTCTTGATTGCCATCTTGCTCTCTCGATAAGGTCAGGGTAGTGGTTCCTGGCTGGCTCTGCGCCGCAGTGCTTGGGCACGCGGGCAAGTGGCTGGCGATGGAGACGGAATAGGCGGTATTGTAATAACTGGGCGCTATTTCGTAAATGAGAATCGTTATCAGTATCGTTTACGCAACGGATTGGACTTAGCGCAAAAAAAACACGCGCATGGCTCATGAATGCTTGCTTTGCAGCCCGGGCGCTGCTATGCGCGCAAGCGTTTGGCAGCGGGAGTATGATGAGCAACCTTTACAAATTTCTTCCCAGCACATGCTGCACACTCCCCCTGCCTTCGTCCCCCTGATCGACACGCCCGAACCGGCCCCGGCCGCCACCGAGACGCTGACATTCGTCTTTCACCGCGGGCGCCTGCTGTTGCGTATGCCCGGGCTGACCCTGCCCACTGCCGCCGAGGCGGCCGCGCTCGATATCGACCTGAGCCGCGCCCAGCCCGTGGGCTGGTGGCAGGGCCGCTATTGCCAGACGGTCTGGACGGATGCGGAGTTGTTGCCCGCCGATAGCGGCTTGGCGTATCACGGCATGCGTTCGCTGTTCAACGCCATCGACGATGACTTCCTGGGCCTGGCCAGCCGTGCCGTGCAGCTGGCCGAATGGGCGCGCACGCACCGCCATTGCGGCGTGTGTGCCACGCCCATGCAGCGCACGCGCGGCGAACGCTGCTTTACGTGCGCCGCCTGCGGCATGCTCGCGTACCCGCGCATTTCGCCCGCCATGATGGTGCTCATCCGCAAGGGCGAGCAGGTGCTGCTGGCCATGCATAAAAATTCGCCATCGCAGCGCTTCAGTCCGCTGGCCGGTTTCCTGGAAGCGGGCGAATCGATCGAGGAAGCCGTGCACCGCGAAGTGATGGAAGAGGTGGGCTTGCGCGTGCATAACTTGCAGTACTTTATGAGCCAGTCCTGGCCGTTTCCCCATTCGCTGATGATCGCGTTTACGGCCGATTACCTCGATGGCGAGATCCGTCTGGACGAGAACGAGATCGCCGAGGCGCGCTGGTTCGGTCCCGGCGATGCCTGGCCGGAAGCGAGTTCCAGCGTGTCGATTTCGGCGTTGCTGGTACGGGCGCACCGCCCGCCGGCAGTGGCGTAAAGCGGGGGCTGCCCGGGCAGCTTGCCGCATTTTCTATATACTGGCGGCAATTGTAAATTTTAGGGTGGTTTAGCATGTCTCAAGAAGAATTCTCCGAAAACGACTGGCGCCGGCTGATCAGCAGCTTTGGCGAAGACCCGCAGCGTCCTGGCTTGCTGGAAACGCCGGCGCGCGTGGCCAAGGCGTGGAAGCATTGGACGTCCGGCTATGGCCAGGACCCGGTGGACTTGCTGAAAGCCTTTGAAGATGGCGCGGAACAGTATAACGAGCTGATCGTCGTGCGCGGTATCCCCGTCTACAGCCATTGCGAACACCATCTGGCGCCGTTCTTTGGCAAGGCCACCATCGGTTATGTACCCAACGGCAAGATCGTTGGCCTGTCGAAACTGACGCGCCTGGTCGATTGCTTCTCCAAGCGCCTGCAAGTGCAGGAACGCATGACGATGCAGATCGCCAATGCCCTGATGGAAGTGCTGGAACCGAAATCGGTGGGCGTGGTCGTACGCTGCCGCCACCTGTGCATGGAAAGCCGCGGCATCCGCACGCCGGGCGAAGAAACCATCACCTCGGCGATGCTGGGCGAGATGCAGCCGAACCTGGCGCTGCGCACGGAGTTTTTGGCCCTGGCGCGCGAAGTTTGATTATTTAGGCGGCGATGCAGGACGAAGGCGGCTGATGCCGCCTTTTTTTTTATATTCTTCCGGATTCCCGTTGCGCCAGATAACGCGCTGGTGGCTTGCCCACCGCCTTGCGGAACATGGTGACAAAACCGCTGGTATTTTCATAACCGAGTTCGAGCGCCACGGCTTTCACGCTGTGCCCTTGCGCCAGCCCTTGCAAGGCAAGGATGACGTGCAATTGCCGGCGCCAGCGGCCTACGCTCATGCCCATTTCCTCCATTGACTGGCGGGTCATGCTGCGCTCGCTCATGCCGATGCGCCTGGCCCATTCGGCCAGGGTGCTTTTATCTGCCGGTTGCGCCAGCAGCAGGGCGGCCAGGCGGCGCAGGCGCGCATCGCGCGGTATCGGCAAATGCAAGTCTTCCACCGGCGCCGTGGCCAACTCATCGAGCAGGGTGGCCACCAGGCGTTCCTGCGCGCCGTGCAGCGCGCTCAGGGTGGGAAAACAGGCCGCCTTGGCGATCAGTTCGCGCAGCAAGGGCGAGACGGCCACGGTGCAACAGACGGCGGGCAGGACCGGTGCCATGGTCGGTTCGACAAACAGGCAATAACATTGCGCTTCGCCCACGCCCTGCGCGGCATGCATCAGGCCGCCCGGTATCCACACGGCGCACTGGGGCGGCACGATCCACACGCCGCTTTCCACCTCGCAATGAATCACACCCCGCGTGGCATACAGCAGCTGCCCCTTGCGGTGCTGGTGCGGCGCCTGTTCCGCATCCTCGGGCACGCTGGCCAGGCCCACGGCCAACAAGGGACGCAGCACGCCATCGACGTCGAAATCGATGATGGAGGCGCCGACGTCCAGGCCCAGATGGGCCATCAGCATGCTGGGCAGGAGGGGATGGGGCATGAGAATATTTTGGCTGGATTGAATAATATTGTGGCCATTTTATGCAATGACGCGCAATGCCGCCAACGCTATCGTATGGGCATCCGCAGCCCCGCTTCAACGGTAACCGCCGCCGCTTGTGTTCTGATGAAGGCCAGGAGGAACGGCAACCCCTTGAAGGAGTCTCCCATGCAACTCGATATCACCGATTTCCCCCTCGTCTGGATGCGCCGCGACAGCGCCTCCAGCGGCCCCGACGATGCCTTGTTCGCCCAGTTCGAGGACTTGCTGGCGCGCCAGCAGGCGTTTGTCATCCTCAGCGAAGAGGGCCTGGACGAAGAGGGGCATGCGCATCCGCAGGAAGAGCGCAAGCGCGCCGTACTGTGGATGAAGCGGCACAAGGCCGCCCTGCGCGCGTATATCCAGGGCATGGTGCTGGTCGAAGCGAGCGCCGCGAAGCGCCTGGCCGGCAAGGCCTTCGCCGTCATGTTCGGCCAGTTCTGGGGCTATCCCCTGCATTTCGGTACCAGCCGCGACGACGCGCTCGACATCGCGCAGCATTTGCTCAGGGCGTGGCTACCGCCGCGGCTGCCGCCAGGCGACGGCGGCACGGCCGCGCATCAGTAACGATAATCGTTAATAAAATGTTTGGTGAAGTTGTACTTGCTGCCGCCGTCGAGCAAGTCGACCAGGCGTTTCGGCGCCGAGGCCGACATGAAGGCGTCGGCGGCGCCGCCCGTGCTGCGGAACCTCATGCCGGGGCTGAGGATCTGGTTGGCGCCGATTTTCAGGTGCTGGAAGCTTTTTGTTTTCTCATTGTTGAGGATGAAGTGCAATTCCTGCTTGAAGGTCAGGAAGGGGATCTTCAGCCACCAGCCTTCGTCCGTGCCATAGCTGGCGACGCTGGCAAAATGCGTGTTCTTGTCCGTCAGGGTGGGTTTGCCCAGGCGGTCGTTGATGCGTTTCATGGCTTCATTCTTGGTCATGCTGTTCTTTCGTGATTCGTCGTAGTGCGTCGTGTATCGGCCGGTGTGCATTTTGACACACGCACGTCACCCCCGCCTGCCTTGCCTCCGCCTATCTGCATGCATTTTTGCCGCAATGCAGCATCAATTCTCATCAATTGTCGCAGCCCATTAACAACACTGTGTAAAAAACATTGCTTCCCAGCATTGTAAGTATCGGTCGTTCGAGCGTATGCTGGAAACGTCTGAACGGTGCCGCCAGAGCACCGTCGCCGCCGCATTCCTGGCCTGCAGAGCTGGAAGCGGGCCACGCCCCTTCGCCGCACTATAGAGAGTTGGAGACACAGCATGAAGAAATTGACGTTCCAGCAGAAGTTATGGATCCCCCTGATTTGCAGCCTGTTGTGCATCACCGTTATTTTTGTCTATAACGCCCTGGAAATTCGCAAAATCCGCATCGAAGAGCGCAGCGCCGACCTGAGCAATGCCGCCGATCTGGGCCTGGGCGCCGTCAAGATGTTCGGCGACCTGGCCGCCAGCGGCGCCCTGACGCAGGAAGAAGCGCAAAAGCAGGCCATTGCCGTCATCAAGAGCATGCGCTTTGGCGAGACCGGATATTTGTCCATCATCAACCTCGATGCCGTTGTCGTGATGAATCCCGCCGCGCCGCAAACCAACGGCAAGAACATGGCCGATTTTAAAGATGCCAACGGCACCTATCTGTACCGCGACATCGTTGCCGTCGGCAAGAGCGATGCGGGCAAGGGCTTCGTCCACTATTATTTCCCCCGTCCCGGCCAGAAGAACGCCGAACCGAAGATGAGCCGCGTGGTGGCCTACAAGCCGTGGAGCTGGACCATCGTGGTGGGCGTGTACATGGACGATATCGACGCGGCCTTCCGCCAGTCGCTGATCACCTCGCTGGGCGTACTGCTGCTGGTGTGCGGCTTGCTGGCCGCCGTCGTCGTGGCGATCAACCGCAGCCTGCGCCATGCGCTGGGCGGCGATCCCGAATACGCGGCCGACGTGGCCGCCCAGATCGCGAATAACGACTTGAGCGGCGCCGTGCGCACGCATGCCAACGACCGCCACAGCGTGCTGTATGCGATGAAAACCATGCAGGCCAACCTGGTCGACGCGATCAGCGAAATCCGCCACAGCGCCGAAACGATTGCCACGGCATCGAGCGAGATTGCCAGCGGCAATATGGACTTGTCGGCGCGCACGGAAATGCAGGCCAGTTCGCTGGAAGAAACAGCGGCCTCGATGGAGGAATTGACCTCCACCGTGACGCAAAATGCGGGCAATGCCGTGCAGGCGAATGAACTGGCGCAGTCCGCCTCGGCCGTGGCGCGCCAGGGCGGCGCGGTGGTGGCGCAAGTGATCGGCACCATGGACACCATCAACGCTTCGTCGCGCAAGATCGTCGACATCATCGGCGTCATCGATGGCATCGCCTTCCAGACGAATATCCTGGCCTTGAACGCGGCCGTGGAAGCGGCGCGTGCCGGCGAGCAGGGCCGCGGCTTTGCCGTGGTGGCGTCGGAAGTGCGCAACCTGGCGCAGCGCTCGGCGGGCGCGGCGAAGGAAATCAAGGAACTCATCGGCGCTTCCGTCGACAGCATCGCGGCCGGCAGCGCCCTCGTCGCACAGGCGGGCACGACCATGGATCAGGTGGTGGCCAGCGTGTCGCGCGTGACCGACATCATGGCCGACATCACGGCCGCCTCGCACGAGCAAAGCACGGGCATCGGCCACGTCAACCAGGCGATCACGGAGATGGATAGCGTGACGCAGCAAAATGCGGCACTGGTGGAAGAGGCGGCGGCAGCGGCGGCCAGCATGCAGGATCAGGCGGCCGTGCTGGCGCAGCTGGTGACGCGCTTCAAGCTGTCGGCACAGGAGCCGGCGACGGCGTCGCGCCTGGCGGCCGCTGGCGCGCCACGTGCGGTGGCGAAAAAGCCGCTGCGCAGCCTGGCGGCGCGCTGATTTACTGGGCTGGCGCCGCCGCTTGCGGTGCCGGCTCGAATTCCAGCTTGTCATCGACGACCACGAATTGCCCGACCGGTTGGCCCAGGTCGGCTTTCGGGTCGTTTTCCATTTCCGTCAGCTCATTGCAGGTCGTCGTTTCCGCCTGCCACAACTGCTTGCCCATGCGGATATTCCACAGGCCATCACCGGCCGCAAACAGCTCCACCTTGATGTCGGCGGGTGCATCGGTGGACAGGATATGCAGGCGCTGGCATTGCGGCAAATTGGTGGCCATCAGCTGCACTTCCACGCTATCTTGCCAAAAATAACGTTGCTGGCGGCGCACGGTCAGGGAATGTTCTTGCCCATCGAACATATAGATGGCGAAGTCCTGGACACAGCCTGACAGCAGGACGGACAGCATGACGATCAGGAGTTTGCGCATGGTCGGCTTTCTTTGTTTGTGCTCTGGAATGTCGGGATGTCTGCGTGACGGGGCGAGTGAAAGCTTGCGCCGCCTGGGTGCCGTCTTGTTTTTCGCTTACGTGGCATTATATCCATGCACACCAGTTGCGGCGCGACAATAGTTACGCCCTCCCCATGCCAACGAGCTGAAAGACGACGATGATCGACCTGTATTACTGGACCACGCCCAACGGGCACAAGGTGACGATGTTCCTGGAAGAAGCGGGCATCCCCTACAACATCATTCCCGTACACATCGGCAAGGGCGAGCAGTTCAAGCCCGAGTTTCTTGCCATCGCGCCCAACAACCGCATCCCCGCCATCGTCGACCAGGCTCCGGAAGATGGCGGCGCGCCCCTGTCCCTGTTCGAGTCGGGGGCGATTTTGCAATACCTGGCCGAGAAAAGCGGGCAGTTCCTGCCGGCGGACGTGCGCGGCCGCGCCGAAGTCATGCAATGGCTGTTCTGGCAAATGGGCGGGCTTGGCCCCATGGCCGGGCAAAATCACCATTTCGTGCAATATGCGCCCGAGCCCATCGAGTACGCCATCACGCGTTACGTCAATGAAACGAATCGCCTGTACGGCGTGCTGAACAAGCGCCTGGCCGACCGCGAATTCGTTGCCGGCGACACGTATTCCATCGCCGACATGGCGATTTATCCGTGGATCGTGCCGCACGCGCGCCAGCGCCAGAAGCTGGAAGATTTTCCGCACCTGGCGCGCTGGTTCGCGGCCATTGCCGCCCGTCCCGCCACCGTGCGCGCGTATGCGCGTGCGGCCGAAATCAACGTGCAGCCCACCGTCAGCGGCGATGCGAAAAGCGTGCTGTTCGGACAGACGGCGAAAACGCTGGGCTAAGTTGCCGTTCCCACTCAGTTACCCCGATACGTGGAAAAGCCGAAAGGGCTGAGCAGCAGGGGAATGTGATAGTGCTGGTCAGTCTTTTCCACGTGGAATTGCACGGGAATTTCCGGGAAGAAGGTTTCCTGTTTCAGGCGCGCATAGTGTTCGCCTGTTTTAAACACGATGCGGTAGTCGCCCGCCTGCATGGGGGCATCGAGCGGATACATGGCCGCGATGCGCCCCTGCGCATTCGTCACGCCACTGCTTAATTGTTTCCAGTCATTGTCCTTCTTTTGCTCCAGGGTGACCGTCACGCCCGCCGTCGGCTGGCCGCTCTGCAGGTCGAGGATGTGCACGCTCAAGGGATTGGCGGCGGCCAGGGCCATGCCGGACAGGCTGGCGAAGGCCAGGGTGGCGGTGATTTTCTTCAGGTAGGTCATCATTGTCTCTTTCAAAGGGTGGGGGAATCGAGTTCTGGAATGGCCGCCAGGGCGGCATGGGCGCAGGCCCGGTCTTGCAGGGCGCCACCGCCGCCGGCGACGCCGATGGCGCCGACCACTTCGCCCCTGGCTCGCAAGGGCAGGCCGCCGCCCAGCAGCAACAGTTCCGGCAGTGTCGTCAAATTGGCCATGTCGGGATTGCCGCGCGCGGCCACGGCCAGTGCCTGGGTATCGTTTTTCGTCGACAGGGCCGTGTAGGCCTTGCGCCGGCTGGCCTCCGTGTTGTGCGGGCCGACGCCATCGGCGCGCCGCACGGTCACGACATTGCCGCCACGGTCCAGTACGGTGACGACGATGTGCCGTCCTTGCGCCTGGCAAGCGGCCATGGCTGCATCGGCCAGCTTGTTGGCCGCTGCCAGAGAAAGCTCATCGACCTTGCGCAGCTGGGCGTGGGCGGGGCTGGCCAGCAGGCACAGCAGGGTACTGCCGAGTAACAGGGTTTTCATGGGGCGGTCCGTTGAATAAAGTGACGCCAGTATGGCCAGTGTTGCCCTACGAGAAGATGATCGCCGCATGACATTTTTATCATCCGCGCGCCCCGTCTCCGAGCGTAAAATGGTTTTATCTTCCCCTTAGAAAGCGGCCATGCGCATCCTCGTGATTGAAGACGAACCGAAGACGGGCGACTATTTGCTGCGTGGCCTGGCCGAGTCCGGCTTCACGGTGAGCCTGGCGCGCAATGGTCGCGACGGCCTGCACATGGCGAGTTCGGACGCGCCCGACTTGATCGTGCTCGACGTCATGCTGCCCATCATGGACGGCTGGCAAGTGCTGCGCGCGCTGCGGCTGCAGGAAGGCGGCGCGGACGTGCCCGTGATCTTCCTGACCGCGCGCGACGAAGTGCAGGACCGGGTGAAAGGGCTGGAACTGGGCGCCGACGATTACCTGGTGAAACCGTTCGCGTTTGCCGAACTGGTGGCGCGCATCCGCACCCTGCTGCGGCGCGGGCCACCGCGTGAAGATGACGTGATCCGCATCGGCGACATGGAAATCGACGTGATGAAACGCAAGGTCAGCCGGCAAGGGCAGCGCATCACCCTGACGGCCAAGGAATTCGGCTTGCTGCATTTACTGGCGCGGCGCCAGGGCGAGGTGCTGTCACGTTCCATCATCGCCTCGCAAGTGTGGGACATCAATTTTGAGAGCGACACCAACGTCATCGACGCGGCCATCCGCCGCCTGCGCAGCAAGCTCGACGACCCGTTCGAACCCAAGCTGATCCACACCTTGCGGGGCATGGGCTATGTCTGCGAATTGCGCGCGCCATCCAATCCCGACAACGGCGCCGCAGCATGAAGCTGGGGCAACTGCGCCGCTCGCTGACCCTGCGCGTCACGCTCGTCTTCGTGCTGATCGTGGCGCTCGTGTCGGCCGGGCTGGGCATGCATTTATACCGTTCATTCGTCGCGGAAATCGAGCGCCGCGACGACATTTTGTTGCTGGGAAAATTGCGGCAGATCCAGCAACTGCTGGGCAATGCGGGCACCCTCGACATCATCCGCGAGCGGCCCCAGTATTTTCGCGACACCATGAGCGGGCAAGAGAATTCCCTGGTGCGCATCGTGCGCGCCGATGGCACGCGTTTGATCGATGTCAATCCGCATGGCGAGACGGTGGCGCATGCTGTTCCCGTGGCCGTCGATGCGCCCGTCACGGCCAACGATATCGCCAGCTGGACCAGCCGCGACGGCTATCCGGCCAGGGTGGTGGCGGCGAGCGCGCGCATCGGCGACCCGGCGCAGATGGCCGACATTTCCGTGGCCCGCGTCTACGGCGACCGCACGGCCATGTTTGCCGCCTACCGTTGGCAGATCGTCGTGTCGGTTGCCATCAGCGCGCTGGTGGCGGCCTTGCTGGCCAGCGTGATGCTGCTGCGGGGATTGCGTCCGCTGCGCAATATTGCCGCCCATGCGGCCCTGGTGCGGCCCGGCAAGCTGGGCCAGCAACTGGAGGCGCGTGATGCGCCCACGGAATTGCTGCCCCTGATCCAGGCCTTGAACGCCATGCTGGCACGGCTGCAGGAAGGCTATGCGCGACTGTCGCAGTTTTCCGCCGACCTGGCGCATGAATTTCGCACGCCCGTCACCAATCTGCTGGGGCAAAGCCAGGTCATGCTGGCCCGCCCCCGTAGTGCGCAAGAGTATGAACAGCTGGTGTCGTCGAATGTGGAAGAGCTGGAACGGCTGTCGCGCATGATCGACAGCATGCTGTTTCTGGCGCGCGCGCAGCAGGATGAAATGGTGCTCGTCAAGCAGACCTTGCCCGTGCAGGACGAGTTTTTGCGCCTGGCCGATTTCTTTGAAGGCCTGGCCGAAGAGCGCGAGCTGGCGCTGGCCTGTCACGGCAGCGGCAATGTGACGGCCGAGCCGCAACTGCTGCGCCGCGCGCTGGGCAATTTGCTGTCGAATGCGATCCGCCATGCGGCGCCGGGCAGCACGATCATATTGCGTTCGCATCAAACGGGCGCGGGCATGGAACTCAGCGTCACCAATCTGGGGACGGCCATCCCCGCGCGCCATTTGCCCCACCTGTTCGAGCGTTTTTACCGCGCCGACCCGGCCCGCAGCGACTCGGCCGCTTCCACAGGATTAGGGCTGGCCATCGTCACGGCCATCCTGCAATTGCACGGCGGCAGCGCGACAGTCGCATCCGACGCGGCTGCCACGACGTTTACTCTTGTTTTCCCCGCTGAGAATACCTGATAAAACCGTAGCGAGCGGAAGGGAGAGGTGGTTGAGAAGCGGAACTGTGCTTTACGCACAGTGAGCATCGCAGACCACCTATACCGACGCGCAGTAGGTTTGATCAGGTGTTCTACCCCATTTCCACCAAAAACTCATGCATGCCCGTATGCGGCAATTGCGCGCAGGCGGGTGCAAAGTGCGGCAACTGTCCCCACAGCAAGGGGTTGCCGACGACGTACACATAGTGTTGCGCGCGCGTCAGGGCCACGTTGAGCAGGTTCGGCGTGGCCGCCGCCCATTGCGCGGCGCCGGCCGTGCTGTCGTCGGCGCCCAGGACCAGCATCACCACGCTTTGTTCCTTGCCCTGGAAGGTGTGCACGGTGCCGACCATCTGGTTACTCCATTGACGCAATTCGCGCGCCGTCGGTGCCTTGCCGTAACCGAGGCAGCGGTCCCAGTCCAGGTCGATGATGCGCGAGCGCAATTCGTTGCGCACGGCCTTGAACGGCGTAATGACATACATGTCGGGCAGCTTGCCGTCGCGGCGATACAGTTTCAGCAGCACTTCCAGCACGAAATCGAGCTGCACGGGCACCACCTGCTTGTAGCTGACGGGACCAAGAGCGTCGATCCAGCGGCTGGGTCCCCGCGTCAGGCCGCGCGCGCCGGCCGGCGGCGTGCGGTCTGTTAGCCCGTAGACCATCTTGTCTTCATAGGCAATGCTATTGGCCAGCGAAAACATCGGCTCCACGCAGCGGCGGTGCACGCGCAAGGGGCTGCCTATCCACAGCGGCTGGGCGCTGCCGGCGCCGACATGCGCGCCATAACGGTTGGCCTTGTCGGCCAGTGTCTGCACGGAAACGCTTGTCGGCGCGTAACTGCCATCCTGCGTATGCGGCGACAGGGCGGACAAAGTTTGCACGAGGCGGCCAGGCACTGTGAACACGGGTTCGATCTGCAGCGGGTCGCCCACGACGACAGCACGTTTTGCGCGCCACAGGCTGCCCAGCGCCGCCTGCGGCACGGCCTGGCCCGCTTCATCGATGAACAGCCAGCCCAGCGATTCCGGACCCATGCCCTGGAACTGGCGCGCGAACGAGGCGAACGTGGTCGACACGACAGGCACCACCATGAACAGGCTGTGCCAGACCATGGCGATGTGCGACTGGTCGTAGGCGCGCTTGTTTTTCAGCAATTTCGATACGGCCAGCAAGTTGCCGCCAAAGCCGGGACCGCCCTTCTTCGCCACTTCCGCCAGCCACGCTTCGTGCAGGGCCAGGGCCTTGGCGAACAGGCGCGAGCGCAGGCGCGCCAGCGCCGGTTCATGCCACAGGCCGCCAATTTGCAGCGCGTCGCCGTCCAGCTCGTCCAGGGTGGCCGGGGCGATGATGGTGGGGAAACGCATGCGCGCGCGGCGCAGCAGTTCCGTGCTGTCATCCCATTCGCGCTGGCGCGACTGCGCCGTGCGCAGGGCGATGTGCAGGCTGTTGCGGGCGCGCTCGCAGCGCGGTTCCAGCTCGCCCTTCAGCAGCAGCTTGATGGCGGACACGTCGCGCGCGGCCTGGCGCTGCGCCTCGGCATTGGCGATGACGGCGTCCTTGAAGGCACGCGCCGGGGCCGTGCGGAACAGGCGGGCGAAAAAGCCGGGTTGCGTCAGCGCCACCAGGCGTTCCTCTTCCAGCAATTCCTTCTTGCTGGCGAGCAGGGTGTCTTGCTGCGCCAGCGCGCCGGACAGGGCCCCATTCGCCGCATCCATCTCTTGCTCCGCAGCGATCAGCGCCTGCTGGCTGGCCTCAATGAAGTCGGCTTCCGTGCAAGTGCCCACGGCTTGCCACAGGGCTGCATATTGGGCGTGTTCGGCCAGGGCCTTTTCCACCACGTGTTCCGTCTCGCGAAACTCGCGCGCCGCCTGGGCGAAGCTGACGCCCTGGTAGCTGGCCAGCCATTGGCGGATATTCTGTGCGTTCGGCGTCTTGCGCGCCGTGGTTTTGTCCCAGTCGTCGTCATAGAAATTGCTGACGAAGCGGCGGCGGTTCGCGCTATTGCCCAGCGCGCAGGACATCAAGCCCCATGGCGCCTCTGGTTCGGCCAGGGCGCGGTTGGCGCCATTGCCGTCGGCCACGACCCGGCGCGCCACGCTTTCAAAGTAACGCGTGCGCGCCCATTCCTTGCCCAGCTGCTTGGGCTTAGGTAAATCACCGGAAATGTTTTCCACCGCCGCATTGTTCGACGAGGCGACGACCATTTCAAAGCCCGTCAGTTCGGGCCGCAAGCGGGCGATGGTGATGGGGTCGCGCACGCCTTCGAAGGCCACGGCCACCTTGCCGATGAAGGCATCGCCGGCGCGGTCCAGGCAGGACAGCACGCTGGCGCGGCGCACGATGTTGTCGGCGAATAATTCGCGCAACAAGGTCGTCTTGCCCGTGCCGGGCGGGCCGTTGACGGAAAAGATGCCGCGCTCGCTCAAGCCCGTGCGCGCGCCATGGATGGCGAACTGCTGCATCAGGCTCATGGCATAGCTGGCGTCTTCCAGCCAGTGCCCGCGGTTCATATTGCCCGGATTGAGCATGGCGGCCAGCGCCTGGCGTCCGGCCGGGCTGTACAGGTCGATGCGCTCATCCTGCGCCAGCGGCGTCAGGTAGGCGGCGACGGTGGCGGGCAGCTTGCCGCCGCGCACGGCGCGGATGATCTGTTCCAGGTCATCGAGATAAAAACTGTTGAGGATATCGATCGATGGTTCCACCGCGTCGCCGAAGTCCAGGCTGCGGTTCTGGCTGGCCTCAGCCAGGTCGCCTTCCGCCACGGTGACGCGTTTCTTGCGCGTGCGCAATTCGAGCACGGCCAGCGGCTGGCCGGCGGACGGGTGGAAACCGGCCCAGTCGCGCAGCAGGTCGGCCAGGGCCGCGATTTCCATGCCGGACAGGGGCGATGAGACATTGCCCGCCTCGTCCGTCACTTGTTGCGGGGCGCGGCTTGCCGCGAAATTGCGCAAGCTGTCTTGCAGCACCAGCTGGCTGTCGCTGAAGGCGTCCAGGCTCAGGCCCGACCAGTCCGGCGTGCGCGCGCGACCCAGCGCCCACGGTAGCGTCGACACGGACACGGGATCGAACTGCGGCTCGCCCAGCGCATTGAGAGACAGGCGGGCAAAGCACGAGCGTCCCAGCAGCTCTGTTTTTTCTGTGTCGGCGATGTTTTCCGGGCCGTTGGCCGGCGGACAAGCCTTGTTGATTTCGGCCTTGTCGAACACGCCGAGAAATAGCGAAAAGCCGTCGATCTCGCGGTCGGAAGGCACTTGCCATTGCGTGGCGAACTGCAGCGGCAATTGCGCCAGCTGTTCGCGGTGCAGGAGACGCACGGTGGACTGGTCTTCAACGTCCGTGATTTGATTCAGGTCAAACGGGATAAAGAATTCGATCTTGTGCCAATACTCCAGGATAGCCAGGAGGCGCTGCTGTTCTGCCTGATTCATGATGACCAATATTTTGTAAAGCGAGCGAGGATTGTAAAGGGTATGCGCGCCGCGTGTTTTGCACTTTCGCCTATTGCGCGGGCTTTGCCGCAAAAAAAGTGGCGATTGCGGACGAAAAAAAGCCAGGCAGCAACTTCCTGCCTGGCTTACACGTCTGGGGCTTGCTGCTATTACTTAAAACTCTTCCCATTCGCTTTCGGCGCCAGCATTGCCGCGGCGTGCCGGTGCGGCCGCCACGGCTTTGCGCACGGGTGCGGGCTTGGCTGCGGGGCGTGCGATGGCTGGCGCTGCCGGCGTGGCGCGCACAGGCGTCGGCCTGGCTGCGCTGGCGACATGGTTGCCTGTCTTGAAGAAGCCCACCACGTGCGCCAGTTCGCCCGCCTGTTCCTGCATGCTTTGCGAGGCGGCTGCCGCTTCTTCCACCAGGGCCGCGTTTTGCTGCGTCACTTCATCCATCTGGGCAATGGCCATGTTGATCTGCTCGATGCCGATGGTCTGCTCGTGCGTGGCGGAGGTGATTTCTCCCATGATGTCGGTCACGCGCACGATGCTGTCGACGATGTCGCCCATGGTCTGGCCCGCTTCATTGACGAGGCGCGAACCCGTGTCCACGTTGGCCACCGAGGCGGCGATCAGTTCCTTGATTTCCTTGGCGGCCGAGGCCGAGCGGTGTGCCAGATTGCGCACCTCTGTTGCCACCACGGCGAAGCCACGGCCCTGCTCGCCTGCGCGCGCCGCTTCCACGGCCGCGTTCAAGGCAAGAATGTTGGTCTGGAAGGCGATGCCGTCGATGACGCCGATGATGTCGACGATTTTCTTCGACGATTCGTTGATGGTGCCCATGGTGTCGACCACTTGCGAGACGATGCTGCCGCCGCGCACGGCCACTTCCGACGCGCTTTTCGCCAGCTGGTTCGCCTGGCGCGCATTGTCTGCGTTCTGTTTCACGGTGGACGTCAGTTCTTCCATGGCCGACGCCGTTTCTTCCAGCGAACTGGCTTGCTCTTCCGTGCGGGACGACAGGTCGAGGTTGCCGGCGGCAATTTCGCTCGACGCCGTGGAGATCGCGTCCGTGCCATGGCGCACTTGCGCCACCACGCCCAATAAACTGTCGTTCATGGCTTTCAGGGCGCCCAGCAGGCGCCCCGTTTCATCGCTGGAATTGACGACGATGTGCGACGACAAGTCGCCGGACGCCACGGTTTCGGCCACGGCCACTGCCGCATTGATGGGGTGGGTGATCGAACGCGTGATGATCCAGGCAACAAAAGCGCCCAGCAGCACGGCCACGCTGCCCAGGATAATCATGTAGGCGCGCGCGCTGGCGCTCAGCGTTTCGGCATCCGTCGCCGCCTGCGCCGCCTGCTGCGCTTCATAGGCCACCAGGCTGTCGAGCGCGCCCAGCACGATCTTCAGGCTCGGTGCCGCCTGCTGCGTCAAAAAGGCGATCGCCTCTTCCGTCTGGCCCGCATTGCGCAGCTCGATGACCTTGTTGTTCAGCGGTGCGCCCGATTTCAGGGCAGCGTCCAGCTCGGCCATCAGCGCCGTTTCCTTGTCCGTCGAGATTTTCTTTTGCAAGGTTTCCTTGGCGGCGCCGTATTTCTTGCGCGCTTCGCCGATTTTCGCCAGTTCCGCCTGGACCAGCGCTTCCGTCGGCGCCACCACCACGCTGGTGATCGCCAGGGTAATGTTGCGCACGTTGTCGCTCATGGTGTTGGCTGCGGCCATCTTGACGTTCTTGTCGGCCACGATGTCGTGGGTGCGTGCGCTCAGTTGGCCCATGGAGTACAGGCCGACGAGCAAGACGGCCACCAGCAGACCGAGGACGACAGCAAACCCGATTCCGAGACGGGTGCCGATTTTGAATTGTGTGAGTGACATGATTGCTTTCGTAGTGCGGAAGTGAGGGAAAACGTCGACGAGCCTGGACTACGGGTTTATACGTACCGGCGGCGAGTCTGTAATTGTTCCTCAAAATTTCGCACTGCAATACAAAAACTTGTATCAAGTCCCCGAAAAATTTAAAAAATGGTAGTAAATTAAATAAGTTGTCGTGTGGAAACAACGAGCACGGCGTCAGCGGGAAACATCAGCGCTGGGGAAACACGTGGATGGCCAGGAAATCGATGAAGGCGCGCAGTTTCGGCGTCAGGTGGCGGCTGCTGGGCCACAGGATGCGAAAGGCGCCGTCGTGCTGGCGGTGCGCGTCCAGCACCAGCTGCAAGCGGCCCGCGGCCAGCGCGGCGCGCACGGCAAAGTCGGGCAGGGCGGCGATGCCCAGGCCGCTTTCGGCAAAGTGCAGCAGGGTTTCCACATTGTTGCAGTTCAGTAGCGCCGGCAAGCCCGCCGCGTGCAGGGCCGGCCACTCGGGCAGGGGCCAGGCTTCGATCTTGCCGCTGCTGGGAAATTTGTACAGCAGGCAAGTATGCTGCGTCAGCTCGGCGGGCAAGACTGGTGTGCCGTGCCGCGCCAGATAGGCGGGCGCTGCCACCAGCTGCAGCTGGAACTGGCCCAGCTGGCGGCTCATCAGGCGGCTGTCGGCGCTCTCTCCCGCGCGCACGACGGCGTCGTAGCCTTCTTCGATCACGTCGACCCGGCGGTCGCTGAAATCGAGATCGAGTTCCACTTGCGGATAGGCGCGCGCAAAGGCCGCCAGCACGGGATTGAGCAAGCTGCCCACCTGCGGCAGGCTGACGCGCAGCCTGCCTTGCGGTGCGCTCTTGCTGTTCGATAACTCCAGCTCAGCCGCTTCGATCTCGCCCAGGATGCGCCGGCAGCGTTCGAGAAACACCGTGCCTTCGCTGGTCAGTGCGATGCTGCGCGTGCTGCGGTGAAACAGGCGCACGCCCAGCCGCTCTTCCAGCCGCGCAATGCTCTTGCCGATGGCCGAGGCGGAAATACCGAGCACCCTGCCCGCCGCGACAAAACTGCGCGTTTCGGCCGCCTGCACGAAGGCCGTGAATCCCGCCAGGTTATCCATGTCGTCCCTTGTCACCATTGATTGCGGATGCCAACGTCCGCACAGACAGAAACTATAGCCTGTTTTTCTTTGATCGCGCCTGCCTTACCTTGGCAGCCTGATCATTTGAAAGGCATACCCATGATGTACAACTTCTCTGCCGCGGCCTTGTCCGCCCGCATCGATCCCTTGCTCGATGCCGTCTTGCGGCAGCAGCGCCTGGTGGGCGCCGTGGTGCTGGTGCGCCAGCGTGGCCAGGAAATCTATCGCCGCGCGGCCGGCTACCTGGACCGCGAGGCAGGCACGCCCATGGTTGATGACGCCGTGTTTCGCCTGGCCTCCGTCAGCAAACCCATCGTCTCGACTGCCGCGCTGGCGCTGGTGGGGCAGCAGCGCCTGCGGCTGGACGACCTGGTGGCGCACTGGCTGCCGTATTTTGCGCCGCGCCAGCCGGATGGCAGCGTGGCGGCGATCACCGTGCGGCATTTGCTCACGCATACGGCAGGGCTCGACTATGGCTTCTTCCAGCCGCCGGGCGGCGCGTATGCGCAGGCGGGCGTGTCCGACGGCATGGATGCGTCCCGTACTTCTCTGGAAGACAACCTGCGCCGCCTGGCCACCGTGCCGCTCGCGTATGCGCCGGGTGAGCGCTGGGCGTATTCGATCGCCACCGACGTGCTGGGCGCGGTGATCGAAGCGGTGACGGGTTTGCCGCTGGCGCACGCCGTGGCACTGCTGGTGACGGCGCCGCTGGCCATGCGCGACACGGGTTTTATCAGCACGCAGCCGGAGCGCCTGGCCGTCGCGTATGCGGACCGCGCAGCGGGAGAATTGCAGCCGCGCCGTTTGCTGGACGAAGGCGAAGACCATCTGCCGTTTCTCGATGGCATGGCTGGCTTTACATTGTCGCCGGCGCGCGCCCGCGATGCGCACGCTTATCCATCGGGCGGCGCCGGCATGGTCGGTTCCGCTCTTGATTTCATGCGCCTGCTGGAAACCTTGCGCCAGGGCGGCGCACCGCTGTTGCCGCCTGCGCTGGTGCGCCAGATGGGCGAAAGCCAGACGGGAGGCTTTGACTTGCCGTTCTGGCCGGGCCGTGGCTTCGGCCTGGGTTTTACGGTATTGACCGATCCGCAACTGGCCGCCACGCCGGAAGCGGCGGGTACGTGGCGCATGGGCGGCACGTATGGGCATTCGTGGTTTGTCGACCCGGTGCAAGAACTGTCGGTGGTGGCGTTTACGAATACGGCGCTGGAAGGCATGGCGGGACCGTTCGTGACGGAACTGTGCCAGGCGGTGTATGGCGTGGAGCAAGGGCAATGAAGCCCATCGTCTTCCTCGCGCTGGGCCTGTTCGGCGTGTATTGCATCGAGTTTGGCGTGGTGGGCATCTTGCCGATGATTATGCAGCGCTATGGCGTGACGGCGGCGCAGGCGGGTTCATTGGTGAGCCTGTTCGCCCTCGTGATCGCCGTGGGCGGTCCCTTCCTCGTGCTGCTGGCCACGCGCTGGCGCCGCAAACCGGTGCTGATCGTCTCGCTGCTGGTGTTCGCGCTGGCCAGCGTGGCCTCGGCGTATGCACCGCGCTTCGGGCTGCTGCTGGCGTTGCGCGTGGTGCCGGCCCTGTTCCACCCCGTGTATTTCTCGCTGGCCATGGTGGCGGCCGCCGCCCTGTACCCGCCACGGGAGGCGGCGCGGGCCGGCGCGCATGCATTCACGGGCACCAGCATGGGCATGGTGCTGGGCATCCCGCTCACCACCTGGATCGCCGCGCAGTATGGCTATGAGGCATCGTTCCTCGCTTGCGCCCTGGTCAATGCGCTGGCCGCGCTGGGGCTATACCTGTTCCTGCCGGACACGCCGCAGGAGGCGCCGATGGCATATGGCCGTCAATTGGCCGTGCTGCGCAAACCCGCCCTGTGGTTCACCATTGCCGCCGCCGTGCTGGTGTTTGCCGCCATGTTTGCCGTGTATGCGTATGCGGCCGCGTATCTGCAGCAGGTGGCGGGCTTGTCGGCGCGCCAGACGGGGCTGGCGCTGGTGGTGTTTGGCGTAGGTGGCGTGGCCGGCAATCTGTTCGCGGGGCGCCAGCTGGGCACGCATGTGCTGCGCACGGTGGCGCTGCAGCCTGTGCTGCTGGGGCTGGCGTACTGGCTACTGTACCGGTATGCGGGCGGCGGTATCGGCTGGGCGGCGCTGGGCGTGCTGCTGCTGTTCTGGGGCGCGGCGCATACGAGCGGGCTGATCGTGACGCAAGTGTGGCTCAGCAGCGAAGCGCGTGAGGCGCCCGCGTTCGCCATCGGCGTGTATATCGCCGCCATCAACCTGGGCGTGACGCTGGGCGCGCTGGCCGGCGGCATGGCCATCGAGTCCTATGGCATGCGGGGGGCGCTGGCGTGCGGCGCGCTGTTCGGTGCCTTGGCGCTGGCCTTGATCTTGCTCAAGGCGTGGCTGTACCGCCCGTCTTCAGTCGGCAATATGGTTGGGGATGCGAAACAGTAGATCCGTGTCGCCGATGTCCACGCCCGCTTGCGACAGCAGGGTGCTGGCCTGGCCCCGGTGGTGCGTCTGGTGGTTAAAGAAATGCATGAGCAGGCTGAAGAATTCGCGCCGGTTCGGCCCCTTGCTGTTGCGATAGTCCAGCAAATGGTCGAGGTCGTTTTCCGTGATGGAGGCGGCCCAGTCGATGATGAGCTGGTCCAGCCACAGCCGGTGCGCGTGCATGGCGGCAAAATCCTCGGCCGCGAACAGGGGCTGCGTGAGCGAGGCGGGCGGCGTGATGGCGCGGATGGGGTCGAGCAGGGGGAAGCCGGCCGGATGTTTGGCATAGCGCTGCAGCCACAGGGTGTCGCCCACCATCACGTGGTTCAGGGTGGCCAGCAGGGAGCCGAAAAAGGCGCCCCGCTCGCGCTGCAGCTCGCCGGGCGCCAGGCTGGCCGCCGCCGCGTAGACCTTGGCATTCATCCACTGGTTGTAATCGGCCATCAGGCAAATGTGGGCGCAACGGCTCATGGACAAACCTCCGTGAATGAATGAAAGACTATTTTATACAGACTTCAAAAATGCGCGTATGCCGGCCAGCAACATTTCAATGGCCATCGCCGTCAGGATCAAGCCCATCAGGCGCTCGAACGCTGTCATGACCCGTGGACCGAGCGCCCGCTGCAAGCGTTCGGCGCACAGGAACACGGCCAGCCAGACGACGGCCACGGCCGTCAAGCCCGCCACGTGGGCGATCACTTCATTGACTTCATGCGAGGAAAACAGCAGCACGGTGGCCAGGGCCGACGGGCCGGCCAGCGCAGGGATGGCCAGCGGCACGATGAACGGTTCGCCGCCCATTTCGTGGTCGCTATTGCCCGCGTTGGGTTGTGGGAACACCATGCGCATGGCGATCAGGAACAAAATCACGCCGCCGCCGATGCGCAGCGCCACTTCCGACAACTGCAAGGCGTTCAGGAAATGGCGGCCGAAGAACATGAACAGCAGCAATATGCCGAAGGCGATCATGCACTCGCGCACCACGACTTTCCAGCGCCGCTCGACCGGTACCCGTTTCAGGGCATTGACGAACAGGGAAACGTTGCCGAATGGGTCGGTGACGAGCAAGAGCAGGATAAAAGTCTGGAAGAAATTCTGTGTCATGGTGGTGTGATGGAGGTCAACACCGCTGCCAGGATGGGCGCGGTGCGATAAGGCTTGCGATGATAACAAGAGCGGCGGCTCTCGCCCATGATTATTGATGCACAGCAGCATTTTTTTTTACGCCGCGATGACTTTTGCCTGGTAAAACGCCGTCGGCGTGGTGCCGAAATGCTTCTTGAACATGGCCGTAAACGCGCTTTGGCTCGTGTAGCCATTCTCCATGGCCACGTCGATGACCTTGCTGCCGTGCGCCAATTGTTCCAATGCCCGCAGCAAGCGCGCCTGCTGGCGCCACTGGCCAAAGCGCATGCCCGTCTGCTTCTGGAACAGCCGGTGCAGGCTGCGCTCGGTGATGGACAGTTCCTGCGCCCAGTGCGCTACCGTCACTTGCTCTCCCGGTTGTGCCATCAGCCGCGTGCAAATGCCGCGCAGGCGCGCATCCACGGGTAAGGGCAGATACAGGGGCAGCACCGGCAGGCTGTTTAGCTCGTGCAACAGCAATTGCAGCAGATGCCAGTCGCGGCTGCCTTGCGTGAAATGGGGCGCGATATCGACGGCCGCCACGATCAGTTGCCGCAGCAGGGGGCTGATGTCGAGCACGCAACTGTGGCGCGGCAACAGCGGTGAGCTGGCGCAATCGATGAAGACGGTGCGCATTTTCACCGCGCCGCTCATGCGCACCTGGTGCGCGATGCCGGGCTGCAGCCACACGCCGCGCGTGGGCGGCACCACCCAGCGCCCGCCCTGCGCTTCGATGGTCATCACGCCCTCGATGGCATACAGCAACTGTGCATGCGTGTGGCGGTGCACGGAAATCACGTGGCCATGCGCATAGTCGACGGCCAGCGCCATGGCGCGCGCTGTGACGGGCAGCAATTCCTGAAAGGCGGGAGAGGTGCAATCCATAAAAACAGGGTCAGTTTTACGATAGGTACAGACATCTTAGCGCGAGAAGGCGCGGCGCGCCTGCGGCATGATGGTTCCTCCCGCAATTATTTATGGAGCCTCGCATGCCTGTGCGCGCCTATCTGTATCCGTTTCTGGCCATGCTGCTGTGGGCCGGCAACGTCGTCGTCTCGAAGCTGGCCGCATCCAGCATCGCCCCCACGGCCATCACTTTTTATCGCCTGGTGCTGGTCTTGCTGGTGATGACGCCGTTTATCGCCCGCCCCCTGTGGCGCAACCGCGCCGCCATCCGGCGCCAGTGGTGGCAGCTGGCCCTGTGCGGCGTGATGTCGATGGCGCTGTTCCAGAGTCTGTCCTACCGCGCTGCCGAATCGACGACGGCGACGAACATGGCCATCGTCACGGCGCTGGCACCGCTGATGACGGCCCTGCTCAGCGTGTTGCTGCTGGGCGAGCGCCTGACGCTGGGCATGGCGACCGGCGGCGTGCTGTCGTTTGGCGGCTTGCTCTACCTGGTAGGGCGCGGCGATATACTGGCTCTGTTGCAGCAAGGCGTGCATGCGGGTGACGCGCTGATGCTGCTGGCCTGCCTGATCTTCGCTTTGTATGGCGTGCTGCTGCGCCGCTGGCGTCTGTCCATTCCCGCCTGGCAAGCCATTTATTGCCAGGCGCTGGCGGCCCTGGCGTGCATGCTGCCGTTGTTCCTGCTGCTGCCACCTGGCAGCGCCAGGCTGGACGCTACCACCTTGCCATTGATCGGCTATGCGGGCATCGGCTCGTCCATCGTGCTGTCCTACCTGTGGATCGAAGGCGTGAAACTGCTGGGGCCGAACCGCTGCAGCATCTACGTCAACCTGCTGCCTTTGCTGACGGCCTTGCTGGCCATCGTCTGGCTGCACGAAAGCATGCATATGTATCACCTGGTCGGCGGCGGCATCTCGCTGCTGGGCGTGCTGCTGGCGCAGACGGTGCAGCGACCGTTGTTTGGCCGCTACCGTCCTGCGGTGTCCGGCACTGCCTGAATGGCCATGCATAATGGCGTTTTTGGGCAGTGGAGTTGGCATGCGGAAAACATTTGGGATGAGCACGATGGCGGCGCTGCTGGCGCTGGGCGCCCTGGCGCCAGCGCAGGCGGCGCCGCGTTTTTATACAGGCCAGCCCATGGCCACCGCCACTGCCATCGAGCGCCGCGACGGCGGCGTGGTGCTGGCTTTCCTGCGCGAAAATGGCGAGGTCAACGGCTACTACTGCCAGTGCAACGAAGGCAGCGAAAAACGCATGAACCTGGACCAGTATGGCAAGGCCAGCATCGAAGCCGTGTTCCAGCTGGACCTCGACAGCGAAGGCGAAACCACCTTGGTGCTCAGCCGCAGTGCTAATGCCTATGGCTTGCAGGCCTACCGTTACGAGCGCAGCGGCGGCAAGATGTTCAAGGTGACCACTTTGCAGCCCGCGCTGGACGCCATCGTGCGCGGCGCGACAACCATGGACGGGGCGCAGGTGCGCGCGGCGCTGGCATCTTTGCAACTGATCGATTACAGCATCGCTTACGCACCCACGGGCGTGGCCGAATTCGACGCCATCGAGCATGGCCATGGCACCCTGGTCGGCTATTTCAATATCGACGGCGAGTTACTGCCGGGCAAACCTGCCGACGCGCCCGCGTTTGCCTATAAAAAAACCTTCCAGGAAAAGGAGGGCCATTTTCTGACCGTCACGTATCTGCTGGGCAAGGGCTGGGAAAGTGGGCGCGCGCCCAGTTACCACGTCAAGTGGATCACCTGGGAAACGCAGCCGCAGCGCTTTGCCGCCAGCCAGGATGGCGTATTTATCGAATACGACGTGAATTGCTGCGTGGGCAGCGTGTTTGCCCGTGGCCCGTATGCGCAGGGCAAGCGCACCGGTGTATGGCACTTCGAGGAGCCGAACACCATCCGCTCGTCTGGCGCCTTTGTCGATGACAAGGCCGAGGGGCCATGGACGTATGCAAGCGGCGATGAAACGACCACGGGCATGATGCAGCGGGGCCAGCGCACGGGCCGTTGGGAAGTGAGCCCGGGCGTGGCCGAATGGCGCGCAGCGGACATGCACAGCTTCACCGGTTACGACCATTTTGTGAAAGACCGTTTGAACGGTCCCAGCGAGCGCCGCATCGATGGCGTGGTGCAATGGCAGGGTAACTATGTAAATGGCAAGAAGCAGGGCCAGTGGGTCGAACCTGGCGGTGGCGGCAACTACGTCGATGACGTGAAACAGGGGCCGTGGAAGAAGGCGACGCCGGACGGTGGCCGGCAAGTGCTGACCATGCTCGATGGCAAGCCCGATGGCAAGCTGGAGCAGTATGCGGCCAGCGGCCAGCTGGAACTGGTCGAGCATTACCGCCTGGGTGTGCTCGATGGCACGATGGAAAGTTTTTATCCGGATGGCAAGCGGCGTTACCAGGGCAGCTTTGCCGACGGCAAGCGCGATGGTGCGGAAACCCTGTTTTATCCCGATGGCGAAGTGCCGCAATTTCACCGCAACTGGCACAAGGGCGTGCTGCATGGCGTCAACATCGAACATTTCCAGAACGGCAAACCGAAGCAGATCGGCGCCTACAACATGGGCAATAAAACGGGCAGGTTTCAGTCTTTCCGCGACGATGGCCAGCTCATCGAAGAAACCATGTATTAACTTGCTGATTAACATACCTGGCATGCCGGCGCGACCGCGCACGATTGCGGCATGCCAGTTCTGCGCAAAAAACATCATCCGCTTGTTACAAAGCGTGAAAATTCCGGCTGCATATTGCTACAGCTAATCTTTCCCTGTATCTTGCGATCAGGAAATTAAAAGTACAGGAAACCTCAACCCTGTTGCCCTGTATTTCACTCCTGACGATGATGAGCGGGCCGCCTTCCCCCCAGCCGCCACTCACGCTCCATCGACCGAATTTTGTCCTGAACAATGAAGAATTGCCTCGCCCATCTGGCGCTTGCTGCTATCCGTCCGGCATACGCAAGCATGGTTGCGCCCTTACCAAGGAAAATTGCATGCTGTCGAATATAACAATAAAAATGCGCCTGATTGCCACCATGAGTGTGCTGGGCGTGCTGATCGCCTTGCTGGGCGTGATGAGCATCATCAGCCTGAAATCGGCCAACAACAGCCTCAACGAGGTGTACAGCAACCAGCTGGCGTCGACGCAAGCGATCGGCGAATCGCAAATCGCCCTGGGCCGCGCCCGCTTCACGATGGACCGCGTGATGGTGCACCCGGATGCTGCCGATGCCAAGGATATCCTGGTGCGCTCAGAGCAATTCCTGGAGGCGTCGGACAAGTCCTGGAAGGTGTACCTGGGCTTGCCGCAAAGTGCGGAAGAAAAGAGCCTGTCCGACGACATGGACAAGAAGCGCAACGACTATATCAGCAATGGCATGCTGGCCATGAACAAGGCTTTGCGCGAAAACAATATCGAGCAGGCGGACAAGCTGATGATGACAGGCTTGTCGGCCCTCTACCGTACCCTGGACCAGGCGGCAGAAACCCTGACGCAATACCAGGCCACCTCGGCTGCCAGGATGTATGCGGAGAGCCAGTCCAGCTACCAAACCCAGGTGACCATGGCCATCATCGGCATGGTAGTGGGCGCTTTGCTGACGATTATTTCCAGCATCTTGCTGCTGCGCGCCATCTTTGGCCCGCTGGACCAGGCCCTGCGCCATTTCGGTGCCATTTCGGACGGCAATCTGGCCAATGACATCGTCATCACGCGCCACGACGAGATGGGCGCCCTGCTGACGGGCTTGCAGAAAATGCAGGAGCGCCTGTCGACCACCGTGCGCGGCGTGCGCGACGGCAGCGGCGCCATCGCCACGGCCAGCAATGAAATCGCCTCTGGCAACCTGGACCTGTCCAGCCGCACCGAGCAGCAAGCGTCCAGCCTGGAAGAAACAGCGTCCTCGCTGGAAGAGCTGACCTCGACCGTCAAGCAGAATTCCGACAATGCGCGCCAGGCGAACCAGCTGGCCGTCTCCGCTTCGGACGTGGCCGTCAAGGGCGGCGCGCTGGTGGCGCAAGTGGTCGATACCATGGGCTCCATCAGCGAATCGTCGAAAAAGATCGCCGACATTATCGGCGTGATCGATGGCATCGCTTTCCAGACCAACATCCTGGCCCTGAATGCGGCCGTGGAAGCGGCGCGCGCGGGCGAGCAAGGCCGTGGCTTTGCCGTCGTCGCCACGGAAGTGCGCAACCTGGCGCACCGCTCGGCTTCCGCCGCCAAGGATATCAAGATGCTCATCGAAGCGTCGGTGCTGAATGTGGGTGCCGGCAGCGCGCTGGTCAGCCAGACGGGCACGACGATGGACGAAATCGTGGCCAGCATCCGCCGCGTGACGGACATCATGGGTGAAATCAGCGCCGCCGGCCACGAGCAGGAGCTGGGCATCGGCCAGATCAATCAAGCGGTGGCGGAAATGGATACCGTGACGCAACAAAATGCGGCACTGGTGGAAGAGGCGGCAGCCGCTTCGGAAGCGATGCAGGAGCAGGCGGCGGCGCTGGCCGAAATGGTCAGCATCTTCAAACTCGACGCCGCCCACAGCGGCCCGGCAGCGGCCAAGCCTGCCTTGCGCAAGCCTGTCGTGGCCGCCGCCAGCACGGCCTTGAAACGCCCGGCAGTGCGCCTGGCGCCGGTATCGGTTGCCGCCGCCAAGCCGCGTCCAGCGAAACCGGCCGCCGACAACAGCGGCGAGTGGGAAGAGTTCTAAGTGACGGCTTAAATTACAGCGCTTCCAGGGCCACCTTGCTGCCCTGTTCCTGCAGCAGCGCCGCCTCGGCCAAGGCCTGGGCGCGCGCTTCCTCTGCCGCCTGTTCTGCTTTCTCATGCGCATCATGGCGCGCCTGCAGCGCCGCCCGCGCACGCACGAAGACGATCTTGATGGCCGCCATCACGGGCACGGACAGGAAGATGCCCACCACGCCCCCCAACTGGTCGCCGGCCAGCAAGCCGACGATCACCATCAGCGGGCTCACTTCCACGCCTTCGCTCATCAGGTACGGGTTGACCACGTAATCCTGGAACAAACGGTAGGCAGCGATAAAGCCGATCAGCCAGAATACGTGATCGTAGCCGCTGAAACCGGCCACGACCACAGCGATGATGGCGGCCGCCAGCGGACCGGCAAACGGGATGAATTCCAGCAAGGCGGCGGCGCCCGCCAGCAGCAGGCTGTACGGCACGCCCATCAGGGAAAAGGCGATGCTGTAGGACACAAAAGTGGCGATCGACAACAGCAGCAGGGCGCGCACATAGCGCGACAGCAAGATGTCGAGGTCATCGATGATGGCGCCCCAGAGCTTCTTGTTCGGCCGGTTCAGCAGGGACAGCAAGCCATCGCGCATGTCCGGGCCTTCCTTGATCAGCAAAAAGCTCAGCACGGGCACCAGCACCAGATAGATCAGGTTGCTGGCCGCATGCATGACGGTCAGGCCCAGTTCTTTCGCCAGCGGCATGGCTTGCCCCGTACCGCTGCTCAGCTGTGTCTGCATGAATGACAGCAGGCGCGCGCGCAAGGGTTCCATGAATTCCGGCAAGGGGATGCGCTCCGCAAAATTATTGCCTTTAAGCAGAGTTGGCAATTGATCGCTGAGCTTGATCGCCTCTTCCTCGATGCGCGCCCCGAAGATGGAGCCCAGTATCGCCACCAGCAAGATCACCACCAGGAAGACGATGCCGATATTGGCCGTGCGCGGCAGGCGCTTCGGCCCATGGCGCTCCAGCAGCCCGATCAGTGGATACACGAGATAGCTGAAGAAAACGGCGAACACCACCACGATCAGGGTCGACGAGACCTTGTAGGTGAGGAAGAGCAGGAAGGCGATGAGGAAAGCCGTCCACACCATCTTGGCGACGCGCAAGTTAAAACCGAACATATGACTCCTTAGGGCAGGATGCTACGCAAGCGTGGCTGGCTTGAAGGGCAGTGTGGGCAAGGCAGGGAGCGGGCCGCGCCGCACGGCCGGAAATCATACCGCAAAATGCCAAAATGCCATGCTCCTGTGCGTAATGGCAATGTTTTCCCTGCGCTTACGCTTATTTTGTCTGCCAGCTGGCCACGGTGATCAACACGCCGTTTTCCTTGTCCGGTTCGCGCAAGGTCACCGTATAGCGGCCGCTGGCATCGCTGCCGCTGAAGACCACCTTGTCATCATGTCCCTGCACTTGCGCGCCCTTGGCCAGTTTGGCGTAGGTGTTGAGCACCCAATGGAAATCGGCATAGCTGCGCAGGGTGATGCTGGCATCGGGCATGGGCTCGTCGCCGCTGGAACTGCTGTTCAGTTCCGCGTTCGGCAGCAGCAGGTGCAGCAGGCTGAGGGGAAAGCCGGGCGGCAAGTCGCCCTGTTCCCAGCCGGGCTGGCCGGGGCGGGTGGTAATGTATTCCACCGCAGCAATGCTTTGCCGCTGCTCCGGCGCAGCCTGTGCCAGCATCGGTGGCCGCTGCCGCGCCCACACCAGCAGCGGCGCGGCCATCTCGTCCTCTGCACCTGGTGGCAGGAACAGTGTCAGCACGGCATGCGTGGACGGCAGGCAGGCGGGGGCACAATGGCCATTGACGAGGCCGAGCGCCAACAGTTTGTGTTGCGGGTCGAACAGCATGGCGGCGCGCCATGCTCCGCGCGTGCCGGCATCGATGGAGGCCAGCACCGAGCGCCCGTCGGGCAGCAGGGTGCGCGTGATGTTGTCCAGTGACTGCATGCTGTCGAGCACCTGGCGCGCGATCAGGGGGTTGTCCTGCGTATAGCTGCCGCGCGCATAGCCGAGCAGCCTGAAGACGTCGGCGCGGATCTCTGGATGTGCGCTCAGGCTGAGCGGCGGCGATGGCACGGAGACGGGCACGGTGGCGGCCACGAAGGCGGCGTCTTCGGCAGAAATGGCTTGCGCCATGCTGGAAAGCGGCAGGCACAGGGCAGCGCACAGCGACAGCATGCGCAGAGTGAATATTCCTGGGGTGTTCAATGGCAATCCTTGTCGAGACGCCATGCCGATCCGCTTGCCGGCATGCGCGCGCCGCGATCTTAGCATTCCAGGAATGAAACTCTTTCTGCTAAGCTCGGCTATTGAATCACTGTCCCCCGTTGCCATGGCCAAGATCACCATTTCCTGCCGTATTCCCGTCGACGATGAGGTCGTGACCGAGTTCCTGCACAAGTACGTGCTCCAATCGCGTCTCGGCGCGGCCAGGAGATTGCGCATGGGAGAGAAGGGCTGTTTCTATACCTGCTCCTTGTACACGGACGAGCACGCCAAGGTGAGCCGTTTGATCCGCCGCATGCTGGCCTTCTTTGAGAGCAAGGACATCCCCTTGACCATCCTCAAGATCGGCGCCCGGGACAGCTGGTACGAGGTGGACCCCGAGCAGCGCGACCCATGGAAAATTTCACCGCAAGCCTTGCTGGCGCTGCTCGACGCCACGCCCAACGGCGATGTTCAGGCGGCGTTGAGCACGTAGCGGTTCTTGCCGCTTTTCTTGGCCTGGTACAAGGATTCATCGGCACGCCGGTAGCTGTGCGACAAGTCCGCTTCCTTGAGCATTTCCGCCATGCCGATGCTGACGGACACCTTGCGTTCCGGCACGAAAGCCGCCTCGACGCTGTCGACCAGTTGCGCGGCAAAGGCGCAGGCCGCGTTCTTTTCGCCCAGGTAAATCACGGCGAATTCCTCGCCGCCCAGGCGGCCGCACAGGTGCTCGCCACACAGCCCCGCGATGACGTCGGCGATCTTCTTCAACACCTCGTCACCCACCTCATGGCCGTACACGTCGTTGATTTGCTTGAAGTCATCGATGTCGATCATCAGGAAAAACGCGGGTGTGTGCGCCGTACGCTGCAGGATGCGGGCGCTTTGTGTAAACATGCGTCGATTGTTGAGCCCGGTCAAGCCATCCTTGTAGGCCATCGTCGCCAGTTCGCGCTGGGAGCGGTAGTTATGGATGCGCAAGACAAGGAAATAGATATTCAGCGCCAGGCCGATGATCACGCTGATGGTCACGGCCAGCACGGGCCAATGCTGGTCGATACGCCCCGCATGCACGGGAAACTGCCCCAGCCCCACGATGGCCCACACGCCCAGCGAGACGCCCAGGTAGTACGCGATGCCGCTGAAGATGGGGGCCGTCGTCAAGGTGATCATCACGCCCAGTGGCAACACCCAAAAAGCGGGGTCTTCCGTGCCCAGTATCAGCACGCGAAAGCCGAAAGCGATGCACAGCACGCTGATGGTGCCGCTGACGATGATGGCCTGCAGCGACCTGGCATAGACGGTCAGCAGCAGCCCCACCAGCATGCCCGCCACGCCCAGCGCCGCCTGCGCATGGTCGAGCGAAGCGCGCGACAGGGTCAGGCTGAACGTGACCAGCCAGCAAGCCAGGCCAAACGTCAGGATCGCTATCGAAATGAAATGCAGTTCCTTGAAAAAGCGCTGCTGCTGCTCCCGTTCTCCTGAAAAGAACAGGTAATAGAAGGCAGGAGACAGGCTGCGCGAAGTGAACATTGCATTTGTCCAGGCAGACAACACGCCTTGCGGCAGGGAAGCCTCCCGGCAACGGCAGGCGACATGGCGCGCGTACAAAAGTAGTTGCGCTCAGGAACTAGTGTACTGGTTTCTTGGGGGGATTGGTGATCCAGGCGAGGAAATTGGCGGCCAGTGTCCTGCAGCCGCCACAGTGTGTCGAGTGTGACGGGATGAAAAGCAATGCTGCGGCGCTTCGGACCGACGCATCCAGGGGGAAAGTAATTCTTTGTGATCTGCCAATGCAGGTAGCAGCTTTGCCTGGTAAGGTTTCGAATACGTTCTGTTTAGGTTAAAGTTGTCTTATTGTGATGAAAGCGTAAATATGACACGAACGAGTAATTTCAGTTTTCTGGCGGAACATTCTCCTCTATTTGCGCAATTGGGCTATACCGCAGAACAAACCTTCTCAAGCGACCCCAATACGACATTAATCAAATTGCGTCAGTTGGCGGAAGCATTGGCACAGGATTTGGCTGTTCGTTTCGGCATCGATTTCAGCAGTGAAACAACTCAGGCTGACCTGTTATTTAAGCTGCAGCGGGATATGCAGCTGGCTCCGGAGATTCGTACCCTTTTTCATACGTTGCGTATCGAAGGTAACAAAGCCACGCATCAATTTCAGACACGTCATAGAGATGCCATGGATGGCTTGAAGGTCGCCCGCTCTCTTGCCGTGTGGTATCACCAATCTGTCAGCAAGCAAGGCGAGAATTTCAAGGCTGGTCCGTTTATTTCACCGCAAGATCCTAGTGCCGAGCTGCGGGAACTTCAAATGCAAATTCAGCAGCTGAAGGCAGAACTTGGCAGTACCACGCAGGCGCTGGAAAACAATCAGCAACTTGCGGCGCTGATGGCGCAGGAGCGTGAACAGTATTCGGTACTGGCATTGCAGATGGATGCGGAGGCACGCGCGTTTGAAGCGTTGGCGCTCGAGCATGAGGCCGAACTGAAGCAAGCACGCGCGCAATTTGCCATTCAGCTTGAAGCCTTGCAGCAGCAAATCGGCAGCCAGGAACGTGAGCAGCTTAAACAGCTGAAAAAACGTACTCAAATTGCGACGAATCAGTTTTCACCCAATGAAGAGGTGACGCGTATTTTGATCGATCAGCAATTGACTGAGGCTGGCTGGGAAGCAGATACGCAACTGTTAAGCTATGCACTTGGTGCCCGGCCGGAAAAAGGCAAAAATAAGGCCATTGCAGAATGGCCAGCAGCAGGAAAGCAGTCCGCGGACTATATTTTATTTGCCGGCTTGACGCCGATTGCCGTTGTCGAGGCCAAGCGTGAAAATATCAATGTGGCTGGGAAAATACCACAGGCACAACGCTATGCGCGCGGTTTTCAATTGGAATCAAATCACAAGCCGGCCTGGGAAATCGAGGGCCGCTCTGGCCCATGGGATGACGGGATGGGCATGCCATTTGTTGTGCCGTTCGTCTACTCCTGCAACGGTCGCCCTTTCCTGTCCCAACTCGCCGAGCAAAGTGGCACCTGGTTTCGCGATGTGCGTGCACCATCGAATGTATCGCGTTCCTTGTTGGCATTCCACACGCCGGATGGCTTGCTGGACCAATTGGCGCGCAGTCGGGAAAATGCACAGGCGGTCTTGCAGCATGAAGGATTCAGTTATCTTGGCTTGCGCGATTATCAGGAAAATGCCATCAAGGCTGTTGAATTGGCTCTTGAGGCAAATCAACGTCAGTGCTTGTTGGCAATGGCGACGGGTACTGGAAAGACGCGCACCATTATCGGCCTGATGTACCGATTTCTGAAAGCAGAGCGCTTCCGGCGTATTTTGTTTTTAGTGGACCGTACGGCGCTCGGCGAACAGGCGACCGAAGCATTCAATGAAGCGTTGCTTGAGCAAAACATGCCGCTATCCAAACTGTATAACATCGCAGAATTGGGCGACATGGCGGCCGAAGCGGAGACGCGTATTCAGGTTGCCACGGTTCAGGCCATGGTGCGGCGGATTCTGCAATCGGATAACGCACCTGGTATTGATGAATTTGATTGCATCATCGTCGATGAAGCTCACCGCGGCTATACCCTGGACCAGGAAATGACTGATGGAGAACTGGCCGTGCGTGACCAGAATCAGTATATTTCTTCATACAGGCGCGCGCTCGATTATTTTGATGCCGTCAAAATCGGTTTGACCGCTACACCGGCCAAGCATACGACGGAGATTTTTGGCAAACCCGTGTTCACGTATTCCTATCGTGAAGCAGTAGCCGACGATTGGCTGATCGACCACGAGCCGCCAATTCGTTACGAGACGTTGTTGACGCGAAATGGCATCACTTTCGACAAAGGCGCAGCCGTCGATGCCATTAATCTGGCTACTGGCGAGATCGAAGTGGCAGAGCTGGATGATGAGCTCAGTTTTGGCGTGGAGAACTTCAATAAGCGGGTCATCACAGAAAATTTCAATAAAGTCATCTGCCAGCAGCTTGCGCAAGAAATCGATCCCTTGGGCGAAGAAAAGACGATGATTTTTTGCGCCACTGATTTGCATGCCGATATGGTCAAGCGTTTGCTTGATGCCGCTTTCCTTGAACTGTACAAGGAGGACTACAACGAAGCGGCCGTGTGCAAGATCACCGGAGCATCGGACAAGGTTGGTCAACTGATCAAGTTTTACAAGAATGAGCGTTACCCGAATATCGCCATTACGGTGGACTTGCTGACGACTGGGATCGATGTGCCGAAGATCTGCCATCTGGTCTTCATGCGGCGTGTGCGTTCGCGTATCTTGTATGAGCAGATGATCGGACGTGCCACGCGGCGTTGTGATGACATTGGCAAGACGGTTTTCAAGATTTATGACCCCGTTGATATCTATGCGGCACTGCAGGATGTCAGCACCATGAAGCCGCTGGTGAAAGATCCGAATATCACGCTGGAGCAACTGGCAGACGAGCTGAGTAATCCTGCCAGTTTCGTCAGTGACGGTAGCGAGGCTGGCCAAACGCACGCGCATGATGTGCTGGCCGCATTCAGCCAGAAAGTCATGCGTGTGTTGCGCAAGGCGGCCAAGAAAGCAGAAAAAGATCCGGCCATCCAGGAGCGTCTCGATCAGATGGAGCAGCAATGGGGTGTCGAGCCCGCGACCTTGCACCGGCATTTGCATGCGTTGGGACCCAATGGTGCTGCTGATTTTGTCCGTATGCATGGCAATTTTTTGCAGCAAATTTCTGAAATAAAACAACTGATTGGTAGTGACTACATGCCCATCATCGCCAGGCATGAAGATCAGCTCATGCAGCGATTGCAAAACTATGGTGCGTACAGCAAGCCTGAGGATTACCTGCAGAGCTTTAATGATTTTATCCGCCAGCAGATCAATCAATCGGCAGCCTTGTCTGTGGTCGTCAATCGGCCCAAGGACCTGACACGCGAACAGTTGAAGGAAGTGCGCTTATTGCTCGATCAGCACAGCTATACCGAGGCCATGCTGCAAACTGCCTGGCGCAGCAAGACCAATCAGGATATCGCCGCCAGCATCATCGGCCATATCCGCCAGGCGGCACTGGGCGAAGCCTTGCTGCCCTTCCAGCAACGGGTGGACAATGCCATGCAAGGCATTTATAGCCTGCACGCCTGGACGGCCGTGCAGCGCCGTTGGCTCGATCGCCTGGCAAGCCAACTCAAGCATGAAGTCATCCTGGATCAGCAATTCGTCAATACCCGTTTCAGTGCGGACGGCGGCGCCAAGCGTCTTAACGCGATGTTGGATGGCAAGTTGGAGCAAGTGCTGCAAACCTTTGGGGAAGTGCTGTGGCCGAAGGCGGCTTGACAGCGCCAACATAAAATAAGGATTTCACTATTTCATTTTTACCTTTAAGTTAAAATAACGTCTCCATTCATTTTAACTTCAGCGAACCTATGCAACGTGGACTCACTGGGACCTACACATCGACCATTGCCGGTGGTGTGGCGTGCCAGGCCTTTGTGCCCTTGCCACTGCCACCCACGCCGGCATTGGACTTGAACGGCAAGCTGCAAAGCAGGCTGGACGAAGCCTTGATCGCACTGGGACGACTCGATGCCATCAGCACGCTCTTGCCCGATGCACAGCTGTTTCTGTACAGCTACGTGCGCAAGGAAGCCGTCATGTCTTCGCAAATTGAGGGCACGCAATCGTCGCTCAGCGACCTCATGCTGTATGAGATAGAAGGGCAGCCTGGCGTGCCGCTCGATGATGTGCAAGAGGTTTCCTGCTACGTCAAGGCAATGTCGCTGGGCGTGGAACGGATACGGCAAGGGCAGCCCATCAGTTTTCGATTGCTGACGGAAGTACATCAAGTGTTGATGACGTCGGGCAGGGGCGTGCAGCGCAGCCCTGGCGAATTTCGTCGCAATCAGGTGTGGATCGGTGGCCATCGCGCCGATGAGGCAACGTTTGTGCCGCCGCCCGCCAACCAGCTCGCTGACTGCTGGGTGGCACTGGAAAACTTCATCAACGACGTGCCGCAGCCCACTGCCGCCATCATCAAGGCGGCACTATCTCATGTGCAATTTGAAACCATCCATCCCTTCCTGGATGGCAATGGTCGCCTCGGCCGCATGCTGATACCGCTGATACTGGTTGACGCCCGTATCCTGCAGGAACCGCTGCTGTATCTTTCCGTGTTTTTCAAACAACATCGTGAAACCTACTACAGCTTGCTGCAACAGGTGCGCATCAGCGGCAACTGGGAAGCATGGCTGCTGTTCTTTGCCGATGCCATCGCCGCCACTGCCAATCAGGCCGTCAGCACGGCCCAGGCGCTGACGCAACTGCTGGCGCAAGACAAGGCACGGCTGGCGGAACTGGGTCGCTTGGCCGGGTCGGCCAGGCAAATTCTCGATGCGCTGTTTGCGCACCCCATCTTGAATATTGCCGCCCTGAGCAAGACCACCGGCTTGACCGCCGCGACGGTGGGCAAGGCACTCGATGCCATGGCAGGTACGCTTGGCATGGTGCAGGAAGTGACCGGCCAAAAACGTAACCGCGTGTATGCCTACGGTGCTTACATCAACATTTTGAATCAGGAAACAAGCTAATGAACAACAACGATATTGTCCAGAAACTCTGGAACCTCTGCGACGTGCTGCGCGACGATGGCATCAATTATTCCGATTACGTGACGGAACTGGTGCTGTTGCTGTTTATCAAGATGGAGCATGAAACCACGGAAAGTGGCATCTTGCAGCAGCATAAATTGCCGGAATATGCGCGCTGGCAAGCGCTGTCGGGCTTGTCGGGCCTGAATCTGCTCAATCACTACCGCAAGACCCTGCTTGATTTGAGCGTCAGTACCGATCCTTTGATCTCGGCCATCTATGCCGATGCACAGACCCGGCTCAAGGAGCCGCGTCACCTGGAGCAGCTGATCAAGAGCCTGGATGGCATCGACTGGTTCAGCGCCAAGCGCGATGGCCTGGGCGACCTGTACGAGGGATTGCTGGAAAAAAATGCCAGTGAAACCAAATCCGGCGCCGGCCAATACTTTACGCCGCGCCCCTTGATCGACAGCATCATCCATTTGATCAAGCCCAAGGCTGGTGAAACCATCCAGGACCCTGCAGCCGGCACGGCCGGCTTCCTGATCGCGGCTGACGCGTATATCCGCAGCCAGACCGATGATTTATATGATTTGACGGAAAAGCAGCGCGACTTCCAGCGCAACAAGGCCTACGTGGGCATGGAACTGGTGTCAGGCACGCGCCGCCTGGCCCTGATGAATTGCCTGTTGCATGGCATGGAAGGCGATGACGAAGGCGTGGTCCACCTTGGCAATACCTTGGGCAGCGCAGGCACGAGCTTGCCGAAAGTCGACGTCATTCTTAGCAATCCGCCCTTCGGCACGGCCAAGGGCGGCGGCGCCCCCACGCGCGAGGACTTGAGCTTTTCAACCGGTAACAAGCAACTGGCCTTCTTGCAGCATATCTACCGTGGCTTGAAGGATGGCGGCCGCGCCGCAGTCGTCTTGCCCGACAATGTCTTGTTCGAAAGCGGCGTAGGCGCCGATATCCGGCGCGACCTGATGGACAAGTGCAACCTGCACACGATCTTGCGCCTGCCGACCGGCATTTTCTATGCGCAGGGCGTGAAGACCAATGTGTTGTTCTTTACCAAGATCAGCAACAACAACGTGGGCAGCACCAAGAATGTCTGGATCTACGACATGCGCGCCAACATGCCGAAATTCGGCAAGCGCACGCCATTTACCCGCGCCCACTTCACCGACTTCCAAGCCGCCTATGGCGCCGACCCGCATGCCATCGCCGCGCGGACGGATCAGGGAGAGAGCGGGCGCTTCCGCAGCTTTAGCCGTGCCGCGATTGCCGAGCGTAACGATAGCTTGGATATTGCATGGCTCAAGGACGATAGCGCCGAGGATGCAGCGGATTTGCCGGAACCGGAGGTGCTGGCGCAGGAAGCAATGGATGAACTGGAACTGGCGTTTGCGGATTTGCAGGCGATTTTGGCGGAACTGGGTGAAGAGGTGGGGGAATGAGTGGCTTGCCAAAAGGTTGGGCATGCACGACTCTAGGGGAGGTAATTGAACTCAAATATGGAAAAGCACTCCCTGATCGAGTCCGGTCTGGCGCAGGCTTTCCAGTTTTTGGGTCAAACGGCATAGTCGGATACCACAAACCTGCGTTGACGACAGGAGAAACAATTATCGTTGGTCGTAAAGGTAGTGTTGGAGAAGTAAATTTTTCTAAAATTCCATGTTCACCGATTGATACTACATATTTTGTTGATAAATTCCCATCAAAAAATCCTCGATATTGGTATTTCAAATTGAGGCAACTAAATCTAGGGAAGTTAAATAAATCAACTGCCATTCCAGGATTTAATCGAGGAGATGCATATGGGCTGATGATAATGATGCCACCGGTTGCAGAGCAAAAACGAATCGCCGATAAGCTCGATACGATGTTAGCGCAAATCGATACATGCCGAAAGCGTCTGACTAGTGCCCAGAGTACTCTCGAACGGTTTCGGCAGTCGGTACTTGTCAGCGCCATTTCGGGTAACCTGACGTGCGATTGGCGAATCAAATATCCGCAAACTCCAGTTGACGTAAATAGTGTTGTTGAGGAATTATTCTTTGATAGAATAACAGCAGGAAATTTTGGGAAAATAGATCATCGCACATATAAAATAACAAAAGAGGAAGAAAACGTCGTAATCACGAATAATTGCGCTTGGCCAATGGTGCGGATTGGTTCCATTTGTGCCTGTATTGTTCCGAATCGAAATAAGCCTAAATCGTTTAGCGGGAATTTTCATTGGCTGTTGACGCAGCACTTTGATGATAATAAAATATTTATAAATTATGAAAATGTTAAAAATGGTTTAACTGAAGATGAAGTAAGAGAATTCTCTGCGAAGATAATTCCTGTTAATGGCGTTGTAATGACTTGCATTGGTAGACTTGGTCTTTCAGCAGTTCTTGATGAAGCGGCAGTAATTAATCAGCAACTTCATGCTTTTTTGCCAAATAAATATGTGCTGCCGGAATTTTTAGCTTATGCCATACGAGCTAATAAAAAATATTACGATGAAAATTCCACTTCTACGACAGTTTCATATTTAAATAAAACAGCATGCAATTCATTGCCAATCCCCTTGCCAAAAATTGATGAACAAAGAGAATTAATTCGTCGAGTCGAAACACTTTTTGCCTTTGCGGACAGGCTGGAAGCCCGCCTTGCCACCGCTTGCACCGCCGTAGATCGCCTGACGCCAGCCCTGCTGGCCAAAGCCTTCCGCGGTGAACTGGTACCGCAAGATCCTGCCGACGAGCCGGCATCGGAATTGCTGGCGCGTCTTGCCACCAGCCGCGCGGCTGAAACGGCCAAACCCCGCCGCGCCCGTACTGCTAAGGATTGAAATAGCGCTGCAAGATGCAAAAAAGCCAGGCTGAGAAGCCTGGCTTTTTCATTTGATGCAGCGTGACGCTTACACGTCAATATTTCCCGCGCGCAACGCGTTGTTTTCAATGAACGCACGGCGTGGTTCCACATCGTCACCCATCAACGTCGTGAAGATCTGATCCGCCGCAATGGCGTCTTCGATCTGCACTTTCAACAAGCGGCGCACGGTCGGGTCCATCGTGGTTTCCCACAGCTGGTCCGGGTTCATTTCGCCCAGACCTTTGTAGCGCTGTTTCGAGACGGTGCGTTCGGCTTCGTCGCGCAGCCATTGCATGGCTTGGTGGAAGTCGACCACGGCGATTTCCTTCATGCGCTCGCCTTCGCCGCGGCGCACGAAGGCGCCTTCGCCGATCAGGCCTTCGAAGGTGGCGGCGCCGTTGGCCAGCACGGCGTAGTCCGGGCCTTGCACGAAGTCGGCGTCGATGGCCGTCACTTTGATGTTGCCGTGGTGCATGCGCTCGACGCGCAGCATGTGTTTTTCCGACAAATCGTCGGAACGCACGTGCACGCGCACGGCGCTGTCGTTGATGGCCGTCTGCAGGGCCAGGGCGGAGGTTTCCGCCAGGTCCAGCGTCGACAGGTCCAGCTGCACGCCCGTCATGATGGCCGTCAGGGCAGCGCGGTCGATGACGCGCGTCAGACGCGTCATGATGGTGTTCGACAGGTTGAACTTGCGCACCAGTTCCGTCAGCGTCTCGCCGGAAATGCCTTCCGCGCCGGTGCGCGGCACCAGCACGGCCGTGTTCAGCGCCACCGTCATCATGTAGCTCGCTTCTTCGGCGTCATCTTTCAGATAGCGCTCGTCGCGGCCCGATTTCACTTTGTACAGCGGCGGTTGCGCGATGTAGATGTGGCCGCGTTCGACCAGTTGCGGCATCTGGCGGTAGAACAGGGTCAGCAGCAGGGTACGGATGTGGGCGCCGTCGACGTCCGCATCGGTCATGATGATGATGCGGTGGTAGCGCAGCTTTTCGACGTTGAATTCGTCCGGTCCGATCGAGGTGCCGAGGGTGGCGATCAGGGTGGTGATCTGCTCGGACGACAGCATTTTCTCGAAACGGGCTTTTTCCACGTTCAGCACTTTACCGCGCAGCGGCAGAATCGCCTGGAACTTGCGGTCGCGCCCCTGTTTTGCCGAGCCACCTGCCGAGTCACCCTCGACGATGTACAGTTCGCACAGGGCCGGGTCTTTTTCCTGGCAGTCGGCCAGCTTGGCCGACAGGCCCAGGCCATCCATGATGCCTTTGCGGCGCGTCAAGTCACGGGCCTTGCGCGCCGCTTCACGGGCGCGTGCCGCTTCGACGATCTTGCCGCAAATGATCTTGGCGTCGTTCGGTTTTTCTTGCAGGTAATCGGCCAGGGTCTTGGCGACGATCTCTTCGACGGGGCCGCGCACTTCGGACGATACCAGCTTGTCTTTCGTCTGCGACGAGAATTTCGGTTCCGGTACTTTGACCGACAAGACGCAGGTCAGGCCTTCGCGCATGTCGTCGCCGCTGATTTCCACTTTCGCCTTTTTGGCGAACTCGTGTTCATCGATGTATTTGTTGATCACGCGCGTCATGGCCGCACGCAAGCCCGTCAGGTGGGTGCCGCCGTCGCGTTGCGGGATGTTATTCGTAAAGCACAGCACCTGTTCATTGTAGGCATCGTTCCACTGCATCGACACGTCGACCGAGATGTTCGTGCCCTGGTCCGACAGGCGCTCGCCCGTGGCCTGGAAAATGGTCGGGTGCAAGACCGATTTGGCCTTGTTGATGTATTCGACGAAGCCGCGCGTGCCGCCTTCGAAGGCGAAGATTTCTTCCTTGCCCGTGCGCTGGTCGGACAATTTGATCTTGACGCCATTGTTCAGGAAGGACAGTTCGCGGATGCGCTTGGCCAGGATTTCGTAGTGGAATTCGACATGCGTGAAAATCTCTTCATCGGCCCAGAAATGCACGTCGGTACCGCGCTTGTCCGTCTCGCCGATGACCTTGATCGGCGAGGTGGCGATGTCGCCCACCATGACGATCTGGCGGTCTTGCGGCACGCCGCGCACGAATTCCATGTGATGCACTTTGCCATCGCGGCGGATGGTCAGTTTCAGCAATTTCGACAGGCCATTGACGCAAGACACGCCCACGCCGTGCAAGCCGCCCGAAACTTTATACGAGTTCTGGTCGAACTTGCCGCCCGCGTGCAGTTCGGTCATGACGATTTCCGCCGCCGAACGCTTCGGATCGTGCTTGTCGTCCATTTTCAGGCCGGTCGGCACGCCGCGGCCATTGTCGGTGATCGAGATCGAATTGTCGCTGTGGATGGTGACGTGGATATCCGTGCAGTGGCCGGCCAGCGATTCATCGATGGAGTTGTCCAGCACTTCGAATACCAGATGGTGCAAGCCGGTGCCGTCCGAGGTGTCGCCAATGTACATGCCCGGGCGTTTGCGCACGGCTTCCAGGCCTTCCAGGATCTGGATGGAGGAGGCGCCGTATTCTTCCGTTTTGGCCTGGATCGGGGTGTCTTGTGGATTCTCGGACATGGACTGCTTTCTCAAATAACGATTGCTGATTGATTCGGGGCTGCTGGCTGATGACCGTAGGTCGGGTTAGCCGGAACGGCGTAACCCGACAGACGGCGCTCAGCATGTCGGATTACGCTGCGCTAATCCGACCTACGTCACGGCTGCGGTCTTTAGATCCGCATCGGCATGACAACGTACTTGAAGTCCGCATTGTCAGGGATGGAGATGAGTGCGGACGAGTTCGAGTCGCCCAGCGCGATGTTGACGTATTCGCATTTCAGGTTGTTCAGCACGTCCAGCAGATACGTCACGTTGAAGCCGATGTCGACGGAGTCGCCGCCGTAGTCGATTTCCAGCTCTTCGACGGCTTCTTCCTGGTCCGCATTGGTCGAGCTGATCTTCATGCTGCCCGGGGTGATGATGCAGCGCACGCCCTTGAACTTGTCGCTGGTCATGATGGCGGCACGTTGCAGCGAGCGCAGCAGTTCATCGCGGCCGATGGTGAAGTCGTTTTTGTAGCCTTTTGGAATCACGCGCGTGTAGTCGGGGAACTTGCCTTCCACCAGCTTCGAGATCAGCTCGATGTCGGCAAAGGTCAGTTTCACCTGATTGGCGGCGATGTCCAGCTGCACCGGCTCATCGTTCTCTTCCAGCAGGCGCTGCAGTTCGATGATGGTCTTGCGCGGAATAATCACTTCCTGGCGCGCGAACGTCTGCTCGGTGGCGACCTGGCAAAACGCCAGGCGGTGGCCGTCGGTGGCCACGGCGATGACATTATTGCCATCCAAAACCAGCAGCAAGCCGTTCAGGTAATAGCGGATGTCTTGCTGCGCCATCGAGAAATGCACCATGTTGAACAGGTGCTTCAGCGTTTTCTGCGGCAGGGTGACGCTGGCGTTGTAGCTTTCCGCCTGTTGCACGGTTGGAAACTCTTCCGCTGCCAGGGTTTGCAGGGCGAAGCGCGACTTGCCCGTTTGCACGGTCAGGCGCTTGTTCAGCAGGGTCATCGTGACGTCGCCCGATTCGGGCAGGGCGCGCAAAATGTCCAGCAGCTTGCGCGCGGCCACGGTGGTGCCGGTCACGTCCGCACCGGAACCGATTTCCGCGTGCGTGGTGATCTGCACTTCGGTGTCGGTCGACAGGAAGGAGACATTTTCACCGTCTTTGCGGATGAGGATATTGGCCAGAATCGGCATAGTGTGCCGACGCTCGACAATACCGCTCACGATCTGCAGTGGCCGGAGAAGGGTATCTCGGGTGGTTTTGACCAATTGCATATTTATCCTCAATGTATAGGTTGAACAGTACGATGTTTAACGTATTAATTTAACAATTGTTGCCATAGGGAGCCCCGACAGACCGGCTGCGGCGCCCTCCCAGATGATAAGGGTAAAGCACGTTTTGAGCCAGTCTTGCCAAATGGTGCTTAGCCCTTCAACGTTTGCTCCAGTACATGCAATTCGTGGTTGCATTCCGGGTTCTTGGTGCGGTCCAGCGCGATCTTGCGCACGGCATGCAGCACCGTGGTGTGGTCGCGGCCGCCGAACAGCTCGCCGATTTCCGGCAGGCTCTTCTGTGTCAATTCCTTGGCCAGGTACATGGCGATCTGGCGCGGCCGGGCGATATTCGCGGGTCGGCGCTTGGAATACATGTCGGCGACCTTGATATTGAAGAAGTCGGCCACCGTTTTCTGGATGTTTTCCACGGAAATCTGGCGGTTCTGCACCGACAGCAAGTCCTTCAAGGCTTCCTTGACGATATCAATCGTGATGTCCTTGCCATGGAAACGCGAGTACGCCAGAATTTTGCGCAGCGCGCCTTCGAGCTCGCGCACGTTCGAGCGCAAGTGCTTGGCGACAAAGAAAGCCACGTCGTCGGAGAAGGTCACGCCTTCCTGCTTGGCTTTTTTCAGCAAGATCGCCACGCGCATTTCCAGTTCCGGCGGTTCGATGGCCACCGTCAGGCCCGAGTCGAAGCGCGAAATCAGGCGGTCGTCCATGCCCGTGATTTCCTTCGGATAGGTATCCGAGGTGATGATGATCTGTTTCTTTGCGGCAATTAATGCCTCGAACGCATAGAAAAACTCTTCCTGCGTGCGGCTCTTGCCGCCAAAGAACTGGATATCATCGATCAGCAGCATGTCGAGCGAGTGATAGTAATGCTTGAAATCGTCGAAACCCTTGCGCTGGTAAGCGGTCACTACGTCGCGAACGTACTGTTCTGCGTGGATGTAGCGGATCTTCGCCCCCGGATTGTCGGCCATCACCTGGTTGCCGATGGCATGGATCAAGTGGGTCTTGCCCAGGCCGACGCCGCCGTAGAAGAACAGCGGGTTATATGACACGCCCGGATTGTTCGCCACCTGGATGGCGGCGGCGCGCGCCAGCTGGTTGGCCTTGCCGGTCACGAAGCTGTCGAAGGTCAGGTCGGTGTTGATGCGGCTCTGCTCGCGGCGCGGCGCCGCGCCGATGCTCAGTTCCGGCACGCTGGGCTGCGGTTCCGCGGCGCGCGCGCTGGGCGCGCCGCCATTCGGATCGCTGGCCGGGGTGCTGGCGGTGACGGGCTTCTTCGGCAGGGCCAGGCGCGGGTCGAGCACGAACTGCACTTCCGTGGGCGCTTCGAAGTACTGTATGGCCAGCGCAGTGATGCGGCTGGCGAACTGGGTCTTGACCCAATCGAGCTTGAAGCGATTGGGCGCAGCAATGCGCAGCTTGCCCTCTTCGTAATCGAGAGGGATAAGCGGTTTGATCCACGCACTGAATTGTTGCGGTGTCAGCTCCAGTTCCAACTGCGCGGAACAGGCCTGCCAGAAATTATCCATGTATGTCTATGTGAAAAGGTGTGGGAGGGCGTATCGATTCTGCCCTGCGTTCACCGTGTTGCAAGGCCGGCGTCGCGCGAGGGCTCGCCACACGTAACGCGCTATTCTACTCCCGACTGCCAAAGTTATCCACAGGCACGGCTGTTATTTTTCTGTGGCGGGGTGGGGCGCCGTGTGTATAAGAGGTGACTTATCCCCCGGTTATCCCGATGCAGGCAGTGCTGGCGCGGCCTGTGGCGGGGGCGTGCCGGCGGATGACCTCCGGCGCGAAAATTTCCGGGCGATCACGGCAATCCTTGACAAGAGGGGGGCATATGCTGAATAATTCAGGGTTCCCCGCCCGTATTCCGTGTTTATTCATTTGGAACGACAATATGGACTAAGCGTGGATTAAGCGGGCGATGAGATTGGCCAGCTTGTGCCTTGGCATAAGTGCGCGATTGTCATTGGCACCAAAAACTGACGGGACGTCAGACCCGATTTTGCATTTTTTTTGTTTTTAGCGAGACCAACATGAAACGTACTTACCAACCTTCCGTCGTTCGCCGCAAGCGTACGCACGGCTTCCGCGCTCGTATGGCTACCCGTGGTGGCCGTGATGTGCTCAACGCACGTCGCGCAAAGGGCCGCAAACGTCTGGCCGTATAGGCTTGTCGTTGACAGCTGATCGCGTGGCTAGCTGTACTCCAGTCGGCAATCAACGCGAAGGTTCACACGACTTCGCGCGCGTTCGGCGTATCGTTAAAACGGATGAATTTTCATCCGTTTTTCGTTTGCGCCCTTCGCAAAAAACAGCGCATTTTGTGCTGTACACCCGACACAATCAATTGCCGCATGCGCGGCTGGGCGTCGTTGTGGCGAAGCGTTTCGCGCCACGCGCGGCGACCCGCAACACGATCAAGCGCGTCACGCGCGAGCTGTTTCGCAACAGTGCGATGCCGCCGGTCGACTGCGTGGTGCGTTTGTCGCGCGCCGTCAACAGCAAGGATGGCCCGGCCACCACGACCAAGCTCAAAGCCGAGCTGCGTGAAGAATTGGGCCGCCTGTTCGCGGCGCAAATCGCCGCCCAGGCCCGTTCTGTTGCTGCGCCACCACCGTCCGCGCCATGAAAACCCTGCTGCTGTTCCTGCTGCGCGCTTATCAGTTGCTGATCAGCCCCATGCTGGGACAGAATTGCCGTTTCTATCCGAGCTGTTCGCATTACGCGATGGAAGCGCTGCGCGTGCACGGTACTGCCAAGGGCAGCCTGCTGGCTGCCAAGCGGCTGTGCCGTTGCCACCCCTGGAATGAAGGGGGCGTCGACCCGGTGCCGCCGGCCGATTGCAAACAATCTTCAACGACCGCTTGCGGTTGCAACCACTCCTGACAAATACCCTAATGGATATCAATAAACGTACCATCCTGTGGATCGTGTTTTCCGTCTCGCTGGTAATTCTCTGGAACGAATGGATGATCTCGAACGGCAAGCCGTCGATGTTCTCCGCGAACACGGAACAAACCGCCAAGGCGCCTGCGACCCCTGCCAAGACAGATGCCCTGGCTGCCTCGGCTGCGGCAGGCGTGCCTGCCCTGCCGGGTGAGGCTGTCGATCCCGCCGCGTTCAAGCGCGAAGTGATTACCATCACTACCGACGTCATCAAGGTCGACATCGACACCCTGGGCGGCCAGGTCAAGCGTCTGGAATTGCTGAAGTTCAAGGGCGCGGGCAATCCGGGCTGGTTCGGCGGCTGCTTCGGCCTGTTCAAATGGTGCCAGCCTGACGAAGGCAAGCAAAACGAAGTGCTGTTCGACGAAGGCGCGAACCACACCTACCTGGCGCAATCGGGCCTGGTCGGCGGTCCGTTCCCTACCCATGCGAGCGGTTTCACCGTGCAGCCTGGCGTGCGCACCATCGGTGACGGCAAGCAAGTGCAACTGGTGATGGAAGCGGTCGAAGGCGGCGTCAAGCTGACCAAGACGTTTACGTTCAAGCGCGGCGACTACGTCATCGACGTGCGCCACGACGTGGCCAACGTGGGCGCGGCGCCTGTCACGCCGCAGCTGTATCTGCAACTGACGCATGATGGCAACAAGCCGGTCGGCGACTCGTTCTTCAACAGCAGCTTCACGGGTCCGACCCTGTACACGCCGCAAGACAAGTACCAGAAGCTGACGTTCGAGAAGATCGAAAAAGCCGCCTTGGAAGACGAGAAGAAGGGCAACGACAACGCCATGAAGGGCCTGCATCCGGCCACGGCGAATGGCGGCTGGTTTGCGATTTCGCAACACTTCTTCGTGTCGGCTTTCGTTCCGCCAGAGAACGTCAAGCGCGACATCTTCACCAAGAAGGTCGGCACCAATCTGTACGCCATCGGCAACGTGTTGCCATTGCCTACCCTGGCGCCAGGCGCCACGGCCAGCATGGACAGCAAGCTGTACTCGGGTCCGCAAATCGCGCATCTGCTGGAATCGGTATCGCCTGGCCTGGAACTGGTCAAGGATTACGGCTGGCTGACCATCATCGCCAAGCCGATCTTCTGGGTCATGGAACACATCCACAGCGTGCTGGGTAACTGGGGCTGGACCATCATCGCCTTCACGATCCTGATCAAGCTGGCGTTCTTCCCCCTGTCGGCCGCCGGCTACCGCAGCATGGCCAAGATGAAACTGGTCACGCCGAAGATGCAAGCGATCCGCGAGCGCTACAAAGGCGATCCGCAAAAGATGAACCAGGCCACGATGGAGCTGTACAAGACGGAAAAGATCAATCCGCTGGGCGGCTGCCTGCCGATCCTGATCCAGATGCCCGTCTTTATCGCCCTGTACTGGGTATTGAACGCATCCGTGGAAATCCGCGGTGCGCCATGGATAGGCTGGATCACCGACCTGGCCCAGCATGACCCATGGTGCATCCTGCCCGTGCTGTACGCGATCTCGATGTACATCACGACCAAGCTGAACCCGGCCCCAGCCGATCCGATGCAAGCGAAGATGATGCTGTTCATGCCGCTGGCATTCTCGGTGATGTTCTTCTTCTTCCCGTCGGGCCTGGTACTCTACTGGGTCGTCAACAACGTCCTGTCGATCGGCCAGCAATGGGTGATCACCAAGAAATACGCGCCGTCCACTGTGTAAGCAGGGGGAGCGAAGTAAAAGCCCGCCTAGTGCGGGCTTTTTAATTCTTGTAGGTCGGATTAGCGTGGCAAGGCCACGCGTAATCCGACACTATCGCCAGCGTCTGCTGCGTCGGCTTACGCGCTGCGCGCTAAGCCGACCTACGTTGCTGCACCTTCCCTTGCCGTACCTATTACAATATCCCCATGAAACTCGACTCTTCCCCTATCGCCGCCATCGCCACCGCCCCAGGGCGCGGCGGCATCGGCGTGGTACGCGCCTCCGGCAAAAACCTCGTTCCTTTGATGACGGCCCTGTTCGGCGCGCAGCAACTCAAACCGCGCCACGCCACCTATTTACCATTCACGGAAGCCGATGGCAGCATCATCGACCAGGGCATTGTCATCCACTTCAAGGGCCCGCATTCGTACACGGGCGAAGACGTGCTGGAATTGCAGGGCCATGGCGGCCCCATCGTGTTGCAGCTGCTGCTGGCGCGCGTGCTCGAAGCGGGCAAGGACAACGGCTTGCGCCTGGCCGAGCCGGGCGAATTCACGCGCCGCGCCTTTTTGAATGACAAGCTGGATCTGGCGCAAGCCGAAGCCGTGGCCGACCTGATCGACGCGTCCACGGAAGCGGCCGCCAAGTCTGCCTCGCAATCGCTGTCGGGCGCGTTCTCGAAAACGATCCACGCGCTGGTGGAGCAGGTGACGGGTTTACGGATGCTGGTCGAGGCGACCCTGGATTTCCCGGAAGAGGAAATCGATTTCCTGGAAAAATCGAACGCGCGCGGCCAATTGAAGGCCGTCATCGAAGCGCTGAATAAAGTGTTTGCGCAGGCGGCGCAGGGCGCACTGCTGCGCGAAGGTCTCAATGTCGTGCTGGCCGGCCAGCCGAACGTGGGCAAGTCATCCTTGCTGAACGCGCTGGCGGGCGCCGATGTGGCGATTGTCACGCCGATCGCCGGCACCACGCGCGACAAGGTCAGCGAAACCATCCAGATCGAGGGCATTCCGCTCAACATCATCGACACGGCCGGCATCCGCAGCGCGGGCGACACCATCGATGCCGTCGAGCGCATCGGCATCGAGCGCACCTGGGGCGAAATCGGCAAGGCCGACGTCATCCTGCACCTGTTGGATGCCGACCATGGCCCCACCCTGGCCGATGAAAGCATCGTCGCCGCCTTCCCCGAAGGCGTGCCCGTGGTGCGCGTCTGGAACAAGATTGATCTCTCTGGCCACAAGCCCGGCGTGGATGCCTTGCCGGATGCCACGCACGTGTATCTGTCGGCGCACGAGCACATCGGCATCGACTTGCTGCGCGCCGAGCTGTTGCGCATCGCGGGCTGGCAGCAGACGGGCGAATCGCTGTACCTGGCGCGCGAACGCCATTTGATCGCGCTCAAGTCGGCCGGCAAGCACCTGGACATCGCCGCCGCGCACGCGGCGCAGGATGACCAGTCGCTGGACCTGTTCGCCGAAGAGCTGCGCCTGGCGCAGGTGCAGCTGTCGAGCATCACGGGCGAATTTTCACCTGACGATTTGCTGGGCGTGATCTTCAGCCGTTTCTGCATCGGCAAGTAAGGAGAGGTTGATGAAGCTTGTGCTCGCTTTCATGCTGGCCTGCCTGCCTATGCTGGCTGGCGCCCAGGAAAAACCGCCGCGCGACGTGGCCCGGTTCGTCGAGAACGCCGAGATGTGCGAGCATTTTGCAGGCGAATGGGATGAGCACGACAAGGCGCGCCAGCGCGAAATCACGCAAGCCGTCGAGCAATCGTGCGGCCAGGCGCAGAAGCAGTGGAAACGGCTGTCCACCAAGTATGTGGGACAGCCGAAGTGGCAAAAAATTATAGACGAACAGGCTAATGACGCGGTGCGCAGCTATCGGAAGCAAGGCTAGCATCTGCGCCGTTGAGAAATGTCATGAAGTCCAAACTGCGCTGACGTAATCTTGCTGAGCGGCCTTGAAGTGCCGCTAGGAAAGGAAGCGCCATGGACAGCAAACAGCCGGATGTCGTGGAATGCGAGGATGAGGTAGTGGCACGACCACTGCCCGCCATGCCGGAATTGATCGCCTCCTTGCCGCCGAAAGGCGCGTGCTGGTATTGCGACAAGCCACTCGATGCCGTGCGCCGTTTCTGTTGCAAGAGTTGTGGCGTGGCGTATGCGGAAGAGGCGCAGTACAACAGCTGAGTGGTAGCGGGCTGAGCGCTAGCGGCGCCGCCATAGGGTGTGAATTGCTGGTACTCCGACAAGCCGCTTGATGCCGTGCGCCGTTTCTGTTGCAAGAGTTGTGGCGTGGCGTATGCGGAAGAGGCGCAGTACAGCAGCTGAGCGGTAGTGGGCTGAGCGTTAGCGACGCCGCAGCAGCGCCGCCAGCGCGCCGTCAAAGTCGAACTCATGCGCAGCGGCCGCCACTTCCTGGTAGACGTGCACACCGAGGCTGGCGGCCAGCAGGCTGGCCGAGTTTTCCAGGATGTCGATGGCCGCGCCATCGCCTTCGCGCAGATGGCTGGCCAGGCGCGCCAGCAGCAGCTGGATGGCGGGCGCGGCCGGGTCGGGCGCCACGTCTTGCGCCGCCGTGTGGGTGGTCTCCGGCGTGCCCAGCATGCTGCTGACTGCGCCGAGCAATTGATCCTGCGCCAGTTCCAGCTGCAGCATCTGTTGGGCCAGGTCGGGCGCCTGTGCACGCAGTGCCGACTCCAGGGTTGTCGCCAGGCCGTGCACGTGGCGTGCACCGATCATGCCGGCGGCGCCTTTCAGGGTATGCGCCTTCAGGCGCGCGGAAGCATAGTTGCCGGTATCGAATTCGGCGCGGATCTGGCACGGCGTGGTGCCGTGGTCATGCAGGAAGCGGCGCAGGATTTTCAGGTACAGGATGCGGTCGCCCATGATGCGGCCCAGTCCGTTCTCGACATCGAGAATACGGACCATGTCGGATGCCGCTACGGCGGCATCATCATCGCAAGTGGCGTGTGGTTTCAGCATGCTGTGCAGAGAGCCCCAAAACTTGTCACTGTCGTAAAGCAGAAAGTACTATTTTACATCCTGTCGTGCTCAACACCGCGCCCGCTTGCCACGCTAGCGCGTGCTGAATGACCAGCTGCGCGTGATGTCCGCGCCATTGACTTTGCCGATGAAACTCACGTCATAGCTGGTGTTCGCGCTCAGGGGCGCCAGCGGAATGATGGATGCGGCCGAGACCGGCGTATGCGCATCGTTGCCGCTGGTGAGCAGGCGCACCGCCAGGTCCGCGCCGGCGCCGCGCTGGCGCACGCTGAACGCCGTCACGCTGACTGGCGTGCCGTAGTTGGCATGCACACTGATCGGGTAGCCGACCACATCCTGGTTCGGCACGGGATCGGGCGTTTCGTTATCGCTGGAAAAACTGGCGGCTACCTTCAGCTGCCCGCTGAAGGGATAGGTGACGATTTGCGCCGCCGGCAGCCCGGGGCCATAGTTGCGGTTGCTTGCCAGGTCGGTGGTGAAATACGCGTAGCCGGCGCCACTGACAGCCGCACCCGCGCCACCTTCCCTGAAGAGCGGCTCGAAAATGACGAAGCGGTGATAGATGGCCGTGACCAGTTCTTCGGCCAGGTAAAAACCGGACGTGTTGCTGGCGCCGGCGATGACTTCGCCCTGCAGCGACGTGACGACGTAGCCGGCCTTGGCCAGCCGATCGCCCAGTGTGACGCCGGTAAAGCCGGGCTTGCCCAGCACCTGTTCGTGCGCCACCGTATTGTTGAGATTCAGATAGCTGGAATGGCCCAGGGCAGCGCTGTCGATCAAGCCGTTGCGCGCCAGTGGCGACAGGCCGATCTGGCTGCGCCGGTAGTTGAACCAGTTGAAACCATCGGTGGCAATATTGTTGCTGAGGGCGGGAGCGCCCGGTTCCTGTACTAGCAGCCCGGCCGGGGTCGAGGTGTTTTGTGCAACATTGCTGCTGTCGCTGCTGCCTCCGCCACAGGCGCTCAACAGGGCTGCGCTCAGCAGGGCGGGTATCCAGCGTTTCCAACGCAGTGACGAGACAATCAAGTTGACTCCTGTATAGGTGGGCGGACAGAGGTGGGGGCAGGCGTGCTGCCCGGTGAAACGATTCTAAGGCATTTTGATCTGCCGTAGAGCATCCATGAAAAGATATGTCGCAAGCTCGTGCGCGGACGCTCCCGCAGCTGCGCAGGGTAGAATGAGCGCAGCGCAGCGTTTGCCGCTGCATTGCCTCATTCCCGCTACTTTGATTGCCCATAATTTGAACACCTTGCCCAAGTCGCGCCTGCAGCGCGCCAAATACGCCTTGCCCAGCATGGTGACTTTGCTGTCGATAGCCTGCGGCTTTGCCAGCATCGTCATTTCCGTCGATAACGCCCCGGTGGGCGACGCGGATGCCTACCGCCTGGCGGCAGCGCTGCTGGTGCTGGCTGGTGTGTTCGACGCGCTCGACGGCTATGTGGCGCGCCTGACAAACACCAGTTCGCAGTTCGGCGTGCAGCTCGATTCCATCGCCGACGTGATGAATTTCGGCTGTGCCCCTGCAGTCTTGTTGTACTGCTATGGTTTTGTGCAGATGGGCGTGCACGATCCGCTGCTGCTGCGCTTTGGCGGCATGGCCAGCTTCTTCTTCGTCGCCTGCGGTGCCATGCGCCTGGCGCGCTTCAACGTGAACGTGGGGCGTACCGATCCGCTGTATTTTGTCGGCATGCCGATCACGGCCGGTGCCGCCTGCGTGGCGGCAGTGGTGGTGGCCTGGCCGGCGCCCATCGATTCCATGCTGCACAGCTATCTGCTGATGCTGCTGCTCGTCGGCGTGGGCAGCCTGATGGTGTCGACCTTGCGTTTCCCCAGCTCCAAGCAAAAGAAAAGCCTGGCCGCGCTGCTGGTGCTGATCGTCGCCATCGCCCTGCTGGTGTGGCTGAAGACCAGTTTCTTTGCGCTGTTCTTCGCCGTCTATATTGCCGCCACCCTGGCGCTGAACCTGGCGTGGTATCTGGGCTGGCGCGGTATTGCGCTTCCCCAGGTTTTCAACGACCCGGATGAAATAGACTAAGCCACCTCGTGCCCGCGTGCGGCGCGCAGGATGGCGAACCAGTCGCTGCGGCTGAGTGTGAACTGCGTGCCTTCCACTGCCACGCCGACGGCTTCGATGCGTCCCGTGCCCGTCAGCGGCAGGGGGCGGCAAGGCAATTGCATGATCCAGGCAAACACCACACTGGCAAACGGGCGCTGCAGCTGGTCGGCGATCTGCTTGATGACATTGCGCAAGTTCTCCACATTCGCATCGCCACCCTGGAACAGCCGGCCGCCGGCCAGCGGCGACCAGATCATCGGCGCCACTCCCATGTCTTGCAAGCCGTCGAAGGTTTCGTCGAACAGGGGCGCCACGTGCAGCGGCGAGCATTCCACCTGGTTCGTGACCAGCGGGAAACGCCGGTGCAGGCACTCGAACTGGTGGCGGCTGAAATTCGATACGCCAAAGTGCAGCACCTTGCCCGCCGCTTTCAATTGCGTGAAGGCGCCGGCGATCTCGTCGAAATCCATCAGCGGGTCGGGACGGTGGATCAGCAGCAAGTCCAGGCGGTCCGTGTGCAGCTGGCGCAAGGTCTGTTCCACGGAGCTGGTGATGTGCGCCGCGCTCGTGTCGTAATGCTGGATGGCATGGCCGGGACGGTGCGGCGAGAGCAGCTTGATGCCGCATTTGCTGACCAGCTCCATCTTGTCGCGCAAGCCCGGCTGCAGGGCCAGCGCTTCGCCAAATAGCCCTTCGGCGCTGTAATCGCCATAGATATCGGCATGGTCGAAACTCGAGACGCCCAGCGCCAGGCATTGCTCGATGAAGGCCAGGCGCTGCTGCGCCGACATATTCCACTCGCCGATGCGCCACATGCCGGCGACGATGCGCGACAGTTCGGGGCCGTTGGCACTCAAACGGCTGCGCGGTGCTTGCAGGCTGGCGGGAAATACATGGCTCATGGGCTGGCTTTCTGATGGTGGTGTGAAGGGATACCCTACGATTATAGCCAGCTACGCTACAGCATGCTGTGGAGAAAGCGGCGGCGAGACAGACGAAAAAAATGCCCGCAGCATCTGCGGGCATTTTTTATGGCGTACGAGAACGAATTACTTCATCCACAGACGCATCGAATCCCAGGCGCGGCCGAAGATCGTGGCTTGGTTGATGGTTTCCAGCGCCACGACAGGCAGTTCCAGCAGAACCTTGTCGTCGACCATCATTTTCAGTTTGCCGACAGGGGCGTTTTCGGCCAGAGGCGCGACCAGCGGGTCCTTGCGTTCCAGCACAGGTTTCATCTTGGCAGCCATGCCTTTTGGCACGGTGACGAGCACGTCGCGGGCAAAACCGATTTTCACGGTGCCTTTCGAGCCCTTCCACACTTCCGGCGTGGCCACGGCCTGGCCTTTCGAGTACAGCTTGACCGTATCGAAGTTCTGGAAGCCCCAGTTCAGCAGCTTCTGGCTTTCCTGCGTACGGGCCTGGTCGGAGGTGGTGCCCAGCACCACGGAAATCAGGCGGCGCTCGCCGGTGCCGCCCGGACGGCGGGCCGAAGCGATCATGCAATAGCCGGCCGCTTCCGTGTGGCCCGTCTTCATGCCATCGACGGTTGGGTCCAGCCACAGCAGGCGGTTGCGGTTAGGCTGGGTGATCTTGTTGTACGTAAAGCTTTTCACGGAATCGATTTTGTAGAATTCCGGATAGTCGGCGATCACGCGCTTGGCCAGCACGGACAAGTCTTGTGCGGTGGAATAGTTATCGGGGCTAGGCAAGCCATGCGGATTGGCAAAACGCGTGTTTTTCAGGCCCATGCGTTGCGCTTCGCGGTTCATCAGCACGACGAACGTGCCTTCATCGCCGGCAACGGCTTCAGCCAGCGCCACGGCGGCGTCGTTACCCGATTGAATCATCAGGCCATGCAGCAAGTCGTCGATCGACACGGGCGTGGCCGGGTCGATGAACATCTTCGAGCTGCTCGAATCGACTTTCCAGGCGCGCACGGAGACGTTCACTTTTTGGTCCAGCGCCAGTTTCTTTTCGCGGATGGCGGCAAACGTCAGGTAAGCCGTCATGATCTTGGTCAACGATGCCGGTTCGATGCGCGCGTCCGGATCTTGCGAAGCAATGATCTGGCCACTGGTGGCATCAAGCAACAGCCAGGACTTGGCGGCGATGGTCGGGGCTGGAACGCTCTGGGCGAAGGCGGCGGATAGGAAAAGTACACTGGAGGCCAGTGCCGCTAAGAGTTTTTTCATGGAGGCTGGTCTGCGAAAAAGATGAAGGCTGAGGGCCATGTTGTTGCTACTTTACATGGCCGCGTGGAAAAAACGGATCAATTATAGCCGTGGAGGCGGTAGTAAGCCCACACTTCAATGATCATCTGCTGCTATTGCGGGTTTGTCACCATGCCACAGCGCAATCACGAGGTTCTTGATGTGGTTGAGCTTGCGGTGGAAAAAGTGGTCGGCGCCGGGGATCACGATCACGGGAATGTCTTGTGGACGGGCCCAGTCGAAGACGGCGGACAGGGGAATCGTGTCGTCCAGTTCGCCGTGGATCAAAATGCTGTCGGCGGGAATGTCGGCCATGGCCCATTTGCCGGCCGCGCTGCCGATCAGCGCCAGGCGCTCGACGGGCGTGCCGACGGCGGCCAGGCGTTCCTGCAGTTTCGATTGCACGAAGGTACCGAACGAGAAGCCGGACAAGGCCACGGGCAAGCCCGGATACAGGCCGCGCATGTGTTCATACAGCAATTGCATGTCGTCCGTCTCGCCCACGCCATGGTCATGCACGCCTTCGGAGGCGCCCACGCCGCGGAAGTTGATGCGCGCCACCACGTAGCCGAGGGCGACAAACGCGCGCGCCAGGGTTTGCGTGACCTTGTTATCCATCGTGCCGCCGTACAGCGGGTGCGGATGGGCAACGAGGGCGATGCCGCGCGGGGTGTCTGCCGGGAAATCGAGCAAGCCTTCCATGCTGCCTGCATGGCCGGCGAGGGTAAATTTTTCCGAGTTTCTGTTCATGATGCTCATACTGGTGGCGTAGGCTTAAATTAAGATTAAATATGCGGCTTAGATTTTCAGGCGTTCGACGATCTTGCCGCCCACCAGGTGGGTATCGATGATCTCGTCGATATCGCTGGTATCGACATAGGTGTACCAGGTCGCTTCCGGGTAGATGACCAGCAATGGGCCTTCTTCGCAGCGGTCCATGCAGCCGGCCTGGTTGATGCGGATCTTGCCCGCGCCATTCATGTCGAGTTCCTTGATGCGGCGCTTGCAATGCTTTTGCGCCGCTTCCGCGCCATGGTCGCCGCAACTGTTGCGGCCGTCTTCACGTTTGTTCATGCAGAAAAAAACGTGGCGTTCAAAATACGGTGCGTCGCTCATACTATGCTCCTGCTGAATCATCAATGCGTCATGATAACGCTTATGGGTGGTCTTCGCGACGCTGGCGCTGTACATCGTCCTGCCGGTTCAAACGATGCGAGGGCAGGCACAGGAACCACAGGGCCATGAAGGGCCACAGCAAGGCCAAAAATTGCGCCGCGCCATTGAAGTTCAGGAACTTGCCTTGTACCCAGCCTTGCAAGGTGGACATGAAGTACGGGTTGATCGGCGTCGTATTCACCATCACCAGGCTCAGCAGCAAGGTGGCGGCCGCGATGCGGCGCTGCGCCACATGCGGCGCGAACGCCAGGCCGCCCAGCATGATCAGGCCGATCAAAAAGCCGCCCTGGGCACCCGGCGTGATCCAGACGAAGGCGTTTTCGGGTGAAAACAGCAGCGCGCTGGCCATCGAACGCACGATCAAGGCGGCGGCGATGAGGATCAGCATCAGCGCGGCACGCGGCGCGGCGCGGCGCAGCAGGCATAGCAAAGTGAGCACGGCGCCTGTCATGCCACAGGCCGTGATGATGGTTTCTGATAGCCAGTATTGCTCGACAGTTAATATCATATCGGGACGCAGATACGCGGCCAGGTCGATCTCCATACCCATCAGACTGGAGGCCCAGTCCGACAGGATGGGCAGCAGCTGGCCCAGGCCGAACAGGTAGCCTTGCGGATAGATTTGCGCCAGCGGCCACAGCGCCACCAGTACCAGTCCCTGGCTGGCGTGCTGGGCAAACCAGCGCTGGCGCAGCCGGTAGAGATGGCTATGGTCGAGCAGCTTGCGCGCCGTCAGGGCGCCGATGATGGAACCGATCAGGCAGCCGGCCGAGTTCGTATAAAAGTCGAGATTCGACGATACGCGGCTGGGCAAATAGGTTTGCACGGCCTCCATGCTGCCGGAAATTAACATACCGCACAGGCTGGCGATTACGACGGCAAAGAAACCAGTAATCCTTGGAAACAGCGAATACACGATCAGCGCACCCAGCGGAATGTAGCCGACGACGTTGATGCCCACGTCAAAGCCCGTCCAGTAACGGGGCATGCGCGTGTTTTCCAGGAAAGTCAGCGGCGACAGGCCATTGCTGTGCCAACCCGTGAACGGGAACCAGCTGGCGTAGACGATCAGGAAGACGTAGGCGAGCAGGGTCGCGCGCGATACGGGCGACGAGCGTGCGGGCGGCAGTGGCGCGGGCGGGCTGGCGGAGGCTGCGGGGTCGGTCATCGTGCTGCGGTCACTCTTTCGGCAGGTTCAGTGTGCCCAGCCATGCCAGCAGGTCGGCGGCGATGGCGTCCGAGGCCGCCGCCAGCGCCTGTGCGCCGCCCTGCGCATCGGCGCTGCCGGCCGGTCCGCTGCGGCTGAAGGTTTTCTGGTCGATCAGGCGGTGGCCGCGGAACAGCGAGGCGCGCAGCGACACATGGCCGCTGCTCTGCGTCTGCGTATCAAAGTTTTGCGAAAAATCATCGACATCGATGCGCAGCAGGGGCATGCCGGCGGCCGCGTCCGTGGTCGACAGCACTTTCACGCCGCTCTGCGCCACGCGCGTTTTCAGGCGCTGGCTCAGCAGTTGCAGCGGCGGCGTGTTCCAGCGGTTGTAGGCGTACGGGCGCGATTGCTGCGCGTCGGCATACAGCAGCCGGTAATACATGCGCTGGCTGTCGAGCCACGAAGGACCGTTGGCGTCGGCGATCACCAGCACGGGCACGGCTGGCGCCGCCGCTGGTGCTGCCGCCTGCGGCGCTGCCGGGCCGAAATCGTAAAACGTGGGCACGGGGCCGCGGCTGGCGCAGCCGCCCAGCAGGAATGCGGCGGCCAGGATCAGTGCGCTGAGTTTGCGTGGGATAGGCATGCGGTGTTCTCCTTATTTGCCCGGTGCCGAAAAACCGGGCTCGCCCGGGCCGGGCGGGATGTCTGGGGCGCCGAACAAGATGCTCTGCGGCTGTTCATTGAGCGTGCTCATGGTGGTTTTCAGGGCGCGCATCGAGGAGCGCGCCTCGCCGCTCAGCTCGATGACCTGCGGCAGCACTTCCAGCGATACGCCATTGGCCACCGTTTCCACCGAATTGCCGACCCGGTCGACCGTGCCATTGACCTTGTCGAGCACGCCGCCTGGTGCCTGGATGTCGTTGCCCAGCTTTTTCCACGTGGCCGTCAAATCCGACACGTTCTTGCTGGCCGTGCTGACGGCCGTCAAGGTTTGGCGTGTTTGTTCCGTCAGTTGCGGCAATTGCGTCAGGGTCGGTTCCAGCTGCTGCGGAATGGCGCCAAAGGCCTTGGCTGCCTTGCCCACTTCATTGAAGGCGCCCAGCATGGCGGCCTGGTTGTCGGGGCTGAGCAGATTATTCACCTTGTTGGTGATCTGCTCTGCCTGGTCGAGGATGCGCTTGCCGCGCTTTTCCAGCTGGTCGAGCAAGCCGGCGCGCAAGGGGATCAGCGAAGGCTTGTCCTTGCTGGTGCCCAGCAGTTTCGAACCCACGTGCTCGTCGTCGAGCTGAATATAGGCGATGCCCGTCACACCCTGGTAACCGAGGCTGGCAAATGTCGTGTTGGTGACGGGGGTATCGGGCGCCACGCTGATGTGCACGAGGATTTGCCCCGCCTTTTGCGTGTCGAAATCGATGGCGTCGACCTTGCCCACTTCCAGGCCCCGGTAGCGCACGGTCGCCTGCGGGTTCAGACCCGGCACGGACAGGGTGGTGGCGAGCAGGTACGGCACCCGTTCCACGCGGTCACGGTTGAACCAGACGCCGAACAGAATGGCCGCCACCAGCAGGGTGAGTGTAAAAAATCCCGTCATCAGGGCATGTGATCTGTTTTCCATTACTTCTCCGCTTTCTTGTCTGTGCCGGCATCGTCGCCTGGCTGCGCCGCCTTGCCTGCCGCCGCCTGTTTTTCATCGAGGACGGCCAGCGCGCGCTTGCCGCGGTCGCCGAGGAAAAATTGCTTGATGAACGGGTGATCCACTTCGATGACCTCGCGCGTGGGGCCGATGGCGATCACGTGTTTTTCCGCCAGCACGGCGATGCGCGTGGACAGGGCAAACAGGGTGTCGAGGTCATGCGTGACCATCACCACCGTCAAGCCCAGTTCCCGGTGCAGCGACTGGATCAGGGCGACAAAACTTTCCGACAGATCCGGGTCCAGGCCCGCCGTCGGTTCGTCGAGGAACAGCAGCTTCGGTTCCAGCGCCAGGGCGCGCGCCAGGGCCACGCGTTTGATCATGCCGCCCGACAAGTCCGACGGCATTTTCAGCGCATGTTCCGGGCCCAGTCCCACCATGTTCATCTTTAATAATACCGCGTCGTGCACCAGCGCCTCGGGCAGCACGTGCAATTCGCGCATCGGCTGCGCCACGTTGTCGAACACGGTCAGGGCCGAATACAGGGCGCCTTGCTGGAACAGCATGCCCCAGTGGTTGCGCAATTGCTGCAACTGGTCGGAACTTGCCTTGTTGATATCTTCGCCAAAGACTTTGACGCAGCCCCGCGCCGGATGTTCCAGGCCCAGCATCTGGCGCAGCAGCACCGTCTTGCCCGTGCCGGAGCCGCCCACGATGGAAAGGATTTCACCCCGTTCGATTTCCAGGTTCAAGTCCTGGTGCACGACGGTGCGGCCGAACTTGGTCCACAGATTGGTGATTTCCACCACGGGCGCGCTGCCATGCAGGTTGAACTGGCCGTCCTTGCCCGTGCCACAAGCGATATCGGTGTCGTCCGCCATCAGTAGCCCACTCCATTGAAGACGATAGCGAACACGGCGTCGGCCAGGATCACCACGGTGATGGCCGTGACGACGGCGGTGGTGGTGCCGTGCCCCAGGCTTTCCGTATTGGCCTTGATGCGCAGGCCGAAGTGGCAGGAGACAAGGGCGATCAGCATGCCGAAAATCACGCCCTTGCCCAGGCCGATCATGTAGTTGGCCAGCGGCACGGCGTCCGGCAGCTTCTGGATGAAGTAGCGCGCCGACAGATTCAATTCCACCTTGGCCGCGACCATGCCGCCGATCAGCGCGGCCGTATCCGTCCAGATGACGAGCAGGGGCATGGAAATGGCCAGGGCCAGCACTTTCGGCATGATCAGGCGGAAACCGTGCGAAATGCCCATCACCAGCATGGCATCGAGCTCTTCCGTGACGCGCATCACGCCCAGCTGGGCCGTGATGGACGAACCCGAGCGGCCAGCCACCAGGATGGCCGCCAATAAGGGCCCCAGTTCGCGGATGACGCTCATGCCCAGCAGGTTGACCAGATAAATGTCGCCGCCAAAGGCGCGCAGCTGCTGCGCCGACAGATAGGACAGCACCACGCCGATCAGAAAGCCGACCAGGGCCGTGATGCCTAGCGCCTGGAAGCCCGCATGGAAGATATTGGCGGAAATTTCACGCCATGGGCCGCGCATCGGGTGGCGCGCAAAGCGGCCGATATCCTGCGTCACCTGGCCGACAAGGGCAATAAACCCCTTCAAATGTTCGAAAAACAGCAGGATGGCCATGCCCAGCTTCATCACGGGCGTGAGGCGGTTGGCGCGCGAAGGCGGCGTCTCCAGGGGGCCCGTCTCTTCGATGCGCCGGAAAAACTCTTCCTGCGACGGCGCCAGGGTCAGCTGCGCGGGACGCTGCTTGCCCCAGGCATTCCAGAACAGCTGGGCGCCGATATGGTCCATGCTGTCGATGGCCGACAGGTCCCATTGCGCCTTGGTGTCGCCCTGCAAGGGCTTGAGCTGGGCGTCGATGGCCTTGATGGCATTGTCATGCGCGAGGGCGTGCACCTGCCAGGTGCCGCTGGCAGTGACAAGGGCTCCCTGTTGGGAGCTGGTCTGGGAGAGGGTCAGTTTCGGCGATTGTACAGTCGGCATCGTGCCAGTTTAAGGGAGAATGGCGCAGACCGCCACCGATGTTCAATCGTCACGCTTTCAGGAGGCCAGATGGCGCGCCTGCCGCTGCGGTATTGCCGCCTCCAGGTGCGCCTTCGGCTGGTCGCTGGTTTTGGCGTGGTTGGCCGCTTGCGCGCCGCCCGCATAGTCGCTGGCCACGAGGGCATTGGCCTCGACCGTGCTCATGCCGCGCGTCTGCAGCCATTGCGCCACCAGCTTGGCCAGGCGCTCCATGGCGATGCGGTGGGTGGCGTCCGTATGGGCGTACAGCCAGTTCGAAAAGTCCATGAAGTTTTCAAACGGCGATTCGCCCAGCATCCATTGCACCGTATTGGCGAAGCGGCCCGAGTTGGCGACCAGGTCCCAGTAGCGGGCGAAGCGCACCAGGCGCTGCATGCTCATGAAATCGAGCTGTTTATTCGCCAGGATGGTGTACGGCGGGTGCGGGTCGAACACCATGCCGTAATTTTCCGTATGGCGGATGATGGGCGTGCCGCGCAGGCGTTTCAGGATACCGAACTGGATTTCATGCGGTTTCAAGGCCACCAGCTTGTTGAAGCCGGCCGCAAAGCTCGCTTCATCTTCGCCCGGCAAGCCGGCGATCAAGTCCACGTGCAGGTGGGCGTTCGATTCTTCGCACAGCCAGCGGATGTTGTCGGCTGCCTTTTGATTGTCCTGCTTGCGGCTGACCAGCGCTTGCACGTCCGGATTGAAACTCTGGATGCCGATCTCGAACTGCAGTGCGCCGGGCGGGAACTTGCTGATGCCTTCTTTCAAGGCATCGGGCAGATGGTCGGGCACCAGCTCGAAGTGGGCATAGATGGGATCGTCCGGATTGGCCGCGATCTTGTCCAGAAAGAACTGCATGATCTTCAAACTGGTCTTGATGTTCAGGTTGAAGGTGCGGTCGACGAACTTGAACAGGCGGGCGCCGCGCGCATGCAGCGACTCCATCTCGGCCAGGAAGTTCTCCAGCGCGAAGGGCCAGGCCGTCTTGTCCAGCGCCGACAGGCAAAATTCGCACTTGAACGGGCAGCCGCGCGACGCTTCCACGTAAATCGTGCGGTGGCGGATATCGTCATCTGTATACAAGGAGTAGGGCAGTTGCAGTTCCGCCAGCGGCGCCTGCACGCCGGCATGGATCTTCATCAGCGGCTTCGGCCCGTTGAGGATCTCGCCGCACAGCTTGGGGAAGGTGACGTCGCCCCAGCCCGTGATCAGGTAGTCGGCCAGCTTGACGATCTCTTGCTCACCTGCCTCGTGCGACACTTCCGGCCCGCCCAGCACGATGATGACCTCGGGCGCCACGCGCTTGAGCATGGCTACCAGCTTGGTGGTTTCCTCGACGTTCCATATATATACGCCAAAACCGATGATGCGCGGCTTGTTCGCCAGGATGCGCTCGACCAGTTCCGTTGTCTTGGTGCCGATGACGAATTCCTGCAGCCGCGTCTGCGCTTGCAGCGGGCCCATATTGGCCAGCAAATAGCGCAATCCCAGCGAAGCGTGGGTGTAGCGGGCGTTCAGGGTGGAGAGCAGGATGGTCATGGCGGCGATGGAAACGGCGAAACCGCTATTTTACGCTGTCGCGTCACCGGTGCGCTGCGGCTACAAATGCCATGTTACCATTTGTCAATAATTACTAACTTGGCAATGCTTCGGCAGGGCAACAGGGGATACACGGTGCTGGTGAAAAAAGTACGCAATAACAAGGTCCTGTTCGGCTCACTTGCTGGCGTGGCGCTGGTGGCGGCTGCACTGGTCGGCTACCGCGCGTTTGGCTGGGGCGCGATGGGGCCGGTCAACGGCCTGAAGCTGGATTTATCCAGGCCCGACGCGCTGGTCCGCACGAAAAGCCTGTCGACCTTGCCGCGCGACCTGCTGACGGTGCCGCTGGCGCGCGACGTGCTGCGCGAGGATTTCCTGTTCTATTACGAGCAGAGCGAAGACCGGCTGGGGCTCAAGGGCAGCCTGCGCCGCATCGCCTACGAACATGAACTGGGCTGGGGCGACCAGCTGCTGCGCATGGTGCTGGACCAGCCGGCGGAGGTGGCCTTGTGGCGCGACGCCGACGGTTCGCTCAAGCATTTCGCCATCGCCGTGTCGCGCAGCCAGTTGACGCGTTTGCTGGAAGAAGCGGGCAAGATCGCCTTGAAGGATACGCAAATGCGCGTGGCCGGCAGCTTGCGCGTCGCTGGCGACAGCGTGCCCGTCTACGCGCTCAATTATGCCTGGCAGCGCACCTTGCTGTTTGCCGCACATGGCCAGCGCCTGGTCATCCTGTCCCATCCCGGCATGCTGTATGGCGGCGGCGACGGCAAGCATGGCGATGGCACGGCCGAGAAAACCGTGGCCAGCCTGCTGGCGCCGGAGGCGGCCAAACAGAACGTCTTTCATGCGCAATTCCATCTCGATACCGCCGCGCCCGAGGGCCACAGCATCGCCGTCAAGGCGGATTTCCTGTCGTTCGGCTACCAGCCCTTCTTTGGCGCGTTAGAGGCGCTGCGTTTCGATTTTCAACACGGCGCCTGGCAATCGAAGGTGCTGCTCAATGCCGATAAACTGAAAAACGGTGCTTATGACAGCAGCGCCCTGTGGTCCGTGCTGCCGCATAACCCGAGCGCCTGCTTCAGCGTGCCGGTCGACTGGACCGCGCTGCAGCCCGTGCTCAAGCGCCTGGGCAGCAAGACATCGGAGCCGGTGGTGCCGCTGGCCGGGCACTTGCAAGGACCCGCCGCCGCGTGCTGGTACGGCACTTCGCGCCTGCATACGCCGGTGTTTGTGGTCACGCGCAGTGCGCAGGCCGGTGATGACGCTGTATATGGCAGCCTGTTCGAGGCGGCCATCGGCGGCAAGGACCCCGTGCGCAAGACCACCGGCAAGGATGGCGCCATTCGTTGGGAGCGCAGCGTCGCCACGGCGCTGGGTCAGTCCACGCCGGCGCTGGCCGTGGCCGGCAATACGGTTGTCTTCTCGGCCGACGGCAAGCTGGTCGACCAGGTGCTGGCCGTGCGCCGCAAGCAGGCGCCGGCCGCCAGCGACCTGCTGCCTGACGCTTCCCGCACCATCGGCCTGATCGCGCCGGCATCGCTGGCCTGGCTGATCCAGCTGGAAGCCTTCGATACCCTGCCGGCGAATAATGAACCGGTGCTGCGCGCAGCCGCCAACGAACACCTGGTGCCGCGCCTGGACGCCTTGAAAAGATATCCGCCGCTGCGCATGGTGCTCAAGCGGCAGCCAGCCAGCGGCACCTCGTGGGAAACGCTGGAATGGCAGGAGGCGGCGCGATGACGGTGTCGCATGGACGGCGCGCTGCGCTGGCGGTGTGCGTCGCTGCTGTCGCCGCACCCGCCTGGGCCCTGCGCGCGGCGGCCGAGCCGCAAGTGCAGCTGTCGCAGGCGCAGAGCCGCGCCTTCCAGGCCTGGATGCTGCGCATCGTCAACGCGCAGATCGAACGGGGGCCGTCGCCGCGCTGGACGCACCGCGATTGCGCCGGCCTGGTGCGCTTTGCCGTCAACGAGGCATTGAGCGTGCATGACGCGAAGTGGCTGCATGCGAACGGTATTGCCAGCGACCGGCGCCTGCCGCCCGAGCTGGAACTGGACGCGACCCAGGCCGCCTTGCGCAACCGCTGGATACAGACGGGCGGCAGCATCGGCCACTTCGTCACGGCGCTGGCGCTGGTGCAGCACAACAGCCGTTTCATCGCCCGCGAGATCAGCCAGGCGCTGCCCGGCGACCTGCTGTTTTTCGACCAGGGCGACGAACAGCACCTGATGGTCTGGATGGGGGCGCGCATCGCTTACCACACCGGCACCGTCACCCCCGACGACAATGGTCTGCGGACCGTCGATATCAAAGAACTCACGAGCTGGAAGGACACGCGGTGGCAACCTGTGGTCAACAATCCGAATTTCGCCGGTGTGTTCCGGCTGGCGTTTTTGTCATGAAGCCGATTTTTGTCATGAAGCTGTTCTTTGCCAGCTTGCTGGCGCTGGTGCTCATTGGCGGCGCCTCCGCACAGGAACGCGAACCGAGCAACTACGCCACCTTCAAGGGCGAACCCTTCTTCCTGCTGTCGGACGTCAGTTACGGCAGTCTTGATGAAGCGCGCGTGCGCCTGGAAGTGCCGGGCCGCGACATGGGGCGCATGAACCTGGAAGCGTATTCCGGCGCCGACATCGTCATCTACCGCGTGCCCGAACCGATGGAGTTCCTGAAAAAACAGCGCAATCTGCATCGCATCCAGGTCGAAGGAAATTACCAGGGTGAAGGCCTGGCCAACACCTTGAGCTTTCTGTGGGATAGCTGGTGGAAGCAGTCGCGCCTGGCCTGGCGCAAGCTGTTTTCCGGCGAGGCGCGCCGCGCGGTCACCAAGGAACAGCCGCAGCTGGCCACGAATGATGCGATCCGCCGGCCGACCGTGCTCGCCAACCATCCGCAATACAAGCCGATCAAGGGCATGGAGCTGGTCGACAGCTTCCGCTATCCGATCTGGCAAGCCAAGGCCATCGCGCCGCCGAAAGGCGTCAAGCTCGATGGATCGAGCAGCGACTTCATCGTCGCCGGCGCCGGCAACGTGATGATCCCGCTGGGCAAACGCAAGCCGGGCTTGTACCTGGTCGAAGCGATCATTGGCGAACACCGCGCCACTACCCTGGTGTTCGTGTCGGATACGGTGGCGGTCACCAAGGTATCGTCCGGCCAGATGCTGGTCTGGACGGCGCGGCGCGACAACAGCGCCGCCGTGGCCGGCGCCAGCGTGGCGTGGACCGACGGCACCGGCGTGCTGCAGTCGGCGGTCACCGGCTTTGATGGCGTCGCGTCGCTCGAGCGCGGCAGTCCCGAACATACGTATGTGCTGGGCCAGGACCGCGCCGGCGGCGTGTTCGTGTCCGAGAATTTTTACTATGACAGTGAAATCTATAACACCAAGATTTATGCGGTGACCGACCGGCCCCTGTACCGGCCCGGCGACGAGGTCAATGTCAAGTTCCTGGGCCGTGAATTCACGTCGGCGCGCGCATCGCAGGCCGCGGCCAGCGCGCCTGTCAGTCTCACCGTGCTCAATCCGAACGGCACACCGCTGCTGACGCAAACGCTGCAGCTGTCCGGTGACACGGGCGCCGACACGCGCTTCCGTCTGCCCACGGAAGCCACCGCCGGCGGCTATGAACTGCGCTTCAATTACAAGGATGGCGTATATGGCGCGGCCTTCCGCGTGGCCGAATACATCAAGCCGCACTTTGAAATCAACGTCCAGCCATCGAAGCCGGAATTCAAGACGGGCGAGATGGTCAAGGGCAGCATCGCGCTGCGCTACCCTGATGGCAAACCGGTGAAAAACGCGAAGATGACCCTGTCGCTGCGCGGCCAGCAAAACACCATGGTCGAGGGGGAGCTGCGTTACAGCGGCCTGTTCCCGGTGTCCCTGAAAACCGAGGAAGTGACGAGCGATGGCAGCGGCAATGTGGACTTCACCTTGCCGCCCGCCGCCGATCCCTCGCGCTACATCTTGACCGTGCTGGCGACCGATGGCGCGGCCTACCGCGTCAAGGCGACGCGCGAGCTGATGATAGAACGCTCGAGCAGCAGCTACCAGTTGAAGGCCACGCGCCAGTTTTCCGATCCGGGCCAGGTCGTGCATTTCGACTTGCTGGCCGACGGCCAGGGCGCGGCCAGGCCCGTGCGCTGGCAGATGGTGCAGCTGGAAAAACAGAGCAAGACCGAGGGCGCGTTCGATCCCAACGCCAAGGGCTGGGATGTGACATTTCCGGCCTCGGGCTCGTATCAGCTGGCGCTGCGCGACGAGCGCGGCAACCTGCTGGCCGCCGCCAGCCACTGGGTCGCCGGCGATGGCGTGCAGACGACGCCGGGCAGCATCGAGATCGTGCTGGACCGCGCGCGCTATCGTCCGGGCGACATGGCCGAGGCCTTGATCACCTTCTCGGACAAGGTCGACCAGGCGCTGTTGACGCTCGAGCGCGACAAGGTGGAACACCATGGCTTGATGGCTGGCGCAGCTGATTGGTATCAGGCGAAGCAGGTGGCGCCGCGGCAGTGGAGAGTGCGCATCCCGGTAAAAGAAGAGCATGGCCCGAACATGACGTTCTCGGTGGCGTACACGCGCAATGGCGACTTCGTCTTCGAGAACGCCGGCCTGCAAGTGATCGAGCCACGCATCGCGTTGCAGTTCAAGAGTGACAAGGAAGTCTACCAGCCGGGCGAGAAGGTGACGCTGGATGTGAAGGCCACCCTCGATGGCAAGCCATTGAGCACGCTGGTGGCGCTGGGCGTGGTCGATGAAATGATCTATGTGCTGCAGCCGGAAATCGCGCCGGACATCGGCGACTTCTTCTACCATCCGCGCCGCAATAACGTGCGCACCACGGCCAGCCTGTCCTTCATCAGCTACGACATGGCGCAGGGCCGTACAGCCGGTGCGCCCGCGCGCCACAACTACAACGAGCGCGGCGTCAAGGTGCTGGAACGTCCGCGCCGCGACAATATCGACACGGCTTACTGGGCGCCATCGCTGAAAACCGATGCGAATGGCAACGCACGCGTGAGCTTTACCATGCCCGACGCGCTGACCCGCTGGAGGATCACCGGCCGCGCGATGGATAGCCAAGGTCGCGTCGGCCAGCGCACTGCCTATCTGCGGTCGGACAAGAACTTCTATGCCAAGTGGACGGCGCCCGACTGGATGCGTGCCGGCGATGCGCCGCGTGCCTCGGTGGCCGTGTTCAACCAGACGGGCAAGGAGCAGGCGCTCGACGTGCTCCTCTCCGGCGGGGCGCAGCCGAAGACGGAAAAACTGTCCGCCAAACCGGGCGTAAACTATGTCGAATTCCCGCTCGCCCCAGGGGCCGGACCTCTGCGCCTGGAAGTAAAACAGAACGGAAAACTGCTCGACGCGTTAGAGACGGCCATGCAAACCTTGCCCGCCGCCTGGAGCAGCCCGCGCTCGCTGGTGCTGCCGCTCGATGGCGCCACTGGTGAGACTCCACTCAAGCTGCCGGCGGACGCGCGCAATATCCGCGTCTCGTTCGCGCAGGGCGCGGCCAGCCAGTTCGCGCGCATTGCCGACGACCTGATCGACTATCCGTATGGTTGCGTGGAACAGACGGCGAGCCGCTTGATTCCGCTGGCGCTGGCCACGCAAAGCCTGGGGCCGGATACCGGCGCGGCAAGCGAACGCCTGCAAACGCTACTCACGGCGCAGCGCCTGCGCCTGGTCTCCATGGCTGGTCCGAACGCCGTCTTCGGCTGGTGGGGTAACGCCACGGCCGGCAATGCCTTGATGACGGCCTACGCCTATTACGCGGACTGGTACGCGGCGCGCGCGCTGCACATCGAGTTGCCGCCCGAGCACTGGAACAAGCTGCTGGCCGTCTACAGCGAACATGGCTTGAAGGATGCGATGGGCGACCGCGCGCTGGTGCTGTGGATGGCGCGCGAGATGGGCCTGCCCACGCAGACACTGGCTGCCGGCCTGGTGGACGACAGCGCCATCGCCGTCCTGGGCGGCAAGCCGCGCCTGGCAGGCGACAGCGGCAGCCTGCTGCTGGGCGGCGCCTCTGACCGCGAAGCGCAGGCGATGGCGCTGGGCCTGGTGGCGCTGGTCGCCAGCCAGAATGGCATCGCCTTGCCGCATGGGCTGCAGCTGCAAGTGGCCAGCGCCTGGCAAGTCTTGCGCGAATCGAAAGCGCCGGTGGCGCAGGCCTTGTTGATGCTGTCTGGCGAAGTGCCCCCATCGCAGGCCGATGCGGTGCTGGCCGGCGTGCGCGCCGAAATGCCGACCCTCGACCGCGCGATGACGTTGCTGTGGGTGCAAAAGAAGCTGGGTGGCGCATCGTTCGGCAAGGGACCTGCCGTGGCGCTGGACGGCGCCTGGCAAAAGCGCGAAAGCCGCAGTGGCCAGCCGCTCTGGCGCTGGCATGACGCCAAGGTCTTGCCTGACAAACTGCGTCTCGCTGCGCCTGCGCCTGCGGGCACGGTGGCCGTGCTGCAGTACGACAGTCACGCGGCCGAAGCGCAGACCTTGCCGGTCGCCGTCGAACGTCGCATCCTGCGCTTGAAGGCGGGCAAGGGAGGCTATACGACAGAACTGCTCAAGCCGGGCGAGGCGCTCAGTACGGACGCGTTGTACCTCGATGAAATCACCTTGAAAGCGGCACCGGGCGCGAAGCACCGCTTTGGCTTGCTGGAGGTGGCGCTGCCGCCAGGCGCCATGGTCGAATCGACCACCTGGGGCATGGTCATGGCGGGCGACAAGCCGGCTGCGCTGGAACGTGCACGCCACACGGAGCGCCGCGACGGCTATGCCGTGCCGATCGAGCCTTTGGCCGGCGACGTGACGGTGCGCCATTTGCTGCGCTTCGCGCAAAAGGGCAGTTACGTGCTGCCGCCGGCGCGCTTTTACCGCATGTACCAGCCCGAGCAGAAAGCGTTCGAAGGCGGCGGCAAGACCATGCGCGCTCTGAAGGTCGAGTGATGCGCGCAGCCCTTCCTGCATTGATGGCGACCCTGCTGCTGGCCGCACCTGCCTGGTCGCAGTCATCGTCAAAATCGCTGGATGTCGCCTGGTGGAAGGATGGCAAGATGGAAGTGCGGCAGCTGCGCCAGGGCGGCGCCACGCTGCCACTCTCGCCGCCGTTTGACGGCACGCGGCAAGTGCCGCTGGCCAGCCTGTGGAAGCTGTTCGTGTATGTATACGCGAGCGATAACAAGGTGGCGATGCCGGACTACCGCTGCGGCGGCCGCGATCCGGAAGAAGTGTATTGCTGCGATGCGGGTCAGAGCATAGGCCACGACGCGGCGCTGGCGCAGTCCTGTGGTCCATTTTTTTCGCCGAAACGCCTGATGATTGCGCCGGCGTCATGGCGCCAGTACTGGACCGGCCGCCTGGGTAGCGCACCGGCAGGCGACTTTGCCTGGCTGGCCAATCCCGAGCAGCTGGCACCAAAGCGCATGGTGCGCCTGGACAGCCTGCTGCGCGCGCTGGACAGCATACCGGCCGCCAGCCGCGTGGACGCCGAGGCTGCGCTGCTGCGTGTGGTGCTGGACGGGCGCGGGGCCGGGACGGCGCGCTGGTTCGGCAGCCAGTTGCGCGTGAAGACGTATTCCTGGCATGAGCAGCACCGGGCAGACAAACGAATCGGCGGCGCGGCCGGCTGGCTGGCTGACGGCACGCCGATCTGGTTTGGCGGCGCGGGCGGCAGCAGCAATGTCTTTGAGCAGTGGGCGCCCAGGCTGGCCGCCAGCTTGCCGAAAATGGGGGCGCCCGACGATGGCGGCTGCGTGGTGGTCGATTACTTCAAGCGCTATCCGATCCGTGCCGTGCGCGGCGAGCGTGGCATGGCCGCAGCTGGCCCGCTCAATGGCCGCTACCATGTGCAATTCGAGAATGGCCAGAACCTCGCCTTGCGCAGTAACGGTGAGTTGATGCTGTTGCAGGAGAAGGGCGGCCGTCCGCAATTGCGCGGCCGCTTCGGCGTCAATGAATATGTGGCGCGCGTGCTTGACCGCGAAGCGAATACTGGCGAACCGGAAGCGGCCAAGGCGCTGGCAATCGCCGCGCGCACGTATCTGCAGCAGAATGCGGTGACTGTGGCGGGCTGCCAGCAGATCGCCGACAGCAGCGCAACCCAGCGCGTCAGCCCCAGCCCCGCCACGCCCGCGGCGCTGGACATTGCTCGCTGGACCGACCAGCTGATCGTCGATGGCGTCACCGTGCGCTATCACAGTACCTTGCCATCCGAGGGCACGATGGCGTGGAGCGAGGCGGTGCGCCAGGCCAGACAAGGCAAGCACTATGATGAATTGCTGGCGATGGCCTATCCCGGCGGCGCGCTGAGCACCTTTGGCAATACCGGCGCGCGTTGTCGGCGCTTGGCGCAGAACGAGGATTGGCTGGCGCGCTCCGTGCCGCGCTGGCAGCGCGTGCTGCTGCGCGAGGCCGGTTACGAAGCGCCGCCGCAAGCGCCGCTGGTCTGTGCCCTGTCCAGCGGCGCGCCGTATTCGGAGCAGTCGCGTAACCGCATCTTCATGCGGCCGCTTGCCACGCGCGAAGACCGCATCACCTTGGCCCATGAATACTTACACCTTGGCCTGCGCCGTCATCCGCGCGGCCAGGACGAAGAATATGTCGAGCGGCTGGCCCGCCGGCTCGTCGACCTTAACCTGGAGGCCCTGTGAGTTTTTATATCCGTTGCTCGATTCCCCTGATGCTATTGCCAATCTGGGCGCAGGCCCAGGTCACCATCGACGCTCCCAGGAGCGGCTGGCGCAATTCGGCCGGTGCAACTGAGGAATACACGCAGGCGGTCAATTACCCCGCCGCGTCGGTCAACCTGCAGCCGGGCCAGGCCGAGACGGCGCAGATAAGGGGGCGTATTGCCGGCGCGATCAAGGGCAAGCCCGCCACCCTGGTGGTCAACGGCGTGGCGATGCCGATGGAAGTGGGCGAAGACGGCAGCTATGGGCGACCGTATGGCTTCGGCAGCGGCTCGAACAGCGTGGAAGTGCGTTCGCCCGATGGCAGGAGCCGCGCACGCACCCAGTTTGTCGACAGCTACCAGGGCAAGACGCAGGCGCGCTTGCGTATCGTGCTGTCCTGGGACAGTGCCGGCACCGACCTCGATCTGCATGTGGTCACGCCGGACGGTGGCCACGCCTGGTATGGCAATCGCGTATTGAAAGATGGCGGCGCGCTGGATGTGGACGTGACTACTGGCTATGGCCCGGAAATCTTTTCCAGCGCGGCGCCCTTGAAGGGCAACTATCACGCCTATGTCAATTACTACGGCAGCGGCGAGAACACCTCCATGCTGACCGTCGCCCGCATATCGATCATCACCAATGAAGGCACGCCACGTGAAAAGCTGCAGAGCTTCCAGGTGCCGATGCGGGCCGCCGGCGAGCTGACCCTGGTGAAATCGTTTGTCTTGCCATAAAAATGGCCGCAAATAGCCCTTGCAGGGTGCACGGGGCACGGCTATAATTCGCCCCCTCGCTGAACGATGCATGCAAATGCTGAGTGAAGTGGGTAAAAAAGAAGGTTGACGAAATGCTGAAAAAGCTTCATACTCTTCCTTCTTCGCAGCTGACAAACACAACGCTTTGTCGATAGCGCGAAAGTAGCAAATAAGCAGTACCGAATACCGTTCTTTAACAATTAACAGTCGATAAGTGTGAGCATTTGATGTAAGTGCAGCGCCAATCTTCGGATTGGCGTCTAACTTAAAATATCAAATGTTCACAAGAAATAATGAAATAGGCGCTACGCAAGTAGTGGCCTGTCAGTTTTTTGAGTGAGCGACCCGTCAGAAATGACGGTGCCTGTAAAAGGGCAAAGTAACAGAGATTAAACTGAAGAGTTTGATCCTGGCTCAGATTGAACGCTGGCGGCATGCCTTACACATGCAAGTCGAACGGCAGCACGGAGCTTGCTCTGGTGGCGAGTGGCGAACGGGTGAGTAATATATCGGAACGTACCCTAGAGTGGGGGATAACGTAGCGAAAGTTACGCTAATACCGCATACGATCTAAGGATGAAAGTGGGGGATCGCAAGACCTCATGCTCGTGGAGCGGCCGATATCTGATTAGCTAGTTGGTAGGGTAAAAGCCTACCAAGGCATCGATCAGTAGCTGGTCTGAGAGGACGACCAGCCACACTGGAACTGAGACACGGTCCAGACTCCTACGGGAGGCAGCAGTGGGGAATTTTGGACAATGGGCGAAAGCCTGATCCAGCAATGCCGCGTGAGTGAAGAAGGCCTTCGGGTTGTAAAGCTCTTTTGTCAGGGAAGAAACGGTGAGAGCTAATATCTCTTGCTAATGACGGTACCTGAAGAATAAGCACCGGCTAACTACGTGCCAGCAGCCGCGGTAATACGTAGGGTGCAAGCGTTAATCGGAATTACTGGGCGTAAAGCGTGCGCAGGCGGTTTTGTAAGTCTGATGTGAAATCCCCGGGCTCAACCTGGGAATTGCATTGGAGACTGCAAGGCTAGAATCTGGCAGAGGGGGGTAGAATTCCACGTGTAGCAGTGAAATGCGTAGATATGTGGAGGAACACCGATGGCGAAGGCAGCCCCCTGGGTCAAGATTGACGCTCATGCACGAAAGCGTGGGGAGCAAACAGGATTAGATACCCTGGTAGTCCACGCCCTAAACGATGTCTACTAGTTGTCGGGTCTTAATTGACTTGGTAACGCAGCTAACGCGTGAAGTAGACCGCCTGGGGAGTACGGTCGCAAGATTAAAACTCAAAGGAATTGACGGGGACCCGCACAAGCGGTGGATGATGTGGATTAATTCGATGCAACGCGAAAAACCTTACCTACCCTTGACATGGCTGGAATCCTTGAGAGATCAGGGAGTGCTCGAAAGAGAACCAGTACACAGGTGCTGCATGGCTGTCGTCAGCTCGTGTCGTGAGATGTTGGGTTAAGTCCCGCAACGAGCGCAACCCTTGTCATTAGTTGCTACGAAAGGGCACTCTAATGAGACTGCCGGTGACAAACCGGAGGAAGGTGGGGATGACGTCAAGTCCTCATGGCCCTTATGGGTAGGGCTTCACACGTCATACAATGGTACATACAGAGCGCCGCCAACCCGCGAGGGGGAGCTAATCGCAGAAAGTGTATCGTAGTCCGGATTGTAGTCTGCAACTCGACTGCATGAAGTTGGAATCGCTAGTAATCGCGGATCAGCATGTCGCGGTGAATACGTTCCCGGGTCTTGTACACACCGCCCGTCACACCATGGGAGCGGGTTTTACCAGAAGTAGGTAGCTTAACCGCAAGGAGGGCGCTTACCACGGTAGGATTCGTGACTGGGGTGAAGTCGTAACAAGGTAGCCGTATCGGAAGGTGCGGCTGGATCACCTCCTTTCTAGAGTTTGCACGAATCAGTAATGATTCACGCATCAAATGTTCACACTTATCGGCTGTTTAATTAAGAAGAAACAGTAGTCGTAGTAGTTCCGCGTTGGGGCTGTAGCTCAGCTGGTTAGAGCACCGTGTTGATAACGCGGGGGTCGTTGGTTCGAGTCCAACCAGCCCTACCAGCTAATTAGTAAAATCTCAGGGGGATTAGCTCAGCTGGGAGAGCACCTGCTTTGCAAGCAGGGGGTCGTCGGTTCGATCCCGTCATCCTCCACCAATACTTTGAAAGTGCAAACGTAAGCCGTCAGGTTTAGGTTTGATCTTTTAGCGATCAAAGCTGTTTCGTTCTTTAACAATCTGGAAGAAGTAAAGATTATTTATTGATCAAGTCTATGCGTGCAGCAATGCATGAGGCGACTTGATGGGTAATGATTGTATGTATCAACAAACAAGCAACAACGTTGTACTTTCTTATCCCTGTAGCGCTCTTTGGACACCTAGTGATCAGAGGCTAACGTTATAGGGACAAGCGAATAAGTGCACATGGTGGATGCCTTGGCGATTACAGGCGATGAAGGACGTAGTAGCTTGCGATAAGCTGCGGGGAGTGAGCAAACACACTTTGATCCGCAGATTTCCGAATGGGGCAACCCACCCTTTTAGGGTATTGCATACTGAATACATAGGTATGCAAGGCGAACGCGGCGAACTGAAACATCTAAGTAGCTGCAGGAAAAGAAATCAACCGAGATTCCCAAAGTAGCGGCGAGCGAAATGGGAAGAGCCTGTACGTGATAGTCGGACTGATAGAAGAATCCTCTGGAAATAGGAACCGTAGCGGGTGATAGTCCCGTATTCGAAATCAGACCGGTGATACTAAGCGTACGACAAGTAGGGCGGGACACGTGACATCCTGTCTGAATATGGGGGGACCATCCTCCAAGGCTAAATACTCGTAATCGACCGATAGTGAACCAGTACCGTGAGGGAAAGGCGAAAAGAACCCCGGAAGGGGAGTGAAATAGATCCTGAAACCGTGTGCATACAAACAGTAGGAGCGGACTTGTTCCGTGACTGCGTACCTTTTGTATAATGGGTCAGCGACTTACATTCAGTGGCAAGGTTAACCATATAGGGAAGCCGTAGAGAAATCGAGTCCGAATAGGGCGATCAGTCGCTGGGTGTAGACCCGAAACCAAGTGATCTACTCATGGCCAGGATGAAGGTGCGGTAACACGCCCTGGAGGTCCGAACCCACTAATGTTGAAAAATTAGGGGATGAGCTGTGGGTAGGGGTGAAAGGCTAAACAAACTTGGAAATAGCTGGTTCTCTCCGAAAACTATTTAGGTAGTGCCTCAAGTATCACCATCGGGGGTAGAGCACTGTTATGGCTAGGGGGTCATTGCGACTTACCAAACCATTGCAAACTCCGAATACCGATGAGTGCGAGCTTGGGAGACAGACGTCGGGTGCTAACGTCCGGCGTCAAGAGGGAAACAACCCAGACCGCCAGCTAAGGTCCCAAAGATTGGCTAAGTGGAAAACGAAGTGGGAAGGCTAAAACAGTCAGGATGTTGGCTTAGAAGCAGCCATCATTTAAAGAAAGCGTAATAGCTCACTGATCGAGTCGTCCTGCGCGGAAGATGTAACGGGGCTAAGCCAGTCACCGAAGCTGCGGATATCCTTTATTGGATATGGTAGGAGAGCGTTCTGTAAGCCTGCGAAGGTGTCTTGTAAAGGATGCTGGAGGTATCAGAAGTGCGAATGCTGACATGAGTAGCGATAATGGGGGTGAAAAGCCTCCACGCCGTAAGCCCAAGGTTTCCTGTTCAACGTTCATCGGAGCAGGGTGAGTCGGCCCCTAAGGCGAGGCAGAGATGCGTAGCTGATGGGAAGCAGGTTAATATTCCTGCACCGTCGTATGATGCGATGGGGGACGGATCGCGGAAGGTTGTCCAACTGTTGGAATAGTTGGTTTTTGGCTCATAGAAGGCGCTTAGGCAAATCCGGGCGCGTAATTCAAGGGGTTGAGACGAGTGAACTTGTTCACGAAGCAATCGGAAGTGGTTCCAAGAAAAGCCTCTAAGCTTCAGTCATACGAGACCGTACCGCAAACCGACACAGGTGGGCGAGATGAGTATTCTAAGGCGCTTGAGAGAACTCGGGAGAAGGAACTCGGCAAATTGGTACCGTAACTTCGGGAAAAGGTACGCCCCGGTAGCTTGATTGGTTTACTCCATGAGGGTGAAAGGGTTGCAATAAACTGGTGGCTGCGACTGTTTAATAAAAACACAGCACTCTGCAAACACGAAAGTGGACGTATAGGGTGTGACGCCTGCCCGGTGCTGGAAGATTAAATGATGGGGTGCAAGCTCTTGATTGAAGTCCCAGTAAACGGCGGCCGTAACTATAACGGTCCTAAGGTAGCGAAATTCCTTGTCGGGTAAGTTCCGACCTGCACGAATGGCGTAACGATGGCCACACTGTCTCCTCCCGAGACTCAGCGAAGTTGAAATGTTTGTGATGATGCAATCTACCCGCGGCTAGACGGAAAGACCCCATGAACCTTTACTGTAGCTTTGCATTGGACTTTGAACCAATCTGTGTAGGATAGGTGGGAGGCTTTGAAGCGGGGACGCTAGTTCTCGTGGAGCCAACCTTGAAATACCACCCTGGTTTGTTTGAGGTTCTAACCTTGGTCCGTTATCCGGATCGGGGACAGTGCATGGTAGGCAGTTTGACTGGGGCGGTCTCCTCCTAAAGTGTAACGGAGGAGTTCGAAGGTACGCTAGATACGGTCGGACATCGTGTTGATAGTGCAATGGCATAAGCGTGCTTAACTGCGAGACTGACAAGTCGAGCAGGTACGAAAGTAGGACATAGTGATCCGGTGGTTCTGTATGGAAGGGCCATCGCTCAACGGATAAAAGGTACTCTGGGGATAACAGGCTGATTCCTCCCAAGAGTTCATATCGACGGGGGAGTTTGGCACCTCGATGTCGGCTCATCACATCCTGGGGCTGTAGCCGGTCCCAAGGGTATGGCTGTTCGCCATTTAAAGTGGTACGTGAGCTGGGTTTAAAACGTCGTGAGACAGTTTGGTCCCTATCTGCCGTGGGCGTTGGAAATTTGAAGGGGGCTGCTCCTAGTACGAGAGGACCGGAGTGGACGTATCTCTGGTGTACCGGTTGTCACGCCAGTGGCATTGCCGGGTAGCTAAATACGGAAGAGATAACCGCTGAAAGCATCTAAGCGGGAAACTTGCCTTGAGATGAGATTTCCCAGAGCCTTGAGCTCTTTAAAGGGTCGTTCGAGACCAGGACGTTGATAGGCTGGGTGTGGAAGTGCAGTAATGCATTAAGCTAACCAGTACTAATTGCCCGTACGGCTTGTCCCTATAACCTTAGCAGGTACAGAGGATAAGACGGTACAACGTTGTGCGTTTGTTGATACTACTATTCATTACCCCAATCTTTGCTTCTTCCAGATTCAGGCTTTGTCGCTCAACTGAGGACAAATGCCAGTACAAGTTATGCCTGATGACCATAGCAAGTTGGTCCCACCCCTTCCCATCCCGAACAGGACCGTGAAACAACTTTGCGCCGATGATAGTGCTGCAACCAGTGTGAAAGTAGGTTATCGTCAGGCTTGTTATTCGCAGTAAGAGAAAAACCCGATCAGAAATGGTCGGGTTTTTTTTCGTCTGGTGGTTTATTCTCCAGGCATTACAAAAATTGCAGTCGTCAGCCAGTATTAATCTTCGTATTGATGCTCCTGCAGTCACCAGGCCGGCGCCGAGCTGGTGCAGTTGCGTGTGGATCAGCCCGTTAATATGTCAGCGTCAATGGGCACCAGGGCGTCCACGATAGTATTACCTGGTCAATTTGATGGCGATATCGCATCGCACCATTAAATTTCACACTTTCTTAGAATAAACCTTGCTGCCTGCGTATAGCTTTGCTATAGTTCGCCTCCCCAATGAGACGCTGCAGTTTGCGAAACAACGGGATCACTTGAAACGGTGAGGGTAGTAAAAAAGAAGCTTGACGGATTTAGCGAAATGCTCCATACTCTTTCTTCTTCGCAGCTGACAAACACAACGCTTTGTCGATAGCGCGAAAGCAGTACCGAATACCGTTCTTTAACAATTAACAGTCGATAAGTGTGGGCATTTGATGTAAGTGCAGCGCCAATCTTCGGATTGGCGTCTAACTTAAAATATCAAATGTTCACAAGAAATAATGAAATAGGCGCTACGCAAGTAGTGGCCTGTCAGTTTTTTGAGTGAGCGACCCGTCGCAAGACGGTGCCAATAAAATGGCAAAGTAACAGAGATTAAACTGAAGAGTTTGATCCTGGCTCAGATTGAACGCTGGCGGCATGCCTTACACATGCAAGTCGAACGGCAGCACGGAGCTTGCTCTGGTGGCGAGTGGCGAACGGGTGAGTAATATATCGGAACGTACCCTAGAGTGGGGGATAACGTAGCGAAAGTTACGCTAATACCGCATACGATCTAAGGATGAAAGTGGGGGATCGCAAGACCTCATGCTCGTGGAGCGGCCGATATCTGATTAGCTAGTTGGTAGGGTAAAAGCCTACCAAGGCATCGATCAGTAGCTGGTCTGAGAGGACGACCAGCCACACTGGAACTGAGACACGGTCCAGACTCCTACGGGAGGCAGCAGTGGGGAATTTTGGACAATGGGCGAAAGCCTGATCCAGCAATGCCGCGTGAGTGAAGAAGGCCTTCGGGTTGTAAAGCTCTTTTGTCAGGGAAGAAACGGTGAGAGCTAATATCTCTTGCTAATGACGGTACCTGAAGAATAAGCACCGGCTAACTACGTGCCAGCAGCCGCGGTAATACGTAGGGTGCAAGCGTTAATCGGAATTACTGGGCGTAAAGCGTGCGCAGGCGGTTTTGTAAGTCTGATGTGAAATCCCCGGGCTCAACCTGGGAATTGCATTGGAGACTGCAAGGCTAGAATCTGGCAGAGGGGGGTAGAATTCCACGTGTAGCAGTGAAATGCGTAGATATGTGGAGGAACACCGATGGCGAAGGCAGCCCCCTGGGTCAAGATTGACGCTCATGCACGAAAGCGTGGGGAGCAAACAGGATTAGATACCCTGGTAGTCCACGCCCTAAACGATGTCTACTAGTTGTCGGGTCTTAATTGACTTGGTAACGCAGCTAACGCGTGAAGTAGACCGCCTGGGGAGTACGGTCGCAAGATTAAAACTCAAAGGAATTGACGGGGACCCGCACAAGCGGTGGATGATGTGGATTAATTCGATGCAACGCGAAAAACCTTACCTACCCTTGACATGGCTGGAATCCTCGAGAGATTGAGGAGTGCTCGAAAGAGAACCAGTACACAGGTGCTGCATGGCTGTCGTCAGCTCGTGTCGTGAGATGTTGGGTTAAGTCCCGCAACGAGCGCAACCCTTGTCATTAGTTGCTACGAAAGGGCACTCTAATGAGACTGCCGGTGACAAACCGGAGGAAGGTGGGGATGACGTCAAGTCCTCATGGCCCTTATGGGTAGGGCTTCACACGTCATACAATGGTACATACAGAGCGCCGCCAACCCGCGAGGGGGAGCTAATCGCAGAAAGTGTATCGTAGTCCGGATTGTAGTCTGCAACTCGACTGCATGAAGTTGGAATCGCTAGTAATCGCGGATCAGCATGTCGCGGTGAATACGTTCCCGGGTCTTGTACACACCGCCCGTCACACCATGGGAGCGGGTTTTACCAGAAGTAGGTAGCTTAACCGCAAGGAGGGCGCTTACCACGGTAGGATTCGTGACTGGGGTGAAGTCGTAACAAGGTAGCCGTATCGGAAGGTGCGGCTGGATCACCTCCTTTCTAGAGTTTGCACTGAATCAGTAATGATTCACGCATCAAATGTTCACACTTATCGGCTGTTAATATAAAGAACAGCATTTGGGGCTGTAGCTCAGCTGGTTAGAGCACCGTGTTGATAACGCGGGGGTCGTTGGTTCGAGTCCAACCAGCCCTACCAGTTTCTGTAGTCTGGAAATACCCTAGGGGGATTAGCTCAGCTGGGAGAGCACCTGCTTTGCAAGCAGGGGGTCGTCGGTTCGATCCCGTCATCCTCCACCAAAAGTTCAAACGTAAATCAGTGCTGATCATGCACCGGGATTTAGGTTTGGTCTTTTCGAGATCAAGTGCTGTATGTTCTTTAACAATCTGGAAGAAGTAAAGATTATTTATTGATCGGTTTGCCGTAAAAAGCGAATCGATGGGTAATGATTGTATGTATCAACAAACAAGCAACAACGTTGTACTTTCTTATCCCTGTAGCGCTCTTTCATCATGCAAATGATGAGAGGCTAACGTTATAGGGACAAGCGAATAAGTGCACATGGTGGATGCCTTGGCGATTACAGGCGATGAAGGACGTAGTAGCTTGCGATAAGCTGCGGGGAGTGAGCAAACACACTTTGATCCGCAGATTTCCGAATGGGGCAACCCACCCTTTTAGGGTATTGCATACTGAATACATAGGTATGCAAGGCGAACGCGGCGAACTGAAACATCTAAGTAGCTGCAGGAAAAGAAATCAACCGAGATTCCCAAAGTAGCGGCGAGCGAAATGGGAAGAGCCTGTACGTGATAGTCGGACCGATAACAGAATCCTCTGGAAATAGGAGCCATAGTGGGTGATAGCCCCGTATGTGAAATCGGACCGGTGGTACTAAGCGTACGACAAGTAGGGCGGGACACGTGACATCCTGTCTGAATATGGGGGGACCATCCTCCAAGGCTAAATACTCGTAATCGACCGATAGTGAACCAGTACCGTGAGGGAAAGGCGAAAAGAACCCCGGAAGGGGAGTGAAATAGATCCTGAAACCGTGTGCATACAAACAGTAGGAGCGGACTTGTTCCGTGACTGCGTACCTTTTGTATAATGGGTCAGCGACTTACATTCAGTGGCAAGGTTAACCGCATAGGGAAGCCGTAGAGAAATCGAGTCCGAATAGGGCGATCAGTCGCTGGGTGTAGACCCGAAACCAAGTGATCTACTCATGGCCAGGATGAAGGTGCGGTAACACGCCCTGGAGGTCCGAACCCACTAATGTTGAAAAATTAGGGGATGAGCTGTGGGTAGGGGTGAAAGGCTAAACAAACTTGGAAATAGCTGGTTCTCTCCGAAAACTATTTAGGTAGTGCCTCAAGTATCACCATCGGGGGTAGAGCACTGTTATGGCTAGGGGGTCATTGCGACTTACCAAACCATTGCAAACTCCGAATACCGATGAGTGCGAGCTTGGGAGACAGACGTCGGGTGCTAACGTCCGGCGTCAAGAGGGAAACAACCCAGACCGCCAGCTAAGGTCCCAAAGATTGGCTAAGTGGAAAACGAAGTGGGAAGGCTAAAACAGTCAGGATGTTGGCTTAGAAGCAGCCATCATTTAAAGAAAGCGTAATAGCTCACTGATCGAGTCGTCCTGCGCGGAAGATGTAACGGGGCTAAGCCAGTCACCGAAGCTGCGGATATCCTTTATTGGATATGGTAGGAGAGCGTTCTGTAAGCCTGCGAAGGTGTCTTGTAAAGGATGCTGGAGGTATCAGAAGTGCGAATGCTGACATGAGTAGCGATAATGGGGGTGAAAAGCCTCCACGCCGTAAGCCCAAGGTTTCCTGTTCAACGTTCATCGGAGCAGGGTGAGTCGGCCCCTAAGGCGAGGCAGAGATGCGTAGCTGATGGGAAGCAGGTTAATATTCCTGCACCGTCGTATGATGCGATGGGGGGACGGATCGCGGAAGGTTGTCCAACTGTTGGAATAGTTGGTTTTTGGCTCATAGAAGGCACTTAGGCAAATCCGGGTGCGTAATTCAAGGGGTTGAGACGAGTGAACTTGTTCACGAAGCAATCGGAAGTGGTTCCAAGAAAAGCCTCTAAGCTTCAGTCATACGAGACCGTACCGCAAACCGACACAGGTGGGCGAGATGAGTATTCTAAGGCGCTTGAGAGAACTCGGGAGAAGGAACTCGGCAAATTGGTACCGTAACTTCGGGAAAAGGTACGCCCCAGTAGCTTGATTGGTTTACTCCATGAGGGTGAAAGGGTTGCAATAAACTGGTGGCTGCGACTGTTTAATAAAAACACAGCACTCTGCAAACACGAAAGTGGACGTATAGGGTGTGACGCCTGCCCGGTGCTGGAAGATTAAATGATGGGGTGCAAGCTCTTGATTGAAGTCCCAGTAAACGGCGGCCGTAACTATAACGGTCCTAAGGTAGCGAAATTCCTTGTCGGGTAAGTTCCGACCTGCACGAATGGCGTAACGATGGCCACACTGTCTCCTCCCGAGACTCAGCGAAGTTGAAATGTTTGTGATGATGCAATCTACCCGCGGCTAGACGGAAAGACCCCATGAACCTTTACTGTAGCTTTGCATTGGACTTTGAACCAATCTGTGTAGGATAGGTGGGAGGCTTTGAAGCGGGGACGCTAGTTCTCGTGGAGCCAACCTTGAAATACCACCCTGGTTTGTTTGAGGTTCTAACCTTGGTCCGTTATCCGGATCGGGGACAGTGCATGGTAGGCAGTTTGACTGGGGCGGTCTCCTCCTAAAGTGTAACGGAGGAGTTCGAAGGTACGCTAGATACGGTCGGACATCGTGTTGATAGTGCAATGGCATAAGCGTGCTTAACTGCGAGACTGACAAGTCGAGCAGGTACGAAAGTAGGACATAGTGATCCGGTGGTTCTGTATGGAAGGGCCATCGCTCAACGGATAAAAGGTACTCTGGGGATAACAGGCTGATTCCTCCCAAGAGTTCATATCGACGGGGGAGTTTGGCACCTCGATGTCGGCTCATCACATCCTGGGGCTGTAGCCGGTCCCAAGGGTATGGCTGTTCGCCATTTAAAGTGGTACGTGAGCTGGGTTTAAAACGTCGTGAGACAGTTTGGTCCCTATCTGCCGTGGGCGTTGGAAATTTGAAGGGGGCTGCTCCTAGTACGAGAGGACCGGAGTGGACGTATCTCTGGTGTACCGGTTGTCACGCCAGTGGCATTGCCGGGTAGCTAAATACGGAAGAGATAACCGCTGAAAGCATCTAAGCGGGAAACTTGCCTTGAGATGAGATTTCCCAGAGCCTTGAGCTCTTTGAAGGGTCGTTCGAGACCAGGACGTTGATAGGCTGGGTGTGGAAGTGCAGTAATGCATTAAGCTAACCAGTACTAATTGCCCGTACGGCTTGTCCCTATAACCTTAGCAGGTACAGAGGATAAGACGGTACAACGTTGTGCGTTTGTTGATACTACTATTCATTACCCAATCTTTGCTTCTTCCAGATTCAGGCTTTGTCGCTCCATCGAGGACAAATGCCAGTACAAGTTATGCCTGATGACCATAGCAAGTTGGTCCCACCCCTTCCCATCCCGAACAGGACCGTGAAACAACTTTGCGCCGATGATAGTGCTGCAACCAGTGTGAAAGTAGGTTATCGTCAGGCTTGTTATTTGGTGAAACAGCCCCCGGCTGTTTCTCCTTGAGAAAAACCCGATCAGAAATGGCCGGGTTTTTTTTCGTCTGGTGGTTTTGTTTGCTGCTGGTGCTGGTGGTGCCTGTCGGCTTACGCGCGTTGCGCTAAGCCGACCTACGCCGACCTACGCCAACCTGCGCCAACCTGCGGCCGGAGCCTCCATAGCACCAACGCAAGAGTCATCGCCAACGTGCGCGGCGGGGGGATGCGCCCCAGTGGGGCACATCCCGATCACGAAGTGACTGACCGCGGCTGTTCATCAACTGCCAATGCAACAGACAAAAAAAGCAGCGCTACGCGCTGCCTTTGTCATTTATCAAGCCCATTAAAAGTGATAAGCGACTTTGACGTTCATGAAATTGACGCCGCTGTTAGGCTTCTTGTAGCCGCCGTTCGAGAAATGCTGGATCTTTGCAGCGACTTCCCATTTGTTATTGAAGATATAGCCGACGCCGATATGGTCGCCAAACTGGAAGTGGGTCGACAGACGGTTATCGTCGTTGTCGTACAGCTTGGACAGCATGTGTACGCCAATACCGCCTTCTGCATAGAAACCCAGCTTGTTTGTGTTTTCAAAGCGGAACACGGGAGTAAAGCCCAGATCCCACAGTTTTTGATGCTGGCCAGGGACGTTGCGATAGCTCTTGCCATCCCAACCGCCGATGCTGGCATCCCAGTAACCGCTCAGCTGCGTGCCATTCGATACAAACCAGGCCTTATCCCAGTTCGAGGTCACGCCAGCGCGTACCATTTGTACCTTCACGCCCTTGGCATATTCGCCGTAGACGGAGTCGATCAGTTTGTCGTCGGCGGCAAAGCCGGCGTTGGCCGCCATCAGCGCGGCAACGGCGGCGATGGATTTGAGGAGATTCTTCTTGAAAAACATAGAGGCTTTCATCGTAAAATTGGCCGATAGGCTATTGTTGTACAGGCACCTTGCTTTGATGCCGCTCTCGCCACTTGTTGATCTCAGGGGTTCAATTGACATTCTCTACAAAAATCGCATTTCTCGGTATCGGTCTGATGGGGGATCCGATGGTCCGGTGCCTGCTACGCGCTGGATATTCTGTCACAATTTGGAATCGCACGCACAGCAAGGCCCAAGTGCTGCGTGCGGCAGGGGCGCAGCCGGCCGTTTCCATAGCTGAGGCGGTCAGTGGCGCGGACGTGGTTATCTCGATGCTGGAAGCCGGTCCCATCGTGGCGCAGGTGTTGCAAGAGGCGCTGCCGGCCCTGCCCGCAGGTGCGCTGTGGATCGATATGAGTTCCACCCAACAATCAGAAGCCCGGCAATTTCATGCCACTTTGCAGGCGGCAGGCCATGCCTTCATCGATGCGCCTGTGTCGGGCGGCGTCGCGGGGGCGCAGGCGGGTACCCTGGCCATCATGGCTGGCGCCAGCACCAGTGATTACGCGCGGGTTGAGGCGATTCTGGCGGCCATGGGCCGTCCGACTTTGGTGGGCCCGCCCGGCAGTGGCCAGGTGGCCAAGCTGTGCAATCAGCTGATCGTCGGCGCGACCCTGAATATCGTGGCCGAAGCGCTGTTGCTGGCCCAGGCGGCGGGCGCCGATGCAAGCGCCGTACGGGCAGCCATCCGCGGCGGTTTTGCTGAGAGCAAGATTTTGGAAATACATGGCCAGCGCATGTTGGAGCGCAATTTTGTTGCCGGTGGCCAGGTGAAGAGTCAGATCAAGGATATGCACAATATCCTCGCGGCGGCCGAAGCGGCGCACGTCACCTTGCCGGTGACACAACTGGTGACGCAGCGCTATGAAACCATTGCCGAAACGTACCCGACAGCCGACCATGCTGCTGCCTTGCTGGCCCTGGAAGCGTTGAATCCGGGCCAGCGCCTCGGTGACGGCCCGGACAAGCTCAGTTAAGCGACGGGCAGGCTCGCTTCGGCCAGCTTGACCCAGAAACTGGCGCCGATGGGCAGCAGATGGTCGTTGAAGTCGTAGCTGCCATTGTGCAGAACGCATGGCCCCAGGCCGTGACCGCCATCGCGGTGCTCGCCATCGCCATTGCCGATGAAGATGTAGCAGCCGGCTTTTTCTTGCAGGAAAAAAGCAAAATCTTCCGCGCCCATCGTCGGTTCGACATTCGCGTTGACCTTGTCGGCCCCCACCACGCTTTTCATCACCTCGACGGCAAACGCCGTTTCTTTCGCGTGGTTGACCAGCGGCGGATAGTTGCGCTTGAAGTGGAACTCGACTTCTGCGCCAAAGGCGGCGGCCGTGTGCACGGCGATCTCGCGCATGCGCTCTTCGATCAGGTCCAGCACGGGCGTGGTGAATGTGCGCACGGTGCCGACCAGGCTGGCATCGTCGGGAATGACATTGGTGGCGCTGCCCGCATGGATTTGCGTGATGGACAGCACGGCCGTATCTAGCGGGCTCTTGTTGCGCGTGATGACGGTTTGCCAGCTTTGGGCGATTTGCACGGCCACCATCACGGGGTCGATGCCCTTGTGGGGCTGCGCCGCGTGCGCGCCCTTGCCTTTGACGGTGACGTGGAATTCATTGCTCGACGCCATCATCGGCCCTTCCACCACGCTCAGCGTGCCTGTTTCGGCGCCCGGCCAGTTGTGCATGCCGTAGATGGCATCCATGGGAAAGCGGGTAAACAAGCCATCTTCGATCATTTCGCGCGCGCCGGCGCCGCCCTCTTCGGCTGGCTGGAAGACAAGGTAGACCGTGCCATCGAAGTTGCGGTGTTGCGCCAGGTAATGGGCGGCACCGAGCAGCATGGCCGTGTGGCCGTCATGGCCGCAGGCGTGCATCTTGCCCGGGTGGCGTGAAGCATGCTCGAAAGTATTCATTTCCTGCATCGGCAAGGCATCCATGTCGGCGCGCAGGCCGATGGCGCGTGTCGAGGTGCCATGCTGGATGATGCCGACCACGCCGGTGCGGCCCAGGCCGCGTACCACGGGAATGCCCCATTCCGTCAGTTTGGCGGCGACCACGTCCGAGGTGCGTTGTTCTTCGTAGCACAGTTCGGGGTGCGCATGCAGGTCGCGGCGGATACCTTGCAGCTCGGATTGAAACGCCAAGATCGGATCAACTAGTTTCATGGGACTCTCCTGTGGATGCTGGCACGCAGCAATGTATGGCGCGCCGCACCGCGGCTGATTGATCAAAAACAGACGCGGCTAATGGTGCATTGTAGCCCTTGTTTGCCGGGTAAATCCAGCGCACGGACCAGCTTGCCATGGCGCCAACAGCAAGCACGCGGAATGGTTTACAGTATCGCCTTCCCCCAACGTTTTTGGATTGCACCATGACCACCACCCAAGTGCGCGCCGCCTGCCCGCTCGACTGCCCCGATACCTGCGCCCTCCTGGTCACCGTGACCGATGGCGTGGCAACAGCCGTCAAGGGCGATCCTGATCACCCGACCACGGCGGGTGTGCTGTGCACCAAGGTGTCGCGCTTCACGGAACGCACCTACCATGCGGACCGGCTGCTGCATCCGCTGCGCCGCGTGGGCAAGAAGGGGGAGGGAAAGTTCGAGCGCATCAGCTGGGAAGAAGCATTGCAGACCATCGCGGCCCGCTTGAAACCGATCGCCGCGCGCGATCCGCAGGCGATCTTGCCTTACAGCTACTGCGGTACCATGGGCCTGGTGCAGGGCGAGTCGATGTCGTCGCGCTTTTTCAACCAGCTCGGTGCTTCCCTGCTGGACCGCACCATCTGCGCCTCGGCCGGTGCCACGGGCTACCGCTATACGGTGGGCGCCAGCATCGGCACTGACCTGGAACAATTCCAGAACGCAAAATTGATCATCATCTGGGGCGGCAACCCGATTGCCTCGAACCTGCATTTCTGGATGCGTGCCCAGGAAGCCAAGCGCAATGGCGCCACCCTGATCGCCATCGACCCGTATCGCTCGCTCACGGCCGAAAAATGCCACCAGCATATCGCCTTGTTGCCCGGCACCGATGCGGCTCTGGCGCTGGGCTTGATGCATGTCCTGATCAAGGAAAACCTGCTTGACCAGGACTATATCGACCGCTACACCGTGGGCTATGCGGAACTCAAACAGCGCGCCATGGCATGGCCGCCCGAACGCGTGGCCGAGGTGTGCGGCATCACCACGACGGAAGTGGTGGAACTGGCGCGCCTGTACGGTGAGGCGTGCCGTTCTGGCGAGGGCGCCGCCATCCGTACCAACTACGGCGTGCAGCGCGTGCATGGCGGCGGCATGGCGGTGCGCAATATCGCCTGCCTGCCGGCCCTGACGGGCGCCTGGCGCCATCCAGCCGGCGGCATGCAGCTGTCGAGCTCGGGTTCCTTCCCCGTCAACCGCAAGGCCCTGCAGCGCCCGGATTTACTGAAAGGCACGCCGCGCACCATCAACATGAGCACCATCGGCGACGATCTGCTGAAAACCAGTTCGCCCGAGTTCGGCCCGCAAGTGGAAGCCGTGATCGTCTACAACTCGAATCCCCTGGCCGTGGCGCCCGATTCCTCGAAAGTGGCGCAGGGCTTTGCCCGTGAAGACTTGTTTACGGTCGTGCTCGAACATTTCCAGACGGACACCGTCGATTACGCCGACATCGTGCTGCCCGCCACCACGCAGCTGGAACACATCGATGCGCACTCCACCTACGGCCATTTATACATGATGGCGAACAATGCGGCCGTGGCGCCGCTGGGCGAAGCGAAGGCGAATACGGAAATCTTCCGCTTGCTGGCCCAACACATGGGCTTTGATGATCCGTGCTTCCAGGAAAGCGACGATGCGCTGGCGGCCAAGGCCTTCGATGCGACGGATGCGCGCGCCGTGCATTTCGACTGGGAATCGCTGAAACGCACAGGCTGGCAAAAGCTGGCCATGCCAGAGGCGCCATTTGCCGAGGGTGGTTTCCCCACACCATCGGGCAAGTGCGAGTTTTATTCCAGCGCCATGGCGCAGGCGGGACTCGATCCCTTGCCGACGTATATTGCGCCGCACGAATCGTTGGCCAGCAATCCCGCATTGGCGGCGCGTTTCCCGCTGGCCATGATTTCCCCGCCGGCGCGCAATTTCCTCAATTCCACGTTCGTCAACGTGAAAAGCCTGCGCGCGGCCGAAGGCGAGCCGCACCTTGATATCCATCCCGATGATGGCGCCGCCCGCGGCATCGCCGCTGGCGACATGGTGCGCATCTTCAATGACCGTGGCAGCTTTGTTGCCAAGGCCAGGGTCACGGACAAGGCGAGAAAAGGCCTGGTGGTGGGCTTGTCCGTGTGGTGGAAGAAACTCGCCAGCGATGGCAAGAACGCCAATGAAGTGACCAGCCAGCGCCTGACGGACATGGGCCGCGCGCCGACCTTCTACGATACGCTGGTCGAAGTGGAAAAGGTTGGCTGACATGCTGCGCTGGCCGGCCTGCTTGCTTGTCGGCACGCTGTGTCTGCTACTGGGCGGCTGCACGCAGCTGCGCTACTACACGCAAGCGGCGCAGGGGCAATATGCCTTGTGGTCGGGCGCGCGGCCCGTCGGTGACTGGCTCGAGGACCCGGCCACCGAGCCGCGCCTGAAAGTGCGCCTGGCCAGGGCGCAGCAAATTCGCCGCTTTGCCGTCAGCGAGCTGGACTTGCCCGACAATGGCAGCTACAAGAACTACGCGTCCCTGCGGCGCCCGTTTGTGCTGTGGAACGTGGTGGCCACGCCGGAACTGTCGCTGCAGCCGCTGCAATGGTGTTTTCCCATCGCCGGCTGCGTCAGCTATCGTGGCTATTACAGCAAGGACGAAGCGCTCGCGTATGCCGACGAGTTGCGCGCCCAGCATTACGACGTGCAGGTGGGCGGCGTGCCCGCGTATTCCACCCTGGGCTGGTTCGATGATCCCCTGCTGTCGACCTTTATCAACTACAACGATGCGGAACTGGCGCGCCTGATTTTCCATGAACTGGCGCACCAGGTGGTATACGTGCCCGGCGATTCTGCCTTCAACGAATCGTTTGCCAGTGCCGTGGAAGAGGCGGGTGTGCAGCGCTGGCTGGCGCGCGAGGGCAATGACGCCATGCGCGCGTCATACGCCCAGTATGCGGCGCGGCGCCAGGATTTTCTGTCCTTGCTGCTGACATACCGGGGCAAGCTGGAGACCGTGTATGCGAGCGACGCCAGCGAGGCGGACAAGCGCGCGCGCAAGGCGCAGGTGTTTGCGGCATTGCAAGAAGCGTATCAGGTATTGAAGCAAGACTGGGGCGGTTTTGCCGCTTACGACCGCTGGTTCGAGCAGCCATTGAGCAATGCGCACCTCGCTTCCGTGTCGACCTACAATGAATTTTTGCCTGCCTTCAAAAAATTGCTGGAAGAAAAAAAGAACTTTCGTGCTTTTTATGCTGCAGTGCACACAATGGCCCAGATCAAGAAGCCTGAGCGCAGGCATGCGCTGGAACAATTGTCCAGCCCCTGACCCGTAAAGATTGTCCCGTACGGCGAGGCAAGCGATTCGGTAACAGTGTATTTATCATGCTGCAGTGCAGCACAAAATGCCCCTAGAGTTGCTGCTCGAATACTGTTGAAAGCGCTTGCATGGAAGCGCGGCGCCCGATAGCATCGCATAAGTAGCATAGAGCAATTGCTCGTCAGAATGCTCAAACTGACTGCAGGACGACAGAATCCGCAGCAATGATCCGCGCCGGCAGGCTGCGCCGGCTCCCCCACGATTATTCGAGACAAGAGGCACAGGATGGAAAAAATTTGGCTGAAGTCATACCCTCCCGGCGTTCCCGCCGACATCGATCCTGATCAATATCGTTCGCTGGTGCATTTGCTGGAAGAGGCATTTCAAAAATATGCGGACCGCAATGCCTATGTCTGCATGGACAAATTTCTCACCTATGCCGAACTCGATACTTATTCGCGCCAGCTCGGTGCCTGGCTGCAAAGCCGTGGCCTGAAGAAGGGCGCCCGGGTCGCCCTGATGATGCCGAACGTGCTGCAGTATCCGGTGGCGATCGCCGCCGTGCTGCGTGCCGGTTACACGGTGGTCAACGTCAACCCGCTGTACACGCCGCGCGAACTCGAGCACCAGCTCAATGATTCGGGCAGCGAAGCGATCATCGTGCTGGAAAACTTCGCCCATACACTCGAACAAGTGTTGAGCAAGACGGCCGTCAAGCACATCGTCGTCGCCAGCATGGGCGAGATGCTGGGCGGTTTGAAGGGCATGCTCGTCAATTTTGTCGTGCGCAACGTCAAGAAGATGGTGCCCGCGTATTCCTTGCCGAACGCCATGCGTTTCAAGCAGGCGCTGGCGCTGGGCAGCCGCATGAAACTCACGCCCGTCGAGCTGAGCATCAACGACCCTGCTTTCCTGCAATACACGGGTGGCACGACGGGCGTGTCAAAAGGTGCGACCTTGAGCCACCGCAACGTGATCGCCAATGTGCTGCAGAGCGAAGCGTGGTCGGGCGCGGCGCTCGATCCGAATAGCCGCGAGCAGCTGATCATCGTTTGCGCCTTGCCGCTGTACCATATCTTTGCCCTGACGGCGTGTGCGATGTGGGGCACGCGCGTGGGCGCCCTGAATATCCTGATCCCGAATCCGCGCGATATCCCGGGCCTGATCAAGGAACTGGGCAAGTACAAGTTCAACCTGCTGCCAGCGGTCAATACGCTGTATAACGCGCTGGTGAATCACCCCGACTTTGCCAGGCTCGACTTCTCGGGCTTGAAGATCGCCAATGGCGGCGGCATGGCGGTGCAGCAAGCCGTCAATGACAAGTGGCTGCAAGCGACGGGTGTGTCCATCATCGAGGGTTATGGCCTGTCGGAAACGTCGCCCGTCGCCACCTGCAACCGCGCCGACAGCACGGTGTTTTCCGGCACCATCGGCTTGCCGATTCCGTCGACCGAGATCGCGATTCTCGACGATGATGGCAAGGAAGTGCCGCTGGGGCAGACGGGCGAGATCGCCATCCGTGGCCCGCAAGTGATGACGGGCTACTGGAACCGTCCCGATGAAACGACCAAGGTCATGACGGCCGACGGCTATTTCAAGTCGGGCGACGTGGGCATCATGGACGAACGCGGCTACGTGAAAATCGTGGACCGCAAGAAAGACATGATTCTCGTCTCCGGCTTCAACGTGTATCCGAACGAAGTCGAAGCCGTTATCGCAGCCCATCCGGGCGTGCTCGAGTGCGCCTGCGTGGGCGTGCCCGATGAGCATTCGGGTGAAGCCGTGAAAGTGTTTGTGGTACGCAAGGACCCGAACCTGACCCAGGCCGTGCTGGCCGCGTATTGCAAGGAACAATTCACGGGCTACAAGCGGCCGAAATACATCGAGTTCCGCGATGAACTGCCGAAAACCAACGTCGGCAAGATTTTGCGTCGCGCCCTGCGTGACGAGAAAAAGATAGCAGCATAAACAATGTGGATGCGCCAGGAGGCGCATCCCTTTTACAGATAAAGATGAGGCGAGATGGACAAGATTTGGTTGAAGTCATACCCGGACAGCGTTCCCGCAGAGATAGATTGCACGCAATACCGTTCCGTAACACATTTGCTGGAAGAGTCGTTCCAGAAATATGCGGACCGTAACGCTTTCGTGTGCATGGATAAATTCATGACCTACCGCGAGCTCGACCAGCTGTCGCGGCAGATGGGGGCCTGGCTGCAAAGCAAGGGCCTGCAACGGGGTGCGCGCGTGGCGATCATGCTGCCGAACGTGCTGCAATATCCGGTGGCCATGGCGGCGATTTTGCGCGCCGGCTATACGGTGGTGAACGTCAACCCGCTGTACACGCCGCGTGAATTGCAGCACCAGCTGATCGATTCGGGCAGCGAAGCGATCATCGTGCTGGAAAACTTCGCCACCACGGTGGAGCAGGTGTTGCCGCATACCCAGGTCAAGCATGTGATCGTGGCCACCATGGGCGACTTGCTGGGCGGACTGAAAGGCACCATCGTCAACTTCGTCGTGCGCAAGATCAAGAAAATGGTGCCCGCGTTTTCCTTGCCGGGCGCCATCAGTTTCAACAAGATGCTGGCCGAAGGTGCGCGCCTGACCTTGCAGCCGGTGCAGCAGGGGCATGACGATATCGTCTTCCTGCAATACACGGGTGGCACGACGGGCGTCTCAAAAGGCGCGATGTTGTTGCACCGTAATGTGATCGCCAACGTATTGCAAAACGAGGCGTGGATGTCGCCCGTGATGACGCCTGAAATGCGCGCCACCTCGATGGGCTTCATGTGCGCCTTGCCCCTGTATCACATCTATTCGCTGACGGTCAGCGCCCTGATGGGCATGCGCCTGGGCGGCATGAGCGTGCTGATCCCCAACCCGCGCGACATTCCCGGTTTCGTCAAGGAATTGGCCAAGCACAAGATCGTCGTCTTTCCGGCCGTCAATACCCTGTACAACGCGCTGCTGAACAATGCCGAGTTTGCCAAGCTCGATTTCTCCAGCTACAAGGTGTGCAATGGCGGCGGCATGGCCCTGCAGCGCAACGTGGCCGAACGCTGGCTGAAACTGACGGGCTGTCCGCTGATCGAAGGCTATGGCATGTCGGAAACATCGCCCGTGGTGACGGGCAACCGCGTCGACATCACGGAATTCACGGGTACCATCGGCTTGCCATTCCCCTCGACGGAAGTGGCGATCTTGAACGATGATGGCGTGGAAGTGCCGCTGGGTGAACCGGGCGAAATCGCCGTGCGCGGCCCGCAAGTGATGGCCGGCTACTGGCAGCGTCCGGACGAAACGGCCAAGTCGATGACGGCCGACGGCTACTTCAAGACGGGCGACGTGGGCGTCATGGACGAGCGCGGCTACGTGAAGATCGTGGACCGCAAGAAAGACATGATCATCGTCTCCGGCTTCAACGTGTATCCGAATGAAGTGGAAGACGTGGTTTCATCGTGTCCGGGCGTGCTCGAATGCGCGTGTATCGGCGTGCCGGACGCCAACGCGGGCGAAGCCGTGAAAGTGTTTGTCGTGCGCAAGGATCCGAACCTGACGGTGGAACAGATCCGCGAGCATTGCAAGCATGAATTGACGGCCTACAAGAAACCGAAATACATCGAGTTCCGCGATGAATTGCCGAAAACTAACGTCGGCAAGATCTTGCGCCGTCAATTGCGCGACGAAAAGAAGGTCGCCTAGGCGTTAACTCTGCAAGCCCGCCTTGCCGTCCCGGACGGTAAAGCGGGCCAGTGTCGCGATGCCCGATGCGCTGTCGCGCACATTCTCCAGGCCCTGGAACAGGGTCGTCGTTTTCTCTGGCGTGATTTCCATCAACATATAGCCGCGCTTGTCGCTGCGTCCGTAGCGGATGTGCGGGTTCATCGCCACATACTGCTCGGTGCGCGCCTGCGGGCGGGAGCTCGACGTGATCGAGGTGCCGCAAAACTCGGTGGCCAGCACGGGATTATCCTTGCCGGTGGGGCGCATGGCGTTGCGGCTCAGTTCCGTCGCATAAAACGTGTGCACGTCGCCCGACAGCACCAGCGGGTTGCTGGCCTTGCTGCTGCGCAAGGCGTCGAGCAGGTGCTGGCGCGCCAGCGGATAGCCATCCCAGCCATCGGTCCAGATGCGCTCGTCGCCGGGGCGCAGGATGGGCACCTGGCTAGCTTGCGCCATCAGCGTTTGCTGGGCCAGGATATTCCAGCGCGCCGGAGACGTATCGAGACCGGTTTGCAGCCAGCGCTGCTGCTCCTCGCCCAGCATGCTGCGGCCGGGTTTGCGCAAGTCGGGGCAGTTGCGCGTGGTGACGGAATTGGAGCCGCCGCGGCCCGGCCTGGCGCACGCGTGATAGGCGCGGTATTGCCGGTCATCGAGTACGTGGAAGCGCGCCAGCCGGCCCCAGTCATAGCGCTGGTAGATGCGCATGTCGACAAAGCCGCGTCGCCCCAGCGGCAGCAGCCGCAGCGGCATGTGTTCATAAAATGCCTGGTAGGCGGCCGCGCGGCGCTGCAAAAAGGTGGGTGTGAGCAATTCGTCGCGGTCGTTGCCGTAATCGTTGGCCACTTCATGGTCATCCCAGGTGACAATCCACGGCGCGGCCAGGTGGGCGCCCTGCAAATCCTGGTCGCTCTTGTATTGCGCATAGCGGGCGCGGTACTCGTCCAGGCTAAAGCTTTCGTGCGTGCGCATGGCCCGGCTCGGGTGCTGCAGCTGGTACGGTCCCCACTCATAAATGTAATCACCGAGAAAGGCCACCAGGTCGGGCGCGGCCGCCGCGATGTGCCGGTGCGCCGCATATGCGCCGAATTCCCAGTGCTGGCACGAAGCGACGGCCAGTTTCAGCGAGGCAGGCATGGAGCCGGGCTCGGGCGCCGTGCGCGTGCGGCCCACGGGACTGACGGCGTCGCCAAAGATAAAACGGTACCAGTACCAGCGCCCGGGCGCCAGGCCCGCCACGTCCACATGCACGCTGTGCGCCAGGGCGGGCGTGGCCGTGGTCTGGCCCTTGGCGGCGATGCGCCGGAAAGCCTCGTCTTCGGCCACTTCCCAGCGCACGTTCAGGGCGATGGCGGGCGTGGCGGCTGCCTGCAGCGGGTCGTAACAGATGCGCGTCCACAGCACGACGGCGTCCGGCAAGGGCGAGCCGGAGGCGACGCCGAGCGCAAACGGATAGCCGTTGCCGTTCAGGCGCGTGGCGGCGCTCGCGCTGGAGCCGGACAGCACACTGCCGGCGGCGGCCAGCGAGACGATGCGCGCAGCCCTCTGCAGGAAGATGCGGCGCTGGCTATCCATGCCGTCTGAAAATAAAACGTAGGATTATTGCGACAATAAGGTCTCGATCGGCGGCACCTTGCGCGGCTTGCGGTCGGAGTCCGTCGCCACGTAGATCAGAGTGGCTTCCGTGACTTTCACAATGCACGCCTGCAGGCGGTTGCGCTCGGCATACACCTCGACATTGACGGTGATCGAAGTATTGCCCACCTTGACGATTTCGGCGTAGAAGGAGAGAAGATCACCGACGAAGACGGGGTTTTTGAAGACGAAGGAATTGACGGCGATGGTGGCGACGCGGCCGTTGGCGCGCCGCGTGGCCGGCAGGGAACCGGCGATATCGACTTGCGCCATGATCCAGCCGCCGAACACGTCGCCGTACACATTGGCGTCGGACGGCGCGGGCATCATGCGCAATTCCGGCATTTTTCCGGCGGGCAGGCCGGAGGCGAGGCAGTTATCAGGACGGTCGGGGGAGGTGCTCATCTTTTATTCTCATGAAAGGCTACAATTGCCCCGATTGAACCATAAAAAGCCGACCTTCGCCATGCGCCGTTCCCAGACTCCCCCTCCGCCCCGCTCGCCAGCCTCCGCCAGCCACAGCGATTTCGCCACCATCAAGACCTTGCTGCCGTATCTATGGGTCTACAAATGGAGAGTATTGCTGGCGCTGCTATGCCTGGTGGGTGCCAAGCTGGCCAACGTGGGCGTGCCCCTGATCCTGAAAAAACTCGTCGACGCCATGACGATCACGGCGGCGAATCCGCAAGCGCTGCTGGTATTGCCGGTCGGCTTGCTGGTGGCGTATGGCTTGCTGCGCCTGTCGACCACCTTGTTTACGGAATTGCGCGAATTCCTGTTCGCCAGGGTGACGCAGCGGGCCGTGCGCACCATCGCCCTGCAAGTGTTCCGGCACCTGCATGCCTTGTCCTTGCGCTTTCACCTGAATCGCCAGACGGGCGGCATGACGCGCGATATCGAACGGGGCACGCGCAGCGTCGGCTCGCTCATTTCCTATACCTTGTTCAACATCTTGCCGACGCTGGTGGAAATCACCCTCGTGCTCGGCTATCTGGTCTTGCATTACGACATCTGGTTTACCGTGATCACGGCGGTGGCGCTGGTGTCCTACATCGCGTTTACCGTCTTGGTGACGAACTGGCGCACGCATTTCCGCCGCACCATGAACGACCTCGACTCGAAGGCGAACACCAAGGCCATCGATTCGCTGATCAACTATGAAACCGTGAAATATTTCGGCAACGAGGATTACGAGGCGAAGCGCTACGACGAGGGCTTGCAGCGTTATGAATCGGCGGCCGTGAAATCGCAGACTTCCTTGTCCCTGCTCAATACGGGCCAGTCCTTGATCATCGCCACGGCCGTCACCTTGATCCTGTGGCGCGCCACGGTGGGTGTGATCAACGGCAGCATGACCCTGGGCGACCTGGTGCTGGTGAATGCCTTCATGATCCAGCTGTACATCCCGCTCAATTTCCTCGGCGTCATCTACCGCGAAATCAAGCAAAGCCTGGCCGACATGGAACGCCTGTTTTCGTTGCTGAACGAGAACCGCGAAATCGCCGATACGCCGGACGCAAGTCCGCTTGTCACGCGGGGCGCGGCAGTGCGCTTTGCGCATGTGAATTTCAGCTATGAAGCCAAGCGGCAAATCCTGTTCGACGTGGATTTCCAGATTCCGGCCGGCACCACGACGGCCGTGGTGGGCCACAGCGGCTCGGGCAAGTCGACCCTGTCGCGCTTGCTGTTCCGCTTTTACGAAGTCGATGGCGGCAGCATCACCATCGATGGCCAGGATTTGCGCAGTATCACCCAGGATTCCCTGCGCGCCGCCATCGGCATCGTGCCGCAGGACACGGTGCTGTTCAACGACACCATCGAATACAACATCGCCTACGGCAAGCCGGGCGCCAGCAAGGACGCCATCGTGGCGGCGGCGAAAGCGGCATCGATCCATGATTTTATTGAAAGCTTGCCAGATGGCTACAACTCCATGGTGGGCGAGCGGGGCTTGAAGCTGTCGGGCGGCGAAAAGCAGCGCGTGGCGATTGCCCGTACTTTGCTGAAGGACCCGGCCATCCTGATCTTCGACGAAGCGACGTCGGCGCTCGACTCCAAGGCCGAACAGGCGATCCAGTCGCAACTGAAGGAAATCGCCAAAAACCGCACCACCCTGGTGATTGCGCACCGGCTGTCGACGGTGGCCGACGCCCAGCAAATCCTGGTGCTCGACCATGGCCGCATCGTCGAGCGGGGCACGCATCCGCAATTGCTGGTGCTTGACGGTTTGTATGCGCAAATGTGGCAACGCCAGCAGGCGAATCGGGACGATGAGGCGGAAGAGGACGACGCGCTGGCGGGGTTGGCACCGGCAAAATAAATCGGCGGGGGACAATCAGTAGGAAAAATGCTACAGCCGCGCTGATTCCGGCGCGCGTATAGCGCCTATTTGACGGCAATCGCAGAAAACGGCTGGTTCGGCGCTGAAAATGAAATAAAATTAATTCCATTGGTGGCGTTTGCACCACAGTTGTTTCGTCCGGCTTTGTATCCGGTTTGTCCGTCCAGGAGAATTTATGAAATTGACCAAAATTATCGCCACGCTGCTCAGCGTCGGCGTCATCAGCAGCATGTCGCCAGTCCAGGCTCAGGAATTGACCGGCACCTTGGCCAAGATCAAGAAAGCCGGTTCCGTCACCCTCGGCGTGCGCGACGGCTCCGTTCCCTTCTCCTATCTCGATGACAAGCAGCAATACCAGGGTTATTCGATCGACCTGTGCATGAAAGTCGTCACGGCCCTGCAAAAGCACCTGGGCCTGACCGAACTGAAAGTGGTGATGAGTCCCGTCACCTCGGCCAACCGCATCCCGCTGATGGCCAACGGCACCATCGACCTCGAATGCGGCTCGACCACGAACAACCTGGAGCGCCAGCAGCAGGTGGCATTCGCGCCCACCATGTTTGTCATCGGCAACCGCGTGCTGTCGAAAAAAACCTCGAACATCAAGACGCTGGAAGACTTGCGCGGCAAGACCCTGGTGGCCACGGCCGGTACGTCGACCATCAAGCAGATGACGATTTTGAACAAGGAAAAAAACCTGGGCATGACGATTGCCGTCGGCAAGGATCATCCTGAATCGTTCCTGATGCTGGAAACGGGGCGTGCGGTGGCCGAAGCCAACGACGACATCCTGCTGGCGTCGCAAGTGGCCAACTCGAAAAACCCGAACGACTACGAAATCACCAAGGAAGCGCTGTCGGTCGAGCCGTACGGCATCATGCTGCGCAAGGGCGATCCAGCCTTCAAGAAAGTGGTCGACGAAGCGCTGATCCGCCTGTACAAGAGCGACGACATCAACCGTATTTATGCAAAATGGTTTACCTCGCCGATCCCGCCGAAAAACATCAACCTGAAATTCCCCATGCCGGCGCAATTGAAGGCCGTGTTTGCGAATCCGACCGACTCCGGTGACCCGGCCGCCTACGCGGCCGTGCCTGAGGCGCAGAAGACTTCGGACAAACGGAAAAAATAACAAGAGTGCGTAACAAATCGGGGGGCGCAAGCCTCCCGGTTTTATTTGCGGGGTAGGCGGCTGGCCGCTTTCCTCGAGCTGCATGGGAAGGATGATCATGAATTACAACTGGAATTGGCGCATCTTCTGGGAGATGTCCCCTGATGGCGTGGGCACGTATATGGATACCCTGTGGTCCGGCCTGGTGTGGACCCTGGCCACGGCCGGTGCGGCCTGGATCATGGCCTTGATCCTGGGCCTGGTGATCGGCACCGTCCGTACCCTGCCGAACAAATGGCTGGTGGGCGTGGCCAATGCGTATGTCGAATTGTTCCGCAATGTGCCGCTGCTGGTGCAGATGTTCCTCTGGTATTTCGTCATGCCGGAATTGCTGCCGCCGGACCTGGGCGCCTGGGTCAAGTCGCTGCCGAACGCGCCGTTCATCACGGCTGTGCTGTGCCTGGGATTCTTTACTTCCTCGCGCGTGGCCGTGCAGGTCACGACGGGTATCGAGGCGCTGCCGCGCGGGCAGAAACTGGCCGGCACGGCGCTGGGCCTGACCCTGCCGCAAACCTACCGTTTCATCTTGCTGCCGATGGCCGCACGCGTCATCATGCCGCCGCTGACCAGCGAATTTTTGAACATCATCAAGAACAGCTCCGTGGCACTGACCATCGGCCTGATCGAACTGACGGCCAGCGCGCGCGCCATCCAGGAGTTCTCCTTCCAGGTGTTCGAGGCGTTTTCGGCTGCCACCATCATTTATGTCGTCGTCAATCTGCTGGTGGTGGTGCTGATGCACCTGATCGAGAAAAAGGTCGCCATCCCGGGCTTCATCGTCGCCGGCGCCAAGACGGGAGGACACTGACATGTTAGGTAACTTCGATTTCGATGTCATCTCCCGCTCGTGGGTTTACCTGTTCCAGACAGGCATGGTCTTCACCCTGAAACTGACGGCGCTGGCCATGGTGGGCGGCATCGTGCTGGGCACGCTGCTGGCGCTGATGCGCCTGTCCAGCAACCGCCTCATCTCGGGCGTGGCATCGAGCTACGTCAACCTGATACGCTCGATCCCGCTGGTGCTGGTGATCTTCTGGTTCTACTTCCTGGTGCCGTACATCGCCGCCTGGATCATCGGCGCGAACGAACCCGTCAAAGTGGGCGCATTTTCTTCCGCGCTGATCACCTTCATCATGTTCGAGGCGGCCTACTATTGCGAGATCATGCGCAGTGGCATACAGTCGATTCCCCGCGGCCAGGTGTGGGCCGGGCAGGCGCTGGGCATGAATTACCGGCAGACCATGGGCAGCATCGTGCTGCCGCAAGCCTTCCGCAACATGATCCCCGTGCTGCTGACGCAGACCATCGTGCTGTTCCAGGACGTGTCGCTCGTGTACGTGTTGTCGATCCCCGATTTCGTCGGCGCCGCCTCGAAAATCGCGCAGCGCGACGGCCGCCTGGTGGAAATGTATGTGTTTGTCGCCGTCGTGTATTTCGTGCTGTGCTACGCCTTGTCGTTCCTGGTAAAACGCCTGCAGAAACGCGTCGCCATCATTCGCTAACCGTAAAAGAAAGAACAAGATGATCGAACTCAATAACGTCAGCAAATGGTATGGCCAGTTCCAGGTACTGACCGACTGCACCACCAAGGTCGCCAAGGGCGACGTGATGGTCATTTGCGGCCCGTCCGGCTCCGGCAAATCGACCCTGATCAAGACCGTCAACGGCCTCGAACCGATACAGCAGGGGCAGATCATTGTCGACGGCATCAGCGTCAACGACCCGAAGACGAATTTGTCGAAACTGCGCGCGCGCATCGGCATGGTGTTCCAGAATTTCGAGCTGTTTCCGCACCTGTCCATCCGTGAAAACCTGACCATCGGCCAGATCAAGGTGCTCGGTCGCAGCGCCGACGAAGCCAATGCCAAGGGCTTGAAATACCTGGACCGCGTGGGCCTGCTGTCGCAGCAGGATAAATTCCCCGGCCAGCTGTCGGGCGGCCAGCAGCAGCGCGTGGCGATCGCCCGTGCGCTGTCGATGGACCCGATCGCCATGCTGTTCGACGAGCCCACTTCGGCGCTCGATCCGGAAATGATCAACGAGGTACTCGACGTGATGGTGGGACTGGCGCAGGAAGGCATGACGATGATGGTCGTCACGCATGAAATGGGCTTTGCCAAGCGCGTGGCCAACCGCATCGTCTTCATGGACCAGGGCAAGATCATCGAGGATTGCAGCAAGGATGACTTCTTCAACACCACGCGCTCGGACCGCGCGCGCGATTTCCTGGCCAAGATCATCCATTAATTGTTCATCACTTTGAAGTTGAGTGCGAATGCCTGACATGAAACAAATAGCCGGTGCCATGTTGGCGCTGGGCCTGCTCGCCCATGCCCACGCGACCGACAGGATCGCCGTCGACATCGCCCTGCGCGACGCCACCCTGATCGACGTTGCCGCCGGTAGCACCGTCAAGGGCAAGACCGTGCTGCTCAAGGGCGACAGCATCGTCGCCGTCGTCGATGACGCGCAGCTGCGCAGCTACGCGCCGAAACAGACCATCCGCCTGCCTGGCAAATACCTGATGCCGGGCCTGTGGGATACGCACGTGCATTTTGGCGGCGGCCCCGAGCTGATCGACGAGAACAAGCAGCTGCTGCCCTTGTACCTGGCGCACGGCATCACCACGGTGCGCGACTGCTCGGGCGACTTGCCCGACACGGTGCTGGCATGGCGCCAGCAAATCAACGCGGGCCAGCTGCAAGGCCCGACGATTTTTACTTCCGGCGCCAAGCTCGAAGGCCTCAAGCCGCTATGGAAGGGCACCATCGAAGTGGGCACGCCGCAGGAAGTCACGCGCGCGTTGGATGGCCTGCAGGCGCAGCACGTGGACTTCGTGAAGATCACGGAAAACACCCTGAAACCGGAGCTGTACCTGGAAGCGCTGCGCCAGGCACGCGAGCGGGGCATGCGCACTTCGGGCCATATCCCCGTGCAGTTGACATTGGGGCAGATGGCCGATGCGGGCCTGGGCACGATCGAACATCAATCGTACCTGCTGCGCACCACCACGCCGCGTGAACAGGAGCTGACGGCCAAGGTGGCCGCCGGCGCGATGACGGCCAAGGAGGCCATGCGCGAGAGCTTGCAAAGCTACGACGAACCGACGGCGCGCAAGGCCTTCAGCTATCTGGCCGCACGCGGCACGGCCATCGTGCCGACCCTGTGGGGTTCGCGCGTGACAGCGTACCTGGACCGCGAAGACCACACGCACGATCCCGCCCTGCAATACATCGGCAAGGGCTTGCGCGCCACCTACGACTGGCGCGTGCAGCGCGCCGCGAAGGATGGCCCGGAAGCGATCGCCCAGCGCCATGCGCAGTTCGAGCAATCGGCAAAGCTGCTGCCGATTTTGCAGCAGCAGGGCGTGAGCATCATCGCCGGCACCGATGCGGGCTTTTTGAATTCCTTCGACTATCCGGGCCAGGCCCTGCACGATGAAATCGGCCTGTACGTGCAGTACGGCCTGACGCCGCAGCAAGCCTTGCAGTCGGCTGTCATCAACGGTCCCCGCTTCCTGGGCAAGCTGGAGCGCTACGGCAGCGTGGCGGCCGGCAAGGCGGCCGATTTGCTGGTGCTCGACGCGAACCCGCTGCAGGACATCAAAGCCACGCGCCAAATCCGCCTGGTGGTCAGCCGTGGCCACGTGTACGACCGCGCCGCGCTGGACCGGATGCTGGCCGATATTCGCGCCTGGGTGGCGCAGCAGGAGACGGCGCCGGCCAAGTCCTGATCTTCTGCGTTCTCTTTTAGTAAAAACGGCCGGTTGATACCGGCCGTTTTGTTGTCAGGCAGGCAGCAGGCGCAGGCATCCATTGACTGCGAGGCTGCCCCGCGGCTGGTAAAATGGCGTTATTCGCAATGACCGCCTGAGAGCAGCCGCCATGTCCACACTCGATCACACCCCAGCCGCCGTTCCATCCTCCATCACCATCACCCGTCCTGACGACTGGCATCTGCACCTGCGCGATGGCGCCGTCATGGCCAGCGTGCTGCCGCACAGCGCGCGCCAGTTCGGCCGCGCCATCGTCATGCCGAACCTGAAACCGCCCGTCACCACCACGGCGGACGCCAGCGCCTACCGCGAGCGCATCCTGGCCGCCGTGCCGGAAGGCGTGAACTTCGATCCGCTGATGGTGCTGTACCTGACGAACAACACCTCGCCCGACGAAATCCGCCGCGCGCAGGACAGCGGCATCGTGCAGGCTGTGAAGCTGTATCCGGCCGGCGCGACGACGAATTCCGACCTGGGTGTGACGGATTTGAAGAATTGCTACAAGGTGCTCGAAGTGATGCAGGAAGTGGGCATGCCCTTCCTCGTGCACGGCGAAGTGACGGACCCGGAAATCGACATCTTCGACCGCGAAGCCGTCTTCATCGAGCGCGTGATGCGTCCGCTGCGCAGCGCCTTCCCGGCCCTGTCCGTGGTGTTCGAACACATCACCACCAAGGATGCGGCGCAGTACGTGGCCGAAGCGGAAGGCCCGATCGCCGCCACCATCACGGCGCATCATCTGCTGTACAACCGCAACGAGATTTTCAAGGGGGGCATCCGTCCGCATTACTACTGCCTGCCCATCCTCAAGCGCGAAGAGCACCGCCTGGCACTGATGACGGCCGCCGCCAGCGGCGACGAGCGCTTCTTCCTCGGCACGGACTCGGCGCCGCACGCGCAAGGCGCCAAGGAAATGGCCTGCGGCTGCGCCGGTTGCTACACGGCCCTGCACGCGATGGAAATGTATGCCGAAGCGTTCGAACGGGCCGGCGCGCTGGATAAACTGGAAGCGTTCGCCAGCTTCCATGGCCCGGCCTTCTACGGCGTGCCGCGCAACACGGACAGCATCACCCTGAAGCGCGAAAGCTGGATTTTGCCAGCCTCGCTGCCGCTGGGCGACAGCCATGTGATTCCGCTCAACGCGGGCGAGCAGATCAACTGGAAAATGGTCTAAGCGCTCCATGCTGCCATCGATAGACTGGACCCGCCCCTGGTTTGCCACGGTGCTGCCGGCGCGACGGCGGCTGGACCTGCAGCGCGACACGGTGATTGTGGCGCTGAACGCCCGGGCGCGCGCGCTGGACTTGCGCAATCCCACCGGCTTGCCGCTGGCCTTCGTGCCGCAAGCGGACTTGCCCGAAGGCGTGGCCTATGAAGAGTTCATCGGCGCGACGGGCGGCGTGCCCACGCGCGACAATCTGCACGATTTTTTCAACGCGCTCGTGTGGCTCACTTTCCCCCGCATCAAGCGGCAGCTGAACGCGCTGCAGGCGGCGCAGATCGCCCTGTCCGGCGTCGGCAAATCGCGCGGTCCGGCACGCGACGGCGCGACGATTTTCGATGAGAATTCCGCCTTGCTGGTGTTGCGCGACAGCGATGCCGGACGCGCGCTGGAAGCGGCCTTGCGCGGACACGACTGGCGCAGCGCCTTCATTGCGCAGCGCGAGAAATTTGGTACGGGCGGCGACGCCGAGGTCTGGCTGTTCGGCCACGCGCTGATGGAAAAACTGGTGGCGCCACGCAAGGCCATCACGGCGCACACGCGCGTGATCTTTGCCGGCGACGCCTACTTCGCACTCGATGATGCGGCACGCCGCACCTGGCTCGACGAGCGCGTGGCGCAAGACCTGGCCCGTGATGGCTTGACGACAGCCGACTTCACGCCGCTACCCGTACTCGGTTTGCCCGGCTGGTGCGAGGGGCAGGACGACGATTTTTACAATGACGCGGCGGTGTTCCGCCCGAAGCGCAAGGCAGCTGGCGCAGAAAGAGAGTAGAGCATGGAGAACACCGTCCGCTGGGGCATCCTCGGCACCGGCAAGATCGCCCGCGCGATGGCCCAGGGCTTGCGCGATGCGCCCGGCGCGCAACTGGTGGCGGTCGCTTCGCGCAGCGATGCCGGCGCACAGGCCTTTGGCGCCGAATTCGGCATCGAACGTTGCCACGGGTCCTACCAGGCGCTGGTCATGGACCCCGGCGTGGACGTGATCTACATCGCCACGCCGCATACCTTGCATGCGGAAAACGCCTTGCTGTGCCTGGCCGCAGGCAAGCACGTCGTGTGCGAAAAGCCGTTCACCATGAACGCGCGCGAAGCGCAGGCCGTGGTCGACCTGGCACGCGATAAAAAGCTGTTTTTGATGGAAGCCATGTGGAGCCGTTTCCTGCCGGCCGTGCAGGAAGCGCAGCGCATCATCGCCAGCGGCGAAATCGGCGTGCTGCAGCAAGTGCAGGCCGATATCGGCTTTGTCGCCAATTTCCCGCCCGAGCACCGCATGTTCAATCCCGAACTGGGTGGCGGCGCGCTGCTCGACGTGGGCATCTATCCGCTGTCGATGGCGGCGTTTTTCCTCGGCCCGGTTTCGCAGGTGCAGGCGCTCGCTGAAATGGGCACCACCGGCGTCGATGAGCAGGTCGTGTTTTCTCTGCTGCACGCGGGCGGTGGCACCTCGTCCTGCGCCTGCAGCCTGCGCGCGCAAACGCCGACGGAAATGAGCATTTCCGGCAGCCTGGGGCGGATTCGCCTGCCCAACCGTTTTTACAAGCCCGATCACCTGATCGTCGAAACGATGGATGGCGCGCGCCGCGTGATCGCCGCGCCGCATCTGGGCAACGGCTACGCGCATGAAGCGATCGAAGCGATGCGCTGCATCCGCGCCGGCCTGCTCGAAAGTTCCGTCATGCCGCACGCCGACAGCGTGGCCCTGATGCATAACCTTGACACCATGCGTGACCAGATCGGTCTGGTGTATCGCTCCGACCTCAGCGCCGACCAGGCGTGAACAGGAACCCCATGACATTGCCCTCATCGCGCCCCAGCCTGAAAACCGTCCTCATCGCCAGCGGCGTCGTCCTGACCCTGGCGATGGGCGTGCGCCATGGGCTGGGCTTCTGGATGCAGCCGATCTCGCAAGCGAATGGCTGGACGCGCGAAACGTATTCGCTGGCGCTGGCCATGCAAAACCTGATGTGGGGCGTCTTCGGTCCGTTCGCCGGCATGGCGGCCGACCGTTTCGGCACCATGCGCGTCGTCATTGTCGGCGCCATCAGCTACATGGCGGGCCTGGTGTGGATGGCGCTCGTGACGCAACCGGCCCTGTTCGTCGCCGGTTCCGGCATTTTCATCGGCCTGGCGCTGGCCTGCACGGCCTTTGGCGCCATCAGCGGCATCATCGGGCGCAGCGCGCCGCCCGAGCAGCGCTCGTGGGCCTTCGGCATTTCGTCGGCGGCCGGCTCGTTCGGCCAGTTCCTGATGATGCCGGTGGAGCAGCAGCTGATTTCCGCCGTGGGCTGGCAAAACGCCTTTTATGTGCTGGCCGCGCTGGTGCTGCTGGCGATGATCCCGATGGCCTTTTATTTGCGCGAGCCACCCGTCTCGCACGCCAGCGGTCCGCAGCAAAGCGTTGGCGCGGCCTTCAGCGAAGCCATTGCCAGCCGCTCGTTCTGGCTGCTGCTGGCAGGGTATTTTGTCTGCGGTTTCCAGCTGGTCTTCATCGGCGTGCATTTGCCGGCCTACCTGAAGGACCAGGGCCTGATGAATCCGAACATCGCCGTCACGGCGCTGGCGCTGATCGGCCTGTTCAATATCGTCGGCTCCTATTACGCGGGCAAACTCGGTGGCAAGATCGCCAAGCGCTATCTGCTGTCGGCCATCTACGTGACGCGCGCCGTGGTTATCACCGTGTTCCTGCTGGCGCCCTTGTCGGCGTGGTCGGTGTACCTGTTTGCCGCCGGCATGGGCGTGCTGTGGCTGTCGACGGTGCCGCTGACGAACGGTATCATCGCCGGCATCTTCGGCGTGAAGCACTTGTCGATGCTGGCCGGGATGGTGTTCTTCTCGCACCAGGTGGGCAGTTTCCTGGGCGCGTGGCTGGGCGGCTATCTGTACGAGCACCAGGGCAGTTACCACATCGTCTGGATGATCACCATCGGCCTGGGCTTGCTGGCCGCGCTGATCAACCTGCCCATCGACGAGCGCGCCGTCAAGCGCGTGGCGGTGGCCGCGTAATGGGCAGCTGGCGCATGTGGCTGTGGCGCCTGGCTGGCGCCGCACTGCTGGCCATCGTCTTCCTGGCCTATCTGCGGCCCGACTTCATGCTCGACCTGGCGAACCGCTTCTGGATGTGCATGTAGGCTGCGCGGGCGCAAGGTAGTTTGCGAAAAGTCGGATTACGCTGGAAGTCGGATTACGCTACGCTAATCCGACCTACCCGACCTACCGTCAGCGTATTTGCGTAGGTCGGATTAGGCCGCAGGCCGTAATCCGACATCACCCGAGAATAAACAATACCGACGGCGTCTGGGCCGCAGGCCGTAATCCGACAATACCCTGAAATCATGCGATACCGACGCGCATTCCAGCAAGGCGGCAGCTTTTTCTTCACGGTGGTGACTGCCCGTCGCCGGCCCGTTTTTGCTACCGCCACTGCCGTGGACGTGCTGCGCGATGCTTTTCGCGCCGTGCGCCATAAAAGGCCATTCGCTATCGACGCTATCGTCATCCTGCCCGATCACCTGCACTGCATCTGGACCTTGCCTGAAGGCGATGCCGATTTCATGACGCGCTGGCGCTTGATCAAGACATGGTTCAGCAAGCACCGCAATCTTAAAAATGTCTGGCAGCAGCGGTATTGGGAGCATGTCTTGCGCGACGAGCGCGACTTCGCCAACCATGTCGATTACATCCATTACAACCCTGTCAAACATGGTTTGGTGGGTAAAGTTATCGATTGGCCGTATTCCAGTTTTCACCGGTATGTAAAGCACGGCTTGTGTGCAGAGGATTGGGGCGGGGACGGTGTGGCGATTGAGGGTGTTGGACGGGAGTGAGGAGCGCTAACAATGTTGTCGGATTACGTCAGAAGTCGGATTACGCTACGCTAATCCGACCTACCCGACTTGCCGCCACGTCTATCGCGTAATCCGACAACACCCTGAGGCAAGCAATACCAGATTTACACCTTCAAAAATTCTTCTTTCCCACCCAGCCAGCGCGCCAGATGCGCTTCCACGGTGGCGGCCGCCGCCGCAGTGGTGGCGTGCAGCAGGTCGTGCGCCACGTCGCGCGCCTGATCTACCAGCCATTGATCCGTTTCCAGGTCGGCGAAGCGCAGCATGGCCTGGCCGGACTGGCGCGCGCCAAGGAATTCTCCGGGGCCGCGGATTTCCAGGTCGCGGCGGGCGATTTCAAAACCGTCCGTCGTCTCGCGCATGGTCATCAGGCGCTGGCGCGCCACGCCGCCCAGGGGGCCCTGGTACAGCAGCAGGCAGACGCTGGCCGCCGTGCCGCGCCCCACGCGGCCACGCAGCTGGTGCAGCTGCGACAAACCAAAACGCTCGGCGTGCTCGATCACCATCAGCGAGGCGTTCGGCACGTCGACGCCCACCTCGATGACGGTGGTGGCCACCAGCACGTGGATATGGCCGGCGATGAAGGCATCCATCACTGCCTGTTTTTCCGCCGGCTTCAGGCGGCCATGCACGAGGCCCACCTGCAGCGCGGGCAGGGCTTCGGCGAGCATCATGTAAGTGTCGGTGGCCGTCTGCAGCTGCAGCGCTTCCGATTCCTCGATCAGGGGACAGACCCAGTACACTTGCCGGCCTTCCAGCGCGGCCGCATACACGCGGGCGATGACTTCGTCGCGCCGGTTCTGGTCGATGGCGCGCGTGACGATGGGGCTGCGTCCGGGCGGCAGCTCGTCGATCACCGACACTTCCAGGTCGGCGTAATACGTCATTGCCAGGGTGCGCGGGATCGGCGTGGCCGACATCATCAGCTGGTGCGGCACGGCCGCGCTGTCGCCCTTGTTGCGCAGGGTCAGGCGCTGGCCCACGCCGAAGCGGTGCTGCTCGTCGACGATCACCAGGCCCAGTTTGGCAAACAGCACATTGTCCTGGATCAGCGCATGCGTGCCGATCACCAGCTGCGCTTCGCCCGATTCGATCAGGGCCAGCGCGGCCGTCTTTTCTTTTTTCTTCAGGCTGCCCGTCAGCCAGGCCACCTTCACGCCCAGCGGTTCCATCCAGGCGGCGATCTTGCGGAAGTGCTGCTCGGCCAGGATCTCGGTGGGCGCCATCAGCGCGGCCTGGTAGCCGCTGTCGATCGCCTGCGTGGCGGACAAGGCGGCGACGACCGTCTTGCCGCTGCCGACGTCGCCTTGCAGCAAGCGCTGCATCGGATACGGCTGGTGCAGGTCGGCGCGGATTTCCCCGAGCACGCGCGCCTGCGCGCCCGTCAGCTTGAAGGGCAGGGCGGCGGCAAAGGATGCCGAGAGTTTGCCGACGATGGGCAAGGACGCCGCGCCTTTCGAGCGGCGCGCGCGCTGGGCGCGTTTCAGCGACAGCTGCTGCGCCAGCAGCTCATCGAATTTCATGCGTACCCAGGCCGGATGCGAGCGGTCCATCAGCGCGCTTTCATCGATGTCCTGCGGCGGATAGTGCAGCAGGTGCACGGCGGCGCGGAACGGTGACAGCTGCATCTGATGCAACAGCTCGTCAGGCAAGGTATCGTGCCAGTCGATGCGGCGCATGGCGTCGGCGATCTCGCGCCGCAGCACGTGCTGCGACAAGCCTTCGCCGGACGGATACACGGGCGTCAGCGCCGTAGGCAGCGGCGCGCCCTCGTTGACCACTTTATACGTCGGGTGCACCATCTCGGCGCCGAAAAAGCCGTGTTTGAGTTCGGCACGCGCACGTACCCGCGTGCCTTCGGCCAGCTGCTTGACCTGGCTGCCGTAGAAATTCATGAAACGCAGCAGCAAATTGCCCGTTTCATCGGCGATCGTCACCAGCAATTGCTTGCGCGGCTTGAAATTGACTTCGCATTTGGTGACGACGCCTTCCACTTGCCACGACTCGCCGCCGCGCAGGCAGGCATCGCGTATCGTGTAGACACGGGTCTCGTCCTCGTAGCGCATTGGCAGGTGCAGCACCAGGTCCATATCCGTGCGCAAGCCCAGTTTGGCCAGCCGGCTTTCCGTGCTGACCACTTTTTTGGCGGTTTTCGGCTTCGCGGCAGGCTTGGCTGTGGGAGGAAGATCGGGCTTGGGTTCGGACATATCGGAGATTTTTGTGCCGCTAGCGTAAAATAGAGGGTTGTCCGGCACACCCTGTGCGTACCGCAGTTGTAAATTGTTGCGGCGGATTATTGTAATGCCTGTATAGGCGCACAGTATAGTGCCAGATGTTCCATTGCGCACTCCTAATCATTTTTGATGTACTTTTGAAGCAAAACGCATGTATTCGCTTTCCGATTTCGATTTTAATTTGCCGCAAGAAAACATTGCGCAAACTCCGTTGGCCGAGCGCAGTGCCTCGCGCCTGTTGCATCTGGACGGCGACACCCTGGTCGACCGCAGCTTTGCCGATATCGTCGGACAACTAGCCGCGGGCGACCTGCTGGTGATGAACGATACGCGCGTGCTGAAAGCGCGCTTCTTTGGCGTGAAGGAAAGCGGCGGCAAGATTGAGGCGCTCGTCGAGCGCGTGCTCGACGACCGCACCGTGCTGGCCCAGGTGCGCGCCTCGAAGTCGCCGCCGCCCGGCTGCCGCATCCGCCTGGCCGACGCCTTCGACGTGACGGTGGGACAGCGTGCCGGCGAATTCTTTACCCTGCATTTCGAGGCCGACGTGTTCGAGCTGATCGAGGCGCATGGCCGCTTGCCGCTGCCGCCCTACATCGAGCACGATGCCGACGAGTTCGATGAAACGCGCTACCAGACCGTCTTCAACAAGGTGCCCGGCGCTGTCGCCGCGCCCACGGCGGGCCTGCATTTCGACCAGGCCCTGCTCGACCAGTTGAAGGCCAAGGGCGTCAACTTTGCCTATGTGACCCTGCACGTGGGCGCCGGCACCTTCCAGCCCGTGCGCACGGAAGTACTGGCCGAACACAAGATGCACACCGAGTGGTACACCATGCCGCAGGACACCGTGGACGCCGTGCGCGCCGCCCAGCTTGCCGGGCGCGACGTGGTCGCCGTCGGCACGACCAGCTTGCGCGCGCTGGAGTCGGCCTCGCAAAGCGGCCAACTGGTGGCGGGCAGCGCCGATACGGCCCTGTTCATCACGCCCGGCTATGCTTTCAAAACGGTGACGCGGCTGATCACCAACTTCCATTTGCCGAAGTCGACCCTGCTGATGCTGGTGTCGGCCTTTGCCGGCTATGAACCGATCCGCCATGCCTACGCGCATGCGATCGCGCAGAACTACCGTTTCTTCAGCTATGGCGATGCGATGCTGCTGACCACGCAATCGCGCGCTGCACTGAACCTTGATACTCCCGTGAAAGACTGACCATGCTGGAATTTACACTACTCAAGACCGACACGAGCGGCCTGACCAAGGCACGCCGCGGCACCTTGAAACTCAACCATGGCGTCGTGCAGACGCCGATCTTCATGCCAGTGGGTACTTACGGTACCGTCAAGGCCATGTCGCCGCTGGAACTGAACGAGATCGATGCACAGATCATCCTGGGTAACACGTTCCATTTGTGGTTGCGTCCTGGCAACACCGTCATGGAGAAATTCGGCGGTTTGCACGGTTTCATGGGCTGGAACAAGCCGATCTTGACCGATTCGGGCGGATTCCAGGTGTTTTCGCTGGGCGCCATGCGCAAGATCACGGAAGAGGGCGTGCATTTCAATTCGCCCATCAACGGCGATAAACTGTTCCTCTCGCCGGAAGTGTCGATGCAGGTGCAGCGCGTCCTCAATTCCGACATCGTCATGCAGTTCGACGAATGCACGCCGTACGAGATAGAAGGCCGTCCGGCCACCATCGAGGAAGCGGCCAAGTCGATGCGCATGTCCTTGCGCTGGGCGCAGCGCTCGAAGGATGAGTTCCACCGCGGCGAGAACCCGAACGCGCTGTTCGGCATCGTGCAGGGCGGCATGTTCGAAATGCTGCGCGACGAGTCGCTGGCCAAGCTCGAAGAGATCGATTTCCCCGGCATCGCCATCGGCGGCCTGTCCGTCGGCGAGCCGAAGGAAGACATGATGCGCATGCTGGCCCACGTGGGCCCGCGCCTGCCGGCCAACAAGCCGCATTACCTGATGGGCGTGGGTACGCCGGAAGACCTGGTGGCCGGCGTGTCGAACGGTATCGACATGTTCGATTGCGTCATGCCGACGCGTAACGCCCGCAATGGCTGGCTGTTCACCCGTTTTGGCGACATCAAGATCAAGAACGCCAAGTACAAGGAAGACCAGGCACCGCTCGACGAAACCTGCAGCTGCTACGCCTGCCGCAACTTTTCGCGCGCCTACCTGCACCATTTGCACCGTTCCAAGGAAATCCTCGGCGCGCGCCTGAACACCATCCACAACCTGCATTACTACCTGGACTTGATGCGCCAGATGCGTGAAGCGCTGGACGAAGACCGTTTCCACGCGTTTACCCTGCAATTCCATGCGGAACGCGCACGTGGAACTTAAGAAAAGCTTAGCTTGAGCCCTGGCAGCAGCAGGGCTGGAAGTTTTGTGTATTGGTGCTTGGACTGGGGCGATAAAGCATTGCATAATGCCTTTTTAGCCCCACTTAAAGTTGCCATGCCTGCAATTCGGGTTACGACGTATAGCCAATGCTAGAATACAGCGCTATTTTTTCAAACTGATTAGAACTGGAGTCACCGTGTTTTTCATTTCCAACGCTTATGCGCAAGCCCCAACCGACGCCCTCGGCTTCGGCGGCAACCTGACCAGCTTCCTGCCGCTGGTATTGATGTTCGTGGTCATGTATTTCCTGATGATCCGTCCACAGCAAAAACGCGCCAAAGAACAACGGGCGATGATGGACGCGCTGGCCAAGGGTGACGAAGTCGTCACCGCTGGCGGCATGCTGGGCCGTGTTGTCAAGGTAGTGGACGCTTACGTCACCATCGAAGTGGCGACCGGCACCGAAATCACGGTGCAAAAGAGCTCCATCACCACCTTGCTGCCTAAAGGCACCCTGAAGGCGCTGTAATTCCTCGCTGTCATTGCCTAGGCAATGATGACCGGGGCGGCTATCCGCCGCCCCTCGCGACGCCTCCGACGCTCAACACTGAACGCTGAATCAATATGAATCGCTATCCTGCCTGGAAATACATCATCATCGTCGTCGCCTTATTGCTGGGCGCACTCTATACGGCGCCCAATTATTTCGGTGAATCACCGGCGCTGCAAGTAACCAGCGGCAAGTCGACCGTCAAAGTGACGGGCGAGCTGATGACGCAAGTCGCGGAAATATTGACGAAAGAAAACGTCAAGTCGGAAGGTGTCACCATGGATGGCGCTGGCAACCTCGCCTCCGTGCGCGTGCGTTTCGCCGATCCCGATACCCAGTTCAAGGCAAAACTGGTGCTGGAAAAGGACCTGAATACGGATGCCAGCGACCCTGCGTACATCGTGACGGTCAACCTGCAAGCCAATACCCCATTGTGGATGCAAAAATTGCATGCCTTGCCCATGTTCCTGGGCCTGGACTTGCGCGGCGGCGTGCACTTCCTGATGCAGGTCGATGCGAAAGCCGTACTGAACAAGAAAGTCCAGGGCGTCCAGTCCGCCGCGCGTAGCGTGTTGCGCGACAAGAATATCCGCCACGCCGGCATCGAGCGCGTGGGCGACAGCGTGCAGATCAGCTTCCGCGACGCCGATACGCGCCTGAAGGCCAAGAATGTGCTGTCCGACCAGATGACGGAACTGGCGTTCGCCGATGCGGGCGAAGGCAGCGATTTGAAACTGAACATCACCCTGAAGCCGGCGGCCCTGAAAGCCACCATCGACGAAGGCGTGAAACAGAATATCTCCACCCTGTCCAAGCGCGTCAATGAGCTGGGTGTGGCAGAGCCGCTGATCCAGCAGCAAGGTCCTGACCGTATCGTGGTGCAACTGCCCGGCGTACAGGACGTGGCCCGCGCGAAAGCCATCATCGGCCGCACGGCGACGCTGGAAGTGCGCCTGGTCGACGAAGGCATCGTGCCTGGCACGGAACTGTCGAGCGCCATCCCGTTCAACTCGGAATTGTTTACCGTTGGCAAGGGTGTGCCTGTCGTGCTGTCGAAAGACGTGATCCTGACGGGCGACTATATCTCCAGCGCGACGGCCAGCTTCGACCAGAACCAGCAAGCGGCCGTGTCTATCGACCTGAACGGCGACGGCGGCCGCAAGATGCGCGAAGCGACGCGCGAACGCGTGGGCAAGCGCATGGCCATCGTGCTGTTTGAAAAGGGCAAGCCGGAAGTGCTGTCGGTCGCGACCATTCAGCAGGAACTCGGTTCGCGCTTCCAGATCACCGGCATGGGCGGCGCGGAAAACGCGAATGAACTGGCGCTGCTGCTGCGCTCGGGCGCCCTGTCCGCACCGATGACCGTCATCGAGGAACGCACGATCGGACCGCAACTGGGCGCGGAAAACATCGCCAAGGGCTTCCACTCGACTCTGTATGGCTTCATCGCCATCGCCATCTTCATGATCGCCTACTACATGCTGTTCGGCGCCTTCAGCGTGCTGGCCCTGGCCACCAACCTGCTGTTGCTGGTCGGCTTGCTGTCGATGATCCAGGTGACGTTGACCTTGCCCGGTATCGCCGCGATCGCGCTGGCGCTGGGCATGGCGATTGACGCCAACGTGCTGATCAATGAACGTATCCGTGAAGAGCTGCGTGCCGGCAGTACGCCACAAGCGGCGATCGCCGCCGGCTTCGACCGTGCATGGGCCACGATTCTCGACTCGAACGTGACCACCCTGATCGTCGGCCTGGCATTGCTGGCCTTCGGCAGCGGTCCCGTGCGCGGCTTTGCCGTCGTGCATTGCCTGGGCATCCTGACGTCGATGTTCTCCTCCGTGTTCGTGTCGCGCGGCGTGGTCAACCTCTGGTATGGCCGCAAGAAAAAGCTGACGACCTTGTCGATCGGCACGGTGTGGGTACCGGGCACGAGCAAATAAGCGGCGGCCCGGACTCACCCAATAGCGACAACAGCGATCGCGTCCGGCGGCCCAGCCGCCGGATGCACAGAACAGAACTCAGAGGATTTCATGGAATTTTTCCGGATCAAAAAAGATATTCCCTTCATGCGCCATGCGTTGATTTTCAACGTGATTTCGGCCGTGACCTTCATTGCCGCCGTCTTCTTCCTGTTCCACAAGGGCTTGCACCTGTCCGTGGAATTCAAGGGCGGCACCGTGATGGAGGTCAAATACCCGAAAGCGGCCAACCTTGAAGGCATACGCGGCACCCTGATTGGCCTCGGCTATGAAGAGCCGGGCGTGACCAGCTTCGATACGGCGCGCGACGTGATGATCCGCCTGCCGGTGGAAAAGGGCGTGACTGCCGCGAATACCTCGCAGCGCGTGTTCGAAACCCTGTGCAAGGTCGAGCAGGGCACGACCAAGGGCATCGATACCGTTACTGAAAAGGGCGAGCACGTCATCAAGACTGCCTGCGTGGACGCTGCCGGCAACGAAGCGCTGGTGCTGCAGAAAGTGGAATTCGTCGGCCCGCAAGTGGGCGAGGAACTGACGCAGAACGGCTTGAACGCGCTGGTGATGGTGATCCTGGGCGTGATGGCCTACCTGGCCGTGCGCTTCGAATGGAAATACGCCGTCTCGGCGATTATCGCCAACTTGCATGACGTGGTCATCATCCTGGGCTTCTTTGCCTTCTTCCAGTGGGAATTCTCGCTGACGGTGCTGGCGGCGATCCTGGCGGTGCTCGGTTACTCGGTCAACGAATCGGTGGTGATCTTTGACCGTATCCGCGAAAACTTCCGCAAGCAGCGCAAGGCGACCGTGCATGAAGTGATCGACAGCGCGATCACCAGCACCATTTCGCGTACCATCATCACCCACGGTTCGACCCAGATGATGGTGCTGTCGATGCTGGTCTTCGGCGGCCAGACCCTGCACCACTTCGCACTGGCGCTGACCATCGGTATCTGCTTCGGTATTTACTCGTCCGTGTTCGTCGCGGCCTCGATCGCCATGTGGCTGGGCGTCAAGCGCGAAGACTTGATCAAGCCGGTCAAGGAAAAAGACGAAACCGACGGCGCCGTGGTGTAAGCGCAGTTTGTTGCATGACGAATTCAAGAACGATCACCCGCGCGGTGGTCGTTTTTTTTTGTAACGGATGACGATGAAGCGTTTGATAGTGATGGGCCTCATGGCGGGCCTCGGCACGCTGGCCAGTGCTGCGGAATTGAGTCGCGTAGCGGGCGATACCATTGCCCTGCGCGGCGCCATCGCCGAGGGCGACGTGGACCAGCTGCGGCAGCTGGCCACGCCAGGGACCACCGTGCTGCGCATCAATAGCGATGGCGGCGACCCGCAGGCGGCCATGCTGCTGGGGCGCTACCTGCGCCAGCGGCAATGGAGCCTCGCCATCGACACCGTGTGTGCCGGCAGCTGCGCCCTGTACGTTTTCCCGGCCGCACAACATACAAGCATTCCAGACGCCGCCGTGCTGGCACTGCAGGAGTCGGCCTTTCTGCGCGCGCAGGAAGGCCCGCAGCACATGCGCCGCAGCCTGATCGAGGCGGGCGTACCGGCCGATGAGCTGGAGCGTGAAACAGCGGCGCTGGCCGTGCAACTGGCGCAGATGGCGGCGCTGGAAGCGGCGTTTGCCGCGGAGCTGGGCATCGCCCCCGCCTTCTACCGCGATTTCCGGCAGGTGGCGGCGCAGGCCGATGGCGTGCGCCAGCGCTTTCCCGACCAGGAGGCGGCCGTCCACTGGTGGCCGGGGGCAGCACGGCTGCAGCGCTGCTACGGCATCGCCGGCGTGCAAGAGGGGACGCGCGCGGCGCGCCTGGCGCCCGACGGCTATCTGTACGTGCCGGCCCTGTCGGCCCTGGTGATGGGCGACCAGGCTTTGCAGGCTTGTCCATGAGCCGCAGCGGCCGTTTGTTCCTGCTGATGGACGCCATGCGCGCCAAACGCGTGCCCGTCACGGCGGCCCAGTTGGCGCAGCAGCTGGGGGTATCGGAGCGCACGATTTACCGCGATATCCAGACCCTGGCCGAACTGGGTGCGCCCCTGCAGGGCGAGGCCGGCATCGGCTATGTGCTGCGCCGTGGCGCCTTTCTGCCGCCGCTGATGTTCGGCCCCGATGAACTGGAAGCACTGGTGCTGGGCGCGCGCTGGGTGCGCCGGCAGGGCGATGCGGGCCTGGCGCAGGCGGCCAGCAATGCCCTGGCGAAGATCGCCGCCGCCTCACCGCGCGACCTGCGCGACAGCATGGCCGAGACCAGCTTGTGGGTGCCGCTGGGTCGTCCCGCCGATGGCACGCAGCCGGCCGAGCGCTACGTGCAGCCGGTGCGCGAGGCCATCCGTTACGAACAGAAGCTCACGCTCGCCTATCAGGATGAGCATGGCAGCGCCACCTCGCGCACGGTGTGGCCGTTTGCCCTGGCCTTTTTTGAAGGCAAGCGCCTGCTCGCCGCCTGGTGCGAGCTGCGTGGCGATTACCGTCATTTCCGCATCGACCGCATCGCCGACGTGCAGCGGCACGAGCAGCGCTATCCCACGCGGCGCCATGTGCTGTTGGATACCTGGCGCAAGGCGCATGAGATTGATCCGGAATCCTGAGATGCGCTCCTGACAAAAACTGTCAGTGACTGGTTCTACGATGGTGGCTTCCTCACTCACCGGAGTTACGCACCATGCGCCTGTACCACCACCCCATGTCTTCGAATGCCCGCCGTGCCCTGATGACGGCGATCCACCTCGGCCTGTCTCTGGAACTGGCCGAAGTCGACCTGATGAATGCGGACGACCGCCGCCGCCTGGGCGAACTGAACCCGAACGGCAAGGTGCCCGTGCTGGCTGATGGCGATTTCCTGCTGTGGGAATCGTGCGCCATCATGCAATACCTGGCCGAACAGGTGCCGGGCCAGACGATTTATCCGCTGGCGCCGAAAGCCCGCGCCGACGTCAACCGCTGGCTGTTCTGGGCCGCGCAGCATTTCGCGCCGGCCATCAGCGTGCTGGCCTGGGAACGCGCCTGGAAGGGCATGACGGGCAATGGTCCGGCGGACCCGCTGGAAGAGGCGCGCGGCGAGCGCGATCTGCATGAGTGCGCCGTGGTGCTGGACGCGCATCTGGCGGGGCGCGACTGGCTGTGCGGAGACGCTGTGACCCTGGCCGATTTCGCCGTGGCCGCGCCGCTGATGTATAGCGAGGCCGTGCGGCTGCCGCTGGCGCAGTACCAGCACATCGAGGCCTGGTTTGCCCGCGTGCGGCAGCTGCGCGCCTGGCAGGAAACGGACGTGGAGCTGTTGCCGGGATAATGTGCCCGCTAAGTGTGCCAGCGCACGGAGCCGACGCGGCGCACCACATAAGATAGGGCTGTCTCTTTCAGGACATCCCTAGCTTTGGACTTTACCCGCTTTCGAGCGGGTTTTTTTTGTCCGGAGCTTGATAATTGGATCGTCGCTGCACATATGCGGCGTCTCCCACTGCAAGCAGGTACGCCATGTTCATGCCACGCCATCCGAAGCCACTCTTGAGTACCCGGGCGGTCGCCACGCAAGTCGCCCAGCAGAAGCAGGGAACGCAGGCCATGGACAAGCATGTGCTGCTCGTCGACGTGCCAAAGCCGGCGCCAGGCGTGTCGATCATGCCGCCGGTGCCGGTAAAACAGGATTAATGCACGAGCACCTTCAGCAGCGACTGCACTTCATCGTCCGATTCTTCCATGATGCTCGACAGGGTCGCATCGCCGATCACGCAATCGATGCTGCCGGCGGCGCGGGCGGCCCGCACGGCGATGGCGGCCGGGCTTTCGTTGAGGGGTGACGAGACCGGCGCCAGGTCATTCGCCAGCAGCAAGGTGTCGCCCAGCGATTCGGGCGGGATGGCGCGCAAGCCTTCCCACAGCGCAGCGATGGCGCCCATCACCGCTTCCGGCACCTTCAGTTTGGTCAATACGCCATGGCCGATGGCTTGTTCGCCATGTTCGACCCAGTCCTCCGGTTCGCCGTCGAGGATGCCGGGGAATTCGGCTGCGCGTGACAGCAGATAAAAGCCGCCCACTTCATGCATGATGCCGGCAAACAGGGCCGTATCGGGGTCCACCCTGGTGACGCGGCGAGCCAGTACCTGCGACAGGGCCGCCACGTGGGCCGTATGTTCCCACAGCTGCTTGGCCTTCGCCTGCAGCACGGGATCGGTAATGGTGCTGCCCAGCTGGCGCACGATCAGCGACGCTACCACCGACTGCAGGGTACGCACGCCGAGCCGTTGCACGGCATTGCGCACGCTGGTGATTTCGTTGCCGGAACGGTTGAACGCCACCGAATTGGCGATGGCCACCGTGCGCGCGGCCAGCAGCGGGTCGGCTTGCACCAGCTTGGCAGCGGCCTCGATATGGCAGTCGGGATCGGCCAGCGCCTCTTGCAGCTTGAGCGAAGCGTTCACATTGGCAGGAAAGGTCAGCTCGCCACGAGCGGCTTGTGCGGCGATGCTTTTAAAGGCGTCGAGTCTGTTCATTGAAAAAATTATACTCGCAATATTTCCGTACGGAACTTTTTAACCGTGATCTTTTCGCAAACAAGCGAGTAAAAAGCAAGTAAACCCCCGTAAACGGAAAAAGGGCAGGCCACTGGATCAGCGGCATGCCCTTTTTGGATTATGCGAGCGCTATCAGTCAGATTCACTAAATATCGCGTCACAGCCTTCAACCAGTTCATCGCTGTCTTCCAGCTCATCCGTCAAGCCCAGGTCGAAGAGTTCCTCGACGGCATTCATGAAGCTGTTGTGCTTGGTGGCGCCGATCAGGCGGTAGATTTCGCCGTCTTCGTTGCGCACGCCGATGATCAGTTTTTCCTGGCGTACCAGTTCCGGCGTGCTGGCGTTGAGCAGCAGGTTGCCGATGATGTGTTTATCGAAATGAGCGGGCTTTTTGCCGTCGAGCAGTGTGGTTTTCAACTTGGTTTCCTTTGTCTTGTTTGAATGTCTGTGCTTGGTGAATTATCAACTGTGGCCGTTGGCGATGGCGTGTTTCAGGCTTGCCAGGGTGGTTTCCAAACGCATGAAATCGTCTTCGGTATAGCCGTCAAACAAGCGCTGTCCCTGCTTTGTCAGCTTGGGGAACACGTCATGGAACACCTGTTCACCCTCGCAGCTCAAGCGCACGAAGTAGGAGCGCTTGTCTTTGTTGCAACGTTCGCGTACTACCAGCCCCTTTTGCTCCAGCCGGTCCACCACGCCCGTCAAGGTGCCCTTGGTAATCAGGGTTTTCTGGCCCAGTTCCTTGTAGGACATGCCGCAGGTGTTGCCGAGCGTGGCAATGATGTCGAATTGCGCATGCGTCAAGCCGTACTGGCGCACGAAGTCGCCTGAAAACCGCTCGAAGCCTTGCATGCATTCGGCCAGCAGCCGGATACTTTTTAAATATCGTTCACCCATGGGGTGTGATTATATCCTTCCATCCCGCTTTTTTCCGCCGGGGCAGCGGCGTTATTGCGTGAAGGGTTCGCTGGGGCGGAAGTCCGGTATCATGTGGGCAACTCAGCCCTTGCCCCTGGTCCGCCCCGCCGATGTCTTTCGCTAATCTTTCCCGTATCGGCCTCGACAAACCGCTGCGCCTGCTGTTGGTCCATGCCGGCGATGCCGAGTCGATTACCTGGGCGGGCCTGGTGCAACCGCTGCGCCTGTGCGCGCGGGCGCTGGGGCCGGACGCGCTGCAACTGGACGTGCGCACGCCCGAGCAAGTGGCCCAGCAGGGCGGCAACTGGCATATCGCGCTGCTGGTGGCCGATGAAACGCAGGCGCCGCTGCGCGCCGAGCTGTGCCGGGCCGTGATCGAGCGCTGCCGTTCGGCGCCATTCTGGGGTGGCGTGGGCGCGGCCGTGCTGTGGCTGGCCGATGCGGGCGTCATGGATGGCGTGCGCATCGCCTTGCCCTGGGCACTGTACGCCGATGCGGAAGCGAAGGCCGAACGCGCCATCCTGACGCCGCACCTGTTCGACATCGACGGCCCCCACATTACCTGCTGCGGCGGCGCGGCCAGCATCGATTTTTCGCTGACCCTGATCGAGACCATCTTTGGCGCCGACGTGCAGGCGCTCGTCAAGGAAGCGTTGTGCGTGGACAAGGTACGCGGCAAGGAAGAACGCCAGCGCGTGGCCTTGCAAGCGCGTTTCGGCGTGCTGCAGCCGAAATTGTCCGAAGCCGTCACCTTGATGGAAGCCAATATCGAGGAGCCGCTGTCGACCGATGACATCGCCAGCCTGGTGGGCCTGTCGCGGCGCCAGCTGGAACGGCTGTTCAAGCAATACCTGGGCAGCTTGCCGTCGCGCTACTATCTGGAGCTGCGCCTGCAGCGCTCACGGCAACTATTGCTCGATACACATTATTCCATCGTGCAAGTAGGCCTGATGTGCGGCTTTTCCTCCGGTTCGCACTTTTCCACCGCCTTTGGCACCCTGTTTGGCAATACGCCGCGCGAAGAGCGGCAAAGAAAGCTCATGCCGCCGGCCTAGCCGGTGTCAAGGCAGCTGTGATGAATTGTGAAAATCCTTGTCGCAGATTCAAAAGAGTTTTAGCATCCCGCTTTTTATAATGCAGTACACACGTAGCTGTCGTAGCTGCGGAGTACCTAACATATTGATGGGGAAATGCTATGAATGCCAAGCTTGATTCGACCGTAACGGCTCGTCCAGTCACCCGGGATACCTTTGACCAGGTCCTCGTTCCTACCTACGCCCCTGCAGCCATGGTGCCTGTGCGCGGTTCCGGACTGGATCTGTGGGACCAGACCGGCAAGCATTACCTCGATTTCACCTCCGGCATCGCCGTCAACAGCCTGGGCCACTGCCATCCTGTGCTGGTCGACGTGCTGACCAAGCAAATCAATAATTTGTGGCATTTGGGCAACGGCTACACCAACGAGCCTGTGCTGCGCCTGGCGCTGGCCCTGACGGAAGCGACTTTCGCTGACCGCGCCTTCTTCTGCAACTCGGGCGCGGAAGCCAACGAAGCGGCCCTGAAACTGGCGCGCAAGTATGCGCACACCAAATTCGGCGCGCACAAGTCGCGCATCATCTCGTGCTTCAGCTCCTTCCACGGCCGCACCTTGTTTACCGTCTCCGTCGGCGGCCAGGCCAAGTATACGGAAGGCTTCGAGCCGCTGCCACCATCGATCGACCACATTGCCTACAACGACATCGAAGCGGCGCGCGCCGCCATCGGCGATGACGTGTGCGCCGTGATCGTCGAGCCGGTACAAGGCGAAGGCGGCGTGGTGCCGGGCAATCCTGAATTCCTCAAAGAGTTGCGCGCCCTGTGCGACAAGACGGGCGCCCTGTTGATTTTCGACGAAGTCCAGTGTGGCATGGGCCGCACTGGCGCGTTGTTTGCCTACATGGGCTATGGCGTCACGCCGGACATCCTGACGGCAGCCAAGGCCCTGGGCAATGGCTACCCGATAGGCGCCATGCTGACCACCAACGAACTGGCGCAAACCCTGGCCGTCGGTACCCACGGCACCACCTACGGCGGCAACCCGCTGGCCGCTACCGTGGCCTTGAGCGTACTCGAAACCATCAACACGCCAGCGTTCCTGGCGCGTGTGAAGGAGGCGAGCGTCAGCACCATCGCCATGCTGCAAGGCTTGATCACGGATTACCCGCAAGTGTTCTCCATCGTGCGCGGCAGCGGTTTGCTGCTGGGCCTGGTAGTCAGCGATGCCTGGAAGGGCCGCGCGAAAGACATCCAGAAGGCGGCCGAAGCGCAAGGCTTGATGGTGCTGATCGCCGGCATGGACGTGGTGCGCCTGGCGCCGGCCCTGATCGTCTCGGACGAACAGATTGCCGAAGCGGGCCGTCTGCTGCGCGCCGCCATCGACGGCATGCTGAAAGCCTGAGGCTAGCCTCGCTCCCTGTTTGATCACCGGCCCGCCGCTTTGCTGCGGGCCGGCTTGGTTCTACCCGGGTATTCAGCCCAAGTATCGTCAGCATTGAAGGAGTACCCATGTATGTTGTCCGTCCGGTAGAAATTGCGGATATCGCAGCCCTCGAAGCGCTGGCCGCGGTAACCATGCCGGGTGTCCATACCCTGCCGAAGACGCGCGAAAAAATCGCCGCCTCCGTCGAGCGCTCCATCGCCTCGTTTGCCGCCCATGTCGACATCCCCAGCGAAGAGTCGTATCTCTTCGTGCTTGAATCCCTGCTCGACAAGAGCATCGTTGGTACCGCCGCCATCTTCGCCTCGGCCGGCTCGAACGGCACCTATTTTTCCTTTCGCAACGACGTCATCCAGCAAGTCTCGCGCGACCTGAACATCAGTCATAGCGTGCATGCGCTGACCCTGTGTTCGGAGCTGACGGCGTATTCGCAGCTGTCCGGCTTTTACGTGCGCAATATGGAGCAGGCGGGCCTGGAAGCGGCCTTGCTGTCGCGCGCGCGGCTGCTGTTTGCCGTACTGGCGCCGCACCGTTTCGGCGACCGCTTCTTCGTGCCGCTGGCCGGCATCACGGACGCCAACGGCCAGTCGCCGTTCTGGGATGCGCTGGGCCGCAAGTTCTTCCAGATGGATTTCCTCGATGCCGAAAAAGTCATCGGCGGCGCGCGCAACCGCACCCTGATCGTCGAACTGATGCCGCACTACCCCGTGTACGTGCCGCTGCTTCCAGGCGACGCGCAGGCGGCCATGGGCCAGATCCACCCGAGCGGCGAACTGGCTTTCAATTTGCTGACGGAAGAAGGCTTTGAAGCCGACGACTACATCGACATCTTCGATGGCGGTCCGATCCTGCAAGCGCACAAGCATGCGCTGCGCTCGTTTACGGGCTCGCTCACGCGCCGCGTCGTCGCAGGCGTCACGCCCAGCCGCACGGGCCTGAAAGTGCATTACGCGGTCGCTTCGGGCGCGGAGCGCAACTTCCGCGCCGTCACCTTTACCTGCGATGCGCTCGAAGCGCAGGACACCGTCGGCTTGCCGCCCGAGCTGCTCGAAGCGCTGGCCGTGGCCGAAGGCGACAGCGTCATTTGCGTGCGCATTTAACCGAGAGAACATTATGCTAGTAGTACGCGCCATCAACGCTTCTGACCTGGACGCCCTGTACGGCTTGGCCAGCCAGGTCGGCACCGGCATGACCACCCTCAAGCCGGACATGAAAATGCTGGGCGACCGCCTGGCCATTGCCTGCGCCTCGTTCGCCGAAACCATCGCGCCCGAAAAGCGCGACTACATGTTCGTCATGGAGGATACGGATACGGGCCGCCTGGCCGGCGTGTGCGCCATCAAGGGCGCCGTGGGCCTGGAAGAACCGTTCTATAACTACCGCATCGGCACCCTGGTCCATTCCAGCCGCGAGCTCGACGTGTTTACGCGCATGGAAACCCTGTACCTGTCGAACGACCTGACGGGCAGCACGGAACTGTGCTCGCTGTTTTTGCACCCCGATTACCGCAGCGGCAACAACGGCAAACTGCTGTCGAAAAGCCGCTTCCTCTTCATCGCCCAGTTCCCGCACCTGTTCACGGAAAAGCTGATCGCCGAAATGCGCGGCTACCAGGCGCCGGACGGCAGCTCGCCGTTCTATGAAGGCCTGGGCCGCCACTTCTTCAAGATGGATTTCCACCACGTCGATGACTTGACGAGCCTGGGCAAGAAATCCTTCATCGCCGAACTGATGCCGCGCCAGCCCATGTACGTGGCCTACCTGCCCGACGAGGCGCAGGAAGTCATCGGCAAGGTGCATCTGAGCACGGCGCCTGCACGCCGCCTGCTGGAACAGGAAGGTTTGCACTTCGAAGGCTATGTCGACATTTTCGACGCCGGTCCCGTGCTGCAGGCGCGCGTGTCCGAACTGCGCGCCATGCGCGACAGCATGCCGGCCATACTCGACGCAGAGGCGGCACCTGAAGTCTGCGGCGACGCCGCCCAGGCCGAGCCTTACCTGGTGTCGAACACCGACCTGAAAGATTTCCGCATGATCGTTACCAGCGCCAATCCGCACAGCGGCAAGATCGCGCTCGATGACGATGAATTGCACCTGCTGCGTTGCCATCACGGCGACACCGTGCGCACCTTGTCACTCAACCCGAGGAAGCATCCCCATGTCTAATGTGAATACCATGCAATCGAACTTCATCAACGGCGCCTGGCTGCCAGGCACGGGCCGTGAACTGCTTACCATCGACCCATCGAACGGCAAGCAAACCTGGGCCAGCCTGGAAGCGACGGAGAGCGAAGTCGAACAGGCGTGCCAGGCCGCCCGCGCCGCCTTTGACGCGTGGGCAGATACGCCCGTCGAAGAACGCATTGCCATCTGCGTGCGCTTTCGCGAACTGCTGAAGGAGCATGCGGAAGCGCTGGCGCTGCTGATCTCGGAAGAAGTGGGTAAACCTTTGTGGGAGTCGCGCACGGAAGTGGCCACCATGGCCAACAAGATCGATATCTCGGTGCAGTCCTACCACGCGCGCACGGGCATCACGCAAAGCAAGATCGCTGATGGCGACGCCGTGCTGCGCCACCGCCCGCATGGCGTGTTCGGCGTCTTCGGTCCGTACAATTTTCCTGGCCACCTGCCCAACGGCCACATCGTGCCGGCCCTGATCGCCGGTAACACCATCGTCTTCAAGCCCAGCGAATATGCGCCGCGCACGGCCATCAAAACCGTGCAGCTGTGGCAGCAGGCTGGCTTGCCCAATGGCGTCGTCAACCTGGTCAACGGCGGGCGTGACACGGGCGTGGCGCTGGGCGCGAATGCCTTGCTCGACGGCGTATTGTTTACGGGTTCCTGCCAGACGGGCATCAGCCTGCACCGCCAGTTCGGCGGCCAGCCGGGCAAGATGCTGGCGCTGGAAATGGGCGGCAATAGCGCCTTGGTGGTGTGGGATGTGAAGGATGTCGACGCCGCCGTGCACCACGCGATCTTCTCCGCTTTTGTGTCGGCCGGCCAGCGCTGCACCTGCGCACGCCGCCTGGTGGTGCAGGACAACGCCGCCGGCGCAGCGTTTGTGGCGCGCCTGGTGGAAGTGGCGGCGAAACTGGGCATCGGCGCGTCCGATGCGCAGCCGCAGCCTTTCATGGGCCCTGTCGTATCGAGCGCCGTGGCCGCGCGCCTGGTACAGGCGCAGGCGGACATGGTTGCCAAGGGCGGTACCACCCTGCTGCAGATGCGCCAGTTAAACCCCGCGGCGGGTTTTGTGACGGCCGGCATCGTCGACGTTACCAACGCTGTCGGCATCCCCGACGAGGAATGGTTCGGCCCACTGCTGCAAGTGATCCGCGTGGCCGATTTCAACGCGGCCCTGAAGGTTGCCAACGCCACCGAATTCGGCCTGGCCGCCGCGCTCTTGTCCGATGATGCGGCGCTGTGGCAGCTGTTTCAAACGCGCGCGCGCGCCGGCATCATCAACTGGAACCGCCCGACCACGGGCGCGGCCAGCACGGCGCCGTTTGGCGGCATCGGCAAGTCGGGCAACCACCGTCCGAGCGCCTATTACGCGGCCGATTACTGCGCCTATCCGGTCGCCTCGATCGAAAACAGCGCGCTGGAAATGCCGGCCAAGCTGTCGCCCGGCCTGAATTTTTAAGGAGTTCCCATGCACAGCACGCGCGAATACAATTTTGACGGCCTGGTCGGGCCATCGCATAACTATGCCGGCCTGTCGTTCGGCAACGTGGCCTCGTTCAGCAATGTGAAAAGCGCTTCGAATCCGAAGCAGGCCGCCTTGCAGGGCCTGGCCAAGATGCGTGCCCTGGCCGCGCGCGGTTTTGCACAAGCCTTGCTGCCGCCGCAGAACCGCCCCAATTTCCGCCTGCTGCGCAGTATCGGCTTCACGGGCACGGACGCCGAAGTGCTGGCGCGCGCCTACAAGGAATCCCCTGTGATTCTGGCCTGCGCCTATTCGGCCTCGCCCATGTGGACGGCGAATGCCGCCACGGTCAGCCCTTCGGCGGACACGCAGGACGGCCGCGTGCATTTCACGGCCGCCAACCTGAATAACAAGCTGCACCGCGCCTTCGAGCACGCGCAGTCGGCGCGCAGCCTGCGCGCCATCTTCGGCGACGAAAAACACTTCGCCGTGCATGACGCGCTGCCGTCGACGCCCGCCTTTGGCGACGAGGGCGCGGCCAACCACACGCGTTTGGGCGCGTACCACGGCGCACCATCGGTGGAGTTGTTCGTGTATGGCCGGGTGGAGTTCGATCCTTCCGCGCCGTCGCCGAAGCGTTATCCGGCGCGCCAGACCCTGGAAGCGTCGCAAGCCGTGGCGCGCCTGCATGGCCTCGATGCAAAACGCACCGTGTACGTGCAGCAGAATCCCGAGGTGATCGACCAGGGTGTGTTCCACAACGACGTCATCGCCGTCGGCAATGGCAATGTGCTGTTCTATCACGAGCAGGCGTTTGCCAATGAAGGGGAAAGCCTGTCGCAGCTGCGCCGCGCCGTCGCCGCCACGGATGCCGACTTGCAGGCACTGCGCGTGGACACGGGCCAGGTGCCGATCCAGGATGCGGTGACCAGCTATCTGTTCAACAGCCAGTTGCTGACGAAAGAGGGTGGCAAGATGGCGCTGGTGATACCGCAGGAGTGCCAGGAAAACCGCGCCGTGTCGCGCTATCTGGATGGCCTGGTGGCCAGCGGTGGACCCATCGATGAACTGATTCATTTCGACCTGCGCCAGAGCATGCGCAACGGCGGCGGGCCCGCCTGCCTGCGTTTGCGCGTGGCCCTGACGGAAACCGAAGCGCGCGCCATGCACCAGGGCGTGATCATGACGGAAACGCTGTACCATCGGCTGGTGCAGTGGGTGGAAAAACACTACCGCGACCACCTGGAGCCGGGCGACCTGGCCGACCCGCAGCTGGCGCTGGAAGTGCATGCGGCGCTTGAAGAATTGACGATCATCCTCAACTTACCAGGATTGTACGACTTGTAGGCGATAGAAAAAGCACAGAAAAAATCCGAGACAGACTATCCGCAACACAGAATTGGACGGGCGACCCCCGTCTCTTGACACCGCTGCCGCCCAGCCACAAGCCCGAACGACAGCGTTGGACATTCACATTACCGTAATGGAGATGCAAGATGAATCACACGCCACAAGATTTGCGCACACAAACGCTGGAGCTGATTAACGCGGCTGGCAATGCGAACAAGGCAGCAGCGCCGGTCGTACAACTGGTGCAGGCATGGCTGGACTCGCTCGACGCCGAAGACCTGGCCGATATCGCGCCCGACAGCCTGGCGCCCGTGCTGGTCGACGGCTTTACGCAAGCGGCCAAGCGCACCGGCAGCGGCTGCCAAATCGCCACCCTGCGTTATGCCGATGGCCGTGGCGGCATGGCGAGCGCCTTGCTGATCCTGAACGAAGACATGCCTTACCTGGTCGACTCCATCGTCATGGCCATGCGCCGCCAGCACCTGGCCGTGCGCGGCGTGATGAACACCGTGCTGCCGGTGCGCCGCGCCGCTGACGGCAGTGTCGAAGCGGTGCGCCAGCCGGGCGACCCGCTCGAATCGTATGTGCTGGTGCTGCTCGACGAAGAGCTGGCGCCGGAAGCCCTGGCCGCGCTGGTCGCCGCCCTGGAGATGGTCGCGCGTGACGCCGCCACCGTGCGCCGCGATGCCGCCGCCATGGGCGAGCGCCTGGCCGCAGTCGCCGTGGCTGCCGCCCAGCATGGCGAAGAAGGCGCGGAAGTCGCCGCCTTCCTGGAATGGGCCCGCAGCGGCGGCTTTGAAGTGTTCGGCTACGCCTATTACCGCGTCAAGCCGGGCGTGCGCGAACTCGAACGCGACATCCCGAGCCGCATCGGCGTGCTGCAGGATACGGCCCACCCCGTCTACAGCACCTGCCTGGCGAATATTCCCGGCGATTTCGACACCCTGGCCAAGCGCGACTCGGCGCTGTCCATCGTCAAGGCCGACGTGGCAGGCACTTTGCACCGCGACCAGCAGCTCGATTTCATCGGCGTGCGCGACATGGATGCGCAAGGCGCGATCCTGGGCGAGCATTGCTTTGTCGGCCTGTTTACCCGTGCCGGCAATTCCACCCCGCTGGCAGCGCTGCCGTTTGCGCGCGGCCGCGTGGCCAAGGTACTGAGCCTGGCCGGCGTGCGCCAGCAAGGCTTCCGCGCCGAGAAATTCCGCGAAATCCTCGAATCGCTGCCGCGCACCGAAGCGCTGGAAGCGGACCTCGACTGGCTGGCGCAAGTGTGCGGCGCCGTCGTTTCGCTGTACAAGCAGCCGCGCACCAAGGTCTTTGCGCGCCGCGACGTGTATGCGCGCCACCTGAACGTGCTGGTCTACCTGCCGCGCGAGCGCTACAGCGCCAGCGTGGCATCGAGCCTGGCAAAGGCCCTGCAAGCCAGTTCCGGCGCCACGCATGTGAGCACGCAGACCCTGGTGGCCGACGGCCCGCTGGCGCGCGTCTACCTGATCGCGCATGCCGCCCGTTACCCGCTGGACCTGGAAACGGATATCGAACAGCCGCTCCTTGGCGTGCTCGATGGCTGGCATAACGGCTTTGCCGCCGTGGCCGACGCCGTGCCCGACGTGGCCCTGCGCACCAGCCTGCGCAAACTCTGCGCCACCTTGCCGCTCGACTACGTTGCCGCCACGGCGCCGGCCGTCGCCTTCCGCGATCTCGACACCATCCTGCGCAACACCGATCCATCGCATGTGGCCGTACGCATCGAGACGGGTGCCGTCACCACCATCCGCCTGCATTCGGCCAACAAGGTGCCGCCGCTGTCGGCCATCCTGCCGGCCCTGCACAATGCTGGCGTGGCCATCGACCGCGAGCAGGCTTTCTCGATTTCGCCACCGGACGGCACGCGCTATTTCGTCACCAGCCTGACGGTCGATGCCGCCAGCGCGGCGAAACTGGCGCAGCCATCCGTCGTCGCCGTGGCGCAGGAACTGTTTGCCGCCCTGTTCAACGACACGGCCGAAGATGGCCGCCTGAATGGCCTGGTCATCGAAGGCGGCCTGTCGACGCGCGAAGTGCAGCTGGTGCGCGCCTACACCAGCTACTGGCGCCAGACGGGCAGCCGCTTCTCGGTGCGCTACATCGCCGAAAGCCTGCGCAAGCAGCCGGCCCATGTGAAGGCCCTGGTCGACGCCTTCCTGCAGCGCTTCGATCCCTCGCTGTCCGACGCGCAGCACGCGGCCGCCCTGGAAAGCATCGCCGCCATCAAGGCCGGCCTGCCATCCGTGAACCATGCCGATACCGAGGAAATCCTCGGCGCGCTGGCCGACCTGATGGCCGCCACCCTGCGCACCAGCTACTTCCAGAATAATCAACAAGGCGACAAGATCATCTTCAAGTTCGATACCAGCAGCCTGGCGCTGGTGCCGGAACCGCGTCCTTACCGCGAGATTTTTGTCTTCTCGCGCCGCTTTGAAGGCGTGCACCTGCGCGGCGGCCCCGTCGCCCGTGGCGGCTTGCGCTGGTCCGACCGCATGGAAGACTACCGCACCGAAGTGCTGGGTCTGGTGAAGGCGCAGATGGTGAAAAATGCCGTGATCGTGCCGGCTGGCGCGAAGGGCGGTTTTGTCTGCAAGATGATGCCGAAGGACGCCGTGCGTGAAACCATCGCGGCCGAAGGCGAAGCCGTGTACCGCCTGTTCATTTCCAGCCTGCTGGAAGTGACGGACAACCGTTCGCTGGGCAATATCGTGCCGCCGGTCGACACCGTCTGCTTCGATGAAGCCGATCCTTACCTGGTGGTCGCCGCCGACAAGGGCACGGCCACGTTCTCGGACATCGCCAACGGCATCGCCGTGCAGCGCGGTTTCTGGCTCGGCGACGCGTTCGCCTCGGGCGGCTCGAATGGCTACGACCACAAGAAACTGGGCATCACCGCCAAGGGCGCATTCGAAGCCGTGAAGCGCCACTTCTATGAAATGGACCACGACCTCAATACCACCCCGATCACCATGGTCGGCGTGGGCGACATGTCGGGCGACGTGTTCGGTAATGGCGTGCTGCTGTCGCGCCAGCTGAAACTGGTGGCCGCATTCGACCATCGCCACATCTTCCTCGACCCGACACCGGACGTCTCCGTCTCGTTCGACGAGCGCGCGCGCCTCTTCGCCTTGCCGCGCTCCTCGTGGGACGACTACAACAAGGAATTGATCTCGGCCGGCGGCGGCGTGTATCCGCGCTCCGCCCGCACGATCGAGCTGTCGCCGCAGATCCGCGCCGCGCTCGATATCGCAGAAACCTCGCTGGCGCCGGAAGAACTGATGCACCGCATCTTGAAATCCCCGGTGGACCTGTTCTACAACGGCGGCATCGGCACCTATATCAAGGCATCGACCGAGACGCACGCCCAGGTAAAGGACCGCGCCAACGACCATATCCGCGTCAGCGGTAATGAGCTGCGCGTGAAAGTGGTGGCCGAAGGTGGCAACCTGGGTGCGACGCAGGCAGGGCGCATCGAGTTCGCGCTGGCGGGTGGGCGCATCTTCACCGATGCGATCGACAATTCGGCCGGCGTGGATTGCTCGGACCATGAAGTGAACGTGAAAATCTGGCTGGACGTGGAAGTCAATGCGGGCAAGCTGACGGAAGCCGAACGCAATCGCGAGCTGTATGCGATGACGGACGACGTCGAGCGCCTGGTCTTGCGCGACAACACGCAGCAGACGCATTTGCTGGTGCGCGAGTTGCAGGCGCAAAGCGAGAGCGCCGTGCAGGATGGCTATGCCGCGCTGATCGCCAGCCTGGAAGAAGAGGGCGCCCTGTCGCGCGAGCTGGAGCAACTGCCTTCGGTGGCCGAACTGGCACGCCGCAAGAGCGATGGCCGCGGTCTTACCACGCCGGAACTGGCGGTGGTGATCGCCAACGTGAAGAACCGCTTCAAGCGCATCCTGTCCGCGCTGCCGTTGACGGATGAAACCTGGGCCGAACCGGTGTTGAAACCGTACTTCCCATCGCTGCTGGTGGAAACCCGTTCGGCGCTGGACCATCCGCTGGCCAACGCCATCCTGGCCACCGTGCTGGCCAATGAAGTGATCAACCGCTGCGGCCCGCTGATGATCCGCAACCTGGCGGCAGAACACGGCGTGGACGAGTCGGCCGTGATTCTGGCATGGGGTCAGGCCTGGGTGGCGCTGAATCTGGCGCCCGTCTTCGACGCGCTCGATGCGGATGCCTTGACGATTCCGCGTGCCGTGTCGATCAAGGTCGACGCGCAAACGCGCGTGCTGCAGCAAACGATGATCGCCGGCGTCTTGTCCGTGCCGGCCGAGCAATTGCGTGGCGCCGGCCTGGCTGAACTGACGCGTTTGTTTGGTGCGGAATCGAAGCGCGAACTGCTGCAAGCCGTCGGCATCAAGTCCGAAGCGGCGCTGGTGCCGGGCCTGACGCCGGCCTTCGTGCAGGCGTGGGATGCGGTCGATGCGCTGGAAGTCGTCGCCGGCTTCCTGTTCCCGGCCCTGTCCGTGCCGCGTCCTGCGGCGATGGACCTGGCGGCCTTTTTGCAAGTGGGCCTGGCCCTGCGCAGCCAGGCGGGCATCGACACGCTGGAACGTGGCCTGAAGCTGGCCGCGCAAGGCAAGTCGCAGGAGCAGTTGCGCAACTACGCGCAGCAAGCGCTGCGCCGCACGCAACAGCGCCTGCTGACGCAGGTACTGGCGCGTGCCGGGCAAGGCAATGCGGGCCAGGCCGTCGATGCGGTGACGGGCGCGCTGGGCCTGTCGGCGTATGTGGCGGCGACGGAACTGGAGCAAGCCATGCTGGACGTGTGGACCTTGTCGGAAGCCGTGAATAAAATCACGGCGGAATCCACAGCGGAAGCGGCGGTGTAATGACGCAAGAAGTACGACAAGTTGGACCGGGTGCTGGCGGCTTGCCGCCAGCCGTGCAGGCGCTGGCGCAGGCCGATTTCAGCGGCGTGGCGCAGCTGTTCGCCAACGCCGGTTTCACGGTGGCCTTGCCGGCGCCGGGCATGCTGCAAGTCGTCAAGCCGCGGGCCGATGCGGGGCGCGCCAGCGTGGCCGTCTCGGTGGGCGTGCATGGCGACGAGACGGGGCCGATCGAAGTGCTGGCGCATCTGCTCGACGCGCTGTCGCGCGATGCGTCAAAGCTGGCCGTCGACCTGCTCGTTTGCGTGGGCAATGTCGATGCGATCCGGGCCGGCAAGCGTTTCATCGACGCCGACCTGAATCGCATGTTCCGCCCCGTGCGGGGGAGTTTGGCGCAAGCGGCGGAAAGCGCGCGCGCCGATGAAATGATCACTGCGACAACAGCGTTCTTTGAAGCGGCGGGCCCTGTGCGCTGGCACCTGGATTTGCACACGGCCATCCGGCCTTCCGTGTACCCCACGTTTGCCATCGTGCCGGACCTGGTGGCCGACGACGCCAAGGCGCAGCTGATAGCCTGGCTGGGCCAGGCGGCCATCGGCGCCATCATCATGAACCCGCAGTCGGCCGGCACCTACAGCTATTATTCGGCCGAGCATTTCGGCGCGGCCGCCAGCACGGTGGAGCTGGGCCGCGTGGGCACCCTGGGGCAGAACGATTTGTCGCTGTTCGACGACGTGTCGCGCGCGCTGGACGGCTTGCTGCGTGGGCTGCCTGCGCAGCCCGTCAAGGTGCAACCGCACGTGTTCAAGGTGGCGCAGGAAATCATCAAGCACAGCGACGAATTCCGCATGGCGTTTGATCGCAGCACGCAGAATTTTACGTCGCTGCCGCAACACGCGGTGATCGCCAGCGATGGCGACCACGTCTACACGGTGCAGCACGCGGAAGAGCTGGTGGTGTTCCCCAACCCGGACGTGCGGGTGGGCTTGCGCGCGGGCTTGATGGTGGTGCGTACCTCCTGATCGTCCAGCCGTCACACAGCGTCAGGCGCCAGCCGGGGAAACCCGCCTGGCGCTTTTTTCATGGGAAAAATGCTGCACGGAAATAATTATCCATTAAGCAATCAATTGATTTAAAATATTTACCCTTTGCAATTTTTTGGACCGATCATGTTGAAACGCCTGCTGACAGCCTTGCTATGCCTGACCCTCTCCGGCCTGACGGCTGCCGCCCCTGCCGAAGAGAAGGCAGCCGCACCGGAAATGACGGCCGAGCAATTCCTTGCCCAGCTGCACCTGCAACGCGGCAAGATCACTTTGCCAGGCGGCATCGCCACTCTGGATTTGCCCGCCAACTTCCGCTATTTGTCGCCGACGGACGCCGAGCGGGTGCTGGTCGATGCCTGGGGCAATCCACCGGGCATGGTATCGCTGGGCATGATCGTGCCCGCCAAGACCAGCGTGCTCGAGCGCGATAGCTGGGGCGTCATCGTCACGTATGAAAAGGAAGGCCATATCAAGGATGACGATGCGGACAGCATCAAGTACGACGAGTTGCTCAAGGATATGCAGGCGTCCGTGCTGGAAAACAATGCGGAGCGCAAGAAGCAGGGCTATCCCGGCATCCATCTGATGGGCTGGGCGGAAAAACCCAGCTATGCCAAGGATACGCACAAGCTGTACTGGGCCAAGGACTTGATGGTCGATGGCGGCGAGCACTCGCTGAACTATAACGTGCGCGTGCTGGGCCGCGAAGGCGTGCTGAACCTGAATGCGATCGCCAGCATGCAACAGATCGAAGCGATCAAGAAAGAAATGCAGCAAGTGACGGCGTTCACGGAATTTACCGAGGGTAACCGCTACACGGATTTCGACAGCAAGACGGACAAGGTGGCCGAATACGGCCTGGCGGCGCTGGTGGCCGGTGGCGTGGCCAGCAAGCTGGGCCTGTTCGGCAAGTTGCTGGCGCTGCTGCTGGCCTTCAAGAAAGTGCTGCTCCTGGCCGTGGTGGGCGGCGGCGCGGCCATCGTCAAATTTTTCACTGGCAAGCGCAAGGAAAAGCCGCAGCCAGTACTGCCGCAGGAACCGGTTGAACAGCCCGGCCATACGCCGGACGGCAAGGTCAACCTCGACAAGTAAAAGCAACTGGGCCGTTCGGTGCGTTGACGCACAGGAGTGACATTGCGCGTGCTGCCGGAAGATAGCAGCTCGGGTACACTGGCTCATCGTTTACTATCAGGAGTTCGTCATGTCGGTATCCATGTATCAGGCAACCATTCCCGTCTTCATCCGCGGCTTGCGGGTCGTCTCGGCCCTGCTGGAAAAAGCGCAAGCCCATGTCGAGGAAGATGGCATCGTGCCCGAGATTTTACTGGGCGCGCAGCTGGCGCCCGACATGCTGGACTTGACGGCGCAGGTGCAGCGCGCCAGCGATACGTCGAAGATGTCGGTCGAGCGCCTGAGCGGCGTGCCGGCGCCGAAGTTCGAGGATAACGAAGCGTCGTTCGAGCAGTTACAGGAACGCATCGCCAACACCATCGCCTACATCGACAGCGTGAACGCGGGCCAGATGGCGGGCAGCGCGCAGAAGGAAGTGGTGCTGAACTGGACTGACGAGGGCAAGAAATTCTCGGGCGACAATTACCTGCTCAGCTTTGCCTTGCCGAACTTCTATTTTCACGTTTCCATGGTCCACGCTATTCTGAGAAACAATGGCGTGGCCGTGGGCAAGCTCGATTATCTGGGACCGTACGATTAACGTTGTGGCTGTTGCACCTGGTTCTGCACCGCATTGCCCAGCATGCCGCCGCCGATCACGCCGGCCACCGTCGCCAGCGCCTTGCCGCGGCCGCCACCGACCTGATTGCCGATCAAGCCGCCGATAACGGCACCCGTGCCGATGCCCACGTAGTTCGGTTGTGCCGGCGCAGGCACTGGCTGCTGCTGGCGTGCGGGTTCGCGGTAGGCTGTGTCGCGGTAGCTATCATTGTTGTCATTGTAGGCAGGACGCGCTTGCGCCACTTGCGTGTGGTGTACGACGCGCTTGTGCACGACGGGCGCCGGGGCTGGTGCCGGGGCAGCCTGCGCGACGACGGGCGCGGCCACCGGTGCGGCCACAGGCGCTGCCAGGGCCGCCACGTCGGCAGGTACGGCCGCTGCGGCCGGCACATTCGCCCGCGAATTGGGCAGGATGCCGGCGATGGACGCCGCGCCCACCAGGCACAGGACGGTCACGGAAATGGCGGCGCCGGCCATCAAGGGGTGGATGCGGCTGGCGGTAGTCGTCGTGTTCATGTGTTCTCCTGGGTGGTATTGCGGGTGTTATTGATGTGTCCAGATTAGCGGCCGCGCCTGCCCAAGGCTAGCCCTTGCGCTGTATCAAACGTAAGCAGGTGTAAGCCCTGCTGTCCAAAGCGCAGTAGAATCGGTGCTTCCCCCTTTCCGAAAGTCCGCCATGAGCCAGCTATTCACGCCGTATGCACTGGGGCCGCTGCAGGTGGCCAACCGCATCGCCATTGCGCCCATGTGCCAGTACTCGGCCGACAACGGCAACGCCACCGACTGGCACATGATCCACCTGGGCCACCTGGCCCTGTCCGGCGCGGGCTTGCTGATGACGGAAGCGACGGCCGTCTCGCCCGAGGGACGCATCTCGGCCGATGACCTGGGCCTGTGGTCGGACGCGAATCAGGCAGCGCTGGCCAGCGTGGTGCAGGCGATCCGCCGCCACGCGCCGATTCCATTGGTGGTGCAACTGGGCCACGCGGGACGCAAGGCATCGAGCCGCGCGCCATGGCAGGGCGGCGCCTGCGTGCACCTGTCCGACGGCGGCTGGCAAACGGTGGCGCCGTCCGCCATCGCCCATGCGCCCGGCGAAACCGTGCCGATCGCCCTCGACGAGATGGGTTTGATGCAAATCAAGGGCGCCTTTGTCGCGGCCGCCCAGCGCGTGCATGCGCTCGGTATCGAGGGCATCGAACTGCACGCGGCGCACGGCTATCTGCTGCACCAGTTCCTGTCACCCCTGTCGAATCACCGCACCGATGCCTATGGCGGTAGCCTGGATAACCGCATGCGCTTTCCGCTGGAAGTCTATGAAGCCGTGCGCGCCGCCGTGCCCGCCAGCATGGCCGTGGGCGTGCGCCTTTCCGCCACTGACTGGGTCGAGGGCGGCTGGGAAATCGAGCAAAGCGTGCGTTTCGCGCAGGAACTCAAGCAACTGGGCGCCGATTTCATCCACGTCTCCAGCGGCGGTATTTCGCCGCAGCAGCAGATTCCCGTGGGACCGGGCTACCAGGTGGCGTTTGCCGAACGCATCAAGCGCGATAGCGGCTTGCCCACCATCAGCGTCGGCTTGATCACGGAGGCGCAGCAGGCGGAAGATATCATCGCCAACGGCCAGTCCGACATGGTGGCGCTGGCGCGCGCCATCCTGTTCGACCCGCGCTGGCCCTGGCATGCGGCGGCCCAGTTGGGTGCACAGGTGCAGGCGCCGCCGCAGTACTGGCGCTCGCAGCCGCGCGAATTCAAGAACCTGTTCGGCGACACGACCCTGGGCCAGCGCTGACAAGCTTGCTCTGCTACACTGTCGCTTCTTCCCCATTTCTCCAGGACGCTTCGACATGCGCCATTGATACTGCCGTGCTGTGCACGGCCTCGCCCTTCCCGCCAGCGCAGCATTGCGCCGCGCGGGTTCGCCAGCCTTGCTCAAGGAGTATCCATGCCCGCATTACTACAACTCGACCGTCTTTCCTTTGTGCTGCCCGATGGCCGCACTCTGTTTTCCGATTTGCAATTTGCCTTTGCCCCGCAACGTATCGGCCTCGTCGGCGATAACGGCGTGGGCAAGAGCGTTCTCGCGCGCCTGCTGGCGGGCCAGGCGCAGCCGACTTCGGGCGCCGTGCGCTGCGACAGCAGCGTGCATTACGTGGCGCAGGAGCTCGATCCGCAACGCTACCCCACCGTGGCGGCGCTCGCCGGCATGCAGGAGGTGCTGGCCGCGCTGGCGCGCATCGCCGCCGGCAGCATCGACGAGGCCGACTACGCCCTGGTGGGCGAGCGCTGGGATGCCCACGCCCGCCTGCGCCAGGCGCTCGATGCGCTCGATTTGCGCCACGTCGAGGCCGACACGCCGACGAGTCGCCTCAGCGGTGGCGAACGCCAGCGCATTGCCTTGCAAGGCGCCTGGCTGTCGCAGGCGGACTGGCTGGTGCTCGATGAGCCGAGCAACCATCTCGATGTGCGGCAGCGCGCCCGCCTGGTGGCGCAGATGGCGCGCTGGCCCGGCGGCTTGCTGTTGATCAGCCATGACCGCGCCTTGCTGGCGCACGTCGATGCCATCGTCGAGCTGTCGCCGCAGGGCTTGCGCAGCTATGGCGGCAATTACGCCTGGTATGCGCAGCAGCGGGAACTGGAGCAGGCCGGCTACGTTGCCGCCCTGCAAGCGGAAAAGGCCGGTGCCAGACGTGAACAGCGCGAGGCGCAGCAGCAGGCAGAACGGCAACATAAACGGGTGACGCGCGGTGAGCGCGAGGGCCGCGAAGGCAATCAAAGCAAGCTGCTGCTCGACGCGAAAAAGGAGAAAAGCCAGGATAGCCAGGGCAAGCTGCGCCTGCGCGCGCAAGAGGCGCAGCAGGCGCGCCAGCAACGCGTAATGGACGCCAGCGCCCGCTGCGCGCCCGAGGTCGAACGGCTGCTGCTGGCGCCCGAGAGCCTGGTGCCGAATGGGAAATTGCTGCTGGAACTGCGCGATGTGGTCTTGCCGCATGGCCAGGCGCACGCGATCAACTTGCTGCTCAGCGGGCCGCGCCGCATGGCCGTGACGGGCGACAATGGCAGCGGCAAGTCGACCCTGCTGCGCGTGATCGCCGGCCATCTGACACCGGCCAGCGGCGCGCTGCGCTGCCATGCGCAGGTGGCCTGGCTGGACCAGCATGCGTGCCTGGAGGAAGGCGAGCGGAGCGCCGTGCAGCGCTTGCAGGAACGCAACAGCATTGTGCCGGAAGGCGAGCTGCGCACGCGGCTGGCGCTGCTGGGCATTGCCGGTGCGCGCGCCACCATGCCCAGCCGTTTGCTCAGCGGCGGCGAGCGCATGAAGGTGGCGCTGGCGGCCGAACTGTATGCGCAGGCGCCGCCGCAACTGCTATTGCTCGATGAACCCGACAATCATCTGGACCTGGCCAGCCTGCAGGCGCTGGAGCAGATGCTGCTGCAATATCAGGGGGCGTTACTTGTGGTTTCGCACGACCAGGCATTTTTGCAGGCGATAAACCTTGACCCGGAGGGCTTGACATTGCAAAAGTAACAATTTAATGAAAAAAGTCACGCTCGATGCCTGTAGAGCATGCTTCATGAACCAATGCTGAATTTTGTTTGATTGTCGGTATAATCCACTGAATAACCGGGCCTATTTGTGAACTAAAACTGCTCGTTCACCAATATGATGACGTTTAATCTGGCACTGTTGTCGGTCACTGCCGCGCTGCCAGGGCGTCATCCTCCATGCCCTGCCGTGCATGAATTTTGGTTTCGCTTATATTGTTTTCTTGGAGAAATAGCATGTCGTTTTACGAAAAACTCAAAGCCCTCAACATTGAACTGCCAGTCGTTGCCGCACCAGCTGCCGCCTACGTGATGCATGCCCGCACGGGCAACACGGTCTTCCTGTCCGGCCACCTGGCCAAGAAGGATGGCAAGGTCTGGGTCGGTCAACTGGGCAAGGACGTCACCACGGAAGAAGGCAAGATCGCTGCGCGCGGCATCGCCATCGAACTGATCGCCACCTTGCAAGACGCCTGTGGCGGCGACTTGAACAAGGTCAAACGCATCGTCAAGGTCATGAGCCTGGTCAATTCCACCTCCACCTTCACGGAACAGCACCTGGTGACCAATGGCGCCTCGGAACTGTTCGTCGAAGTCTTCGGCGACAGCGGCAAGCATGCCCGCTCCGCCTTCGGCGTGGCGCAAATCCCGCTGGGTGCTTGCGTCGAGATCGAACTGATCGCCGAACTGGCCTGATCATCTGAGCATGCCGGCGCTTGTCGCCGGCGCGCCGTTTCCTCCTTTCCAGCAAGAGCGGAACCGCCATTGGGGCGAGGGATCGGTGTATTCAAGAAAAAAACGGAGACACGTAATGAAAACGAGTGAACAAGGCTTGCACCGCGGCCTGGGCGAGCGGCAAATCCGCCTGATGGCGCTGGGCGCCGCGATTGGCGTGGGCCTGTTTTTGGGTTCCGGCAACGCCATCAAGATGGCCGGTCCCGGCATCATGCTGTCGTATATCATCGGTGGCGCGGTCATCTTCATGATCATGCGGGCGCTGGGCGAAATGGCCGTGCACAATCCCGTGGCCGGTTCTTTCAGCCGCTATGCCCAGGATTACCTGGGCCCCCTGCAAGGCTATCTGACGGGCTGGAACTATTGGTTCCTGTGGCTCGTCACGTGCGTGGCGGAAATTACCGCCGTCGCCATCTACATGGGCATCTGGTTCCCCGACGTGCCGCGCTGGATCTGGGCCCTGGCGGCCTTGGGCTCCATGGGCGCGATCAACCTGCTGGCCGTGAAAGCTTACGGCGAGTTCGAGTTCTGGTTTGCCCTGATCAAGGTGGTCACCATCATCCTGATGATCGTCGGCGGCACGGGCATGATCGTCTTCGGTCTGGGCAACGGCGGCGTGGCCGTCGGCATCTCGAACCTGTGGACGCATGGCGGTTTCTTCCCGAATGGCGCGCAAGGCGTGCTGATGTCGCTGCAGATGGTGATGTTTGCCTATCTGGGCGTGGAAATGATCGGCCTGACGGCCGGCGAAGCGGCGAACCCGAAGAAATCGATTCCCGACGCCATCAATTCGGTGTTCTGGCGCATCCTGATTTTCTATGTCGGCGCGCTGTTCGTCATCCTGTCGATCTACCCATGGAATGAAATCGGCACCACCGGCAGCCCCTTCGTGATGACGTTCGAACGCCTGGGTATCAAGACGGCCGCCGGCATCATCAACTTCGTCGTGCTGACGGCGGCCTTGTCGTCGTGCAATGGCGGCATCTTCAGCACCGGTCGCATGCTGTACAACCTGGCGCTGCAAGGCCAGGCGCCGAAGGCGTTTGCGGAAACCACGGCCAGCGGCGTGCCGCGCCGCGCCATCCTGGTGTCCGTCTTCGCGCTGTTGCTGGGCGTGCTGCTGAACTACCTGGTGCCGGAAAAAGTGTTCATCTGGGTCACCTCGATTTCCACCTTCGGCGCCGTCTGGACCTGGGGCGTGATCCTGGTCACGCAGATCCAGTTCCGCAAGACCTTGACGCCGCTGGAAATCAAGAACCTGGCCTTCCGCATGCCGTTCGCGCCCTACGGTTCCTGGATTTCGCTGGCCTTCCTGGCGCTGGTGATCGGCTTGATGGCGTATTTCCCCGATACGCGCATCGCCCTGATGGTCGGACCAGCCTGGCTGATCCTGCTGACGGTGCTGTACTACGTGCTGGGTCTGGCGCCGAAAGACCGCCGCGACGACGTGCCGCAAGGCTACGAAGCAGGCTGGCCACCGGCCGATGCGCCACACGTCAAGAAGTAAGCCAGCATAGTTGAGCTGAGTCAAAAGCGCGCCCCTGCTCCTGCAGCGGCGCGCTTTTTCTTTCATATAAGCAATTTCTTCTTCGCCAGCACTCCCGTGGCTTTGCCGGCGCACGCCTGGCGTTGTTTCCTTGCATCAAAGTTCTGTTTAGCTGAGCCGATGAAAGCCCTATAATCGCTTAGTTTTGAAAATGGACGCGATCTTTCCGGTTTTTTGCCAGGTAGGGCCGGAGCGTCGTTTCAAGTGTTTTTACCCGTCGTACGAAAATACGTATGCCTCATAAAGGAAGTCTAGTGAGCCAAACCCTGGTCCAGAAACTTTGCCGCACCAAGCCGATCGATACCACGGTCGAATATGGTGAAGGCCTCAGCAGCAGCGGCTTGAGCCGGTCCATCGGCCTGTTTTCCCTCACCATGATCGGCGTCGGCGCCACCATCGGCACGGGTATTTTCTTTACCATGGTCGAAGCCGTCCCCAAGGCGGGCCCTTCGGTCGTCCTGTCTTTCCTGATCGCCGCCATCACGGCCGGTTTGACGGCCTTGTGTTACGCGGAGCTGTCGTTCCGCATCCCCGCTTCCGGCTCCTCGTATTCGTTTGCCTACGCCACCGTGGGTGAGTTTCTTGCCTTCATCATGGCCGCCTGCTTGCTGCTCGAATACGGATTGGCGGGCAGTGCCGTGGCCATCGGCTGGTCGTCCTACCTGAACAATTTCCTGGAAAATGCCTTCGGCTGGCACATTCCCGAGATGCTGCGCACGCCGATGATCGTTTCCGGCCCGCATGGCATGGAGTTTCATGCCGGCCACATCAACCTGCCGCCGATCTTTTTGATCTGCATGTGCGGCTTCTTGCTGCTGCGCGGCGCCAAGGAATCGGCCCTGATGAATGCCATCATGGTCATCATCAAGCTGGCGATCCTGGTGTTTTTTGTCGTTATCGCGTTTTCCGGATTCAATGCCGACAATTTCTTCCCCTTCTTTAATACTGACAATAGCAAGGGCTTTGCCGGCATGACGGGTGTCACCGCCGCGGCCGGTACCGTGTTCTTCTCCTTCATCGGCCTCGATACGGTGGCCACCGCAGGCGACGAAGTGAAAAATCCCACGCGCAATGTGCCGCGTGGCATCCTTGGCGCCTTGCTCATCGTCACCGTGTTTTATTTGCTGGTGGCCGTGGCCGCCCTGGGCGCGCAACAGGCGAAATTGTTCGAAGGCCAGGAAGCGGGCCTGGCGGTGATCCTGCAAAACGTCACGGGCAAGACCTGGCCCGCGCTCGTGCTGTCGGCCGGCGCCGTCATTTCCGTCTTCAGCGTGACCCTGGTGACGATTTACGGCCAGACGCGCATCCTGTTTGCCGTCAGCCGCGACGGCCTGATCCCCAAGTCGTTCCAGAAGATCCACCCGCGCACCCTGGTACCGGTCAGCAATACCATCATCGTCTGCCTGGTGGTGGCCGTGGTGGCCGGCTCCATCGATGCCACTTATTTGTGGGACATGGTCAGCATCGGCACCCTGACCGCTTTCATGGTCGTCTCGGTTGCCGTGCCCGTGCTGCGCCACAAGCAGGGCGCCAACCGCATCGAAGGCTTCAGCGTGCCGTTCGGCCCGTATGTGATTCCCGGCCTGAGCATCCTGGCTTGCCTGTACATCATGCGCGATTTGCCGCATACGACGTTTGTCGTATTCAGCGTGTGGATGGCGGTCACGGTGGCCATTTACTTCCTGTACAGCATGCGGCATTCGCACCTGGGCAAGAAGGCCCGCTAATGCAGCCTGTTCCATCCAAAACCGCCGCGCTTGCCGGCGGTTTTTTTTATTTCTAACCGGAATTTACATGATGAAAATAACTGATCTGGCCGCCTGCGGCCTGCTGGCTAGCGGCCTTCTGGTGAGCGTGGCGCAGGCCGCCCCTGCCACCGAGCCGGCATTGCGCGATTACCGCGCCGTGGCCCTGTCGGCCAATGGCCAGCACATCGCCGCCATTGAATCGAGCAAGGCGGCGGAACAGCCGCAGCCGCAGCGCCCGCATGCAGTCATCGTCGTGCGCGACGCCGCCAACGGCGCCATCGTGCAGCAATTCGATCCATGCAGCGTGTGTTCTTACGACAAGCCCAGCTGGTCGCCGGACGGCAGGCAGCTGGCTTTCGTCGGCTACGACGCCAAGGCGGGCACGGCGCAGCTGTACCTGGCCACCCTGTCGCAGGCGCCGGTGCGCGTGTTGACCAGTATCAAGGGCGTGGCCGGTACGGCGCGCTGGTCGCCGGACGGCAAGCAGCTGGCCCTGCTCGCCACGGTGGGCGCGCGCAAGCTGGCCGGCGCCGTGGAGGCGGGCGTGCGGCAGGTGGGCGAAGTGGGCAGCGAAGACGATGCCCAGCGCATCGCGGTGGTGGCGGTGAGCGGCGGCGAACCGCGTTTGCTGTCACCAAGCGACACCTATGTGTATGAATACAGCTGGACGCCCGATGGCCGCGGCTTTGTCGCCACCAGCGCGCAAGGCAATGGCGACAGCAACTGGTGGGTCGCCAAGCTCAGCCATATCGATGCGGCCACGGGCGCCCTGCGCGTGATCGCATCACCGGCCATGCAGCTGAACCTGCCTTCCGTCTCGCCGGATGGCAAGACGGTGGCCTTCATCGGTGGCCTGATGAGCGATTTCGGCTCCATCGGCGGCGATATCTACACCGTGCCGCTGGCCGGCGGCACGCCGCGCAATCTTACGCAAGACTATCGCGGTACCTTCAATGGCGTCGTCTGGCGCGGCGCCGGCTTGCTGGCGACTGCGCTGATCGATTCGCAGCTGGCGCTGGTGCCTGTCGATGCGCAAAGCGGTCCGGCCCAGCCGGTGCTGCTCGGTGAGATCAGCAGTAGCGGCAGCGATGGCCGTCTGTCGTTCAGCGCCGATGGGCGGCAAGCCGCTGCCGCACAGGAAGATTTTACGCACGCCAGCTACCTGGTGGCGGGACCGGTGGGCCAGCTGAAAAAGATCACGCGCGACAATGACGGCTTTGCGCCGCAGCTGACGGTGCAGAACGTGGGCTGGAACAACGAGCAATACAAGGTGCAGGGCTGGTTGCTGGGACCGTTGTCGGTGGAGGCCGGCAAGCGCTACCCGATGATCGTCAACGTGCATGGCGGCCCGGGCGCTGCCGCCTCGCCCCGTTATGTGGCAGCGAGCACCGTGATCGAGGAATTGACGCAAAAAGGCTATTTCGTCTTCCTGCCGAATCCGCGCGGCAGCTTTGGCCAGGGCCAGGCGTTTACGCGCGCCAACATGGCCGACTTTGGCGGCGGCGACTGGCGCGACATCCTGGCCGGTATCGATGCGGTGGAAAAAGTGGCGCCCGTCGACGGCCAGCGCCTGGGCCTGATCGGCCATTCGTATGGCGGCTTCATGACCATGTGGGGCGTCACGCACAGCGACCGCTTCAAGGCCGCCGTGGCGGGCGCGGGCGTATCGAACTGGATCAGTTATTACGGTCAGAACGGCATCAACCAGTGGATGATCCCCTTCTTCGGCGCGTCCGCGTATGACAAGCCCGAGGTTTACCGCCGTGCCTCGCCCATCGAATCGATCAAGGCGGCCAAGACACCGACCCTGATCTACGTGGGCGAGCGCGACGTGGAAACGCCGGCCGCCCAGTCGCTGGAATTCTGGCACGGCTTGCGCGCCATGGGCGTGCCGTCCAGCCTGTTCATCTACGACGGCGAAGGCCATTCCTTCCGCAAGCCCGAACACCAGCGCGACTTGCAGCAGCGCACCATCGGCTGGTTTGAACGCTATCTGAAATAAATCGCTGCGGTTTAGCGCGGTGAGACGATATGCACGATCGCCGCGCTATGTACCACGATCTTGTCCGCATCTTCCTGCAACAACCGGATGCGTCGCTTGACCAGCGGCCAGCCCGACCAGGCTACGTCGCTGACAGGCGGCGCGGCAGGGGTAGCCAGCGGGGCGCAGATGGCGGCCTTGTCGTCGAGTTGCTCCAGCGCGCGTGACAGGGTCAGGCACACTTGCGTATGGCTGTGTCCAAGCAGGGCGTTGACGGGCGCGACAGGCAGCTGGCTGGCATGCCGGCCCAGGATCGAACGCAGTGCCGCCACATGGGCCACCAGCAGGTAATTTTGCACGATGAACAGGTTGATGTCTTCCACGGCCCGCTGCTTGCTGGCCGGTTCATCGAGCATGCGCACGAGTGCCGAGCTGAGCGCGGCCAGGCTGTCCATCAGGCGCTTGCGCTCGATGCGGTAGGCGAAATCATCGAAACATTTTCCCTGCAGCAGCGCGAAGCTGGCCTGCATATAGCTGAGGTTCACGTTGAGCACCTGGCGCACCAGGCGTGGCAGGCTCTGGTACTCCCAGTTGGCCAGCACAAAGCTGAACACGGTGGCCACCGCCGCGCCGATCAGCGTGTCGATCAGGCGTTCGCTGACGAGGTTCGGATTACTGGGCGCCACCAGGTGCATTTGCAGCAAGATCATCAGGCTGACGGCGATGGCCGTGTAGCGGTAGCGCAAATAGATGAAGGTGGGCGTGGCCACGATGGAGAGAAATAAAATGGCCATCAGCACGATATTGCTGTGCACGAAGCGGATCACGATGGCCGTGACCACGCAGCCGATGATGGTGCCGATGATGCGGTCGGCGCGGCGCTGGCGCGTCATGCTGAAGGTGGGGCGCAGGATGATGACGATGGTCAGCACGATCCAGTAGCTGTGCGCCGCATACGGCAGCCAGTGGCCGATCAGCAATCCCACCGAGATGGCCATCGACACGCGCAGGGCGAAGCGGAACACGGGCGAGTCCAGGCGCAGATTCGACAGCAGGGTTTTGAGTTCGTATTTCTGCTGCGACAAGAACGGCGCCATGTCCGCGCCGCTCCAGAACGGCACGTTGGCGTAGACTTTTTGCGTGGCCAGGTGCAGCTCAACTATCATCTTCAGAATCGCGCGGATCTTGTTGCGCTGCGCGCGCAGGGTGGCCAGCGCTTCCTGCGCAGCGTCGCCTTGTGCGTGCAGGCGGGCAATTTCCGCTTCAATATCGGCCCATTCCTTGTCATAGCTGATCTGCGCATACGAGGCGCGCTTGCGCGTGACGGCATACGCCACGGCTTCGATATCGCGCGCCGCCTTGTAAGCGAGGTCGTGCAAGGATTTGAGCACGTCGGAGTCGGCCAGGTGCTGGCGCAGCAGCGCGTAATCGGTGTGCGTGGAAAGAATCAGCTCGTATAAATCGAGCATGCACACGTGCACCTGCACCACGATGGCATCCTTGCTGTTCTTGTGGCTGCGCAAGATCAAATCGCGCGACGCTTGCTGGCGGTCGGCCAAAATGCTTTGATGGCGCACCAGCTTGTTGAATTGCTCCGTCAAATTGAAACGCGTGTCGTAGAAATCGGCCTTGATGTCGATGTAGGCGGCTAACTCGAACAGGGCTTCGGCCAGCACTTGCTGTTTGATGCGGTGGCGCAAGACCCAGGCGATGGCCATGGCATAGGCCAGATAGATGAGGCCACCGAGCATGAACAGGCCCGCGTGGTGAAATGATTGCTGCCACGTCATCTGATGCTCCATCGACATGGTCATGATGAACAGGGCGGCCAGCTGCAAGGGCATGGATTTCTTGCCGTACACCACCATCATGCTGGCGAGAAAACTCACCAGCACGAGTACCGTCATCAACAGCCACTGCACGGGCCCGCACAGGCTGATTAATAAGGTGACGGCGCTGCACAGCAGCACGGAAGCCAGCATTTCGTTGAACTTGTGGCGCAGCGGGCTGGGCATGTCCATCAGGGTCGTGCACAGGGCGCCGATGCATACCGTCATGGCGGTGGCACTGTCGCTGATTTCCTGGACCAGCAAGGCCAGGCCCACCAGGCCGACGGCCACGCGCAAGCCCAGGTAGAAATAATGGCTGTAAATAAAGGTGCGCAGGTTCAGTGCGTAGTGCATGGGATTACCTTGTGGGCAGGGCACAGAAAGAGGCGCCGCACCGGGATCTCCGATGCGGCGCCAGGATGTTGCAGTTGCTGCAGCCCGGATTTACATCAGGGCAATGACCGGGTAGCGCCGCCATTCCGGTTCGGCAAAGCGCTGGCAGTGCTCAAAGATGAAATCGAGCACGGCTTCCTGGTTGCTCAGCAGGGCCGGGTTGGCTGCTTTCCACTCGGCAAACTTGGCCGCCAGCGCCGGTTCGTCGCGCAGCAGTTCGGATGCCATGTCTTCGAACACGTAATCGGAAAACGCTTCTTTCTTCTCCAGCACGCTGTTGAAGAAGCCCCAGCGGAAGAAACTGTCGTGCGCCTGCGGTTCCAGCGTTTCCACTGCGTAGCGCGCGTTGTCCTGCTCCAGGGACACTACATAGTCGCCCGCCTGCACGGTGAACTGGCCCGAGCGCGCTTCCACTTCCACCGTATCGTGGAACATATGGCCTTCATAGGCGGTGGCGCGCGTGCCGACGGATGCGATGTGGTAATAGCGTGCCGTTAGCGTCTGTTCGGCGGTGATGCGGCTCATTTCCACGCCGTTCCAGCGCAGGCGCTCGATGACTTCGCGCCAGGCTTGCGGCACCACATAGGCTTTCGGCGCGGCCACGGTGACGTCCGCATCGAAGCGGTTGTAGTAGGCGATATCGCGCTCCCACGGCTGCGAACGGTCGTAGGACAGGCGCTGGTAGTCGCCCAGGATACTCGGCGTGTATTGCGCCGCGTAGCCCTTGAAGGGGAAGGTCGACGCTTGCTCTTCGTTCATGGTCCAGTGGATCGGCCATTCCGCCTGCGTGCGGCCCGCCGCCTTGGCTTGCGCGCGCAATTGGCGGATTGTCTCGCCATGTTCGATGGTAAACGCCATCGTGATGTCGAGCAGGGCACGCATGGAAGCGTAGCGGTCGGCAAACGGTTTGAGCATATGCGTTTCCGGCATGAAACCGATGACGTGATGCAGGGCCGCAAAACCGGTCGAGAAACGCGGCACTTCGAGGAATTCGGCGATGCCGTGGTCCGGGCTATCCTTGACGGGATTCACATACGGGCAGGTGGGCCAGCCAGCGCTTTCCATGGCCGCAAAGATGTGCGGCAGCATGGTGTCTTGCAGGAAGGGACCCAGGCCATTGCCCAGCTTATCCGTCTGCGTGTGGATCAGGGTCATCGTGTACGGGTAGTCGGCGCCGTTCGACGTATGTGTGTCGACCATCACGTCCGGGTCCCAGCTGGCTAGCAGGCGGTTGAACACTTGCGCGTTCAGGCTGTCGCACTTGATGAAATCGCGGTTCAGGTCCAGGTGGCGGCTATTGCCGCGGAAACCGAATTGCTCCGGGCCATCCTGGTTCACGCGCGAGGTGTTGGCGCGGTTCAGGCTGCCATCGACGTTGTAGATCGGAATGAACAGCAGCACGGTGCTGCCCAGCGCCGCCAGGCGTGCAGAATCCGTGCAGAGGTCGCGCACGATGGCCATGCAGGCGTCGATGCCTTCCGGTTCGCCCGGGTGGATGCCGTTGTTGTTGAAGAAAACGGTGCGCCCTGCGCGCTTGATTTGCTCGCGGTCGAACACGCCGTCCGCGCTGACGACGCCAGCGTGGATGGGCACGCCCGAGTCGGACAGGCCGATCTGTTCGAAATGCAGCACGTGTGGATAGCGTGCGGCGAGATCCTTGTAGAAGGTGATGCATTCCAGCCAGGTCGTGGTCTGGTTGTGGTTACCGAGTTCGTAGGTCGTGCGCAAGTCTGGTGGCATAGCGGTCTGAGTCTGGGAGGGGGAAGGCGCGCTGGGTAAGTACGCCCGCTAGGGGCCAATTGTAGCACCGGCGCTCCTGCCTTGATGCGCCGCAGGGGCTTGCTGGAGTACTTGTGCTATGAATACGTTTCACGGGCAAGGGGAGGCGGCATGCTGAAGACGGCGAATGCGGCAGCGATGGCGGCACTGGTGTGGTGGATATCCCTGGCGGCACAGGCGGCGCCGTTGCACTTGCCGGCAAGCAACGAACCCGTGGCGCAGGGCGGGGCCGTGACGGCCGCCGGACGAGGCGCGCTGATACGCTACCGGGGCTGGCTGCTGGCCGTCGATGGGGCAGTATCGGAGGAACGGCCCGATGTCTTGCTGACGTCGGCGGACGCGGGCCAGGCGCCGCAGCTGCAGATCGGCGCCATGCGGCGCAGCTTGCCCCTGTGGTCAGTCTTCGAGCTCGTCAAGGGACGCACGCGCTTGCGCATCACGGCGCTGCCGGGATCTGAGGCTCCCGCGCTGCTGCTCGATTTTGGCGAGGCCGATTATCGCATCGTGATTCCCGCCACGGGCATCGCCCGGCCGGCGTATCGGCTGCTGGCGCAGCGCTTTCCCGGCGCCGACCTGGCCTTGCTGCTGCAGGATGGCCGGCGGGTCATGCTGCCGCTGGGAAGTGGCCGTGGGCCAGTGTTTGGCGCGGAGCAAGCTGTGCCTTTTCGCTTTGGCAAAGTAAAACGCTAGGCGAAAAAAAGCCACTCCCGCAGGAGTGGCTCAGGCTATATCACCCGTTGCCGGGTTATGGCTTTTTGTTATTCAGCGCCCATTTCTTTCAGCAGGTTGTCGGCGTGGTCGATGTGTTTCATGTTCCACAGCATGTAGCGCAGGTCGACCTGGATCGAACGGGTGTTGGCCTTGTTGTAGTCCCAATCGGAAATGATCGAGTCCAGCGTGCCGTCGAATGCCAGGCCGATGAATTCGCCTTTGGCGTTCAGGGCAGCCGAACCGGAGTTGCCGCCGGTGATGTCCAGGGTGGCCAGGTAGTCGACCGGCACGGTTTTCAGCTTGGGATCGACGAATTTACCGAAGTCCTTGGCTTTGATGGCGGCCAGTTGTTTCGCTGGTGCATTGAACTCGCCTTCGCCCGTGGCTTTGGCGGCGACGCCATTGACGGTGGTGAAAGCGGTCCAGGTGGTGCCGTCGGCGCCATGGTCACGGCCGGCAACTTTGCCGAACGTGACGCGCAAGGTGCTGTTGGCGTCAGGGTAGACGGCCAGTCCTTTGCTCTTCATGAAGGCAATTTTTGCTTTCATGTAGTTGGCGTAGGCTTGCTGGATCTTGCCTGCCAGTTCTTCGTCTTCCGCTTCGTTTTTCAGCGAATCCGGATACATGGCGACGGCTGCCTGGATGAAGCTGTCCTTGCTGGCCTGGAATTCGGCTGGCGTGCGTTTCAGCCATGCTGCGCGTTCTTCCTTGTCGGCCAGCTTGCTGTTCGCATACAGTTTGTCCAGGGCGGCGGACAGCTCGGCCGGCGACATGCCGTCCTTGATGCCGATGGCGGCGTCAAAGCTGGCGCGGCGTTGTGCTGCCGGTTGCGCGGCGTACTTGGTCAGGCTGTTCAGTACCAGCGCCTTGTCGACTTTTTCGTCGTAGGTGCGCTCGACCGACGTGACGCCCGAGGTCAGGCGCGGCAAATCGCGCGTCTGGTAGCCGGACTTGCGTTCCGTATCGGCCTTGGTGCTTTCGTTCGCAAGGCGGTACAGGCTGCGTGCCGTGTTGAGCAGGCGCGGCTGTGCGTAGCTGAGGAAGAAGTCGCGCTTGGTGTCGGCGTCGCGCTCGGCGATCAGCTTTTCCACCTGCTCGATGTCGCCGGCAAATTCCGCCTTGCGTGCTGGCGTGGCATTGACCCAGGTTTTCAGGGCGTCGTGTTCCGTCGTCTTGCGCGCCAGGAAGTCGCTGCCGGCGTAGGAATCGAGCATGCCTTGGCGGTTCTTGTAGTAATTGTTCACGCCAGCGACCTGACCCGCGTATTTCAGCGCGACATCCTTGTTGTCCTTGGTTTCGCGCGCGATGATGGCCAGGGTTTCGCCCGAGGCTTTCACGAAGGCCGGGTAGTTCCAGTCAAACGTGTAGGCCACTTCCGATGGCAGGCGGTGACGGTTGGTGCGGCCAGGGTAGCCCAGGACCATCACGAAATCGCCTTCTTTCAAGCCATCCTTGGCCAGTTTCAGCACGTGTTTTGGCTGGTAAGGCACGTTGTCCTTGCTGAAGTCGGCAGCCTTGCCATCGCGGCTGACATAGGCGCGGTAGAAACCGTAGTCGCCCGTGTGGCGTGGCCACATCCAGTTGTCGGTGTCGCCGCCGAATTTGCCTACGCCCGCTGGAGGCGCGTGTACCAGGCGCACGTCGCGGATTTCCAGTTGCTTGATCAGGTAGAACTCCAGGCCGCCGTAGTAGGCCGACACGGTGCAGCGGAAGCCGGCTTCTTTTTCGCATTCGGCGACCAGTTTTTTCTGGTTTTTTTCGATCGCGTCGATGCGTGCCTTGCCTTGCAGCTTGGCCACGTCGGCAGTGATGATCTTGTCGCTGACATTCGTCACGGCCGAGGTGACGAAGATGCGGCTGCCCGGGGCGGCCGGCAATTCTTCAGCGAAGGTCTTGGCCAGGAAGCCGTTGGCCAGCAAATCGCGTTCCTTGGTCGAATTGACCGCCACGCTGTTGTAGACGCAATGGTGGTTGGTGGCAACCAGGCCTTGCGGCGAGACGAACGAGGCCGAGCAACCGCCCAGGCTGACGATGGCGCCCATCGGGAACTCGGTCAGTTTGGTCAGGGTGGTCGGATCGAGTTTCAGTCCGGCCGCTTTCAGTTCCTTGGCTACTTGTGGCAGCTGTTGGGGCATCCACATGCCTTCGTCGGCGTGTGCGAAATTGCTCAGGATGGCGAGCGCGATTAAAGATTTTTTCATTCGAGTTCTAGTCTTTTTACATGGTGGGAAGTCGGAACCAACGTGTACCCAGTGTTTTTCTCAGCGGGCGACCTAGAGTATCCGTATCGAACTCGCACTAGTCAATCACATTTTCCGGGTGGCATGTTGACGTCGAATTATTTAAATTGCATTATTTGTGCTGGAATGGGGCAGAAAATCGGCTGCCAGCGCGCATTTTTCCGTACGGTGGCTGTGGTATTTTTCCATACTTGTCTTGGCGGCAAGGAAATGTCCGGGAGCTTGCGCGGCCCGGACATGTGGTGAACGATGGCGTGTTGCCGGTCTAGCGGATTTTGCCGCGGCGCAAAAGGTTCACGATGCCCAGCAGGATCACGGCGCCCAGGAACGAGACCAGCAGTGAAGACAGGCTGAAATTGTCGCTATTGATGGTGCCCGTGCCGAACAGCGGCGCCAGCAGCCAGCCACCGAGAAAGGCGCCCACGATGCCGACGACGATATTGAGGAAGATGCCCTGTTGCGCATCGGTTTTCATGACCATGCTGGCCAGCCAGCCGATGACGCCGCCAATAACGATCCAGATAATGAAATTCATGCAGTCCTCCGCGCGATGGGTGAGTGGGGGTGTCATGTTAGAAAAACATCATGCCAGGTGATACTGATGCCGCACGATAGAAAAGTCCAGCGGATTTGCGTCGTGCATGCAAAAGCCCGCCTGGCTGCGGGCAGCGAGGCGGGCTTGTCATGCGGCAAGGCCGTGTTTAGTCGGCCTTGATCGCTTCGACCTGGATGGCCAGCTTGACTTCCGGCGAGAATGCCGGCATGCCGTAGTTCAGGCCAAAGTCGCTGCGCTTGAATTCCGCGCTGGCATCGGCGCCGCATACTTCACGCTTGTAGCGCGGGTGCATGATGCACTTGAATTTGCTCACGTTCAATTTGACGGGCTTGGTCACG